>NZ_JSEP01000003.1 GCF_001624695.1 Labrenzia sp. OB1 | reverse complement strand
ACGTACCTGCGTAACCCTTACTTAAAAACCAAAACCAAAACACAAGTGATCCGATAATGGCTTCCCGCAAGGCCAACGCCGCCTACGCTTCCCTTCCTTCAAAATCAAATTGTCAATGAACAGAGAAACAAACGCTCTCTCGGGACCACCAAAATCCAGCGAAAACCAGCCACACCCGAACCTCGCAGCCCGGAACCAAATGTCCGATTTTCAGGAATTTAGTACAAAAAACCCTCTCGCCAGCGACGTTGCCGCCGTCGATGAGCCGCGTTATACGCAGCACAATTGAACCCGTCAACGGACAAATTCGAAAAAAATCAAAAAACCTGAAAATAATTTCACCGTAGATATTTTTTCTCACAAATTCAGCCAGTTAGTCTTTCTCCGCCTTTGTACTTGGCCGGTCCCGAATAGTCCCGGAACTGGCCTCGACAACCAGGCCCGAGGCCAATCCTCCTGCTGCCGCAATCAGCGCCATGCCCCGGAAACGGGCAATTTCCGGACGAGACCCGCACCTGAGCAGTTTTTCAAACAATTGCACCGCCAGAACGGCACCGGAGGCTCCGACAGGATGGCCTCGCGCCAAAGCGCCGCCGAGCGGATTGAGCCTTTGCGGATCGAGCTTGAGCGTGTCCGCCGTTACCATCGCCTGAACAGCATAGGCTTCCATCAGTTCGATCGCCGAGAAATCCTCCGGGCCAACGCCGAGACGCGCGAGCAGGGTTTCAGCAACGCCGATCGGCGCCAACGCGGGCGTTGCCGGATCGCCTCCCGAACTCAGGCCGCCGGTAATCCTGAGGGCCGGCCGGCCGTCGTCCACCCGGTGATCTTCCGCCATTAGCAGGACCGCCGCGGCGCCATCGGCCTCGCAGGCAATCGTCGCGGCGCTCAGGCCGGTGTCGCAGGTACCTGTCAGGACCGGGGCCCGCATCGCCGTCCTGAGCGAAAGCGCTCTTGTAAAGGTATCCAGATCAGGACCCGTTTCCCCCACCCGCACCAGACGCCGGCGCAAGATCTCAGTGGCTTCAGCGGCTTTGGCATGCGAGTGCATGGCGAATTTCGCCTGAGCGTTGCGCGTAACACCCCGCTCTTCCGCCAGCCGCGCTGCGGCATCCGCTAAGTCCGGATCCTCAAAGGGCGGCGGGGCGAAGGCGGGCCGGGCATAGGCAACTGGCCGGACCTCCGGCCGCTGCGGACGGTGCATGCGCACCGGCGCGCGGCTGAAACTTTCCGCACCCCCTGCCAGTATGCAATCGGCCGCCCCCGTTTCGATCATGCGGACTGCCAGCAGAATGGCGTCGAGACCGGAACAGCATTGCGTATCCACTGTGAGCGCGGGAACGGAAGGCGGCAGGCCGGCGCGCAAGGCGGCGAGACGGGCCGGATTGCCGCCGCCATAAAGCGCATTGCCCAGAATAACATGATCGACCTGCCCGGCGGCCAGCCCGCCATCGGCGACCAGCCTCGCCAGAACGGGCGCCGCCAGTTCATCTGCCTGAAAGCGGGACAGGGCACCACCGCGCGGCGCGATGGCCGTGCGTCTCGCCGCTGCGATGACAACCGGGCGTTTTGCGCTCATGCGCCCTCCTTGCTGCCATCTTCAAGAAGATCGGAAACGACCTGCTGAATGTCCGCTTTGCCGCCCGCCGTCAGAGGAAGGGTTTCCCGGATATGGAACTTCCGGGGCACTTTTCCGGGGGCAAGCCGGGCCGCACAGTGACGCTGAAGCACTCTTGCCGCATCGGCCGAGGGACCCGAGAGCTGGACGACCGCCTCCAGCCTCTGGCCGCGGACACTGTCGGGAAGGCCGGCAACCACAGCCGACACGACGGCGGGATGATCGGCCAGAACCGCTTCGACCTCCTCCGGATAGACGTTCAGCCCACCGGTGATGATCATCCGGTTGCCGCGCCCGGTCAGATACAGAAACCCATCGCTGTCGAGATAGCCGTCGTCTCCAAACGTCAGCCAACCGTCCTGCCAGCGGGTGTCCGGGGCGTCTCCGCAGATGTAGCCGGAAAACAGCATGCCGCTTTTGACCCATACCGGGCCGGAGCGTCCTGGGGGCGCCGGGTTCTGCGGATCGCCAATGACGAGTTGAACACCCGGGGCGAGGCGCCCGACAGACCCCGCCGGAACCTTGTCCTGCGGTCTGGAAACGGCAATGAAGCTGGTTTCCGATGCCCCATAGAATTCAATCAGCTGCGCTTGCGGAAAGACGCCGGCCAGCGCCGCACGGTCTTCTTCCCGCCATTTGGCCCCACTGGCGAAAACCTGTCGGACGGCATCGACCGGTCCGCTACGGCGCGCCGCTTCGCAAAGATAATGAAGCTGCGTGGGCGTTGCGTATAAAACCGCTCCCGATCCGGTGGCGGCGAGCTCCGCAAGGACGGCGCGCGGGTCAAACCGGGGCAGCAGGACGACCTCCCCGCCACAGGCAAGGCCGCAAGCAGCGCCGTAGAGGTGCAGGGAATGGGTCAGCCCGCCCGGCAGCACCACCCGGTTTGTCCGCGCAAGACCGAAGGCCCGGTTGCTGAGCTCGAAACTTTTCAGCCAGGACCCGTGGGTGCGCACATAACCCTTGGGCGCACCGCTGGTGCCGGACGTGAAGCCGGCATAAAAGAGATCCGCGTCGCCGGGCGGTGCTTGCTGCGCCGAAGCAGGCGGGGCGGAGCGGGACTTCTCTCTGCAGACGGTCGCGAAACTCTTGTCGTCGATGCGCAGATCCGGCCTGACCTCGGTGAGCACCACGGATTTCAGGCCATCAGGCCAGTTCGCATCCACAACCACCGCGATCCGGCCGGTGCGGGCGCAGGCAAAGAAGCAGATCAGCAGCGCCGCCGGGTCATGCAGGAGCAGTGCAACCCGGCCACCATTTGGCGCGCGGCTCCGGATATGACATTCCAGTGCCGCGATGTCGCGGACCAGATCCTGCCAGCTCCAGCCGGCAGTCCCGCATTTCAAAGCCGACCGTTCCGGCTTTTCCGCAGCGAAAGCCGTCAGGTTGTCGCCGACATATGCCATGACAGAGCGTTTCCGGATACGGTTTCCTACAGCCGGATCAATCGGCCATCTTGTCGTTCGCACCGCTCGACGAGCGCGAGAGAACCGCTCCCGGCAGACCGCGGGCAACCGTTTGGGTGATCAGCGCGGCCAGAACCACCTTGACCAGATCGCCGGGGATGTAGATGACGCTGGCAAGGGCCGCCTTCGGCAAGGACAAGCCCGCCATGATCGCGACACCCGGCACCCCGAAGGCGTAGACCACGACAATCCCGCCGATGGCCGCTGAAACGGCCGTCGCAACGAAGATGTTCATGTCGGACGTGGCGCGCATGATCCATCCGGCCACAAACGCACCGACCGGCCAGCCGATCAAAAAGCCGACCGACGGCGTCGTGAAGACACCCCAGCCGCCCCGGCCGCCGGACAGGAAGGGCGCGCCGAGGGCGACTAGGAACAGAAACAGCAGAACGGCGAGCCCGCCGCGCACCGGACCGAGCATCACCCCGGCCAGCATCACGCCGAGCGTTTGTGCGGTTATCGGAACCCCGCCCGTGAGGGGAATGGCAACCGGTGGAACCAGACCAAGGGCCGCAATCAGGGCAGCGTAAAAGGCAATGTGTACGAGAGACCGGTCAGTCATCTGTTTTTCCTTGTTGTTGTCCGTCTGGCCCGCAGGAGAGCTCCGATGCCGCGGCCGTCCGCCGGCCCGATAGCGCAGTTCACCGCCAAAAACCAGACCCAGACCGCGCGTTTCCCGCTCGGCCCGAAAGTCCCTCGGACCCGCCCCGCGCCTTCAGGGCTTCGGCGACATTATCCGACATGCGCAGCGATTGAACAGCAAAAGGTGCAAGCAGCCGCCAGGACGTCTTCGACCCTGTCCGTGCCTGCCAGGCTTCCCGCAGCATTGAAAAGACCTGCATCATATGGGGCGCGAAGCGCAGGGCAAGCGCAACGCCCAATGCCGGTTTTCGGGAGGACAGGCCGATCCATTCCAGTGGCAGGAAAAGCGGCCGGACCGCTTCGAGCATATCGTCCAGGCGGGTGGTCACCGAAACGAAGTTCGCCGCCAGAAACATGATGACCAGGCGCAACACAACAGCGACACCTTCCATGAGCGTGCCGGACAGCCAATGCAGGCCGAGCAAAATTGCGAGAAACAGCGTGAGGCCGCGCAGCAGTTTCAACTGCGCAAGACCTTCCCGGCCGAGGGACGCATAGAGTGCGACGACGGCGAGCAGGCAGGGCAGAAAAATCCAGAGAGAGGCGACCTGGAACAACAGCAGGCTGGCAAGGGCCACCGAAAGAAGCTTGATGCCGGCGGGCGTCCGGTGCGCCCAGCTGTCGCCTTTCAGATATATCGAGATCAAAGGGCTGCGAGCTCCGCTTCCGTTCCCATCCTGCTGCGAATGTCCTCAGAATAGGCCGCCAGAACCTTATCAGGTTTTCCGTCCATGCGCAGGCGCCCGTCTTCCAGCCACAGGACCCGGTCGAAGCCTGACAAATGGCTGAGATCGTGGCTGACCATGACGATCTTCTGCGGCAGAGACAGAATTTTGTCCCGGATCCGGCCCGTGGCAAGCGCGTCGAGGCTGGTCATCGGTTCATCGAGAACCAGCAGACGCGGCTCCATGACCAGGACGGCCAGAATGCAGATGAGCTGCTTCTGGCCTTCGGATAGTTCGGCAACGGGACTGCCGGCGAGTTGCCCGCAGCCGTGACGGACGAGAAATTCCCGGGATCGGTCGCGGCTTTCTGTCTTGCCGACGCCCAGTTGCGTCAACCCGAAAGCGATTTCCTCCTCGACCGTGGGGAAGATCGCCTGATGATCCGGATTCTGAAAAACGAAGCCGACATGGCGCGGCAGTTCCGGCAGGGCTTTGTCGCCAGACGCGCCGAAAAGGCTGAGGCTGCCGCTATCCGGTGTTCTCAGCCCGTTCAACAGCCTGACGAAGCTGCTCTTTCCCGACCCGTTCAGACCAATCACACCGATCCTGCGCTCCGACAGGGTCAGGGAAAGCCCTTCCAGAATACGACGGCTGCCGATGGTGAGCCCGACATCCCGGAACACCGCATAGGGGCTTGCTTCCGGATTACAGACGAGCGGTCTTTGTTTCTTGTTCTTTTTCGGCCAATACGCCATATCACCTCGTCGCGAGCCACTGCCGGGCGCAGCGGAGCACGCGGTTCCAACGTCCTTGTCGCGCCGCTTATCGACCGGCCCGTGCCGGTTGTCAAAGCCTCTCCGGACAGACTTAGGGCGTAAACTCACAAATGAAGACGTAATGGCTTCATTTGTGAGTTTACGCCCTAACCTACCGGCCGCTTCAATTCCGGCAAGTCGGCCAATTGATCAATCGTCGCCCTGACCTTTCCAAGAGCCCAGCGGAAGCGGTCCTCGGATTGTTCCGACCCGAAAGTAATGCGCAGATAGGGAGCCGGGGCGTGATCCCTTACCTGAAAATATCGCGACGAGAGCACGGCCACGCCCTGGTGTCCGAGGGCGGCCTGGAGGGCATCCGGGTCAACTGCGTCGGGCAGCCGCAGCCAGCCGAACACCTTTTCGGGATCCCCCTGGAGAAAATAGGGTGACAGGAGATCCCGGGCGTTCAGGAACCTGACGCGATTGGCTTTCCGTTTCAGGCGCAGCGTCTTGAACAGATGCCCCTCGCGCACCCAGCCGGCGATCAGCTCGGCGGTGATCGGCGAAGCCATCCAGGTGCTTTCGCCGATCTTGTTGCGGATGCTGTCTCCGAAAGAGGCCGGCACATGGACAAAGCCGATCCGGCTGCCGGGAGAACAGACCTTCGAAATACTGGCGATCGAGGCAGTCCGTTCCGGGGCGAGCGCCCCGAAAGCCGGCAGTGTTTCGGGAAGAAAAGGCGTATAGGGATCGTCCTCGACGATCTTGATGTCTTGGGACCGCGCCACCCGGACGAGATTCTGCCTTTCCTCCACCGTCATGGTGTGGGTCGTCGGATTTTGCATGTTCGGCATCAGGAAAACGCCTTTGACGCCATGGGCCGCCGCCGCCCGGGCAAGCGCTTCGGGATCCATTGCGCCGAAACCGCCATCCGCGCGCCGCAGAGCGGGGACCGGAACCGGTTTCAACCCGATGCCCGCAAGAGAGCTGAAAATCGACGGATAGGTGAAACAGTCGACGGCAATCGCATCGCCTGCCCTGAAGAGGGCCTGACAGGTCACCTGGATGCCGTGCTGCGCCCCGCAAGTGACCGCGACGCGGGCCGGATCGGCGTCAAGACCGTAGTCCTTGAAGACGAGAACCCCGGTTTCGCGATGAGTCCTCAGACCTTCGGACGGCACGAAGCCGTTCAACCCGTCGATACCGACAGTTCGGGCCATGCGCACCAGACCGTCGGACAGGCTCGGGTTGAGATGCGGATAGGCGAAATTGCGGGCCAGATCGACAGCTTCCGGTTCCTCCTCCCTGGGGATCAGGGGCGAGACCTTCTGCTTTTTGCAGGCAACATAGGTGCCGCGGCCAGTCTCGCCCTTCACCAGCCGGCGCCGTTCCGCCTCGCCATAGGCCCGGGTGATGGTGCCGAGGGTCACACCCAGCCGATAGGCCAGTTCCCGTTGCGGCGGCAGCCGGTCTCCCTGCGCCAGGGCGCCTGCGCCGATGTCCGTTTCCAGCGCGTCGGCAATTGCCAGATAAATCGGGCCCTGAGCCGCCGTTATGTCCGGGATCCACATTGTCATGAGGACAATGTTTACATTGACGAATACAATTTTTCAAGACAATTGGTATACTCGCCTACTTTGTATCTATTGTATCTAAATCTATCCGGAGACGCGTCATGGATCCTGCTACATTTCTCGCCTTCGCGATCTTCGTCATCGTCATGACCGGAACTCCCGGCCCCGGAAACCTGACCTTTCTGGCGATCGGCGCATCCGCCGGTTACCGCACGGCGTTTCCCGTCATCGTCGCCTCCCAGATCGGGTCCCTGCCGCTGAAGCTCAGTGTGGCCTACGGTCTCGGCCATGTGATGGCGGGTGGCGGACCGATCGTAACGATCTTCAAGGTGCTGAGCATGGCCTATATGACCTATCTCGCCTGGCGCATCGTTTCCCTGAGCGTCAGACCGAAGGGTGAGGTCGCCTTGCCGAGTTTCTGGGAAGGGTTGCTGATCCATCCGCTCAGCCCGAAAACCTGGGCGATGAACCTGGTGGCGTTCTCGACCTTTCTGGCCGGGAACACCTTGAGCGTTCACGAAAACGCCCTGATTCTGGTTACCGGCTTCACCCTGGGCGGTATGGTTTTTCATTCGCTGTGGGCGCTTGCAGGCGTGTCCATCCTCGCGCTGATCGGTGACGGCCCCTTGATGCGGACGATCACCGTGTCGATGGCGGTGGCGATGATCGCGGCAACGCTCTGGTCGCTGGTGCTGTGAAGGTCCGGGGCATCCGGTAAAAGCGACGGGCCTGTCCCTTTCGGGTGCGACGCACAGGCTCAAGGTTACGGGGTGAACACAATCGTCTTGTTGCCGACGATCATCACTCGGTTTTCCAGATGGTATTTCACGGCGCGGGCAAGCACGCGCGCTTCGATGTCCCGGCCGCGGGCGACGAAATCCTCCGCGGACAAGGCATGACTGACCCGTTCCGCGTCCTGCTCGATGATCGGCCCCTCGTCGAGATCCGGCGTGACGTAGTGCGCCGTCGCGCCGATCATCTTCACGCCGCGCGTATGAGCCTGATGATAGGGCTTTGCGCCCTTGAAGCTCGGCAGGAAAGAGTGGTGAATGTTGATCACCTTGCCGAACAGGCGCTTGGAAAGATTGTCGGAAAGGACCTGCATGTAGCGGGCGAGCACCACCAGGTCGGCACCGGTTTCCTTGACCAGTTTCAGGAGTTTGTCTTCCTGCTCGGCCTTGTTTTCCTTTGTCACCGGCCAGTGATGAAAGGCGATGCCTTCATGTTCGGCTGTCCGGCGGCCGTCCGCGTGGTTGGAGACGATGGCCACGACCTCGGCATCCATCCAGCCGACCCGGATCTGGTAGAGAAGATGCAGCATGGCGTGGTCGAATTTCGACACCATGACGATCACTCTCGGCCGCTTGGCGGTATCGACAAGTTTCGCCTTCATGTCGAACCGGCTGATAACCGGATCCAGCGACTTCTGGACGCTTTCCAGAGTGACGCCTTCAGGGGCCAGCATCGCGATCCTGAGGAAGAACTGATTGGTGACCCGATCCCAGAACTGATCGCTTTCAGCGATGTTGGCACCGAAATCCGCGAGTTCCGTCGTCACGGCGGCCACGATTCCGGGCTTGTCCGCGCATGAGAGCGTCAGGACGAATAGGCTATCGGACATGTTCTTCAGTTCTCCAAGGTGTCTCTGGTCCCGTTTTCCGGCCAGCCTGAGCCGGTCGTCGAGACCGTATTTTTCAACAGCTTCCGCAAAACCATGACCCTGTAATACCGGCACAGCGACATGAAAATCCGACAGAGGCCGATAATTGCGGTCCGAACCGGGACAGGCATAGCCGACCAGACATCGATTTGCCACGCATTGCTGCGGCTTGCCTTCCAACTTCCGGATGACCGTGAGTGGCAGAGTGGCCCGCTGAAAGTTCAGTTTGTCTGTTCGTTAACCAAGTTTTTCATCACAATTTTAATCAAATTGTCTGAGCCTTCGCCCGGGGGACGACATTGCAATTGGTTTCGACAAGGCTTGCCCGTCATGCGTCAGCGCCTCATCGCCTGGATCGTATTCATCGGCTTTACCGTCACACTCGCCGGCTGCGGCACCGTCGCCGGTGTGACAGGCATGGGCTGGATGACCGCGTCTCACAATTCGATCGACTATGACGACAGCTCCTGGTGCGTGCCGCGCAAGCTGAAGAAGGTTCTCAACCGCGTCGCCAAGCGCTACGGCAATGTCACAGTGCATTCCACCAAACGCTGGTGGCTGGAAAACTGGTGGAAGGGCGGCGCAAAGAATTCCTATCACCTGAACTGCCGCGCAGTGGACTTTTCGGTTGCAGGAAACCCCTCATCAGTCCTCGCCTATCTGAAGAGCCAGAAGGAAGTCGGCGGATACAAGCACTATTCCTCCGGCCACTATCACATCGACACCGGCCCGCGCCGGACCTGGTGACGCCGGATCCCGCGGACACGCCTGGCTCTGCAGCGTCATTTCAGTTCGCCCAACTCCAGTGCCATTTCCCAGGCAACGGGATCGAATCCGATGAAGTTCTTCGTCTCGCACTCGACGATCGGTCGCCTGATCGCCGAAGGGTGTTCGATCATCACACTGAGAGCGCTGGCTGCATCGACCACGGCGTCCTTTATCTCGTCATCCAGTTTCCGCCATGTCGTGCCGCGCCTGTTCAAGACTGTGTCCCAGCCGAATTCACCGACAAAGGCCGCGAGCCTGTCCGCATCCACACCGTCCTTACGATAATCGTGGAACGTGTAGTCCATGCCGGCTTCCTCCAGGAACTTCCGGGCCTTCTTGACGGTGTCGCAATTCCTGATGCCGTAGACCTTCATGATCAACTCTCTCCGTGACGGTGTCCTGCCGGACAGTTGCGTCTGGCGGATCGAGTTTCAAGCACCCGGAAAGACTTTCCACTATTGCGGCCCCGCGGCGGGTTGACCCCGCGAGGCTCGCGGGTCACTGATCCCCGTTCAATGGCCCGACAGGCGTGTCTGTCTTTGCAATAGGACCACTTTGCTGCATTCATACGGTTCTGGCCTGCCTGCGAGAGGCGTCATCAAACCGGCAAGGATGCCTGGAGACCTTATGAGCGAGCCCGGATCTGCTTCCGTTCCCGTCAAACCCGTATCCCGGCAACCCGAGACCAGATCGCGGCCGGGGATGGGAAACTGGCGCCAGCGTCTGCGGCTGTGGAGCGGGCTCATCCTGTTCGCCTTTTGCCTCAGCCACTTCCTCAACCATGGGCTTGGCATCATTTCCGTCGAGGCGATGAACAAGGCCTCACTCTGGCACTACCGGATCTGGCGCAATCCCTTTGGCGAAACGCTTCTGATTCTGGCGGCGCTGACCCACGTAACGCTCGCACTGTGGCGAACAAGCCGGCGCCGCACCCTGAAGATGCCGCGCTGGGAATTCTGTCAGCTGGCGCTCGGTCTTTACATTCCCTGGTCCCTGATCCCGCATGTCACCTTCACGATGGGCGTGGCCAAGGAGTTCGGTTTCGTGCCGACCTATTCCCAGATGCTGACCATGCTGTGGCCCGATGGCGCTGTGAGCCAGTCCATCCTTCTCCTTGTGGTCTGGTTTCACGCCATGATCGGCCTCCATTTCTGGCTGAGGCTTTATCCGCTCTATAGGCGCCTTCTGCCGCTGGCGGCGACCTTTGCGGCCGCCGTACCGGTCCTGGCCCTGTGGGGCTGGATCGAGGGAGCCCGGCGCCTGGCCTTGAGCCAGGATATCACCATGCATGTCACGGCGGATCAGCACCTCTGGGCCGATAGCCTGATCCTTCAGCTCAGGGCCTTCATCTTCAGCCTCATTCTGATCAGCCTTTTCATCGTGCTGATCCGCTTCCTTGTTCAGCGTTTCGCCTCCGGTATTTCGGTTTCCTATCCCGGTGACCTCAAGATCCGCGTATCTCCGGGCCCGACCCTTCTGGAGATGAGCCGGATGAAAGACATTCCACACGCGGCTGTCTGCGGAGGCCGGGCGCGTTGCTCGACCTGCCGGGTACGGATTCTTTCGGGCAGCGATACGCTTGGCGAGCCGGGACCGGCGGAAGCGGCCGTACTCTCCAGAATTTCGGCCGGTGAAAACGTGCGCCTGGCCTGCCAGATCCGTCCCAGGGGAAATATCGAAGTCCAGCCTCTGGTCCCGGTGAGAGCGGCGGCCGGTTCCACCCGGCACCTTCAGGATGCCTATTTCTGGGGCGTGGAGCAGGTCGTGACCGTGATGTTCGTCGATCTGCGCAATTTCACCCGCATCACCGAATCCCAGCTCGCCTACGATGTCGTGCATCTTCTCAACAGCTATCTCGATCAGACCTCGGCGGCCATCCGTGCCGAAGGAGGTTATGTCGACAAGTTCATCGGCGACGGCATCATGGCCATCTTCGGAATGGACTGCGATGCGGAGACCGGCGCCCGTCAGGCGCTCAAGGCCAGCAAGCGCATCGAAGCTGTCATGGCGGCCCTGGAAGCGGAGAAAGGGCCGCAGTTCAAGGATCCGATCCGCCTGGGGATCGGGCTTCATCTGGGTCCGGCCATCCTGGGCCGCATCGGCGCGGCAGGAACCGACGGGACACGAGGCGGCCTGACGGCGCTCGGTGATGTGGTCAACACGGCCAGCCGGCTGGAAACCGAGAACAAGGTTCACGGAAGTTTCCTCGCCGTTTCCAAAGCCGTGATCGACGCTGCGGATGCCGACATTTCGGACGCGGAGACGTCGGATATCAAATTGCGGGGCAAGGAAGTTGCCTTGCAGATATTCACGATGACCAACCTGGATGGCCTGCTTGTGCCCGATACCGGGGCCGGCGGCAAACCCACCGCAGCCAACCGATAACCAGCCTGGAGAGACCGTGAACCAGTTCCTGACACCGCGAGACATGCTGAAGAAACTGATCTCGTTCAACACTGTTTCAGACCGCAGCAACCTTGCCCTGATCGACTTTGTCGAGGAATACCTTGCCGGGCTGGGCGTTACATCGGTCCGTGTTCCGAGCGAGGAAGGCACCAAGGCGTCGCTTCACGCCATGATCGGCCCGGCGCTCGACGGCGGCGCCGTTCTGTCGGCGCACACGGATGTGGTGCCCGTGGAAGGCCAGAACTGGTCACAGGATCCATTTACCGCCTGGGAAGCCGACGGACGGCTTTACGGTCGCGGCGCGGCGGACATGAAGGGGTTTGCCGCCACAGTGCTTGCGAAGGTGCCTGATTTTCTGTCCGCCGATCTCGGGAGGCCGGTGCATATCGCGCTGTCCTATGACGAGGAAACCGGCTGCACGGGTGTCTCGCCACTCATTGAGGACATGCTCGCAAGGGGACCGAAGCCGGACTTCGTCATCGTAGGGGAACCCACACGCATGAAAGTGGTCAGCGGGCACAAGGGAATTGTCGTGCTCAAGACGGGCATACAGGGCCACCCGGTGCATTCCAGCAGGCTGCACAGGGGCGTGTCCGCTATTTCAGCGGCCGCGAAACTGATCTCCTGGCTGGATGGCAAAACCGCGGAGAACAAGGCCGAGGCCGATCCTGATTGTCCTTTTGATCCACCCTACACGACACTCCATTGCGGCGTGATCCAGGGCGGGCAGGCGCACAACATCACAGCCGAAAACTGCGAATTTGTTACCGATATCCGCTTGTTGCCGGGAGAAAGCGTGGACGACTGGGTTACAGCCTACAAGTCTTTCATCGAACGCGAGGTCCTGCCCGACATGCAGGCGATTTCAGCGCAATGCCGGATCGACGTGACGGAAATGGCCAATGTGCCCGGGCTCCGGGAGGAAGACAACGGCAAGGCGGAAACTGTCGCGCGGCGCCTGACCGGCGACAACGCCCGCAATGTGGTCGTGTATGCGACCGAGGGCGGTATCTTTCAGCGCCACGGGCTTTCAGCAATCATCTGCGGTCCGGGATCCATCGACCAGGCTCATCAACCGGATGAATTCATTGAAATAGCAGAATTGGATCGGTGTGCTGCATTTTTGGACAGGTTGACAGCGGATCTGTCGCAAATAGACAGTTAAACCGATTTGAATTCAGTCAGTTGCAATGTCATAGTTCTCAGTTGCAGGGCAGACTTGCAATCGCTGGAAGAGCTATCTTGCTCGGGTTGCAGTTCGGGAAACCGGAAAGAGGGGAAAATGAAAAAGAAATCATTTGTGATCGCCGCAGCATTGTCTGTTGCGGGTTCGTGGTCGGCTGTTCAGGCTGAAACACTTAAGTTCGCCTTTCAGGGCTCTTTGAACGCGCTGGATCCTTACAGCCTCAATGAGACTTTCACCCTGTCGTCACTCGGGAATGTCTATGAGGGACTGACACGGCGTGCCTCCGATCTGTCGATTGAACCAGGTCTGGCGGAACGCTGGGAAATCGTCGAACCGAACCGCTGGCGTTTCCATCTGCGCGAGGGCGTGAAATTCCATAACGGCAACGACTTCAATGCCGAAGACGTCGCATTCTCGGTTGATCGGGTCCATTCCGAAGGATCGGATCTGAGCACCCGCGTTCCGGCCGACGTCAAGGTCGAGATCGTGGACGATTACACAGTCGATTTTGTCCTGAGCGGTCCGAACCCGATCCTGCATTACGAGTGGGATACGTTCTTTATCATGGACAAGGAATGGACGATCGAAAACGACGCGGTCAAGGTCACTTCCGCGTCCGACACGGCCGCGAATTATGCCGCGCTGCATGCGAACGGTACCGGTCCTTTCAAGATCACCAGCCATGAAGCCGGCGTAAAGACCGTGTTTGAGAAAAACGACGGCTGGTGGGATACGGCTGACCACAATCTCGACACGGTCGAGTTTACTCCGATTTCCTCTGACGCGACCCGGGTCGCCGCGCTTTTGTCCGGCGAGTTGGACATGGTCTATCCGATCCCGGTTCAGGACATCAAACGCGTCAACGAAAACGCAGGCACCGTCGCCCTGACCGGACCGGAACTGAGGACCATTTTTCTGGGCATGGACCAGATGCGGGACGAATTGCTCTATTCCGATGTGAAGGGCAAGAACCCGTTCAAGGATGCGAGGGTCCGAAAGGCATTTTACCAGGCGATCGACATCGAAGGGATCAAGCAGAAGGTCATGCGGAACCTGTCGACGCCCTCCGCCATCATGATCTCGCCGTTCCTGTTCTCAAAAGCGGGTGATTTCGAGCGCTATCCGTACGATCCGGAAGCGGCCAAGGCGCTTCTGGCGGAAGCCGGATATGCGGATGGATTTACCGTCGGCATGGATTGTCCGAACGACCGCTATGTCAACGATGAAGCTATCTGCCAGGCGGTTGCGTCCATGCTGGCGCGTGTAGGTGTGAAAGTGGATCTCAACGCCCAGCCGAAAGCCAAGTATTTCGCCAAGACACTGGCTTCGGGCGGCTTTGACACTTCCTTCTATCTGCTCGGCTGGACGCCCGGCTCGCTCGACAGCTGGAACGTGCTCAATGACCTGATGAACTGCCGCGACGAGGCCGGCGCAGGCGCCCCCTTCAACATCGGCGGTTTCTGCGATCCCAAGATCGATGAACTGACCGATGAGATCCTGGTCGAGATCGATCCGGCCAAGCGGGACGACCTTATCGCCGAGGCCTTCAGTGTCAGCCATGACAACGTGTATTACCTCCCACTTCACCAGCAGGGTCTTGCCTGGGGTGTTTCGGACAAGGTACAGCTGGTTCAGCGCGCCGACAATCAGTTCAAGTTCCGTTTCGTGACCAAGAACTGATCCCGCCATTTCCAACGCCACGTCCCCGCCCGAATTCCGGGCGGGGACGTATTCCTGTTCCGAAATGAAGAGCCGATATGATTGGATTTGCGACACGCCGCTTCGCGCAGGCGATGATTGTCATGCTGGTGGTGGCGCTTCTGTCGTTCACCATGTTCCGTTTTGTCGGAGACCCGATCAACCAGATGGTCGGCATCGAAACCTCGCTTGAAGAACGCGAAGCCCTGCGGGAGCGGCTTGGGCTGAACGATCCGATCCCGATTCAGTTCTACAATTTTCTGTCCAAGGCGGTGCGGTTCGACTTCGGCACCTCCTACCAGTTCCGCCAGCCGGTTTCGGACCTTTTCGCCAAACGTATTCCGGCGACGCTTGAACTCAGCTTCACGTCGGCGCTGTTCGCCCTTGTTGTCGGCGTTCCCATGGGAATCTTCGCGGGCCTCAACAGAGAGTCGCCCATCTCGAAGCTGTTTCTTTCGGTGTCCCTCATAGGAATATCGCTGCCGACATTCTTTATCGGGATCCTGCTGATTTTCCTGTTTTCCGTGACCCTGCAATGGCTGCCGAGCTTCGGCCGCGGAGAGACGGTGCAGATCGGATCATGGTGGACCACCGGTTTCCTGACGGTCTCCGGCCTGAAAGCCCTGATCCTGCCGTCGATCACGCTCGGCCTCTACCAGATGACCCTGATCATGCGGCTGATCCGCGCCGAGATGCTTGAAGTTATCCGCACCGATTATATCAAATTCGCCCGCGCCCGAGGCCTGCCGGACCGGCTGGTCAATTTCCGCCATGCGCTCAAGAACACCATGGTTCCGGTGGTTACCATCACCGGCCTTCAGCTCGGGGCGATCATCGCCTTCGCGACCATCACCGAGACCGTGTTTCAATGGCCGGGCATGGGGCTCTTGTTCCTGCAGGCGGTGCAGAATGTCGATATTCCGATCATGTCGGCCTATCTGCTGCTGACAGCCTTCATGTTCGTGGCAATCAACTTCATCGTCGACATTCTCTATTTTCTCATCGATCCGCGCTTGCGGGTCGGACGGCCTTAAGGGAGACAGCACACCATGCCCACAGTCTCCAACGAAGAAGCAAAAGCGGCGGTTCAGGACCGGAGCGGGGTAGAAGCCGCACCCGGACGCATTACCAGAATGGTCGACAATGATTTCTTCCATGCCTTCCTCAGGTCAAAGATCACGGTCATAGCCGCATGCGGAACGTTGACCCTGTTTCTCCTCGCCTTTCTGGCGCCGTGGATCGCTCCGCACGACCCATTCGATCTTGCCTCCATATCGATCATGGACGCCCGCGTCCCACCGGTCTGGATGGACTATTCCGACCCGCGCTTCGTGCTCGGAACCGATGATCAGGGACGGGACCTCCTCTCCGGCATCTTCTACGGAATGCGCATTTCACTGATTGTCGGCTTCTGTTCCGTAGTTGCCGCCGCCGTCATCGGCATCACCCTGGGACTGGTCGCCGGTTACATGGGCGGACGGATCGATGCGATCATCATGCGCATCGCCGATGTGCAGCTCACCTTCCCTGCCATTCTGATCGCACTGCTGATCGACGGTATCGCGCATGGAATTTTCGGTTCGCTCGACCGCAACGTGTTTGCCTTTTACATTCTGATCGTGGCGCTGGCCCTATCCTTCTGGGTCCAATATGCCCGTACCGTGCGCAGCTCGACCATGGTGGAGAAAAGCAAGGAATATGTGCAGGCAGCGCGGGTGATCGGTCTCCCTTCCGTGATCATCATGGCGCGTCACATCCTGCCGAACGTCATGGGGCCGGTGATGGTGATCGCCACCATCAATCTTGCGCTTGCCATCGTGACCGAAGCAACGCTGTCCTTTCTCGGTGTCGGTATGCCACCCACCCAGCCGTCTCTCGGCACGCTGATCGCAATCGGCAACGATTTTCTCTATTCCGGTGAATGGTGGATCGCGATCTTTCCCGGTGTTGCGCTGGCCCTTCTCGTCCTGAACGTCAATCTTCTGGGCGACTGGCTGCGCGACGCCCTCAACCCGAAACTACGGTGAGGGCGAAATGAGCGTGCTCGATATCAGGGATCTCACTGTCGAATTTCCGGCCCGGAAATCCGTCTTTGTCGCCGTTGACGACGTCAGTCTCAGCATAGAGGCCGGCAAGATACTTGGCGTGGTGGGGGAATCGGGTGCCGGCAAGTCGACAGTCGGCAATGCGGTGATCGGACTGTTGCAGGAGCCGGGACACATCGCAGGGGGCGAGATCCTCCTGCATGGCCAGCGCATCGACCAGCTACCCTACAAGCAACAGCGCCTGCTGCGGGGCCGCAGGATCGGGATGATCTTCCAGGATCCGCTGACCTCGCTCGATCCGCTGCAGACCATCGAATCACAATTGGTGGAAACCATCCGCACCCATCTGTCGCTTAGCGCCAGGCAGGCGCGGAAGCGGGCCGTGGAGCTGATCGACGCGGTCGGCATTCCCAATCCGGAAGAACGGATCGGACAATATCCGCACCAGTTTTCCGGCGGCATGCGCCAGCGGGTGGTCATCGCACTCGCCCTGTGCGCCGAACCGGAACTGGTGATCGCCGATGAACCCACCACGGCACTGGATGTCTCCATTCAGGCGCAGATCCTGGAGCTCATGAAAAAGCTCTGCTCCGAGCGTAACGTCGCCATGATGGTGATCACCCACGATATGGGCGTGATCGCCGACATCACAGATCATGTCGCGGTGATGTATCAGGGCAAACTCGTGGAATACGGCGAGACGACGAAGGTTCTCGGCGCGCCGGAACATCCCTATACGCAATCCCTGATTTCCGCGGTGCCGCGGCCGGATATCAAGGTCGACCGATTTCCGGTCGTGAACTACATCGAGGCGGCAGGTACGCCGCAGCGACAGATCGATATTTCCACCCACTGGCTCGGAAAGGCCCGCGATTTCAGCGAGATTTCCGGTCCTCTCGTGCGCATCCGGGATCTCGATATGCGGTTCGAGGTCCGGGGATCGATTTTCCCGTCCCGGCGGAAGTACTTTCAGGCTGTCAAGTCGGTCAGCTTCGATATCGAGCAAGGCGAAACCTTCGGCCTTGTCGGTGAAAGCGGCTCGGGCAAGTCAACCATCGCCCGGATGGTCACCGGACTTTACCAGCCGACCAGCGGCTCCATCCTTTTCGGAGAAACGGATCTCACATCGCTGAAAAACCGCCGGGACGTGCTGGCGATGCGCAGACAGATGCAGATGATTTTCCAGGATCCCTATTCCTCTCTCAACGCCCGCATGCGCGTCAGCGAGATCATTGCCGAACCGATCAGGTTCCATAAACTTGCTTCCGGCAACGCGGAAGTCAGGCGGATCGTCGATGACCTGCTGGATCATGTCGGTCTGGGAACGGCCGCAGGGCAGAAATACCCGCACGAGTTTTCCGGTGGTCAGAGACAACGCATTTCCATCGCCCGCGCGCTCGCGACCCGTCCGCGCTTCCTGATCTGCGACGAGCCGACGTCGGCGCTCGATGTCTCCATCCAGGCGCAGATCCTGAACCTCCTGAAGGACCTTCAGGAGGAGCTGCAACTGACCATGCTGTTCATCAGCCACGATCTGGCGGTGGTCCGGCAGATGTGCAACCGCATCGGTGTCATGCGCCATGGCGAATTGTGCGAGGTCTCCGGGTGCGACCAGCTGTTCGAAGCGCCGCAGCACGCCTATACGCGCGAACTTCTGACTCTGATGCCCTCAATGGAGTTGCTGTCGCGTGCCAATCTGGAAGGTGCCTGACGTCAGGCTTTCGGGTATGGCAACGTAAGTCCCTGAGGATGAGTCTTTTTTCGGATTCTTCCGAGTCGCGCTGTTGACTCGGGCAACAGCCCTGATTCCCGGTTGGCCCCACACCGATAACCACAATCGAGTCCCGACCCGGCAGATTTTTCCGCGTTCCTGCCCGACAGTTTCCCTGGCTCAGAAAAACTCTCTGGGACTTCCGCAAAGCGGCAATCAAACCGCTGGTTTCATGGCGCGGCCAGATCCGCGATCGGGACACAAACTTTCAACGACTTGGGAAAAAGGAAGGACTTTCCGGCCTTCCCGTCAATATAAAAAGCTTCGAAATCATGTCCGTCCAGCAGGCTACTTTAGGGGGACCGTTGAATACACGGGGCTCCGATTTTCTTTACATATGAAACTTGCTCCAGGTGAAAAAGAAAACAATCGACGCCCTGTATAAGGGGTTGTCACTTTTGCGCAGGACCCGCATTTCGCGCCGGCATTGCACCCGTTAGCCAATCCTCACGCCATTGCCCGCTGAAACGCCATCCCGCATTTTTAAGTGCGATCCTGCGATCTTCTCCCCAGCTGGCGCAACTGACGCAAACCGGGGGCACAGCAAAAAACCACAAGGCGAAAGTTTCCGGCCATGCCGAAAAAATCTTTTTCTTCCTCACTCTGGTTTCTTTTCTCAGGGACTTCAGTGGTCTTTCTGGTTTTTGCGATGAGCGCGATGTCCCTGGGAAGCGACGCGACCGACCAGCCGATCCTGATTTTTGAAAAATACAGCGTCCTGTTTTTCGGCATGTTCTCTTCGATTTTCTCTCTGCTTGCGCTTTCTTTTTCCATGAATTGCATGATCGGACGCCCTCTCACATTGATGACTGTCGCCACGAGTTCCGTTCTTCTGGGATTTACGGTTCTGCTTCTGCTTGCCGGGGTTCCATCCGACCTTGCCAGCACCCCGGCTATCTCGGCAGCATTCATGATGACATTGCGTTCCTTCGGCGTTGCCCTG
Organism: Labrenzia sp. OB1; assembly: GCF_001624695.1. Lineage (GTDB taxonomy): Bacteria > Pseudomonadota > Alphaproteobacteria > Rhizobiales > Stappiaceae > Roseibium. The sequence goes on along the minus strand of NZ_JSEP01000003.1, from coordinate 435,098 downwards.
CTTCCTCCCCGAGGTGACAGGAACGGTCTGCGGGAAGCCGTCTTGTCGCTCCTGCTGACGACGGGAACGGCCTGGGTGTGGTGGATCGTCGATCCCGCCCTGGTGCCTGGGGCGGTGGCGGCCGCACTGCTGCTCTCCTGGCCGCACCTTATCGATGGGATCAATGCCTTTGCGGACAAGGTGTTCCATGAGGCTGCGCTGGCGGCCGGAGCGCGCGATCTCGGCCCGGGCGCATTCACACGTATCGCAAACGCCCGGGACATCGTTATCGACAAATCCGCGGTGATGTCCGGCCCCGATCTGATGGTCACCAATGTGATGGCTTTCGACAACGAACCGAAAACCCTGCTTGCCGTCGCCGCCTCGGCCGAGGCCCAGTCAAGCCACCCGGTTGCCGTCGCTCTGCGCCAACTGGCCGCCCAGTGGCATGTGGCGGTAAGAGCGCCGGACCGTTTCGAGCCGGAGCCGGGTCTTGGCGTCGTCGCCCTTCTGGGCGGTCAGACGGTGGTGATCGGCACCACGGCTCTGCTCAACCGTCTCAAGATCGACAGCTTCACCGCCGATGCCATTGCCCGCTCCCTGGAAGCGGACGGCAAGACCGTGCTGCGCGTTGCGGTCGGCGGCAGGGTCGTGGGTGTGCTCGGCCTTGAAGGAACACTGCGCCAGGACGCGGGTGTCGCAGGCCTCGCCCTGCGTGCGGAAGGTCTGGTTCCCTGGCTGTTCAGCGGCGACAGCCAGAAGACCCGCAAAGCGCTTGGCGACATGCTCGGGCTGGAACTCCTCGATGATCCCAAGCCGGGCGAAACCGCCCGGGACGCCGTCGCCAGTGCGGGGCTGCGGAGCCCGCTCGTGCTTACACTCTCGCCCGACCGCACTGCCCTTGAACTCAGGGATTGCCCTGCTCCGGAGGGAGATCGGGAGGACACCGTACCGATCGCCGTCAGCGACACCGACGACATCGGAGCGTTTCCGGCCCTCAAGTCTCTTGCCATGCGCCGCAACCTGCTTGCGCTGCATGCCAGACGGCTTCTGACCGGTATCTGGGCGCTGGCCGGACTTTGCGGTGCCTGCTTCCTCGTGCCCTTTTCCGTGGCGCCGATGCTGTTTGCACTCTGCCTGGCGATCCTTTGGGCCTTCGCCCGATTTTCCGTCGCCAACACCGGAAGAAGGCCTGCCATCGCCTGACTCGCTGGAGACGCTCGGGTCTTTAAAGCCGAATAATTTCCCGTCGAACAGAATTGCGCGGCCAGCGCCTTTACAGCGCTATGACACTGGTGTTTATCCACTCTGCGCTGTTCTGGTCACGGATTTACAAATAGCGATGAACCCGTGACCCAGGGTGTGAACTCATAAATGAAGGTGAAGTGGCATCGGGAATGGCGGGACACCGCCAGAAAGCGTGCGCCGAGCGGACGTCCTGCCCGGTCAAGCACGCTGTCGGCACCGGAGTGAAGCCATTTCATCTTCATTTATGAGTCCCCACCCCAAACGGATTTAGTTGAGGGAAGAGGCTTCATGAGCGACACCAAACAACCGAAGCTGCGGTCCGCGGCCTGGTTCAACAATCCGGACAACCCGGGCATGACCGCGCTTTATGTCGAGCGTTATCTTAATTTCGGCATCACCCGTGAAGAGCTGCAATCCGGCAAGCCCATCATCGGAATTGCCCAGACCGGGTCCGACCTCTCCCCGTGCAACCGCCATCATCTGGAGCTTGCCAAGCGCGTGCGAGAGGGCATCCGCGAGGCCGGTGGCATCGCCTTCGAGTTCCCGGTGCATCCGATCCAGGAAACCGGCAAGCGCCCGACCGCGACCCTCGACCGGAACCTTGCCTATCTCGGCCTTGTGGAATTGCTTTACGGCTATCCGATTGACGGTGTCGTGCTGACCATCGGCTGCGACAAGACAACTCCTGCCTGCCTGATGGCAGCGGCAACCGTCAACATTCCGGCCATCGCGCTGTCCGTCGGCCCGATGCTGAACGGCTGGCACAAGGGCGAGCGCACCGGATCGGGAACCATCGTGTGGAAGGCCCGCGAGATGCTTGCCGCCGGCGAGATCGACTACGAAGGCTTCATGGATCTCGTCGCCTCCTCGGCACCATCCGTCGGCTATTGCAACACCATGGGAACGGCCACCACGATGAATTCGCTCGCCGAGGCGCTCGGCATGCAGCTTCCCGGCGCAGCAGCGATTCCGGCTCCTTACCGGGAGCGCGGCGCGATCTCCTACGAGACCGGCAAACGCATCGTCGACATGGTTCACGCGGACCGAAAACCGTCGGACATCATGACCCGTGAGGCGTTCGAAAACGCCATCGTCGTCAACTCGGCCATCGGCGGGTCGACCAACGCGCCGATCCACCTGAACGGCATCGCCCGCCATCTCGGCGTCGCGCTCGACAATGACGACTGGCAACGGCTGGGCCACGAAGTTCCGCTGCTGGTCAATCTTCAGCCGGCCGGGGAATATCTCGGCGAGGATTATTTTCATGCCGGCGGCGTGCCGGCCGTTGTCGCGGAACTGATGCGCCACGGCAAGCTGCCGCATCCCGGTGCGGTCACCGCCAACGGCAAATCGATGGGCGAGAATTGCCAGGGCATCACCACCGACCTGCCGGATGTGATCAAACCTTACGACAAGCCGATGAAGGAGCATGCCGGCTTCATCAACCTGAAGGGCAATCTCTTCGACAGCGCGATCATGAAGACCAGCGTGATTTCGGAGGAATTCCGCAACCGCTATCTTTCCAACCCGGACGATCCGGAGGCCTTCGAGGGTCGGGCCATCGTCTTCGAGGGGCCGGAGGATTATCACCATAATATCGACAATCCGGATCTCGGCATCGACGAACACTGCATGCTTTTCATCCGCGGCACGGGACCGATCGGCTATCCGGGCGGGGCGGAAGTCGTCAACATGCAGCCGCCAACGGCGCTGATCAAGCGCGGCATCACTTCGCTGCCGTGTATCGGCGACGGCCGCCAGTCCGGAACATCCGGTTCGCCATCGATCCTGAACGCCTCTCCGGAAGCTGCCGCCATGGGCGGGCTGGCGCTTCTGAAAACCGGCGATCCGGTGCGGATCGACCTGCGCAAGGGAACCGCCAACATCCTGATCTCCGACGGGGAGATGGCCCAGCGGCGCGCCGACCTGGAGGCCGACGGAGGATTCAAGGTGGCAGAAAGCCAGACCCCCTGGCAGGAAATCCAACGTGCCATGATCGGCCAGTTCGACAAGGGCATGGTGCTGGAACCGGCGGTGAAATATCAGGATGTGGCGCATACCAGGGGACTGCCACGAGACAATCACTGATCTGGCACTGATCTGGCACTGATCTGGCACTCATCCGGCCCGTGTGTTGAGCCGGCCGGGAAGAGGTTCAAACACTGGACGTCCGTCGCTCCATACCGGGTCCCTCTCGCCATGGGCGAGTGGATGGCGGCGCGACATTCGCACTTGACGATTACGTAAACGGCATGCTTCAAGGGAGCGACAAGGGGCGTAGGCCTCATTCAAACGGGAGAAGACAGATGTCCCTGGAAAAGCTTACCGAAGGTGTCCGCGCGAAAGTTGCGGATGGCGGCATTGAAGAAAGCGTCAAGTTCGATCTCGGCGAAACCGGTATCATCTATCTGCAGGGCTCCAAGGTGTCCAACGAGGACCAGGAAGCCGACTGCACCATCAAGATGAGCGCCGAGGACCTGGACGACCTCCTGTCCGGCGACCTCAACCCGACGGCTGCCTTCATGGGCGGCAAGATGCAGGTGGAAGGTGACATGAGTGTCGCCATGAAACTCGGCAGCATCGTTTAAGGCCTCCCGCCAAAACGCAGTGACGGTTTCAACCGGCCCCGATTGGGGCCGGTTTTTTTGTCGGCGACAAGTAGCGTCCTCGACATGTGGAAACGGCGGACCCAAGGGCCCGCCGCTTGACATCGCCTGTGATCCGCTACCCTAGCGGTTTGTGACAATCTCCGGTCCCATCAGACTGTAGGGCAGCCAGGTGGACAGAGCCGGGACATAGGTCACCAGAATCAGGAACAGGAACAGGATCATCACGAAGGGCGCTGCTGCCCGGACGACCTGCACCAGACTCATTCCCGTTATTCCCGAGGTCACGAACAGGTTCAGCCCGATGGGTGGCGTGATCATGCCGATTTCCATGTTCACCACCATGATGATGCCGAGATGAACCGGATCGACGCCGAGTTCCATGCCGATCGGAAACACCACGGGCGCCACGATCAGCAGCAGACCCGACGGCTCCATGAACTGGCCGCCAAGCAACAGCAGAATGTTGACCGCGATCAGGAAGGTGAACCAGTTGAACCCGGCACCGATCATCCAGTCGGTGATCGCCTGCGGGATTCGCTCGGACGTCAGGACGTGGGCGAAGAGCAGCGCATTGACGATGATGAACATCAGCATGATTGTCGTTCTGGCTGCGTCAATCAGCACTTTCTTCGTGTCTGCATGGAAACAGCCAGGCAGGAAGTAGATGGCGGTCAGCAGGACGTTTCGGACGACCGCTGCCACAATGGTCTCGCCGTCCTTGCGCATGGGCACGTCCTTGAGCGGGCCCATGTCGCGATAGATGAAAATCGCGATCAGGAACGCGTAGACTGCTGCGACGGCAGCAGCCTCGGTCGGTGTGAAGATGCCCCCGTAGATGCCACCCAGAATGATCACGATAAGCAGCAGCCCGAAGGCGGCTTCTCCGGCGGCGCCGAGGATCTCACGCATCCCTGCAAAGGGCTGCTTCGGCATGTTCTTGATGCGCGCGTTGACATAGATGGCGATCATCAGCATCAGGCCGGCCACGATGCCCGGTATCACCCCTGCCAGGAACATCCGGCCGACGGACACATCGGTCGCGGCGGAATAGACCACCATGACGATGGACGGCGGGATCAGGATGCCGAGTGTACCGGCGTTGGCAATGACGCCCGCTGCGAATTCCTTCGTATAGCCGACCTGGCGCATGCCGGCGATAGCGATCGTACCGATGGCGACAACGGTGGCGGGAGACGAACCGGACAGCGCCGCAAACAGCATGCAGGAGAAGACCGCGGCGATGGCCAGACCGCCGCGAATATGGCCGACGCAGGCAATTGCAAAACGGATGATGCGACGGGCGACACCACCGGTTGACATGAAGGCGGAGGCCAGGATGAAGAACGGGATCGCCAGAAGGGTGTAGTTCTGCGACGCCGTGAACAGCTGCAGAGCCACCGAAGAGATCGAGTCACTGGAGAAAAGGGCAATCGCCAGGACGCTCGAAAGGCCCAGCGAAATGGCGATAGGTACGCCCAGGAACAAAAGCCCGAGGACGAGGATAAAGAGAATTGCAGCTTCCATCGGTCCGGCCTCAGTCCTTCAGAATGTCTTTGTTTTCCGCAACGAGGTCTTCCGCCTCGTGTGCGGCGATCATCATCTCGCGCTCACCAGTGATGATCTGCCAGGCCGCTTGAAGGCAGCGGAACAGGAACAGAGCCAGGCCGATGGGCAGGATCAGATAGGCGATCCAGCGCTGGACGCGTTCCTGGGTTCCGAAATTGTCGATGATGGCCTGCGGATAGCGCAGATCGTCCAGACCGATGCCGATCTTGTACATCTTCTGCCAGTAGTCGATGGCGCCGCCGCGGGTGTTCAGTCCGAAAATATGAAGCCATTCGGAGTGCAGCAGGGTGAGGGCATAAACCGCGCCGCACAGCGCGCCAAAAACGGCGATCACGCGGAACACCGGTTTGGGAAACAGGCGGATGACCGCATCGACACCCAGATGCGATCCGATCTTCACGCCGTAGCTCATGCCGAACAGGATCAGCCAGGCAAAGAGGATGCGTGTGAATTCCAGGGCCCCGGTCCAGCCGGAATTGAATCCGTACCGCGCCACCACCTGGGTGAAGGATACGATGGTCATCGCCGCCAGGAGAAAGGCCAGGACACCTTCCTCGAAGCGCGTGACCCAATTGTCGACGCGTTGCATGCGTTCCCCCCAACAGGCCTACCGGCCCTTGTGCTTCCCCGTGTCCGCGTTTCCTGCGGTGGCGGGATCCTTGAAAGAAGGGCCGGACAGGATACTCCCGCCGGCCCTCCCGAGTTTGATTGCGATTCGCGATCAGCTGGCGTTGTTGGATGCGACGGCGGAGTCGATCAACTCCTTGCCGATGTCACCTTCGAACTTTTCCCAGACCGGCTTCATCGAATCGACCCAGGCCTTGCGCTGTTCGGGGCTGAGTTCACGGATGGTGGAACCGGCTTCCAGGATACGAGCCCGGTTGGCCATTTCCTTTTCGGCCACCGCGCCGTTTGCCTTGGACGTGACTTCCTCGACGATGGTCAGGAACTGCTCGCGAACGTCAGGCTCCAGGCTGTTCAGCCACTCGTCGGAGGTGACGAGCAGATAGGCCAGCAGCTGGTGGTTGGTTTCCGAGATGCCGTCCTGAACCTCGAAGAACTTCTGCGTATAGATGTTGGACCAGGAGTTTTCCTGACCGTCCACCACGCCGGTCTGCAGCGCGCCGTAGACTTCCTTGAAGGCCAGTTTCTGAGCATTGGCGCCCATGGCTTCGATCATGGCGACCGCGACGTCGGAAGTCTGCACGCGGAACTTCAGGCCTTCAGCATCGGAGGGCAGAAGAAGCGGTTTGTTGGCCGAGAACTGCTTCAGGCCCGAGCTCCAGTAACCGAGACCCAGGAAGCCGTAGTCGGTCATGGAACCCAGAAGCTCCTTGCCGTCCGGACCAGTCGTGAAGCGCTCGACAGCGTCCAGGTTCTGGAACAGGAACGGCAGGTCGAACAGGCGGAACTTCAGCGTATACGCCTCGAACTTGGACAAGGACGGTGCGGCAAGCTGAACGTCGCCCAGAAGCAGGGCTTCCATCACCTTGTCGTCATCGAAGAGCTGCGAGTTGGCGAACACCTGCATGCAGGCCTTGCCGTCCATTTCGCTGTTGACCCGATCGGCCAGCATCGTAGCGGCGTCACCCTTCGGGTGGCCTGTCGCGGCAACCACGTGGCTGAACTTGATGACGATTTCGCCATCATCGCAGGCGTCGGCCGCATAGGCATTCGCCGACAGAGCAAAAGTCGCCGCAGTAGCAGCGGCGAGAACGAATTTTTTCATCGGATGTCCTCCCAGACATTTCGGAATGACGGCCGTTCTGACCGGACAGCACGTTGGCTGGTCGGCGCAATCATCGCAATAGCCGTGCCAAGTGCTTGCAGCGTCCTGAAAAGCGCCTGTTTCCGCAGATTAACAAAGTGTTGATTGAAGACCTAGTGCGGTTCGTTACGCAGATGATGGGTCGTTTGCGACGCATGTCAGGGGGCCAATGTGTCGAAATCGACACATTTTGAAGCGCAAGCTGCGGCCTCACTGCCAGAGCGCGCCACTGGCGGGATCGTGCCGCAGCGGGCTTGTGATGCGCCTGAGCTTGTCCGGATTGCGGATAATCAAGATCCGGTCGATCCGCCCATCGCCGTCGTAGCCGAGCGTCAGAGCCGTCACGATACGCGCGTCCTCCAGCAGGAGGAATCCCTTCAATCCATTGATATCGCAAGGCTTAACGGGACCTCCGCCCCAAAGCCTGGACATGATCCGCGCAACATATTTGGCAACACCGGCCCGACCTTCGAGAACACGGCCCAGAGCCGTCGCCTTGCCGCCGCCGTCGGACTGGAACTGAACCGATTCCGCAAGGAGCCCGCTGAGCTGCTCGGTGGAGCCGCTTTCCAGTGCCTTCATGAAGGCGCCCAGCATGCGCTGCTGATGGTCCGGCGACGGCACAAAACGAGACGCCGGGTCCTGGATATGTTTGCCGGCGCGCGAGACGAGCTGGCGGCAGGCCGTTTCGCTGATACCCAGCGCCTCCGCGACCTCGCCATAGGGCTTGGCGAAGACCTCCCGAAGCAGGTAGGCCGCGCGCTCCTTCGGGCTGAGACGCTCCAGCAAGAGTAAAAAGGCGGTCGTCAGCGACTGCGCCCTGTCCAGGTCTCCTTCCGGCGTTGCCTCTGCCTCGATATGAAGCGGTTCGGGGATCCACGGGCCGACGTAGTCGACCCGCTTCCTGTGAGCAGATTTCAACAGATCCAGACAGCGATTGGTGCAGACCGCCGTCAGAAAGGCATCGGCGTTGACAATCGACGCCTTCTCAACGCTCTGCCATTTGACGAAAGTGTCCTGAACCGCATCTTCCGCGTCCGCCATGGAGCCCAGCATGCGATAGGCCAGGCCAAGGAGGCGCGGACGGGCGGCTTCGAAAAGGCCGCTGTCTGAAATCCCGCTCATTTCAATGGTTCGACACCTGTATACGGTTCCAGAGATTGATCATGGCGATAGCCGACGTCATGGCGCTGATCTGGGCATCTTCGAAATGCTCGCGCAAAGCAGCGCGCAGGCTTTCATAGTCGGTTTCAACGTCCAGGCTGGTCAAGGCCTCCGTCCAGGCGAATGCCGCCTTTTCCGCGGGTGTGAAATCCGTCACGTGCCGCCAGACGGTCAGGTGCTCGATGCGCTCGTGACTGTCGCCGGCATCAAGCGCTTCTTTCGTGTGCATTTTCACGCAAAACGCGCATTGATTGATCTGGGAAGCCCGCAGGTCGATCAGGTGGCGCAGCTTCGGTTCAAGGTCCGTCTTGCCGATTTCTCCGTTTGCAGCAGCGAAACTCTGCAAGACCGAGGGGATGAACTGCTGATAGTTGATGGACGTCGCATTGGTCATGAATGTCTTCCATGTGTTCGGGGGTAACATTCAAGAGACGCACGGCGAACGCTGTTTGTGACATGCCGATCCATATCGAGGGCTCAGAAATCTAGTCGAGAGCCACTTCCTCCCTGCCGAGCCCGTATTTGCGCATCTTCTCATAGAGAGCCTTGCGGGAAATCCCGAGATGCTCGTAGGTCGGTTTGATGGCGCCGTCGTTGCGCTTCAATTCGGCGGAGATGAGCGCCCGTTCATAGGAAGCGACCTGATCGAAAAGGGATGAACCGCCTGCCGTTCGCGGCGCACCGGCCGGCTCCAGTCCAAGCACGAACCGGTCGGCGATATTGCGCAATTCCCGGACATTGCCGGGCCAGTCGCGCGTCATGAGTCCGGCTAGGAACTCCTCGTCGATATCGGGAATCTCGCGCCGGTAGCGAGCCCGGGCCTCGATGGCCAGATGGCGGAACAGCAGCGGAATGTCCTCAAGACGCTCACGCAGCGGCGGAATTTCAACATTCACAACGTTGAGACGGTAGAAAAGGTCCAGCCGGAAGCGGCCTTGCTTGCCGGCCGTCTCCAGATCCTCCTTGGTGGCCGCGATGAAGCGGACATCCAGTTCGATCGGCCGGTTGGACCCGAGCCGCTCGATCGTCCGGGTTTCGATCACCCGGAGAAGCTTGACCTGAAGTTCCAGCGGCATGGATTCAATTTCATCGAGAAACACCGTGCCGCCATGGGCGTGCTCGAGCTTGCCGATCCGCTGGCCGCTGGCACCGGTAAAGGCGCCCTTCTCGTGGCCGAAGAGCTCGGATTCGATGATTTCCGCCGGAAGCGCACCGCAGTTCAGGGCAACGAACGGTCTTTTACGGCGCGGTCCTTCGTCATGCAGAGCCCGCGCAACGACTTCTTTGCCGGACCCTGTTTCGCCGAGGATCAATATGTCCGCATCGGTGGCGGCAAGCGCCATGACGTTGCGGCGCAGCAGATCCATGGCCGGCGTCCGCCCGACCAGACGGCTTTCCAACCCGGTCCTGTCGGCCAGTTCTTCGCGCAGCTTGCGGTTCTCCAGAACCAGCCGGCGTTTGTCCAGCGCACGCTCGACCACGGAAGCTAGCCGGGACACGGAGAAGGGCTTTTCCATGAAATCATATGCGCCTGCCCGCATCGCCTCGACCGCCAGCGGAACATCGCCGTGACCGGTGATCAGGACGACCGGAAGGGCCGGGTCGATTTCGAAGGCGCGCTTCATGACCTGAAAGCCATCCGTGCCAGGCATGCGGATGTCCGTCACCAGTACTCCGTAAAACCCGCGAGTGATGCACTCCAGCGCCTCTTCCGGCGTTCCCGATGCGAAAACCTTCTGGCCGGACAGTTCCAGCCCCTGGGAAAGCGATCCGCGCAGATCCGCCTCGTCGTCAACCAAAAGCACCGTCGCCTGGTCCATATGGTGTGCCTTATTCCGCCGCCAGCAGCTGTTTGTCCGCGATCGGCAACCGCATCGTGAATTCCGCGCCGCCGCTTTCCCGGTTCGCCACTTTCAGCGAGCCGGCAAAATCATGAACGATCTTATAGGCAATCGACAGGCCAAGCCCAAGTCCCGCGCCGACATCCTTGGTGGTGAAAAACGGATCGAAGATCTGCGGCATGACGTCCTCATCTATGCCGGAACCATTGTCCCGGATGCTCAGGACGGCATCGTTGCCCTCCCGGCGGAGCACCAGAGTAACCTGTGGCCGCTCCCGGTCGCCGACCGCGTCCAGCGCGTTGGAAAGCAGATTGATCATCACCTGCTCCAGCCGGATCTGCCCGCCCCTGACGATGATGTCCGTTTCGGGAAGCTCGGCGATCACCTCGACCGCGCTCTGCTTGATCTGCGGCTGCAGCAGCAACAACGTCTCGTCGATCACCTTGCGAAGCGAAACAGCCCGGATCTCCGTCCCGGACTTGCGGGTGAAGCCTTTCAGGGTCTTGGCGATTTCGGCCATGCGGGAGACCATGCCGCCGATCCGGGTGAGGTTGGCGCGGGCTTCCTCCGCCCTGCCGCGATCGATCAGCATTCCGGCGACTTCCGCGTCCGAGCGGATGGCCGCCAGCGGCTGGTTGTATTCGTGGCTGAGGGCCGCCGACATCCGTCCCAAGGTGGCGAGTTTCGCCGCCTGCACCAGTTCGGCCTGGGCCAGACGCAGATTGGTTTCCGCCTGTTCGCGCTCGCGCACTTCCTCTTCCAGAAGTTCGTTCGCCTTGCGCAATTCCATTGTACGGCTTCGAACCCGACGTTCCAGCCGCAGGGAGACAGCCTTGTCACGGCGAATCTGGCGGCTGAATTCCTCCCGCCTCAGAAGAACGGTCCAAAGACCGCCCGCCGCGATCACGCAGCCAAGCAGCGCGGCGACCATGGCCCAGGCCGACTGCTGGCGTGCATCGTCGACGCTGGCCAGGGTTTTGACAGCCCAGCCCAGAACGGGAAGGGATGTGGTCAGGGGCATGTAGTTGTTCGCCCCTCCGGAAGAGGGCAACATCAGGCTGAGACGGCCCGGGCCGGAAAGGCGGGCGATATCCCGCCCGAAATCCAGTTCGGAGACGAACTTACCGCGCCATCCCGGCACATTGGTCACCACGACGCGGCCTTCTTCGTCCAGCGCCAGGATCGGATCCTTGCTCAGGGCCCAGGCCTGTTCGACATCCTCCAGACTGACGCGAACGGCCAGAATGCCGATCAGCTGGTCGCCGTTGCGCAGTGGCGACGCGAACACATAGCTGGCCGCGGTCTGCGGATTTCCGGGAATGAGCTGGCGCCCGAGCTGGCCCTGTCTTGCCTGCCCGAAAGCTTCGGCAATGGAGGCGCCGCCGCCAATCGCTCCAAATGGGACACCGTGCTGACTCGTGACGATGACGCGGCCGAGCGGGTCCATCAGCCAAACTTCCTCGGCGCCGGACATGCCGGCCGCGACGGCGGTGATGGTTCGGTCCATGGCAATGTCGAGGCCGGACACAAGACGACCCGTTTCCGGTCCGCGCGCCAGGAGCGGCGACAGCAGCCGGAACTTGTCCAGAAGCCGTTCCAGAACGGCGGCCTGCACCGCAAGATTGGCCTCCGCCCGGGTCTCGATTTCGGCCAGGGTCAGGCGCAGGCTGGCCAGCCCGGTCAGCCAAAGGATCGCCAGGCTCACGGCCACCATGGCCACCCCGATCCCCAGTTTCAGATTGCGCCATGTTCGGCGCCGGGGTCCGCGTGTCATCGCAGCAGTATAGGGCAGCTGTCTGTTTGCCTGCAATTCAGGTCTCCACGGATACCGGCGGCGCCAGCGTGCTCTGCCCCCGGTCTATCGAAACACTCTTGATCAGCGCGGTCACGGTCATGCCGGGTTTCAGTCCGAGATCCGAAACCGAAGCCCGCGTGATGCGGGCGCGGATCGTCTGGCAGGCCAGGGAACAGAGGATTTCCGCGTATGGTCCCGTCTCTCCGGAAATGCTTTCGATTGTCACCGTGAGCGCGTTGCGAATGGAAAGACCTTCCGGCGGGACGGCGGCGAGTGCGACGTCACGGGCGAGAATGCGCAGACGGACCGCGTCGCCCGCTGCGGCCGCCAGTCCCGGGATCTGCAGCTCCGGGCCGCCAATATCGACATGAGCAAGGTCCCAGGTCGCGTCGATCCTGCTGACGGTACCGCTCAAAAGCGCACTCGCCTCGCGGCGGCCTGTCACATGGACCAGATCTTCGCGGGCCAGCATCTCGGCGACCGGACCGTAAGCCTGCGTCCTGCCCTCCGACAGGAGCACCAGCGTATTGGAGAGGCGAGTCACCTCCTCGATGGAATGGCTGACATAGAGGATCGGAATGCCCGCTTCGACACAGAGCCGGTCGAGATAGGGCAGGATATCATTGCGGCGGGCGTGATCGAGGTTCGCCAGAGGCTCGTCCATGATCAACAGCCGCGGGCCGGACAGCAGCGCCCGGCCGATGGCAACCCGCTGCCGTTCACCACCGGAAAGCGTTTCGGGTTTGCGATCGAGCAGGTCTTTCAGCCCGAGAAGATCGATGACTTCGTCGAAATCGCGCGTCCCGGATCTGCGGCCCGCCCAGCGCGCATACGTGAGGTTGGCGCGAACGCTCAAGTGTGGAAACAGGCGTGCATCCTGGAAGACATGGCCGATGCGTCTTGCCTGAACCGGCAAGTCGATGCCTTTGTCCCCATCTAACAGGACCGTACCGTTGACCGAGATACGCCCAGAGGAGGGCGTCGCCAGACCGGCGATCATGTTGGTTACGGTGGTCTTTCCGGCACCGGATTGTCCAAACAGGGACGTGACACCGCCACGCCCCTCGAATTGGGCCACGATGTCCATCCGGCCGACACGGCCGCTGATATTGATGTCAATCATGATCGCCGCCAATTCTCCGGCGCAGACGGCGGGCGAAAACTTCAGAGGCGATCAGCGCGGCGAAGGCCACGACGGCGGCGATCAGCGTCAGGCGGAAGGCGGCGAGGTCACCACTCGGTGTCTGGGTCGCGGTGTAGAGCGCAAGCGCCAGGGTGCGGGTTTCGCCGGGAATGTTGGAGACGAAGGTGATCGTCGCGCCGAACTCGCCCATCGCCTTGGCAAATCCCAGGATCGCGCCGCCGAGTATGCCCGGCACGGCGAGGGGCAGAGTTATCGTAAGGAAAGCGACCACCCGATGGGCGCCGAGGGATTTGGCTGCCGCCTCGAGCTTGGGATCGACCGCCTCGAAGGAAATGCGGATCGGGCGGACCATCAGGGGAAACGCCATGACACCGGCCGCGAGGGCCGCGCCGGTCCAGTTGAACGCGAAGCTGATGCCGAAGGTTTCGGAAAGAAATGCGCCTACAGGTCCCTTGCGGCCAAAGGCCAGAAGCAGCAGGTAGCCGGTCACGACGGGCGGCAGCACAAGCGGCATGTGCACAAGCGCATTGACGATGCCGTGTCCCGGAAACCGGTAGCGCGCCAACAGATAGGCGACCAGAACGGCAAGCGGCAGCGCCACCAGCAGCGCCGCGGCGGCTACTTTCACGGTCAGGGCCAAAGCCTGCCATTCGGCGGGTTGAAGATGAAAAAAGTTCACGTGCGCTCAATCTGCCGGTTTCAGACCGGCCGGAATCCGGCCGCTCAAAGCACCCTGCCTGCACATGAAATCATGAGCAGGCAACGTACATTAATTCACCTTATCGGTCAGAAACCCCAGTGAGTGCAAGATTTCCCGTGCGCGCGGTCCGTTCAGGAACTCCAGGAAGGCGGGTGCAGCGGGATGTGTCCTGGAACTGGTCAGCGCCGCAAGATAGCGGATCGGAGGGTGGCTCTGCTGTGGCAACTCCGCAACCACGGCGACCGCTGGCTCGACCATGGCGTCCGTCCGGTAGACCAGTGCGAGCGGCGCGTCTCCACGAGCAACGGAGGCAAGCGCGATCCTGACGTTTTCCATAGGCGCGAGCCGCGCGGACACTGCGGGCCAGAGGCCGAGGGTTACCAGTGCCGCCTTGCCGTAGCGCCCGGCCGGAACCGTTTCAGGGTCGGCCATGGCCAACCGTCCGGTCTCAAGCACCGCATGCAGGTTCTCCGGTGACAGTTCCAGGACAGGGCTTTCTTCGAGTCCGACCAGAACCAGCCCATTGGAGGCGAATTCGACAATCGTGTCCGCGCTGACTGCATCCTGGTCCCGGACGTAGTCCATCCAGGCGGCGTCGGCGGAGACAAACAGATCCGCGGGGGCTCCGGCCTCCACCTGCCGGGCCAGGGTGCCCGTACCGGCGAAGGAAAAAACGACTTTCGTAGCAGTTTCTTCTTCAAACGCGTCCGCGATGGCTTCCATGGCTTCCCGCATGCTGGCGGCGGCAAACACGGTCAGCGGCCTCTCGTCTGTGGCCGACACGGGGGGGGCCGGCAGAGCGGCCGCCGCGAGCACGCACAAGACAAAGAACAGGCGCTGAAACATCAATCCCCCGGGCGTTGCATCCAGACCCTTGTAGCTAATCCGGCCGCTGCATCTATTCAAGAGCGGACGGGCACCGATCACGGCTGGTCAATCCGCGACTGTTTACGAAATTCTTACAATGAAATGCGACAACCCGGGACAACCAACCGGGGAGTTTCAGCCATTGCCCAATCTTGCCCAGCGCAGCCTGGAGGGAACGTTCCTTGCCGTCTACGGACTTCTCCACCGGATCTACAAACCGCTGCGGTCCTGGATCGGGGCGGGCATCTTCTGCGTGTTCATCGCCATGACGGCGGCAGTCGTTCACGTCTTTCCGCTCTCCAACTGGGACATGTTCGCCTATACGGCGACGGTCCTGGAACCCGAGGTGAACGACCCGACGGAGCTGCACCGGCAGAGCTATGCCTTCGTGAAGGACAATGTGTCCGAGGGCGAATATCTGACCCTGACGCAGGACCGCGCCTACCGCATCCGCCAGGCGGAAGATCCGGACGCCTTCGCCACCATGCTCGGCTTTTACCGGATCAAGATCCTCTATGTGGAAACCGCGCGTCTGCTTTCCGGTTTCATGGATCCGGTGAAGGCTTTGCGGATGATTTCGCTGGCCTCGGCTGTCGCTGTCGGAGCCATTCTGCTGGTCTGGATGGCGCGAAGCGGAACACTGATGTACGGGCCCGTTGTCGTGGCCCTGCTGGTCACTTCGGCCTTCGGAGATGCGGCGCAATTGCTGTCGCCGGACCTCTACGCCACGGTCTTCCTGGCGCTTGCGGCCTATCTCTATCTCGAGCGGTTCGATTTGCCGGCAGCGGTCAGCCTGTTCGGCGCTTTTCTTGTCCGCCCGGATCATCTCGCCTTCATCGGCGTGTTTTTCGTCTTTGCCGCGATCTACGGCCCCGGGCGATGGAGCATGACGGCCTGCTTCGCCGTCAGTTTCGCCACCTATCTCTGGCTGACCGGCGGCGCGGATCATCCCGGCTGGTGGATCCACATGTGGTTCACCCATGTGGAATACGTACCGACCCTTGAAGGGTTCGACCCGCCATTTTCCGTTTCCGGGTATCTTGTGATGCTCATTCGTTCGACGGTCAGATCGCTGATGAGCCAGACCTGGCTCGCGCTTCTGTTCGCGGAAGTGCTGTTTTTCGCCAAATGCATTTCGCCGTCGGAACTGAATGATCGGGTCAGAGTCCTGCTTTATGCGGTGTTTGCATCGATCTGCGCCAAATACCTGGTGTTTCCGCATTACGAAACCCGTTTCTATCTGCCGTATCTGGTGATCATGGGCATGATCCTGCTGGTCAGCTGGCACCGTCAGCAGGAGCGGGCCTAAAAGTTTTTACTCGAGATTGCCACCACGCTCGCAAATCGGGTCGTTTCCCAAAGCGCACGGGTCCAGGGTCGCTTCAGATCACTTGAGGAGACCCTGGTCCATGTTTCAGATCCACCCGCTTCCCGCAGCCGATTTTTCCTATCTGGACGACCTGCCGGAGCGTGAACTCGCAGAACGGAATATCCAGGTTCATATCTCGGACGGCGCATTTCCCTGCCGCGTGTCCCTGGCCGATGCCGAAGCGGGCGAACGGGTATTCCTGCTCAATTTCGAGCACCAGCCGAACGGAACGCCCTACCGTGCCAGCCATGCCATCTTTGTCAGGCAGGGCGCGAAGGAAAGCCACCCGGAGCCGGGATCGGTCCCGCACTCCATTTCCAGCCGTCTTCTGTCCGTGCGAGCCTTCAACGTCAGACATGAAATCATCGATGCCGAGATTGTCGAGGGGGAGAACGCCGCGGATCTGATCGCCAGGTTTTTCACCAACCCGGATGCCGATTACATCCACGTTCATTACGCCCGCCGTGGCTGCTTTGCCGCGAGAGTCACCCGCACGGGCATGTAAATGCCGGTCAACGGGGCTGTCCTGCGGGAGTTCGCGGGCCAACTTTCCGCAAGGCTTCCGGCAAATTCCGGCTTTCCCCGAACCGTCCCCCAACTGGCGCCATGTTTCCCGGTAAACTGGCTCTTCCGGAAGCGGCCATCCTCGGGGATTGTCGCCGGTCATGAATTTCATGGGCTGATTTAAACTTTAGATATATATATTAGCTCTTATTTCTACTTATGGGAGAGTCATGTCATGCCGACCGCCGCCAACCGCCGTGCAATTTTCAGGGCCTTGCATGAAAAAGGCCGGGCCTTCCTGATGCCCAACCCGTTCGACATCGGCTCGGCACGCATTCTGGATGGAATGCGGTTCGATGCGATCGCGACTTCCAGTGCGGGTTATGCCTGGACGCAAGGGGTCAGGGACGCCGAAGGTCTGATCAGCCGGGACGCCGCACTCGCACATGCTGCGGACATCATCGCCGCAACCAGCCTGCCGGTGAACGGCGACCTGGAGAACGGTTTCGGCGACAGCCCGGAAGAAGTGGCGGAAACGGTCAGGGGCGCCATCGAGGTCGGTCTGGCGGGATGCTCGATCGAAGACTACACCACCGATCCGGTTCATCCCCATTATTCCCTTGACCTGGCGGTGGAAAGGATCAGGGCGGCAGTCGACACAAAAAACAGGCTGGCCCCCGACTTCGTACTGACGGCCCGCAGCGAGGGGCCGGTGCAGACAGAGTACGAGATGGCGGAAACCATCAAGCGGCTCAACGCCTTCGTGGAAGCCGGCGCGGACTGTGTCTATGCACCAGAGGTCAAGGAAAAGGACCAGATCGTCGCAATTCTGAACGCCGTACAAGCGCCCCTCAACATTCTGGGCGGCCGCCCGAATTTTCATCTCACCCGCAAGGAACTCGGCGATATGGGTGTCACCCGCGTTTCCATCGGCGCCGGCCTCGCCCGGGTTGCCTACAGGGCCTTCACCGAGGCGGCCGTTGACATCAAGGACGGCGGAGCCTTCGGGTGCTTCGACCGCATGAGTGAGGCTGTCGATTTCGAATCCTTCCTGAAATCAAGGCCCTGAATGACTATCCTGTGGCCCAATAGGTCAGCACCACGGGCAGCGTCACCAGCGTCAGAATAGTGGAAACGAATATGAACCCGGCCACACCCGGCGCTTCTTCCTGCTGATACTGGGAAATCGCCAGATAGGTGGCGACTGATGGCGGCATGAAGCAGAGCACGATGACGACGCTTTCAATCTTGCCGTCGAGGTTCAAAACCCAGGTCAGAACGAATGCCGTGAGAGCCGAGATCGCGATGTGAATGACGGACAGCAGGACCGCCCGTGTCAGGCCGCCGAGTTTCAACGTCGCGAGACTGTAGCCGAGGGTTAGCAGCATGATGGGAATCGCGAGACCGGCCAGAATTTCAAGGCTCTGATCGATAGGACCGGGTATTTTCCAGCCGCTGGCCATCAGGGCAATGGATCCGAAGGCCGCGTAGATGACCGGTTGCCGGGCAAGCGTGGCAAAGTCCGGGCGGCCCATGGGCAGGGCAATGCCGATGGTGAAGATCGCCACCAGCACAACGATGACAAACCCGATGGCGACGGCGGCTCCTTCCGGCCCGAACGCAAGGGTTGTGACCGGCAGTCCGATGTTGCCGACGTTGGACAGCATCATCGGCGACAGGTAGGCCTTCACGGAAATCCGCAGCAGTTTGAGAACGAAGAACCCGACGACCCCGCCTATGAAAATCGACCCGGCAGCGGCGGACAGCACGATCAGAAAGGTGTCGAGCTGGATGTGCTGCTTGGCAAGATGAAACAGGATCAGCGCCGGATAACCGACATAGGACACAAGAGCGCCGAGCATCTTCCGGTCGAAAGGCGCTTTGGCAACCGCCAGCCCGTAGCCGACCAGCACGCACAGCAGCACCGGCAGCATGACATTGACAACATGCGTGAAAATCTCCGCCACCCGCCAATCCCCCCAATCCGAATTCCTCCCGGACACGTTAGATCTGTCGAGGACACAAAATCAATCTCAACGCCGGCAGGATGTCTGGCTCAGGATTTATCGCTCGCCGACATAGGCGGCTCTCGGCCGGATTTGCTCGGGGGAGGAATATTGTTCGAGTGCATGGGCGATCCAGCCGCTGATCCGCCCCGCACAGAAGATGATCTTACCGGCGTCCCTGGGCAGATCGTAGGTTTTCTGCACTGCCGCAAAGGCGAAGTCGATGTTGGGCGCGCGACCGTAAAGCGCATCGGCGACATCGATCAGCAGCGGCAGCCGCTCGACGAACGGGTGGCTGCGTTCGTTGCGGATCAGCAGATCCAACAGGCAGTCGGCGCGCGGATCCCGCTCCCGGTAGACGGAATGGCCGAAACCGGGCAGGCTTTCACCGCGGCCCAGCCGGTCGGACAGAGCTGCCTCAATATCCGTTTCCGGCGTCAGATCCGCGAGCCAGGCGGTCACCCGGTCGGACGCCGCGCCGTGGCGCGGGCCGGCGAAAGCTCCGAGCCCGGAGAGCAGAGCCGCATGCAGCGGCGCGCGGGTGGATGCAGCGCAGCGCACCGCGAAGGCACTGGTGTTGAGCTCGTGATCGGCGGACAGCACCAGCGCAGCCCGGATCGCATTCCTGGCGGCGGTCGAAACGCCATAGGCTTCGGCAAACTGGGTGTGGATCGGTACCGCCACCGGTTTGCTGTTCAGGAGTGCGGCGGTTCCATAGCGCAGCAGCGCCGCGCCCTTGGTCTGCAGGAGTTTCGGCGCATGGGTGAAGGCAGCCCTGTCCTGCAGCGGCCAGGCGGCAAGCGCCATCATCAGTCGGTCCAGAGGGCCGAGTGCCTGCGGCAGGTCAGGCGCTTTTTCAGGCGCGCTTTCCGCGAAGGGATCGTCCTCCGATCCCCAGAGCAGGGTCGCCACGGTTTCCAGCGAGGAGTTTTCCGCGAGATCGGTCGCGCGCCGTCCCCGGTAGACCGGGCCTTCCTCGCAAATAAGCGTCAGCTCCGTCTCCAGAACCGGATCGCCCGTCAAGGGCCGCAAACCGGCCTGATCTTCCGCCTTGCGGCCTTTCAGACGCCTGACATCCGCCGCGTCGTAGCGGCGCTGTTTGCCGGGACCGGCCACAGAAGAAATCAATCCCCGGCTGACGTAGGCATAAAGGGTCGCCGGTTGAACGCCGAGTTCGGCGGCAGCTTCGCGGGCTGAGAGGTAGATCGGTTTGCTCATACATTGATTGTATTTATCAACATTGATCAATGCAAATGGTTCTCGTTATCTGACGCAAACAAATAAGGAGATAATCATGACCGAAGCGCCGAATCCCGCCCACATGACCCCGGATCCGACCGCCGGACTGGAAGGCGTCGTTGCCGCCACCACGAAGCTGAGCCATGTCGACGGCCTGAACGGCGTCCTGATCCTGCGCGGCAAGACAATAGAGGATCTTGCCGGAAATATGCCTTTCGAGGCGGCGGTCGAGCATCTTTGGAAGGATTTCAACCCGATCGGCGACCGCTCCCTGCGCACGGCGTTCGGACAGGCCCGCACCGCCGCCTTCGCAGTCGTTCCGCTGCTTGAAGATGCAGCGCCCGAGCTTTCGGTTTTCGAGCGCATGCAGCTCGGACTTGCCGCCCTGCCACTGAAACGCGGTCTGTCCGATGCGGTCGCCATTAGCGGAGCGCTGCCGGTGTTTCTGGCGGCATCCCACAGGATCGCGTCGGGACTGGCGCCGGTCGCGCCGGACAGTACGCTGAATACGGCCACGGACCTTCTGCGAATGCTGACAGGCGCGCTGCCACCGGAAGGTCATGCTGATGCCTTGAACCGCTATCTGGTGACCATTCTCGATCACGGACTGAACGCTTCCACCTTTACCGCGCGGGTGATCGGCTCAACGCAGGCCAACCTAAAGCAGGCGGTTCTGGGTGCGATGGGCGCCCTGATCGGCCCGCTGCACGGCGGCGCGCCAGGCCCGGTGCTCGACATGATCGACGCGATCGGCCAGCCGGAAAACGCGGAAGCCTGGATCGGCGGGGCCCTTGCCCGCAAGGAGCGGCTGATGGGCTTCGGCCACCGGATCTACCGGACGCGCGATCCGCGCGCCGATGTCCTGAAGGCGGGACTGAGGCTGCTTGGAGCGGAAAATCCCAAAGTGAAACTGGCGGAAGACATCGAAGCCGCAGCGCTGGCCGCCTTGAAACAGGCCAAGCCGGACCGGCCGCTGGAAACAAATGTGGAGTTCTATACAGCCGTCCTTCTGGATGCGATCGGCATCGACCGGACCCTGTTCACCCCATTGTTCGCCGTAGGCCGTACGCCCGGCTGGTGCGCGCATGTTCTGGAACAGCAGCAAACAGGCAAGCTGATCCGGCCGTCCTCACACTATGTGGGGCCGCAGCCCGCCTGAGGCCTTGGGGGGCTGTCTTCAGGGTTCCGGATGCCGGGATCTAGCCTTCCTTCCGGGCCCTGCTGTTCAGGCGATAGACCATGTCGCGCACCCACATATGAACCGGAAAGCGGTGGTTGAGGGTCGTCCAGACCAGACCGATCGTGACCGACGTATCGACCGGACAATCGACCACCCGAAGCCCGGCGCCGACAGCTTTTGACAGGCGTTCGGGCACGGTCGCAACCAGATCAGACCCCGACACCAGGCGTTCCAGCCCGGCCGGGCTGGGCACGCGCAGGGCTACCTTCAGGTCCTTGCCCAGACGTTCCAGTTCGATCAGGTAGCGGGAGCGCCACTGACCTCCATAGGTGACCAACACGTGATCGAGGCCGAGATAGTCGTCCAGACTCAACGGTTTTCCGGCATTGGGATGGGCAGGATCCAGAAGGCAGACATAGCGGTCCTGGTAAAGGTCGCGCCGGTAGAAATGCGGGCCGGATCTTTCAAACGGACCGATCAGAAGATCTGCCTCGTTGAGCAACAGGCGCTCATGTCCGATTCCGGACGCATCGATGATTTCCAGTTCGAGATTCGGCGCTTCGCGTTTCAACGTGTGCACGATTTCCGGAATGATCAGGACCCGTTCATAGAAGTTGCAGGCGATGGTGAACTTCTGACTCGCCATTGCCGGGTCGAAGTCGGGTGGCGCGGCCAACTGCCGGAATTCGCTGGTGAGGCGCCTGGCCTGCTGGACGATGTCCTCGCAGCGGACCGTGGCGTGCAGGCGGCGCGCCTGGCGGATGAACAGCGGATCCTGGAATACCTGCCTGAGCTTGTTGATCGTATAGCTCACGGCGGACTGGTTGACGCCCAGTTCTTCGGCCGCCCGGGTGAACGAGCGAAGCTGGTGCACGCACACCAGAACCTGCAAGGCCCGAAAATCGACCCCCATGGGATCTACCGTCATCGTCATCACGCCTCTCCTGTCGATGGTTCAGCGCCATCTGCACCATTGCATCAAAAAATTCGATGCAATCTATAAAGTCAATCGTATTGATTGATTTTATCAGGGCGGAAATACTGCGCTTATCGGCCGGATTTGGGAGGAAGATGGCGAATGGCGACAGCACCCGTCGACGAGACGCTGACTCTCGCGCAACTGACACGGGATCCCTATCCGATCTATAGAAGGATGCGGGCGGAGACACCCATCGTGCAGGTGCCGGCGGCGAACCGGGTCTTTCTGACCAAGGCGAAACACACCAGGATGGTGAAGGATGATCCGGTGCTGTTCAGCTCGGACGATCCGGTAACGCCCATGCGCAGAGCGTTTCGCGCCCACACCCTGATGCGCAAGGACGGCGACCAACACCGGCGCGAACGTATGGCGATGCAGCGGGCCTATTCGCCAAAGGTCATCGACACCGACTGGGCCGGCCTTTACCGGAAAATATGCGCCGACTATCTTGACCGGCTGCCGCGCGGTGAGACGGTCGATCTTTTCACGGAGCTTTGCGGTCCGCTGGCGGCACGGATACTGGCGCATATCCTCGGTCTCGATGACGTCGGCGACGACGACATGCAACGCTGGTCGCAAGTGCTGATCGACGGGGCCGGCAATTTCGGCTTCGCCGAGGGACCGTTCCGGCGCTCGGACGCGGCCAATGCCGAAATGGATGCCGTGTTCGAGAACCTCGTGCCGCGTCATCGCGCAACGCCCAACAATTCCGCTCTGTCCATGATGCTGAATGCGCGCGACCCGATCCCGATGAGCCAGATATTCGCCAACATCAAGATCGCCATTGGCGGCGGCATCAACGAGCCGCGCGACGCCCTTGCGACCATCGTCTACGGGCTTTTGACCAACCCGGACCAGTTGGAGGAAGTCAAGAGACAGGAAGCCTGGGGCGACGCGTTCGAGGAAGGTGTGCGCTGGGTCGCTCCGATTCAGGCCTCCTCGCGGCGGGCCACGCGGGACCTTGAAATCGACGGCATCGACATTCCCGAAGGCGTGACGCTGATGACCATCCAGGCCTCGGCCAATCGCGACGAGGACGATCACGAGGACGGCGAATCCTTCAATGTCTTTCGCCGGAAGGTGCCGCACCAGGCCTTCGGCAACGGGCCGCACCATTGCGCGGGCGTCCATGTTTCACGTCGCACCGTCGGGGACATCATGCTGCCGATGCTGTTCGACCGTTTTCCCGGCATGAGCCTGGACAAGCCGGAAGACGTGGTCTGGAGCGGGTTCGGCTTCCGCGGCCCGCTGAACCTGCCTGTCAGGTTGGCCTGAACAAAAGAACAAGGACAAAACCGGGCCGGCGCAACAGCGCCGGCCATATAATCAAGAGGGAGGAAATCATGCTGAACTACCGGAACCTTATGCCGGCCGCCGCCGGACCGATCCTGGCAGCCAGCCTTTTGCTGGCGGGCGCAACGGGCGCTTCCATGGCCGCGGATGTCACGCTGCGACTCCACCAGATGCTGCCGCCCCAGGCGAGCGTCCCGAAGAACATTCTCGAACCGTGGATGGCCCGAATCCAGGAAGAGTCCGGGGGGCGGATCGAGGTTCAGCATTTCCCCGCCATGCAACTCGGCGGCAAGCCGCCGGAACTGATCGACCAGGCCATCGACGGCGTTGCCGATATTGTCTGGACCCTGCCCGGCTACACCCCCGGCCGTTTCCCGCGCACGGAAGTCTTCGAACTGCCCTTCGTCATGACCAATGCGGAGGCCGTCTCGCGTGCTTTCTGGCAACTGGCGGAGGAAACCATGCTGGACCAGGACTTCAAGGACATGAAGGTCCTGGGACTGTGGGTTCACGGCCCGGGGCTGATCCATTCCAAACAACCGATCGGTTCTCTGGACGACCTGAAGGGCGTCAAGCTGCGGGCGCCGACCCGTGTAACCAACGACATGTTCGCAAGCCTGGGAGCGACCCCGGTCGGCATGCCGGTCCCCGCAGTTCCCGAAGCGCTTTCCAAGGGAGTGATCGACGCCACGGTGGTGCCGTGGGAGGTGACAGGCGCGCTCAAGATCAACGAACTTGTCGACAATCACACAAGCTTCGGAGACGACGCCCTTTACACCGCAACCTTCGTCCTGGCGATGAACCGGGCCACTTATGATGCGCTCCCGGACGATCTGAAGGCGGTGATCGACAACAACTCCGGTCTGGAGTTTTCGGCCTTCGCCGGAAAACAGATGCAACTGGATGATGCCGCGCCCCGGGATGATGCCATCGCGAAAGGGGGAGTGGTGATCGATCTCGGGCCCGAGGAAGTCGCCCTCTGGAAGAAGGCAGCGACCCCCACACGGGAAAAATGGATTGCCGAAATGAATGAGAGGGGTCTCGACGGCAGTGGTCTCTATCAACGCGCGCTGGAGCTGATAGAGGCCAACACCGCACAATAACGAACCTGGGAGGCACCGGCTCCTGCGCGGAGCGGATGCCTCCCATATGTGTAGCTGAGACGGCCGTCCTCGTGGCAGTCCTTGTGACCGGCCGTTTCCCGAAGTCCTGTGTCTACGGGATCCGGCTGCTCACTGCGCCATTTCCGCTTCCCTGACAGCAAGTTCGATCTCGTCAACCAGACCGGCATCCAGCTGCAGCCGCGCGGCCAGCATCTGCAGGTAGGCCTTTTCAGCGGGATGATCCGGATCGATGGCGAGGCGGGAGGCGGCATAGAGCTCCGCCGCCGTTTCCTGACAAGTGGCGCTGGCGACGACCTTGTCTAGGTCGAGCGGCGAGCGCAACTCGTCCATCAGGAAAGCCTTGGCCTCGCTGTCGAGACCGGCCTCGTCGATCTTGGAGAAAATCCGGTCCTGTTCCTCACGGTCGATATGACCGTCCGCCTTTGCAGCGGAGATCATCGCCGTCAGAAGCGCCACAGCCACCTGGTTTTCACCGCCCGGCTGCTCGCGCGGATCGAAAGCGCTGCCGCGCGCGTCTTCCACCGGGATCGGCGCGTCGGCGGGGTATTGCGGGCGCGGCGTGTTCTGCTGGTTGGCCTTGTGGCCCTGATAGGCCTTGTAGGCGAGACCCGCCACCAAAGCGAGACCGCCATAGGTGACCGCCTTCTTGCCGATTTTCCGGCCGGACTTGCTGCCGAGCATCAACCCGGCAAGACTGCCGAGCGCCAGCCCCCCGCCTTGCGACGACAGGAAATCCTTGCCCTGAGAGAGAAGGTCACCGGACCCTCCCCGCTGAGAACCGCCCCGGCCGCCGGACTGGTCTGAAGCCTGGCCGCCCAGAAACTGATCCAGCAAGGATTTTGCGTCGAACATAAGTGTCTCCCTGAAATAACCCCGAAGGGGGTGAATGTCTGTCGTCCTATCAAATGGGATTTTCTGCAAGTCCCGCAAGTTCACAATACAAATCCCTGCAAACATGCCGCGCAGATCATCTGCGGGCAAGCGGCAGCAGGTTGTCGTCCTTAAGCGTTTCCATGGCAATTGACGACCGCACGTGATGGACGGCTTCCTGGGGCAAAAGGTCGTCGTTGATGATGCGGCTGAGGGCCTTCAGGTCCGGCACGACGATCTTCAGCATGTAGTCGACGTCGCCCGTCAGGGTGTGCGCTTCCTGAACCTCCGGCATGGCCTTGACCATGTCCCTGAACTTGCCGGCGTTTTCCTTGCTGTGCGCACCAAGCGTCACGCCGACATAGGCCGTGACGTTCAGCCCGAGAGCCTCCGGGTCGAGCGCCGCCCTGTAACGGCGGATGATCCCCGCCTCCTCAAGTTTCTGACGACGGCGGGACACCTGACTGGCGGAAAGGCGGATCACATCGCCGAGCTCGGCATTGGTGAGCGCGGCGTTTTCCTGCAGGGCAGTCAGAAGTTTCACGTCATAAACGTCCAATGCAATTGTCATGCATGTCTCATTGATTTTTTACACATTTCACGCAACATCTTATGCAATTTCACGTGCTTTGCACACCTGCTGCGTGTCTTTGACGGCATATTTGTCCCAACACTCGAACACACAGAGGAGAGCCCGCCTTGGGACCGTTTCCGCACGACGCACCGGTTGCGAAAATCACCGATGACAATCCCGCCGGAACGGACGGGTTCGAATTTGTCGAGTTCGCCCATCCGGAGCCTGAAAAGCTGGACGCGCTGTTTCGCAAGATGGGCTATGAGCCGGTCGCGAAGCACAAGACGAAGAACATCACGCTCTATCGTCAGGGTGACATCACCTATGTGCTGAACGCCGAAGCAGGCAGCCACGGCATGAGTTTCGTCGATACGCACGGTCCCTGCGCACCGGCCATGGCCTGGCGGGTGGTCGACGCCCAAAAGACCTTCGAGCACGCCGTTTCAAAGGGCGCGACACCCTATGAAGGCGACGACAAGACGCTGGACGTCCCGGCAATCGTCGGCATCGGCGGCTCGCTGCTCTATTTCATCGACACCTATGGCGAAAAGGGCTCGGCCTACTCGAAGGACTTCGACTGGCTGGGCGAGGTCGATCCGAAACCGAAGGGTGTCGGCTTCTATTACCTCGACCATCTGACCCACAACGTCTTTCGCGGCAACATGGACAAGTGGTGGGATTTTTACCGCGATCTCTTCAATTTCAAGCAGATCCACTATTTCGACATCGACGGGCGCATCACCGGTCTCGTCAGCCGGGCGATCACCAGCCCGTGCGGCAAGATCCGCATTCCGCTGAACGAATCCAAGGACGACACCAGCCAGATCGAGGAATATCTGAAGAAATACAACGGCGAAGGCATCCAGCATATCGCCGTCGGCACGGACGACATTTACGGCAGCACGGACAGGCTGGCCGCGAACGAGCTGAGATTCATGCCGGGTCCGCCGGACACTTATTACGAGATGTCCCACGGGCGGGTCATCGACCATGAAGAACCGATCGAGCGCATGAAACGTCACGGCATCCTGATCGACGGCGAGGGCGTTGTCGACGGCGGCATGACCAAGATCCTCCTGCAGATTTTCTCCAGAACCGTCATCGGACCGATCTTCTTTGAATTCATTCAGAGAAAAGGCGACGAAGGCTTCGGCGAAGGCAATTTCCGCGCGCTGTTCGAATCCATCGAGGAAGACCAGATCCGCCGCGGCGTGATCAAGACGGAAGCGGCTGAGTAGGGGCGGTTGTTCTCCTCTCAGGTGTCATCAACTCTGTTGAGTGAACCGAATAGCTGAGTACCACCCTCGGCTGTCATCCCGGCTCAGTGCTGCGCTTGGCCGGGGTGACAGCCGCTGAAAGAAAGCCTTGCCACCTGTGCCTGACACTCCTGTCTCCACGCGGAGGCGCGTGACCCTTGCGGCTCAGACCTTCACCTTCGCTTCCAGCACGTCCCACACCATTGCTGCAACGTCCGGGCCACCGAGCTTGCGGATGGCGCGGATGCCGGTGGGGGCGGTGACGTTGATTTCCGTCAGCCAGCCGTCGATCACGTCGATGCCGACCAGGATGAGGCCCTTTTCGCGCAAGGACGGGCCGAGGCGGGCGCAGATGTCGCGCTCGCGGTCGGTCAGGTCGCTGTCGGTGGGGGCGCCGCCGCGCACCATGTTGGAGCGCAAATCGCCTGCTGCCGGCACGCGGTTGACCGCCCCGGCGAATTCGCCATCGACCAGCAGGATGCGCTTGTCGCCGTGTTTCACGTTGGGCAGAAACTGCTGGATAACCCAGGGTTCGCGGAAGGTGGCGGCGAAGAAATCATACAGCGAGCCGTAGTTGAGATCGTCCTGCGTGATGCGGAAGACCGCCGCGCCGCCGTGTCCGAAGAGCGGCTTCATGACAATGTCGCCGTATTCCTCGCGGAAGAGATCGATCTCCGCCTTGTCCCGCGTGACCAGGGTCGGCGGCATCAGGTCGGCGAATTCGGTGACGAACAGCTTTTCCGGCGCGTTGCGGACTTCCATCGGGTCGTTGACCACCAGCGTGTCCGGATGGATCTTCTGAAGCAGGTGCGTCGCGGCGATATAGGCAAGGTCGAAGGGCGGGTCCTGGCGCATCAGCACCACATCCATCTCGCGCATATTGAAACGTAGGCTTTCGCCGAAGGTGAAATGGCTGCCTTTTTCATCGCGCACTTTCACAGGTTCCATCGTGCAGAACACCTCGTTGCCGCGCATGGCGAGCCGGTCGGGCGTATAATGATACAGCTCATGACCCCGCGCCTGCGCTTCCAGCATCAGCGCAAAGGCGCTGTCGCCGGCAATGTTGATGGTCGAGATATGGTCCATCTGGACCGCAACTTTCAAAGCCATGAGGCAACTCCCGGCGGGGACGCAGCGAATGCGCCAAGGAATATGAGAACGGTTGGTCCAGATATGCGGTGCGGGGTCGGCTTTGTCCAGTAGGACGCGGAGTGGCGTCTATTCCCAGGCCTCGAAGGCGTTCGCGATCCGCTCCGGCAGAGCCCAGGGGCGGATGACGATCACGTCGAAGCGGAGCGTGAAAAAACCGGCTTTGGGGTGTTTGGCAACGAATATCCTGGCGGCGCGCGAAATACGTTTCTGGCTTGCCGGCGACACGGCCTCGACCGCCGCCCGGCGGGTCTTTCTGGCCTTGACCTCAACGAAAGCGACGGTTTTCCGGCGCTTGGCGATCAGGTCGATTTCACCCGCCTTCGTCTTGTAGCGACGCTTGAGGATCCGCCAGCCGGTCAGGCGCAGATACCAGGCAGCGAAAGTTTCGGCGGACAGGCCGAGCGCATGGGCGCGGCGGCGTTGTTCGGTATCCGGGCCGCCGCGTCCGCGCGCCATTCAGGCGTCCCCCGATTTCAGGTCCAGCGCCCGTTTATAGACCTCGTTGCGGTCAAGTCCGGTTGCCTTGGCGACTTTCTTGGCAGCCGTGCTGACCGGCATGTCCTCAAGCGCTTCCATGATCAACGCATCCAGATCGGCGCCTTCGTCTTCCGGCTTTTCCTCCGCCGGGCCGATCAGAATAACGATCTCACCCTTGACCTGCCGGTCCGCGAAGCGCTCCGCCAGTTCGGCAAGCGAACCGCGTTCGAAGGTTTCAAAGCGTTTGGTCACTTCCCGCGCCACCACCGCCTCCCGTTCCCCGCCCAGCGTTTCGGCCATCAGGGCAAGGGTCGCACCGGTGCGATGGGGGGATTCAAAGAAGATCAGCGTTGCAGGAACCCGGGCGAGCTCCGCCAGGCGCTTGCTTTTCGGTCCGCCTTTTTGCGGCAGGAAGCCGGCGAAGAGAACAGTGTCACTCGGCAGGCCGGAGGCGACCAGACCCGCGAGCGGGGCGGATGCGCCCGGAACGGGAATGACGTTGTAACCTTCCGCCACCACATCGCGGACAAGCCGGTAGCCCGGATCGGAGACCAGCGGCGTGCCTGCATCGGAAACAAGGGCGACGGCCCTTCCGGCCTGAAGCTCCGCCAGGATCCTCGGCCGCTGCTTGTCGGCATTGTGCTCGTGGTAGGCAAGAAGCGGCGTCTTGAGACCGAATTTCCGCGTCAGAGTGGCGGTTACCCTTGTATCTTCGCAGGCGATGACGCTGCTGGCGGCCAGTGTCTCCAGCGCCCGCACCGTGATGTCGCCGAGATTGCCGATCGGGGTGGAGACGATGTAGAGCGCCGGCTCCAGATTGGGCGCGGAAAAGGCGTGTTCGGAGAGGCTGTAGCGGTTCTTGTCCGCCGCCGGCGGGGGACTGTCGGTGCCCATCGGGCGTCCTTTCACGCTGGTCCGGATCTCCTGCCATCCTGCGCAAGCCCTGAAGGCAGGCCGGTCCTGACAGGACGGCGGCAAACGGCGAATCCGGTCTCCGGGTTACAGATTTCTTCCTTGCGCTACCTGCTGGACGCAGCCGATGCAAGGCAAATCCACCGCTGATCAGGCGGATACGGCATTGAAACACCGCTAAAACTGGACATGCCTGCAGTGAATACGTAAGTCTTTTGGTAAGTGTGACGACAGAACAGGGCAAGTGGAATGCGGGGCAAAAACGTGCATCGGCACAGACGGTTGGTTTTGAAGTCGGTGCTGGCGGGCGCCAGTGCGATGCTGCTCGCCGGATGCATGGGCTCAACGCTCGGCTCGTTGCCGGGGGACCAGGTGCAGCCCGGAGCCCAGCCACCGGTCACCGGCGAGGTGATCGGCACAGGCAGTGTCCGCGTCGGATTGCTGCTGCCGCTGTCGAGCAATGGCGGCAACGCTTCCATCGGAACGGTTTTCAAGAATGCCGCCACGCTGGCGCTGCAGAATTTCCCGAGCGCCGATGTCCAGTTGCTGGTGAAAGACACCAACGGCACGTCCGCAGGCGGCCGGGCCGCAGCGCAAGCGGCAATTTCGGAGGGTGCGGAACTCATCCTCGGTCCCGTGTTCGCCCCCGCCGTTTCCGGCGCCGCCACCGCTGCGCGTGCGACAGGCGTGCCGGTAATCGCCTTTTCGACGGACACATCGGTCGCCGCAAGAGGTGTCTATCTGCTGAGCTTCCTGCCGGAGAGCGACGTGAAGCGCACGATCAGCTATGCCAACAGCCAGCAGAAGAACTCCTATGCCGCCCTCATTCCCGAAGGCTCCTACGGCGCTGTCGTGGAGGCCGCGTTCCGCCAGGAAGTCGGTCAGGGGGGCGGCCGCATCGCCACCATCCAGCGTTACAAACTGAACGGCACCGACACATCCGACCTGGTCGCCAAGACACAGGCACTGCAACCGGTGCTGAACAACATCGATGCCCTGTTCGTGCCGGCAGCCGGCGGTGTTCCGGGTCTCGTCGTGCAGACGCTGGTCAGCCAGAACGCCAATCTAGGCCGCGTCAAGCTGCTCGGTTCGGGTCAGTGGGATACGGCGCAGGAAAAAAGCAACCCTGTGCTGGCCGGCGCCTGGTTTGCCGGTCCGGAAGACAAGAGCTTTCAGGCCTTCGCACAGCGCTACCAGAGTGCCTATGGATCGGTTCCGCCGCGCAACGCCAGCCTCGTCTATGATGGTGTGACACTCGCCGCAGGCCTGACCCGCTCTGCCGGGCAGCAGCGCTTTCAGCAGAACATCCTGACCAACCGCGACGGCTTCATCGGCATTGACGGATTGTTCCGCTTCCAATCCAATGGCCTCAACCAACGCGGCCTCGCGGTCTACCAGATCACCGGCAGCGGCGCGCAGGTGATCTCTCCGGCACCGAGGGATTTCCGGTCCGGGTTCTGACGTTAACCGCCATCACCGGGAGTAAGGGGTCAAGATGCTGAGCGGCAAACAGATCGTGCTGATCATCAGCGGCGGCATCGCGGCCTACAAGTCCCTCGATTTGATCCGTCGGCTGAAGGAACGCGGTGCCCGCGTCATTCCGGTCATGACCAGTGGCGCGCAGGAATTCATCACCCCCCTGGCGGTCGGCGCGCTGTCGGCGGAGAAGGTGTTCACGGGCCTGTTCGACCGGGAAGCCGAACATGACGTCGGCCATATCCGCCTGGCGCGGGATCACGACCTGATCCTGGTCGCCCCGGCGACTGCGAACCTGATGGCCAAGGTGGCCCATGGCATCGTCGACGATCTGGCGACAGCGGTGCTGCTTGCGACAGACAAGCCTGTTCTGGCCGCCCCAGCCATGAACCCGAAAATGTGGCAGAACCCGGCAACCCGGCACAATCTGGCGGTTCTTGAAGACCGTGGCCTCCGCTTCTGCGGGCCTGCCGCAGGCGAAATGGCGGAAAAAGGCGAGGCCGGAACAGGCCGGATGAGTGAGCCGCTGGACATTGTCGCAGCCGTGCAGGACGTGCTGCGGGACAGGGATCTGGAAGCCGGACGTCTGCCGCTTGCCGGAAAGCATGTGCTGATCACCTCCGGTCCGACCCACGAGCCGATCGATCCGGTGCGGTATATCGCCAACCGGTCCTCCGGCAAGCAAGGACACGCCCTGGTGGCGGCGGCTTACGCGGCCGGCGCGCGGGTGACACTGGTGTCGGGACCGGTCACTCAACCCGCCCCGGCCAATGTGGCTGTGACTCAGGTTGAATCGGCCGCCGAGATGCTGAAAGCGGTGGAGGCCGCGCTGCCGGCGGATATCGCCATCATGGCCGCCGCCGTCGCCGACTGGCGCATGGCGAGCGAAGGCACGCAGAAGATCAAGAAGGACGGAAGTGGCAGGCCCCCGGCACTGGAGCTCACGGAAAATCCGGACATCCTGGCCACCATCGGTCACCATGAAAGCCTGCGGCCAAAGCTGCTGATCGGCTTTGCCGCCGAAACAACGGATCTGATCGGCAACGCCCGTGGCAAGCTGGAACGAAAGAATGCCGACTGGATCGTCGCCAATGACGTCAGCCCGGCGACCGGCATCATGGGTGGGGACGCCAACACCATCCACGTCGTCAGCCGCAGCGGCGTTGACGATTGGCCGCAGATGTCCAAGGCCGAGGTTGCTCGGCGGATCATCGCCCGGGCGGCTGAATCTCTGAAAGACCTTTCGTAATCCTGAAGCGATCCACACGTGAGTTGATGAAGCAGCGGGAGAAGATGGCTGTCAGGCCTGCCCGGCGAACTCGAAATAGCTCATGCTGATCGTGCCGTATTCATAGCTGCGGTGCAGGAGGTTCGATTTTCGATCCGGTCCTCCCGCTCCGAAGGCAAAGAAAAGCGGCAGGAGGTGTTCTTCCGTCGGGTGGTTGCGGCGGAATTCCGGTCCGGAGTTGAGAGCGCTGAAACTGTCGATAGAGCCGGTTTGCAGCCCGTCGTCCAGCCAGAGGTCGAATTTTGTCGCCCAGTCCGGCACCGCCGAGCCTTGCGGCTGGATCTCACCGAGATTGTGGGTCGTGCTGCCGGAACCTACAATCAGAACGCCCTGTTCCTTGAGAGGAGCAAGGGTCTGCCCAAGGGCAAAAAGCGTAGCCGGAGTGCTGTCGTGGGGCAGGGACAAGGCGCTCACAGGGATATCGGCCGCCGGGTAGGCAAGCGAAAGAGGCACCCAGGCGCCGTGATCCAGACCCCAGCTGTTGTCCGGATCAAACTCGTGGCCGCCGGCTTTCAGCAGGCGCGCGACCTCGCCGACCTGATCCTCACCTGCCACGGCAGGGTAGGAAATCTGGTAGAGGGACCGAGGAAAGCCGCGGAAGTCGTGATAGGTGCGCAACGGTCCAGGCGCGGACAGCTTCAGCCCGTCTGTTTCCCAGTGCGGAGAAAGAATGAGGATCGCCTTCGGCTCCGGACGGCCGGCGGCGAAGGACTTCAGGAAGCGGCTCGCCGCCGTGTCTTCCAGCGCGAGCGTCGGCGCGCCGTGCGCAAAAAACATCGCGCCGCCGCCGGATTGCATGTCTGTCACCGTGCCACTCCCCGGATCTCCATCTTATTGTCTTTAGAAGATAGAGAGTTCGGCGGTTCCCGGTAGATCGTATTCCGGAGATTATTTGTTCCGGATTTTTGAACAATCAACCGGGAAACCATGGCATCGTTCAGGCTTCTTTGAGCCTGCCTTGCCCTGAGCTGTTTATTTATAGCCCAGGTTGATCAACTGGACGCGCCGGTTGATTGCCGCATCAGGCTTGGACGGATCGCGTAGCTGTTCCTCGCCAAGACCCACGGCAAACAGATACTGCGCCGGGACCTGGAAGGTTGTCACCAGCGC
Organism: Labrenzia sp. OB1; assembly: GCF_001624695.1. GTDB lineage: Bacteria > Pseudomonadota > Alphaproteobacteria > Rhizobiales > Stappiaceae > Roseibium. Next base: position 401,608 of record NZ_JSEP01000003.1, on the reverse strand, counting down.
CTCGCGCACTGCTTGCGCGCGTTTGATGGAGAGGTCCAGGTTATATTGGCGCGGGCCTTTCGCGTCGGTATGACCGACGATGACGAAGGTCTGTCCCTGCAGATATGGCGTGTGGAGCGCGTCGGCGATCACCCCGACCGTCTCGTATGATTCCGGGCGGATGCGGGCGGAATCGAAGTCAAAGGTGATTTCGACATTGAACTGGCGCAAAGTCGCCAACTTGGCCGACAGAGGCATGTCGTGCGGAGAATTGGCTCCGGGATATTTCCGGATATTCTCGATCGCCGCCTTCTGCATCTGGTCGGCGGTCAGGTCCACCTCCTGCTGCGCACCCTGAAGGGAGTTGATGATTTCATTGCGGTTCAGTTTGGTTTGTGCGGCAACGCCGACGCTGGAAACGGCGAGTATTGCCGCCGAAAGACCGGCCAGAAGATATGTTCTCATAGGTATTCTCCAAAAACCGGTGTTAGCGGTAACCGGCCATATCGATGGCGGTGTTGCATTTCGCGCTGACGGAAGGTTTGGCTTTCAACAGGCAGCGAAGAATATGTCCGGCGCCTTCCTTGACACCCTTGCAATATTGCGCGGAGTCGCGGCTGCAGATCTTGGCGACCGATGCCTGGGCTGCCAGGCGTTCCCGGATCAACGACAGGACAGTCACCCGGTCGGCATTGCACTGCGCAGAGACCTTAGCCTTGTTTTCTTCAAGACAGTTGGTGATCCCGTTGTTGGCAAGGGAAGCGGACTTGCAATAGGTCTCGATGTCCTTGCCGCAACTCGCGCCCAGCATCTTGATGGCTTCGGCGAAGCCGACGGTCTGTGCGACGGCCGGCGCCGATGCAAGCATCGCAAAGGCCATAATCGCAAATATCAATTGTCTCATATTGATTGTCTCCCAAAACGGCCCGCAGCCGTGGCACTATCGTGATGCGCCGGAGTGTTTCAGGAGAACGCCGCGACTGCAAGTAGGTATGGCTATTTCTTCAATCATTATGCTTACCGCAATTACTGTCCGCTTCTTGACAGCACGCGCCGAATATCGTCACTCAGCCGGTACCTCACAGCCGGAAACCGACGATGCAAATTTCCCTGGAACTGAAGCGCCTTGACCACGGCAAGGACCTGCCTCTTCCCGCCTATCAGTCCGATCTGGCTGCGGGACTCGATCTTCTCGCCGCCGTCGGCGAATCACTGATTCTTGCTCCGGGAGCGAGAGCGCTGGTTCCCACCGGACTCGCCATGGCCCTGCCGGCCGGCTTCGAGGCACAGGTCCGGCCGCGCTCCGGCCTTGCCGCCAAACACGGCGTCACCGTTTTGAACACGCCCGGAACGATCGACGCGGATTATCGCGGCGAGGTGAAAGTCATTCTGATCAATCACGGCGACGCGCCGTTCGAAATCAGCCGCGGCGACAGGATTGCACAGATGGTGATCGCACCCGTGCTTCAGGCGCACATTCAGGAAGTCGCCGACCTGACGGATACCGCGCGCGGAACCGGCGGTTTCGGTTCGACCGGCCGAAGCTGAACCGCCGGGGAGCTCTCATGAAGCCAAGTCTTGTCATTTTTGATTGCGACGGCGTTCTCGTCGATACCGAACGCATGGCGAACATGAACATGGCCGCCATCGTTACGGAACTCGGCTATCCGATGACCGGACCGGAATGCCAGCAACAGTTCATGGGCCGGACACTGGAAGACGTGCAGGCGCTTGTCGAGGAGCTGACCGGCCTGGCCCTGCCGTCAGACTGGCCGGACCAGGTGCGCGTCCGGGATCTGGAGGCCTTCAAGGCCGGTGTGGCCGCCATTGACGGCATCGAGGCGGTTCTGGACGATCTGGACCGGCGCAAGGTGCCCTATTGCGTCGCTTCTTCGGGAAAATACCGGAAAATGCAAACGACGCTCGGCAGCTCCGGTCTGTTGCCGCGCTTGAGCGACAAATTGTTTTCGGCCGAGGAGTGCGAAAAAGGCAAACCCGCACCGGATGTCTTTCTGCTTGCCGCCCGGATGATGGGCCACCGGCCGGACACCTGCGCCGTCATCGAGGACAGCGTGCCGGGCGTCCTGGCTGCCGGAGCCGCCGGCATGAGCGCCTTCGCCTTTGTCGAGGATCCGGCCTGCGACCGGAATGCGATGCGGGCGGCGGGCGCGGTGCTTTTCGAGACCATGACGGAGCTTCCGGACCTGCTGTTTTCCAAAACATGAGCTTTTCAGGAAAAAAGGTTTTACCCGCGCGGCGGTAAAGGGATCTCAAACCCCTTAAAAGTTTCCAATGGCCGTATTATCTTAGCCCACCAACCAATCAGGGTTGCACGGCTTTCCTGTGCTGCCAACGCGAACAGGTTGCTCCAGGGAGACATCGATGACCATCAAGACCAGCGGCCGGGGAAAAATCTATTCCTCCATCACGGATACCATCGGCGACACGCCGATTGTCAGACTGGACCGTCTCGCGAAGACTCATGGCGTGAAGGGCAATCTGCTGGCCAAGCTGGAATTCTTCAATCCGATCTCCAGCGTCAAGGATCGTATCGGTGTCGCCATGATCGAGGCGATGGAAGCTGGCGGCAGGATCGTTCCTGGCAAGACCACACTGGTGGAGCCGACATCCGGCAATACCGGTATCGCTCTCGCCTTCGTTGCCGCCGCCAAGGGTTACCGCCTGATCCTTGTGATGCCGGAGACAATGTCCGTCGAGCGGCGCAAGATGTTCAAGATCATGGGCGCGGAACTGGAGTTGACCGAAGGCCCGAAAGGCATGAAGGGCGCGATCGCCCGCGCCGAGGAGCTGCTGGGCGAGATCGAGGGCTCGGTGATGCCGCAGCAGTTCGAAAATCCGGCCAACCCGGAAGTTCACCGCAACACCACGGCGGAAGAAATCTGGAACGACACGGACGGCAAGGTGGACGTCTTCGTTTCCGGCATCGGCACCGGCGGCACCATCACCGGCGTGTCCCAGGTGCTCAAGACGCGCAAACCCGATGTGCATGTGGTTGCGGTGGAACCGGCGGACAGCCCGATCCTGTCCGGCGGACAGCCGGGGCCGCACAAGATCCAGGGCATTGGCGCGGGTTTCATCCCGTCCATTCTGGACACATCCGTCTATGATGAAGTGCAGACCATCGCCAACGAGGATGCCTTCGCCATGGCCCGCGAGGTCGCCAGGACCGAAGGCGTACCGGTCGGTATTTCCTCCGGCGCGGCCCTGACCGCCGCAATCCGGGTCGGTCAGCGGGACGAGATGGCCGGCAAGAATATCGTCGTGATCATCCCTTCCTTCGCAGAACGCTATCTGTCGACGGCGCTGTTCGAAGGGCTGTAGAGCAGGCGGACCGGAGCGGGGACGACGTCAGCCGGTTATCCTTGCCGATGGTGCAGAACCCTTCCGATGGTGTTCATGAGCAGTTGCGCCGCAAGGGTGCTGGTGGAGCCGGTCGGATCGTAATCCGGCGCGACCTCCACCAGATCCAGGCCCGCGATCGTTCCGCGTCTGGCAAGACCGTCGATCAGTTCCAGCACCTCGTAATACAGGAACCCTCCATGACTGGGCGTTCCCGTGCCCGGGGCTATGGAGGGATCGAAGGCGTCGATATCGATGGTCAGGTAGTAGCGGGCACCTTCCGGAATACGGGCCAGCATCCCTTCGATCCCGAGCTTGCGCACGTGGCGCACCGACTTGATGTCGGACCCCATGCGGCGGGCATCCTCATAGCCTTCTCGCGCCGTTGACGAAACGTTGCGGATGCCGATCTGGGAAAGCCCGGTCACATAGGTTTTTTCCGCCGCGCGGCGCATGGGATTGCCGTGGCCGTAACGCACGCCGTGGCGCTCGTCGACAAAGTCCAGATGCGCGTCGATCTGCACCACATGCACGGGTTCCTGCCCGTCGAAGGCGTTGATGCAGGGAATGTTCACCGAGTGATCGCCACCCAGGACCACCGGCAGGGCGCCGGCCTCCAGGATCTTGCGGACACCGAATTCGATCCGCCTGTGGCTTTCCACCGTGTCGGTGTGGACGATGTCCGCGTCGCCGATATCGACGATGCGCGTTGTTTCCGCGGGCAGATAGGTGATGTCGTCCTCGAAATCGTAAGCGCCACCATGGCCGAAGGAAAACAGCGTCGAGGCTTCGCGGATGGCCCTCGGCCCCATACGGGCGCCGGAACGCCACTGGGTGCCCATATCGAAAGGCGCCCCCATCACCGCGACATCCGCATCAATGGCATCCCAATCCGGTTGATAAGGGTATTTTCCAAAGGTGCATATGCCGACAAAGGGCAGATTCAGCCGCCCGCCCTCATAGCCGTGAGACACTCCATCCGAAGACATACCGCGCACTTTCCTGACTTGAATCGAAGCGCCACTACAGCACCGATCCGCCGCGCGGGAAAGTGCGGCTCCGTTCAAACCGGCGCGGATGCCGCATGCGTGCTCGTCCGCAGCCCACCTTTCCAGAACATGTCGCGGTAAACTGAGTTCAGGAACCCGCCTGAACGCGACACGCCCTAGTTCAGACCTGCGGCTTTTCTGAGGGCTGCGTTGATACGGTCCTGCCAGCCGGGGCCGTCTTCCTGAAAATGGGCCAGGACATCCCGGTCGAGACGCAGGGACACGGTTTCCTTTCCCACGGGCAATGCCGTTCCGGCGGCTTTCGGCGCTTCCGCGACCGGCTTTGTCGTCGCCGACTTGAAAAGGGATTCGGCCCTTTCGATGGCGCTGGTATGACGGCGGGGCGGATGAGCCATGATGTGGTTCCAATGCTTGAGGGAGTGGCGCCCAGCATAGCCGGAAAAATCACGGGCACGGACTCTAATATGCTGTCACTGGGCCGTGGTGGTCCTGCCGTCAGAGCATGTCGCATGAAACTGGGCCCAGGACGTCGCCCGAACGCATTTGCGGCGCAAACGCTGCCGCGAGCAACTTGCTGAAACCATGAATCCCGTTAAACGCTACATGATCCAGAAAAAGAAAGCGCCTGACAGGACCGCCTATGCCGCCCGGCGTGACAAATCCTGGCCGCGAAAACTCATTGCTTCGGCAAGATGGATGCGGCTGACGCTGTCCTGGCCGTCGAGATCGGCCAGGGTGCGGGCCAGTTTCAGAACGCGATGATAGCCTCGGGCGCTGAGCTGCAGCGTTTCGGCGGCCTGGCGCAGAAAGACGAGGCCCTGATCGTCGGTCTTTGCCATGGTCTCGACGATGGCAGCCGGGGCCTGGGCATTGGTCCGGCAGGAAACACCGAATTCCAGAAAGCGCTGTTCCTGAATCTTGCGCGCCTCGGCAACACGCTGCGCAACCACGGCGGAAGGCTCGGCCTCCGCCGGACCGATCAGATCGGCGGCAGTCACGGCCGGGACGTCTATCCTCAGGTCTACCCGGTCGAGGAACGGCCCGGAAACGCGGGTCTGATAGTCGGTCACGCAGCGCTCGCCCCGGCGGCACTGATGGCCGGGTTCACCGGCATGGCCGCAGCGGCAGGGGTTCATCGCGGCAATCAGCTGGATCCGCGCCGGGTAGGTGACCCGGTGATTGGCGCGGGCGATCACCGCCTCGCCGGATTCCAGCGGCTGGCGCAGGCTGTCGAGCACCTGCGGATTGAACTCCGGCAATTCGTCCAGAAACAGCACGCCATTATGGGCGAGCGAGACTTCCCCCGGCCGGGCCTTCAGACCGCCGCCGACAAGGGCCGCCATGGAGGCGGAATGATGCGGTGCGCGGAACGGCCTGCGGTCGGTCAGCTTGCCTTCGGCCAACTCTCCGGCCAGCGAGGCGATCATCGAGACTTCCAGAAGCTCGCGCGGGGTCAGCGGCGGAAGGATCGAAGGCAATCTGCTGGCCAGCATCGACTTGCCGGAGCCCGGAGGACCGGTCATCAAAAGATTGTGGCCACCGGAAGCGGCGATTTCCAAAGCCCGGCGGGCGCTTTCCTGTCCCCTCACCTCGGCGAGATCCGGCATGTCGCCCGCGCGTCCCTGAAGTTTCGCCGCGGGGCGGGAAAGGACCTGCGTGCCCTTGAAATGGTTGGCGAGCTGAATGAGAGAGCGGGGTGCCAGAATATCCATATCGGGATCGGCCCAGGCGGCCTCACCACCGCTCGCCTCGGGACAGATCAGGCCCTTGCCGAGCCCATTTGCGCCCATGGCGGCGGGCAGAACGCCGGCGACGGGCGCCAGCGTGCCATCGAGGCCGAGTTCCCCGAGCACAACGAAGCCAGTCAGGAACTCCGCCGGGATCGCACCGATAGCCGCCATGACGCCCAGCGCGATCGGCAGGTCGTAATGCGAGCCTTCCTTGGGCAGGTCGGCAGGAGCCAGATTGACCGTCACCCGTTTGGCCGGCAGCGCCAGGCCGGAAGCTGACAGGGCGGCACGAACACGTTCGCGGCTTTCGGCCACCGCCTTGTCCGGCAGGCCGACAATGGTGAAGGCCACCATGCCCGGACCGACATGCACCTGTACATCCACAGGCACTGCCTCAATTCCCTGAAACGCGACCGTTGTTACCTTGCTGACCATGTGTGGGTTCTTCAACACGCTCTACTTGAAAGTGTATCCAAAACAAGCACACAAGGACAAAAGGCGCAAGAACAAATGTGGAACGAATGAATTTTCAGGGAGGTTTGAGCCTCCGGCAGCGGCACCGCGCACCGCCGGAAACGTGGCCTGTCCGTTTGGGCTACGGGCACCATAGCTGGTGCCCGATATGCGTCCTCACCGGCGCTCGAGGCATTGCATAGGTCCGACAGTTCAGCAGGCCTTCAAAGAAAGCCAGCCACCTGTTTTGCGCTGTCTTCAGGACGCCAGATTGCGGCGCCAGTTTCCTGTGTAGCCATTGGCGCGAGCAAGCACGTCTTCCAGATACCGGGGAACGCAGAATCTGTCGCTTGTGGTGAGCCGATTGACTTCCAACCATTCAGAAACAAGTTCGATCATCCTGTCCGGGTCCTTTTCGAACATCGCGCGGCAAAGCGCCATGTCGAGTTGAACGTCTTTTTTTCTCTTAGAGGATACGATCATGGGTTCAACCGTGACTTCCTTATCAATCATTGCGTGCCTGAATGAACCCTACAATCATCAGGAATGCCAGCAAATAGCGGTTATACGGATGGTCGCCACCATAATGCGGTGTTATGCCCTACTTTCTGCTTATTCCGGTATTTTGAACAGTGTCAATCCGCAACACAGCGCACCGGCCGCCACGAAGAGCGCCGAATGACCGATCACCGGTATCATGAAACCGCCGACGACCGGACCGACCCCCTGGCCAAGAGACAGCAGGAAGAAGGTGAAGCCGAAGCCGATGGACGGGGTTTCCCGGAATATCCGCATGCTCCACATGCCAAACAGAGCGGTCATCACAATGAAGCCGGTGCCGAAGCTGGCCGCCGACAGATAAATCCCAAGCCTGGTGCCGATCAGCAGTGGCAATGCTCCGATGGCCGCTCCGACCGCCAGCGCCAACACCAGAAAAGTGCGGCGCAGCCCCCATCTGTCGACGAACCCACCGGCAAAACAGCCTGTCACACCGGCAATCCCGAGCACGATCCAGAACAGGACCGAGTCGCGGGGGTTGCCGGTGAGAGTCCATAACAGTTCGACGGCATAGGTCCAGAAAACCGCCGTGATGACCCCGAAAAGAAGCGCCGCGACAAACAGCGGTCTGGCGGCCCTGTGAAACAGAAAGGCGAGCGATCCCCTCATCGCCGTCTTTCCCGGCAAGATGGTGCGCTTCGGCAGCGTGGCCATGTTCCAGAAGGTGACGGCCAGCGCAACGGCGGCGAAGATCAGCCAGGCCAGACGCCAGTTTTCGCCCGCGTAGAGCGCCAGCGGCCCGGCAAAGGCCACACCGAAACCGGTGCCGGAATTGATCCAGGCATAGACGGAGTTCTGCCGGCGCTGCTCGGTGTAACGGACGATGACATCCGAGAAGGGCGGGTAGGAGAGACCCGGGCTGGTTCCGGCGATGAAGACGCCGAGCGCGAGGGTCCAGGGGTCCGGAGCAACGCCGATGATCGCCATGCCTGAAGCTGCGGCAAAGCCGCCCAGAAGGATGGGTAAACGGGGTCCGACGGCAGTGGACAACCAGGATCCGGCAAAGGTCGCGGCCAGGTACCCCATGTAGGACGCACCGGCGATCAGCCCGATCATCTCCGGAGACAGGCCGAATTCCAGTCGAATTTCCGGAAGGAAAAGTCCGAAGCAATAGCGCGCCAGACCGTATGTCACGGCCACCATCGCGAGACCCGCGGCGGTTACACTGCGGGTCATTGCGGCGTCCCCGTTATTTCCGGCGCGAGAGCTGAAAATGAAGTGTTTCGTCATCAGTCAGGGTCTCGCCGACAATCTCGAAATATCCGCCGTGCCGCCTGTAATAGCGATACTGCTCGAGTGTGAGTTTCAGGCAGAAGTTGGAAACGTGCAAGTTTCTTCCATTGATTGCGCTGGAAAATTCTTCGCCGAGGATGGCGACCTTGGCTGTCTGGCCATCCTGGAAGGCAACCGGCAGCAGAAAGAACCTGTTCAAGGTCGGAGACGTGGCGTCGATAGCCTGTTCAAAGGCGATGCGCGAGAACCGCTGCATGGCCGGATGGGCGTAGAATTCCGGTATCTTCCCGATCTGCGGAGCGGCATGAAGCTGGCTTTCCGACAGGAGTAAATCGCCCGGACGCACGATGTCGCGCAGCCAGCCGTTCACCGTGTAGGGATCGTCGTTGCCTTCCTGAAAGCCCAGCATGGTAACAAGTGCGGCTGGGCCACTGGCCTCGACGGCATCGCTCAGCCGGAAGGCGTCAAAGCTTGTCGTGATGAATTCCAGAGGCGTTTCGGGCAGAATTTCCTGCAGCGCCGGCCGCATATGCGACACCGACATCGGGTTGATGTCGACCGCGATGTACCGGTCTATGACGACGCCCAGTTCCATGAGTGTCCTGAGTATGAAGCCGGTCTTCACCGGTTCCGGTCCAAGTTCGACATAGACCAGCGGTCCCGAGCCGACCGTCCCGGCGATTTGCGCGCAGATCTGCAGGAGAGCTTCCCGGAAGGACGTGCCGTCTTCGCTCAGGCAGCCCAGTGTCGGGGAGCCGACGCCGGTCAGGTTCAGTTCCCGCATGAGCCTGAAGACTTCGTCAAGATGATCGGTGGCGCTCTCCCGCCGGCCGGCATTGGTGTATTTCACCCTGTTGTCCTGAGTAACGATGCGGTCGAGGCTGAACTCCGTGTGACAGGCAATCGTTCGATGCACTCTTTGCTGCAGCGACAGGAGGGGTTCGGTTGCTTCCCGATAGTCCGTTTGGCCGGCTGAAAGCGCTAGAGTCATATCGAATACCCACATTGACGAAAGGGACTCCCGGATTACGGGATTTTTTTTCGAGATATAAATTTATAATTGCAGCGCCCCATAATAGAACGTTATGCTTAAACTTACTTGGATTGCAGAGTTCAGCCAAACTGCGGTTTTTCGTCGAAACGGAGACACTGAACCATGACCACCGGCCGATTTAGTATCGAGTTGCTGGAAGCTTTTGTCGCCGTTGCCGAGGCCGGCAATGTCACCCATGCCGGCTCCAAGCTCAACCGAACGCAGCCCTGTGTCAGCACCCAGCTCAGACGTCTGGAAGAACGAGTGGGCAAACCGTTGATCGAACGCAACGCCCGCACCATGAATCTGACTGCGGCCGGACGAATCCTGTATCAGCACGCGACAGACATTCTCAAATCCCACGACGAGGCTCGTCTGCGCCTGTCGGCGCCCGAATTGACAGGAACCGTCCATGTCGGTTTGCCGGAGTGGTACGCGACCGGTCAACTGCAATCGATATTCTGCAATTTCGTGAAGATCCACCCGAATGTGAAGCTGGAAATGACGGTCGCCGACAGCGCGACGCTGCATGAAATGCTTGCCAACAACGAGATCAATCTCGCAATCGCGCTGGTTTCGCCATCCAGAGCCAGACCCGGTGGTGTCGTCGAGGAGCCCCTGCATTGGGCGGTGGGCGAATCCTGTTCACTGACAGACCCGCTGCCGCTGATCCTGTTCCCCGAGCCATGTCCTTTCCGTGAGCTGGTGTTCACCGCTCTCGCCCGTACCGGCAAGCAATGGTACGAGCGGATCACGACAACAAGTGTCGCCGCCGCCCAGGTGGCCGTGCTGTCGGGAGCCGGCATCAGCTGCCTGCCCTCGGGAGCCATTCTCGACGGGTTCAAGATTCTCAAGGAACACAACGGCTTCCCGAGCCTGCCCTCGACGGAACTGGCGATCTACACCCAGTCGAAAACACAATCGCCCATCGTCGACTATCTCGAGAAGCACCTCAACGAGCTGCTGGAAAACGCGATTGCACCGCGCTCGCCACTGGCCGGCAAACTACAGCCGGACCTGCGGGTGGTGTAGTCTTCCTGCGGCTGCCGATCAGCGGCAGCAACACCCACCCGGCTCCCGGGCGCATTGAAGATACGATCCGTCAACCGGGTTTTCCCAGGCTGAATCCGGCCAGATGCCAACTTCCCGCGACTGCATCCATATGATCAGCGCAACAACCTGCCTGCCGCCTAATGCGCCTCGTCCCAGTTAAGGGCAGCGCGGGCATCGACCTGAAGCGGGACGGAGAGTTTCAGCACCGGCTCGCAGGCGTTTTCCATAACCTCCCGGATCACAGGGATGGCGGTATCCACTTCGTCGTCGGGCACTTCGAAGATCAATTCGTCATGCACCTGCAGCAGCATCTGCGCGTTCAGCTTCGAGTTGTCCAGCCTCTCCTCCATGCGCACCATGGCGCGGCGCAGGATGTCGGCGGCCGAGCCCTGGATCGGTGCGTTGATAGCGGCCCTTTCGTAAAAGGCGCGATGGTTGGGGTTGTTGGTGTTGACCTCCGGATAGTGGGCCTTGCGGCCGAAGATCGTGGTGACGAAACCGTCCGCATGAACCTGTTTCTTGATCGCCTCCATATACTCCTTGATGCCCGGGAAGCGTTCGAAATAGGTCTTGATATAGTCCCCCGCCTCGCCGCGGCCGATGCCGAGCTGGTTGGCAAGGCCGAAAGCGGAAATTCCGTAGATGATGCCGAAATTGATCGCCTTCGCCCGTCGGCGGACCATCGGGTCCATGCCCTCGATCGGTGTGCCGAACATTTCGCTGGCCGTCATGGCGTGAATGTCGAGGCCGTCATCGAACGCCTTCTTCAACTGCGGGATGTCAGCCATATGCGCCAGCACCCTGAGCTCGATCTGGCTGTAGTCGGCCGAAACCAGCTTGTGCCCCTTTTCGGCGATGAACGCCTTGCGGATCTTGCGGCCCTCTTCCGTCCTGACGGGAATATTCTGCAGGTTCGGTTCGGAGGACGACAGGCGGCCCGTCGTGGTCGCCGCCAGTGCGTAGGACGTATGAACCCGGTTGGTTTCCGGGTTGATATATCCGGGCAGGGCGTCGGAATAGGTTGATTTCAGCTTGGAAAGCTGGCGCCAGGCGACAATCTTCGACGGCAGTTCGTGACCTTCGGCGGCCAGGTCATCCAACACCTGAACGGATGTCGACCAGGCGCCGGTCTTGGTCTTCTTGCCTCCCGGCAGGTTCATCTTGCCGAAGAGAATGTCGCCGAGCTGCTTGGGCGAACCGATATTGAAGCTCTGGCCGGCAAGCTCATGGATTTCAGCCTCCAGTGCCGCCATCCCTTGGGCGAAATCGCCGGAAAGCCGCGACAACATCTGCCGGTCGACGGAAATACCGCGCTTTTCCATGCGCGCCAGCACAGGCACCATGGGCCGTTCCAGCGTTTCATAAACGGTCGCCATGTGATCGGCGGCAAGGCGCGGCTTGAGGATCAGCCACAGGCGCAGGGTCACGTCGGCATCCTCCGCCGCATAGGCGGACGCCTTGTCGATGGGAACCTTGTCGAAGGTGATCATCGACTTGCCGGAGCCGCAGACCTCCTTGAAGGGGATCGGCTTGTGACCGAGCCAGCGCTCGGACAGCTCGTCCATGCCGTTGCCACCCTTGCCCGCATCGACCGTATAGGACAACAGCATCGTGTCGTCATAGGGGGCGATGTCGATGCCGTAACGGGTCATCACCAGCCAGTCGTATTTCAGGTTCTGCGCGATCTTGAGGACAGATCGGTCCTCCAGCATCGGCTTGAGAACCTCCAGCGCTTCTTTCAGCGGGATCTGACCGGGAAGCAGGCCGCCGCCGCCGAGAAGATCGCCCTCGCCGTCCACATGGGCGAGCGGCACGTAACAGGCCTTGCCCGGTTCGGTCGCCAGCGACAGGCCAACGAGCTCCGCCTGCATGGCGTCAAGGGATGTGGTTTCCGTGTCGAAGGCCACATAGCCCTTCTCATAGGCAGCCGCGCACCATTCCTTCAGCCGGTCGAGGCTTGTGACAGTCTCATAGGTGCTGGAATCGACCGGGATCGCCCTGATGCCATGGGCGCGGGTTTCAACGAGTGTCTGCGGCACCATCATGCCGTCGGGTCCCGCTCCGGCCTTGTCCGCACCGGTTCCTCCAGGTCCAACTGCCGCTGTGCCGGCACTTGAGGCGCTGCGTTCCAGAATGCGGCCCTTGTGGTCCGGAACATCCCAGCCGGGCACCTCGAACGCCGCCGCCTCAACGGTCTCCGCTTCCGCTCCGGCGGTCTCCGCGACACGCCTTGTCAGTGTGGTGAAACCCATGGCTTTCAGAAAACCGACAGCCTTCGGTCCATCCAGCGCGGTCACGGAAAGATCGGTCACCGGCACTTCCACCGGCACATCCTGCTTCAGCGTGACGAGCTGCCGCGAGACGCGGGCCTGATCTGCGAATTCGATGAGGTTTTCCCGGCGCTTGTTCTGCTTGATGGTTCCCGCTTCCGCCAGCAGGGTTTCCAGATCGCCGAACTCGTTGATCAGCAGCGCAGCGGTCTTGAGACCGATGCCGGGCACACCGGGAACGTTGTCGACACTGTCGCCGGCCAGGGACTGGACCTCGATGACCTTGTCCGGACCGACCCCGAATTTTTCAAAGACTTCCACCTCGCCGAAGGTCTTGTTCTTCATCGTGTCGATCATGCTCACATGCGGCCCGATCAGCTGCATCAGGTCCTTGTCGCCGGACACGATTGTTACCCGCGCGCCCATGTTGGCAGCCTGACGGGCATAAGTCGCAATCAGGTCGTCGGCCTCAAAGCCTTCCTGCTCGACGCAATGCACGGAAAAGGCGCGGGTCGCCTCGCGGATCAGGCCGAATTGCGGCACCAGATCCTCGGGCGGATCGGGACGGTGCGCCTTGTATTCCGGGTAGATGTCATTGCGGAACGTTTTTGCGGAATGATCGAAGATCACCGCGAAATGCGTCGGCTCATCACCTTTTTCCGGAGAAGGGCCCTCCTGCAGCAGCTTCCACAGCATGTTGCAGAACCCGGAGACGGCGCCAACCGGCAGGCCGTCCGGCTTGCGTGTCAGCGGTGGCAGCGCGTGGTAGGCGCGGAAAATGAAGGTGGAACCGTCGACCAGAATGAGATGGTCGTCAGCGGTGAGGGCGGGGGAGGATTCTTGGGTCGACATGGCGCGGATCATGCCCGCACCCGGAGCATGAGAAAAGTCCTAAAGAGAAAATTTCCGCACCGGCTCCTTCACTCCGCCGCCTGGGCCTGAGATTTCTTGCCGAAAGTCCCGTTCAGATAGGCCCATTCGGGCCGCCGGAACAGGAACCAGCCCATGTTCGTTCTGCGGATCAGCCAGAAGAGAACCATCGGGCTGACGGTGGCCACCGCCGTCACGATCAGCGAGGTGGTGCCGATATCCAGAAGGCCGAGTTTGAGGAGAATCACCCTGGTGACACCCATCGGGAAGAAGAACGCAAGATAGATGACGATGGAGTTCTCGCCGCAATGGCGCAGGATATCGAGCCGGGCCGCCTTTACCAGCAGTGCACTGGTAAGAATGATGGCGCCGGCACCTGCCGCACCGAGGGCCAGCGCAACCCCGGGCTTTTCCGACCAGCCGAGCGCAACCAGACCGCCGTTCACGAGCCCCCAGATCAGCAGATAACCGAGGCTGACCCCGATCCGCTCCCGCGCCCAGGCGGCAAGAGCAAAAATCTGCGGTGCGAAAATATAGCCAGCGTAAAAGAAGACGAAACGCGAAGCGAATTCATCGATGAGAAGCCAATCGGTGTGGATGGGAGCTATCTGCAACAGCGCGCCGGCGGCGAGCATCACCTGCCAGGGCACACGCCAGTCATGGGCAAGTTTTGAGACGACGAAGAAGACCGGCAGCATGTAGATGAACCACAAGGTGCCGAACGGCTGGATGAAACTGAGCAGATAAAACTCCAGTGTGCCGCCAGCGCCCATGTCACCGACAAAGACCGGCGCCTTGACAGCGAACTGGATCGTCATCCAGAGCACGTAAAAGTAAGCGAAATGAACGACCTTGCGGTCGAGATAGAGCTTCCAGTCTCTTGCGATGACATTGGCGAGAAAGAGGCCGGAAATCAGGAAGAAATCCGGCATGCGGAACGGCGCGGCGAAAGCGACGACGGCGTGCATCCAGCCGGTCTCGCCGGCGGCGGCCTCCACACCGAGCACCGAATGCATCATCACCACGAAGATGATGCAGATGCCCTTGGCCGTATCGACCCAGTCAACGCGACTTGTGCCCATCTTCTCGCTGCCCTGTTTTAACCGGGGCATGCCATGCGATTCAGGTCGGATGCATGCCGCTCGCGCAGGATGTAAACTGCGGCGGTTAAAATTACGCATACAGGTCCGGTCACGATTTGGTGACCGGATGGGCAGGAATCTTCAGGATCCGGGCTTGCCCGGGTCGTCTTTCCACGGGCTGATCCTCGGCGGGCCGGATCCCGCGGCACCTTCGGGCCCGCCGCCATTCTTTTCCGACCAGTCCTCAGCGTCCAGGTCGACGATACCGTCGCCCGGCCTGCGGGCGACCGTGCCGCCCTGAACGATGACGACGTTCGACCGTGAGAGAATGAAGCGGACGAGTGCCTCGCGAATCGGCGGAATAAACAGCAGAAGGCCTATGGCATCGGTCACAAAGCCCGGAATCAGAAGCAAAATACTCGCCACGACAATCATTGCGCCCTGCATCACCTCGCTTCCGGGCGAGCGACCGGCGTCGAGCTCCTTCTGCATGCGCATGAGCAGCGACAACCCTTGCTGGCGCAGCATAAGAGTTCCGGCCACGGCGGTGATTACCGTCAGCAAAATCGTCGGGAGAACGCCGATCAGGCCGCCCACCCAGATAAAGACCGCAATCTCGATCAACGGCAGAAGAAGTATGCCGGCAATGATATAAAGTCCCACGGGACCTCCATCCTCTGATAGTCTGTTAGTCCTTAAGGTAGACATTCGGTCACAAAAATGCGAGCAGGCGTTCCAGGAAAGACGATCTTAGCCAGATTCAGTCTTGCTCTTGGGTCTGGATGCTGGTTCAACGGCCCCTAAATTATGAACACAGTAGGCAATGAGCGTTGGGCGGCGCTCACCTGATCAAACAAGGGGCGGCTTCTAGGCCTTAGAAGGGTAGCCGGAACAAAAAAATGAATGAGATATTTGATCCAGTAACGCTCCTCCTCATGGGACTAGCGGTTTTCATTCTGTTCAAGCTGCGCTCGGTTTTGGGCAAGCGCACGGGCAATGAACGTCCTCCCTTCGATCCCTATTCGAAGCCGGAACAGCCCAAAGGCCAGCCAAACGGCCCGGATAACGTGATCCCGCTGCCGAACCAGACGTCCGACCAGCCGGAAGGCCTGGAAGCGGAAGGCCCGGGCGGGGATGTTGTCATCGACAAGATGGCGCCCGCCGGAACGGCGCTCAACAGCGCGCTGAAGCAGATTCTGTCCGCCGACCGCAGTTTCGAGCCTGAACCATTTCTGCAGGGCGCGCGCGCCGCGTATGAAATGATCGTCATGGCCTTCGCCGACGGTGACAAGAAAGCCCTCAAGAACCTGCTTTCGGGCGATGTCTACGAAGGTTTCGTATCCGCGATAGACGACCGCGAGAAACGCGGTGAAACCATCGAATCAACCTTTGTCGGTATCGACAAGGCAGAGATCGTCGAAGCGGCCCTCAAGGGTTCGACGGCTCAGGTCACCGTGAAAATCCACAGCCAGTTGATCTCCGCAACACGGGACAAGGCGGGAGAAGTCGTGGACGGCGATCCCGCCAAGGTGACCGAAGTGGTCGATATCTGGACTTTCGCGCGGGACACCGCTACCCGCGATCCGAACTGGAAACTGGTCGCGACCGAATCCGCAGAGTAATCATGACGCGCAGGGGATGGACCATGCGGCCGCCGCTGGCTCCCCTGCTCGCCGTTTTTTTGACTGGCGCGGTCCTGACCGCGCCGCTTTCGTTTGCAGGAGCGGCCACAGCCATGCAGCCAGGCCCGCATTTGCCGGAACATTTCCAGGAAATCTCCTTCGCCCGCCTTCCCGATTGGCAACAGGACGATCATTCGGCGGCCCTGGTCAGTTTCCTGCGGTTCTGCGATCCAGCCGTCACCCTCCCGGCAGGCCCGCAATTCCTTCGGCCACAGCCGGACGATCTGACCCGGCTATGTTCGGCCGCACGGATCGCCTACGACGGATCCACCGCTTCGGCACGGCAGTTTTTCGAAAGCCGCTTCACCCCGTTTCGTATCACCGAACCCGGCTTTGTCACTGGATATTATGAGCCGGAAGTCGCCGCATCCCGCCACAGAACCAAGACGTTTTCCGTACCGCTGCACAAGAAACCCGCCGGCCTTGAGCCTGTCTTGGAGGAAACCCGGCCGGGAAACTGGCCGGCGCATCTGAGCCACGGCCGCCGCACGGGAGAAACGCTGAGCGAACTGCCAGACCGGGGCGCGATCATGGACGGCGCCCTCGATGACGAGCAGCTGGAGCTGGTTTGGCTGGCGGATCCGGTCGATGCGTATTTCATTCACGTGCAGGGATCCGCCCGCCTGCGCATGACCGACGGAACGGTGATGCGGGTCGGATACGCCGGAAAGACCGGCCATCCCTACACCGGCATCGGACGCCTTCTGGTAACGCGCGGCGAGGGCACGCCGGAAGATTTCACCATGGCCGGCCTGCGCGCCTGGCTGGCGGACCATCCGGACCGGCGCGATGACCTCTTCCGGGAGAACCGTTCCTACGTCTTCTTCCGGGAAGTGACGGAAGCCGGGCCGGATCAAGGTCCGGTCGGGGCCACGGGTCTTCCCCTGGTGGCCGGTCGCAGCCTGGCGATCGATCCCGAACACTTTGCTTACGGCGCACTGGTGTTCGTTGCATCCGGATTTGAAGACCCTCTCAGGCCTGGCAAGGACTTCGCGCGGCTCGTGGTGGCTGACGACACAGGCTCCGCGATCAGGGGAAGGGCGCGCGGCGACCTCTTTACCGGTTCGGGCGATACTGCCGGACAAATAGCCGGCGCTATCCGTCACAAGGCTGAATTCACGGTATTGGTGCCCAATTCAATGCTGTCCGGCGGCACGGCGGCGACGGACTGAAGGATGTCGAAGCGCGGCAAAAAGGGGACACTTTCGCCGGAGGACCGGGACCTGTGGGGCAAGGTTACCCGCACGCTGACACCCATGCATCCCGAGCGCGCCTCCGAGCTTGAAAAAGAACTGGCAAAATCCCTTGAGGCCGCGGCAGCGTCCGGCAGCGGCAAGACAGCGAAAACCGCCACGGCGATCAAGCCGCCACCTGCGGAAAAGCAACCGGCTCCGCCACAGCCCCTGCACCAGCTGGAACACCGCTTCCGCAGGAAAATCGTCCGGGGCGTTCAGGCCATCGATTCCCGGATCGACCTTCACGGTCTCACCCAGCACCAGGCTCATGAGCGGCTGCGCGGATTTTTGTATCAGGCGCAGGCCCGCCAGCATAAAGTCGTTCTGGTGATTACCGGAAAAGGGGGAGGCCCGGAACGGGCCTATATGGACGAACGGGGAATTTTGCGCAGAATGGTCCCCCAGTGGCTTTCCCTGCCAGACCTGCGTTCCGTCGTAATCGGATACGAGGAAGCGCATGCCAGCCATGGCGGAGCTGGCGCTCTGTACGTCCGCGTTCGAAGAAAAAGGTAGGACAGTGACACCGCTTGGCGCGAAAATCCGGGAACTCAGGACGAAACGAGGCGTTTCGCTGAAGGAAATGGCCGCGGCACTCTCCGTCTCCAGCGCCTATCTGTCCGCACTGGAACACGGCAAGCGCGGCAAGCCCACCTGGTTCCTGGTGCAGCGGATCATCACCTATTTCAATGTCATCTGGGACGAAGCGGAAGAAATTCAGCGGCTCGCCGAGTTGTCCGACCCTCGCGTCACCATCGATACGGCGGGACTGAGCCCGAAGGCCACCGAACTGGCCAACCAGCTTGCAAAGAAGATTGGCGGGTTGTCGGATGACTCGCTCGCGGCGCTTCTGCATCAATTGCGGGTCGCTGCGGCTAAGGACGATATCTGAGGGTGTTGCGTCGCTGTCTCCGGGGTCGGCAACTGTTCTTTTCCGGTCGGGGCCGGACCTGATCTTTTACTCCCTGCCCCGGCGTATCAACCTACGGACCGGCAGGGCCCGGGACCGCGCCACCGTGCACTCATGAAACAGATTTACGTGTCCTTATCCTGCCGCATCTATATAAACGGCAACTGACTTGCGTCTGTGGTATGGAATTCTAGATCAGTATGAAACTTTCCCAGGAAGAAATCGCCGGAATTTTCGACTCGGCGGCCCTGCGGGCCCGTCTGACGGCACTGACGTCGGACAGTGACGGGGACGGCTCCGACAGCAAGGTCCGGGCGGCTGTTCTGGCCGAACTGAAAACAACCGTGAAGACCGGGCGTGACAAGGTTCAAACGCTGCTGAACGAGGATGGCGGCGGGTTGTCCTGCGCGCGGCGGCTGTCGTTCCTTCAGGATGAACTGATCCGCGTGATCTACGATTTCGCCCTTCACCATGTCTACCGCGTCAAGAACCCTTCTGCCGCCGAGCGCATGGCCGTCGCGGCGGTCGGCGGGTACGGGCGCGGGACACTGGCGCCGGGATCGGACATCGACCTTCTGTTCATCCTTCCCTACAAGCAGACGCCCTGGGGCGAGCAGGTGGTGGAATACATCCTCTACATGCTCTGGGATCTCGGCTTCAAGGTGGGTCACGCCACGCGAAATATCGACGAATGCATCCGGCTGGCGCGTTCCGACATGACCATCCGGACAGCGGTTCTCGAAGCCCGCTATATCTGGGGTGACGAACCGCTCTACGAAGAGCTGGTGAAACGCTTCGACACCGAAGTGGTGGAGGGCACGAGCTCGGAATTCATCGCCGCGAAACTTGAGGAAAGGGACGAACGCCACAAGCGCCAGGGCATGTCCCGTTACCTTGTCGAGCCGAACATCAAGGAGGGCAAGGGCGGCTTGCGCGACCTCAATACGCTGTTCTGGATCGCCAAATATCATTACCGGGTCAACAGGCAGTCGGAACTCGTAAAGAAGGGCGTCCTGACCCGTTCCGAATATCTGCGGTTCAAGAAGACCGAAGATTTCCTGTGGGCGGTACGGTGCCACCTTCATTTCCTGGCCGGCAGGCCGGAGGAACGCCTGTCCTTCGACGTGCAGCGTGAAATCGCGATCCGTCTTGGCTACACCCAGCATCCCGGCATGAAGGATGTGGAACGCTTCATGAAGCACTACTTCCTGGTTGCCAAGGAGGTGGGTGACCTGACCCGCATCATCTGCGCCGCGCTCGAGGAAGAACATGTCAAGGAGCCGGAGGGCAAGGGCATCTCCGGCATGGTGCGGCGGCTGCGTGGCAGCCGGGGGTCATATGCGTCCAAACCGGTAGAGGGCGCCCCGGGATTCGTGGTTGAACACAACCGCCTCAATGCCGCGAGCGAATCGATATTTGAAACCGATCCGACCAATCTCCTGCGGGTGTTCCAGATCTCGGGCAAGAATAATTACAACATGCATCCGCGGCTCACCCGGCTGATACAGCAGTCTCTGAAACTCGTGGATTCCAAACTCCGGAACGATCCGGAAGCCAACCGCCTGTTCCTTTCGGTGCTGACATCGCGCAACTATCCGGAGAGAACGATCCGGAAGATGAATGAAACCGGCGTTCTCGGCCGGTTCGTGCCGGAATTCGGCAAGGTCGTCGCGATGATGCAGTTCAGCATGTACCATCACTATACGGTCGATGAGCATCTGATCCGGTCGATAGGCGTTCTGGCGGACATCGAACGGGGCAACTCCGGTGACGATCATCCCCTGGCCACGGATCTGATCCGCACGCTGCAGAACCGCAAGCTGCTTTATGTGGCCATGTTCCTGCACGATATCGCCAAGGGCCGCCCGGAAGACCATTCCATCGCCGGCGCCAGGGTCGCCCGCAAACTGTGCCCCCGCTTCGGGCTGAACGAAGCGGAGACGGGAACGGTTGCCTGGCTTATCGAGCATCATCTGGACATGAGCATGATTGCCCAGTCGCGCGATCTCTCGGACCGCAAGACCATCACCGATTTCGCGCAGACCGTACAATCCCTGGAACGGCTGAAACTGCTGCTGATCCTGACGGTGGCGGACATTCGCGCCGTCGGGCCGGGTGTGTTCAACGGCTGGAAAGGCCAGCTGCTCAGAACTCTCTACTACGCCACCGAACCGCACTTGTCCGGTGGCCACACGAAATTGTCCCACAGCCAGACGATCCGCGACGCCAAGGATGAGCTCTCCGGCAAGATCGGCCACTGGAAGGACAAGGAAAAAAAGGCCTATCTCAATCGCCATTATCCGGCCTACTGGCTGAGGACGGAAGCCGAACGCCTCGCGGCGCACGCCGAACTGTTTCACAAGGCGGATCTGGAAAACCGGCACCTGGCCTTCCAGGTCACACCGCGCGCGTTCGAAGGGGTCACCGAACTGACGATCGTCGCACCCGACCATCCTCGTCTGCTCTCCATCATCGCGGGCTCGTGCTATTCCACCGGCGCCAACATCGTCGATGCGCAGATCGACACGACCACCGACGGTTTCGCGCTCGATACGGTCTTCATCGGGCGGGAACTGCCCGATGACGAGGATGAGCTCCGGCGCGGTGAGCGGATCACCCGGCTCATCGAAACCGCCCTGCGCGGCGAAGAGCGTCTGCCCGAGCCGGTGACCAAAAAGGGCACCGTGAAAGGCCGGATGAAGGCATTCAAGGTCGCCTCGGAAGTGCTGATCAACAATTCTCTTTCCGACGTCTATACCGTTCTGGAAATTACCGGTCTGGATCGGCCCGGCCTGCTCTACGACCTGACCCGGTGCATTGCCACGCTCAACCTCAATATCGGCTCCGCCCATATCTCGACATTCGGCGAGAAAGTCGTCGATGTTATTTACGTCACCGACCTCACCGGACAAAAGATCGCTAATATCGGCCGTCAGGAAATCATTCGCGAACGGCTGGTCAATGCGGTCGAAGGTCAGGTGGAACTGGATCCGGCTGCGCCGGTCGCCCGCAAAGGTCAGCGCCAGGCTTCCTGAACCGTTCAAACCTCCAACCGGAGCCCTACTGGCATGAGCCTTGTCCGCAACTTCGCCACGGTGGGTGGCGCAACGCTTCTGAGCCGTCTGCTCGGGTTCGTGCGCGACGTGCTGCTGGCGGCGGCCGTTGGCGCCGGACCGGTGGCCGATGCCTTCGTGGTGGCATTCCGTCTGCCGAACCTCTTCCGCCGACTGCTGGCCGAAGGGGCTTTCAACTCGGCCTTCATACCGCTTTTCGGAAGGACGGTTGAGGAAGAGGGCGATGAAAGCGCCCGAAAATTTGCCGGCGAGATCGGCGCGGCGCTGCTCTTCTGCCTGCTTGCCCTGACTGCACTCGCGCAGATCTTCATGCCATTCGTGGTCTGGGCCCTGGCGCCGGGATTTGCCGGAGACGCAGAGAAATTCGATCTGACTGTCCTGATGTCCCGGATCGCGTTTCCCTATCTGATCTTCATCTCCCTGCTGGCCTTTATCGGCGGAATCCTGAACACCTATCAACGCTTCGCGGCGGCTGCCTTCGCACCGGTCATGCTCAACGTGGTGATGAGCGCCGTGCTCGGAACGGTTCTGATGGTGGGGATCGAGGACAGCATGACACTCGGCATCATTCTGGCGGTCGGCGTGACGGTGGGCGGCATCGTGCAGCTTGTTGTGGTGATCGCCGACCTCAAACGGCTCGGATTCCGCATTCCGGTCTTTCGTCCCCGCTACACCAAATCGGCGAAACGCCTGCTGACGCTCGGCATCCCCGGGGTCGTCGCAGGCGGTGTCACGCAGATCAATATCGCTGTCGGACAGATCATCGCCTCGCTGCAGGAAGGCGCGAATGCCCTGCTCTATTACGCCGACCGGCTTTACCAGCTACCGCTGGGCGTGATCGGCATCGCCATCGGCGTGGTGCTTCTGCCGAGCCTGACCAGGCAGTTGCGCTCCGGCCATATGGTCGCCTATCAGCACAGCCTGAACCGGGCGCTGGAATTTTCCCTCGTCCTGACCCTGCCTGCCGCCGTGGCGCTTGCCGTGCTTCCCCAGGAGATCGTCTCGGTGCTGTTTCAGCGGGTGCGGTTCGATGCTGCCGCCGTTGAGGGAACCGCCGCCGCGCTCACCGCCTTTTCCTTCGGACTGCCGGCTTTCGTGCTCAACAAGGTGTTCTCGCCCGGCTATTTCTCCCGGGAGGACACCAAGACACCGATGATCTTCGCCGCGATAGGCATGGTGGTGAATGTCGCATTGTCCATTGCCCTGTTTCCGTTCCTGCAACATGTCGGCATCGCCCTTGCGACATCCATCGCCGGATGGGTGAACACGGGACTGCTCATCTACGTTCTGGCCCGGCGCGGCCATTTCGCACCGGACTTCAAGTTGCTCCGCAGACTCGTTCTGGTCCTGCTGGCGAGCCTGTTCATGGGCGCGATCCTTCACTTCGCAGCACTTTATCTTGCGCCTTACCTCACTGACGGCTGGTTGATCATACGGGCGGCGAGCCTCGCGCTGCTGATCCTGCTCGGCATGGTCACCTTCGCGCTCTTCACCCAGCTCAGCGGCGGCGCGGACCTTGCCGGAATGCTGAAAGCGTTGACACGGCGCAACACCTGACAGCGAAACGCCCGGCAGCAGCCCATTGTTGCTTGCATAGCGACTGTCCGCGGCTTACACCCGGCGCGCCCAAATGTTCACAGCGCCCTTCCAACCGGCCGCACCAATAAAGGGATTAGTGATGACGGAGTTCCAGCCCCGTGTCTTTTCCGGCGTCCAGCCGACAGGCAACCTGCATCTCGGAAACTACCTCGGCGCCGTCTCGCGCTGGGTGCCGCTGCAGGATCAGATGCCGACCATCTTCTGTGTCGTCGACTCCCATGCCATTACCGCCGGCTTTCCGGATCCGAGCGAACTGACCAACGCAACGCGCGAAGTGACCGCCGCCTATATGGCCGCCGGCATCGATCCGAAGAAATCCATCATATTCAACCAGTCGCAGGTTCGCGAACACACGGAACTGGCCTGGATCTTCAACTGCGTGGCGCGGATGGGCTGGCTCAGCCGCATGACCCAGTTCAAGGAAAAGGCTGGCAAGAACAGGGAAAACGCCTCCGTCGGCCTGTTCGCCTATCCGAACCTGATGGCGGCCGACATTCTCGCCTACCGCGCGACCCATGTGCCGGTCGGTGACGACCAGAAACAGCATCTGGAACTGACCCGCGACATCGCCGCGAAATTCAACAATGATTTCGGGGACCGGATCAAGGACCTGGGAATCGGCGTGCCGAACCCCGATCCGTCGCCGGAACTGCCGGAAGAACTCTATTTTCCAATGACCGAACCGATGATCGCCGGACCGGCGACACGGATCATGTCGCTGCGCGACGGCACCAAGAAGATGTCCAAATCCGATCCGTCAGACCTGTCGCGCATCAACCTGACGGACGATGCGGACACAATCGCCCGGAAGGTGAAAAAGGCCAAGACCGACCCCGACGCCCTGCCGGGCGAAACGGACGGACTGGACGGACGGCCCGAAGCGGACAATCTAGTCGGGATCTATGCGGCCTTGAGCGGAACCACAAAGGAGGCCGTCCTCGCGGAATTCGGCGGCCAGCAATTCTCCGCCTTCAAACCGGCGCTGTCCGATCTGGCGGTCGCCAAACTGTCGCCGATGACCGACGAAATGCGCCGGCTTATGGACGACAGGACGCAGATCGATGCCGTCCTGAAGGAAGGCGCGGAAAAGGCCTCCGCCATCGCCGCGCCCGTTCTGAAAGATGTCCGCAGGATCATCGGTTTCCTAGACGTCCGCTGACATCGGACAGGGTCCGGTCCAGCACAACAAACGGATTGGACCGGACCCATGTCTTTGCCCGGACGCGAAATTACAATCGCGCGATATCATCCGCGGACAGTGGTTCCGCTAGGTCTCTGGCCAGTTCCGCCGTTCACTTTCAAGGTATACGGATTGAGCGACCAGGGACGTGCTCTCGGCGGCGATGACGTTGCAGAAGCGCAGGCTCTGATCGCCGCGCGGGTCGCGGATATCGAGGTCGCACCGGGACAGGAATATCCCGGCTTCGTGATTGTCCATATGGGAGGCGAGGGAATGACACTCGCCAGCCACTGGTGGGTTGAAGGGTGCATCCTGTGTCAGGATCTTCTTCGCCTTCCCTATCATGGAGAAGACCCGATCGCCGGCATTCGGCCCCATGTGGTCGGATGCATCTGGGAGCTGGCCCTGATCAACCATGAACGGACCGTCTGGCAGAAGACGATGATGCCGGTAACCGACGATTTGGGAACACCCGACGTGGAAACTTACCTGCAGAGCTGGTTTGACGAGACCAGCGTCTGAGCGTCCGGGCGGGGCTATCCAGCACGGCCACGGCAACCGCGTGCCGTCAACAGTTGGGCAAAGGAAACGGTTTCTAAAAGTTTAAGCTGCACACTCTCTCCAACTGGATCTTGTAGAGAGTAGTGATCTTGGTCAGTCAGAACCGTGAACGTGCCGGAGACACCGCGCCGGAAGCCGAAGAAGATCGGCGCAAACGCGTGTCCGCGCACTCCGCCCGTTCCGGGCCGGACGGTGACGCCTCCTCTTCATCCTTCGAGACCTCCGGGAGCGCGGAATCCGATGGAGCCGGCCGGGAGGCCGCTTCGGGACCCGACAGACCGGGACGGCGTGCCACCGACACCCCGGTTTCGGCTCCGGCCAGAACACTTCAGCATCTCGCCGTCGCCGGGCTGGTTCTCGGGCTTGGGGCTGCCTTGCTGCTGGTGAGCACCGATGGCATCAATCGCTTTTTGGGTGTCGGTCTTGCGTTTTTCGCGGGCGGACTGGCTGTATGGCGGCTTTTTGCGGACGACATGCACCGTTCCGTCATCGGCCTGCAGATCAAGGATGACAAGATCCGGCGTCTGATGGCCCGATGCGAGGAGCTGGAAGACCGGGCCTGGGAACTCGGCGAATCAGACGAACGCCATGCCAGCATTCTGTCGACGCTTGGCGACGTCGTCGTTCGGCGCGACCAGGACAGCATCATCACCTACGTGAATTCGGCGGCCGAAGATGTGTTCGGTCCGGACCATCCTCTGGTCCCGGGCAAACCGATGACCCTGCCGCTGGTTGAGCGCAAGGGGCAGGGCGGTTCCCGGGACGGCTTGTCCGACAGCGAAACGGAAGGCATGGGGTTCAGGGATCTTCTCATGGCGACGGCGCAGGGACGGCGCTGGTTCTCGCGTATCGATATTCCCGTGCGCGACCCGGCAAACGACCGGCAACTCGTGCAGACCGTCCTCAGGGATGTCACCGAGCGCCGTCTCATCGAGGAGGAGCTGCTTGCCGCCCGTCACTCGGCGGAGAGTTCCAACGAAGCGAAATCACGGTTCCTGGCGACGGTCAGCCACGAGATCCGCACGCCGCTCAACGGCGTCCTTGGGATGGCGGCGCTATTGCGCGACACACGCCTCACCAAGGAGCAGAGCGCCTATATCGAAGCTCTGGAAACCTCCGGCGAAACATTGCTTCTGCTGATCGACGAGGTTCTGGATTTCTCCAAGGTCGAAGCCGGCAAACTGGATATCCAGGCCGTGCCCGTCCGGATCGGAGCGCTTGCGGAAAACGTCGTGGAACTGCTCGCGCCCAGGGCGCATTCCAAAAATCTCGAAATCGGCGTCATGCTCGATCCCGATCTACCGGAGGAAGTGACGCTCGATGCCACAAGGGTGCGGCAGATCCTGTTCAACCTGATCGGCAACGGCGTGAAGTTCACCGACGAGGGCGGTGTGGCCGTGGAGTTGAACGGCCGGCCCAATCCGGAAGGCGGCAGTTTCCTGGATATCGCCGTGCGCGACACCGGCATCGGCTTCCACAAGGGGGAGGCGGAGCGCTTGTTCCGGGAATTCGAGCAGGTCGATCACGGCCCGGCCCGAAAATTCGGCGGAACCGGTCTCGGACTTGCCATCGCGCAACGTCTCGCGGGGCTGATGGGCGGCGCAATCTCCGCAGAATCCGCAGAGACGGGGGGCGCCCGGTTCCGCGTCTCGCTTCCCATTCCCGAGACGCTCGCCCCCAATCCGGACCCGCGCCTTGCCGGGCTTGAAGGCGGCAGGATCGTCTTTGTGACCAACAGCCGGATCGAATGCCCGCTGCTCGCAACGCGTCTGGAACGTCATTCGGCCGAGGTCTGTTTACTGGCTCCGGGCAAGGCCGATCTCGACGAAACCCTGTCCTCCGCCGATCTGCTGGTCGTCGACAATGCCGCCCTTTCCGACAGCGGTGGCTGGCTTGCCACCGCCCGCCTGACAGGATGCAGAGCACCGGCGATCATCATGATCTCGCCGCCCGAGCGCGAACGGCTGGATAACCTGCGCCAGGCCGGTTACGCGGCCTATCTCATCCGGCCCGTCAGGATCGAAACCCTCATCCAGATCTTCTCCGGGCTTCTGAGCGGTGACGGCATCGATCATGCATGGGACGTCAGCGCGGAACCGGTCGCCAACGGCTTCCTTGCAAGCCGCAACCGGGCGTCCACCCGCCCCTTGCGTCTTCTGGTCGCCGAGGACAACGATATCAACCGGCTTCTGAGCGAAGCCATGCTGCGCAAGCTCGGCCACGTCCCGGTCATGGTTGCCGACGGCGAGAAGGCAGTAGAAGAAGCCATGAGCGGTGCCTTCGACGCGGTCCTGATGGATCTTCACATGCCCGGTCTGGACGGCTTTCAGGCGATTCGGAAGATCCGCGACGAAGAACGGGCAAGCGGACGAGCGCCCGTGCCGATCGTCATCGTCACCGCCGACGTCATGAAGGACGCCCGCGACGAGGCCGCAGAAGTCGGCGCGGCAGGTTATCTGACGAAACCACTTTCCATAGAGGCGATCTCGGACGCGCTTGCGGAGATCGGCCGGAACCAGGCGACCCCTGCCACAAGGTGAATGGCTCGGTGCGCACGGCATTGGAAAAAATGCGCCTAGCGGCGGCGCAGCTTTGCGGTGTCTTGCCGCCTGCCTGGTTTTTTCCGCGTCGCTCCTCACCCGCAGGACCGGGCTGCGGGATCTGATGATCTGCTGATCTGCTGGCATATATCCCCATGACACGTTTCACAAACACAATAGACTAAGCTAAGCTCGCGCCGTTCCGCCGGTGGAGAGTTCAAGGCTATCGTGACGATTGTCATCCAGTTGTCGGATTACTGTGTTCTACGGCGGAATCAACGTACACTTACCGAGAGCGGAGCCAATATTCCGACGAAGGTAATATGTCAGTTTGATCAGACACTCGTCTGTGACATCTGACAATATGCCTATAAGAATCAAGAGGGTGGAATGTCCATTATGCGGCAAGGGCTGTTTTCTCCAAGGAATCTGGTCCGCAGGTTTACACCGGTCACGCGGTCCGGTGCGGCCATGGTGAATGTGGCGCGTCCGGTTCATCCCATCCGCACACCCGTCAAGACAGGTGAAACCCTTGGCCGCATCGGCAGCCTGGAAGTCCGCATGGCGCGCAACTTCAAGGAAGTCAAAAAGGCCCAGCGCCTCCGCTACGATGTTTTCTACGAGGAAATGTCGGCCATCGCGGACGCGCATACCCAGGCGTCACGCCGGGACGCCGATCCCTACGATGCCTATTGCGATCATCTGCTGGTCGTCGACCATGCCTCGATGAAACGCAACAAGCTCGGCCGTCTACAGCCGGAAATCGTCGGCACGTACCGCATTCTGCGTCAGGAAATCGCGGACCGGCACGGCGGGTTTTATACTGCCGGCGAATACAATATTCAGGCCCTGATCGACGCCAACCCCGGCAAGCGCTTCATGGAGCTGGGGCGTTCATGCGTTCTCAAGCCCTACCGCAACAAGAAAACCGTTGAACTTCTGTGGCACGGCATCTGGTCCTATGTGCTGCGCCACAAGATCGACGTGATGCTCGGCTGCGCTTCCATAGAGGGCACCAATCCGGATGCGATTGCCGGTCAACTCTCCTTCCTGCATCACAATGCCCGCGCTCCGGAAGAATGGCGCGTGCGTGCGGTGGAAGACAGGCATGTGGACATGAACCGCCTGCCCGCCGATGCCATAAACGCGAAGGACGCACTCCGCGCCCTGCCACCGCTGGTGAAAGGCTACCTGCGCCTCGGTGCCTTTATCGGAGATGGCGCGGTGGTGGACCACCAGTTCGGCACCACCGACGTGTTGATCATCATGCCCGTCTCCGAACTTAATACGCGCTATGTCAACTACTACGGCGCAGACGCAGGCCGCTATTCCAGCTAACGCTCCCCCTCGATGGGGCAATAAGATGTCCGGCCGCAGAAATTTTTCAAAATGGCAAGGCGGGGGCGCCAAAGCGCAATAGCCTTAACACCCCCTTAAAGTGGTCTACTCTAGGATCGTCCCGGGGAACCCGGCAATTTGCCGGACAAGTACGGGACGGATGATCTATGGCGCAACGGGCGAAACGCCAGGCGCGGATTGAACCGACATTTGGAGACTCTGGCAGTAGCCTGCTGGACCTGCGCCTCAGCCCGCAGGACAGACCGGCTGCGCCTGCGGCAAAGTCAACATCCAAGAGAAAGCCCCGCAAAGCCGCCGGATCCGGCGGTGCGAAAAAACCTGCAGCCAAAAGACCGGCCACCAAAAAGCCGACCAAGCCGAAGTCCACAAAGACGAAAAGCGCGCCCCGCGCCCGCAAGGGAAGCCGGTCCGGTGCAAAACGGCGCAGCCAGAAACGGAAAAGCCGCGTTTTCATCCCGGCCGCACTCGGCAGACTGGTCAAACGCGGCCTCTACTGGAGCGCGGTTCTGGGCATCTGGGGCGTTGTCGCCGCCGTTTGCATCGTCGGCTATTACGCCGCCTATCTTCCGCCGACGTCCGAATGGCAGGTGCCCGCCCGCCCGCCGAACGTGAAAATCGTAGCGGCAAACGGTCAGCTCATCGCCAACCGGGGTGACACGGGCGGTGAAGCGGTCCGTCTGGAACAGTTGCCGCCTTACCTGCCGAATGCCGTCATCTCGATCGAGGACCGGCGGTTCCGGTCGCATTTCGGTGTCGATCCGATTGGCCTGATGCGCGCGGTCTACACCAATCTGACGGCAAGGCGGCTGTCACAGGGCGGATCGACGCTCACCCAGCAGCTCGCAAAGAACCTGTTCCTTGAACCGGACCGCACCATGAGGCGGAAGATCCAGGAACTGGTGCTCGCCTTCTGGCTGGAGGCGGAATATTCCAAGGACGAAATCCTGGAGATGTATCTGAACCGGGTCTACCTCGGTTCGGGCGCCTATGGCGTCGACGCGGCGGCCCGGCGCTATTTCGGGAAATCGGCGCGCTTGCTGACAATCGCGGAGGCAGCCACCATCGCCGGCCTGCTGAAGGCGCCATCCCGGTACTCCCCGGCGCGCAATCCGGATCTTGCCGAAGACCGCGCCCAGCTCGTTCTGGCGGCGATGCACGAGGAAGGTTATATCAATTCCGACGAGGCGAAGAACGCCATTGCGGCCCCGGCCAAGGTCGTGCGCCGCTACACCACGGCCAGCGAGAACTACGCCGCTGACTGGGTCATGGACGTCCTGCCGCATTTCATCGGCTCGATAGAAACCGACATCGTCGTCGACACCACCATCGACCCGGTCATGCAACAGGCCGCGGAGAAGGCGCTGCGCGCCGCGCTCAAGGAAAACAGGGAAGCCTATGCCGTCACCCAGGGCGCGGTGGTCACGCTGGATACGGCCGGGGCCGTCAAGGCCCTGGTCGGTGGCGCCGACTATTCCAAGAGCCAGTTCAACCGCGCGGTCTATGCCAAGCGCCAGCCCGGCTCGGCCTTCAAGCCATTCGTCTATCTGGCGGCGCTCGAGACCGGCATGGCCCCGCAGACGGTCCGCCAGGACCAGCCGATCACCATCGGCGGCTGGTCGCCGAAAAATTACACCAAGGAACACTATGGCCCGGTAACGCTTACCCGCGCGCTGAGCCTCTCGCTGAACACGGTCGCGGTGCAACTCGCCCATGAAGTGGGGGCGGGGACCGTTGCGAAAACCGCCCGGCGGCTCGGCATCGAGTCGGATATGAACAGGAACCTGTCCCTGGCGCTGGGAACCTCCGAGGTTACTCCGCTGGAAATCGCAGCCGCCTATGTACCGTTCTCGAATGGCGGCTACGGCGTGCTGCCGCATATCATCCGGCGGATCAAAAGCATCGACGGCGAGACGCTCTATTCGCGCTCCGGTGACGGCCGCGGCCGGGTGGTCGATCGTCAGATGGTCGGCAACATGAACCTGATGCTTTCGGAAACGCTGCTGACAGGCACCGGCCGCAAGGCCCGGCTGGACAGCGGGCGGCCCGCCGGCGGAAAGACCGGTACCACGCAGGATTTCCGCGATGCCTGGTTCATCGGCTATACGGGCAACCTTACCACCGCAGTCTGGTTCGGCAACGACAACAATTCCCCGACGAAAAAGGCCACCGGCGGCGGCCTCCCTGCCGGTGTCTGGAAAGAAGTGATGGATGTGGCCCATCAGGGTCTTCCCGTTGCCGACCTTCCCGGTGTTCCCAACTTGCCGGCAACCGTTGCTGTTCCGCAAAAGCCGGTGCCGTCCCGGTCCGTCGGATCCGGAAGCGAACCGATCCCGCCATCACCGGTCGGCGGTGGGGAGAACAACGAGCGCAAGGGTCCCCTCAACCTGCTGCGCAATCTCTTCGGCGGCGGATAAAGCAACGCGGTTTAGGCGGAAGCGCCTTGGAGCGTGTCAGCAGTCGTGGCTGTAGGTGAAGACCAGCGTGTCGGTGACGTAGCGCCCGGTTGGACGGCACTGCTGGAAGACTTCGCGCGTCCCGGTTACCGTCACCTGAAGCTGATCGCCGCGCACCGGGCCCTCGACGAAATATTCGAGCGGATTGCCCGGGCAGAATTTGGAAAACACCCGCGCCGTACCGGAGTACCAGTTGCCCTGCTTGACTCCGTTGAACAGCAGCGTGCCGGGCCGCACACCGGCATTGCGCAGAACATTTCTCGGAATTTCATAGGACAGCCAGCGCTGGTTTCCCTGGGCCTGCAGGCGCATGATCGAACCGTTGTGGTTCCAGCAGCTGTCCGCGATTGCGGTGCCCGCAGGCAATATCGCCAGTCCCGCCAGAAGCGGCAGGATTAGTCTTCTGACACCGGATTTTTTGAAGATTCGCATGATTGTCCTCATTCCCGTCGTGGAAACGAAGCACATTTGACGGAGTTTGTAACCGCTCTTCAGCCGTATCCGTGCAGATGGAGGCCGTTTTCCTTCAGCCAGACCCGGGCCTGCGGCGTCTGCGGCGCCAATTGTTCGCAGAGCCGCCAGAACCGGTCGGAATGGTTCATTTCCTTCAGGTGCGCCACCTCGTGGGCAGCGACATAGTCCAGAATGTCGGGAGGGGCGAGAATAAGCCGCCACGAAAAGGAAAGCCGTCCGTTGGAGGCACAGGAGCCCCAGCGGCTCTTCGTATCGCGGATGCTGATCGCGGCAATCCTGCTGCCGATCGTTCCTGCATGGAACCCGGCGCGAAGGGTCAGGTCCGCGCGCGCCTGTGCCTTGAGCCAGGCGGTCACCTTGCGTGGAATGTGATCGTCCGCGCCGGGCACAAACAGGGCCGGGTCTCCGCCTTCCGTGCGTCCGGTCGCAATCAGCCCCCTCAACTTTCCCGTCGGGACAATCACATGGCCTTCACCGCGCAGAGGCACGATGTCGCCCGGAAGGAAAGACACATGGTCCGACCGATCCTGCAGGCGCTCGATCAGCCAGTCGATATGCTGGCGGGCAAAGCGTTCCGCGCGCGCCAGATTGCCACCTCGCGGTACGGTGAGAACAGGTCCTGACCTGTCTGCAGGCAAGCGGAGCAGATACCGCTGCGCCCTCGGATTGGCCCGCAGCCGGATACGCACCGCACTGGTGTCCGTCTCAATTTCGATGTGATCTGGCAGTTTGTTTCTGCCGGAGCGTAACAGCATGAAAACCAGGTGTCCGAACGAATCAAGTCAAATAACTCTAGAGCATGTTGCGTCAAATTGAATTCAGGAAATCACCCGAACGCCTTTGCAATGCAAACGCTGCCCCGAGCGTCTTCCTGAGCCCATGAATCCGCAAAACCACCTCACACTCCAGTGGAAAATACCCGGTCTATAAACGGACGAGAGCGGCGCCTTTCGGGGCACCGCTCTCGGTCATGCCGGCTTGGGAGGAGAGTGAGCCGGAATTGGGGAAGAGGATCAGACCGGTGCAGCGTCCGTTCCACCTGCCTTGCGGCCATGGTTGGACATGAAGCGGTCGAACTCTTCCTGATCGCGTGCCCGGCGCAGCTCCCGGAGGAATTCGTCGAAATCGGCGCGCATTGCGTCGAGCTTCGCGCGTTCTTCCTCAAGGCGCTTGAATTCACGCTCGCGATAGTCGTCGAACGCAACGTTGCCGGTACGGGCATAGCCAGTCGTATTTGACATCTGATCAAATGCTCCCTTCAGCGGGCTGCCCCGCCACTGATCCTTTGCATCACGGAACATCCCCTCGAAGCGGTCACCCCAGAGAATATAGGCGAGCATGGCAAGGCCAAGAGGCCAGAACACCACGAACCCCAGCACCATCAGACCGATGGTCGCCGGCGTCCAGGCAGGCTTGATCATGCAGCTTTTGGTTGTTGTCATTGTCCTATCCATTTATGACATCCACGGCCTTCAGGTGGGGATTAACCTTCGAAGCTTCAAGGATTCGTGACTGGATGAACTTCGCCGCCGCATACGGAAAAGCCCGGCGGAACAACCTTCCATCCGAGCTTAACGCATTGTATTTTTTGACGGAAAGCGCTCCCTCAGTCGAAAGGGCCGTCGATCACATGCTGGGACGAATAATTCGCCAGAAGCTTTTCGCGGTGCCATTCCGCAGCCATCGGCGCGTTGGCGTATTCATGAAAACACGGCGTACCGAGCGTGAAATGGAGAAGCTTTGCATCCGGATTGGCGCCAAACTCATCCGGCAGCCAGTTCCACTCGATCGGCAGTTCGCCGACAAGATCGTCCTCTAGCCAGGTAAAACGGTGCAGCTGGGCGCCGGTGGCGTTGGTCACGAATTCGGGCGTCACCAACCGGTTCGCCGGGTGACCGCAGTTCCACAGGACGACACTCGACCAGTTCTTGCGCGGATAGTTTTCATTCTTCGAGCCGAGATACTTGGTGGTCTGCCGGGTCTTGTAATCGTGATGGACGCACATCACTGCCTTGCTTTCGTCGCGCATGGCGAACAGCTTGGCAATGTCATCCCGCACGATCATATCGCCGTCCATGAACAGCGCCCAGCCGTTGTAATTCATCAGGTGAGGGATCAGGAAACGGCTGTAGATGAAATGATTGGAGCCATCCGAATGGGTCTCCTCATAAGTCTTCAAATTGCCGAGAGAGAGGGGCGTAATTGCCAGAACGTCGCTCGACAGACGCGTCAGACTGTTGACGCAAACATGATAGGCGACCGCTTCCCGCGTATCGAAACCGATAAAAATATTGAGCACGATTAAAACCTCCGGCCACGCTGTGTGACCGGACTTGTATTTGGCAGCAACGGCAGAATCAATAGAGGACGAAATGTATAGGACGAAAACACCTGTTTCGGTCGAAAGTTACATGCATTCCCCTAGGCCATCGGAGAATACCGGGGTGTTTCAAAGAGGCAGACCGCGCTTCAAACACCCGCCGACGGACCTCAACCATTTGCGGTCGGAGGTCATTCGGTGTCCGTGAGCGGTGTCTGCCAAAGTCAGCTCACCTTTTCAGACAACTCTCGGGCTTGATCGATCCACCTGTCGCGGGCAATGCGGCCGCGAAAATCAAGCTTGCTGTCGAGCGCGTCGATCTGCTCCGACGTCAGCGAGGCGATTTGCCAGTAATGGAAGATCCCGGCCTCGTTCAGGGCTGATTGCAACTTCGGGCCGACACCGCTGATCGCTTTCAGATCGTCGGCCACACCATCCGGCTTGACGAGCAGGATTTTCTCCAGCGGACCGCCCTTGGGCGCGGCTTTCTTCTTCGTGGCCAGCACCGGTTTTTTGACGGTTTTTTTGGCGTTTGCCGCCGTGGCCGGCTTTTTGGCAGCAGTCGGCGCGGCCGGTGTCTTTTTCACAGTACCTGCCCGGTTGGAGCGGATAAAGTCCATCACCCGTGGAGCAATTTCTGCACGCCAGCGGGAGCCGTTGAAGACGCCGTAGTGACCCACATTCGGCTGCTCGTAATGCGCTTTCATATCAGCAGGCAGGCTGGTGCAAAGATCGATCGCCGCCTTCGTCTGGCCACGGCCTGTGATGTCGTCTTTCTCACCTTCCACTGTCAGCAACGCCGTCCGCCGGATCTTTGTGCAATCAACCAGACGGCCGTTATGCGTCATGGTGCCGTTCGGCAGGGAATGGTCGATGAAAACGGATTCGACGGTCTGCAGATAGAATTCCGCCGTCAGATCCATCACCGCCAGATATTCGTCGTAAAAATCACGGTGCTTTTCCGCGCTGTCGCCGTCCCCTTCGATGAGGTGCTGGAAGAAGTCGCGATGCGCGGTGACATGCCTGTCCAGGTTCATGCTCATGAACCCGGAAAGCTGCAGGAAGCCCGGATAGACGTCTCGCATGAAGCCCGGATGCGGGAAGGGCACCTTCATGATGACGTTGTTCTTGAACCATTCGATGCCCTTGGAAACCGCGAGATCGTTGACGGCGGTCGGTGCGACGCGCGTGTCGATCGGTCCGCCCATCAGTGTCATGGTTGAAGGAACATACGGGTCTTCCCGGTCCTCCATCACCGCAACGGCGGCCAGAACCGGAACGGAGGGCTGGCACACGCCGAGCACATGGGCATCCGGCCCGAGATAGTGCAGCATCGAAATGATATAATCGATATAATCATCGAGATCGAACTTGCCGTCCTGGACCGGAACCATGCGGGCGTCGATCCAGTCGGTGATGTAGACATCGGCATTCGGCAGCAGCGCCTCGACGGTACCGCGCAACAGCGTCGCGTAGTGGCCCGACATCGGCGCGACAATCAGGATTTTCGGATCGTTGCGCCGCGTGGTCACCCCGCGTTCGAAATGGATGAGGTCGCAGAACGGCCGGCTCCAGACGGTGTTTTCATGTACCGGAACACGCACGCCGCTGACCGGCGTTTCCTTGATGCCGAATGCCGGCTTGCCGTAGCGCCGGGTGGTGCGTTCCATCACCTCGCAGCCCGCCGCAACCGAACGGCCGTACTCAGTGTGACTCAATGGATTGAGTGGGTTCTGAAAATAGAGCCTGGTCATGTCGGCCATAGCTCTGAACGGCGCCATAACCGCATGGTTCATCTCGTAAAGGTGATAAAACGGCAACGGCGCGTCTCCTTTGAGTTCTAAGCCGCCGCCAGCCCCATTGGCGATTTTTGAAAACGGCCTGCCTGTTATCGCAGCTCACGTCGCATCCCGCGATCAATTGAACGCCGGATGCTCGAACGCTTTTGAACAGATCAACTCCCGGGTGACCAATCCGTTCCGATTGGACGGTCGCCGATCTGTTGCATCGCAGCAGGATAGCTTTGCCGGCTGCCGCCCGCAATACTGCTATTTGTTATGTAAACACACCCCTAAGCGCTCAATTTTGCGAAGGAACTCGTTTTCACCGGCAACTTCTGTGCACTGCAAACAGAGATAGGACATTTAAATCAGTTTGGTAGCTTAAATTGCCGAACCGCCCGCCAGGTCCTACGAGGCTAGATCCGCGACCACCGCATCGAGCACAAAAAAACCTTCCCGCGTCGCTCTGATACGGTTTTCCCCCAATTCCTCAACCATTCCGTGTTCCAGAAGCGCGTTCAGGCGGTCGGGATCGATGGATCTATGGGAGAATTTCTCGTAACGGCCAAGATCGATGCCTTCGGTGAGCCGCAACCCCATCAGCAGAAATTCGTCGCCCTGTTCTTCCTCACCGAGGCCCGCATTTTCGATCATGCCGTGGCCATTGTGCTCGACATTTTCCAGCCAGGTCTCCGGATGAAGCTCCGTTGCCGTGGCAAGACGGCTGGCGCCGACCGTCAATCGTCCGTGCGCTCCCGGCCCGACGCCGACGTATTCCCCATAACGCCAGTAGACCAGATTGTGACGGCATTCAGCGCCAGGCCGGGCGTGGTTGGACACTTCATAAGCCGGCAATCCGGCCCCATCCGTCACATCCTGCGTAAGTTCATAGAATTCCGCGCCGAGTTCGGGATCCGGCATTTTGAGTTTGCCGGCATGATAGAGCGTGTGGAAGCGCGTACCTTCCTCGATCGTCAGCTGATAAAGCGACAGATGGTCGGCGGCGAGTGCGATGGCGTTCTGAAGCTCCCGTCGCCAGCCGTCCAGCGTCTGGCCCGGGCGGGCATAGATGAGGTCGAAGGACAACCGCGGAAAGGTGGCCCGGGCGGTCTCGATGGCCTTGCGCGCCGTCTGCGCATCGTGGAGGCGGCCCAGGAGTTTCAGGTCCGTGTCGATCAGCGACTGCACACCGAGGGAAACACGGTTGACGCCTGCGGCCCGGTACCCCCTGAACCGTTCGGCCTCCACCGATGAGGGATTGGCCTCCATGGAGATTTCCACCTCCGGATCCAAAGCCCAGTGGCCGGATATCGCGGTCAGGATGCGTTCGACCGTCGCCGGATCCATCAGGGAAGGGGTGCCCCCGCCAAGAAAGACCGACTGGACGGTTCTGCCTTTCGTCAGGTCTGCGAAATGCGCCAATTCGCGTTCGAAGGCCGCAGTAAAGCGGGCCTGGTCAACCGGCTGGTGGCGAACATGGGAGTTGAAATCACAGTAGGGGCATTTGGCGGCGCAGAACGGCCAATGCACATAGATGCCGAACCCGCCGTCATTTGTTCCTGGCTGCGCCAAATTGCTCACCCTTCCAGACAGCCCTGCGCAAACAGCTGAAACGCGCGGGCGCGATGGGAAAGCGCGGGCGTGTCTTTCGACCAGCCGTGCTTTTCCTCGGACGTCATTTCACCGAAAGTCCTGTCCCGCCCATCGGGCAGGAACACCGGATCGTAGCCGAATCCCTGCGTGCCGCGCGGCGGCCAGACCACCTCGCCGTCCACTTCGCCGCGGAAATACTCCTCATGCCCGTCCGGCCAGGCCAGACACAGAACGGCGACAAAGGATCCGCGCCGCTGCTCCGGCGCGGTCGCGCCGAGGGAGTGCAGCTTTTCCTCGATCGTGCGCATCGCCATTGCGAAGTCCTTGTCCGGACCGGCCCAGCGCGCGGAATAGATGCCGGGATCGCCGTTCAGCGCCTGCACGCAAAAGCCGCTGTCATCGGCCAGGGAGGGAAGCCCCGAGGCCTGCGCAGCCGCCTGCGCCTTGAGCGCGGCATTCGCCTCGAACGTCAACCCGGTTTCCTCCGGTTCCGGAAGGTCCAGTTCGGCTGCTGACACCACATCGAACCCGTAAGGCTGAAGCAGCTCGTTTATTTCGCGGACCTTGCCGGCGTTGTGACTTGCAACAACCAGCTTGCCGGGCTCGAGTTTCCGGTGGCTCATTCCCTCAGATCCTTAAAGTATCGCCATTTTCTGAAGGTCGACGAGCCTGCCGATGCCTGACTTCGCCAGGCCCAGCAACTGCCCGAATTCATCTTCGGAAAAAGGCGCGCCTTCCGCGGTGCCCTGGATTTCGACGATGCCGCCGGATCCGGTCATGACAAAATTCGCATCCGTTTCCGCGGTGCTGTCCTCGGCATAATCAAGATCGAGCACCGGAGCACCTGCATAGATGCCACAGGAAATGGCCGCGATGTAATCCTTGAGAACCTCTTTGGAAACCATTTCGCGGGACTTCATCCACTCCACGCAATCCCGGAGCGCGACCCATGCGCCGGTGATGGACGCCGTACGCGTGCCGCCATCGGCCTGGATGACGTCGCAATCGACCGTGATCTGCGCTTCGCCCAGCGCTTCGAGATCGACGACGGCGCGCAGCGAGCGGCCGATGAGCCGCTGGATTTCCTGGGTCCGTCCGGACTGTTTGCCGGCACTTGCCTCAC
Organism: Labrenzia sp. OB1; assembly: GCF_001624695.1. Lineage (GTDB taxonomy): Bacteria > Pseudomonadota > Alphaproteobacteria > Rhizobiales > Stappiaceae > Roseibium. The sequence goes on along the minus strand of NZ_JSEP01000003.1, from coordinate 363,096 downwards.
GGCGCATCCGGTCACCGGTCGCGCGCGGCAGCATGCCGTATTCAGCCGTGACCCAACCCCGGTTCTGACCGCGCAGCCAGGGCGGAACACGCTCTTCCAGACTGGCGGTGCACAGCACATGCGTGTCTCCGAATTTGATCAGGCAGGAGCCTTCAGCATGTTTGGAGACGTTGCGCTCCAGAGTGACGGCACGCAGTTCATCGGCAGCGCGTTTGGACGGACGCATGAATATTCCTTTCAACCTAGTCTCGATGGAAACGGCTGTTTCCTCCCAATCTTACCGGCCTTGTAGACCCCAACTTGATCCGCCGTAAAGGCCCAGCTTCACGTGGAGCCCATTTTGCGCCTATATCATGTGAGAATGACGTTTTTTGATCCAGAAACCGGGTCAATCAGTCGGAGAACATGCCTTGAGTCTCAGTGAGCTCGACAAAAGATCCCGCGAAATTTTCCGCTCGATCGTGGAAACCTATCTGGAAACCGGGGAACCGGTCGGATCGCGCAATGTTTCCCGCAGCCTGTCGATGTCCCTGTCGCCGGCTTCCGTCCGCAACGTAATGACCGATCTGGAACATCTGGGACTGTTGCACTCGCCCCATACCAGTGCCGGCCGCCTGCCGACGGAAGTCGGCCTGAGATTTTTCGTCGACGCGCTTCTGGAGGTCGGCGATCTGACCCAGGACGAGCGCCGCGCCATCGACGTTCAGGTCAAGGCATCGCAAAGAACGAATTCCGCCGAACAGGTGCTGACGGAAGCCAGCCAGATGCTGTCGGGTCTTTCCATGGGTGCCGGTGTCGTGCTGACCCACAAGACCGACATGCGGCTGAAGCATATCGAATTCGTGCGCATCGAGCCGCTGAAGGCCCTGGTCATTCTGGTCAGCGAGGACGGCTCGGTGGAAAACCGGGTGATCGACCTGCCGGCCGGCCTGCCGTCATCGGCTCTTGTGGAAGCGGCCAACTATCTGAATGCCCAGATCCAGGGCCGCACCATCGCCCAGATCCGCACCGAGCTGGAGCGGGTCCGGGACGTGGACCAGGCTGAACTCGATCAGCTCAGCCAGAAGGTCATCAACGCCGGACTGGCGGTGTGGGGCGGCGAAAGCGGCGATGATCCCGGCACGCTGATCGTGCGCGGCCGCTCCAATCTGCTGACGGACCTGGACGCCGTTGAGGATCTGGAACGCATTCGGCTTCTTTTTGACGATCTGGAAAACAAGAAAGATCTCATCCAGCTGCTCGGCCTCGCCGAAAAGGGCGACGGAGTGCGTATTTTCATCGGCTCGGAGAACAATCTGTTTTCCCTGTCCGGTTCCTCCCTGGTGGTATCGCCCTATCGGGACAGCAACCAGCGCATCGTCGGCGTTCTGGGCATTATCGGCCCCACCCGGCTGAACTATGCACGAGTGATCCCGATGGTGGATTACACCGCCCGGCTGGTGAGCAAGATATTGAGGTAGGAAGCCTCGACCGCGATCTTCACCGTTTGAAATCTTTCAATTTGACCAGGACCGGAAATGCTTTCCCCAGCCGAACTTGAACGTTATGCCCGTCACATCGTCATGCGGGAGATTGGTGGCGGCGGGCAGCAGACGCTCAGGAATGCGCGGGTTCTGGTGGTCGGAGCAGGAGGTCTCGGTGCTCCGGTCCTGCAGTATCTGGCGGCCGCCGGCATTGGCACGCTGGGGATCGTCGACGACGATACGGTGTCGCTTTCCAACCTGCAGCGCCAGGTGATCCATGACACCACCCAACTGGGCGAGCCCAAGGTCGCCAGCGCCGCGGAGGCGATTGCCCGGCTCAATCCGAATGTGAAGGTCATCCCGCATCCGGTCCGCCTTGCCGGGCACAATGCGATCTCGGTGATTTCGGACTACGATCTGGTGATCGACGGAACGGACAATTTCAACACGCGCTATCTGGTTTCCGATGCCTGCTATTTCACGAAAAAGCCGCTGGTGACGGCCGCCATCGGTCAATTCGACGGGTCCATCACGACGTTGAGACCGTTCGAAACAGGGCCGGACGGCACCCCCAACCCGACCTATCGCTGTCTGTTTCCGCAAAAACCGCGCGACGGCCTGCTGCCGACCTGCGAGGAGGCCGGCGTTCTCGGCGCACTGCCCGGCATCATCGGCGCGATGCAGGCCATGGAAGCAATCAAGGAGCTGACCGGGACAGGCGAGGGGCTCGTCCGCCGGTTGATGATGTTCGACGCGCGAAGCTTCCGCATGGAAACGATCCGCTACAGGCAGTCCCCCAAGAACCCGCTGAACGGCGACAACCCGAAAAGCTGGGCGGAGATGCTGGAAGAGGCGTGAGGCGCGGGCTATTTGTCCGGCGTCTTGAAGCTCGGCATATAAAAAAACCCGCGCGGGCGTTCGCCGGCGCGGGTCTGAAACTTCATCAGATCGAAAGTCTTCAGTTCGGCTTCTGGTCGCCGGCCTGCTGGGTCGCGGCCTGCTGCGCCATGTTCTGGCGGTAAAGCTGGGCGAAGTCGATCGGATCGAGCATCAGCGGTGGGAAACCGCCGTTGCGCGTGGCTTCGGACAGGATGTTGCGGGCGAACGGGAAGATCATGCGCGGGCATTCGATCATGACGAACGGGTGCATGTGCTCCTTCGGAACGCCGGTGATCTTGAAAATGCCGGCATAGACAAGCTCGACGTTGAACATGACCATGTCCGGGCGCTCGGCCTTGGCGGTCAGGGTCAGGACGACCTCGAACTGGTCGTCTCCCATCTGCTGTGCGCCGACATTCACGTTGATGTCGAGTTTCGGCTGTTCGCCCTGGGCCAGCGAACGGGGGGCATTGGGGTTTTCGAAAGACAGGTCCTTGATGTACTGGCCAAGGATGTTCATGCCCGGCGCTGCGCCGCCTTCCGCCTGCGGCTGTGCGCCGCCGTCATTGGTATCGGTCATCGTGTCTCATTCCGTTTCGCGCTGAGAATCTGAAATAGTGAGCCGGAAAAACCTCCAGCCGGCCGCCGGCCCGCGCCAACCGGGCAACCCTGTCAGCGGCTGGCTACCATCTACGCCGGGTCGGCACAAGTACCACGGCCTTGCCAGCGTTCCGATTCAGCTTCAAAAGAAACATATGCCCGATCAACCCGCCTCCTATATTACCCTGCCGCACAGACGGCTGAAACTCGACACGCTGGTGCGCCTGCGCTGGCTCGCCGTTGGCGGGCAGACGGCCGCGCTGCTGGTGGTGCACGTGGGGCTCGGCTATCCCCTGCCCGCGGGTCCCGCCTTCGCCATGGTGGCGTTGTCGGCCTGGCTGAACATCTTTCTGAAGATCCGCTGGCCTTCGGCCATGCGTCTGTCGGAACGCGCCGTTACCCTGCAACTTGCCTACGACATCCTGCAGATGAGCGGTCTGTTGCTGTTGACCGGCGGGCTGGGCAATCCGTTCGCTTTCCTGCTGATGGCGCCGGTCATGGTCTCGGCGACGGGCCTGTCGATCCGGCACACGTTCGTGCTGGGAGTTCTGGCGACAGGCTGCGCCACTTTGCTGGCGTTTTTTCACCTGCCGTTGCCCTGGCCGGAGGACGAGGTGTTCCGGCTGCCGGTGGTCTATTCGGTCGGGATCTGGATTGCTCTCGTTTCGACCCTCGGCTTCATGGCGATCTATGCCTTCAGGGTCGCCGAGGAGGCGCGGCAGCTTGCTGACGCATTGGCCGCGACAGAACTGGTCCTCGCCCGCGAGCAGCACCTTAACGCCCTGGACGGACTGGCGACGGCCGCCGCGCATGAACTGGGAACCCCGTTGGCGACCATCTATCTGGTTGCCAAGGAACTTTCCGACGAATTCGATGCCACCGACAGCCGCGCGGAGGATGTGGCGCTGATCCGTTCGCAATCGGAACGCTGCCGGGGAATCCTGCGGCAACTCACCAGCCTGTCGAGTGAACAGGACCGAACCTACCAGCGTATGCCCGTGTCCCAGCTTCTCGAGGATGTCATCGATCCGCACCGGGGAACGGGGATCGCCATCCAATGCACTCACGAGGGCAAAGGGGACGAGCCCGTCGGAACACGAAATGCCGCAATCCGCTATGGTCTCGCCAACCTTGTCGAAAATGCCCTTGATTTCGCGGACACCCACGTCGATGTTTCTGCCAGCTGGGACAACAAGACGCTGTCGATCTCGATCCGGGATGACGGTCCGGGATTCTCCGTCGATATTCTCGGCAAGATCGGCGATCCGTATGTTTCGATACGCAGCGGTAAAACGCCGCAAAACGGAACCGGCGGCGGGCTTGGCCTCGGCATCTTCATTGCCAAAACCCTGCTGGAACGCACAGGCGCCAAGCTCAGCCTTGACAACCAGGCTCCTCCTCAAACAGGGGCCCATGTCCGCGTGAGTTGGCCGCGCGATGTGTTCGAGCATGATGGCAGAGTGGACGAACCACCCTTTTCGCACCATAACAGCAGCAACTGACACATGATGTGCCTCAGATCCAGACCGGTTCACGGCACACGGCAAGAATAAAACGGTAACGCGACATGACGGATCAGAATACGTCCTTTCCCGCCACGGAAGACATGAGCCTGCTCATCGTGGACGATGACAAGCCGTTTCAGCAACGTCTTGCCCGCGCCATGGAAAAGCGCGGCTTTGAAACGGAAACGGCGGACGGCGTTCAGGATGCGGCGATCAAGATCGCCCAGCATGCCCCGGCCTACGCGATTGTCGATATGCGGCTGGAGGACGGAAACGGCCTGGATGTGATTGAAAAGATCCACCAGAAACGGCCAGATGCCCGAGCTATCGTCCTGACCGGATACGGTAATATCGCCACGGCGGTGACCGCAGTGAAACTCGGCGCCATCGACTATCTGGCCAAACCCGCGGATCCAGAAGACATCCTTGCCGCTCTTGCCCGCAAGCCCGAAGACAAGGCGCAACCGCCTGAAAATCCCATGTCGGCCGACCGGGTGCGCTGGGAACACATTCAGCGGGTCTATGAGCTCTGCGACCGCAACGTTTCGGAAACCGCACGGCGGCTCAACATGCACCGGCGCACGCTGCAGCGGATCCTCGCAAAGCGCGCGCCGCGCTGAAATCCGGGTTTTTTGAGGACAGTGCAGGCCAAGACCGGTGTTCGCCGGTTGCAGGCTTGCCCTTTCCGCGCCACTTTGCCTAAGTAATTCCGTTCGAAGGTTCCATGGAACATCCTGTAATCCGGTTGTTACGGATAAGATGGTCCAATCAATTCAGACTGATCGACTTGCCGTCCTTCATGTGAATGAAAGCAGGCCGATCCAGCGCTCCGATGGAGATCGCACATGCGGCATAATGCTGCTCATGCCCGTTTCGCACCCGTGTTGGCATCCGGCCTTCTCGCGGCCAGCAGCCTCATCCTGCCTTTTTCCGGTCAGGTCGCCCGTGCGCAGTCCGTTCCCGAAACCGTGCGCATAAATGTGGAGCCGCCGGAACCCGGCATCCGATCAATCACCGTGAACAAGAAGTACCGGCCGATCATCAGCCGGGACGGCAAGGGCGTCGTCATCGATACGATGGGTAGCGATAATAAATTGCCGCCCTGTGACGTAAAGCTGGAAGTCACTCTTGAAAACAGCCGCGTCCTGCACCGCGACGCAGATATCTGCGGTGGCAACACACTGGTGGTGGATGTCTCCAGCGACGGTAAACCCGGCGCCGCGGCGCGCGTGGTCGGCACCAGCTCGGGCACAGCTGCCGGACCCGTATCCGCGACCTCACCCCAGGCGGAGAGCCGACCGCAAACGCAAACGTCTTCTTCTGGCGAGCCGGTGGATGACAGCAACGCCACCATCACCGAAGTCAGGCCTCCTGCAGAGCCAGGCGGTCTGGAGCCCCTTGAACGGGTGGACACGCCTATCTCCACCCCAGACCAGGAAGCATCCGAGACGGCCCGTTTGTCCGGTGACCTGGAGACGATTGTCCGTGACAGGCTTTCAAATGGCGGAAGCGGGAATGCCCAACCGGTGCTCGTTACTCCGCGAGAAGACCGGCAATGGTTCGCCGAACCGGGCAGCCAACCAGGGTCCCTTACCTTTCTGCAGCATACGGTGGAGCAGACGGATGACAGGGATTTCCGAGCCGAATGCAGCACCCAGTCCGGCTTTGCGAGGCTGACGTTCCAGCAGGCGCCGGCAGGGCTTCTGGAAGGGATGCCGCAGGCGGTGCGAATCAGCGCGGGTGACTTCGAAGCCACCTACAACGCATTTGGCTCTTCGGCGGCCAACGAGGCAGGCCAGTCCCTGCCGGAACTCAATATTGAAATGAGCGATCCTCTCTGGGAAGAGATGATCCGGCAGACCGAACTGTCGATCGCCGTGGAAGGCCTGCCCGTCTACGCGGTTTCCTTGCGCGGAAGCGCCAATCCGGTGCGCCTGTTCGTTGCCACCTGCGCCCTTCCGCAGCAGATCGTTTCAGACGAAGCCTTCGGCGTTCCGGGCCAGGAGGCCGGCTCCGACGTTTCCTGTGCCGAGCTTGGCCGTATCCGGTCCATGGAGGCCGTGCGTCCCGGACAGATCATCTTCCGCAATGCCAGCCGCCAGCCGATTGAGGTACACTGGATCGATTACCGGGGCGGAGAACGGCCTTATGCCCGGCTTGAGCCGGGGCAGATTCTCGAGCAGCAGACTTATGTGTCGCATGCCTGGTCCGTCCGCGGTGCAAACGGCGAATGCCGAGGTGTCTATGTGACGAAGACCCCCTATCGGGAAGTTGTCATCAACGGGCCCGCGAATTTCAATCCGGGCGGCGGCGGCAATGTCAACAATCCCTTCGGCGGGCAGGGCGGATTCCCGAATGCTCCGCAGAACAACGGCTTCCCGACAGGACCAGTACCACCCGGCGATGTCGGCGGCGCGATTCGACCCGAATTCGGCCAGCAGACCGCACGGGCGAATGTCGCCGACTATCTGTGCACCGCAGGTATCGATCTGAATGTGGTCTTTTCTCCGGACGGTCAGAGCGCAACGGTTGCGGAGATGGGATACGGAGCCGTAACCCTGCAGCGGGCGGGTGGCGCCAACACCTTTTATTTCGAGTCGCAGGGCCATGTTCTGAAGGGCCAGCTACACAATGCGACCTGGTCACGCCCGGGCCTCAGGGATGTTTTCTGCGCCCGCCGGTGATCCGGGGGAAATCGCTATCAGCAATCACCCAGGATAGTCGTCCGTTCCGGGAGCTTTCGCACTTATACTATTGATTATTGTGACAATATATCGTTCTTTCTACTGTTGATATCGCCTCTATTATCTATTTAGTCAACTTTTTACGTTAGGTCTTGCTTCAAATTACCTAACGGAAGAAAATCATGTCCTTTTCACGTTTGCCCCTGGCCTGGAAAATCTTCGCTCCAGTCGCCGTCGTCGCTGTGTTCGCCGTCGCGCTTTGCGTCGTGTCGCTCAATTCGCTGAACACTGCGATGCTGGAAGAACGCCTGGCGAAGATCCAGGACATCACCGAAACTGCGGAATCCATTGTTGCCCGATATCACGAACATGAGAAATCCGGAGCTCTCACGACAGAGGAGGCTCAGGAGCGCGCGATCGAGGCGCTTGGCGCGATGCGCTATGAAGGCGGTTCCAACTACATGGCCGTCATCAGTTATGACGCGGTCATGGTGTACCACCCGCTCGCGAAGCTCGTCGGCACAAATCAATCCGGCCTGAAGGACGTCAACGGCGTTGACATAAACGCAACGTTGATGAGTGCGGCTCGTGCAGGTGGCGGCTTCGTCTCTTATCACTGGCCACGGAAAGGCGAGGAAACCGCCATCGAGAAGTGGGCCTATGCCAAGGGCTTCGAACCCTGGCAATGGAGCATTTCAACAGGTGTCTACATCGAAGACCTGAGAAGTGCCTACTTGAGCCAGGCCTTGATCATCATTTCTCTCGCGGTTGCAGGCTCCCTGGCCGCGGGCGCAATCGCATTCCTGTCGTTCAGGAGTGTCGTCGGACCCTTGCGGTCTCTTACCCGCAGCATGATCAAACTTGCCGAAGGCGATACCGATATTGAAATCATGGGCGTGGACCGTGGTGACGAAGTCGGTCAGATGGCGTCTGCGATGGAAATCTTCGTGCGCAACGAAACCGAGCGGCGCGAGCTGGAAGACCGGCAGACCAACGCTCAGGAGGACGCCGCGCGCAGGGGTGAGGAAATCCAGCAGCTCAGTGGTGATTTCGACCGCCAGATCACCGAAATGATGAGCATCATCGACAGCTCGGTGCAAAACCTGCAAGCCGCCTCCAGCGACATGACAGGCGTTGCCGCCCAGACAACCGAGCAGAGCGGCGTCGTCTCCAACGCCTCCTCCCAGGCGTCCCACAACGTGGAAACGGTTGCAGCGGCCGCGGAAGAACTCTCCGCGTCGGTCAACGAGATCCGCAGACAGGTCCAGGCTTCCAGCGAAATCGCCTCCCGCGCCGCAGGGGAAGCCCAGTCGACAAACCAGCGCATGAACGGTCTGTCGGACGCCGCCACCCGGATCGGTGAAGTGGTCACCCTCATTCAGGCGATTGCCGAGCAGACCAACCTGCTGGCGCTCAACGCGACCATCGAGGCCGCCCGTGCCGGCGAGGCCGGCAGAGGCTTCGCGGTCGTGGCATCCGAGGTGAAGGAACTCGCGACGCAGACCTCGAAGGCAACCGAGGACATCTCCAGCCAGATCACCGCGATCCAGGAAGAGACCGGCCATGCGGCGAGCGCGATCTCGTCGGTGACCGAGATCATCAACAACATGAACGAAATCGCCTCTTCCATCGCTTCCTCCGTCGAGGAGCAGGGGGTCGCAACGCAGGAAATCGCCAGCAATGCGACCGAGGCGTCGCGCAGCACGGTCGAGGTGACGACAAACATCGAATCCGTTTCGCAAGCTGCCGAGAACACCCGCGACACCGCGGACAAGGTGGACTCCTCCGCGCAGCAGCTGAAGGAAAACGCTTCCATGCTGCGCAACCAGGTGGCCAACTTCCTGCAGGAAGTGCGCAACCGCTCCGCAGCCTGAACAAGTACCGCGACATGAAAAAACGCCCGCGCCTTTCAAGAGGCGCGGGCGTTTTGCGTTGGATCGACGATCCGAAATGCCTCAGATCTTGCGCAGTGCAAAACGGGTCGCGTTCGGACATCGGGGAGGTTTTCTTCGCCCGCCGAGAAAAAAGCAATTATGGGAAGAACTCACCTTTTAAATGACTAGAATTGATATTTTCATTATTGTCATTTTTGACAATTATCCAAATTTAAATTGGCTGAACGTCGACTTTTAAATCTTTAGTCATGTATTTCGCCGACTTCTCTTAGTTAAAGCATATCAAGAGGAAAAACCTGGCATGTCATTCGCACGTTGGCCATTGGCTTGGAAAATCTCTACTCCAGTCCTCGCAATCGCCATTTTCTCAATTGCGCTCGCGGGCATTTCACTGAACTCACTCAAGGATGCCATGCTTGAGGAGCGTCTGGTCAAGATCGCCGACATCACCGATACCGCGACGAAGATTGCAGAGCGCTATCACGAACTGGAGACGTCGGGCGGCCTTTCGAAAGAGGAAGCGCAGCAACGCGCGGTCGAAGCGATTTCGGCAATGCGGTTCGAAAACGGAGAGAACTATATCTTCGTTTTCAACTATGACTCCATAACCATTTCCCATGCAAAAGCCTCTCTCATCGGTTCGGACCTATCGGGTCTCGAGGACGCCAACGGCGTCAAGATCATTCCTGAACTCGTCAAACTGGGACGCAGCGGCGGAGGAAACCTGCTGTACCTTTGGCCACGTTCCGGCGACGATGTGCCGATCGAAAAATGGGGTCACGCCAAAACATTCGAACCCTGGCAGTGGATGATCGGCACCGGCGTTTACATCGACGACCTGGAAGCCGCGTTCTGGAACCAGGCGATCATGATCATCGCCCTTACGCTCATCGGCGCCCTGCTGGCTGGCTCGATCGCCTATTTCGCGATCCGCAGCCTCGTCCGGCCCATTCGCGCTTTGACAGCGGACATGAGTTCCCTTGCAGACGGCAATACCGATATTGAAATCATGGGCGTGGACCGTGGTGACGAGATCGGTCAGATGGCGTCTGCGATGGAAATCTTCGTGCGCAACGAGACCGAGCGGCGCGAGCTGGAAGACCGGCAGACCAACGCTCAGGAAGACGCCGCGCGCAGAGGTGAGGAAATCCAGCAGCTCAGTGGTGATTTCGACCGCCAGATCACCGAAATGATGAGCATCATCGACAGCTCGGTGCAAAACCTGCAAGCCGCCTCCAGCGACATGACAGGCGTTGCCGCCCAGACAACCGAGCAGAGCGGCGTCGTCTCCAACGCCTCCTCCCAGGCGTCCCACAACGTGGAAACGGTTGCAGCGGCCGCGGAAGAACTCTCCGCATCGGTCAACGAGATCCGCAGACAGGTCCAGGCTTCCAGCGAAATCGCCTCCCGCGCCGCAGGGGAAGCCCAGTCGACAAACCAGCGCATGAACGGTCTGTCGGACGCCGCCACCCGGATCGGTGAAGTGGTCACCCTCATTCAGGCGATTGCCGAGCAGACCAACCTGCTGGCGCTCAACGCGACCATCGAGGCCGCCCGTGCCGGCGAGGCCGGCAGAGGCTTCGCGGTTGTTGCCTCCGAGGTGAAGGAGCTCGCGACGCAGACCTCGAAGGCGACCGAGGACATCTCCAGCCAGATCACCGCGATCCAGGAAGAGACCGGCCATGCGGCGAGCGCGATCTCGTCGGTGACCGAGATCATCAACAACATGAACGAAATCGCCTCTTCCATCGCTTCCTCCGTCGAGGAGCAGGGGGTCGCAACGCAGGAAATCGCCAGCAATGCGACCGAGGCGTCGCGCAGCACCGTCGAGGTGACGACAAACATCGAATCCGTTTCGCAAGCTGCCGAGAACACCCGCGACACCGCGGACAAGGTGGACTCCTCCGCGCAGCAGCTGAAGGAAAACGCTTCCATGCTGCGCAACCAGGTGGCCAACTTCCTGCAGGAAGTGCGCAACCGCTCCGCAGCCTGAACAAGTACCGCGACATGAAAAAACGCTCGCGCCTTTCAAGAGGCGCGGGCGTTTTGCGTTGGATCGACGATCCGAAGTGCCTCAGATCTTGCGCAGCGCGACCTTGGAAATCCGGTGGCTGGCGTTTTTCGACAGGATGAGATCGGCTCTCGGCCGCGTCGGCAGGATGTTCTCGCGCAGGTTCACCAGATTGATCTCGGTCCAGATCCTGTGCGCGGTCTCCTGAGCTTCCTCGTCCGAAATGCGCGAATACTTGTGGAAGTAAGACCCGGGATCGCGGAAAGCCGTTTCCCTCAATTGCATGAACCGGTCGACATACCATTTCAGCAGCAACTTCTCGCTGGCATCGATGTAGACCGAGAAATCGAAGAAATCCGAGACGAACGGCACCGCGCGTCCGTCCTTGGGCAGCTCCCGCGTCTGAAGGACGTTAAGACCCTCGACGATCAGGATGTCCGGCCTGTCGACGGTGATCGTGTGGCCGGGCATGACATCATAATAGAAGTGCGAATAGACCGGCGCTCTGACATGACGCTTGCCGGCCTTTATGTCGGACAGGAATTTCAGCAGCTGAGGCCGGTCGAAGCTCTCCGGAAAGCCTTTCTTGGACATCAATCCCTCGGCTTCCAGGATCGCATTCGGGTATAGAAATCCGTCCGTGGTGATCAGATCAACCTTGGGACTGGCCGGCCAGCGGGCAAGCAGCTCGCGCAAAACGCGGGAGGTGGTCGATTTTCCCACGGACACGGAGCCCGCGACGCCGATGATGAAGGGGGTCTTGCCGTCGCTGGTCTGGAGAAAGTTCTGCGTTGCCTGATGGATGGTCACCGTGGCTTCCGCATAAAAGGCGAGCAGCCGGGACAATGGCAGATAGATCGTCTCGACCTGCTCAATGGACATCGGCGCGTTCAGTCCCTGCAATTGCGAGACCTCATGACCCGACAAGGTCATTGGCGTGTCGGCCCGCAAGCGGGCCCACTGGCGCTCGGTGAACACCCGGTAGGGGGACAGATCCATGTCCAGGGCCGTTGAGACTTTCTGATCCATCTCTATCGCAGTCCCTGCTGCTGCGGCTGACCGCGGGAAACGGTTACTATTCCTGCGGCCGGGACGCCTTTTCTTCAAGTCCGGTCTGTCCCGTACGTTTGCCGAGTTCCATCATGACATCCCCTAGCGGAACATTGGACACGTTCAGAACCACCAGCAAATGATAAAGCACATCGGCGGCTTCCGCCGTCAATTCCGCGCGGTCCTGCCTGACGGCGGCAATCGCCGCTTCAACCGCTTCCTCTCCGAGTTTCTGCGCGCATTTGGCCACGCCCTTGCCGACAAGCTTGCGCGTATAGGACGTCTCGTCGCTGCTCTTCGCACGCGCGGCCACTATGGCGTCCAGATCGTCCAGAGTGAACTTGGTCATTTGGCTAGGTCCTTCAGTCAGGCATAAAGGCGCATCGGCACACCATCGGAGTCCATGTGCCTCTTGGCATCCTGGATGGTGAACTCGCCGAAATGAAAGATCGAAGCCGCCAGAACCGCGGTGGCGTGACCATCCCGGATACCTTCAACCATATGGTCCAGAGTGCCGACGCCACCGGAAGCGATGACGGGAACCGGCACCGCGTCGGCGATCGCCCGTGTCAGCGCGATATTGTAGCCGGATTTGGTGCCGTCTCTGTCCATGGAGGTGACCAGCAGCTCACCTGCGCCGAGTTCGACGACCTTTTTGGCGAATTCCACCGCGTCGATGCCTGTCGGATTGCGCCCACCATGGGTGAAGATCTCGAATTTTTCAGGTTCACCCGGTGCGTTGACCTGTTTGGCGTCAATCGACACCACAATGCATTGCGCCCCGAACTTTTCGGCCGCCGCGCGGACGAAGTCGGGATTTATCACCGCGGCGGTGTTGATGGACACCTTGTCCGCACCGGCGATGAGGAGCTTGCGGATATCCTCGACCGTGCGCACGCCGCCGCCAACCGTCACCGGCATGAAGCAGGCCTCGGCGGTCCGGCGCACCACGTCGTAGATCGTGTCGCGGCCCTCGTGACTGGCGGTGATATCGAGAAAGCACAGCTCGTCGGCTCCAGCGGCATCATAGGCCTTGGCAGCCTCCACCGGGTCGCCGGCATCCACGAGATCGACAAAATTGACGCCCTTGACGACACGGCCGTCCTTCACGTCAAGGCAGGGAATGACACGAGCCTTCAAAGTCATGATGCGCTGCTCCGCTCCGCCGCGATCAGCTCCATCGCCTCTTTCGGGTCGAGCCGCCCGTCATAGAGGGCTCTTCCGGAAATCGCCCCTTCGAGAATATTGCAATCCGGCTCCAGCAGCCGGTGAATGTCATCTATGGAGGCCAGACCGCCCGAGGCGATCACCGGAATGGAGACGGAACGGGCCAGTTCGAGCGTGGAGGGGATATTGAGGCCCTTGAGAACGCCGTCCCTGTCGATATCGGTGTAGATGATCGCAGAAACACCCGCGTCCTCGAAGCGTCTGGCAAGGTCCACGGCGGTGAGCTCGGAGGTTTCCGCCCAGCCTTCAACGGCGACACGGCCACCCCTGGCGTCAATGCCGACGGCGATCTTGCCGGGAAACCTGCGGCAGGCCTCTTTCACCAGATCCGGATCGCGCACAGCGACCGTTCCGAGAATGACACGGGTGATGCCCTTTGCCAGCCAGGTCTCGATATGATCCAGGGTCCTGATCCCGCCGCCGAGCTGCACCGGATTGTTCGTCGCCGACAGAATGGCGTCAACCGCCGCGCCATTGACGGTTTCACCGGCGAAAGCCCCATTCAGGTCGACCACATGAAGCCATTCGAAACCCTGGTCCTCGAAGGCTTTCGCCTGGGCTCCGGGGTTGTCGTTGAAGACGGTCGCCTGATCCATGTCGCCAAGTTTCAGGCGCACGCACTGGCCATCCTTCAGATCGATGGCGGGAAAGAGAATCATGTTTTCCTAAATTCCTTCAACGATGACGATTTCGCCATCGGCAACTTTCTGACGGACTTTCACCGCCTGCTGATATTCCGGCGAGTTATAGCAATCGACAGCGTCCTGAAAGCTGGGAAACTCGATAATGACGTTGCGAGCCCGGCCCGGCCCCTCGACGGCATTGGTCTTGCCACCGCGTGCCAGAAAGACCGCTCCGAACCTCTGAAAGGCCGGTTTCGCCGTCTCGACGTATAGCGGATATCCGTCCTGATCGTTCACATCAACCCGCGCGATCCAATAGGCTTTCGTCATGTCTGTCTCCCGAATTGATTTTTAGGGCGTCCAGTCCAGAAAATTGGCGATCAGCTCAAGTCCGAGCCGCTGGCTTTTTTCCGGGTGGAACTGGGTTCCGATCATATTGTCCTTCGCCGCCATCGCCGTGAAAGTGCCGGCATAGTCGAAGGTCGCCAGCCGGTCGTCCTCACGGGCACATTCAAGGTGATAGGAGTGGACGAAATACGCATGCAGGCCGTCCGGGCCCGTTTCGATGCCCTTGAACACCGGATGACCGTCAGGCCGGACGTCGATGGTGTTCCAGCCCATATGCGGGATCTTCAGGGACGGATCGGACGGTTTCATGGCCGTCACGTCGCCCTCGATCCAGCCCAGGCCTTCGACCGTCTCGAATTCAAGACCGCGGCCGGCCATGAGCTGCATGCCGACGCAAATGCCGAAAAACGGCTTGCCCCGGACGCGAACTGTCTCTTCCAACGCTTCCGGCATGCCGTCGACCGCCCACAGGCCGCGCTTGCAGTCTGCGAAGGCGCCGACGCCCGGCAACACCACATAGTCGGCCTTGAGAACCCGCTCCGGGTCGGCGGTCACGATCACATTCGGCGTATGGGCATGAGCGCGGGCCGCGCGCTCGAATGCCTTTTCCGCCGAGCGCAGATTGCCCGAGCCGTAGTCGATAATCGCAATTGTCATTGACGGGTCTCCGGACCAAGCGTCAGGCCGACGACCTGCTCGCTGCCCACCCTCGGGATGATTGCTGCCGGAGCGGGACGCTGCCGATCCTTGCCTGCTTCGGGAGAAGCCGGGATCTGGCCGGGCTTGTGCAGAAAGCGCAGCTCGGCTTCAGCCACACCTTTGCCCTCGATGATACAGACCACACGCCAGCCCTTGCGTCCCAGAGACCAGCGGCGCAGCGCCTGCGCTTCCAGTGCGAACAGGATCGAGCCAATCATGGCGGCAAGTCCGATGGTGCCGCTGTCGAAAGACTGTGCCAGCAATTCGATCACGAGTGTCACCGCAAGATATCCGAGCAGAACCAGCCACATGCGGTGAAACAGCAGCCAGATGGGTGAAAAGAAAAAGGCAAGGAAAGAGAACCCGTCCGGCACAAAGGCAAGCCGGTCGGTCTGGCGGGGATCTCCCGCCAGATCTTCAAATTCCGGCGGAGCCATGACGATGTAAGTGCTCATGCGCCAATCCGTTTCAGCTGCCAAGCCGGCCCTTGGTGGTCGGAACCCGATCCGCCTGCCGGGGATCGATTTCAACCGCCTTGCGCAACGTGCGGGCAACGGCCTTGAAGCAGGTTTCCGCGATATGGTGGCAATTGGACCCGTAAAGATTGGCGATATGAAGGGTGATGCCGGAATTCATCGCGAAGGCGCGGAAGAACTCCTCGAACAGCTCCGTATCGAATTCACCGATCTTGTCCCGGTCGAAGGTCACGTCCCAGACCAGGAATGGCCGTCCGGACACGTCGAGCGCGCAGCGGGTCAGGGCCTCGTCCATGGCAAGGTGCGTGTCGGCATAACGGTTGATGCCCGCCAGATCGCCCAAGGCCTCGCGAATCGCCTGGCCCAGCGCGATGCCGGTGTCCTCGACCGTGTGGTGAAAATCAATGTGGGTGTCACCGTCCGCGCGGACCTTGATATCAATCAGCGAATGGCGCGAAAGCTGCTCCAGCATATGATCGAAGAACCCGACGCCGGTCTGGACGTCATACGCGCCCGTGCCGTCCAGGTTGATTTCTACCGAAATGCGGGTTTCTTTCGTATCGCGCGATACACTCGCTGTGCGCATAAGCTGTTGTCCTCGTTCAGGGTGACGAACCGGCGGTGTTGTAGCAGCCTGAACCGCCCAATGAAATAGAGACTTCGACGCGAAAGTTCCGGCGGTTCCCTGACCGCCCTGTTCCAACCCGAATGCAGGAGAGACCGACCATGTACACAAAAGCAGTTTCAGAAGGCGGCCTTGCCGTTGTGACCGGTGCTGCGAGCGGTGTTGGACTGGCAGCCGCCATCCGATTCGCCGAGGCTGGGCTGGGCGTCATCCTGGCCGATCTGCCGGGCGCTGCCCTCGAGGCGGCAACCCGGACGGTGCGCGCCGCCGCGCAACCGGATGCCGTGGTGCTTGCCGTTGCCACAGATGTCGCCGACACGACCCAGGTCGAGGCTTTGGCCGCAAAGGCCTTCGCAAGTGGGCCGGTTGCCGTTCTGATGAACAATGCGGGCATCAGCCTGCCGACCACGGCGTGGGGAGAGGCCGACAACTGGTCGAAGCTGATCGACGTCAATTTCTTCGGTGTCTTGCGCGGGGTTCAGGCGTTCACGCAACGCATGATCGATGCCGGCCGCCCGGCGGCGATCATCAACACCGGCTCCAAACAGGGGATCACCACACCGCCGGGCAATCCGGGCTACAATGTCACGAAAGCGGCGGTCAAGGTGCTCAGCGAGCAGCTCGCGCATGAACTGCGGCAGGCGGGCGCGCCGATTTCGGTGCATCTCTTCGTGCCGGGTTTTACCTTCACGGGCATAACCGCGGGCAATCATAAGGAAAAACCTGCGGCCGCCTGGACCAGTGAGCAAACAGTCGATTATTTCATCGAGCGCATGGCCGCGGGCGATTTCTACATCCTGTGCCCGGACAATGACGTAGACAGTGCCCGGGACCGGCTGCGGGCCAGATGGGCCATCGGCGACATCATCGAGAACCGCCCGCCGCTCTCGCGCTGGCATCCGGACTACAAGGACGCCTATGCCGCGTTTGAAAGACCGTGCGAAAGCTGATCAGGCCTTCGTATCTGTTGGCGGACGACTTCGAACCGTGGTCCGCTTCTGGCGCGGCTGTGTGCGAAATGGTAGGATCAGGCCATTCCCCAGCCGCAGAAAGGAACCCGAATCATGCCGAACAGCCGCTTCGCACCCGAAAACTCGCGCGACCGCCTGATGTTTGCACTGGACGTTCCGACTGTCGCTGAAGCGGAAGATCTGGTCAGGCGGACCGACGGCAAGGTCGGCGTCTACAAGATCGGCATGGAACTACAGTTCGCGGGCGGTCTGGAATTCGCGCGCGATCTGGCGGCGGAAGGCCGGAAAATTTTCCTCGATGTCAAACTCCACGACATCGACATGACCATCACCAAGGCGGTGCGCAACGTCGCCAGGATGGGGGTCACCTTCGTGACACTGCATGCCTATCCCAAGACAATGCGGGCAGCGGTGAGGGGACTGGCGGAAGACGGCAATCCTAATCTGTGCCTGCTAGGCGTGACCGTCCTGACCTCCATGGATGAGGCGGACCTGCATGCGGCCGGATATCGCGGCCCGCTCACAGACGTGGTGGAGGCACGCGCCAGGGACGCGAAAGCCGCCGGCATGGGCGGGATCGTCTGTGCCGCGACAGAATCCCGGAGATTGCGGCCGATCCTCGGCGACGAATTGGTCATTGTGACCCCCGGCATCCGCCCGGCGGGCAGTGCGGCCAGCGACCAACGCCGTATCATGACCCCGGCCGAGGCCATGCGCGCCGGCAGCGACTATCTGGTCGTCGGCAGGCCGATCAGCCAGGCCGCCGACCCCGGTGCGGCTGCCGAAGCAGTCGTTGCGGAGATCGACGGAGCGCTGGACGCTGTTCCGGCCTAGCAGGCTGTCGCTTCAAATTGAATTCAGGAAGTCGCCAAGCGCATTCGCAATACAAACGCTGACCCGGGCCGTCTTCCTGAATCGATGAATCCGCTTAAACGCGACAGGCCCTGCACCAACCTCAACAAACAAGACCCTGTTTGAAAGGGTTGATACTAGAGCACGCCTTCGACCGTGAAACCGCATTGCTCGGCAACCTTGCGGTAGGATGCGGTAAAGCCGTTCAGCGAGGCGGTGTAGAAAAGACCGCCCGGCGCGACGATGTCAATCTGGCCGTTGCGCTGCATCGCCTGCAGGACGCGCTGATTGTCCTCATAGGGAAAATTTGTCTCCGCGAAGGCAAATCCGTCTTCGTCGAAACCGGCAAAGACCGTCGCCTGCGCGCTGTCGCCGTCATCGAAGACGAAATTCACCTTCTGATCGTTCTGCAAAACGGTTGCCTGACCGCGGAAGGCATGTTCGGAGAGCTGGACGCCCGGAAAATAGCCGGGCGGAAGCGCGTCGCCGTTCGAGATGGAAAAACCAACCGTCGGATCGCCATCACCGCCCGTCCACATCCGGCATGTGGTTCGCAAATCTTCCCCCGTATCCACCGTTTCAACCAGGACGGTCCAGTCCTTGTAGGTAAAATACTGGTCGCTGGCCTGGGCGACCGAGGCCGTGCAGCAGGCAAGGCTCAGGAGAGCAAAAAATCTGAAATTCATGGAATATCCTTAAGTGACCTGACGTTGAAGAGCGTTCTTTCAACATGGATATTCTTAAGATTTAAAGCACTCTGCCTGGAAGATTTTATCTTCATCGCTCCGGGACGAAGCAAGCTGTCCATCACCGCACCGGGACCGCAAGGACCGGCTCAAGCCGCCTTGTCGTCATCGCAGGCGGCGGAGCGCAGCACCATGCCGTAGAGATCGCGGGGGTCGTCCGGGTCGGCCAGGAGATCCAGCTTTTCGAAGTGACCGGTTTTCGGCAGCAGATCGCGCACATAGCGCAGGGCGGCGAAATCCTCGATAGCGAAGCCGACGCTGTCGAAGAGCGTGATCTGGTCGTCGGACGTGCGGCCGGGAACCTTGCCGGAGTAAACCTGCCAGAGTTCGGTGACCGGGTGGTCCCTGTCGAGTTGCTGGAATTCGCCCTCGATATGGGTCTGGTCGGGAAACTCGACAAAGATGTCGGAGCGCAGAAGGATGTCCCTGTGCAGCTCGGTCTTGCCCGGACAGTCGCCCCCGACCGCGTTGATATGAACACCTGCCCCGACCATGTTGTCCGTCAGGATGGTCGCGTTCTTCTTGTCGGCCGTCACCGTCGTGATGATCTGCGCACCTTCGATGGCATCTTCCGGCGTCTTGCAGATGGTCACGTTCAGGCCGGAATCCAGCAGGTTGCGGGCGAGGCGCAGGCTGGCCGCCTTTTCGATGTCGAAGGCGCGAATTTCGGTAATGCCGAGCAGTTCCTTGAAAGCCAGGCACTGGAAATCGGACTGGGCGCCGTTGCCGATCACGGCCATGGTGGTCGCGCGCTTCGGGGCCAGATATTTCGCGGCCAGTGCCGAGTTCGCGGCGGTGCGCAGGGCTGTCAGGATGGTCATTTCACTGAAAAGAACCGGATAACCGGTCTTCAGGTTGGCGAGAACGCCAAACCCCGTCACCGTCTGCAGGCCGTCGTTTGTGTTGCCCGGGTGGCCGTTGACATATTTGAAGCCGAAGGTCTTGCCGTCGCTGGTCGGCATCAGCTCGATGACGCCCTGGGGCGCATGTGCGGGAATGCGCGGTTTCTTGTCGAAACTTTCCCACCGGAGAAAATCCTCTTCAATGTAGTCCGCGAGGCCGCGCAGGAAGGTCCCGACACCAACGGCGCGCACAATGCGCATCATGTTATCGACACTGACGAAAGGCACGTAGGCGAGATCGGACGGTTTCAGATCGGCGGCTGCACGTTGCATGGGATTGATCCTTCAAAAGCTTCTTGTCGGCCGGTCGAAGACGCGACGACCGAAAAGGCTGCCCGCGAGTTCGACCATCAGGCGCGCGGTTCTTCCGCGTTCATCCAGGAATGGGTTGAGTTCGACGAGATCGAGGGAGGTCACCAGGCTGCTGTCGTGCAGCATTTCCATGACCAGATGAGCCTCGCGGAAGGAGGCCCCGCCCGGAACGGTGGTTCCCACGGCCGGGGCGATTTCCGGGTCGAGGAAATCGACGTCCAGGGAAACATGCAGCAAGCCGTTTGCGGCCCGCACCCGCTCCAGAAACGGCTTCAGCAGCGGTCCGATGCCTTGCTCGTCGATCCGGCGCATATCGCTGACACCGACGCCGAGACTGCGCAGCATGTCGCGCTCTTGCGCGTCGATGGAGCGGACCCCGAGTATTTCGACGTTTTCCGGCCTCAGGGTGTGCTGAAGCGGCGATCCGAGCAGATCGTCAAAACCGGGCAGGCCACACAGGAAGGCGAGCGGCGTGCCGTGCAGATTGCCGCTGGCAGTGCTCTCCAGAGTATGAAAATCCGAGTGGGCGTCGAGCCATAGCACGAAGAGCGGACGGTTCTGCGCGGCCGCGGCCCTGGCCTGGCCGGAGACCGAACCCGCGGCCATGGCGTGATCACCGCCCAGATAGATCGGAAAGACGGGTGCGGCGCCAAGATCGGCTGCCTTGTCATGAAGCGCCCGCGTCCAGCCGACATAGGCCCTGTAGTTCTTAAGGATGGGATTGGGAACGCGTAGGGGACCGATTTCGGCGGGTGCCAGGTTGCCGTGATCGATGACCGTGTGACCCAGCGCCTCAAGCATGCCGGCAAGCCCGGCGGTGCGATAGGCGTCCGGACCCATGAGACAGCCTCGCTGTCCCGCGCCTTCGTCAACGGGCGCGCCGACCAGCACAATGTCTTTCCTGGCAACGTTCACCTTGTTCCTCCGCCCGTCTCCGAATGTTTCAATTCTGCGGAAACATGGCGGCGGAGTAAATCCACTCACTTGATCAATTGCGCAATCAGATCTATCATTCTGATATGTATAATTGATCAAAGTGATAATATGGACGATCTGGATCTGCGATTGATAGCTTTGCTACGTCACGATGGCCGGAGATCGGTGTCCGATTTGGCGAGTGAATTGAAAGTCACACGCGCAACGGTTCGCGCGCGGATGGAAAAGCTGGTGGAGACCGGCGAAATCCTCGGCTTCACGGCGGTCCTGCGCGATGACTGGCGGGACCTGCCGATCCGTGCCGTCACCCTCGTCGTGGTGGAGGGTCGAAACACCGACCCCGCGATCCGCGCCCTGAGCGCGATGGCCGAGGTCCGGGCGATTCATTCCACCAATGGCAAATGGGATCTTGTCCTCGATGTCGCGACGCGGGACCTGTCCGCTTTCGACGATGCGCTGAACAGGATCCGGCTGATCGACGGCATCGCGGCAACGGAAACCAACCTGCTTCTGACCACACGCAAGGGACCTGCGGTCTCCGCGAACGAATTCAAGCAGGAGGCGGGGTAACTGGCTGGCTCTCTCGCAAATCGGGTCGCCCCTGCTCCCGGCGGCCGCTAGGATCGGACCGGACATGAGGAAATGAGGCAATCGCCATGACCAAAGTCATCGATCTTGCCGGCCTTGCGCCGGACCCCACGCCGATTTCGGTCGGCGAGGAAGCCGCCGAGCATTATGCCGTGGTCCGCCGGACACTTGAGCGGATCACCAGCGACTGGCGCGATCAACCGTCACTGGAACAACTGGCGCGGGAGGCGGGATTGCAACCGATCCAGCTGCAAAGAGTGTTCTCGCGCTGGGCCGGACTGACCCCGAAACAGTTTTTGCAGGCAATCACGCTCGACCACGCCAAGGCACTCCTGCGGGACTCCGCGAGCGTTCTGGATGCCTCCTATGAAGTCGGCCTGTCCGGCTCATCCCGTTTGCACGATCTCTTCGTCACGCACGAAGCCATGACCCCGGGCGATTACCGGAACCGGGGCGGCGGGCTGGCAATTGCCTATGGCTTTCATCCCTCGCCGTTCGGCCAGGTGCTCGTCATGGCCACCGACAAGGGCCTCGCCGGCCTCGGCTTCGCCGACCCGGGCGAGGAGCAAGCGGCCCTGGAAGACATGAGCGGCCGCTGGCCGGCGGCGCGGTATGTTCAGGATCTGGAGGCAACGTCCGGCTATGCCGAACGCGTATTCGATCCGGAAAAATGGCAGCAGGACCAGCCCCTGAATATCGTCATGATCGGTACGGATTTCGAAATCCGGGTCTGGCAGACGCTCCTGAACATTCCCATGGGCCAGGTCACCACCTATTCCGACGTCGCCGCGCGCATCGGCAGCCCCAAGGCGTCACGGGCCGTCGGAACGGCGGTCGGCCGCAACCCGATTTCCTTCGTGGTTCCCTGCCACAGGGTACTCGCCAAGGGCGGTAAACTCGGTGGCTATCACTGGGGCCTTACCCGCAAGCGCGCCATTCTCGGCTGGGAAAGTGGATTGTCCGGACCCGTGCTGGAATGTGTTTGAAGCCTTTGCCGGTTGGAACGGAAAACATCGGTTCCGGAGGAAGGTTACAGGCCCTGCATTCACCTGATATCCGAGAGCGCGCCGTACCGGCTCACCTACTCAATGCACAGGGCCCGGCGGCAGGGGGTAGCTGCCGGTGATCGACCAGCCGAAGGAGGCGAGGCGTTCCGCTGCCATGGGGGTGAAGTCGCCGGTGATCAGGAAGTCCACGCCGGTGAGAGGAAACGGCAGGCTGCCGAGGCCTTCATGCATGGCGGAAAAGGTCTGCGCGACAGTCTGGGTCCAGGCCACCATGTCGAGCGGCATGACAATGGCCGCTTGCCCGTCGCGCCGGATGGCGACGGGAATGCCGGAGACCAGCTTTATCTGACTGAGGCCGGAGACGGTCCGGTTGTAGGTTTCCAGAAGGACGACCCGGCGCAGCTGGAAATAGGCAATGTCACGGCTGTCGGCCTCGGCGGCCTTGGCCGCGACGAGGTCAAGATCCTGAACCCCGGGCATAGCCAGCAGCTGATAGGCGATGACCGCCTTTTCCCCTTCGGTAAAGAACGGATTGGCTGCGATTTTCGTAATTGTCGCCTCCGACACGCCGGCCTTGCGAAATGTTTCCGCCGTGCGCTCTTCCAACTCGGCGGGAGAGCTGTCGACGATCATCGTGCGGAAATTGTTCGCCGTGCGGGCCGTGTTGACGATCAGGCCCCCCGGGAGAAGGCTGGTAATCGCCGTTATCGTCCAGTTGCCCGCCGTGGTGACGCTGGCGGTTTCATCGAGTTTTTCCGAAAGCGGCCGGTAGAATGTATAAGGATCGACGCCGAGTTCCACAGCAAGTTCACGCCGGGCGCGGGCCTGACCGGTAATCGACCTGGCGAGCTCCGCCGGGGAACCGCCCTTGCCGCTCACTACGGCTTCGACGCCTTTGGTCAGGCGCCCGAACATGCGTCCGACACCCGTCGCCGTGCTTTTGGCCGTGCCGACCGGGTCGGTGACCGTGCTCTCGACGAATTCGACCGGTTTCATTGCGGCCTGCTTGAGACCGTCGACAAAGTTCGCATCGTTCTTGAGACCCTCCAGACCGATCACGACCGCAATTTCCGACAATCGGAGTTTCAGAAGGCCGTCGCCTTCGATCCTCTCAACGCCAAGATCCGTCTGGAGCTGGTAAATACGCAGGAAACCGTCGCCGCGGACCGGCGCAAGAACGGCATAGCCCGGGCCGAGTTCCTTTCCCGCCAGAACGGTGGCCGGGTCCTGTTCCGGAGGCGTTTCAAACTGGCCGGAGAGCGCAAATGCGGTGGCCGCAACCGCGACGGTGCCCGCGAGAAGACCGGCAAACCGAACCGACACCTTGAACATCGGATGCATCAGCTTCTCTCCCTGTCGCCAAAGATCGCTATGGCATTATGAATCGTCCGGCCTATCGCGGCGCCGTGCCGTTGCGCGCCAAAGCCTCACCAGCCAGATAAAGCGATCCGCAAATCAGGATTCTCGGTGGCTCGCCATCCTTCGCGGCACAGACTGCCACATCGGCAAGCGCTGCGTCCAGAGACTGGAACGGTGTTGCCTCCAGACCGGCGCAACGGGCGAGATCCGCGAGATCTTCCGGCGTTCTGGCAGTGTTTGTCGAGGAGATCGGCACGGTGCCGACATGGCGGACCAGACCGTGAAAAGGCCGAAAGAATCCGACCGGGTCCTTGGTGGTCAGCATACCGGACACCAGATAGAGCGGCCGGGGAGCGCGCTCCTCCTGCTCCCCCATGAACTCGGCGATGGAAACACCAGCACCGGGATTGTGGCCGCCATCGACCCAGACTTCCGCATCGTCCGGGCACAGGTCATGGAGCGGCCCGTGCGTGACCGGCTGAAGGCGTCCCGGCCAGTTGACCGACTTCAGGCCATCGGCAATGACGGCCTCTTCCGGCAGAAGCCCGGCTGACTTCAGCGTTGCCAGCGCCAGACCGGCATTGGCGACCTGATGGCGGCCGTTCAACACCGGCAAGGGCAGATCGATCAGCTCATCGTCGTCCTGAAAGATCATCCGGCCCTGATCCTCCAGGGCCACAAAATCCTGACCGAAGACTTCGACAGAGGACCGGTTTCGGGCTGCCTGGCGGCCGATCACCTTAAGGGCGGCGTCTTCCTGAGCCGCGCAAACGACCGGAACACCCTGCTTGATAATCCCTGCCTTTTCCGCGGCAATATCCGCGACGTCATCGCCGAGGAATTTCTCGTGATCCATGGAGACCGGCGTTATGACCGTTGCAAGCGGCCGGTCGACGACGTTGGTCGCGTCCAGACGCCCCCCGAGTCCTACTTCCAGAAGCAAAATGTCGGCAGGGTTGTCTGCAAACAGCAGGAAGGCCGCGGCGGTGGTGATTTCGAAAAACGTGATTTCCTCGCCGGCATTGGCTTCCTCACAGCGCTGTAACGCATCCTGAAGCATGGCGTCGGAGACGAATTTACCGTCCGTGCCGAGCCGGATGCGTTCGTTGAAGGAGACCAGATGCGGCGAGGTGTAGACGTGGCAGCGTTTTCCGGACGCTTCCAGCACCGCCCGCATTGTGGCGGTCACGGAGCCCTTACCGTTGGTACCGGCGATATGAATGACCGGCGGCAGATGCCTTTCCGGGTGGCCAAGCGCCACCAGCAGCCGGTGCATGCGCCCAAGCGAGAGATCTATCTCCTTGGGGTGCAGGGCCAGCAGGCGGTCGAGGATTTTGATAATTTGATCCAATGCGCCCTCCGCGGGCCCCTTTGGTCCCGTGTTCAGCATGAGATACGCGTTTACGAGATGGCCGGCCGCCTGACAAGCGGCGAGGCCAAATTTGTTCTCTCATGCCGTTTTCGCGACAATTCAGGGTAAACCTGAATGCTTATTTGGCGGCTTCGGTCTCTTTGGCCTTTGCTTCCACCGGAGCGTCAGCTTCAGAATTGGCCTCGGGTTCCGCTTCTTTCGGAGCTTCAAGCGCCATTTGCGGCAACTGGACTTCCCGTTTCATGAGAATGCCGCAGATCCGGGCGACCGTGTCCTTCATCTGCTGGCGCGGCACCACCATGTCGATCATGCCGTGTTCGAGAAGGTATTCGGCCGTCTGGAAATCGTCCGGTAGTTTTTCGCGGACCGTCTGTTCGATCACGCGCCGGCCAGCAAAGCCGATCTGGGCGCCGGGTTCGGCGATCTGGACATCGCCCAGCATCGCGTAAGACGCTGAAACGCCGCCCGTCGTCGGGTTGGTCAGAACAACGATATAGGGCAGTCCCGCTTCGCGCAGCATCTGCACGCCGACTGTGGTGCGGGGCATCTGCATCAGCGACAGGATGCCTTCCTGCATTCTGGCACCGCCAGAGGCAACGAACATGACGAAGGGGGTCTTGTCCTCAACGGCCTTCAACATGCCGGCAAGGATGGCCTCTCCGACGGCCATGCCGAGAGAGCCGCCGATAAAGGTGAAGTCCTGAATGGCCGTGGTGATATCCATGCCGTTGACCTTGCCCTGGGCGACATGGATGGCCTCGTCGTCGCCGGTCTTGGAGCGGGCATCCTTCAGGCGGTCATTATAGCGCTTGCTGTCGCGGAACTTGAGCGGGTCGGCATGAACCTCTGGCGTTGCGACACGGGTGTACTGGCCGCCGTCGAAAAAGGATTCCAGCCGCCGGCGCGCCGGCATGCGCATGTGATGCCCGGAATTCGGGATAACCCAGAGATTTGCCTCCAGGTCCCGGTGGAACACCATCTCCCCCGTTTCCGGACACTTGATCCAGAGATTTTCCGGAACTTCACGCTTTTTCCAAAGATCCCGGATCTTGGGGCGTACGATAGAATTGATCCAGTTCACGTTTCACGTGTCCGTTGCTTTGAGCTGTTTGAGGATATGTAAAGCCGTTTGACCAGCTTTCCCGCAAGTGCTCCGGTTACCGACAGGCGGGAATATGGGGTCCGCCACACTTCCCGCCAATACAATTGCCAAATGGGGCGAGATCAGGACTTACGGGATCGGGCGCAGCCGCCGGCCAGTCCGGTCACCACATCACAAACCGCCTGTACCGTTCTGTCCGTCGCCTTGCCTGTTTCATCCAGGCTGTCGCGAATGGCATTGACCAGAACCGAGCCGACCACCACACCGTCCGCATCCTTGCCGATAACGGCCGCCTGCTCGGCGGTCTTGACGCCGAAACCGACGGCCACGGGCAAATCGGTATGGCCCTTGATCCGGTTGACGGCGTCGGTAACCCGGCCGGTATCGGCGATATCGGCGCCGGTTATGCCTGTGACGGATACGTAATAGACGAAACCGGAGGTATTGGCCAGAACGGCGGGCAGCCTCTTGTCGTCCGTCGTGGGCGTCGCCAGACGGATGAAGTTCAGCCCGGCGTCCATCGCCGGAATACACAACTCGTCGTCGGCTTCCGCCGGAATATCGACAATGATGAAGCCGTCGACACCGGCGTCTTTGGCGACCTGGACGAATTTCACCGGTTCGCGCACATAAATGGGATTGAAGTAGCCCATCAGGATGATCGGCGTTTCCTGATCTTTCATGCGGAACCTGCGGACCATGTCGAGAGTCTTTTCCATGGTCTGGCCCGCAGCCAGGGCGCGCTGGTTGGCGAGCTGGATCGGAATGCCTTCGGCCATCGGATCGGAGAAGGGCATGCCGAGTTCGATGATGTCGGCACCAGCCGCCGGTAGAGCGTCCAATACGGCCTGAGACGTTTCGAGATCCGGATCGCCTGCGGTAATAAACGTGACGAGAGCCGGTCGGCCTGCGTCCGCACAGGCCTTAAAACGGCGGTCGATGCGCGTTTGCGTCATGCACTGCTACCCTTCCTGCGCCTGCTTCACATCCCCGCAGGCCTTTTTCGTTCCTGCGATGTACGGGGGCCGCAGGCACCCTGTCAATCCAACAATGCACAAACGGACCTACCGGGACTGTACGCGGGATGGCCCGGAGCCATAGCTCAGCTCCACTGTTTGTGCATGGCAGCAATTCGGGAAACCCGTAAATTCTGACTGGAAGAATGCACTAAGTGCGCCTATTCTAAGATCAGTCTCAACCCCGCAAACGACAACAAGGAGCTGAAAATGGCCCATTCCCTCTTCGAACCGGCCCCCAGACCTCTCGGCGAAAAGCTTTGGCGGAGCATGAAGAGATTCAATATCGGCTTTCACGCCAGCCAAAGGCAACCGCTTGGCTCGGTGCGGCCTGCGGTGTCCGAACCGCCGCAGCAGGAGGAGCATCTGGATGCGCGCGGTCAGCAGCAGCTTCTGGAATCCGCGCTTGCCGCCCGTCCGATCCTTGCAAAGAAAGGCCGCGCGTCCTGAAAACGCACGGCCTATACAATCTCGTCAATCGTAGCCA
Source organism: Labrenzia sp. OB1 (assembly GCF_001624695.1). Classification (GTDB taxonomy): domain Bacteria; phylum Pseudomonadota; class Alphaproteobacteria; order Rhizobiales; family Stappiaceae; genus Roseibium. Next base: position 335,361 of record NZ_JSEP01000003.1, on the reverse strand, counting down.
GGCAGCCCCGATCTAAAGGTCGAAGCCCAGCATCTCGCCGACCGCAAAGACGTCCTTGTCGCCACGGCCGCAGAGGTTCATGACAAGGATCTGATCCTTGTCCATCTGCGGTGCCAGCTTGACCACATGAGCCAGCGCATGGGCCGGCTCCAGCGCCGGAATGATGCCTTCGACACGGGTGAGCATCTGGAAAGCCTCCAGAGCTTCGGTGTCCATTACCGGCACGTATTCCACGCGGCCGATTTCCTTCAGCCAGGAATGTTCCGGACCGATGCCCGGATAGTCGAGACCGGCGGAAATCGAGTGGCCTTCCAGAATCTGACCATCGTCATCCTGCAGCAGGTAGGTTCGGTTTCCATGGAGAACCCCGGGCTTGCCGGCTGTCAAGGAGGCGCAATGTTCTTCGCCCTGCAGACCGCGACCACCGGCTTCCACGCCGTAGATCTTTACGTTCTTGTCATCCAGGAACGGATGGAACAGACCGATGGCATTGGAGCCGCCGCCGACAGCAGCCACCAGCGCATCCGGCAGACGGCCCTCGGCTTCCGTCATCTGGTCGCGCAGTTCCTTGCCGATCACCGACTGGAAATCGCGCACCATTTCCGGGTAGGGGTGGGGGCCCGCCGCCGTGCCGATCAGGTAATAGGTGTCGTCGACATTGGTGACCCAGTCCCGCAACGCCTCGTTCATGGCATCCTTCAGGGTCCCGGCCCCGGCGGTCACCGGAACGATCTCGGCACCCAGAAGCTTCATGCGGAAGACGTTGGGTTTCTGCCGCTCCACGTCGGTCTTGCCCATGTAGACGACGCAGGGCAGACCGAAGCGGGCGCAGACAGTTGCGGTGGCGACGCCATGCTGACCGGCGCCTGTTTCCGCGATGATGCGGGTCTTGCCCATGCGCTTGGCCAGAAGGATCTGGCCCAGGCAGTTGTTGATCTTGTGCGACCCGGTATGGTTCAGCTCGTCACGCTTGAAATAGATCTTGGCACCGCCGAGCTCTTCCGTCAGGCGCTCGGCGAAATAGAGCGGCGAGGGGCGGCCGGTATAGTTCTTGTTCAGGTCCTCGATCTCGGCATGGAAAGCCGGATCGTTCTTGGCATCCTTGTAGTGCTGTTCCAGATCCAGGATCAGCGGCATAAGGGTCTCGGCGACATAGCGGCCCCCGAAGATGCCGAAGTGACCGCGATCGTCCGGGCCGGTCCGAATGCTGTTTGCCATCTCGTTCACGCGTAAACTCCTTGCCGCAGGCAGGTTTCTTCCGGATATCAGGCGTTTTTGGCTGCCGCAATAAAAGCGCGGATCAGGTCGTTGTCCTTGACGCCACGTTCCCGCTCGACAGCGGAGGAAGCATCGATCGCCCTTGCCCCGCTCAAGCGGATGGCCTCCGCGACATTTGCCGCAGTCAGCCCCCCGGAAAGCATATAGGGCTTCTTCAGGTCAAGATCTTTCAGAAGCGTCCAGTCGAAGGCAACGCCGTTGCCGCCAGGCAGATCCGATCCTTCAGGCGGCTTGGCATCAAACAGGATCCGGTCCGCGACGATGGCGTAGTATTGCGCCTCTTCCAGATCGGCCTTTTCCGAAACCGCTACGGCTTTCATGATCTTGGTTCCCTGCATCACCTTAACCGCTGCGCAGGCTTCCGGAGTTTCACTGCCGTGAAACTGGAACGTGTCGGGCGCAACCAGTTCATTGATCCGCGACAGTCCGTCCAGGTCCATATTGACCGTGACCGCCACAATCTCCGCCCTGCCGCGCGCCATGTCAGCCAGCTTGCAGGCCTGTGTGAGGGACACATGACGCGGGCTTTTCGGGTAAAACATCAGCCCGACCATATCCGCCCCCGCATCGAGCGCGGCTTCCATGGTTGCTTCGGTCGACAGACCGCAGATCTTGACTTGAATATCAGACATGGTTTCGAGGTATCGCCGCTTGAAACACAATTGTCAAAGCAGAACGGACTTTCCCGCGCCGTCACCCGCTCGGCTTCGAAAAAAACTTCGAACCCCGCGCGGATTTCCGGCAGGGCCGGTCGAAAATGCGGTACAAGCCTGACCCGACAGAACGAGGGATAACGGCGGTCAAGAAGAATGTTGCATTTCAGTCAAACCAGGTCAGCAGACGATCCCACGATCGTCTTTCTGCATGCCGCCGGATTTGACCGGCGCATGTGGAGCGCCGCGGTCGAACGCCTTCCGGATTTCAATTGCGTCTGCATCGACCTGCCGGGTCACGGAAAGAGCAAGGCGGTGGAGGTCACCGATTTCGCAAAGGCCGGTGATGCCGTCGCCGAAATCATCGGGACTCTCGGCGGCGCTCCCGTCAATATCGCCGGTCTTTCGATGGGGTCTTACATCGGCTTCCAGCTCATGGCACGGCACCCCGGCCTTGTCCGGAGCGCCGTTCTGAGCGGATTTCAATGCGATCCCATTCCGTCCTCGGCATTTCTGCGCGCCATGATGCATGTGTCTTCCTGGATGATGGTGTCGCGGCGTTCGCGCGAGAAGATGGCGCGCTCCATGGGCGTCATGGATGTCCGGCTGATCAGCCAGCCGGACAGGAGAGCGAACGCCTCCGCCGCAACCATGCGAAAAATCGGAGCCAACGCGCTGGCGTTCGACGTCCGGGTGCACTTGCCGGACGTCCCGGCCCGGACGCTTGTGATTGCCGGTGAAAAGGAACACTCCGCGATCAGCGCGTCCCTGCCTGTCTTTCAGGACAGGATGCCGAACTGCATGGCACGCCAGGTTGCAGGTCTCGGCCACGGCTGGCTCGCCAGAGACCCGGACCTGTTCGCCGCCACGCTGAAAGCATGGATCCGGCAGGAAACCCTGCCAGAGCGCCTTGCCAGCGTGTCCGGGGCGTAAATCCGGGACGGACACGGGGCGCCGGCAGGCGACGACAGCCGGAGACCCCATGTCGCCCGGCATCACGTCACGTCGAATGCCGCGATCACGGCCATGTTGACGATGTCGCTATCCTTGGCACCGAGGGGCACGATCTGGACGGGTTTGTCGAACCCGACGAGCAGAGGGCCGATGACGGTGGCGCCGCCAAGTTCCTGGAGCATCTTCGTGGAGATGGATGCGGAGTGGAACGCCGGCATGACCAGAACGTTGGCGGGCGCGGTGAGGCGGCAGAAGGGATAGGCGGCCATGCGGTCCATGTTGAGAGCGACATCGGCGGCCATGTCGCCGTCGTATTCGAAATCCACCCTGCGCCGGTCGAGGATCTTCACCGCTTCCTGAACCTTTTCGGAGCGTTCGCCCTTCGGATGTCCGAAAGTGGAGTAGGCCAGCATGGCGACGCGTGGTTCATAACCCAGCTTGCGGGCGACATGGGCCGCTTCCTCGGCGATGTCGGCAAGTTCCTCCGAGGTCGGCATGTCGATCACTGCCGTATCGGCGATCAGCACCGTGCGGCCGCGCGCCAGAGCCAGAGAGACGCCGATCACACGATGGCCCGGCTTCGGATCGATGCAGTCTTTCACCGTGTCGAGCGCAACGGAATAGTTCCGGGTGAGGCCGGTGACCATTGCATCCGCATCGCCGCGGGCAACCATGATTGCGCCCCAGTAGTTGCGGTCGTTGTTGACCATGCGCTGGCAGTCGCGCAGGAGATACCCCTTGCGCTGCAAACGGCCGAAAAGATATTGCGCGTAGTCGGCATTGCGGTCGGAAAGCCGGGCGTTCTGGATGGAAATCCCGGGACGTTCAATATCTATCCCGGCCCGATCGGCCATGGATTTGATTTCGTCCTCACGGCCGATGAGAATGGCGTCGCCAAGCCCCTGCGACACGAAGCTGGTGGCCGCACGGATCACCGGTTCCTCTTCGCCTTCCGCGAAAACCACCCGTTTGGGCTGCTGGCGGACCTTGGAGAAGATCCGCTGCAAGGTGCCGGCCACGGGATCGCGCCGGGCGGACAGCTGGTGCTTGTAGGCTTCCATGTCGACGATCGGACGGCGGGCGACGCCAGAATCCATCGCAGCCTGGGCAACGGCGGGCGGAATTGCATGGATCAGCCGCGGGTCGAAGGGCACCGGAATGATGTATTCGGGACCGAATTTCGGCCTGTTGCCGCGATAGGCGGCCGCGACCTCATCCGGAACTTCCTCTCGGGCGAGCTCGGCCAGCGCATGGGCGCAGGCGACTTTCATGGCCTCATTGATGGTGGTCGCGTGAACATCCAGCGCGCCGCGGAAGATATAGGGAAAGCCAAGGACGTTATTGACCTGATTGGGATAATCCGACCGGCCCGTGGCGACGATGGCGTCGTCGCGGACTTCGGCGGCCTCTTCCGGCGTGATTTCCGGATCCGGGTTCGCCATAGCGAAAATTACCGGATTCGGCGCCATGACGCGCAACATGTCCGGCGTGAGCGCCCCTTTCACTGACACACCGAAAAAGACATCCGCGCCTTTCAATGCATCATAGAGCGAGCGGGCCTGCGTCTCGATGGCATGCGCGGATTTCCACTGGTTCATACCCTCCTCGCGGCCCTTGTAGATCACGCCCTTGGTATCGCAGAGGGTGACGTTCTGGTGGGGAACGCCCATCGCCTTGATGAGTTCGATACAGGCAATTCCGGCCGCGCCCGCGCCGTTGCAGACGATTTTGGCGTCTTTCATGTCCCGGCCGGTCATATAGAGGGCGTTGATGAGACCGGCGGCGGCGATGATCGCCGTACCGTGCTGGTCGTCGTGAAAGACCGGAATGTCCATCAGTTCGCGCAGGCGCTGCTCGATGATGAAGCAGTCGGGCGCCTTGATGTCCTCCAGGTTGATACCGCCGAAGGACGGACCGAGATAGCGGACGGAATTGATGAATTCCTCGACGTCCTGGGTGTCGATTTCCAGATCGATGGAATCGACATCGGCGAAACGTTTGAAAAGAACCGCCTTTCCTTCCATCACCGGCTTGGATGCCAACGCGCCGAGATTGCCCATTCCGAGAATCGCGGACCCGTTGGAAATCACCGCCACGAGATTGCCCTTGGTGGTGTAATCGTAGGCGCGGCTCGGGTCGTCGGCGATGGCCCGCACCGGAACCGCCACGCCGGGGGAATAGGCAAGCGACAGATCGCGCTGCGTGGCCATCGGTTTGGTCGGCGAAATTTCCAGTTTTCCGGGCCGGCCTTCCTGGTGGAATTGCAACGCTTCCTGATCGGTGAAGCTGACGGATGTTTTGGATGAATTCTTATCGGCGGACATTGTGCGGGCGGTTCCTCTAGAAAACCCGCTCTTGGTGGCGGGCGCCTGACCTTATCCGCTGAAAATTGAACCCTCAACCCGCGACGCGGTAGCCTCTTAGCTTAATGGTGTTCGCATAAGGAGTGCTGTGCACGCCGAAACGACACAGGCCTGTGCCGAAAACGGACACAGAGCGCTTTCTCCTTTGGATCGATGACGTTAACCGCCTCGAGGCGCTTTCCCTTGAAAGCCTGTTGATTTAGGTATCAGGCATGAGTGGACGGAGCGCGCAACAAGCGGCCCCGGCGGACGCCAAGGTCACGCCGATGATGGCCCAGTACATCGAGATCAAGACCGCCAATCCGGACAGCCTGCTGTTCTACCGGATGGGGGATTTTTACGAGCTGTTCTTCGAAGATGCCGAGATCGCATCGCAGTCGCTGGGCATCACGCTCACCAAACGCGGCAAGCATCAGGGCGAGGACATCCCCATGTGTGGCGTGCCGGTTCACGCTGCCGACGATTACCTGCAGAAACTGATCGCGAAGGGTCACAGGGTGTCGGTTTGCGAGCAGACCGAAAACCCGGCGGAGGCCAAAAAGCGCGGATCAAAATCCGTGGTCCGGCGGGACGTGGTGCGGCTGGTGACGCCCGGCACCTTGACCGAAGAACGTCTGCTCGATGCGGGCGCCAACAACTACCTGATGGCGCTGACCCGCCTGAAGGGCGGCTCGCTGGAAGGCGATGCGGTTTACGGCCTTGCCTGGATCGACATGTCGACAGGCTCGTTCCAGGTCTCTGAAACCGATCACCAGCGCCTTGCCGCCGATCTGGCGCAGGTGTCGCCGCGCGAGCTTGTGCTGCCGGACAATCTGCTGCAGGAACCCGAGCTTCGCCTGATCGCCGAACAGCCGGGCGGCGCCTTGTCGCCCGTGCCACGCGCCTTTTTCGACAGTGCGACCGCCACCGACCGACTGGGGCAGTATTTCGGTGTCAAGACGCTGGACGGGTTCGGCACCTTCAGCCGGGCCGAGCTCTCGGCCGCCGCCGGCATTCTGGCCTATATCGAAAAAACACAGCTTGGAGAGCGGCCGCCTCTCGACCCGCCGGTGCGCGAGGCGGGTGCGGGCCGCATGCTCATCGATCCGGCGACACGCGCGAATCTCGAACTTTCACGCACGCTTTCCGGAGAGAAGCAGGGTTCCCTGCTTGCCACGATCGATCGCACCGTCACCGGTGGCGGGTCGCGGCTTCTCGCCAGCCGTCTTGCCGGGCCGCTGGTCAATGTGGACGCCATAAACCGCCGTCACGACGCTGTCGCCTTCTTCCTCGACAACGAAATCATGCGCGAAGATCTGCGCCGGACGCTGAAGGGCGCGCCTGACATGGCCCGGGCGCTTTCCCGCATCGCGCTGAACCGGGGCGGGCCACGCGACATTCTCGCCATTGCCCAGGGACTGGAGGCGACCCGCGTGGTTCTCACTCAGACAGGCGCGGTTGCTGATATCATCCCGGCGGAAATCGCCGCAGCCCGCGCCAGCCTGGAGCGCGCACCGCATGATTTGGGTGCCGAGCTGGTTTCCGCGATCCGGGAAGACCCCCCTCTTTTGAAACGGGACGGCAATTTCATCGCCACCGGCTTCAATGCCGATCTCGATGAACTGCGCGCCCTGCGCGATGAAAGCCGCAAGGTTATCGCCAGGCTCCAGGCCAGTTACGCGGAAGAACTCGGCCTCAGATCCCTGAAGATCAAGCATAACAATGTGCTCGGCTGGTTCATCGAAGCTCCCTCGGCACAAACCGAAAAAATGACGGCGGATACCGGGCGGTTCATTCACCGCCAGACCATGGCCGGCGCGATGCGTTTCACGACGACGGAACTGGCCGAACTGGAATCGAAGATCGCCAGCGCCGGTGAACGCTCGCTTGCCATCGAGCTTGAGATTTTCGACCGTCTGGCCCAGGCAATCATCAGCGCGAGCGAGACGATCAAGGCTGCCGCGCAGGGTCTTAGCATCCTGGATGTGTCGGCAGCGCTGGCAAAGCTCGCACAGGAAGAAAACCATGTCCGCCCGGCCGTCGATGACAGCAGGGCGTTCGAGATCAAGGGCGGGCGCCACCCCGTCGTGGAACGGGCCCTGAAAAAAACCGGTGGCGACAGCTTTGTCGCCAATGACGCCAGTCTCGGTCCCGACAAGGACGGGGACACCGGCCATATCTGGCTGATAACCGGTCCGAACATGGCCGGTAAATCAACCTTTCTGCGCCAGAACGCACTGATTGCCGTGATGGCCCAGATAGGAGCGTTCGTTCCGGCCGCCGATGCGCATATCGGCGTCGTGGACCGGCTCTTCTCCCGTGTCGGGGCCGCCGACGATCTTGCCCGCGGCCGCTCCACCTTCATGGTGGAAATGGTCGAGACGGCCGCAATTCTCAATCAGGCCGGCGACCGGTCGCTGGTCATTCTGGACGAGATCGGCCGGGGAACGGCGACATTCGACGGCCTGTCCATCGCCTGGGCCACCATCGAGCACCTGCACGAGGTCAACAGATCCCGCGCCCTGTTCGCAACTCATTATCACGAGCTTACGGCCCTTTCAGCCAGACTTGCGCGGCTGTCGAATGCCACCGTTTCGGTGAAAGAATGGGACGGCGACGTTATCTTCCTGCACGAAATCGTACCGGGCGCCGCCGACAGATCCTACGGCATTCAGGTCGCCAAACTCGCCGGTCTTCCCGCGATGGTGGTCGAACGGTCCAGACAGGTTCTGAGCCAGCTGGAAGAGCAGGACCGGGGATCTCCCGCCGAAAGCCTGATCGACGAATTGCCCCTGTTCGCCAATCTGGCACCAGTAGCCGCTGCCGCTGCTTCCGCCGAACCTGACCCCGTTCTGGACTCCCTCCGCGACATCGATCCTGATGACATGACACCAAGGGAAGCCCTGGAAGCTCTGTACAGACTGAAGGCTCTCAGCGGAAAGAAACCAACCTGAGCGATGAGCTCTCGCGGTGTGAATAACGCCGCCACTGTTGCCTCTTGACGGCAATTTCATTCAACTGGCAGTATTCCCTGCAGACTGTTCCCGAACTTCGTTTCCGGTTTGCGCTTCCATCCGTTTGCTTCCGCGAACGGCTCTTTGCCCTGCCCTTCGACAAGACCCGATCCCCACCCAAGGCCGGATGTATTCGGCCTGCTCCCTGTTCATCTGGCTCATTTCTTCATGTTTTCATTCGCCCAACTGCGCCGTCAGGAAATCCTGATCCTTTTGCTGCAGTTCACGAACAGCCTCGGAACCTCCGCGCTCATACCGATGATGAGCTTCTTCATCGTGGAAGGACTCGGTGCCGAACCCTGGCAGATCGGATTTTACACTGGTCTGGTCCTGTCTCTGACGCTCGTCGCGAATCGCTGGGCCGGAGAGCGCCTGGATCATGGTTTTCCGGTCAGGACCCTGCTCTTGTTGTCTGTCGGCGCTTTTGTGGCAGCGGCGACGTTGCTGACACAGACGTCCAGCTTTTTCATGCTTGTCCTGACTGTCGCTCCACTGATGGGCGTTGCCAACATGGGGGCCGGCATCATTTTCACATTCGGACGTCTGAATGCCGAAAGACGGAACCTGGACATCACCCACATCAATTCCTGGCAGCGCATGACCGTTTCCCTGGCGTGGATGATCGGCCCGGCGGTTTCCTTCGCGCTGGTCGCGCAGTTCGGTTTCCGGACCGCATTCATCTGTGCCCTCGCGATCGGTCTGATCCATCTGGCGCTCTGGCATATCGCCGTGCCGAGGGGGTTCAAATCGGAGAAGGAACGAAAGACCAACCGCAACGGCGATCCCGTCAATTGGGGACTTCTGATCGCCGGGTTTATCTGCATGGGCTTCGTGATCACCAACTCCCTGTTCGTTTCCGCCATGCCGCTGTTCTTCGTAAGGGAAACCGGGTTGCCCGGCGCGACCCCCGGCCTGTCGCTTTCCGTCAAATGCCTTGTGGAGGTGTTCGTCATATTCGGCTCCGTCCGGCTGGCGGAACGCATCGGTATCCGTCAGGTTCTCATGCTCGCTGCCTGTCTTGCGGCCGCAAGCATGCTCCTGTTCACCCAGGTCACGGCGCTCTGGCAGGCCCTGACGGTTTCCGTGCTCGAGGGCATGTACTACGGGTTGTTTGCCGGCGTGGCGATCAGTTTCGTGCAAAGTTTCGCACCGGACAGGCCCGGGCGTGCAACCGCGATCTACATGAACAGCCTGTTTCTCGGAGGCATGATCGGCAGCGTTTCGATGGGTTTCATTGCCAGCGCCACCGACTTCCAGACCGTTCTCTACGTGGCGGCATTAACTTCCTTCGCAGCCCTGGTCGTGTTGCTTGCAACCCTCAAGGTCCGCCCACAGGATACCGGGCCAGAAAGTTAGTCAGGCCCCGCCCGCTTTTGCCACCGCTAGGGCGTTCGCCATGGCTCCGGCGAAACTGGTCCGGTCGTCCGGGTTCAGGAAATTACCGAGATCCACGGATTCCCCGCGGCTCGTTAGGCAGATTTTCACGACACCTTCATCTTCGATCCGTTTGACAGTGAGACGGACCCAGACCGGGTTGAAGCAATATTCCTGGTAGTTTTTGCCGGGCCCGACCTTGCGGATGGAAATTTCGTGGCGGGAGAGCGCGACTTCCTCGAAGATCCGGGCGGAACGGTAGTTCATCTGGAAGGCGAACCAGAGAATCGCCACGTCCAGACCGAAAAAGCCGAATACGGGCCAGGCACCAATGCGCCAGAACAGAATGCCGGACACGAAACTGATGAGCCCGAAACAAAGCATCAGGACCAGAAAGCCGTTCGAACCCAGGGACCGGTAGGGCGTGAGCACCGCAGTAAAGAACGGCTTGTCCGTCACGGACAAATCGTCATTTTTCTCGGGTTTCAGATTGTTCTCGCTCATGCGCTCAGATTATAGAGTGATTATGACGCAAGCAAAGAGCACGATCTCCGGAAAGGGAACCAGGCGTTCCGCCAAATCCATCAAGTCCCGCTCACCCTCTGTCGACAATCCCGGCAGGGTGCTGAAGCGGTCCCGCTACAACAGGGCCGCGACATATGCGATCTTCCAGAGGTTCCACGCTGACAATCCCGAGCCGAAAGGTGAGCTGAATTACGTCAACGCCTTCACGCTGCTGGTGGCTGTCGTTCTGTCCGCCCAGGCGACCGATGTCGGCGTGAACAGAGCGACCAGGCATCTGTTCGAAATCGCGGACACGCCGGAAAAGATGCTGGCCCTGGGCGAGGACCTCTTGCGCGAGGAGATCAAGTCGATCGGTCTGTACAAGACCAAGGCCAAGAATGTCATTCTTCTTTCCCAACAGCTTATCCGCGATCATGGCAGCGAAGTGCCCGACGACCGCGAGGCTCTGGAAAAGCTGCCAGGCGTCGGCCGCAAAACAGCGAATGTCGTCCTGAACATCTATTTCGGCCATCCGACGATTGCCGTCGACACGCATCTGTTCCGCCTTGGCAACCGGATCGGCATCGCGCCGGGAAAGACGCCGCTCGATGTCGAAAAAGCGCTGGAAAAAGTGGTTCCGCCGGACTTCGCGTTGCATGCTCATCACTGGCTGATTCTGCATGGGCGCTACATCTGCAAGGCCCGCAAGCCAGAATGCCGACGCTGCGTCATTTACGATCTGTGCAAGAGCACCGAAAAAGAAAAATTCGATGCGATTCCCGAGATCGCCCTGCGCGCGAAGGCGCAGATCGACAAGGATACCGCCGCTTGAGCTTTCTCCTGGGGCCCTTTCCGACGAGCGAACGGCTGCGCTTCCGGCTGCCGTCCACCAACGACGCCGAGTTTTATCTGAACCTCATGAATCAGCCGGATTACATCCGGTTCATATCGGATGCGGGCATTCGGACGACCGACCAGGCGGTGCAGTATATCAAGGGCAAATCTCTCGCCCGCTTCGCCGCCCACGGGGTCGGGCTCTGGCTGGTGGAGCTGAAGGAAACGGGTCAGCCGATCGGGGTTTGCGGCCTCGTCGTGCGCAAAGAACTCAAGTATCCGGACCTCGGGTTTGCGCTCCACGAGGCGTTTCGCGGCCAGGGTTTCGGGCAGGAAGCCGGTCAGGCGGTGCTCGATTTCTCGCAGAATGAGCTGAAACTGCGGACCCTATGCGCCATTACCCATCCGGAAAACGCGCGTTCCGCAAATCTGCTGCTCAAAATCGGCTTTGAGGCGGACGGCCAGCGTCATCTCAGCGAGATTGGCGAGACGTCGGATTACTATATCTGGAAATTAAGATACGTCGAAAACGGGCTTGGATAGTACTGGAGACCGTCTCCGGACTATTGCTTCTCGCGAACCCGCACGACCACATCGACCCGCACGACTTCCATGCCTGCCGGCGCTTCGGGAAGACGACCAATGCCGACACCTTCGCCCGGTATATCGATCACCCGGTTTTCGCCTTCGATGAAGAAGTGGTGATGTTCGGATACATTGGTGTCGAAATAGGTCTTGTTGCCGTCGATCGCGACTTCACGCAGGAGGCCAGCCTCGGTGAACTGGTGCAGGGTGTTGTAGACGGTGGCCAGGGAAACGGGAACACTCGCCTCGACGGCTTCCTCATGCAGAAGTTCCGCGGAGATGTGCCGGTCGCCCTTGGAATAGAGCAGCTCAGCCAGGGAAACACGCTGGCGCGTCGGCCGCAGACCTGCGGTCCGCAGGATGTCGGTCACGTTCTTCGCGGCAGTTTCCGTCGCCATATGCGTCGCCATTCCTCTATACATCCACATTCAAGGTCGCGTTTGTAAGCAGCAATTTCAAGGCCTGCGTCGACCGTTCAAACCGCTGACTTGTCGGACATCACCCTATATCTGCCATTTCTTGCACTTGAGATGCAAGTTTTAAACACCGCGTTGAAATACGAACCTGTATTCCCATCTGCTCTGTTATGAGACAAAAATCTTAAAATATGTCCCGGAAAAGCCAGCAAGTTCCGCCAAGTGACATCTTTCGGTCGGGGTTCCCCTGTGTTAGGAAGGCGCCTCAAACGACAAAAAACAAACCCGTTCCGCCTTCGGGAGGTCCCAGGGCAGGAAACAAAATAACGGACCTTGTATGACCGAGCGCCGCTCCAGCTACGAATACGAAGACCTTCTTGCCTGTGGCCGAGGCGAACTGTTTGGCCCGGGCAATGCGCAACTGCCGCTGCCGCCGATGCTGATGTTCGACCGGATTACGGAAATTTCCGAAACCGGCGGCGAGTTCGACAAGGGATATGCCCGCGCCGAGTTCGACATCAAGCCGGACCTCTGGTTCTTTCCCTGCCATTTCCAGGGCAATCCGATCATGCCGGGCTGCCTCGGTCTCGACGCCATGTGGCAGCTGACCGGATTTTTCCTCGGCTGGCTGGGTCTGGAGGGCAAGGGCATGGCGCTTTCGACCGGTGAAATCAAGTTCAAGGGCATGGTCACTCCCGACGTGAAGCTGGTTGAATACGGTATCGATTTCAAACGCATCATGAAGGGCCGCCTGGTGCTTGGCACCGCTGACGGCTGGCTGAAGGCCGACGGCGAATTGATCTACAAGGCGACCGACCTGCGCGTGGGCCTGGCAAAGTCCTGATTGCCTTCAATTTGCAGGTTTACTTACAAACCGGTGCTTCTTTGTTCTTGGAAGCGCCGGTTTGCGCATTATCCCGATCAACCCGATCGCCTTCGAGTGGAAGAATGAAGGCAAGGCGGGTTGATCTAGTCTATCGCGCCGGTGACCCCGGCACACCAATTCCGATTGGCGTACCGGCTTCGCGTGCCATCATGCGAATGCAGGCCGATCCAGAGCAAAAAGGTAGGAGACCGCAATGAGACGCGTTGTCGTCACCGGTATGGGAATCGTTTCGTCCATCGGATCGAACGTCGAAGAAGTGCTGTCGAGCCTGCGCGAAGGCAAGTCCGGCATCAGTTTTGCCCCCGACTATGCGGAACACGGTTTCCGCAGCCAGGTGCACGGAAAACCGGATATCGACATCCCCTCGCTGGTCGACAAGCGCCAGCTTCGCTTCATGGGCGACGGTGCGGCCTACAATTTCATTGCCATGCAGCAGGCCATCGCCGACAGCGGCCTCGAGGAGACGGATGTCTCCAACGTGCGCACCGGCCTGATCATGGGTTCGGGCGGCCCGTCCACCAAAAACCTGTTCCAGGCGCATCAGATCGTTCTGGAAAAGGGCGCGCCGAAGCGCATGGGCCCGTTCATGGTGACCCGTGGCATGAGTTCCACCAACTCGGCCTGCCTCGCCACGCCTTTCAAGATCAAGGGCATCAACTATTCCATCACCTCGGCCTGTTCCACGTCGGCCCATTGCATCGGCGCGGCGACGGAGCAGATCCAGTTCGGCAAGCAGGATGTGATGTTCGCCGGCGGCGGCGAGGAACTGGACTGGACCCTGTCCTGTCTGTTCGACGCCATGGGCGCCATGTCCTCCAAATACAACGACACACCCCAGACGGCAGCACGCGCCTATGACGCGACCCGTGACGGTTTCGTCATCGCCGGTGGCGGTGGGGTCGTCGTTCTGGAGGAGCTGGAACACGCCAAGGCGCGCGGCGCCAAGATCTACGCCGAAGTAACCGGTTATGCCGCCAATTCCGACGGATATGACATGGTCGCTCCAAGCGGTGAAGGCGGCGAGCGCTGCATGCGCCTTGCCATCGAAACCCTGGGTGACCGCAAGGTGGACTATATCAACTCGCATGGTACATCGACCCCGGTGGGCGATATCGGCGAGATCGAAGCCGTCCGACGGGTCTTTGGCGAAAACCAGCCCCCGGTCTCTTCGACAAAATCCCTGACCGGGCACAGCCTCGGTGCGACGGGCGTGCAAGAGGCAATTTACTGCCTGCTCATGCTCCAGAACGATTTCATCACGGCATCCGCAAACATCACCCAGCTCGATCCTGCGCTCAAGGAAGGCGAGATCGTCATGGACCGTGTCGACGACGCCGGGCTTGATACCGTGCTCTCCAACAGCTTCGGCTTCGGCGGCACCAATGCCTCCCTTGCGCTGTCGCGCTACCACGGCTGAGGATATTTTCATGACCGAACTGATGAAGGGCAAACGCGGCCTGATAATGGGCGTTGCCAATGACCATTCCATAGCCTGGGGCATCGCCAAGACTCTTTCTGAGCACGGCGCGGAGCTTGCCTTTACCTATCAGGGCGAAGCCTTCGGGAAACGTACAAAACCGCTCGCGGAATCAGTCGGCTCGAAGCTGCTGCTGCCCTGCGATGTGGAAGATATCGGCTCCGTCGACAGTGTCTTCAACACCCTAAAGGAAGAATGGGGCAGCATCGATTTCCTGGTGCATGCCATTGCATTTTCCGACAAGTCCGAACTGCGCGGAAAATACGCCGACACGACCCGGGAAAACTTCTCCCGCACGATGCTGATTTCGTGCTTTTCCTTCACGGAAATCGCCAAACGCGCGGCCGCCATCATGCCGAATGGTGGCTCCATGGTGACCCTGACCTATGGCGGCTCCACCAAGGTGATGCCGAACTACAATGTCATGGGCGTTGCAAAAGCAGCTCTGGAGTCCTCCGTCCGCTACCTCGCGGTTGACTACGGCGAACAGAATATCCGCGTCAACGCGATCTCCGCCGGACCCGTACGCACACTCGCCGGCTCCGGAGTATCCGACGCGCGGCTGATGTTCAATTTCCAGAAACGCAACTCGCCAATGTGCCGGACGGTTTCGCTGGAAGAAATCGGTGGCACCGGCCTTTACCTGCTGTCCGGTCTTTCGGGCGGGGTCACCGGCGAAGTGCATTTCGTCGACAGCGGCTACAACATCATGTCCATGCCGCGGTTGAATGAACTCAAGGTTCAGGAAGTCAAGGCTGACTAGAGTTTCCACGACTTCGACAGAATACAAAAGGCGGCCAATCGGCCGCCTTTTTTCCTTATCATCCATCTCTTTCGAAGAACCCTGGTCAGTCCTCGATACTCTCATTCGGATAGACGCCGAAAAGCCTCGTCTGGTCCAGCCAGCCGTCATAACTCTCGCCATTGACGCGGCACCAGCCTCCGGCGCATTCCGTCACCGACGTCAGCACAAAGGGTTCAAGCTCGGCGACAATGTCGGCGTCCGAACGGGACCGGGCGCGCAACGGTGTGAGATCGCTCTTTTCCCACGGAGTGACGAGCGCGGTTCGACGGCCGGACAGAAGCGAATGAAAGACCCAGCCCTGCTTGCCCTCCCAGTCGCGAATCCGGCGCCAATTCTCAAATTCCTGAATGATTTCAACCGGCAGGCCCGACTGAACGAATGTCCAGGCGATATCATGATCCCGCGAGGGCCCGACCCGGACATTCACCCTATCGGATTTCAGACTGACGAAGCGCGGCACGGGAAGCCCTGTTGAGCCGGTCGATGTGCCCTGGGCCGCGACAGGAAGGGCTGTGTTGCTCAGTCCGGCGAAAAGGATCATCCCGCAAAGAACAAACCTTGCGACAAACCTGAGAGAAATTCGGGCACCTGAGATCGAACGAGCCATATTGTCCGGTAGTCCAATTGTTATTGATTGTTAACTTGTGGCAAACCTTTACCGAAAATTCGTCGCGAAAACCAGCGGGCCGGCTCCGGCTTGTCTGCAATGCGCGGTGAATGAAGCCGATCCCTTGTTTCTGGCGGACCATCTGGTAAGGAAAAGGGTAAGGTCTTATCCGCTCGCGCTCCGCGCAGCGTCAAGGTGGAACCGTTGAGGTTAACAATTCCTCAACGAAGCGCGAAAGGCAAATTGCTATGGTAAAAAAGAAGCCTGTCGTCGTTGTCACTCGGAAACTTCCGGACGTCGTTGAAACACGGATGCGGGAGCTCTTCGAGACGCGTCTGAATGACAATGACAGGCCTTTTAGCCAGGCGGAACTGGTGGAAGCGGTCCGCACCGCGGATGTGCTGGTTCCGACGGTGACCGATCGAATCGATTCCTCGATCCTGTCCCAGGCAGGGGAAAACCTGAAGCTGATCGCCAATTTCGGCAATGGTGTCGACAACATCGATGTCGTGACCGCTAACAACCGGGGAATCAATGTTACCAACACCCCCGGAGTTCTGACCGAAGACACCGCCGACATGACCATGGCGCTGATGCTTGCCGTACCGCGTCGTCTTGCCACAGGCATCAAGGCACTGGAAGCCGGAGACTGGGCCGGCTGGTCGCCGACCTGGATGCTCGGTCACCGGATCTGGGGGAAACGGCTCGGCATTATCGGCATGGGCCGGATCGGCCAGGCGGTCGCCCGTCGGGCGAAAGCCTTCGGCATGTCGATCCATTATCACAATCGCCGCCGTCTTTCCGAGACCATCGAGGACGAGCTGGAGGCGACCTACTGGGACAGCCTCGACCAGATGCTGGCGCGCATGGATGTGGTTTCGATCCACTGCCCGCATACGCCGGGGACTTTCCATCTCCTGTCCGCCCGGCGTCTGAAGCTCCTTAAAAAGGACGCCTATGTGGTCAATACGGCGCGTGGCGAAGTCATTGATGAAAACGCCCTGATCCGGATGCTGGAATCAGGCGATCTCGCCGGTGCGGGGCTGGATGTCTTCGAACATGAACCGGCAGTCAATCCCAAGTTGGCGAAAATGGAAAATGTCCTGCTTCTGCCGCACATGGGATCAGCGACAATTGAGGGTCGGATTGAAATGGGCGAGAAGGTGATCATCAATATCCGAACCTTCATGGACGGACACCGCCCGCCGGACCGCGTCCTGCCTTCCATGCTTTGAAACATTCGTGGGCATTCGCGAGAATTCCAGCTCTCCAGCACTCGTCCCTGAGACTGTATTGTTGAGACACCTTTATGCCTGATCTCGTTGTTTCGGCACCAGAAAGCCTGTCCTGGCTGAATCGGACGGAAGCGGGTCGCGACTGGCTGGCGTCGCTTCCGGATCTGTTGACCGAAGCCTGCGACCGCTTCGAGCTGAAACTCGCCGGTTCTCCCTTTTCCGGAGGCAACGTTTCCTATGTCGTGCCTGCCGAACGGGCTGGCGTGGCAGCAGTTCTGAAGCTCCAGTTCCCGGGCCGAGAATCCCGCTATGAAGCCGACGCGCTCAAGGCCTGGAACGGCAAGGGTGCTATCCGGCTGCTGGACCACGCACCGGAGGCTGGAATTCTCGTGCTGGAACGCTGCCGGCCGGGACACTTCCTTGCGGACGACCCGTCCGCCGACAAGCTCGCGGTCCTGGCGCATATTCTTCGAAAGCTGCTGGTGCCGGCCGGAAAACCGTTCAACTCGCTGACGGACGAAGCCGCGATATGGTGCCGGTCCATGGAAAAGGACTGGCTGAACGCCGGAAAACCCTGCGAGAAACGCCTCATGGATACCGCCGTGGCGGCGCTATCCGGTCTTTCGGAGCAAAATACTGCCCAGGTCCTTCTCCATCAGGACCTTCACGGTCACAATATCCTGTCGAGCGACCGCGAACCCTGGCTGGCGATCGATCCAAAACCTCTGGTCGGCGACCCGGCGTTCTGCCTCAGCCCTATCGTGAGAAGTTTCGAGTTCGGCCATTCGAAGTCAGCGGCGCTCTACCGCCTGGACCGGTTGTCGGAGGAGCTGGACATCGACCGGGAGAGGGCGAGGCTATGGACAATCGGACAGACGATGGCCTGGGCGTTCAGCAGCCCCTGGTCCGAACGCCATTTCGAGACCACGCGCTGGCTTCTGGATTAGACCGTTTCACGTTTAAGCGGATTTCTGATTTCAGGAAGACGCAGGAAGCAGCGTTTGCTTCGCAAAAAGCATTTGGGTGCCCCCCAGAAGTCAACTCAACGCTGTTCTGATTCCCGGCTATATCAGCCGCCGTATTTCGACCAGATCGCATCGTTTCCCATGCCTTCGACAAAGGCTTTGTGAGCTTCATGCTCTGCTTCCGAGAGGAGCGAGGGAAGTGGCGCGGGACGGCGGGCGGCGTTGAAGTTACCGAGTTCACCCGGTTCCATGACCGAATTGGAGGAGGAGGACACTTCTTCCTCCGGTACAAGTCCGAGTGCCCTCTGACGTCCACCG
Organism: Labrenzia sp. OB1; assembly: GCF_001624695.1. Lineage (GTDB taxonomy): Bacteria > Pseudomonadota > Alphaproteobacteria > Rhizobiales > Stappiaceae > Roseibium. The sequence goes on along the minus strand of NZ_JSEP01000003.1, from coordinate 317,114 downwards.
ATCAGTTCGAGATAGACTTCCGCGAGGATTTCCGCATCGAGCAACGCGCCGTGCTTGACGCGTCTGGAATTGTCGATGCCATAGCGCGAGCAAAGCGCGTCGAGTGAATTCGGTCCGCTTGGATGTTTGCGCCGGGCGATCTCCAGCGTGTCGATCACCTGGCTGTTTGGGATCGTTCTGCGGCCGGCACGCTCCAGCTCCACATTGATGAAACCCATGTCGAAGGCCGCATTGTGGATGACCAGCGTGCCGTCACCGACAAATTCAAGGAACTCATCGGCGATCTGGGCGAACAATGGCTTGTCCGAAAGGAATTCCGCCGACAGGCCATGCACGCGGAAGGCTCCCTCCGGCATGTCCCGCTGCGGATTGATATAGACGTGATAGGCATTGCCTGTCGGAATATGATTGATCAGCTCCACGCCGCCGATTTCCACCAGCCGGTCCCCGTCTCGCGGATTAAGACCCGTGGTTTCCGTGTCGAAGGATATTTCGCGCATGGTAGTACCTGCCTTATCTTTGAAAGCAGTGTGAAGGCTGAGCCCGTTGAAGCCAAGAAGGCGGCCCGGTTTTCCCCGGTGTTCTGCGGGCTTCAGCCGCAGCCCGCCAGTGCTTTCAGGATCGCCCGGACACAGCGCCGCGCCGGCTCCATGCCGAGGCCTGTATCGATCAGAAAATGCGCCCGCCGCCGTTTGTCCGCATCGGGCATCTGCTTCTGCAAAATCGACCGGAACCGGTCTTCGTTCATGCCTGCGCGGGACAGGACCCGCTCCCGCTGAATTTGCGCATCGGCAGTCACGACCACGGACACATCGACCCGGCGATTGCCTCCGGTTTCGAACAACAGGGGAATATCCATCATGACAATGCGCCGCCCGGCGGCCTGCGCCTTCTCCAGAAACTGCAGTTCTTCCTCCCGCACCAGCGGATGGACGATCGCTTCCAGCCGTTTCATGGCGTCCGGCTTGCCGAGCACATGGGGTGACAACAACGCGCGATCGACCTTGCCGTCAATCACCGTTCCGGGAAAGGCGGATTCGATCAAGGGAGCAGCACGGCCGCTGTAGAGAGCGTGAACGGTGGCATCGGCGTCGTGAACAGGCACACCCTCGGCGGCAAACATTTTCGCGGTGGTCGACTTTCCCATGCCGATGGAACCTGTCAGGCCAATCCGGATCACGTCGCTCCTCCGAGATCCCTGACGATCAGCGCACGCAGATCGTCATCCACCTCCGGGCGCACACCGAACCAGCGCTCAAAACCCGGCACCGCCTGATGAAGAAGCATACCGAGACCGTCAACCGTGCGATTGCCCCGCTGGTCGGCCTGTTTCAACAGACCGGTTTGCAAGGGAACATACACCGCATCGGTTACCAACGCGCTTTCCGGAAGAGAAGAAAGATCGATCTCGAGGGACGGTTTGCTGGTCATACCCAGGGAAGTGGTGTTCACCAGAAGATCGGCTTCTTCAAGCAATGTCCCCAGGTTGTCCCAACTGTGTGCGAATGTTCTGGGTCCGAACTCCTCGGCGATCCTGGAAGCCTTTCCCGGTGTCCGGTTGACGATGTGCACAGCCTTGAATTTTCGCGAGAGCAGCGCGAATACGATTGCCCGCGCGGCTCCGCCCGCACCCAGGACGATCGCTGTTCCGGCGTCATCGTCCCAGCCCGAGGCACGTTGGTCGAGATTGCCCAGAAATCCGGTCCAGTCCGTATTCGCGCCGCATAATCGACCGTCATCGTCCAGCCAGATGGTGTTGACGGCTCCCATGACTTTTGCCGCTTCATCCAGCCAGCCGCATGCCGCGGCCGCAATTTCCTTGTGGGGCACGGTGACATTCGCACCGGTCAGCCCACTTTCGGAAAAGTCCCGGAAAAACCGGTCTGCATCTTCCGGCGCCACATCGAGACATCCGTATTCGCCATCGACGCCGAATTTTTTCAGCCAGTAGCCATGGATGAGCGGCGAGCGGGAATGGGCGACCGGATGGCCGGTCACCACGGCTTTTTTTACCGCCGCAGTCATGTTTCGATGGCTCCGAGCGTGCGCAAATGATCCAGAAGAGGCAGCATCGGCAAACCGAGGATGGTGAAATAGTCGCCGTCAATCTTCTCGAAAAGCTGCACGCCGATGCCTTCAAGCTGATAGGCGCCGACACTTGACAGCACGTCATCGCCGGCAGCAGCCAAGTAGCGACCGACAAACTCCGGCGTCAGATCCCGCATGGTAAGACGGGAAGTGGACACATGGCTCCAGATAGCTTCGCCGTTGCGGGAAATCACCACTGCGGACAACAATTCGTGGGTCTTTCCGGAAAAAGCCAGCAACTGGCGGCGGGCGGCTTCCATGTCGTCAGGTTTCGTGCGGCGTTCGCCCTCGAAGGCGAGAATCTGATCGGCCCCGATCACGAGGTCCCCGTGACGCCGGCTGCTGACGTCGTTGGCCTTCGCCTCCGCAAGGATGGCAGCCAGGTCTTCAGGCGGAAACCCCGCTTCCAGAAGAGGGGCCTCCACCGCCCGTTCATCGACGTCGGCGGGATCGACCTCAATCACGAGACCGGCGTTTTTGAGGAGTTCGGCTCGGATGCTGCTGCCGCTCGCAAGTACAAGTGTCATGAACGTCCTTTTCTAGATGCGTCTTCAAAATGTGCCGATCAATTTCCGCGGCTGTCTTCCTGCTCGGTCCGGTGAGCCTTGAAAAGGGTCATGATTTCAGCGGCCGTTTCCTCGACCGAACGCCGGGTGACGTCAATCAGCGGCCAGTCGTTCTCGGTACACAGCCTGCGGGTCATGTTGATCTCCTGAGAGATTTCCTTTCGATCGACATAAGTGTCGTTATAACCATCCGAGTTCAGCGACAAGACGCGATTCCGGCGAATCTGCTGGATGCGTTCGACAGAGGCGATCAGACCGATGATCATCGGCGATTTCAGCTTTTTCACATGTTCCGGCAAAGGAATACCGGGAACAAGCGGAACATTCGCAGCCTTGATGCCCCTATTGGCGAGATAAATGCAGGTTGGAGTCTTAGAGGTTCTCGATATGCCGATCAGCACTATATCCGCGGATTCCAGGTCGTCCCAGATCTGACCGTCATCGTGCAGCATGGTGTAGTTGAGCGCCTCCATGCGCTGGAAATATTCCGCATCGAGTTCATGCTGGCCACCGATGCGATGTGTTTGCGTGACATTCAGATAGGACTGGAAGACTGCGAAGACCGGATCCAGAATATTGACGAAGGGAACACCCAGTTCGCGGCATTTCAGTTCCAGCCGTTTGGCGATGTCCACGTCAACGAGCGTGTAGAGCACGATACCGGGTGCTTTTTCGATTTCGCTGATAACCCTGTCGAGCTGCTTCTGGGAGCGGACGAGCGGATAGACATGCTCGATCTCCTGGACATTTTCGTACTGGACCGTCGCCGCGCGCGCCACGGTCATGAGCGTTTCGCCGGTCGAGTCGGACACCAGATGCAGATGAAAGTAGTGTCTCGACTTGTTCACGCTGTCATCCCCAGGGCTGTTGATGGATTGGGACTAAACCCATATCGCCTCTGCCTAGCACGAAGTTTATGCCCGCTCAGCATGATTTGTTAACAAAACCTAAATGCCGGGAAACCGATCCCGAAACGGTTGTGCATGGGTGTGGATTCACAAGAGCGCTGTGACATATCGACAGATTGTCCACTACCGCCCAATTTCCTAACGAAAGGTTAACACCCAAATAAGTGTTTGTAATATCGACTGTAATGCTTTTATCGACTCCTGGGGAGCGATTCAGCTAAACAAGGGACCGGATTTGTCCCGGCGAGAAAATCAGGCGGGCGGATTGTGGATATAAATTGATCCCTGTAATCCACGCTTAAACAAAAGAAACAGATTCAAATAAAGACTCTTTATTAGATTTGAAAAGTGGGAAAGGTGCGACCTCATGAAGTCTGAAGACAGATCCGTTATGAGGGTTCTCAAGGGAGAGAAGATCTGGCCGCCCCCCATCTGGATGATGCGTCAGGCCGGACGCTATCTTCCCGAATACCGGAAGGTCCGGGCCAAAGCCCCCAACTTTTTGGAGTTCTGCTATTCTCCGGATCTGGCCACTGAAGTCACTCTCCAGCCGATCCGCCGTTATGGTTTTGATGCAAGCATTCTGTTTTCAGACATCTTCGTCGTTCCGGACGCCATCGGTTATCCGGTTCGTTTTGAAGAAGGGCGTGGTCCGGTTCTGGAACCTTTGACATCCTACCTCGTCGACCAGCTCGAACAGGACCGTGCGGAGGATCATCTCAAACCGGTGATAGAGACGGTTTCCCGTCTTCGAGCGGAACTGCCCGAGGAAACGACGCTGCTGGGCTTCTGCGGGGCGCCCTGGACGGTTGCCTGCTATTCTGTTGCCGGGCACACGACGCAGGATCAGGTCGCCGCCCGGGTGGGAGCCTACCGCGATCCGGATCTTATGCAGCGGTTCGTTGATCAGCTGGTCACTGCGTCCATTCGCTACCTCATCCGTCAACTCGATGCGGGCGCGGATGCGGTGCAGATCTTCGATACATGGGCCGGGGTGCTGGACGATGCAGGCTTCCGGCGCTGGTCGATCGAACCGACAGCCCGGATCGTATCCGGTGTGAAGGCGGTGCGGCCGGATGCGAAGATCATCGGATTTCCGAAAGCGTCCTCGGCGCGAATGACGTCCTATATTGCGGGGACAGGCGTCGATGCGGTCGGACTGGACTGGACGGCTCCGGACGATCTCGCGCTGGATATTCAAAAACGAATTCCCATCCAGGGTAACCTTGATCCGATGCGGCTGGTTGCCGGTGGGCAGGCGCTCGAGGAAGGCGTCGAACATATTCTCAGGACATTCAACAAGGGCCCGCTGGTTTTTAATCTGGGTCATGGCGTGACGCCGGATGCGGATCCCGAAAATGTGGCGCGCATGGTCGAGCTGGTGAAGAAGGGTTAGGGCAAATGGATCTGTTTCTCTGGATCAAATCCCTGCATGTCATCGCGATCATCGCCTGGATGGCGGGAATGCTCTATCTGCCGCGGTTGTTCGTCTATCATGCTGAATCGGAAGTCGGCTCCCCGCAATCCGAGACCTTCAAGGTGATGGAGCGCCGGTTGCTCAAGGCGATCATCAATCCGTCCATGACAGTGGCCTGGATATTGGGACTCTGGATGGCCTATGAGCTGGACGCCTGGCGGGATGGCTGGTTCCATGCCAAGCTGACCCTGGTCATCGTCATGTCCGGGCTTCACGGCTATTTGAGCCGTTGCGTGAAAACGTTCGCCAAAGACGAGAACACCCGGACGGCCCGGTTTTACCGTGTGTTGAACGAGGTGCCGACGGTGCTGATGATCGGGATCGTGATCCTTGTGATCGGCAAGCCTTTTTGACATCCAGCCCTTCTGCCAAGCGGGCTCAGCCGTCTTTCAGCGGCTGCTCGGGACATGTTTGAAAAAGGCATATTTATGCCTCTAAAATCGGCAGAATTCCGGGCTTGCGATTCGTTTCAAAAAAACGTATCTTCCGGCCACTTCCAAACGGCGCTGTGTTTGTTTTAAGTCACTCAGCAACCGCCGTGTAATCTGGACATGCCTAGAAGTCTTTCAGATACATCCTGGCCGACCCATCCCTTGCGGTTCAGAACGACCTTCCAAACCAAATCTCCATAACAACATTAAAGACCCCAATTCGATGCGGGAAATGAAACTTAAAGATCTAAAAGCAAAAACGCCGACAGAGCTGCTTCAAACTGCTGAAGAGCTCGAAGTCGAAAACGCCAGTACCATGCGCAAGCAGGAGCTGATGTTCGCCATCCTGAAAAATCTGGCTGCCCAGGACGTAGACATCATCGGCGAAGGTGTCGTCGAAGTTCTGCAGGACGGGTTCGGGTTCCTCAGGTCTCCCGATGCCAATTATCTGCCGGGACCGGACGATATCTACGTCTCTCCCTCGCAGATCCGCCGCTTCTCGTTGCGGACTGGGGATACCGTCGAAGGCCAGATTCGCAGTCCGAAAGAAGGTGAGCGGTATTTCGCCCTTCTCAAGGTCAGCACGATCAATTTCGAAGATCCCGACAAAGCCCGGCACAAGGTTCATTTCGATAACCTGACGCCTCTTTATCCGGACGAACGTTTCCGGATGGAACTCGAGGATCCGACCAACAAGGATCTGTCCTCCCGGATCATCGATCTGGTGGCCCCGCTCGGCAAGGGGCAGCGTGCGTTGATCACCGCGCCGCCACGAACGGGTAAGACAGTTTTTCTGCAGAACATTGCAAAGTCCATCACCCATAATCACCCGGAATGCTACCTGATCGTTCTTCTGATCGATGAGCGTCCCGAGGAAGTGACGGACATGCAGCGTACGGTTGACGGGGAAGTGGTGTCGTCCACTTTCGACGAACCGGCTTCCCGACATGTGCAGGTTGCCGAGATGGTGATCGAAAAGGCGAAGCGCCTGACGGAACATGGGCGGGATGTTGTCATTCTGCTCGATTCCATCACTCGCCTCGGCCGGGCCTACAACACGGTCGTGCCGTCTTCTGGCAAGGTCCTGACCGGTGGTGTGGACGCCAACGCGCTGCAGCGTCCAAAGCGTTTCTTCGGTGCCGCCCGAAACATCGAAGAGGGTGGTTCGCTGACGATCATCGCGACCGCGCTGATCGATACCGGTAGCCGAATGGACGAGGTTATCTTCGAAGAATTCAAGGGTACGGGTAACTCCGAAATCATCCTGGACCGGAAGATTTCCGACAAGCGTGTCTATCCGGCGATCGATATTCAGCGCTCCGGCACCCGGAAGGAAGAGCTTCTGGTTCGGCACGAACGCCTCAAGAAAACGTTTGTTCTGCGCCGTATCCTCAACCCTATGGGCACGGTCGATGCGGTCGAGTTCCTGCTCGACAAGCTGAAGCAGACCAAGTCGAACGACGAATTCTTCGACAGCATGAACACCTGATATCCAGAGATCAGGTTCAATGCGAAAGGCGCGGCCCGGGGAGGGTCGCGCCTTTACTTTTTGTTAAGATTTGTTTCACGTGAATCAGCCGTTTCGATTCGGAGCCGTACTCATGACAGAGCCTGTATTCCTGGAGACAGAGCGATTGCTTTTGCGGGCGTGGCGGGAAGAGGATATCGATCCCTTCGCAGATATGTGCGCCGACCCATGTGTCATGCGCTATTTCCCTGAAACTCTGCCTCGGGTAAAGAGTGAATACCTGATTTCTGTTTGCCGCCAAAAGCAGGAGAAGCACGGATTCAGCGTGACACCTGTGGAGTTGAAGGGGACCGGAGAATTCCTGGGTTTTGTTGGCTTGAGCCGCCCGGCCTACGACGCACCGCTGCCTTTCGATCCCTGCGTGGAGATAGGGTGGAGACTGATGCAATCGGCATGGGGAAAAGGCTATGCCAGCGAAGCTGCCAGGGCCTGGCTTAGATTCGGTTTTGAAACTATCGGGCTTGAGGACATCGTTGCTTTCACGATTCCCGACAATGCACCTTCGCAGAAAGTCATGCGGCGTATCGGCATGAAGCGGGATCATGATGGCGATTTTCTTCATCCCAGTCTGTCTCCTGATCATCCGTTCGCACCTCATGTTCTTTATCGGCTGTCCCGAAGCGACTGGCGGCAGGGTCTGGGCGCGGTTGAAGGCATCTGATCTCGATTCACGTGAAACAGGTCGGTACGACCCCCACCTGGCGTTACCTCCGAAGAGCCTCCGATTGAATCGGTTCCGGTCCGAGATGTTCTGGCGAGAACCAGGCCAGCCTTGGAGTATTCCGATTCTTTTCCGTAATGGAGCCGCGACCGATCCTTTGGCTTTCGGCAGTCAGTTAGAACGGTTTTGAGTGGAGCCGGCCGGGTTTGCCCCTGTTGCTGTACCTCGAGTTTCTTGGCGACAGGCCGTCTGACTGATTCACGTGAAACAAGTGTGAGGCGAGGGTCGCGGGTCACCGCAGCAGGGAGTCGCTTCCGATAAGAGCTTTTAGCTCTCCATGTCCTATGGCTGAGGACGCTTGGATGCGCCATGCGCGGGGTGCCTGCGCTTGGCCGGAGCTAGATCTCTCTCCAACCCCGCTGAATTGATTCGCTCGCGGAACGGAAAGGGTGGGTGCCTTTCGGTCTGTGGGCATTGTTGATAAAGAGGCAATGCGTATGCGGACTGGCCGGGTGGCAATTCAAGACACCGGGATTCATCGGAAGGGTTTTTATGGCTGAGACAATCTATGCGCTTTCCAGCGGAGCTGTGCCGTCCGGTGTCGCCGTGATCCGTGTGTCTGGGCTGATGACAGGCGAAATTGTCGACGCCCTTTGCGGGCGTGTGCCTGAGCCGCGCAAGGCGATGCTTGCCAGGCTTCGGGACCCGAAGACACAGGATATTCTTGATGAAGCGCTGGTGCTTTATTTCAAGGGGCCGGCGAGCTTCACCGGCGAGGATGTTGCGGAATTCCAGTGCCATGGTGGGCGCGCCGTCGTGAGCAGGCTGCTGGGTGTTCTTGGTTCCTTCGAAACCTGCCGGCCGGCGGAGCCGGGTGAATTCACCCGAAGAGCGTTCCATCATGGCCGTATGGATCTGACGGAAGTGGAGGGCCTGGCCGATCTTATTGCTGCGGAAACGGATGGACAGCGCAAGCAGGCCCTGCGCCAGATGGGCGGTGCGCTCGGCAGTCTCTATGAGGGATGGCGCAAGAGGCTTATCCATATGCGCGCGATGATCGAGGCCGATTTCGATTTCGCCGATGAGGAGGATGTTCCCGGCAGTGTTGCCGACGAGGTCTGGGCAGGTGCCGCCGAGCTTCATGAAGAGATCACCGATCATCTGGCGCGTTCCAGAAGCGGGGAGCGTCTGCGCTCCGGTCTCCAGGTGGTGCTCATGGGAGCGCCGAATGCCGGAAAGTCCAGTCTCCTTAACGGGATCGCGGGGCGGGACGTCGCCATTGTTACGGAGGAAGCGGGCACAACGCGGGATGTCATCGAGGTGCACCTGGATCTCGGTGGCTATCCCGTAACACTCGCCGATACGGCAGGCCTTCGGGCAACCGACGGAATTGTGGAGCGGGAGGGTATCCGCCGTGCGGAGCAGAAAGGTCGGGAAGCCGATCTGATTCTTTGGGCCGTAGAGCCGGACGGTGTTCCGGCGGACGACCCTGAAGCGGGATTACCGGTAGATCTCCGTGCGGTCATCCCGGTCTGGACCGTGCACACAAAGGCAGATCTTGAGACTCTTCCGAAACAAGACTCTTCCGGAACGAGCGAGGAGATTCCTTGTTCTATCAGGAATGCGAACGGACTCGTCCCGCTGTTGAGCCGCTTAACCCATTTTGCAGAAGAAATGATTTCCGTGGGTGAAGCGCCACTCGCCACCCGGGACAGGCATCGACATTATCTCGGTGCCTGCCTGTCCGGTCTTCAGACAGCCGTGGAAGCGCAGCATCTTCCTTCGGAATTGCGGGCGGAAGACCTGCGCAGGGCAGCGGATGCCCTTGGACGCATTACCGGGCGCATCGATGTGGAGGATCTGCTCGATGTGATCTTTCGGGATTTCTGTATCGGCAAGTGACCTGTTTCACGTGAATCATTCAGCCTGGCTGCGAGTCGGTTCAGGTCCGGAACATGTTTCACGTGAATCCGACACGATTGTTGCAAGCTGAAGCGGGGTACCCGCGATGCGGCGCGATCGCCCGCGGTAATTCTACTTTGACGTAGCAGGGCGTGCGCCGTATAAGCTTCGCAAACATGTGCCGGATATCCTGCATGTGATAGTCTGGCGTGAGACGCCGGAGCACGATCCCAAAATCGATCTGGATAATGTGAGCGGCTCAAGGTCGCCGAAGTGCCTTGCAGGCGGTAGAGATAATGAGTGAGCTGGACAAGAAATTCGATGTCGTGGTTATTGGCGGTGGGCACGCCGGCTGTGAAGCTGCCGCCGCCGCTGCCCGGCTCGGTGTGTCAACGGCCCTCGTCACTCACAGGTCCGACACTATCGGAGTGATGTCCTGCAACCCGGCAATCGGCGGCCTGGGGAAGGGGCATCTGGTTCGCGAAATCGATGCGCTCGACGGACTGATGGGTCGTGTGGCCGATCAGGGGGGTATCCAGTTCCGGATGCTCAATCGCCGCAAGGGGCCTGCCGTGCGCGGCCCGAGGGCCCAGGCCGACCGGAAGCTTTACCGCGAAGCCATGCAGCGCGAAATTTCGGCGATTGATAATCTGACTGTGGTTGAAGGCGAGGCGCATGGATTACGGTTCGATGGTGCCGGAGACGACCGGACCGTTTCCGGTATCGATCTGAGCGATGGCCGGATCGTTTCCTGCAAGGCAATCGTTCTCACCAGCGGCACCTTTCTGCGCGGCCTGATCCATATCGGTGACAAGAAGATCCCTGCAGGACGCTCCGGCGAAGCTCCCGCCATGGGGCTGTCTGCTTCTCTAGAGGAGATCGGCTTCGACCTCGGCCGTCTGAAAACCGGAACTCCGGCCCGGTTGGATGGACGGAAGATCCATTGGGACCGGCTGGAGGAACAGCCTGGTGATGACGATCCCGTACCGTTTTCCACGTTGACGGACAGGATCACGACACCGCAGATCCCGTGCCACATTACCCGCACGACCCCGGAGACTCATCGGATCATCCGGGAAAACCTATCCCGTTCAGCGATGTATTCCGGCGAGATAAAGGGCCGGGGGCCACGCTACTGCCCGTCGATCGAAGACAAGATCGTCCGGTTCGGGGATCGGGACGGGCATCAGATCTTCCTCGAGCCGGAAGGCCTCGATGATCATACGGTCTATCCGAACGGTATCTCGACCTCGTTGCCCGAAGACGCGCAGATCGCTTTTCTGAAAACGATCCCGGGTCTTGAAGATGTGGTTGTCCTGCAGCCTGGCTACGCGATCGAATACGATCATGTCGATCCGCGCGAGTTGCGGCAGACGCTGGAAGCCAAACGCTGCCCGGGACTTTATCTCGCCGGCCAGATCAACGGTACGACCGGCTATGAGGAAGCGGGAGCCCAGGGTCTCGTTGCAGGGCTCAACGCCGCCTTGCGGGTTGCTGAAAAGCCGCCGTTCATCGTAGACCGGTCTCAGGGCTATATCGGTGTGATGATCGATGACCTGGTTACCAGAGGCATCACCGAACCCTACAGGATGTTCACCTCCAGAGCAGAATACCGTTTGTCGCTTCGCGCCGACAATGCCGATCAGCGGCTGACACCGCTGGGCATTGCGATTGGCTGTGTATCTCCAAACCGGCGGGAGGCCTTCGAGACAAAGCTTGCGTGTCTGGAAGAGGCGCGGGCGCTTCTGACGCGCCTTGTGGTGACGCCGTCCGAGGCGCAGAAGAGAGGGCTTCCGGTCAATCAGGATGGTATCCGCCGATCCGCCTTTGATCTGCTTTCCTATCCGAATGTGACTTATGACGGGCTAACACTCATCTGGCCGGAACTGAAGGACATAGATCCGTCGATTGCCGAACAGGTGGCGACGGACGCGCTGTATGCGGTTTATCTCGACAGGCAGATGGCCGATATCGAAGCTCTCAAGCGCGATGAAGCCTTGAAGATCCCCGATGGTTTCGATTACGAAGCAATTTCAAGCCTTTCAAATGAAGTCCGGCAGAAGCTGTTGGATGTCCGTCCGGCAACCCTCGGTCAGGCCTCGCGTATGGATGGAATGACGCCTGTGGCGCTCACGTTGATCCTGTCGTATCTGAAGCGGAACGGTGAACGGGGAGCCGCGTGATGCGCAAACACGAGGTGTTGAGTTCCTCTGGACAGATTGTGCATAAGTTTGGGGATGTTTCACGTGAAACTCTAGAGCGTCTTCAGGTCTATGTGGACCTTGTTCTCAAGTGGCAGCCCGCGCAAAACCTGATCGCGCCGTCGACAATCCCGGATATCTGGACCCGGCATGTAGTCGATAGTCTCCAGACTCTCTGGAGTTATCCAGAGGCAAGGACCTGGGTGGATATCGGCAGCGGTGCCGGATTTCCCGGAGTGGTCACGGCGATCCTCCTGGCTGACGATCCCGAAGCTCATGTGCATATGATCGAGAGCAATCAACGCAAGGCCGCCTTTCTGAGAACGGCGCTTCGGGAGACGGGTTCGAGCGGCACGGTTCATCCAGGCAGAATTGAATCGGTTGCGAAAGACTGGTCCTCGGGAAAGGTGGATGCTGTCTCGGCCCGTGCATTGGCGCCGTTGGAAACGCTTTTTCAGCTTTCCGAACCTTTCACGAGGGAGGGGGGGAAAGCTGTTTTCCACAAAGGTCAGGATTTTCAGAGAGAAGTTAACGAAGCCTCTGCCCGTTGGGACTTCGATCTGGTAGAAAAGGTCAGTGTTGTAGATCCAACGAGCCGGATGCTTCTTTTTTCAGAAATTTCAGCCCGGTCTGAGTAGCCCAGGAAGGTCTGGTGGCAATGAACATGCTTCCCGAGTCGCCGCGCGTTCTCGCGCTTGCAAACCAAAAAGGCGGAGTGGGTAAAACCACGACGGCCATCAATCTCGGGACGGCTCTGGCTGCCATCGGGGAAAAGGTTCTGGTGATCGATCTCGATCCTCAGGGCAACGCGTCAACCGGCCTGGGGATCGAACGCCGGGACCGCGGCCTGTCGACCTATGAGGTCCTGAGCGGCGACTGCTCGCTGGCGGAAGCCGTGCGCGAAACGACTGTGCAGCGGTTGTGGGTCGCGCCCTCAACCATGGATCTGCTCGGTCTGGAACTTGAGATCGCATCGACCACCGACCGGGCATTCCGGTTGCGGGCCGCGATCGAAGCGCTGAGCAAGTCGCGGCTGTTTCAGGAAATCGGCTTCACTTATGTTCTTGTCGATTGTCCGCCGTCGCTCAACCTCCTGACCATCAACGCCCTTTCCGCCTCGCATTCCATTCTGGTTCCTCTGCAATGCGAATTCTTTGCGCTGGAAGGTCTCAGCCAGTTGCTCAGCACTGTTGAGCAGGTGAAGAATGCTCTCAATCCGGAGCTCAGCATTCACGGTATCGTGCTGACCATGTACGACAGCCGCAACAATCTCTCCAGTCAGGTGGTTGCGGATGTGCGCGAGACCATGGGCGACGCCGTTTACGACACCGTCATCCCGCGCAACGTTCGTATTTCGGAAGCGCCGTCCTACGGCAAGCCTGTGCTCCTTTACGATCTGAAATGCGCCGGCAGCCAGGCCTATCTGCGACTCGCTTCGGAAATCATCCAGCGTGAGCGCGAATTGCGGCGCGTGGCTGCCTGAGCCGGTTCGAATCGGGTGCGAACCGATGAATAACGCGCGTGACAGCATTCGAGGCGCAGCTGTCCCGTCCTAATACGTTGAAATATAAGAAGAAAGGTGCGGTATGGCGGAAAGAGACGTCAAGAGCAAGCGTTTGGGCCGTGGCCTGGCGGCCCTGATCGGGGATTCGGCTCCTGAAGCGGCGGCGGAGCCGGAAAAATTCTTTCGCGACACGCGCAAGGTGCCGATCGAACATATTGAGCCCAATCCGCGCAATCCGCGTAAAACCTTTACCGACAAAGACCTTGGCGATCTCTCTGAATCCCTGAAGTCCAAGGGCATCGTTCAGCCGATTCTGGTCCGGCCTGCCGCTGGCAAAACCGACCGTTTCGAGATCATCGCGGGGGAACGCCGCTGGCGGGCGGCGCAGCGCGCCGGTTTGCACGAAGCTCCGATCATCATTCGCGATGTGACTGACCAGGAAGCGCTTGAGCTTGCCATCATCGAAAACGTTCAGCGTGCCGATCTCAATCCGATCGAGGAGGCGATGGGCTATGAGCAGCTCACCGCCGAGTTCAGCTACAGCCAGGGCGAACTGGCGAAGGTCATCGGCAAGAGCCGCAGCCATGTCGCCAACACGATGCGGCTCCTGAAGCTTCCCAATTCGGTGAAGGATTATCTGGCCGAAGGATTGCTGACGGCCGGGCATGCGCGCGCCCTGATAACCGTTGACGATCCCGCGGCGCTGGCCGAACTGATCGTGGAAAAGGGCCTGACGGTTCGCGATGCCGAGAAGATCTCTCAGGACCCGGATGCGCTCGCCAGAATGAAGGGCGACAAGGCACCCGGCGAAAAGCCGCAAAAGGATGCCGATACCAAGGCTTTGGAGAAGCGTCTCAGCGACACGCTGGGCCTGAAAGTAAGCGTCGGACACAAACCGGGCAAGGAAACCGGCGACCTAAAAATCAAGTACACGTCTCTGGAACAGCTCGACGAACTGTGCCGTAAACTCGGGGTCGAAAACCGCTAAGCCATTCTAATATCTCTTAGAATTTCGTTTCCAGGTCCCTGCCATGCGGTGGGTGCCTGGAAAGACCTGCGGTGTTTCGCCGGGCTGCTTTCCAGTTCGTGGCAGGTCTACCTGTATTTCAGCATGTCCGGGAAAAAGTTGTATTTCAGGGAATCTTCAATGAGCTGCAAGGTCAGTTTTCTGTCCGGAACATCGCTCTTCGACATAATCGCCTCTTCGATCTTCTCACCCAGTTTGACCCAGCCTTTGTTTATGAGAGATGGAATGCGCTGAAGCGCGTCGTTTATTTTCCTGTCCAGGCCCAATTCGTTGGCAATATAGGCAAGTGCTCCTGAAATAACCAACGCCCCCACGATCAGGCTGCTCGAGGCAACCAGTCCCGTGCCGATCACGAGTCCCGTTGTCAGGCCGATAGCCCACATGATGAGCTGGGTGATCACCGTAATGATTCCCGTGGTGGCAAAAGTTCCGAGCAAGTCTCTCCATTGCCGTTCATCGTCGAAAAATGTCGATATCAGTTCCATGGGGACGGTGAAGATTATGTTGAGTTTGAACCCGTATTTCAGATTTTTGACCTGATCCTGCAATGCCAGGCCCAACTCCGCCACCTTGGGGTTGGATGGCAGGAACTTGATGCCCGGAAGGAGGGGTCTCAACCCGGCTCTGCCCGTGATCACGACATACAGCTTGCCGTTGACCAGCTTGACCTTTGCTTTTTGACCGACGCCCAGTTTGGAAAAGAAATCCTGTCTGTCTGCTTCACTTTTCAGGGCTGCGACAGTATCGGCAAGGCTGGGAAGCGGGCCTTCGCCTTGTGCACTGGACTTGAGTTTTTCCAGCGCCAGGATTCCGAATTCCTCTAGGCTGAAAATGCCTACATCTTCCCTGCCCGCAGCAGCACCGGTGCCTGCGTCCAGCGTAGTCAGTCTTTCTTTTTCAGCTTCCGCATCCAAAGAATATTGGTGATTCAGATAGTCAAACAGATCCTGCGACAGCTCGATCGCCCAGAACTTGAGTCCGATCTTCCTGGCGACACGCCCGACTGTCTCTTTTGGATCATCTTCCAGAACGCATAAAGGGCCATCTTCCAAAGTTGCGAATTTGAATTTCTGGATCTCCGCATCCGTCATCATGAGAAGGTGTTTGTTGAAGCGTGCGAGAAAATCGTCGCCGTCTCTGACGATAAGACGGGCAATACCCGGAAACTTCAGAACATAGTCGAACTGTTCGGGTGTCCCAATGATGAGAACCGATGCCGAATCTCGAAAAACATAAGTAAAATCAAGCCAGGTACCGAGCATGCCGACCGCCTGTTAATAGGTATTTCCGGAATACTATTCAGTCTGATTTCGTTGCACAAGAGAGCGATGTTCCCCCTCTGGCGAAGGTATCGGCGGCCGGGTCCCGACGGGAATCAGCGCCGCTGGTTGCGGGCTCTTGCGGCACGGCCCACCGTCAGCAACGCTTCGGACAGAACCGGTACCCCAAGCGCGTCGTTCAGCCGCGAAATTCGGGTTGCTTCGCTGAGAATGCCCATCGCGCGTTCGAGATCCTTCAGCGACCATATGCGCAGCTGCTGCGTGAACCCCGCCTTGCGGGCGAAAAATATCGGAGGCCGTTGGCTGTCGACGACCTGTTGCGCATTCCTGCCGCTGTCGATATCGATTCGCATCCGGTGCAAATGCTGGAAATGCTTCAGCGCCTGATTTGCGATCACCGAGGCCTTGGAGCCGGCTTCCGACAGCCGTTCAAGACCGTGATCGAGCAGGCCAAGATTGCCGGATGCGGCGGCGTCGATCAGCTCGGAGGTCTCAAATGCCGAAGCGTCGCCGATAATGGCTTCGATGTCCTCGCTCTCGATCCTCCCCTTGCCGAGGGCATAAAGGCAGAGTTTCTTGAGCTCACCACGGCTGGCCATGCGATCGCCACCCAGAAGGCTGTGCAGCGCGGAACGGGCCTCGCGGGTGATGGTCAGTCCGGCTTCCCTTGTCTCGTCGTCGATCAGCTGATCTATGCCGCGATCGTTGTCTGCGTAACAGGGCAGTGCGACGGCGCGCTTGTGGGTTTCGACGAGTTTGCGGAGGCCGACGCCTTTCTTGATGTCGCCGGCTTCCAGAACGACAAGAGTCTGCCAATCTGCCAGGTTGAGGACCGGTTCCAGGGCGGGATTGAGATTTTTACCGCTTGCGTCCTTCACCCAAACGATCCGCCGCCCGCCAAAGAGGGGCACGGTCAGTACTTCGTCGATCAATCGATCCGGATCCGAGCTGATGTCGGATGCGTCGATCTTGATGAGATTGAACGGATCGTCTTCGCCTTCCGACGCCTTTTTGACGAGACGCGCTGCCCGTTCGGAGACGAGGCCGGTATCGGGTCCGAAAATCAGAACGACTCCGCCATCTGCTGGCGGGTTGGAGACATAACGGTCAATTTCTCCGGCTTTCAGGACGGTCAAGACCGGTGGGCTCCCACGATTAGCTATTGTCCAGAGCATCCCGTGTGCGGATGACCGCTGGGAGAATGCTCCGGAACGTCCATACGGGTCAACAGTGAGGCCTCAATCGCTTCCGATTGCAGGTTCCTACCTCAGGACCGGCTGGCGAAATATCCGGCAATCCGGGCTGAAATATCGTCGGCAACGGCCTTCGCCACCCGTTCCTGCGCATTCCGATAAGCCCGTGTGTTGGCAAAGCGCTGACTCGAAAAGTCATAGGACGCGGATTTGAAGGCCCGGCCGGTCAGGAGTGTTTCGTCTGTGTTGAGGTCGCTGAGCACGAACGTCGAGTTCATCGTTGTCGTGTAGGCGGAGGGAACGTCCGCAAACCGTTCCACACCAACTTCCGAGCTGCCGACATCCATCAACACTTTCAGGCGGTATCTCTTCTTCTCCGGTGAACCGGCACCCCGTTCAAACCTGTAGATAAGCTCGTTATAGAGCACCCGTGAGGCATCGTCGTTCGCGAACTGACTGGGAATGGAATCAAGATCGATTGCCGCCATTTCCGCGGTGACAGGTGAGGTGCCACCACCGAATTCCCCGGTGCTTGTGCCGTAAAGGGGGCGTACCTGACAGGCGCTCAACGTCATGACCACGCCAAGGGCGGCGCAAAGGGTAATGCGCCGAAGCATGTTGCTGCTCCTGAAGATGTTGTCAAACAACGACATTCACGATCCTTTGCGGTACCACGATGAGCTTTTTCGGCGAACTTCCAGCCAACGCCTTCTGAACGATGTCCAGCGCCAAGGTAGCAGCTTCGACCTCCTCTTTGGAAGCCTCTTTTGCAATGGTCAGTTCACCGCGCCGCTTGCCGTTGATCTGGATCGGGTAGGTGACGGACGCCTCGACGAGAAGAGCTTCATCCGTTTGCGGCCATCCGGCTTCGGAAATCAGGTTGTCGTGACCGATCGCGGACCAGCATTCTTCCGCCAGATGCGGCATCATCGGCGCCATCATATGCACCAGAAAATCCGCGGCCTCGCGGACCGCATATTCCATCGAGGTATCATCCAGGTTTTCGTTCAGAGCCTTGCCGATCGTGTTGACGAACTCATAGAGCCGCGCGACCGCGCGGTTGAAACCAAGGTTCTCCAGATCGTTGGAAACCGCGGCCAGGGTCTTGTGGCTGGCGCGGCGCAGCTCCAGTGCCTTGCCGGACACTTCCGGGGCGTTGCCGCCGCGCGGCTCGGTCTTTTCCGAGATGTCGCCGATCAGGCGCCAGACGCGCTGCACGAACCGCCAGGCGCCCTGAACACCGTCCTCGGTCCAGATGACGTCGCGTTCCGGGGGGCTGTCGGACAGCATGAACCAGCGCGCGGTATCCGCGCCGTAGGTGTCGATAATGTCTGTCGGATCGACTGTGTTCTTTTTCGACTTCGACATTTTTTCAATCGAGCCGATGGAGACTTCGTCACCGGTTTCCAGCAGAACCGCCCGCCGGCTGCCGTTGTTGTCCTCAATACGGATTTCGGCAGGGGAGACCCAGCTTCCGTTGGCGCCCTCTCCAAGCCGATAGGTTTCATGGGTCACCATTCCCTGGGTGAAAAGACCCTTGAAGGGTTCCTTGAGGTCCAGGGCACCGACCTTCTGCATCGCTCTTGTGAAGAAGCGTGAATAGAGCAGGTGCAGAATCGCATGCTCGATGCCGCCGATATACTGATCGACCGGGAGCCAGCCGTTGGCGGCCGCGGGATCGGTCGGCTGGTCGCAGTCCGGAGCGGTGAAGCGGGCGAAATACCAAGAGGAATCCACAAAGGTGTCCATGGTATCGGTTTCGCGTCTCGCCGGCTTGCCGCATTTCGGACAAGTGGTCTCGCGCCAGGTCGGATGGCGGTCGAGAGGATTGCCGGGCTTGTCGAAATTGATATCTTCCGGCAGTTCAACCGGCAGGTTCTCATCCTTTTCCGGAACAACACCGCAGTCATCGCAGTGAATGACCGGGATCGGGCATCCCCAGTAGCGCTGGCGCGAGATTCCCCAGTCGCGCAAGCGGTAATTCACCTGGCGCGCGGCCTGAGGAGCACTGTCAACCGTGACTGTCTCCAGTCTGGCTGCAATGGCTTCCTTCGCGTCGGGAATGGACAGTCCGTTCATGAAGTCCGAATTGAAGATGATGCCCTCATCGGTAAAGGCTTCATCGCCGATCTCGAAGGAAGCCGGATCGGCCCCGTTCGGCAGGACGACAGGGTTGACCGGCAAGCCGTATTTGCGGGCGAAATCGAGGTCGCGCTGATCATGAGCGGGGCAGGCGAAAATGGCACCCGTTCCGTAGTCCATCAGGATGAAGTTGGCGACATAGACCGGCAGCTCGACAGAGTTGTCGAGGGGATGCTTGACGCGGAGACCGGTGTCGATACCCTTCTTCTCTGCTTTTTCGATCGCTTCTTCTGAGGTGCCGACCCTTCGGCATTCCTCGATGAAGGACTTGAGCTCCGGATTGTTCTCCGCAAGTCTGACCGAGATCGGATGATCGGGGGAGAGACCCATGAAAGACGCGCCGAACAGGGTGTCCGGGCGTGTCGTGAAGATCTCCAGGGTCTTGTCACCCGTCGGTGCGGCATTCGTGAATTCGAAACGAACGCGGAGGCCCTCCGACCGGCCGATCCAGTTCTTCTGCATCAGGCGTACTTTGTCCGGCCAGCGGTCCAGATCGTCAATCGCCTCCAGCAGTTCCTCCGAATAATCGGAAATGCGGAAAAACCATTGGGTCAGTTCACGCTGCTCGACAAGCGCACCCGACCGCCAGCCGCGGCCGTCAATCACCTGTTCGTTCGCCAGCACGGTCATGTCGACCGGGTCCCAGTTGACCTTGGCGTTCTTGCGGTAAACCAGACCGGCCTCGAGGAATTGCAGGAAGAGCCGCTGCTGTTGGGTGTAGTAACCGACATCGCAGGTCGCGAACTCGCGGCTCCAGTCGAGGGACAGACCCATGATCTTGAGCTGGTCGCGCATGGCGGCGATATTTTCGTAGGTCCAGTCCTTGGGGTGAACCTTGTTCTGCATGGCGGCGTTTTCCGCCGGCATACCGAAAGCGTCCCAGCCCATCGGGTGAAGAACGTTGAAGCCCCTGGCGCGCTTGTAGCGGGCGACGACATCGCCCATGGCATAGTTGCGCACATGGCCCATGTGAATGCGCCCGGACGGATAGGGGAACATTTCAAGGACATAATATTTTTCGCGGGGATCGTCGTTGTGAGTGACGAAGACGTCCTTGTCGTTCCAGATCTTCTGCCAGCGCGCTTCCACTTCGCGCGCGTTGTACCGTTCCGTTGCCATCAAATGCGCCGTCTGTTCCTGCCGCCTGAACCGGCGGAATTCCTGAAAGAGTGACTGCCGGACTGTCACCAGATATCAGGTCCGGGGTCAACATGTGAGAAGAGATTGATCTCGCTGTTGCCTGTTTATGTCGCAATGCCGCATTCGTAAAGCTATCGGATCGCAGATCCGGGAGGAGAAATACCTGCCTGAGCAGCATATGTGTCCCAGATGTCCTTCATCCGGGCACCTTCCGGGTGAGCTTTGCTGAAAAGAATGTAAAGCGGAAAGATACGGATCGGTTCCGACATTGCTATGGATTCCGATTCGTCTGTCAGCACGGCGCGGCTGTGTGCCAGGCCAACCCGGTCGATTTCGATATAAAGGTCCGCCCGGCCGTGGGCGAGCATGTTCCACGCCTGTTTTTCCTGAGGTACCGACTGAAAGAGGACACCGGCTTTTTCGAGTGGTGCCTGGTACCAGTAGCCGGGAATGCCGACAACCGTCAGCCCGCGTGACTTGATTTCCTCGAAGGTCAGGTTTTCAAGGCCGTCCGGGAACCGGTCCTCGCGGTAAAAATAGACATATCTGGCCAGATCTATGGGAGTTTCCGGGTAGATGAAGTCTTCCGTCCTTTCCTTTTTGTAGATCCAGGAAAAAGTCGCGGGCATGCTGCCGTGTCGTGTCATTTCCAACGAGCGGAGCCATGGGAAGAACTCGTAGTGAACATCGTGTCCGGCAGCCCGGAAGGTTTCGGTGACCTTTCGTGCGTGCAGTCCATAGCCGGGCGCGTCGCGTGACGTGAAGGGTGGCCAGTCGCCGATTGCAAAGGTGAAGGTTTCCGACTTCGCGGCGGTGCTCTGGAGAACGAGCGCGAAGAACACTGCAAATGCGCGAACGCCAACCGGGGTCATTCGCTGTTCCGGGAATGATGCTGGTTCATGGTGGCGGATGGTGGGCAAAAGAAATGAATAAAAGCGTAAGACCGGCCTGCAAATGAGAGGAACAACAAGAAGAGTTTGAAGGGATTTTCATGAATCTGCTAAGAGGTGACAGGATGGCGACCGGCGTCTCGTCCCCTTGCCGGTACCGTCTCCCATTCAAAACTGCCGTCCAACTGGAGCATTTCATGGTGTCTGCAACCGAACGTCTGGAAGAGGTCAAGGCCGATATCCGCAGCTCCGAGACCGTATATGGCAGCAAGGAGGGGGCGGTTACCCTGATCGCGGTTTCGAAAACCTATGACGCGGATGTCATCCGCCCTGTTCTGGCGGCTGGACAGCGTATCTTTGGTGAAAACCGGGTCCAGGAGGCTATGGGCAAATGGCCGGCGCTGCGTGAAGAATTTGACGGGATCGAGCTGCATCTGATCGGGCCGCTGCAATCAAACAAGGCGAAGGAGGCCGTGGCGACCTTCGACGTCATTCAGACGATTGACCGGCCGAAAATCGCCAGGGCCCTGAAAGCGGAAATGGACAGGCAGGGAAGGGATCTGCCCTGTTTCATTCAGGTGAATACAGGCGAAGAGGCTCAAAAGGCGGGCATCGCTCCCAGGGATGTCGATGCTTTCGTCAAGGATTGCCGGGAAGAGGTTGGCCTGAATATCGTCGGGCTGATGTGCATTCCGCCCGTGGATGAAGCGCCGGGAGAGCATTTCGCGCTTCTTCAAAAGGTCGCCGGGCGCAACGGCTTGAACCAGCTCTCCATGGGCATGTCCTCAGATTACAAGACCGCCATCGGCTTCGGTGCGACCTGTGTTCGTGTTGGTTCGGCGATTTTCGGCGCGCGGGATTATGCCTGAGTGCCCGGCCGGATAGCGGGAACAAACGCGTTGATTGTAATTTGCGGCCGTACATCCGCCTGAAACCGTCGAAAGTGACATGATTTCGACCGGCCGATGGCTGAATTGGCATTGTCAGTCACAACAATGCCGTGACCTTTCCCAAGAGCAGCCCTTCGGCAGCCGGGATCTGCAAGCAGTGTCTGGGTGTTCCGGTTCAGCGGGTCGCAGGGGCTCGGTGGATGGACGGAACGCAAGGCTTGCCAGCTTGGGCCGATAGATGCTCACCGGCGCGGACAAGCCTGAAAACCAAACCCTTGGAGGTCATTTCATGTCCAAACGTCTTACAGCTGCTCTTCTTATCGGTGCTTTCACAGTTTCCACCGCAGCGCTCGCACAGGGCATGTCGTTTGATGCTGTCGACAGCGATCAGAACGGGTTCGTAACCTTCGAAGAAATTTCGGCCGCAGTGCCGAGCCTGTCCCAGGACGACTTCATTGCCGCCGACATGAACCAGGACAGCCTTCTCGATCCGGACGAATTCGCAGCCGTCCAGCCGTAATTCCGGTTTCGGGCAGTTACACCTTCCGCTGTGCCCGCAGCCGGATAACCTGACCACTGCCGGGAAGAATATCCCGGCAGTGGTTTTCTGTGCGGTCAGTCGAGCCAGAAGTCCGGCGTCAGCAACAGAATTGCGGCTATGATCTCAAGCCGACCGATAATCATTTCCACCGCCAGGAACCACTTGGCGGTATCCGGCAACGTCTGAAATGTTCCTGACGGGCCGATGATATTGCCGACACCGGGGCCGACATTCGCCAAAGCCGTGATCGATGCGCTCAATGCGGTCTCCAGATCGAGATCCAGCATCATGTAGATCACGGAAAATGCCGCGAAGGCACCGGCGTAAAGAACAGCAAAAACCAGAACTCCCTCCAGAACGTTGCCGGAGACCGCATGTCCCTGATAGTGCGGCTCCACAATCCGGTGCGGGCGTACGATCCTGCGCAACAGAGAGTGCACATAGCTGTTCAGGATCGCGATACGGAACATTTTGAAGCCGCCGGCAGTCGAGCCGCTGCAGCCTCCGAAGAAGGTCAGGACGAAAAAGATAGCGATCACGGCCGGTCCGAACTGCAGATAATCATTGGCGGCGTAGCCGGTCGTCGTGATGACGGAGACAACATTGAACACCGCCAGCGTGAACATGTGGAACGGTGTGTCATGGACGATGAAACGTTCGAAGTAAAAGACGCTGAAGGAGGCCGCGGTCACGAAGAAAAGCAAAAGACCGATCTGAACGTTCCTGTCGAAATGTCTGCGTTCCAGGCTCCTGATCAGATAGAGAAACGGCAGGCTGGACAAGAGCATGAACAGGCTTGCGACCCAATAGACCGCTGTACCGGAAAACTGCGAAAAGGACCGGTCGGAGGTGGAGAAGCCTCCCGTCGAGACTGTTGTCATGGAATGGACGATGGCGTTGAATATGCTCATGCCGCAAAGTCGGTAGAGAATCAGGCACCCGAGGGTCAGGCTGCCGTAAAGCAGGAGCAGCCGATAGACGAACGGCGCGATCTTGCCGTAAGGCTTGCTGGTTTTTTCCGACGATTCCAGCGCAAAGAGTTGGCTGCCGCCGACCCTCAGCCCGGGCAGCAGCCAGATTCCGAGAGCGATGACCCCAATTCCCCCGACCCATTGCAGCAGGGCGCGCCACAGCAGGATGCCGGGTGGAAATTCGTCAAGGCCGGTCAGCACCGTCGAACCGGTTGTGGTCAGTCCCGAGGCGGCTTCAAAAAACGCGTCCGTAAAGCTGATTCCCAGACCGCTGAAATAGAAGGGAACGGCTCCGGCGAAGGAAAAAGCGAACCAGGAGGCGTTTACGAACACAATCGCCTCGCGAAAATGGGTCGGCGGTTTTTCTCCCCGAAAAGCCATTGTCATCAGCAGACCGGCCGTTCCCAGAACCAGACCGGACACGAGAAAGACTCGCCAATCCGGATGCGCTGCAAATGCGTCGGCAATTGCGGGGACGATCATCAACAGGGAAATCAGAATGAGCAAACGGCCGATAGGTAAGGCTATGGCTCGAAAATTCATTTACCGAGCATCCGGAATGGACGGCTGTCTGCAGGGCAGTCGTGCGGTTTCAGATAAGGTTCTTATCTGCTCGTGCATCGCAAAATGCAAGGAAGCGGATCCCCGGGTGGCGGCAGGCGCATTCTCGCAGGAAGCCTTCCAGCCGTATTGACCATGAAATGTGCTTTTGCAAGAGTGGCTGCCGAGTCCTTTCGTATCTGAAGCGAAAGGCTTTTTTGGGAGGAACAAGATGAAAGTATTATCCTGGGCGCTGGGCGCCGCAGTGGCACTCGGCCTGTCGGCCGGTTCGGCGCAGGCTGCCGATACGACGCTGCGTATTTCGCTGCAATTGCCGCTGACGAGCCATCTGGGCCAGAATCTTCAGCTCTTCAAGGAGGAGGTTGAAAAGACCTCGAACGGCGATATTGCCGTTGAAATCTATGATTCCGCGCAGCTCTACAAGGACAAGGAAGTCCCGGCTGCGGTCGGCTCCGGCGCTATCGAGATGGGGGTCGCTTCGCTGACGCGTTATGTCGGCGACGTATCCGCGGTCGACATCTTCTATCAGCCGTTTCTCTTCGACACGGAAGAGAAGGTACGCGCGGCTGTAGCACCCGGCTCGCCGGTACGCGGCCCTCTCGACGAAGCCATCGCGGAAACCGGTTCCACCGTGTTGTGGTGGCAGGCCTATGGCGGAGCGATCATGCTTTCCAAAGACGGTCCGGTCAAAACTCCGGCCGACATGAAGGGCAAGAAAGTGCGGGTCTTCGGCAAGACGCTCGGCGACTTCGTTACGGCTGCCGAAGGTGCACCGACGCTGATTTCCGGCTCAGAACAATATCTTGCCTATCAGCGCGGCACGGTGGATATCGGCATGACAGGCGTCTCCGGTGTCAAATCCCGCAAGCTGTGGGAGGTGATGGATACGATCACCGTCACCAACCATGCCGATATCGAGTTCATCGTTGTGGTGAACACGGATTTCTGGAACGGGCTGCCGGAAGAGCACAGGGCAATCATCGAAGCCGCGGCGCTTAAGGCAGAGGCGGATGTGCGCGACCGGATGTCCAAAATCGAGGCCGAGGCTTATGCGGAGGCCGAGAAAAACGGCATGACCATCTATGCGCCGACGCAGGATGAGCTCGAAGCCTGGAAAGCGGTCAGCCAGCCAGTTTACGACGCCTATGTCGAAAAGTCCGGCGATCTCGGCAAGACAGTGATGGACGCGGCAAAAAAACTCTGACGCGGAAACACCACCTTTTGGCGGCGGCCGGATGTTCTGCCGGCTGCCGCCAGCTTCCGACACTATATTCGAATTTGAACCCTCCGGTGGCTGCAGCTCCCGGTGCCGGGGAATGCCATGAAAACCTTTTCGCATCTGTTGAAGGCGCTTGCCTGGATCGCGGCGCTGCTGTTTTTCGCCGCCGGAGGCATGCTGACCTACGAGGTCACGGCGCGATATCTGTTCGTGGCCCCGACCATCTGGGCCGCGGAATTGTCCCAGCTCTGCCTCATCTGGGGAACCATGATCGCCATGCCCTGGCTGCTTCAGGCCAACCGTCACATCGCCGTGGATGTCATGACCGACCGGATGGGTCCACTGGCGAAAACTGTCTGCCGGTTGCTGTCAATGGCCGTCGTCGCGCTTCTCAGCGCCGTCGTCGCCTGGAAGGGTGGCGGCATCTTCCTTGAGTCCTTCGAGCGCGGCCGAACCACCGGTTCGATGCTGGATATGCCGACCTGGGTATCGGAACTGGCGATCCCGGTCGGTTTTTCGCTGTTGTTCCTGCAGGCGCTGATCGAACTCATGCGGACGCCGGGTGGACATGGCGACGTTGAAACCAAACGGGACGGCGAGGTTTCCGCATGACAGTCGTGCTTATCCTCGTAGCGCTGTTCGCGCTGTTGCTGATCCGGGTGCCGGTGGCGTTTGCGCTGGGCGGGCTTGGCCTGGCGTTGCTGATGCTCGGCGGATTTTCGCCCCTGATGGCGCCACAGGCGATCCTGTCGACCCTCGACGGCTTCATCCTGCTGGCCGTACCGCTGTTTCTGCTGATGTCTAACATTCTGCTGAAAGGGGGTGTCGGCCGGGACCTGTTCGCGGCTGTTCACGCCTGGGTCGGCCACTGGCCGGGCGGCCTTGCGGTCGCCACGATCATCTCCTGCGGTATCTTTGCCGCGATTTCAGGATCCTCCGTCGCCACGGCCGCGACAATCGGCACCGTGGCGATACCTGAGATGATCGGCCGCGGCTATCAGCGGCGGTTCGTCTACGGGCTGCTGGCGGCCGGCGGTACTCTCGGCATTCTGATCCCGCCTTCCATCCC
The DNA here is from genome assembly GCF_001624695.1 of Labrenzia sp. OB1. GTDB lineage: Bacteria > Pseudomonadota > Alphaproteobacteria > Rhizobiales > Stappiaceae > Roseibium. The sequence goes on along the minus strand of NZ_JSEP01000003.1, from coordinate 290,925 downwards.
GATGATCGTCTATGCTTTCGTGACCGAGCAGTCGGTGCTGGACCTGTTCCTGGCCGGAATAGGGCCGGGGATCTTACTGGTGGTGCTGTTCATTGCCTTTTCAATGATCTATGCGCGCTGGTTCGGCGGATTTACGCCGGAGCCGGCGGCGGAATGGCCCGAACGTTTGCGGGCGACGCTCAGGGCCCTGCCGGCTGTCCTGCTGGCGGCATATGTCATCGGGGTGATCTATACCGGTGCCGCGACGCCGACGGAGGCAGCCGCGCTGGGTCTTGCCGGTGCACTGGTGATCACGCTGGCGATGCGACGCCTGAGCTGGACCGGTTTCCGCGAGGCGATCTTCGAGAGCATGGCAACGACGGTGGCCATTCTTCTGATCGTCGCCGGTGCAAAGGTGTTCGGCAAGGCAATCACGCTCTATCGGATTCCGCAGGAGATTTCGGTCTTCATCGGCCAGAACATTGATACGCAGCTTGCCTTTATCCTGGTGGTTTCGGTCGTGCTCCTGATCATGGGGCTTGTGTTCGAGGCACTGTCCATGGTTCTGATCATGACGCCCGTGCTGTTGCCCGCTGCGATGCTGCTCGGTTTCGACCCGATCTGGTTCGGCGTCTTCATGGTGGTGATGGTGGAATGCGCGCTGATCACACCGCCGGTCGGGCTTAATCTCTATGTCATTCAGTCGGTTGCCAAGGCCAGCCTGACGGATGTTTCACGCGGTGTGCTGCCGTTCCTGCTGATAATGCTGCTCTCGGCGGCCATTCTTTACGTATGGACCGACCTTGCGCTGTATATCCCCTTCAAACTCTGAGGTTTTCTGATCATGCCGTCTCCGGCCGAAACTCTCCGCGCCCTGCTGGCGCAAGACACGCTTCATGTCATGCCGTGCTGCTATGACGCGCTGTCGGCGAAGCTGATCGAACAGGCGGGTTTCGATCTGACTTTCATGTCCGGGTTTGCCGCCTCGGCATCGCGTATCGGAGAGCCGGATCTCGGGCTGATGTCCTATGGTGAGGTGCTCGATCAGGCACGGAATATCACCGACGCCGTGCGGATCCCGCTGCTGGCCGATGGCGATACGGGCTACGGCAATGCCATGAATGTGCGCCGGACGGTTGCCGGAATGGCAAAGGCCGGCGCGGCGGCGGTGATGATCGAGGATCAGGCCGCGCCGAAAAGATGCGGTCATACGCCCGGCAAGGCGGTGGTGAGCCGGGAGGAGGCTTTCGACCGGATCCGGGCGGCGCAGGATGCCAAGGAGGCGGGCGCCGATATACTGATCCTTGCACGCACCGACGCCCGTCACGACCACGGTCTTGGCGAGGCGATCACCCGGGCCGCGAAATTCAGGGAACTCGGCGCGGATATCCTCTTCGTCGAAGCGCCGAAAACCGTCGATGAAATGTCGGAAATCTGCCGCGAGCTGCCGGGTCCGAAAATGGCGAATATTGTAGAGGGCGGCGAGACGCCGGACCTGTCGCACCGGGAACTTCAGGACATCGGCTATGCGATCGCCGCCTATCCGCTGACCTTGATGGCCAGCGCCATGAAGGCGATGGTGACGACGCTGGAGAAACTGAAGACGGATCAGGACCGCACGCCTGATCTTATGGATTTCAAGGAGCTTCGGCAGAGGATCGGCTTCAACGACTATTACGAAGCGTCCGCGCACTACGAGACGTCGCGGCGGGATCTGAAATAATCCGGGATGACATAGACGGTTATCCCGGATCCATAGGACACAAGTCGCGCCGGTCCTGGACAATGGGCCGTCTTCCTTGACTCTCCATATGCTTTCAGGCATAGACCCTCCAACTCCATATGAGTGAGCAAAAATTCGATCCGCCGACCGGGACCCGCACAGGTTTAAAGAGTTCCCGGAGGTCAACACCCGACAGCGCGATGCGCCCTCGGGTGTCAAACTGCTTTGCGCAGTTCGATCCGGTTGGAAATGATGGACGGCTGCCCATATGGTTCGGGAGACTTCCCGAAACCGACGACGCTCAAGGACCTATTGATGTTTGAAAGCCTGTCCGATCGACTAAGTGGTATTTTCGACAAGCTCACCGGCCGTGGTGCGCTTTCGGAAAATGACGTCAACGAAGCGCTGCGCGAGATCCGCCGCGCGCTGATCGAGGCTGACGTTGCCCTTCCGATCGTAAGGTCCTTCACCGACAAGGTCCGCAACCGGGCAGTTGGTGCGGAAGTCGTCAAATCCGTGACACCGGGCCAGATGGTCGTGAAAATCGTTCACGATCAGCTTGTCGAGATGCTCGGTGAAGAAGCTCAGCCGATCGACCTGAACGCGCCGGCGCCGGTGGCGATCATGATGGTCGGCCTGCAAGGCTCGGGCAAGACGACCACAACCGCCAAGCTCGCACGGCGTCTTACCCAGCGCGACAAGCGCAAGGTGCTGATGGCGTCGCTGGACACCCGCCGTCCGGCGGCCCAGGAACAGTTGAAGGTGCTGGGTGAACAGAACGGCATCGATACGCTGCCGATCATCGAGGGTCAGGGACCTGTCGAGATCGCCAAACGGTCGATGTCCGCCGCCAAGCTCGGCGGCTACGATGTGGTGATGCTGGATACCGCCGGCCGCATCCATATCGATGAGCCGCTGATGGTGGAGATGGCCGACGTCAAGACCGCCGCCCAGCCTCATGAAATTTTGCTGGTCGCTGATTCGCTGACCGGTCAGGACGCCGTCAATCTTGCCAAGAGCTTCGACGAGCGTGTCGGCATCACCGGCATCGCCCTCACCCGTATGGATGGCGACGGCCGCGGTGGCGCCGCCCTTTCCATGCAGGCGGTGACGGGCAAGCCGGTCAAGCTGATCGGGACGGGTGAAAAATCCGACGCGCTGGAAGACTTCCATCCCAAGCGGATCGCCGACCGTATCCTGGGAATGGGCGACATCGTTTCGCTGGTTGAAAAGGCGGCTGAAGCCATCGATGCGGAGCAGGCCGCGAAGATGGCGAAAAAGATGCAGAAGGGTCAATTCGACCTGGACGATCTCGCCGAGCAGCTCAAGCAGATGGAAAAACTTGGCGGCATGGCCGGCATGATGGGCATGCTGCCGGGCGTCGGCAAAATGAAAAAGCAGATCGAGGCATCCAATATCGACGACAAGGTGTTCAAGCGCCAGGTCGCGATTATTCAGTCGATGACGGCTGTTGAGCGCCGCAAGCCCGATATTCTGAAGGCGAGCCGCAAGAAGCGTATTGCTGCCGGATCCGGTGTTCAGGTGGCCGAAGTCAACAAGCTTCTGAAAATGCATCGCCAGATGGCCGACATGATGAAGTCCATGGGCAAGAAAAAAGGCATGCTCGGCAAGCTGATGGGCGGCATGGGCGGCGGCATGCCGGATGTCGATCCGAAAGAGCTTGAGGAAATGGCCAAATCCGGCCAGTTGCCGGGTGGCATGGAATTGCCGAAAGGTCTGCCGGGCGGCATGGCTGGAGGGTTGCCCGGTGGACTGGGCGGCGCCGGGCTGCCGCCTGGCATGCCGGGTCTTCCGGGCCTTGGCGGTCCGAAACTGCCCGGCCTGCCGGGTATGGGCAAGGGCAAGAAACGATGAGCACGAGCGAAGCCGAAACGCAGCTGGGTGAAAGCCCGGCCATGGAAGAACTGAAAGCGCTCAGGGCGTCCATCGACAATATCGACGCGGCGCTGATCCACATGCTGGCCGAACGGTTCAGATGTACCCAGAAAGTCGGCGTCCTGAAAGCAACCAACGACCTGCCGCCGGCCGACCCGGCGCGGGAAAAGATTCAGATCGAGCGGCTGCGGCAGCTTGCCTCCGACGCCAACCTCGATCCTGATTTTGCCGAGAAATTCCTGAACTTCATCGTTCGCGAAGTGATCCGGCATCATGAAGCCATTGCCGCTGAAGCCGGCAACTGAAAAACTGGAGAAAATAACATGGCTACAAAAATTCGCCTGGCACGTGGTGGTTCCAAGAAGCGCCCGTATTACCGCATCGTTATTGCAGACATCCGCGCTCCGCGTGATGGCCGCTTCATCGAAAAGGTCGGTTCCTACGACCCGATGCTGCCGAAGGATTCCGAAGACCGCGTCAAGCTCGATGTGGAGCGCATTCAGTATTGGCTCGGCACCGGCGCCAAGCCGACCGACCGTGTTCACCGTTTCCTGGATGCCGCTGGCCTCCTGAAGCGTGACGCGCGCAACAATCCGAAGAAAGCCGAGCCGGGTGCAAAGGCGAAAGAGCGCCTGGAAGCCAAGCGTCTTGCCGATGAGGCAGCAGCAGAAGCTGCCGCAGCGCCTGCGGAAGAAGCTGCTCCCGAGGCACCTGCAGCTGAAGAAGCCGCTGCTGAATAAGCGCAGCGATCATGGTCGAATTGACCTGTTCACAAGAGCAACCGGTCCGCGCCCGTGAGGGCGCGGCAGGGTTCGGGATCAGCTGAGATGAGCATATCGGACGATCAAAGAGTTCTGATGGCCCTGATCGGCGCGGCCCATGGCATTCGTGGCGAAGTCCGGGTCAAACCGTTCGGTGACGACCCGCTTTCCTTTACCGATTACGGCGTCCTGACGACGAAGGACGGCACACGCTCATTCGAAGTTGAAAGCGCGCGCGCGAAGAAGACGGTCGTGATCACCAAATTCAAGGGGATCGCTGACCGGAACCAGGCGGAAGAGCTGAACGGCGTTGAGCTATATATCCGCCGGGATCAACTGCCTGAGGCCGGGGAAGACGAATTCTACTATTCGGACCTGAATGGTCTCGCGGTCATCGACCAGTCCGGTGAGACGCTTGGGAAAGTCATTTCGGTGCAGGACTTCGGCGCCGGGGATCTCCTGGAAATCCGTCCCAGGCGGGGCGGGACATTCTACATCCCGTTCACCAGGGAATTCGTGCCGGAAGTCAGTCTTGCGGAAAAGCGCCTGAATGTAGACCTGCCGGAAAACTATTTTTCCGAAGGCGAGCCGGAACCTTCCGAAGGCTGACCGGAGAAATAGCGTGTCGGCACCGGTTCAAGCCCCATCTGACCCAGGTTCAGTTCTTCCGGCTGCTCATCCTGAACGGCCTGCCTGCTCTCCGAGCGGATAAGCGCGATCAGCGCAACGATCAGCGCTACCCCAACGCCGTTGGCGACAGTGTCGGACAGCGACATTTCGTGATGTGGCAGAAGCCCTTGGACAATTTCACCAGCGATTCCCAGGCCGAAGGCCAGCACCGCGGAAATGCGCAAGCGGCAGCAGAAAAGGGCATGGATGCTCAGGGTCAAAAGGGCAAAAAATCCAATATGGATGACCTTGTCGTAAGGGTGCCCGACGCCGGTGTTGAACACCAGCCCCGCCAGGACGCCGAAAATTATCAATACGGCCAGCGGTGCGACGCGGCTGAAGGAAATATCCAGATAGTGCCGGTCGATCCTGTCCTGTAAAAACGCGGGGATCTTCACTCGCAATGAAGGGAATTTGGGCACTGTGGAATATCCGGTTGACTTAATTCTCAACGATCGCATACGGACCCTTAACCAGAACTTTCTCCTGGATAAAATAACCCGTTGACCGGATTTCTTTTGTCGGTCTGGTTAACAGTTTCCTAGGGCGTAAACTCATAAATGAAGTTGAAATGGCATGGGAAATGGCGAAACCCCGTTAGGAAGCGTGCGATGAGCGGGCACAAGACGCTCAAGAATCAGGTTCAGGAGTGGTCTAAAGTACCGGCGCGCGATTATCGGCAGGGACACTCATGACCTTCTCAGCATCAGTTCTGACGCTTTATCCGGAGATGTTTCCGGGGCCGCTCGGACACAGTCTCTCCGGGCGGGCGCTTGAGAAGGACCTGTGGCGGCTGGAGGCTAGCCAGATCCGCGATTTCGCAACGGACAGGCACCGTTCCGTGGACGATACTCCGTCCGGTGGAGGAGCCGGGATGGTTCTCAGGGCGGACATACTGGCAAAGGCGATCGATGCCGCCTCCCCAGCCGGGGATCCGCGTCCGAGACTGCTGATGAGCCCTCGCGGGAGGCCGTTCACGCAGGCGCGGGCGCATGAGCTTGCGGAGGGACCCGGCGCGATCATCATCTGCGGCCGGTTCGAGGGGGTCGACCAGCGGGTCATCGATGCGCGCGGCCTGGAGGAGGTTTCCATCGGCGACTACATTCTTTCCGGAGGCGAAATTGCCGCGTTTACCTTGCTCGACGCGGTCGTCCGGCTGATCCCGGGGGTGATGGGCAACATGGAAAGTGCCGAGACGGAGAGCTTCGAGACGGGATTGCTGGAACACCCGCACTATACCCGCCCGGCTGACTTCGAGGGCCTGTCCATTCCGCAGGTGCTGACGTCCGGCAATCACCGGAAGATCCACGAGTGGCGTATGGCGGAAGCCGAAAGCCTCACGCGCGAACGGCGGCCGGATCTGTGGGAAGCCTATATGGCGGACGAGGACGACGTGGATTGAAGAATCCGCATGACATTCGCGGATAACTCCTGTATACGCCCGCGGAAGCTGGGCGAAGGTATGTCTCCTTTCGGGGGACCTGCTTTTCGACAATGAGCTCCGGGGTTTCCGGAAATCTCATGAAAATCCGGCGGATATGCAACATGGCCCAGAGCTGGTGAATTCGTTCCCTGACTTTCGGAGAACGCTCTGACCGCTTTGTAAATGAAAAGGGAAACATGCCATGAATATCATCGAGCAACTGAATGCCGACGAAATGGCGAAAATCGAAGAGCAGCGCAAGCTGCCGGAATTTTCGCCGGGTGACACCGTTCGCGTCAATGTGAAGGTCACCGAAGGTACCCGTACCCGTACCCAGGCTTACGAAGGGGTGTGCATCGCCCGCTCCGGCGGCGGCATCAACGAAAGTTTCACGGTTCGCAAGATTTCCTACGGTGAAGGCGTGGAACGTGTGTTTCCGATCTTCTCACCGATGCTGGAAGGTGTTGAGGTCGTTCGCCGCGGTAAGGTCCGTCGTGCGAAACTCTACTACCTGCGCGACCGTCGCGGTAAGTCCGCACGTATCGTGGAGAACACCAATGTGCGCTCCAAGCGGCTCAACGATGAAGTCCGCGCCGAAGCCACCGCTGCAAAGGCAGCCAAAGCCGAAGCGAAAAAGGCCGAGCAGGAAGCTGCGGAGACCGCAGCCGAATAAGCCCACGTGGCAATTCCGGTTTCGAAAGGCGGCCTCAAGGGCCGCCTTTTTGATATCCGCCGGCATGACAGACGCAGCGGACGGGTCAATCCCAGTTGAATTCAGCTCAACTCGCAATGCTTGACCTTGATGCGGAGCTGCGTCATTCACTATCTGAATTCTACAAGATGCCGTTCTGCCGTCCCCGATGGAGGCAGGCGTGCAGGCCGAATGCGATCGCTGTGACAAACGGCGCGGCCGAACCGGACGGAGTGAGGAGAGACCCATGGTCAAGGCACGGACGCTTTACGACAAAATCTGGGACGACCACGTGGTCGACATGCAGCCGGACGGCACCGGTCTGCTTTATATTGATCGCCACCTGGTGCATGAAGTCACCAGTCCGCAGGCTTTCGAAGGTCTGCGCATGACCGGCCGGAAGGTGCGGCAGCCGCTGAAAACCCTGGCGGTTGTCGATCACAACGTTCCGACCACGGACCGCAGCCACGGTATCGATGATCCGGAATCCGCGCTGCAGGTGGAAACCCTGGCCAGGAATGCGGCTGAATTCGGCGTCGAATATTACTCCGAACTCGATATGCGTCAGGGCGTGGTTCATATCATTGGGCCGGAACAGGGCTTCACCCTGCCCGGCATGACCATCGTGTGCGGCGACAGTCACACCTCGACTCACGGGGCTTTCGGCTCCCTCGCCCATGGTATCGGCACGTCTGAAGTCGAACATGTGCTGGCCACGCAGACGCTGATCCAGAAAAAAGCGAAGAATATGCTTGTGAAGGTCGACGGGCAGGTCCCGGACGGCGTGACCGCCAAGGACATCGTTCTGGCGATCATCGGCGAGATCGGAACGGCCGGCGGAACCGGTTATGTCATCGAATATGCCGGAGAAGCCATCCGGTCCCTGTCGATGGAAGGCCGGATGACGGTCTGCAACATGTCCATCGAAGCCGGTGCCCGCGCGGGCCTCATCGCACCGGACGAAGTCACATTCGACTATATCACGGGCCGTCCAAAAGCTCCCAAGGGCGAAGCCCTGGATATGGCGCTGGCCTACTGGAAGAGCCTGAATACGGATGAAGGTGCCTATTTCGACAAGGTTGTGGAACTCGATGCGGCCAAGCTGCCGCCGATCGTTTCTTGGGGTTCCTCCCCGGAAGACGTTGTTTCCGTGGAAGGCGTCGTGCCGGACCCGGATGCTATCGAGGATGAGAACCGCCGTCAGTCCAAGAAACGGGCACTGGAATACATGGGTCTCGAGCCAGGCACGAAGATCACCGATATCCGGATCGACCGGGCGTTCATCGGCTCGTGCACCAATGGACGTATTGAAGACCTGCGAGCGGCGGCTGCCGTGATCGGCGATCACAAGGTCGCGGCGGGTGTGAGCGCCATGGTGGTGCCCGGCTCCGGACTGGTGAAGGAACAGGCCGAAGAAGAAGGCCTGGACGTCATCTTCAAGAATGCCGGTTTCGAATGGCGTGAGCCGGGCTGTTCCATGTGTCTGGCGATGAATGCCGACAAGCTGAAGCCCGGTGAGCGCTGCGCCTCGACCTCCAACCGGAATTTTGAGGGCCGGCAGGGCCACAAGGGCCGTACCCACCTTGTTTCTCCTGCCATGGCGGCGGCGGCGGCGATCGCGGGTCACTTCGTCGACATCCGCGGCTGGACCGTCAACTGATTCGGGACGGCAACCGGAATTTCGAAAGGGCGCCTGCGGGCGCCCTTTTGCTTTGTGCCCGCAATTTCGTCACCCTGCTGCCGGGACTGTCCAATTAGGTTAAGCGATTCAGAGCTTTACCAAAATACTATTGCCGTCCTCTCCTCTTCCGCAGTTGACGTCAGAAATGATTCTACCGGGCTTCACAAGACTGTCACCTCGGCACTACAATACTCCCGTCACAAAAGGACATATTCCGCTGTCCAATTGACCGGACGACGGAAATTCCGGCAAGATCGACCCGGTTTTCAGGTGGGACCACTGGAAAGACTGCGTTGATCGAGCATGAGGTGTGAAAGTATCCGGATCGTATTCATGCGAATGCGGGTGCTCAGGGTTTGAGGAGCGGAAGGTGACGATAGCGGTTTCGTCGGGAGCTCATCCGGCGTTGGTGCTCAATGCGGATTACCGGCCTTTGAGTTACTATCCATTGTCTTTGTGGTCCTGGCAGGACACCATAAAGGCGGTGTTTCTGGATCGGGTGAACATCGTTTCTGAATATGACGTCGCGGTCCGAAGTCCGAGCTTCGAATTCCGATTGCCCAGCGTCGTCTCGCTCAAAACCTTCGTCAAGCCCAGCCGATATCCTGCCTTTACCCGCTTCAATGTCTTCCTTCGCGATAAATTCCAGTGTCAGTATTGCAGCTCCAAGGACGAGCTGACCTTTGACCATCTTGTTCCACGCTCAAAAGGCGGGCTGACCACCTGGGACAATGTCATCACCGCATGCTCGCCCTGCAACCTGCGCAAGTCCAACAAGTCGTGCAAGGAACTGAACATGTGGCCGATGCATATGCCGTTTCAGCCGACCATTCAGGACCTGCATAACAACGGCCGTGGTTTTCCGCCAAACTATCTTCACGAAAGCTGGCTCGATTTTCTCTATTGGGATACCGAACTGGAGCCGTGAACCGTCGGGAAGCGACCAATTGATGGTCGAACCCGTGCGGGCCCTGACCCGATGACTATCCGCATTTTTCCGGTACGCTCTGCACTGTACGGATCTTGATTTCAGTATATTTTCAAGGGAAACTCTGGAGTCTTATGGATACTTCTTGCTTAATTTAACTTTTTGTTAATATTTTATCTAACTTCAGCTTAATACAATAGGTACCTTTTTGTAATAACTGTCTCTTCTCACCGTGAGGCAGATATGTACAACGACACTATCAATTTGGTCCGGAACCTCCTGAAGCGCTTCGGCGCGGATCGGGACGGTGCCGTGTTGCCGCTCTTCGGTATCATGGTCATCCTCATGATTGTGATAATGGGCGCAGCCGTCGATGTCTCCCGGTCCGTTAGTGCCAGGGAAAAACTGTCTTACGCCCTCGATTCAGCTGCGCTGTCCTTAGCTGCGGAGCTCTCCACCTCCTTCATGGATAATGACGAAATACAGGCTGCCCTGACCGATTCGTTCAGAGCCAATCTGGACGGTGAGGGATTCCTGGAAGAGGCGATTGAAAATCTCGATTTTGTTGTCGACACGGACAATGGACTCGTAACCGCGACTTCGTCAGCGACCCTGGACAATTATTTCGTCGACCTCGGCGGGTATATGAAAGAGAGCCTCGGCCCTTCGTTCTTTGCCTTCAGCACCAGTGCCCAGGTCACATTTTCCAGGTTTGACGTGGAACTGGCGCTGGTGGTGGATGTGACGGGTTCGATGCGATCCGACATGGACACGCTTCGAACGGCGTCTGCCAGCCTTGTCAATATTCTCATTCCGGAAGATCTCGACGAAGAAGACAGCAAGGTCCGCATTTCCCTGGTTCCCTATAGTCAGGGTGTCAATCTCGGAGACTATGCCGATCAGGTGAAGGGGGGCGCATACGGGTATTCGGATGGAAGCGTCTGTGTCACCGAGCGCGAGGACTACGATGACGGGTCCGAAGAATATGACGTCAAATACACCGATGACTCCTACGATTATTACGATGAAACCGATCCGCCGCCCATGAATGTCTTTTACGGCGGCGGCAGCTGGAACTGCTCGTCGGACTCCGAAATGATTCCGCTGACGCCCGACAGGGAAGAGCTGATCGACGCCATCGAGGCGCTGGATGACAATGGCGGCACCGCCGGCCAGACCGGAATTACATGGGGATGGAACAGCCTGTCTCCCAACTACAAGGACGTCTGGCCAGCGGCAAGCGCACCGGAAGCCTATGACAACGAAGACGTTCTGAAATTCGCGGTCATCATGACGGACGGCGACAACAATCGGTACTACGCGATTGATGAAACGACTGCCTGGGAACAAGTCTGCTGGACTAAGATCAAGAAAAACGGCAAGAAAAAGAAAAAATGTAAATGGGAAGAAGTTGCAGCATATGAGTGGGACGAAAAATCGGAAAGCGAATACTACGGCAACGAATCTTCCACATCATCCCGTGCGCTCTGCGAGGCCATGAAGACTTCGGGGATCGAGATTTTCGGCGTCTATTTCGGCAACAGCAACAGCTCAACCGGCGCCAAGAACATGGCTTCATGTGCCAGTGACGGCAACTACTATCAGGCGACGTCCTCCTCGGAGCTGATCGATGCCTTCAGCAACATCGCCAAGAAAATCCAGTCAATCTACCTATCGAAATAGTCCGAACAGGAAATGGCCCGTCGAGATGACGGGCCATGGCAATTGTGCTGCTCAGGCGCGGTTCTGCCGGTTGCCGATCAGGTCGTCGACGACAGCCGGATCCGCAAGGGTCGATGTGTCACCGAGATTGTCGAAACTGTCTTCCGCGATCTTGCGCAGGATACGGCGCATGATCTTGCCGGATCGGGTTTTCGGCAGACCGGGAGAGAACTGGATCAGGTCAGGTGAGGCGATCGGGCCGATTTCGGCGCGTACGTGCTTCACCAGTTCTTTTTTCAGTTCGTCCGTCGGCTCTTCCCCCTCCATCAGGGTGACATAGGCGTAGATGCCCTGCCCCTTGATGTCGTGCGGATAACCGACCACCGCGGCTTCGGACACTTTCGGATGTGCGACCAGCGCGCTTTCCACTTCCGCCGTGCCCATCCTGTGACCGGAAACATTGATCACGTCATCGACACGTCCGGTAATCCAGTAATAGCCGTCCTCGTCGCGTCGGCAGCCGTCTCCGGTGAAGTACAGCCCCTTGTAGGTGGCGAAATAGGTCTGGACGAACCGCTCGTGGTCACCGTAGACCGTGCGCATCTGGCCGGGCCAGCTGTCCTTGATCACCAGATTGCCCTCGACGGCGCCTTCCAGAAACTTGCCTTCCGCATCGACGATTGCCGGCTGCACGCCAAAGAACGGTCGGGTGGCGGATCCCGGTTTCAGGTCGGTCGCGCCCGGCAGCGGGGTGATCAGGATGCCGCCGGTTTCGGTCTGCCACCAGGTATCGACAATCGGGCAGCGTTTTTCGCCAACGATGTTGTAGTACCAGTTCCAGGCCTCGGGGTTGATCGGTTCACCGACGGACCCCAGCAGACGAAGCGACTTGCGCGAGGTGCCGTTGACGTGTTCGTCGCCCGCACCCATCAAAGCGCGGATGGCGGTCGGTGCGGTGTAGAAGATGTTGACGTTGTGCTTGTCGCATACTTCCCAGAAGCGGCCCGGTCCGGGATAGGTCGGAACGCCCTCGAACATCAGGGTCGTCGCGCCATTGGCGAGCGGACCGTAGACAATGTAGCTGTGTCCCGTGACCCAGCCCACATCAGCCGTGCACCAATAGACATCGCCTTCATGGTAGTCGAAGACATATTCGTGGGTCATGGACGCGTAGACGAGGTATCCGCCGGAGGTGTGCACCACGCCTTTGGGTTGGCCAGTGGAGCCGGACGTATAGAGGATGAACAGCGGATCCTCGGCATTCATCTCGACAGGGGCGCAGTGATCGGAAACCCGTTCGGCCTCTTCGTGGTACCAGACGTCGCGGCCGCCCTTCATGGTGACGTCACCACCTGTGCGCTTGACAACAATCACGCTTTTGACCGGAGCTTTTTCCACTGCCTTGTCGACATTGGTCTTGAGCGGCACCTTGCGGCCGCCGCGCAGGCCTTCGTCGGCTGTGATGACACACTCGGATTTGCAGCCCTCGATGCGCTGGGCAAGGCTGTCCGGGGAAAAGCCGCCGAAGACGATGGAATGAACAGCGCCGATGCGGGCGCAAGCCAGCATGGCGTAGGCCGCTTCGGGGATCATCGGCAGATAGATGGTGACGCGGTCGCCTTTCTTGACGCCCTGGCCATGCAGGACGTTGGCGAATTTGTTCACCTCGTGATGAAGCTGCTTGTAGGTGATGACCTTGCTTTCGGTCGGATCATCGCCTTCCCAGATAATGGCCGGCTGGTCGCCGCGTTTTTCCAGATGCCGGTCGACACAATTGGCGGACACGTTCAGCGTGCCGTCCTCGTACCATTTGATCGACACATCGTGGTAATCGTAGGAGGTGTTTTTCACCCTGGTATAGGGTTTGATCCAGTCGATCCGCTTGCCGTGTTCGCCCCAGAAGCCGTCCGGATCTTTCTCGGAGCGCTGGTACATCTCAAGATATTTGGCATTGTCTACATGCGCCCGTGCAGCAACCTCCGCTGGAACGGGAAAAACTGAGTCTGACATGTGAGAACCTCCCAGAAACCACAATGGGATCAGCGACGGGCGGATGCCTTCAACGCTGACCTGTTTGTCGGCGGCCATTATGCGTATGGCCCTATAAAGCGTCCAGAACCAAGAATTGGTACTTTAGTCGGCGAGTCTTTGGTCTAGGATTCGGACCCCGAAAAAAGATCTTGGACAGTGAAGACATCCTATCTGTATTCAACTGTATGCAAAATGCTGTAAATCAAATTGCAGCCGTCGGCAGTTGAAAAAGCTTCCATCGGCACATCGGAAGCCGCAGGAGTTTCCTGATACTTTCCGTTGTGCCTGAAAGTGTAGCTTGTAGATCCGTATGCCAAGCTAGAAGGCTCTGCAAGTTCAGTAACTCAGCCAGCCGATCAGAATGCCCTGCACCAGAAAAACGCCGAGCCAGTGGCCACCGTCGATCAAAGTCAGCATCCATTGTTTTCCCTGGAAACGATGATTGACGATCTGCGTGGTCATGACGATGCCGATCCAGACCAGCAGCGCGGAAATGATGCCGTTGCGGATGTTGGTTTCGCCGCTATGGAAGATAATCCCGGCGAAGACAAAGGCCATGATTACCTGACAAAAGAAGGCGGTGCCAAGGACAGCGGGAGTCGGTCGTGCCTGCTCCTTGCCGATTTCGGCCGCCTTCATCCACGCCTTGCCGAGCAGGCCATACCAGATCGAGCCGAAAATAAAGGATGCAATCGCGGCGGCAGCGACCGCGACCAGATTGATACCGTCAAACATATCTGTCTTCTCCGTATTACTACGGATCACGTTGGAAGCAAACTGGAGAAAGATCAAGCATCTGTCGCCGTCTCAGGTCTGATTTTCTGCCAGACACCGAGAGATCCGCACTCAAGAAACCCGAGTTGGCGATAGACCTGCAGCAGATCGGGCTTGCTTTCATAGGTGCAGACCGGTCTGTGCGGAAAGGGCTCCAGAAGGTCGTGCAGGGCACTGTAGAGCCAGTTCTTGCGGCAGAAGATGTTGCTGAGGCCCAGCAGATCCTTGCCATTCAGTCTTGGACCGCTGTTGAAAACCGCTCCCGCATGGGGGGAGCCATTCTTCAGGATCGCGGCGAAATCGATGGACCTGTTGTCAAGCAAAGCCGGAGAAAACAGGCGATGTAGCGTTTCGTCGCCGTTCCAGGCGGCCGCCCATTTTTTCAGACCGTCCGGCTGGGTGACCTTGTGCCAGCCGGGGCTGACGGGCGGTTTCCGGGCAGCTTCTTCGGGGCGGAACAGCCAGGTCGCGGCGAACATCTTGCGAAAGCCGGCAGGCGCCAGGTCCAGGCAATCGTAACTGTCCTTCACGGCTGCGTTCAACGGGAGGGCTTCCAGGGCGGCATAGAAATCACCGCTCTGCTTGGAGGTCAGTGTGACGATGTTGGGATAGAGTGGCAGCGCGGTGCCTTCCGCCTGCCAGAAGCCCGACTGAAACCGTGTCGCCGCACCGGCAGATTTCAAAACGGCATCGCACCAGAGCGCGTTGTTTCGCGCGCAGGCGTCCTGTCTTTCAGTATTCATTCAAGTCAACTCGGGGTCGGTGCCGGTCTGTTTGCGTCAGGAAAACTCAGGCGTTGAGTCCACCTTTTTCGATGATGAAGCTTACCACGGATTCGACACCATCGCCGAGCTTTGTGTTGGCGAAGACGAAGGGCCGTTCCTTGCGCATCTTTCTGGCGTCCCTGTCCATCACTTCCAGATTGGCGCCGACGTAGGGCGCCAGATCGGTCTTGTTGATGATGAGAAGGTCGGACCGGGTGATGCCGGGTCCGCCCTTGCGCGGGATTTCCTCGCCGGCGGCAACATCGATGACGTAGAGGGTCAGATCGGCAAGTTCGGGCGAAAAAGTTGCCGCCAGATTGTCCCCGCCGGATTCGATCAGGATCAGGTCCAGGTCCGGAATGGAGCGGGTGAGGTCATGCACGGCGGCCAGGTTGATCGAGGCATCCTCGCGGATGGCGGTATGCGGGCAGCCGCCGGTTTCGACGCCACGGATGCGGTCGCTGGACAGCGCCTGGGAGCGCATCAGCGCTTCGGCATCCTCGCTGGTGTAGATGTCGTTGGTGATGACGGCGAGCGACCAGGTGTCGCGCATGGCCTTGCACAGACGGTCGGTAAGGGTGGTCTTGCCGGAACCGACCGGACCGCCGATGCCGACGCGCAGGGGACCGTTTTTTGAACTCATGACCGGAACAGCCTCGAATATTGGGTTTCATGCGCCATGGAGGCGATGTCCGCGAGAAAAGTGGATGTGCCGAGATCGTCAAGGCCGCACGTGGCGGCCTCTTCCGCAGTCGCGGCAATGACCGGTTCGAGCGCGGCCAGAACCTTCTGACCGTCGCTCTGGCCAAGGGGAACCACCCGCACGGCCACCGAAATGAGATTGGCGGTGAAGGCGTGCAGGAAGGATGTCAGGGCCGCTGCTTCGGGAAGGTCATGGGCGGCGCAGACGAGACCCAGAACCACCGGATAGGGCCACGGCTCCCGGTTGTCTCCGGCATCGGTTGCCGCCACGCCTGCAAGCAGCCCGCTTGCGGGTGTGTCGCTCGTGGGCATCCAGCTTCTGGTGACCGCTTGCAGGAAGGCCGTTCCCTGTGCGATCGATTCCAGATGCCTTTCCTTTGACGGTTGCAGCGCAAGCGCAAGTTCGCGAAGCTCCTGGACGGTCTCTCCGTCACCACGGCCGGCGGCCTGAAACGTTTCTTTCAACAGGATCGCGTCGCTGCGTCCTGCGCCGAAGCGCAGGATATCTTCCAGCCAGGCCTGGAGATCTCCGGCGTCGGCCACCCCTCCCCGGTCGATCACCTGTTCCAGCCCGTGGCTGTAGGTGAAGGCGCCGATGGGAAAGGCTGGGGAAAGAAAGGTCAGGAGCCGGTAAAGCGCCGGCAGGGAGACGGCGTCATTCATGCGCGGGACCGTGATCGTGATGCCCGCCGGAATGGCTGTTGGAATGTTCGTGCCCGTGGCCATGATCGTGCCCATGCCCATGCCCATGCCCATGCCCGTGATCGTGGCTGTGACCATGTGTGCGGCCGTGCCCGTAGGCCCCGCCTTCCGGATCGAACGGCGCGGTGATCGGTGTCAGGCCACCGCCAAGCCTGGAAACCATGTCCTCGATCACGTGATCGCGGCGGATCCTGAGCGTTTCGCCCAGCAATTGCGTTGGCAGATGCCTGTTGCCGAGATGCCAGGCGATCTTGATGAGATGGGCCGTGTCGCGCGCGGTGATTTCGACCAGATCCTCCGGTTCGGCCAGCACTTCGACAATCCTGCCATCTTCCAGCTCCAGCCCGTCGCCATGATGCAGAAAGACGGCGTCAGCTTCATCGAGCAGAAAGGACAGGCCGCTTTCCCCGCTCATGACCGCGCGTCTGCGATGCCGGTCCTCCCGGTCGAGGATGATCCGGTCGACGGGGCGGTCTTGCGGGTAGTCCTTGGGCCAATTGCCTGCCGAATGGATCTTGCGAACGCGGATCATGTAGCCTCTGCGAACTTCGCTTTCATGGACTGGTATGCCGGCCGGTCCCTGAGGCGTTTGAAATAGGTGTGCAACGGTCCCTCTCCGGGCAGCTCGAATTTCGCAGTGACGGCCCAGCCCGTGCAATGGCCGATGATGATGTCGGGAACCGTGAAGGTGGCTCCCATCACGAAAGGCCCGTCGCCAAGACGGGTCTCCAGGGTTTTCAAACCCTTGGCAAACTCGAACCGGCAGGCGTTCTTGACGGCGGGCGCCCGCATGTCCTCCGGCAGAACGAAGCTGTTCTTGGCCGCGGTCCAAAGGGCTCCGTCCAGCACGTCGACAGCGAACTGGGTGAAGCTGTCCCGCCGGGCGCGTTCCAGGGTTCCGGCGGGAAAGGTGCACTTGCCGTGCCTGTCGGCGAGATAAGTGCAGATCGCGACCGAATCCGGGATCGCCATATCCCCGTCGATCAGAACCGGGAGCTTGCCATCCGGACTGACGGCGGTGACGGCTTCGGACTGTGGCGGCGCGAGTTCGAGCTCATATGGCTCTCCCAGTTCCTCCAGCAGCCAGATCACCCGAATGGCGCGGGTGCGTGGAAATCCGATGATCTTGTACATTTGTCCTCCCGGAGCGGTTTTTCCGGGACCTTAGAACAGGAAATAACGCTGCGCCATCGGCAGGACGTCAGCCGGTTCGCAGGTGAGCAGTTCACCGTCGGCGCGCACTTCATAGGTCTCCGGATTGACTTCGACCTCTGGCATGGCGTCGTTGAGGATCATCGATGTCTTGGAAATGCCGCCACGGGTGTTTTTCACCGGCAGAACAAGGCTGTCGATACCGGCCTTGTCCTTGACGCCGTTGTCATAGGCCGCCTGTGAGACGAAGGTCACCCGGCTCCGCGTCATTGCCTTGCCGAAGGCGCCGAACATGGGCCGGTAGTGAACCGGTTGCGGCGTGGGAATGGACGCATTCGGGTCGCCCATTGGGGCCGCGGCTATGGTGCCGAGTTTGAGCACCATGTCAGGCTTCACTCCGAAAAACTTCGGATCCCAGAGCACCAGGTCGGCCAGCTTGCCGACCTCGACGGAGCCGATGTGTTCGTCGAGGCCGTGGGCGATGGCCGGGTTGATGGTGATCTTGGACATATAGCGTTTGACGCGAAAATTGTCGTTCTCGCCGGCTTCCTTGGACAGCCGTCCACGCTGGACCTTCATCTTGTGCGCGGTCTGCAGCGTACGGATGATTACCTCGCCGACCCGGCCCATGGCCTGGCTGTCGGAGGCAATGATCGAAAAGGCGCCCATGTCGTGGAGAATGTCTTCCGCCGCGATGGTTTCCTTGCGGATACGGCTTTCGGCGAAGGCCACATCCTCGGGAATCGATTTGTCCAGGTGATGGCAGACCATGAGCATGTCGAGATGCTCTTCAAGCGTGTTGACCGTGTAGGGCCGCGTCGGATTGGTCGAGGACGGAAGCACGTTCAACTCGCCGCAGACCTTGATGATGTCCGGCGCGTGGCCGCCGCCGGCACCTTCCGTATGGAAGGCGTGGATGGTGCGGTTTCCGAAGGCGGCCGTCGTATTTTCCACAAAGCCGGATTCGTTCAGCGTGTCTGTGTGGATCATCACCTGAATGTCGTATTCGTCGGCGACCGACAGGCAATTGTCGATGGCGGCCGGCGTGGTCCCCCAATCCTCATGCAGTTTCAGTGCGCAGGCACCGGCCAGGATCTGCTCTTCCAGGGCGGCCGGAAGAGAGGCGTTGCCCTTGCCGGCGAACCCCAGGTTCATCGGGAAACTGTCGGCTGCCTGCAGCATCCGGGTGATGTGCCAGGGACCTGGAGTGCAGGTCGTTGCGTTGGTGCCCGTCGCCGGACCGGTGCCACCGCCAAGCATGGTTGTGACGCCCGACATCAGGGCTTCCTCGATCTGCTGCGGGCAGATGAAGTGGATATGAACGTCGAGCGCGCCGGCGGTGAGGATCCTGCCCTCGCCGGCGATCACCTCGGTGCCCGGGCCGACGACGATATCAACGCCGGGCTGGACATCCGGATTGCCGGCCTTGCCGATCCCGACGATACGGCCGTCCTTCAGACCCACATCGGCCTTGACGATGCCCCAGTGGTCGACGATCAGCGCGTTGGTGATGACCGTATCGACGGCACCGGCGGTTCTGGGGGCCTGGGACTGGCCCATGCCGTCGCGGATAACCTTGCCGCCGCCGAATTTCACCTCATCGCCATAGGTGGTGAAATCCTTTTCGACCTCGATAACAAGATCGGTATCGGCCAGGCGCAGCCTGTCGCCAGTGGTCGGTCCGAACATGTCCGCATAGGCGGCGCGGGACATTTTGTAAGCCATTTTATCTCCAATCAATGATCAGAAAGTCAGTTGCCGTAATCCTCGACGGTGGCATTGAGATCCTCCGTCCGCTTCAGGGTCAGGACGATGATGCAGTTCCGGTAGAGTTCACTGCCCTGGGTTCCCCCTCGAAAAGGGAAACTGTAGGCGGCGCAGTCCTTGTCGCTGTAGGCCTTCCAGGCCGCTTGCGCCTCTTCCAGCGCACCGGGACTTCCCTTGAGATGCTCCGGCAGTTCAGCGTCCATTTCGACCAGTCTGGCGTGCAGCCGGTCATAAGCCTTTCGCATGTCCGCTTCAGTCTCGCTCAAGGCCTTCTCCGCGCAGTAGGTGCGTTCGGAATTGGTGAGCGGATAGCCGCAATCGACGTTCTCCTGGGCCTCAGCCGCGACAGCCATGAGCACACTCGCCAGGAGCCCGGTGGAAAGCGTCAGCTTGCGGTGCGCGAAAAGCATCAGTTGCCCAACCCTTGCGCCAACGCCTTGAGATCGTCGGTCCGGTCGGTGGTGATCTTGCGCAGACAGTCGTTGATCAGCAGTGGCGTGATCGAACCACTTTCAGGATATTGATAGACCAGACAGGCCTTGTCCCGGTAGCCGATCCAGCTGCGCTGGGCGCTGCGGAGTTTCTCCTGAGACTCGGGCGACCAGTCCTTCACCACGTCCATTGCAGCCTTGTAGGCCTCGTTCAGCGCTGAGTCGGCGCTCTGGTAGGCCCGGGCGGAGCATTCGTTCAGCTCCAGCTGGGTCTGTGCGTTTTCGCATGCGTTCTCAGCCGTCTGTTGCGCCGAAGCGCCTGCCAACGGCAAGGATGAGAAAGCAGCGATCAAGGCAACCTTGAGCAAGCGCATCGTCTTTTTCCCCGGCAGGGTCATAGCTTTCCCATGATCTTCTGGTTGAAGCCGTAAACCGTGCGCTCGCCGCCGAAAGGCACAAGCGTCACCGAGCGTGTCTGGCCGGGCTCGAAACGCACGGCGGTTCCGGCCGGAATGTCGAGGCGCATGCCCCTGGTCCTGTCGCGGTCGAACGCAAGGCCTTCGTTTGTCTCGAAGAAATGGTAGTGGCTGCCCACCTGAATGGGCCGGTCGCCGGTGTTGGAGACATCCAGCGTCACCGTCTCCAGCCCGGCATTCAGCTCGATCTCACCTTCGGCGGGGAAAAGTTCTCCGGGGATCATCTTTATCTCCTTAAAAAGGTTCAGCGGATGGGTTCGTGGACCGTGACGAGTTTGGTGCCGTCCGGAAAGGTCGCTTCCACCTGGACGTCGTGGATCATGTCGGCAACACCGTCCATGACCTGGTCCCTTGTCAGAACCTTGCCGCCGGCGGCCATCAGATCGGCCACGGTGCGGCCGTCCCTTGCGCCTTCGACGATGAAATCGGTGATCAGCGCGACGGCTTCGGGATGGTTCAGCTTCACGCCGCGTTCCAGGCGGCGCCGGGAAACCATCGCGGCCATGGAGATCAGCAGCTTGTCCTTTTCGCGCGGGGTCAGGTTCATCGGTGGATATCCTCCTTGTTCATGGGCCCGTGACCTAACAATGCCAGACACGCGGCAAATCCGCCGAGCGATATCCGGTCAAAAAGGTGATCAGGGCGTTGCGCAGATCGCGGCTATCATCGGACACGAGCCGGACCGTGAGCAAGCCGTTCCATGCGCTGGCGGCGGCCTGCACGGTGCCTGAGGTGAGATTGTCGAGACAGGAGCGGGCCAGCTCAAGACGGTCCTGGGCATCTGGGGTACAGTCGACGAGGGTTGCCACCGCCTGCCCTTCCCTGGCGGTTGCCGGTCCGGCCAGGATCTGTTCCGCATCGCCTTTGAGACGGACCTCGTCGGCAAAGACGAGCCTGCCGTCGCGGCGGATACGCCAGCTGTCCCTGAAAAACACCGAATTGACCCGTTCGCCCATGGCCATGCGGCCAAATACGATTGTTTCCAGCATCAATAGTCGTGCGTTTGAGTCGAGGTCTGCCCGGATCGACCGCGACAAGGCGGACCGGTTGAAGAGAATCGTTTCCTGGGGCAGCCATTCGAGAACCGCGTTGTCGCCAACGGTCAGAAGACATGTCACTTTTGCCGAGCCGCCGGCGCTCTCGTAAGCGCGCTCAGCGGTTTGGGTGGTCACAATAGCGTGTGCACCTTCCGCCAGACCGACCTCATAAGACAGACGGTCGCCGCCGGTCAGGCCGCCCGCGGTGTTGAGGAGAACGGCTGTCTGCGGCAGATCATAGACCTTGGGCAAGCGGACTTTCGCGGCGCCGCGCTGATAGAGATCGGTGAGCCGGGTCGCGCCACCGGATACGGCAAATGCCACGCGCGCAGAACCGTCCACGCGCTGCATGGCAATGGTATTCAAACCAGAATCCGATGCCACCCCAGCATCATACATGAGTGTTCCGCTCCCCGGGTTCCCGGTACGTCGTTTTTATCGGACCGGTCTTGCAAGCATGTTGTGGGCTTTGTCCTGGATGCAAGAAAGAAGTTGGTCGCGGCAATCTTAGCAAGAGCCGGGCCAAGGAAGAGATATTTTGCAGAGGCTACGGGTTCGGTCAAAAATCACAGGTCTTTCCGGAGCTTGCAACTGCCGGTCCGGTAAAATTGCCTTATAAATCGGCAAATGCAAAAAAGATTGGCAATGAAGAGTTGTGCGGAAGGGGTTGCCCTCGGGGGCGCGATCCGGTTCTTTAAGGATCACCATATTATATGGTTGCCTTGACCCGCCTTGCGGGACCGTCGTTTGCGGGATAACCGAATGTTCTCTAGTCCTTTTGGCCGCTTGGCGTCTATTTGCCTGACCTTAGTTGTTCCGGTCCTCTTCCTGAGCCTGGCAATGCGCCCGGCACAGGCGGATATCGGCGCCTATATCCTTGTGGACGCAAGGACAGGCGCGGTGCTCGAACAGAAGAACGCCACCCGCAAATGGTACCCGGCCTCGCTGACCAAGATGATGACCGCCTATGTGACCTTCAAGGCGATCCGGGAGGGCCGTGCTTCCCTGAATTCAGCGGTGGTGCAGTCGAAGAACTCGATCTCCGAGCCGCCCAGCAAGATGGGGTTCAAGGTGGGCACGCGCTTCACGGTCGATACGGCGCTGAAGATCATCCTGATCAAGTCGGCCAATGATGTCGCCGTCGCGCTGGGAGAAGCGATCGGCGGGTCGGAAGCGAATTTCATTGCGATGATGAATGCGGAAGCCCGGCGTCTCGGCATGACCAATACGCGGTTCACCAATCCGCACGGACTGCCGGACAACGCACAGGTGACGACCGCTCGGGATCTGGCGATCCTCGCGATGGCCCTCAGGCAAGATTTTCCCGAATCCCGCGACTACTACAAACATCCGGGCATCCGATTCGGCAAGAAGGCGCTCAGATCCGCCAACCGGGAGTTCCTGTTGCGCGTTTCCGGTGCGAACGGCATGAAAACCGGGTATATCTGCAATTCCGGTTACAATGTCGCCGCGTCCGTTACCCGGCGCGGCCGCACCTTGATCGCCATTATCCTGGGTGCCGGGTCCGGGCTGGAGCGCACGGCATTCGCGCGGCAGCTCTTCGACGAGGGATTCCGCAAGAACGGACGCGGCCAGAAGGTTACCAGCCTCTCCGGGTCTTCCGGCGCGCCGCCGGCTGACGGCTACTGCCGGCGCAACAAGAGCCCGGGTGCGAAGGGCTATATGGCGCGCTTCGACACGGAAAACAAAACCCGTGGCGGCTTCCTGTTTTTTGCCGACGCCGGTGGCGGCAAGAAAGAAGCTGAGGTCGATGAAAGCGGGTTCATGCTTTCAAACGGCAAACCGGACTGGGCGAAAATCCTCGACCGGACCCTTGGCCCGCGTCAGGTTGCCTATCGTCCCATTCAGGTCGGCCTCGGAAAGCCGTCAGGAACGCCCGCGGCAGCCGTGTCGGCGTCCGGTGCCCCTTTGAGCCTGAGCGTGGAAGAGATCCCGTTGCCGGCCGCCAACCCCGTGCGCCGCGCGCAAATCGAAATTCGCGGCAAATTGCAGAAAACCGCCGCCGCGGCCACTTCAGCGGCTGCCATAACCGAAAAAACCACCCAGGCGCGTCCGGGCTCCGCAACTGACGTTTCAACGGCTGCGCCAGGTTCGATCTTTCGAAAGGGGCTGGGTTTCGCGGTACCCGTGCCCGCTCCAAGTCCACGCAAGCAATAGACTGTATTGTTGTTCCGGAGTCGCCCGGTATCAAACAGCTTTCCTGCCGGCTTTCCTGCCGCAGCGAGGGTCTGGCGTCAGGTGTGTCCTTGCAGGGCCGAAGAGAACGAACGATAAACGGATGGGTGTTATTGACGAGGTTAACCCTTTATTTACGCTGTTCCTTAAGACTGAGGTAAGCATTCCACTTCCACAGGACCCTCCTGCGCGGTGAAACGCTGTAAGGCCCCCAGGGGATATTTGCGGCACAGAATATGCCGGCAAGACAGATCGAGAGATCGCACATGATGGAACCGAAATCCAACGCCACTATCCGTGCTCTCGCGAGTCTGGCGGAACTTTCCGCAAATCAGCTCGAAGAAGGGGTTTCGGTCGAAGAGGTCATCGCGACCCTGCGAAAGGCGGCGGAAGCTGTGCGGACCGTTGTAGATACCGGAGACGAAGCGGAGCAGATCGGTGAAGACACCGATGTTGCGCAGGACCTCACGCCGATGGAACTTTCCACCAAAGAAGGCGAAGAGGAAAAATCCGTGAACGACGCGGAACCAAAGACAGCAGAAGTGACGGTTCTGAACGCGGGTTGATCCTGGGCGGCAGTAATCCTTTTGACCTTTCCCTGAAAACAATGTTAGCGGTGCGGCTTACTGCGCCGCCACTTTTCCGTTTCTGCGCCAGCAGACAGAACGGACATCATCGCGTTCCGCGTGGCGGCCCGATCTGGAGACACGCTTCATGGCTTCCCCGGCACCGGCCTCCGAAGACACGGTCCGCAAAGGGCCGAAGCCACCCATACCGCTTTCCGTCCTCACCGGTTTCCTGGGCTCGGGCAAGACCACGCTGCTGAACCGGCTGCTGAAAGATCCGGCGATGGCAGACACCGCCGTCATCATCAACGAATTCGGTGAAATCGGGCTCGATCACCTGTTTGTGGATCAGGCCGGCGACGGCATCGTGGAACTGTCCTCCGGCTGCCTGTGCTGCACGATCCGGGGCGATCTGGTGACGACGCTGGAGAACCTTCTGCGCCGGCTGGACAACGGCCGGATGGAGAAGCTGAACCGGGTTGTGATCGAAACCACCGGGCTTGCGGATCCGGCGCCGATCCTGCACACCGTCATGCTGCATCCCTATCTGGTAATGCGTTACCGGCTCGACAGCGTGATCACGCTCGTGGATGCGGTCAACGGTCTGTCGACACTGGAAAATCACGAAGAAGCGCGCAAGCAGGCGGCGGTTGCGGATCGGCTGGTCTTCACCAAGACCGATCTGCTGACGTCCGAAGCGGAGCGCACGGCCTTCGCGGATCTCCAACAGCGCCTCGCGGAGTTGAACCCGGGCGCGCAGCGTCTGGATGCATCCGCCGGTGAGGCCGTTACCGAAAAGCTGTTCAATGCCGGGCTCTACAATCCGCAGTCCAAGATCCCCGACGTGGCGGCGTGGCTGAACGCGGAAGCTTATGAAACCCCCAGGCATCATGGACATGCACACCATCATCATGATCACGGGCATGACCATGACCACCGACACGGACATGACCACGGACATGGGCACGACGTGAACCGGCACGACGACTCCATCCGTGCCTTCACGCTGTCAACGGACCGGCCGGTTTCCGCATCGGCCCTGGAAATGTTTCTCGACCTGCTGCGCTCCGCCCACGGTCCGAAGCTGCTCAGGGTGAAGGGGATTGTCAAACTGGCGGAGGACCCGGACAGGCCCGTGGTCATCCACGGCGTCCAGCACGTCTTTCACCCGCCGGCGACGCTGGAGGCCTGGCCGGACGACGATCATCGCACACGCATGGTCTTCATCACCAAGGACCTGCCAGAGGGGTTCGTGCGCAAGATGTTCGAGGCGTTTTCCGGTGCCTTGCTGCCCGACACACCGGATTCCAAGGTAATGACGGACAATCCGCTGGCGATCTCGGGGTTTACCAGCCCGATCCGCTGAGCAGCGACTTGTTTATGTGGATCTGGGTGGGACGCGAAGGTTGGTTGCGGTTTGAGGAATGGCGGGTAAAAACGGTCTGCCGTGCCGGCAGCAACCTCTCCCGAGATCAATTCACGCAGCTAACCAAATCGAATGCCTTGATAATTTCAATAACGCGCTGAACAGCTGCGTGAGGTGACCGGGGCGATGCGCCCCGGCCGATCCAGGTACAGAACCGGGACTATTTCAGGGACGCGATGAAGGCGTCCACCTCGGTCAGCGACAGGTATTCGACCTCTTCCGTGCCGCTATCGGTGAACTTCCAGACAACGGCCGGTGCGGACACATCGCCGTTGACATCAAATCGAACATTTCCGGTCGCGCCCTGATACATCACCGTTCCGCCCTCAGCGAGCGTGGTTTTCGCCGATTTGAAACCGGCCGCATCAGCAGTAACGGCTGTCCCGTTCGGGTCCGTAACCTTTGATACTGCGGCCGCAATATCAGCGCCGGAAGCATCCTTGCCGGCCGCTTCCATGGCAAGCAAAGCAATGATTGCCGCGTCATAGCTGTTCGCCAGGCCCGGGCCATTTGGCTCGGAGCCGAACTTTGCCTGATAAGCCGCCTTGAACGCATCCGCGCTCTCTACGCGCGGCGAGGCCGTGTCTGTTCCCAAAGCACCACCCAGATATTGCAGGCCGACATTGTCCCGAAACTCGTCGGACTTTAAGGAGTTTGCCAGGATCATGTTTTGTGTGCCGCCAAGCGACAGCCATTCGCGGACTGCGGAGGTGCCTTCCGTCGGATAAAGCGCCAGATAAAGCGCTTCCGGCTGGCTGCCGAGCGCTTCGGTGACTTCAGCGCGATAAGACGGCTGGGCGTCGTTGATCGCAACTGACACCGTCACTTCAACCCCGGCGGCTGCAAAATCTGCCGCGATCAGCTTGGCCATGTCCTGGCCCCAGTCGTCGTTCTTGTAGAGGATAGCGACCGATTTCCAGCCCTTGTCTGCGGCGACTTTCGCGCCCATCGCCGATTGAACTGCCGTCGTTGCAAAGGTGCGGAACCACAGGCCCTTGGTTTTGCCCTCTTCCGCAAGTCGGGTGAAGGCTGTCGATGAGGAGCAGCACGACATCTGCATCACACCGCTCGGCACTGTCACAGATGACAGGATAGGCATCGAGACCCCGGAGGAGACCGCACCAAGGAGCACCTTGACCCCTTCCAGATCGACCAGGGCCTTGGCCGCATCAACACCGACCTTCGGATCAACCTGGGTATCGCGCAAAACCATCTCAATAGCGCAGCCTCCCACTCCGCCCGCTTCATTGACCTGGTCTACGGCAAACTGGGCAACCTCCGCTATCGGTCGCCCCCAATCAACCGACGTCGGCAGCGCCGCTCCGATTTTGGTTGTACAATCCTGTGCCTGAACACCGGTGCTCAGAGCAGTCATACCCGCGGCAACCGCGGCAAAAACAAGTGTTTTTTTCATGTTAGTCCCTCTGCTTGTTCCCGGTGTCCACCCCGGGTTGCGAAACGACCAGCCGCTCGGGGAAAAGACCCTGTGGTCTCCAAAGCAGCATGCCGACGATCACCATTCCGATCAGAACAAACTGGATCGAACCGGTATAAAGTTGGGCTTCGACAGGCGCGAAGCGGGACAGGGCCCAGCCGGAAAACGTCCAGGCTCCCCAGATCAGAAAAGCCCCCGCCATAGCGCCCCTGTTGTTGCCGGCTCCACCAACAATCAGCATCGCCCAGATCTGAAAGGTGAGGATCGGCAGAACATCCTGCGGACTGACAAAGGCATAAAAAGTGCCATATAGTCCGCCGGCGAGACCGATGATCACCGAACCGGTGACAAAGGCAGCCAGACGGACCCTGTCCGGTGATTTTCCAAGTGACCGTGCGGCGGTTTCATCCTCGCGGATTGCCCGCAACAACCGCCCGAAAGGCGAAACGGTCAGTCGTTCCAGAAAGACGTACACAAGGGCGAGAAAAGCCAGAACAGCGACCAGAAACACCAGATTGTAGCTAAATCCGCTGCCAAGAAGGTTCTGGAGCGGGCGCTCGAAGCCCCGGATGCCCTGTGCCCCGCCAGTTACGCCGGTTGCGTTGCGCATGACGTTCTCAAAGGCAACGGCAACTCCGAACGTCGCAATCGCCAGATAGTCATGCCTGAGGCGAAGCGTGAGCCTGCCGACCACCCAGGCAAGTCCGCCGGCGAAAGCCATGCCCCCGGCCAGGGCTAGCGGATAAAACAGTTCGAAACCGCCAAGGTGTCCGTCCTGCGGTGTGCCGCCAAGGATCAATGTTCCGTAGGCGCCCGCTCCGAACGAGGCGACAATCCCGCCGTTGAAAAGACCTGTATTGCCCCACTGAAGGTTCAAACCCAGAACGGCGATCGCGAGGATCGCGGCAACGGTTGAAAAAAATACCAGATAGGAAATAAAGCCGATCATGCCCGCGCCTCCCCGAACAGGCCATTGGGGCGCACCAGAAGGACGGCGAGGATCATAAGGAACGGAACCGACGGGCTGTAACCGGATGGCAGGATCACCAGAGCGAGGTTCGAGGCAATGCCGACAATAAAGCCGCCAAGCACTGCACCATAGACGCTGCCTATGCCGCCGACGATGGTCGCGGCAAAGATCGGCAGAACGAGATCGCGCCCCATGACCGGGGTGATCTGAAAGCTGAGGCCATAGAAGATTCCGGCGACCGCTCCGAGCCCGCCGCCGATGACCCAGACAGCAGCGATCATACGTTTCAGGTTGATGCCATGAACCTGCGCAAGTCTGGGATTTTCAGCAACCGCCCGAAGGGAATAACCAAAGGTCGTGCGTGACAAAACCACATGAAGCGCGAACATCAGAACAAGCGCGGCGATCAGAACGAAAACCTGATCCGGCTTCACCAGAAGCAAGGGATCCCGCGACAAGACCATCGCAAAGGCAATCTCGTTGGAATAAAGCTCACCCGACAAACCGAAAATCAGGCCGATCACATTCCGGATGATGAGCGCCATGCCGAAGGACGCAAACACCATTGACAGCTCTTCGCCTTTCTGGCGCACACGCTGGAAAATGAAACGATCTATCAAGACTGCGGAGAGTCCGGTCGCAGCCATCGACAGGATAATCGAAATGGCGAGCGCTCCAGTCATGGAGAGCGGCCCGATTTTTGTCGCCAGCACCGGCGACAGGCTCTCGAAAACCTTGTCGAAAACCAGGGCGCAATAAGCGCCGATCGACAACAGCTCCGCATGCGAAAAATTCGCAAAGCGGAGGATATGCATGGCCATCGTGAGACCGATCGCGCCGAGCGACAGGAATGATCCGACCAGGATACCGTCGACGAGATGCTGGATCATGCTTGCGCCCGCCTTTCCCTGCCCAGATAGATCCGGCCAAGGGCAGGATCCTGAAGGAGATCTGCCGCTGGCCCATCAATCTGGTTGCGGCCTTCCGCAAGGACGTAACAATGATCGGCCCGCTTGAGAGCCTGTTTGACGTTCTGTTCGACCAACAGGATGGTCACGCCCTGCCCGGTCAGCTGTTTGGCATGATCAAGCACTTCTTCAGCGGCCTTTGGCGACAAGCCGGCCGACGGCTCATCCATTAAGATCAGGCCTGGATCTGCGGCAAGGGCCATGGCAACGGCCAGGAACTGCCGCTGCCCGCCTGACAGGGATCCTGCCCTGTCTCGCTGTTTGTCCGCAAGAACCGGAAAGCGGGCGTAGAGCTCGGAGAGTTTTTCATCGGCACGAGCGTGTTTTTGAAGAGCGAGGTCAAGGTTCTGGCGGATTGTCAGCGTTCTGAAGACATTATCCGACTGCGGCACATAGGCAATGCCGACGCTTGTCATGCGGTCGGGCGAAAGGCCCAGAATGCCTTTGCCATCAGCCGTTATTATGCCGTCGCTGATCGGCACCAGTCCGTAAACAGCCTTGATCAAGGTCGACTTTCCAGCTCCATTCGGTCCGATAATGACTGTCAGTTTGCCTCGTTCGGCCGTTAGAGTAACACTGCGCAGGATTGGCAGGTCCGGAACGTAACCGGCCGTCACAGCGTCCACGGTAAGCACGGCATCAGGCATCGACCGGCGCTCCCAGATAAACATCCAACAATACCGGATTGGACTGGGCCTCAGCTGCTGTGCCTTCAAAGATGACACATCCTTCGGCAAGCGCGATCACCGGATCGCAATGCCGCATGACAAAATCCATGTCATGCTCGATGATCAGGAAAGTCTTGCCGTCGCGATTGAGCTCTTCGATCTTGCCGATCAACACTTCCGTGAGGGCCGGATTCACACCGGCGGCCGGTTCGTCCAGGAGGATCAGTTTCGGGTCGCCCATCAGGACGCGGGCCAGTTCCAGAAGTTTCATTTGGCCCCCCGAAATCTTGCCCGCTGGCTGATCGGCCAGTGGGTGAAGTGTGACAAAATCGAGCACCTCGAGCGCGCGCTTGCGGATTGCGGCTTCCTGCGCGCGGATCCTCGCCCGGCCCAATACCGCTGCGAGCAAGCCTTCGCCATCTTGATCCAGAGGCGCGAGCATCACGTTTTCCAACACGCTCATGCGCTTGAAGGGCCGCGGGATTTGAAAGGTCCGGCCCAGTCCAGCCGCAAAACGCCGCTCGGAGGCGAAACCGGAGATGTCCTGTTCATCAAACACCACCCGGCCGGCACTTGGCGCGAGATCCCCGGCAATAACATTGAAAAGCGTCGACTTGCCGGCACCATTCGGGCCGATCAGGCCGGTGATCGACCCGCTCCGGATATTCAGCGAGACCCGGTCAACTGCGACGAAATCGCCGAAAGACCGCGACACACCCTTTAGCTTGAGGATCGGCTCACCCATTGACTGCCCCGGGGCCCGCCCCCAGACCCGCCCCAAGAACCACATCGTCCGGGCGGGTGTTGAGATTGTATTTCATGATCCGGCCGTGGCGTCCGGTCCGATCGCGCTCCAGACCGAACACGTCTCCTTGCGGGCCCGGCGCGGTTTCAAGCAACGCATCGATGCGGGCAAGATCGTCTGCATCCAGTTTGAACCGGAAGACTTCCAGGGTTTTTGGCAAATGACGGGCATAGCGGGCGCCCACAATCGCGGCCGCGACCTGGGGCTGCTGCAGCACCCATCGTGTCGCGACCGAGCTGAGCGATACACCATGGCGACCGCCAATTTCTTTCAACAGCCCCAGCAAGGTCTGGAAGGTGCTCCAGGACCCGAACTCGTCGATGATCAAGCGGTACTTGATCAGGGACCGGTTTTCGAATTCAAAGCCCGGATCTGCTTTGCCCAGCCAGTTTTCGGTGAGAAATCCCCCGGCAAGTGTGCCGTAGCACAACAGTTGGACATCATGGTCCGCCGCCCATGGCACAAGCGCCGTGGCGGCTCGGCGATCAAGAACCGAATACTGAACCTGTGTCGATACCAGATCGATCCCCGCGTCCAGATAGGGCGCCGTTTCGCTTACGTCCCAATTGGTGACCCCCAGATGCGCTATTTTGCCCTTTTCCTGGCAGCGTTTGAGTGCTTCCATTGCCGTTACGGGCGCCCCGATGGCCGTATCCCACCAGTAGAACTGAACCAGATGCAGGCGCTCGATTTGAAGACGCTGCAAGGAGCGGTCTACAATCTCCTCCACGTCCTCCGCCTTGAGATCGGAAAGCCTTTCCAGGTCCGGCACCAGCTTGGTGTGCACCTGGACGCGGTTCGCCGTTTCCGGTCCCCGCCGTCTCCGGACATCGGCAATGAAAGCCCCGATCATCTCCTCAACGCCGGTATAAATATCCGCGCAGTCGAAAGAGGTGATCCCGGCGTCGAGAAAGGCCTCCATATCGGCAATCGCTGCGGCCGGATCGACCGGACCATGGTCGCCTGCGAGCTGCCAACCGCCTTTGATGACGCGTGAGATCGCGCAACCGGGCCTGAGGTCCGCCGTTTCGGTACTCATTGCCCACCCTCCTTCAGCCAGTAGGGCGTGCTGCGCTGATCCGGAAGACCTGTGGTCTCGGAATGGCTGAACCAGCGTTTTTTTGTCCGTGTGATGCGGAACCGGCCTCCACAATGTGGATCCGGACAGGCAACTTCCGCGTCCGTGCTGATCCAGTCATTCGGGCTTGTCAGGCGCTGCTTGGCGGGAAGCAGGGGCAAAACGGCAGCCAGGGCGTACATTGAAATTCGCTGCCCCTTGCCGAAGACGAGAGCCTCCCCCTCAACGGCAAAGCTCTCGCCTTCAATGTGCCGGCACACCGGAGTGCGGCCATCAAGGACCGTCTCGACCTTCAGGTCATAGAGCCAGAATCCATCGCCGGCCTCGGCCGCTGAGTCACGTTCTGTCCCGTCCGCATCTTCCGCCACTGCGCTCCCCACTTTTTTGTTTTCGCGCCTTGCTTGTGATCTGTGATATTTTATACAATATCTAAAAGCCAAGTTGTCAAGAAAAGAAGCAAACGCGGCCAAAGGTTGAGGGATGAACGAGCCAAAGATTGCCAGGATCGATCAGTCGAAACTGAGAGAAAGCGTCTATGACGCCTTGCGCGATGCGTTCACGCGCGGTGCATTTGCGCCGGGTGAAAGTGTCAGCCTGCGCACGCTGGCCGATCAGCTGGGCACCTCAATGACGCCGGTGCGTGAGGCTGTCCGCCGTCTTGTGGCGGAAGGTGCGCTTGTCGACACGCCCAGCCGGACCCTGGAAGTGCCGCCCTTTGACGCAGACCGTATGCGCGAGCTGAAATCTGCCCGCCTGGCCCTGGAAGCCATTTTGCTGAATGAAGCGATGGACCACATCGATGCTGCTGCGATCAATGCACTCGCAGCAATCATTGCGCGGCCTCGAATCGAAGGTGAGCTGCCGGATCTGACGCAAAATTACGAATTTCATTTCAATCTTTACCGGCAATCCCGATCCCAGGTCATTCTGCCCCTCGTCGAGGCGCTTTGGCTGCAATATGGCGCGTTTCTGAACCTCGTCGTTCAGGAAAAGGCCGCTCTGGAAACTCCGGAACACATTCACCACGAAGAAATCATCGCAGCCCTAAGGGTCAAGGACCGCGCGGCCGCGCAAAAAGCACTTGCCCAGGACATTGAGCGCAGTTTCAAGCTGCTCCTGCCCGAAACCTGAAGGATTGCCGATGACCATCCATCCGCCTCGCCAGATCCTTGCCAATGGCCTGGAAATCAGCCGAATCCTGACGGGTCTTTGGCAGGTGGCCGACATCGAGAAGAACGGACCGCAACTCGATCCTGAGACTGGTGCGGATCACCTGGAAGCCTATCTGAACGCCGGTTTCACGACCTTCGACATGGCCGATCACTATGGTAGCGCGGAAATCATCTCCGGCCGGTTGCTTGCTCGGCACAAGGGAGAAAACCGCCCTCAGGTTTTCACCAAATGGTGCCCGGAACCGGGCCCGATGACCGCCGAAGTGGTGCGCGCGGGCGTCCAGGAGCGGCTTGATCGGCTGGGCACCGGCTGCATTGATCTTTTGCAGTTCCATTGGTGGAGCTTTGAACATCCGGCCTGGTTGGACGCGCTTCACGAAATAACGAAACTCAAGAACGAAGGGCTGATCAAGGCCCTCGGCGTCACCAACTTTGACGCCGCACATCTGCGCCTTGCCCTTTCCGACGGGATTCCGCTCATCAGCAACCAGGTGTCCTTTTCCATGATCGATCGCCGTGCGCTCGGGCCCTTGTCCAGCCTTTGTGCCGAAAGAGGCGTTCGCCTGCTCGGCTACGGCACCTTGTGTGGCGGATTTCTGTCGGACCGCTGGCTCGGCAAGGCAGAACCTGCCGAGATCGCCGACTGGTCGAAGATGAAATACAAGCGTTTCATCGATGCGGCGGGCGGTTGGGACGGTTTCCAGACCGTTCTTCAAGCAGCGAGTTCCATCGCACAGAAACACGCCGTATCGCTTGCCAACGTGGCGACCCGCTGGGTGATGGAACAGCCCGCGGTCGCGGGGGTGATTGTCGGCGCCCGGCTCGGCGAGAGCGAGCATATGGCAGACAACGCCAAACTGTTTTCCTTCGCGCTGGATGACGACGATCTCGCACTTCTTGATGACAGTTTTTCAAAAACATGCCCGGTACCGGGCGACTGCGGTGATGAATACCGCCGCCCGCCTTTCTTGACGGCCTCCGGAGATCTCAGCCATCACCTGTCTGGAATGCTGCGGGCCCATGAGGCGGCCCCCGCCCCGCACCGGCCGGATGCAACACAGGTCTTGACGGGATCCGATTGGGAGGAGATCGCCGGATATTGCCGCGCGCACCGGATCGGCAACCGGATTATTGTCTCCGGCACGACGGCTGTCGCTGGTGCCTCCAGGGCCGTTGCCCCCGGTGATGCGGCAGCCCAGACAACATTCATTCTCGACAAGATCCTCGCCGCGCTCTCGGCACTTGGCGCAACGGCCAAGGATGTCGTGCGGACCCGTATCTTCATCACGGACGAGAACGATGTGCTCGATATTTCCCGCGCGCACGGCCGCGTCTTTTCGCAGATCAAGCCTGCAAATACGCTGGTTGTCGTGGCAGGATTGATTGGTGATCACAAGGTCGAGATTGAAGCGGAAGCCCTTTTACACGATGGCGCGGCGAAACGGGACTAGTAGGCGGGCGTAAGTGCCTGTGAAGACAGGACAAGCATCTCTATGCGTATTTGAAGCGGGATCGACTTTCGCTGGAACCTCCGCAGACACTTCCAGACCAGTCTTGACGCACTGTTCGGCTTTGCTGCGCAGCACGCTTGTTACCTGTCGCAGCCGCGAACAGCGTTGTCAGCAACGGCAATGGAACGACTTCTCAGTGAGATCAAGCGTATCGCCGAAAACGCGGTGCGACCTTCGCACTCTCGACAAGGACGAGTGTTACGCAAGATGGCCACGATTTCTAAATAGTTGCATCGCTGCGAAAGTCCGCTCGCCACCGGCCATCCTGTAAATCTGCTGTGTGTAAAATGAATGCCTGCTTGCGGGCTCAGGCTTCAAAGCGGCGAACGTCCGTATCGGCCTGACGAATCGCGCCGGATGTTCCGGTTCCTGATCGCCCTTGCCTTTCACTCCTTCCGGCGCAGCCGGATCAGGCCTTCCTGTGCGGTGGAGGCGATGAGGGTGCCGTCTCTGGTGTAAAGCGCGCCGCGGTTCATGCCGCGCGATCCGGAGGAAGACATGCTGTCGGTTGCGTAGAGCAGCCAGTCGTCCGCGCGGAACGGGCGGTGGAACCACATGGCATGGTCGAGGCTGGCGGCCTGGATCTTCGGGCTGAAGACGGATGTGCCGTGGGGAAACAGCGAGGTATCCAGCAGTGTCATGTCGGAGGCATAGGCGAGGACGCACTGGTGGATGCGTTCGTCGTCCGGCAGCGGCCCGCTGGCGCGGACCCAGACATACTGCTGCGGGGGCAGGGGTTTCTTGCTGAAATAATGGGTCATGTCGACCGGGCGCATCTCGATCGGCCGTTCCCGTTCCCAGTAGCGGCGGATGTTTTCCGGCGCCATGGTCAGGAACTTGTCCTTAAGCTCCTGTTCGCTCGGCAGGTCTTCGGGCGCCGGCACATCCGGCATGTCGCTCTGGTGTTCGAGGCCTTCCTCGATTACCTGGAAAGACGCGGACATGGAAAAGATCGCCTCGCCGTGCTGAATTGCGACGACCCGTCGTGTGGTGAAGCTGCCGCCGTCGCGAATCCGGTCGACCTCGTAGATGATCGGCACCTCCGGATCGCCGGGGCGCATGAAATAACCGTGGAGGGAATGAACGTGCCTGTCCTCCACCACCGTCCGGGACGCCGCGACAAGCGCCTGGCCGATGACCTGGCCGCCGAAGACACGTTGCCAGCCGGCCTGGGGGCTGCGACCACGGAACAGGTTGCGCTCCAGCGGTTCCAGGTCGAGTATCTGCAGAAGGTTGTCGATGGCCCTGTTCATCGGCGCGATCCCTGTTAGATAGAGTGCCGGATATTGAAGCCGGGTCAACCGGCCTTACGTGCACTCTTGAACGTCACCTGACGTTAAAGTCAAGATGTCGTTCGGGAAGGTGGCGGCAAGGAGATAGAGACGATGGCCAAGAAGGCAAAGACAAGCGGTTCGTCGGACATGTTCGATGTCGTGATCGTTGGCGGTGGCTATGTGGGCCTTTCGCTGGCCGTAGCCCTGAAGCAGGGCGATGCCGGTCTGGCATGCGCGGTGGTCGATCCCAAGCCGATGGATCAGCTCCACAAGGACCCGAGGGCGTCAGCCATCGCGGCTGCCGCTTCGCGCATGCTGACACAGCTGGGCATCTGGCAGCAGATCGAGGCCGAATCCCAGCCGATCAACGAAATGATCGTGACCGACAGTCGGCTGCGCGATGCCGTGCGTCCGGTTTTCCTGACCTTCGACGGGGAGGCGACCGAAGGGGAGGCCTTTGCCCATATGATGCCCAACGGCATCATGATGCCGGCGCTCTACAAGGCGGCCAAGAAACTCGGTGTATCCTTCTTCGCGCCCGCGACGGCCGATGGTTTCCGCACACTTCCGGACCATGCGGAAATTACGCTTGAAGATGGCTCCCTGCTGAAGAGCCGGCTGCTGGTCGCGGCGGACGGTGTGCGCTCCAGGCTCCGCGATCTGGCGGGTATCCGCACTGTCAACTGGGACTACGGCCAGTCCGGCATCGTGACGACGGTCGCGCATGAGCGCCCGCATGAAGGCCGGGCGGAAGAGCATTTTCTGCCCGCAGGCCCATTCGCCATTCTGCCCCTGCCCGGCAACCGGTCTTCGCTTGTCTGGACGGAAAAGACGGCCGATGCGGACCGTTTGGTGCGCTCCGACGATTTTACTTTCGAGCTGGAGCTGGAGCGCCGGTTCGGCCATCACCTCGGTGCGCTCAAGCTGGAAGGCCCGCGCCGGGCCTACCCGCTGGGGCTGAAACTGGCGCGGGATTTCGTGAAGCCGCGCTTCGCCCTGATCGGCGATGCAGCTCACGGCATTCATCCGATTGCCGGACAGGGTCTCAATCTCGGTTTCAAGGATGTCGCGGCGCTTGCCGAGGTGCTGGTGGACGCGCGCCGCCTCGGGCAGGACCTGGGCGGTCTCGACGTTCTGGAGCGCTATCAGCGCTGGCGCCGGTTCGACACGTTCCAGATGGGCGTGGTTACGGATGTCCTCAACAGGCTTTTTTCGAACGACAACGATTTTCTGCGCGCCGTGCGGGACTTCGGTCTCGGTCTCGTTGATCGCATGCCGGGCATCAAGACACAGTTTATCCGGGAAGCCGCCGGCTTTGCGGGGCCGGTTCCTAAATTGCTTTCAGGTGAACCAATCTGATAGGAGTTCGGGACCGAAATATTTCACCACCGGATTCTTCCTGAATGAGTGGCTACCCCGACAGTTTTCCCGAACCGAAATCCATACTGATAACGGGGTGTTCCTCCGGCATCGGTGCCGCGGCATGCCGCATACTGCGAGGGCGCGACTGGCGGGTGTTTGCTTCCGCCCGGTCCCAGCAGGATGTGGACCGGCTGAAGGACGGAGGGTTCGAGGCCTACCGTCTGGATTATGAGGATACCGACAGTATCCGTGCGACGGCCGATGCCGTGCTCGAGAGGACGGACGGCAAGCTCAATGCGGTTTTCAACAATGGCGCCTTTGCTGTGCCCGGCGCGGTGGAAGATCTTCCGACAGCAGCGCTGCGGGCCCTTTTCGAAGCGAATTTCTTCGGCTGGCACGATCTGACGAGGCAGCTCCTGCCTGCCATGCGGGCCAACGGGTCCGGACGCATCGTGCAGTGTTCGTCGGTGCTTGGGCTGGTGGCGTTGAAATACCGCGGCGCCTATAATGCCTCGAAATTTGCCCTGGAGGCCTATTCGGACACGCTGCGGCAGGAACTGGCCGGGACGGGTCTGCATGTGTCGCTTATCGAGCCGGGACCGATCGCAACGAAGTTCACCGAAAATGCCCTGGCGAATTTCGACCGCTGGATCGGTGAGGACGGATCGAAGTCCTCGGTCCATCGGGAAACCTACGAAAAACAGCGCCAACGCATGGAAGCGGGAGAGCCGGGGCCGTTCAAGCTGCGCCCGGAGGCGGTCGTCAAAAAGCTCATTCATGCAGTGGAGGCGAAGCGGCCCAGGGCGCGCTATCATGTCACTGTTCCGACAACCGTCATGGCTGTGGCAAAACGGCTGTTGCCGACAGGTCTTCTCGACCGTTTCTGCATTTGGGCCGCCGACGGCGGAAAATAGCTCCCCGGACCGCGGGTTCATGAAACGCAGGCCGGGTGCGGCGCGGGGCTGAAAAGGATAAAAAATGGCTGACATCATCAACACTCTTATTCCGATCGGGCTGGCGGCCGTGGCTATCGTCCTGCTGCTCGGCATCTGGAACATGTTCCGCAACGGACCGGCGAACCGTTCGCAGATGCTCATGCGCTGGCGGGTCGGGCTGCAGTTTCTGGTCATTGTCCTGGTGATGGGCGGGCTCTATTTCTTCGGCAACCGCTGACGGATATCGTTGACGGAAATTTGGGGGACGGCGAGCAATGGTTATTCTGAACAAGATCTACACAAAGACCGGGGATGACGGCACCACCGCGCTGGGTTCCGGCGAACGCCGGCCGAAGAACGATCTGAGGGTCGAGGCCTACGGCACGGTGGACGAAACCAATGCGGTTGTCGGGCTGGTCAGGCTGCATACGGGTGAAACCGTGCCGGAGGTCGATGCCTTTCTCGGTTCTGTCCAGAACGATCTGTTCGATCTCGGAGCCGATCTCGCCACACCGGAGACGGACGAGGACCTCGGCTACGAGCCGCTGCGCGTCACCGATGCCCAGGTGGAAGCCATCGAGCAGGCGATTGATGTGCTGAATGCGGATCTGTCGACCTTGCGGTCTTTCGTGCTGCCTGGCGGGAGTTCGGCATCAGCGCATCTGCATCTTGCCCGGACGGTCTCGCGGCGCGCGGAACGGCTGATTGTGGAACTTGCAGGCAGAGAGAAGGTCAATCCGGCCGCCGTGCGCTACATGAACCGCCTGTCGGACTATTTTTTTGTCGCGTCCCGTTATCTGAACGACAAGGGCGGACAGGATGTTCTCTGGGTGCCGGGCCAGAACCGGTAACCGGTAACAGGCAACGGGCGCGGCAGGACGAGGGCCCGGAGGGCAGATGTTTATTCCACTTTACGATCATAACCGGCGGGTCCATGTCCCCCACCCTTATGTGAACCTGACGATCATCGCTGCGAATGTGTTGATCTTCCTGCTGTACCAGGGCGCGGGCAATCAGCAGGCTGTCGGCGCCTCCTCGTATTCCTTCGGGCTGATACCAGCGGTGTTTTTCGATGTTCGCGAACTCTCGCCGCACCTGCAATTGCTGCCGGAGTGGATGTCGATCGTCACCTATGCCTTCCTGCACGGCGGGTATATGCACCTCATCGGCAACATGCTGTTCCTGTGGGTGTTCGGTGACAATGTCGAAGATGCCATGGGGCATGTCCGCTACCTGGCTTTCTACCTGATCTGCGCGGCAGCGGGCGGTTATGCCTATGCGGTTCTCGACATGAATTCGGAAGTGCCGCTGATCGGGGCGTCAGGCGCCGTATCGGGTGTGGTCGCCGCCTATCTGATGCTGCATCCGCGCGTGAAGATCTGGGTGCTGGCGCTCGGCCGGATTCCGCTGCGGCTGACGGCCAACTGGTTGCTGGGCGCCTGGATTCTCTACCAGATCGTCAACGCTCTCGTTGTGGAAGGAGGCCAGGTGGCTTTCATCGCGCATGTCGGCGGATTGGTTGCGGGGGCTATTCTGGTCGTCTTCTTCCGGCGCAAGGGTGTGCAGCTGTTCGACAGGAACACTGCCTGAGGATTTTCCGGATTGCGGCGGGTACCGGGCCTTCCACGGTCCCGTGGCGGATGGACCCGAAGCAGGGCCGAACTGTCATCTTTGCGACGCTTGATTTTCCAGGCGCGGCAATTTGCTGCGTTAAACCGATTAGCCCAATTGACAGGTGCCGTGCTGGTCAGTACGGTCCCCCGCCATGCGCTACGATTGGCTCAATTCCGCCGTTTGTGACCTTTGGTCACCTCGGGGCGGAGAGCCTGAGAATGCGGTGCGGTGAAAGCCGGCCCAGCAAGAGGTTGAGACCAGATGAAAATCCTCGTACCCGTCAAGCGGGTGATCGATTACAACGTGAAAGTCCGTGTCAAGGCGGATGGTTCGGGTGTCGATCTTGCGAACGTCAAGATGTCTATGAATCCGTTCGACGAAATTTCCGTCGAAGAAGCCCTGCGGCTGAAAGAAGCCGGTAAGGCGACCGAGGTGATCGTTGTGTCCGTCGGTCCGCAGCAGGCCACCGAAACGCTCAGAACCGGCCTTGCCATGGGCGCCGACCGGGGCATTCTCGTGAAGACGGATGCCACCACCGAGCCTCTGGCCGTGGCAAAAATCCTCAAGGCGATCGTGGAAGCCGAGGAGCCTGGGCTCGTGATCCTCGGCAAGCAGGCGATCGACGACGACTGCAACCAGACCGGCCAGATGCTTGCGGCCCTGCTCGGCTGGAGCCAGGGCACCTTCGCGTCGAAGGTCGATCTCGGCGACGGCACCGTCGATGTGACCCGCGAAGTGGATGGCGGCCTGCAGACCGTCAAACTGAAGCTCCCGGCAATCGTCACCACGGACCTGCGTCTCAATGAACCGCGTTACGCGTCGCTGCCGAACATCATGAAGGCGAAGAAGAAGCCGATCGACGAGAAATCTCCGGACGATTTCGGCGTCGACATTTCGCCGCGGCTGACTGTTGTCTCCACAACCGAACCGCCTGCGCGTCAGGCCGGTATCAAGGTCGGATCCGTCAGCGAACTCGTCGAGAAACTCAAGAACGAGGCCGGTGTCCTTTAAGGGCGTTGCAGGAGAATCAAAATGACAACACTTCTTGTGGCTGAACACGCCGGCGGCGCACTGAACGATATGACGGCCAAGGCGCTGACGGCGGCCGTTGCGCTGGGCTCCGATGTCCATATTCTTGTGGTCGGCAAAGGCGTTCAAAGTGTCGCGGAAGCCGCCGCGAAACTTTCCGGCGCTGCCAAGGTGCTCGTCGCCGAAGACGACGCTCTGGAGCACCAGCTTGCCGAGCCGACCGCTGACCTGATTGTCGGACTGGCGGGCGATTACGACGCCATCGTCGCGCCGGCGACCGCCAACGGCAAAAACACGCTGCCGCGCGTCGCCGCTCTTCTGGACGTGATGCAGATCTCCGACATCACCGCCGTTGTCGATGCGGACACATTCGAGCGTCCGATCTATGCCGGCAACGCCCTTCAGACCGTCAAGTCCGGGGACCCGAAAAAGGTCATCACGGTGCGGACCTCCACTTTCGCGGCAGCGGAAGACGGCGGTTCGGCGGCCATTGAAGCCATTGCGGGTACAGCATCGGACGGATTGTCGGAATTCGTCGGAGAGGAACTTTCCAAATCCGATCGTCCGGAACTGACCTCCGCGAAGATCATCATTTCCGGTGGCCGCGCCCTTGGATCGGAAGAAAAGTTCCAGGAAGTCATCATGCCGGTGGCCGATGCGCTCGGCGCAGCCGTCGGCGCTTCCCGTGCCGCGGTCGATGCCGGCTATGCTCCGAACGACTGGCAGGTGGGTCAGACCGGCAAGGTCGTCGCACCGGATCTCTACATTGCCTGCGGTATTTCCGGAGCGATCCAGCATCTGGCAGGCATGAAGGATTCCAAGGTGATCGTCGCGATCAACAAGGATGAAGAAGCGCCGATCTTCCAGGTAGCCGACTACGGTCTCGTCGCCGATCTGTTCGATGTGCTGCCCGAATTGAAAGCTGCCGTTGAGTAACGCCTGCGGCAAATTCAACACGGACCCCGTTGCGATTGACAGTTTTCGCTTCGGGGTCCTTGCTGTTCGGCGCAAGACTTGCCAAAAATAGCCTCAACACGGTGATCGGGCCGGCGATCAGGGTATTTTTTTTAAAGATCGGAATCTCAGGATGGCTGTCGAAATCAAAAAAGTCGGCATTATTGGCTCGGGTCAAATGGGCAGCGGTATTGCGCATGTGTGCGCGCTCGCCGGCTATGATGTCGCCTTGAGCGACATTTCCATGGAGCGGATAGAGTCGGGGCTGGCTTCGATCAACGGCAACATGGCGCGCCAGGTTTCCAAATCGCTTATCACCGAAGAAGTCAGAAAGGCGGCGCTCGACCGGATCAAGCCCGCCGAGGACCTCGACCTCGTCAGCGATGCCGATCTGGTGATTGAATCCGCGGTCGAAAACGAGCAGGTCAAGCGGAAGATATTTTCGCAGCTTTGCCCGATCCTGAAACCGGAAGCCATTCTGGCGACAAACACGTCGTCGATTTCCATCACCCGCCTTGCCGCGACAACCGATCGTCCGGAACGCTTCATCGGCATCCACTTCATGAACCCGGTTCCCTTGATGGAGCTCGTGGAGCTGGTGCGCGGCATCGCCACCGAGGACGAAACCTTCGACGCCTCAAGGGAGTTCTGCGACCGTCTCGGCAAACAGGTTGCGGTCGCCGAGGATTTCCCGGGCTTCATGGTCAACCGGATCCTTCTGCCGATGATCAACGAAGCGATCTATACGCTCTACGAAGGCGTCGGTTCGGTCGAGTCGATCGACAAGGCCATGCGTCTGGGTGCGAACCACCCGATGGGTCCGCTGCAACTGGCGGATTTCATCGGCCTGGACACCTGTCTGTCGATCATGCAGGTGCTCTATGAGGGCCTGGCGGATACCAAATACCGCCCGTGTCCGCTGCTGGTGAAATATGTCGAGGCCGGCTGGCTCGGCCGCAAGACCCAGCGCGGATTTTACGATTATCGTGGCGAGACACCTGTCCCGACGCGATAGGTCCCGATGAATCTCGCACGGTACTGTCTGACCGGGGCGGGCGCCGACCCGGGCAAGACGGCGCTGGAAGTGGTCGGGTCAGGCGGGGAACTTCTGGAAGTCCACACATTCGAAGCGATCACGCAATCGGTTCTGTCCGTCGCGGGAGGACTTGCGGCCGCCGGTCTTCAGGCCGGAGACAGGGTTTTACTGCGCATTGGGCATTCGAGCGATTTTCCGCTGCTGTTTTTCGGCGCGATCGCCGGTGGCTTCGTTCCGGTGCCGACATCCACGCTGCTGACGTCCTTTGAGACAGAGGCGATCCTGAAAGATAGCGGCGCGTCGATGGTGCTGCATGACGGCAAGACTACACTGCCGATGAGCGCGGAAGTTCCTTTCCTGGGTCCCGAGGACGTCGACGCGTTGAAACGTTTCTCCGCTGCCGATTTCGCGGATACCGGCCGGGATGATCCGGCTTTTCTGATCTACACCTCCGGAACGAGCGGTGCACCGAAGGGCGTTCGGCACGCACATCGGGCGGCTGCGGCCCGTGCGCCGATGTATCGTGGCTGGTATGGCATCTCCCGCACAGACCGGCTGTTGCATGCGGGTGCCTTCAACTGGACCTACACGCTTGGTGTCGGACTGATGGACCCCTGGGCAAATGGCGCGACCAGTATTGTCTATGATGGTCCCCGCGACCCGGAGATCTGGCCGCTGATTCTGGAGGCCAGCCACGCCAGCCTTTTCGCCGCCGTTCCGAGCCTCTACCGGCGGATCCTGAAATACGGAGACGTCTCGGCTGCTGCCTTTCCGGCGCTGCGTCACGGATTGACTGCCGGGGAGGCGCTTTCGGCCGGGCTTTATCGCGACTGGAGGGAGCGGTCGGGCCGCGAACTTTATGAAGCCCTCGGCATGAGCGAGATTTCGACCTATCTTTCCAGCGGCCCCGATGTGCCGGTGAAACCGGGATCGCCGGGAAAGCCACAGGCCGGACGCAAGGTGGCGATTGTGAACGAGGACCCGTCCGCAGACACGGAGTTCGTGGTGGCGGGGGAAACCGGTCTTCTGGCCATTCACCGCGACGAGCCCGGTTTGATGCTGGGATACTGGAACCGCCCGGAGGAAACGGCGGCGGCGTTCAATGGTGACTGGTTTTTGACGGGAGACCGGGCCCGCAGGGATGAGGATGGCTACTACTGGTATGAAGGGCGTTGCGACGATCTGATGAATGCCTTCGGCTACCGCGTCGCGCCGGAGGAGGTGGAACGGGTTCTGGCGGCGGATCCGCAGGTGCTGGAAGTGGCCGTCAAATCGGTGGCGGCAAGTGCAGGCGTTAGCCTGATCACGGCATTTGTCGTCCCTCGAGATCGCGACAGTTTCGATACGGATCGCCTTGCCGGCCACGCCATGTCCGCCCTTGCCGACTACAAGCGCCCCAAGGTCTACCGGGTTGTCGACCAGTTGCCGCGCACACCGTCCGGCAAGATACGCCGGAAAGCGCTCGGCAAAGACGGGAATTGACAGGGTAAGCGTTTGTTAACGCTTGTTTAAGGGCTGAAAGTTACGGTGCGGTTTCAATCAGGGGAACCCGTTCGCTATGGACAGCGCTGGAATTGCCAACACCTATGTTGCCATGACTCAAGCCCAGACGGGTCAGCAGTTGCAGTCCGCCATGATGAAAATGGCGGCCGAGCAGGACGCCAGCCTGGTTGCTCTCCTGCAGGAAGGCGCTGACAATCTTCAGGCGGTCCAGGCAGCTCCTGCCGAGGGTCTGGGGACCCAGGTCGACGTCACCGCCTGATACCTTTCCTTCTTCAAGTTCTTAACAGCAGCCGTGTTCCGAGCCCTTCGGAAGGCGGTTTCTTGCGTTCAGGCATCTCGTTCGGGTGGTGAATGACCGATAAGGAACGGCTGCACGTTTTCCTGGATGTTGAGTAACTTCAAGACATTGTTCGACAGTGATTAAAAATTTAGAAAAAACTTCTTTTGTCTATGAAGATATCTTCAATCAACCGAAGCGTTTCATTTTTAAATTTACCTTTAAATCCGGTTGTCTGATGCAAAATAGCCTTTGAATAATTTCATGGATTGGAATGGCCATGCCCGCTTCAATAGGGACTGGAACATCTCAGGCTTATCAACCCTCGCTGAGTTCGGCGCGAACGGAAAAGGCTGCGGCTCAGGCGGAAGCGGCCAAGATCCGGCAGTCCGAAGCTGTGGCCGAAACGGTCAAACGTCAGGCCAATTTCAGTTCGAACCGGGCTGAGGTCCTGTCGCGGCAGGCCGAACAGATGGAGAATCGCGTGCAATCGCAGGATCCCGGAAAAGGGCTCGGCGGTCAGGT
This sequence comes from Labrenzia sp. OB1, assembly GCF_001624695.1. Taxonomy (GTDB): domain Bacteria; phylum Pseudomonadota; class Alphaproteobacteria; order Rhizobiales; family Stappiaceae; genus Roseibium. The sequence continues at coordinate 246,372 of NZ_JSEP01000003.1, read as the reverse complement.
CGATATCACGGTCTAAAGAATTCTGGTTACAGCTGAGAGCAGGTGGCTCTCGGCAAGCCAAATCCGGTGAGACTTTTTCACCGCGTCCAAGGAGTACGGTTTATGTCGAGTATATCCGAAACGTCTTCTTCCGCCGCCTACAGCGCTGCCGACACGCGCAGCCAGCTTGCGGCCAATGCCATTCGCGATCAGAATGAACAGGAACGCCAGGTAGCCAGCCGGCTTGACGAGGCGCAGGAAACGGAACAAACGCGCCGCGAAGCCCGCAAGATTCCGGGCCTCGGCGAAGCGGTCGATATCTCTGTCTGAATTTTATTTGCAACTTTTGCAGATCGATATTCCGGCGTGCGCTCAGCCCGCCGGTTTTTTGACTGCGCTTCGAACCAGCTCCTTCGCCTCGCCCGAAGCCCATTCGGCGGGGCCGTACATGGTTCCGATCTCGCAGCCTTCCGGACTCACCAGAATGGTTGTCGGCAGACCCGTCGCGCGGGCGACTTTTCTCAGGTCTTTCAGGAGCCCGTTCGAGCTGTCCTGGTAGTAGGTCAGGTGGCTGACGCCGATATCCTCAAGAAAGGCCCTGGGTTTGTCCGGCCCGCCGCGATCCAGGTTGACCGCGACCACTTCGAAGTTTTCGTCGCCCATATCGGCCTGAAGCCGGTCAAGTGCCGGCATCTCCTTTCGGCAAGGCGCGCACCATGTTGCCCATAGATTGAGAAGAACAGTCCTGTCGCCGAAGTCGGCGATGCTGACCTGCGCCCCGTCCGGTCCCATGAAGGTCAGGTCCTTGAGATCAAGCGGCTGGCTCGCGGGCAGGAATGCGGCTACTTCGCCGGTGGCGTGGGGTTTCGCCTCCGCCGCCGTCTCCAGGGTGGCCGAGCAGGTTTCAGCGCCTGCAATGTTGCCATCGGGTCCGGCGATCACGTATAGAGCCGCTACAGCAGCTACGGTGCCTGCAAGCCCGGCGGCCACAAGGCCGCGTCCGGAGCGTTTTGCGGGTTCGGTTGGCTTCGTCATTCGTTCACACCTCGCAAGAGGCGCCTCTTAAGGGACAGGACATGAGCAATCGCATGTGGGGAGGCCGGTTCGCAGAAGGACCGGACGCCATCATGGAGGAGATCAACGCCTCCATCGACTATGACCGGAAACTTTATAAGCAAGACATCGACGGCTCGAAAGCCCATGTGCGCATGCTCGCCGAGAAAGACATTGTCACGCAGGACGATGCAGACAAGATCGTTCAAGGTCTAGACACAATTCTGTCAGAGATCGAAAGCGGCGAGTTTGTCTTTTCGCGGGCGCTGGAAGACATCCACATGAACATAGAGTCCCGGCTGGCCGAACTGGTCGGACCTGCCGCCGGACGCCTGCACACCGCGCGTTCCAGAAACGACCAGGTCGCCACAGACTTCCGCCTCTGGGTGCGGGACACCCTGGACACTCTGGACAACCAGCTCAGTGAACTGATGCAGGTGCTCGCCGAAAAGGCGGAAATCCATGCGGGCGATGTCATGCCCGGGTTCACGCATCTGCAATCTGCCCAGCCGGTTACCTTCGGGCATCATCTGCTTGCCTATGTGGAGATGTTCTCCCGTGACCGGGGCCGCGTACGCGATGCGCGCAGGCGCATGAACGAAAGCCCGCTGGGTGCGGCCGCTCTGGCCGGGACGTCTTTCCCGATCGACCGGAAGATGACGGCCGAAGCCCTCGGGTTCGACCGGCCGGCGGCAAATTCGCTGGACGCGGTTTCCGACCGGGACTTCGTCATTGAGGCACTTGCTGCGGCGTCCCTTGCCGCAATGCATCTTTCCCGCCTTGCTGAAGAGATCGTCATCTGGTGCTCCGCGCAGTTCGGGTTCGTCAAGCTGTCGGACAAGTTCTCAACGGGCTCTTCGATCATGCCGCAGAAGAAGAATCCGGACGCTGCGGAGCTCGTGCGCGCCAAGACCGGCAGGATCTACGGCTCTCTTCAGGCGCTTCTGGTGATGATGAAGGGTCTGCCGCTCGCTTATTCCAAGGACATGCAGGAAGACAAGGAACAGGCATTCGACGGACTTGCCAGCATTTCCCTGGCGCTTGCGGCCATGACCGGCATGGTGCGGGATCTGGAGCCGGTGACGAAAGTCATGAAAAAGGCTGCCGGGTCCGGCTATTCCACCGCAACGGACCTGGCCGACTGGCTTGTAAGGGTGCTCGGTCTGCCCTTCAGGGATGCGCATCATGTAACCGGCCGGATCGTTGCCCTGGCTGTTGAGCGGAATGTCGAGCTGCACAAGATTCCGCTGGAAGACATGCAATCGGTAGAGCCGAAGATCAGTGCGGAAATCTTCTCGGTGCTGTCCGTCGACAAGTCGGTCCGCAGCCGTACAAGCTACGGCGGAACCTCGCCTGTGAACGTGCGCAAACAGGCGCGCCGCTGGCTGAAAGAGCTGTCCAGAGGGTGAAGGCGTTCAATCTTGGCATGACAAGGCGGTGTGAGCTTGCCGAATTCGGTCTGTCATGCGAGGAGAAGACCGACAAGGGTTTTGCGAAAAGGGCACGGATGGTCATGAAATCCCGAATAAAAATTCTGACGTTGCTCGGTCTTTGCCTGGGCCTGACCCTGACCGGTTGTGGACGGAAGGGCGCGCTGGACGACCCGGGAGCTCCCCCGGCGCAGCAAGGTGCTGCGGCCGATCCGGCCGTCGCTGCCGTGCAGTCGCAGGAACCGGAAAGCGACGAACCGTTCTTTCTGGACTTTCTGATCAACTAAGGACGCCTGCACTTTCAGCGCGTTCACCCGCATGAGGGCACGACTTGCATCACTTCGCCTATAAAAACGGAGAACTGTTTGCCGAAGACGTGGCGATCGAGGAGATCGCCCGTGAGGTCGGCACGCCGTTCTATTGCTACTCCACGGCGACTTTGACCCGGCATTATCAGGTCTTTGCATCCGCATTCGACGATATTCCCTCGCTGGTCTGCTATGCCATGAAGGCCAATTCGAACCAGGCGGTGCTGAAGACGCTGGCTGACCTCGGCGCAGGCATGGACGTTGTGTCCGAAGGCGAGCTGCGCCGTGCACGAGCGGCGGGTGTGCCGGCCGACAAGATCGTTTTTTCAGGGGTCGGCAAGACCGAGGCGGAGCAGGCTCTTGCGCTTGAAGAGGACATTCTCTGCTTCAATGTCGAATCCGAACCTGAATTGCGGCAACTTTCACGGGTCGCCAGCGAAATGGGGAAAACCGCGCGTATTTCGGTGCGCATCAATCCGGATGTGGATGCAAGAACACATGCCAAGATCGCAACCGGCAAGGCGGAAAACAAGTTCGGTATTCCCTGGCAGAGGGCGCATGAGGTTTATGCGGAAGCCGCCGATCTGCCCGGTTTGAGGGTCACCGGCATCGATATGCACATCGGCTCGCAGATCACGGAGCTGGAACCGTTCGACCAGGCGTTCGCCCGGCTGGGCGACCTGATTTCCGGCTTGCGGGCGGAAGGCCACCAGATCGATCATGTCGATCTCGGCGGTGGGCTCGGCATTCCCTATGTCACGGACAACGATCCGCCACCGGACCCGGGTGCCTATGCACAGGTGGTCAAGAAGCACGTGCGGGAACTGGATTGCCGGGTGATGTTCGAACCCGGCCGCATGATCGCGGGCAACGCGGGCATCCTGGTGACCAGCGTCATCTATGTGAAGGAAGGCGCGGACAAGACGTTCGTGATCGTTGACGGTGCGATGAACGATCTCATCCGCCCGACCCTTTATGAGGCCTATCACGAGGTCCGCCCGGTCCGCGAAAACGCGGCTGAAAGCGGCCGAATCAAGGCGGATATCGTCGGTCCCGTATGCGAAACGGGTGATTTTCTTGCCCAGAACCGGGACATGGCGAGGGTGAATGCTGGGGATATGTTGGCGGTCTATTCCGCCGGCGCTTACGGTGCAGTGCAGTCCAGCACCTACAATTCCCGATTGCTTGTGCCGGAAGTCCTCGTAAACGCTGATGAATTTGCGGTCGTTCGACCCAGAACCACTTACGAGGACCTGCTCGGCCTTGACCGAATTCCCGACTGGTTCAAGGGTTCGTGACCGATACTTCCGACAATTAGTTGATTGTACAGGTTGCCGCCAAGGCTCCTTTGCCTCACCTTGTATCAGGTGGGCAGGTCCTGCGCTGCGCCTTTCAGGGGAACGGCATTTGCGGGATATGAACCGGAGGTGCTCTTGAGCCCGAATGACAGCCAGCAGGATATCAAGCGTCCGGTAACGCCCGGGACGAATGAGCGCCGGAGTTTCATCACGACCCGTCTGGAGAAACTTGTCCGCTTCAGCCGGCGGGCCCTGTTCCTGGAACGTTTCTGGCGTGCGCTGCTGCCGGTGCTGGTGGTCGCCGGTATCTTCGTAGGTCTCTCATGGCTTGGTCTGTGGCTGATATTGCCCGTCTGGGCGGGACCGGTGGGCGTAATCCTTTTTGCGATTGCAGCGATCCGGGCGGCAAGGGGCTTGTTCAGGCTTGCCTGGCCGACGCGCGACGAGGCGCTGTCCCGGGTCGAGACATCCTCCGGCTATGCGCACCGGCCCCTGACCACTCTCGAGGATGATCTTTCGGTCGGGTCGGGAAACCCGGAAAGCCAGGCTATGTGGGCGCTGCATCTGCGCCGTACGGCGGAAGCGGTCGCAGCCATCCGCTCACGGGCGCCGGATCCCCAAGCCTACCGCAAGGACCCCTGGGCGTTCCGCGTGCTGGCGGCGAGCCTGCTCATCATCGGATTTTCCACCGCGAGCGGCGACCGCCTGTCCCGTCTTGGGTCCGCTTTTCAAAATCCTTTCAACACGGTTGAAGCGCCGAGCCGCCTCGACGCCTGGGTGACCCCTCCCCTGTATACCAGCGAAGCACCGATCTATCTTACCGGGGAGAGCGCGCAGCTCCGCGAGCCCGGCGCGCCCGTGTCCGTTCCGGAAGGGTCGGTTCTCGTGGTCAGGTCACAGGGCGCGCGCCAGCTGTCGATGACATTCGCCGGGGCTGATGACACGGAACCGCGTGTCATAGAACCGGAAGAGACAGGTGTAACCGGGGAACCGGCCCTCAGCGAACTCCTGCCGGTCGAGCGGCGCCTCGAACTCGAAACCACGGGGATTGTCGAGCTTTTGAACGGCGACGAGCCGATCATGGGCTTTGTATTCGCGGTCCGTCCGGATCATGCGCCGGAAATCCGTCTGACGGACGACCCGGAAGAACAGCTCAGCGGTGCGCTGAAGTTTTCCTATCTGGTCAAGGACGATTACGGGGTGGTGGCTGCGGAGGGACGCATTTCGCCGTTGCCGGATCTCGAGCACGAAAACCGGGTTGCGCGGCCGCTGGTCGAGGCTCCGGTCTTCCCCTTGTCGCTACCTGCGCGCGCGGGCACCGCCAAGACGGCGGAAACCATCCGCGACCTGACATCGCATCCGTGGGCCGGCGCCGAGGTTGACCTGACGCTGATGGCACGGGACCAGGCGGAGCAGGAGGGATTGTCTCCCGCCTACAGGATAACCCTGCCCCAGCGCCGTTTCGGCAAGCCGCTGGCACGGGCGGTTGTCGAGCAGCGCCGCAATCTGGCGCTCGACGCGCAAAATCATCCGCAGATCATCACCGCTTTCGACGCACTGCTGCTCGCGCCGGAAACCTTCGATTACAAGGCGCGCGACTATCTCGGCATGCGGTATGCCTATGGCGAGCTGACAAGCGCGCGCACGGATGAAGAGCTGAAAGCGCTTTTGCCGCTTCTGTGGGACCTTGCACTGTCGATCGAGGATGGAGACCTGTCCGAGGCCGAACGCAAGCTGAGGGACGCGCAAGAGGCCTTGCGCAAGGCTCTTGAAGAGGGGGCGAGTGACGAGGAGATCGCCAAGCTGACCCAGGACGTTCGCGAAGCCCTTCAGGAATTCATGCAGGCGCTGGCCGAACAGATGCGTCAGAACCCTCAGGCCATGCAGAACTTCGAGAGCAACCAGCAAACACTCAGTCAGAACGATCTGAGCGAATTGCTGGACAGGATCGAGGAACTGGCACGCACGGGATCGCGGGATGCGGCCCGTGAACTGCTGGCGGAGATGCAGCGGATGCTGGAAAACCTTCAGGCCGGCCGGCCGCAGATGACGCCGAACGCCATGTCGAGCGAAATGATGGAAATGCTGAACCAGCTCGGCGAGATGATCCAGCGGCAGCAACAGCTGATGGATGAGACGCACAAGTTCAATCAGGATCAGCAACAGCAAGGGCAGCAGCAGCCTGGTCAGCAGGGAGAGGGTCAACAGGGCCAGGGGCAGCAACTGACCATGGAACAGCTGGAGCAGATGCTGCAGCAGCTTCAGCAGGGCCAGGGCGACCTCGCTCAGCAGCTTGAACAGCTCATGGAGCAGCTTGGCCAGAACGGCATGGGTCAGAATGAGGCGCTGGGCCAGGCCGGGGAGTCCATGGGCGAGGCGCAAGATTCGCTCGGACAGGGTCAGGGCCAGCAGGCTGTCGGCGAGCAGGGCAATGCCCTGGATGCATTGCGGCGCGGGGCGCAGAGCCTGAGCGAACAGATGATGGGGCAAGGCGAAGGGATGGGCTCTCCCAACGGCCCCTCGCCGCTTGACGAAGACCCGCTCGGCCGTCCGCGCCGCACCGAAGGTCCGGATTTCAACAATCGGGTGCGCATTCCCGATGAAATCGACGTCCAGCGGGCCAGACGGATCCTCGAGGAACTCCGCCGCCGCTTTTCAGATCCATCGCGGCCGAAGCTGGAACTGGATTATCTGGAGCGGCTGTTGAAGCGGTACTGACCGGGTCCGGAGTGTCTCTGGTACCTGCATTGCCGGACGTTCGCGGGGTTGTGAAAACCGCCCGGTAGCTCGCTCTTGGGCATGTTGCGTCAAAAGGCGAACCCAGGAGATCGTCCGACGGCATTCGCAAGGCAAACGCTGTCTCGGGAATTATCCTGAACCTTGAATGCGTTTGAGCGCGAGACTTCGCAAACGTGCAACGCTTTCACAATAGAAAAAACCCGCCGGAATAGATTGTTCAGGCGGGATCAATTTCTATTGGCAGACCTGTCCGGACCTCAAGCGTAGCGACGGGTCTCCCGTATCGTCTCTCCCGCGATGGCGTTGCGCACCGCCCTGCGGATATCGGCGAGCGAAAACGGCTTGGTGACCACGTCATGCACCAGTGCGTCCAGGCCGTTTGCCCGTTCCCTCTGGTCGGCGAAACCGGTCATCAGCAGGATAGGCATGCGCGGATAGTCGCGCGCGGCCTGAAGTGCGAGCGCGATGCCGTCCATGACGGGCATCTTGATGTCGGATAGCAGGAGATCGTAACCGCCCTTGTTGCGGGTCAGGATTTCCACCGCTTCTCCACCGTCTTCAGCCGCTTCGACGCTATGCCCGTCAAGTTCCAGGGCACGCTTCACGAAGCTGCGGACCGCCTCATCGTCTTCCGTAAGAAGAATGCGAGCCATGCTCACTCTCCTGTCTTTCCGTCTGCTGACGCCTCGTCCGAGGCAACGACGTATCCAATATAGGGCAACTGCCGCCAAGCGTGACCCATATCCATGCCATATCCGACGACGAACTTATCTGGACAAGCAAAACCGACATAGTCTGCAGATATGGCAGCTTTGCGGCGCTCGGGTTTGTCGAGTAACGCCGCTATTTTAACCGAGCGGGCGCCGCGGCTCATGAGCCGTTCCTTGGCAAAAGCGAGCGTGCGGCCTGATTCGAGAATATCATCCACCAAAATGATATCGCGGTCGTTAACATCACTTTCGACATCGCGCAGGACCCGGATGGCCTCCGAGCCTTCCGTTCCGGCGCCGTAGGACGACAGATGGATGAATTCCATTTCCGGCTCCAGGCCCGCCCGGTGCATGGCGCGGACAAGATCGGCCGCAAAGATGAAGCTGCCCTTGAGCACGGCTACGACCAGCAGATCCTTCGCGTGCCCTTCGGCGATTTCCTCCGCCAGCGAGGCGACCCGCACGGCGATGGCGTCTTCATCGAACAAAGTGAGAATATCGGTTGTCATGGTCACTCGAGAACTATTTGCTTGTTGCCGCGGTCCACGAACCGGACCTGTATATCGGTCGCCCCTGTGGGCGGATCGGAAAGGATGGTTCTGAACCTTGTTTCATCAAGGGCGTTAAGGGATCTGGTGCGGGGCTCCACGGTCCAGGCGTAAACTTCCTGCATATCGTCGCTGCGAATGGCGAGCCGGATCGCGGGAACCACGTTGGTCTCTTCGAGAATGTTACGGATCGAACCCTCGACGACAAGCACACGATTACCGTCTTCGACTTCGGTAAAGGTCCTGAGGTTCCTGAATTCCAGACCGCGCAGGTTGACGTCGAAGCCGATCATCTGGAACAGGCTGGCCAGATCCGGCGATTGCTTGACAATATTGTCCCGCATCAGCACGAGCAGGAGGCAGGCGACCAGCGCGAAGCCGAACAGGGTGAATCCACCCAGTCGTCGGAAATTGCGCCGGAAGAGCCAGTTGATCACCGTGCTTATGTGGTCGCGGCGAAACTTGTTCGGGTTGACGATAATCTTGGGACGCTTGGCAAGCGATTCAATATCGTCTCCGGCCCCTTCTTCCTCCCGCAGGTCCTCGGCGAACTTGCCTTCGTCGGATGTGGCGGGTGACATGGCGACCGGTGAAGGCGATGTGATATCGGGAGGATCTTCTCCCCCCATGTCGGGATCGGCCGGTTCTTCCTCAAGAGCAGAGGCGCCGGAATCCTCTTCGGCGTCGGCTGTCCAGTCCGCTTCCTCGGCGGCTTCGCCAGCGTCCTCCGGTGCGGCAGCTTCAACGGGCTCGTCCGCAGCTTCGAAGTCTATTGTGCCTTCTTCGTCTTCGGAAGAGACAAACCAGCGATTTCCGCATTTGGCGCATTTCACGCTGCGGCCTTCCGGGCCGACCGCTTCCGCCTTGATCTCGTAGGACGTACTGCAGTCCGGACAGGTGATCTTCATCGGCGAAGACCTTTCGTCATGGCTTGCTCAAACGGTTCGTTCATCAACATCACATGCTTCATGCAATTCACGGGAAAGCAGATCGATCGCTCTCAAGTGCGGGAACACCCTGCCATTGTCCACCAGATCGCAACCAAGTCAGGTTAACGGTTATCATGATTGCGCCGCGGATCGGTCTTCAATTGAAGAAAAGCACAGGAAAGTGCGGCTGCTTCCCGGTGTTTTCCACGATGGTATCGCGCCGGAACGGCGAAAGCGTGCTGAACGACCCCACGGTTCCCTCGCCGGTTCGAAAGCGCGGCAGGCGACTTGACGCTTCACGGGCTGCGCAACTTGATCTATCGCTTGCATGGTTTTTCCGCGCGCTCCTCAAACAGATTCTGTTTCATGCGGTGCGCTCTCCCTCGTCTTGTCAGGGCGGTCTTGTCAGGGCGGTCCGGCCGGCGAAGGTCGCCTTTCGGCAGGAAATACTGGACAAAGACCGGCAAATCCCGTGACGGGGTTTCAGCTGTCCAATGGACCTTTATATGATTAATGCAGCGTTAACGCCCAGGTCGTAGCGTCGGTCCATCAACAGGAGTCGCACTTGTGATCCGCTTCGAAAATGTCGGATTGAGATATGGGATGGGTCCCGAGATCCTGCAGGATCTGACATTTCAGATCGAACAGCAGTCGTTTCAGTTCCTGACCGGTCCTTCCGGGGCCGGAAAAACCAGCCTGATCAGACTTCTGTTCATGTCGCTGCGGCCGACACGCGGCCTGATCAAGGTTTTCAACCGCGACCTGAGTATCATCGAGAAGCAGGAACTGCCGGCGCTGCGGCGCAAGATCGGGGTGGTTTTCCAGGATTTCCGCCTGCTCAACCATCTGACGACCTACGAAAATGTCGCCCTGCCGCTGCGGGTGGGTGGCAAGGAGGAGAGCGAATACCGGTCGGACGTGATCGACCTCCTCAAGTGGGTGGGCCTGGGTGAGCGCATGCACGTCCTGCCGCCGGTTCTGTCCGGGGGCGAAAAGCAGCGTGCGGCGATCGCCCGCGCACTGATTACCCGGCCCGAGGTGTTGCTGGCGGATGAGCCCACGGGAAATGTCGATCCACCGCTGGCGCGACGGTTGTTGCGTCTTTTCATCGAATTGAACAAACTCGGCACTTCCGTGGTGATAGCGACGCACGACATCACTCTTCTGGAACAGGTTGATGCCAGACGCATGGTTCTCACGGACGGGCGTCTCGCGATCTTTGACTAGGCAGGAAATGGCACAGCCGGACGATACAAAAAAGCGCCGGGCGAGCGCTGCGGACGTCAAGTCGCCGCGCCGCAAGGAGCGGCCGAAACGTCCGAAGCGCAAGGCGTCACCGAGACCGAAGGATCCGGATGGGAGCGACGACGCCCGGCTTCGCCCGGCCGCCGCAATCGTTCCGCCGCAATCGGTCGCCGGGCGGGCGTTGACCCTTGTCGTCGCCATCATGAGCTTTCTTGCCTGCCTGACCGTCGGCGGGGTGTCCGTCGTCTGGGACGCCGCCGATGCCTGGCAGAACGATCTGGTGCGCGAAATCACCATCCAGATCCGTCCGACAGAAGGCGTCGACATGCTGCGCGAGATCGACAAGGCGGTCGCCCTGGCCCAGGAGTTTCCGGGCATCGATTCGGTTCGCGCCCTGTCGGATGCGGAAACCAAGGCACTTCTGGAGCCCTGGCTGGGAGAAGGTCTGCAACTCGACGGACTTCCGGTCCCCCGGCTTATCCAGATCAACGTCGGCGACCCGGCAGAGTTGAACCTGGAACAGCTCAAGCAAACGGTGAGCCGGAATGTGACCGGTGCGAGTGTCGACGATCATTCGATCTGGACCTCACGTCTTTCAGCCATGGCGGGCGCGGTGGTCGCCGCCGGTATCGCCATCATGATCCTCGTCCTCAGCTCCATGGTGCTCAGCGTCGTCTTCGCCACTCAGTCGGCCATGGCGGGCAACAAGGATGTTGTTTCTGTGCTGCATTTCGTCGGTGCGGAAGACGGCTTCATCGCACGAGAGTTTCAACGGCATTTCCTGATGCTCGGGCTGAAGGGAGGCGTGTCGGGAGGTGTCGCCGCGATCGTCAGTTTCGTCATCATGGACATGCTCACCCGGCAAGGGTCGGGTCAGGCCGGTTCCGACCAGATGTCGGCGCTCTTCGGTGGCATATCCGTCAGCCTGCCGGGGTACTTCGGCGTCTTCGGTGTTGTTTTTCTCGTGGCCATTTTAACCGCGCTCACTTCCGGCCTGGCCGTGAAGGCGCATCTGGCCAAAGTGGACTGACCCTGCGGGGCGGAAAAAAACGGGTATCGTCCGGAAATCCCGATTGAATTGCGGGTTTGGTAGTCCTCAACGCTTCCATTGCGCTGGAAAACCGGCCAACATTGCTTGCGCGTTCGTCCGGTTCGGGATCGGTCGCTACTTGCACGAGGCGAATCGCTGATACATCAATACCGACCTATGCCGCGAAATTGGCCGAATCACTTATCATAGTTGCGTGATGATACATGCCGACACAGCCATAGACCCCGCTTTGGACGATGGTGTTTCCATCGCTGCGGAACGTCGTGCGTCCGCATCGCAGGCTGCGGTTTCGGACAGCAGGACCGAGATGCAGTCTGGGGAAAGGCGCAAGAGACGGTTCGGGCTGCGCGTGTTGGCTGTCACTCTGGTGACGGCTTTGCTGGCCGGGACTGTCGTCCATTTCGTGCTTTTTGCCAACAGGATCGCAGGGGTTCAGGTTCCTCATACGGCAAACGCCGATGCAATCGTCGTTCTGACGGGCGGACACGCCCGGGTTAACGAAGCTGTGCGTCTTCTGGAAGAAGGCAGGGCGAACCGGCTGCTGATCTCCGGCGTTCATCCGGGGACGACCCGGGAGCAGCTTGCCGCCGTCACTTCCTCGCGCATGCCGCTGAAAAAAAGCACCGTTGAGCTCGACAGGGTTGCGCTCAATACCGCCGGAAATGCAACGGAAACGGCAAGCTGGGTCCGCAAAAACGGATTTTCCTCGCTTCTGGTCGTTACCAGCGCCTATCACCTGCCACGGGCCAGGGTGGAACTGTCCGGTGCCCTGCCGAAAGTCGAACTCATTGCCTATCCCGTCTTCTCCAAGGACCTGAAACTGGAGGAATGGTACAGGGAACCGGCAACGATCTGGCTTCTCATGCGCGAGTATGTGAAGTATAGCGTCGCCCGACTCCGGTTGACCCTGCAGGGCGTGAACTGACAGCCGTCGGGACGATGGCCTGACTCGGTCCCGGGGACATCTTGCCGTGAGCTGACTGTTCCAGTAATTCAGGTGCCATGATTCTTCTGCGCTCCACCCTGTTCCAGATCCTTTTTTACGTTCTCAATCTGGTTCTGATGATCCTGTTTTCTCCCGTGCTGCTGCTGCCGCGCAAATGGGGCTGGTGGGTCGTGCCGCTCTGGTCCAAAGCCTTGCAGCTTCTTATGCGCCTTGTCGCAGGCATCAAGGTGGAGCTGCGCGGCCGGGAGAACCTTCCTCCGGGCGGGTTTATTGCCGCCATGAAACACCAGTCGGCCTGGGAAACGGTTGCGCTCATTCCGCTCTTTTCCAGCCCCACCTTCATTCTCAAGCGTGAGTTGCGCTGGATACCGATTTTCGGCTGGTACACCGCGAAGTACCGACAGATCGCCATCAACCGCGGCAAACGTTCGGAAGCCCTGGCAGCGATGATGCTGTCGGCCAAGCAGGCCATCGCGGAAGGGCGACAGATCCTGATCTTCCCGGAAGGCACCCGCCGTCCGGCCGGTGCGGAACCCAAATACAAGTTCGGCATCGCGCATCTCTACCGGGATCTGAAGTGTCCTGTCGTGCCGATTGCCCATAATGCAGGGCTGTATTGGCCGCGATCGTCCTGGAGGGTCTATCCGGGAACGGTGATTGTGGAAATTCTGCCGCAAATCGAGCCCGGGCTCCCGGCCGATGTCTTTCAGACGCGTATTGTGGCGGACATTGAAACGGCAAGCGACCGTCTGCTTGAGGAAGCGCGGCAGGCGGCAACCCCGTCGCCGGTGCTGGAACAGGCGGACAAGCTCAGGCAGGCCCGCGAAACGGGTACCGAGCTCAACAAATAAGTTCTTGTTTGTTGAACTTGGTGCCGGTGCCTGTCGCGTTAAATTTAGTTCAGGAACCCACCCGAACGCATTTGCAATTCAAACGCTGCCTCGAGCGTTTTCCAGAACTAGGTGAATCCGTCTAAACGCGACACGCCTTAAGTCTCCGATTTGCCGTTCAGCCGTGCGGCAAGGGAAGCCAGAGCGGTGTCCGTGATGCCCAACTTCTCAAGGTGGGCGGCGGTGTTGAGGACATATTCCGGATTTGCACCGGATTGTCCGACCGCACCGCTCACGATGCCCAGTTGCTCTTCCAGCGGCAGAGCGCCGGCATATTGCGGGTGGCCGTGATCGACCATGTAGACGAGTGCTTCCACCTTTTCACCGCTTACGAGCTCGACCGGATGCCAATGCTCCTTGTAAACCATCGTGGCCTGCTCGCGGGCACGCAGATAATCGAGCGTTTGCGGCCAGATGTCGGCGGACACCTGATAGGCCTTGCCATGACAGGCACCGCCATTGTCGAGGCCGAAGACAAGCCCAGGCCGTTCCTGGGTGCCGCGGTGAACCCAGGAATAAACACACAGCGCCCGATGAGCTCCCCTCAGGAGCGCCTGCTCGGTGCGCAGGTGGTCAAATCCCGGATTCCACATCAATGATCCGTAGCCAAATACCCAAAAATCGCTCATATCGTCCTGTCATAGTTTCCGCAGGCGTATCGAGTCACATCGACGCAAGCCTTTGGAGCATGTCCCACCAATATGGATTCATTTGATGGCGATAAACAGTTCACTTGGCAAGGCGCACCGCGCGATACGGCGCATCGATCGTGACCGCCCAATGCAACAGGGAGTGCTCGAAAGGTGACGTCTGCCGTGAAAAAGTCAACAAAATCAACGAAACGCCGCTACATTTTCCTGTTGGCCGCCGTTGTCCTGGTGACGGCCGGCTGGTCCGCCGCCTGGGTTTACGGCCGTTCGGTCCTGGCCGATCAACTCGACCTGCAATTGACCCGGATGGCGGGAGCCGGACTGGTGGTCTCCTGCGCGGATCTTGCCATACGCGGTTATCCCTTCCGTTATGAAGTCAGTTGCACGGACATGCGCTCGCGTGACCGCGACGGGACTGCCGCATCGCTCGGTGGACTGCATGCGGTTGCATTGGTCTATAATCCCCGACACGTGATCTTCGAGGCCAAGACGCCGGCGGCTTTGATCAGTCCGATGACAGGTGTTTCCGGTAACATCGCATGGGAGACTGGCCGGGCCAGCCTGAAATTTCGAGAGAACGCGCTGGGCGAGCTCAATGCGGTTGTCCGGAAGCCGGAAGCTGCCATTGAAAATGCCGTCTCCGCGGGTGTGTTTTCAGCAGAGAAGGCCGAAGTTCATATACGCGAAGCACCGGATCTGGCCGGTGCACTGGATGGTTATGTCTCGATTGATGCGCTGAAGCTGGTGTCCCTGCCGGATCTTCTGGACACGGTCGATCTGCGCGGCAGCATCCGGATTGTTGGAGGAACCGTCCTGCTGGCGGGTGCGGATCTTGCCACTCTCGTCCGCATGAACGGTGAAGACCTGCCCGTAAGACTGGATCTCCTCGAAGCGTCCATGGGGAGCAGTTCCGTCTCGTCCAGCGGCGAAATACTGGTTCACGGTGACGGGACGCTGTCAGGCAGCGTTGCGCTGACACTTGGCAATGCAACGGCTTTGCTGCAGTCGCTCAAGCCATTGTTCCCGCCGAAGGATCAAACCTTCGCGCTTCTGGAAAGCTTTATCGGCAGCCTGAAGACTGCACAAAGCGCGGATGGCGTTGCCCTGATCACTCTGCCGGTGAAGATAGATCGTGGCGCCGCGAGCGTGGGTTTCATGCCACTTGGACGAATCCCGGCGCTGTTTCCGGCGGGCATGTAGACACCGCCTGTCAAACGAGGCCGATCCGAAAGACAATCCGCGATAACGGAGCCGGAAATCCCCGGCTCAATCTCCTGCGAGACGGTCAATCGGGATGAGATAGCTCTTGCGATGATCAGGCTCGGCGATCTTTTCATATAGCGCGACGGCGGGAGTGTTCTTGCCCGGTACGATCCAGCGCAAATGCAGCCAGCCACGGCTCTGGCCTACGACGACCAGGGTTTCAATGATCCGTCGGCCGATGCCTTGGTTGCGGTGATCGGGATGAACATATATGTCGTCCAGCTGCCCGATCCGCAGGCCTGTGATCAGTTCGGGCAGATCGAAGAAAACCGCAAAGCCGACCAGTTTTTCGCCTTCAAAGGCTCCGACGACCTCGGCCGTCTTGTCGCCAAGGATCCGCTCCGCGTAATACTCGTCCGGACGGCGCGGCGCACCGCGTTTCAGCGCCTGGGCGTTTTCGGCGATAAGCGGGGCAAGCTGGTGGGCATCATCCAGACCAAGGGCCCTGATTTCCGTCTTAGACATGAATTCCCCGGAAGTGACAAATCGTTGAAGCAAATCGCACCATGTCCCGAAACCGGAGCAAGGATCAAGGACTTCGAGAAAATTCGCGTCAACTCTTTCGCCGCTTCCAGTTTCATGCGATGTGCTCGGGCCGGACATCAAGCAGGGTTGCCATGACGGACGCAAAACGGGTGAAAGCAACGATCATCGGATTGAGCGCCGTTCTGATGTGGGCGACTCTCGGTCTTTTCGGTGCCGGCTCCGGCCAGGTTCCGCCCTTTCTGCTCAATGCGCTGTGCTTTGGAATTTCGGGAAGTCTGGCGCTTGTCTGGCTTCTGGCAACAGGCAAGCTGAAGCTGCTGCGCCAGCCGCTCCGCGTCTGGGCTTTTGGCACCTTTGGTCTGTTCGGATTTCATTTTTTCTATTTCACCGCAATCCGCAACGCTCCGCCGGTGGAAGCCAACCTGATCAACTACACATGGCCGTTGCTGATCGTTCTGTTTTCTGCCTTCCTGCCGGGCGAGAGGCTGCGCCTTCACCATATCGCCGGAACGGTCCTGGGGCTGGCAGGGGCAGTTCTGCTTATCTCCGGCGGCGAAGGTCTTTCGTTTTCGGGTGGATCGGCTCTCGGGTATGCTGCCGCGGTCACCTCCTCGCTCTTCTGGTCGAGTTACTCCGTCCTGTCTCGGCGTCTCGGGGCCGTGCCGACGGAAGCCGTCGCCGGTTTTTGTCTGCTGACCGCGCTCCTTTCGGCGCTGTGCCATGTTATGCTGGAACAGACAGTCTGGCCTTCGGGGGCGCTGGAATGGGCGTCCCTGCTCGGGCTTGCCCTCTTTCCGGTGGGGCTTGCCTTCTTCACCTGGGATATCGGCGTGAAGCGCGGCGACATCCAGGTTCTGGGCGCGGCAGCCTATTCGGCGCCGCTCCTGTCCACGCTTCTCCTGATCGCGTTCGGGTTCGGCGCGCTGACGTTTTCGGTTGCCATCGCCTGCGTGGCCATAACCGTCGGCGCGGTCATCGCGGCGAAGGACATGCTCTTCAGAAAGCGGCAAGACAAGCGCCGCTGAGCCGGGGGCGATGCCGGCCTTCCCCCTTCGGAGCATTCCACTTCGTCTCATGATCCTCTAGGTTGACCGAATTCTGTTTCGACAGCCAGCAGGACCCGACGATGACCGCAGTTTTCAAGCCCCGCCGCTCTGCTCTTTACATGCCGGGGTCAAATGCCCGTGCGCTGGAAAAGGCCAGAACGCTGGATGTCGATTGTCTCATTCTGGATCTGGAAGACGCTGTTGTGCCGGATGCGAAGGAACTGGCCCGGACGCAGATCGTCGATGCGGTGAGTGCGGGCGGTTACGGCGAGCGCGAGGTGGTCGTCCGGATCAACGGTCTGGGTACGCCCTGGGGAGAGGATGATCTTGCGGCGGCCGTCAAGGCCGGGCCGGATGCGATCCTGGTGCCGAAGGTCAACAACCCCGCCGATTTGCAGCGCATTGCCCACAAGTTGTCCGTTCACGGGGCGTCTCACGACTTGAAACTCTGGGCGATGATGGAAACGCCGGAAGCGATGCTGAACGCCGGGGCGATCGGTGCCTGCGGCAAGGATCCGGAAGTGCGGCTATCCTGCGTTGTCATGGGCACCAACGATCTGGCCAAGGAAACCCGTGCCCGCCTGATCCCGGGCCGGGCGGCCATGACGCCCTGGCTTATGACCTGCCTCGCGGCGGCGCGGGCAGGCGGTATCGACATCCTCGACAGTGTCTTCAACGCCTTTCAGGACGAGGAAGGTTTCAAGGCCGAATGCGCGCAGGGTGTCGAGATGGGCATGGACGGCAAGACTCTGATCCACCCGAAGCAGATCGGCCCCTGCCACGCGGCTTTCAGCCCTTCGGAAGAAGAAGTCGCCTGGGCGCGCCGGATCAATGCGGAATTCGACAAACCGGAAAATGCCGACAAGGGTGCGATCCAGGTGGACGGCAAGATGGTGGAACGGCTACATGCGGAAATGGGCCGCCGGGCGATTGCCATCGCCGATGCGATTGTGGCCCGAGGCTGACTGCAGGAAGCGAGAGATATCCATGAAGCTTTATCGGTTCATCACCGGCATCGACGACAGCGAATTCTGCCACCGTGTGACCCAGGCGCTCAACAAGGGCTGGGATCTCTCCGGTTCCCCGTCGCTGACTTATGACGCCACACGGGGCGCGACCATCTGCGGTCAGGCGGTGACGAAGGAAGTTCCGGGCGACTACTCGCGGGACATGAAACTCGGCGATTACTGAAGCTCGGGGCCTTCCGGAAGCCGTAAAGCGTTTTCCTGAATTCAAAGGCTTCGGGCAGGGCCGTTCTGTAAGCGCATCGACGCTGAAGCGGCCGGGTTGACACTTGAGGAGTCCGGGCATGGGCCGGCGTGGGACAGACAGGATGTCTCGCAGGTGAAGGCGCAGTGCTCGCTCCGGTCTAAGGCCGCCTTACAGAGCTTCCGTTGTCGATGATCCGATTGATCAGTTCGGCAACGGCCAGATGAGTTTGCCTGACCTCATCGGGACCGACGGCGTTCTCGTGTGTGGCGGCCGCATCACGCAGAACCCCCTCGATTTCGTGCTCGGGAAGAAGGTTTTGATCGCCCAGGGCAAGCAGCAGTGCCTCGCAAATCGAGAGAGCTGCCATGCCTGAAAGGTCTTTCTGGTCGGGCATCATGGTCGCCCCTCTTGGGAATTAAGCTTCAGGACCGGTCGGGAGCCTGACGAACTTCACTACAGTCGCAGAAAGTGCGGTATGGTGAACTGATCGAAAGCAGTCCCTGTGCAGACGTCTTCGACAGTTTTTCAACGGGTTGGGAGTGGCCTTTGCACGCATATGAAGAGAGCCCCTTCACCCGGAAGCTCGCCGCATTTGTGGTTCTTTCAAAGAATGAACTCTCTGTGCTGGAGCGTCTGCACGAGCGGCGCAAATCCTTCAGGGTCGGAGTTGACCTCGTGCACCAGGGACAATCCGAACAGACGGCGTATATCCTGTCGGAGGGCTGGGTGTGCTCCTACAAGATCCAGCGCGATGGAACGCGACAGATCGTTGATTTCCAGATACCCGGTGATTTTCTCGGGTTGCGCAGTGTTTTGCTTCGGGCCTCGGACCATAGCTTTGAGCCGATCACGGATATTCAGGCGGCCGAAGTGTCGGCCGGCGACCTTTTGGAGGCATTCGCGCAGACCCCCCGGCTGGCGACCGCCATTTTATGGGCGGCGTCAAGAGACGAGGCGATGGTGGTCGAGCATCTCGTGGGTCTCGGACGCCGCCCCGCCAACGCGCGTATGGCGCATTTCCTGCTCGAGCTTGGAGCCCGGCTGCTGCTGGTCGGTCTGGGGGACAAGTCGGGATATGCCTGCCCGCTCACGCAGTATCACCTTGCGGACGCGCTGGGGCTCAGCGCGGTTCATGTAAACAGGGTTCTGCGGCATTTGCGGGAAGACGGACTGGTCACTTTCCGCAACGGCCATGTGACATTCGATGACTATGACCGGCTGATCGATTTTGCCGAATTCGATCCCGCATATCTGGATCAGGCCGGGCCGTTGTTGTTGTGAAAGCCGGTCAACCGGCAAACCGCAGTCATACCCGATTCTGACCTTGTTTGGGTCCACACCCTAACACCGATCAGCATGCCGCGCGCTGGTTTCACGCTATCCTCAGTACCGCCAGCCCGGGCATGCCTGCCGGATCGTTCGGGCGCCGGACCGCGTGAGGAATAGATAAATGAGAATAAGTCTGGGTTGCCGTCTTAGTTATCAGTTACCACAAGCGACACCGATGATCGCGATGCTTAACGTGCATTATTCCCGTTTCGGCGACCTCGAGCGCCCGGATTATCTGACGACCTCCCCCAGTGTGCCGCTGGAAAGCTATCGCGACGGCTTCGGGAACTGGTGTACGCGGCTGGTTGCGCCGCCAGGTGTTTTCACGCTGACCACCGACGGCATCATCCGTGACCTTGGACAGCAGGATCCGGTATCTCCCGGTGCCAAGCAGCACACCGTTCAGGATTTACCGTTCGAGACACTCGTCTACCTGCTGGGAAGCCGGTATTGCGATACGGACCTTCTGTCGGATGAAGCCTGGAGACTGTTCGAAGGTACGCCCTCCGGTTGGGCGCGGGTTCAGGCCATCTGCGACTACGTCCACCGTCATATCACTTTCGGGTACGAGCATGCGCGATCCACCCGCACCGCCTCCCAGGCGCTCGCTGAAGGGCGCGGGGTTTGCCGCGACTTCACGCATCTGGCGATCAGCTTCTGCCGCTGCATGAACATTCCGGCGCGCTACTGCACCGGTTATCTCAGCGATATCGGCGAGCCGGAGCCGCATCCTCCCGGAGATTTCGCCGCGTGGATGGAGGTCTATCTCGACGGTCAATGGTGGATGTTCGATCCGCGCAACAATGTGCCCAGGTTCGCCCGGGTTCTTATCGCTCACGGACGTGATGCTTCCGATGTACCTTTGACCCAGACCTTCGGACAGAACACACTGACAGATTTCAAGGTGTGGACGGAAGATGCGCGATAACGCCTATCCGGTTTTTGTTTCAAGGTGAAATTGCCACACGCCCCTTGATCCTCGCCATGGCAGCATTGGCAATGACCGTCTCTCCGGTCGACGCAAGAAGCCGCCAGTCCTGTGTATCGACAGGAAAGATTTCGGCGGACGCTAACGTCGATCAGGGCGAAACGCCTGATTACTTAATACGTTCATTGAAATCTTCATGCGCTGCGACGATCTGGCGGGCGGATGTCGGTGGGGGCGTTTCAGAAAAATCTACAGCAAGTTGATGGAGTCCGGCGATGAAAACACGGTCATCCAGATCGATAGTGACCTTTTTCCGCCCGTTCACACTGGCGGGCAATCCTGACGTGATTCCCGCCGGCGACTACGAGGTTCTTATTGAAGAAGAACGTCTGGAAGGCCGGGGTTTCCTCGCCTACCGGAAGACGGCGACTTACGTGTTCGTCGCCGGCAAGGGCGGCAAAGCCGGCAGGATGGAGAAACTCGATGTTTCCGGGACAGACCTGGAAACAATGCTCAGCCAGGACCGGGACATTCCCGAAAATACCTAAAAAGAGCGATGCGGCGCTTTCTCCGCAGGAGGACTTGAAATGAATACTCCCGAATGGTTGAAACCCGCGATTGTTGGCGCAGGCGCTGGGGCGGTGGCCCTCGCTATCCTCGGTTTTTCCTGGGGTGGCTGGGTCACCGGCGCAAGCGCGAGCAAGATGGCGAACTCGATGTCGGAAGACAGCGTTGTCGCGGCTTTGGTGCCCGTTTGTGTCGACATTTCCCGTTCCGACGCGGAACGTGTCAGCAAGCTGGCCGCGATCCGCGAAGCCTCCACCTACAAGCGCCGTGATGTTCTCATGGAAACGGGTTGGGCGACGGTCCCCGGTTCTGATGCTCCCAGCCGGGATTTGGCAAAGGCTTGCCTGACGGCGCTCGAGATCGACAAGTCGTAATCGGGACTGGCTGAACAGCCGCGAAACCGCGGCCGGCGGCGCATGGGTCAAAAATCCGGTTTGGCGGCAAACGGGCGCGCCTGACTCCGGATTGCAGAGCACGTTGACAAGATGGCGCCGAAAAGTGCCATCCGCTGCCTCTTATTCCCCGAAAACAGCAGGAAGAAACCTCTTGGCTTCACAGAATTCCGCATCGGAAAACCAGGGACCGTGGAATAACACCACCCCTCGCGCACCGCCCGAAATCGAAGCCCTTTTCCGGCAAGGCAGGCAACTGTTTGGCGGGATGGGGTCCGGGGGCCCGCCGTCCTTGAAAAGAATTCTGGCAATCGGCGTGATTGCCATTGCAGCGATTGCCGCATGGTCTTCGTATTACACTGTTCCCAGCGATTCGGTCGCGGTTGTCCAGCGTTTCGGCAAATACATTTCGGAAGTTCCGCCAGGACTGCATTTCAAATTCCCGATGGGTATCGACGTCGCCACAATCGTTCCGGTGGAGCGCCAGCTCAAGCAGGAATTCGGCTTTTCGACACCCGGTGCGGTTGATCCCTATCAAAGCCCGGCGGACGGCCGCCGCGAGACGGAAATGGTCACCGGTGACCTGAACGCCGCCCTTGTGGAATGGGTGGTGCAATACCGGATTTCCGAGCCGTTGAAGTTCCTTTTCGAAGTGCGCGAACCCGGTGCGACGCTCCGATATGTGTCGGAGTCCGTGATGCGCGAAGTGGTTGGCGACCGGACTGTCGATGAAGTTATCACCATCGGCCGGCAGGAAATCGAGACCGAAGCGCTATTGAAGATGCAAACCCTGACGACAAAATATGCCATGGGCATCAGCATCGACCAGGTACAGCTTAAAAACATCAATCCTCCTGAACCTGTCCAGGCGTCCTTCAACGAAGTCAATCAGGCGCAGCAGGAGAAGGAGCGTCTGATCAACGAGGCACGTCGGGAATACAGCAAGGTCATTCCGCTGGCAGAAGGCGAAAAGGACCAGCGTATCCGCGAAGCCGACGGTTACCGGCTGAAGCGCATCAATGAAGCTGAAGGCGATGCAGCACGATTCAGCTCGCTTCTGGCTGAATATGTCAAGGCACCCGCGGTCACAAAGCGGCGGATCTACATCGAGACGCTTCAGGATGTACTGCCCTCGATTCAGTCGAAGATCATTGTCGACGGA
Organism: Labrenzia sp. OB1; assembly: GCF_001624695.1. Classification (GTDB taxonomy): domain Bacteria; phylum Pseudomonadota; class Alphaproteobacteria; order Rhizobiales; family Stappiaceae; genus Roseibium. The sequence goes on along the minus strand of NZ_JSEP01000003.1, from coordinate 224,211 downwards.
TCGACCGGAAGCATTCTGCCTCTTCTCAACCTCGACCGGCAACAGGGTGCCCAGCAACAGGGGGTAAAACCATGAAGCTCGTTTGGGGAATTCTTGCCGTAGTCGCCGCCGCTGCCGTCGTGACCGCCTTTGCCGCCGCTTATACGGTCAACGAAGTCGAACAGGCTATAATCACCCAGTTCGGCAAACCTGTCGGCGCGCCTGTCACGACGGCAGGTCTCAAGTTCAAGCTGCCGTTTGTCCAGGTCGTCAACCGGATCGATCGCCGGGTTCTGGAGTGGGACGGCAATCCATCCGACATGCCCACCAAGGACAAGCTCTACATTTCCGTCGATCTGTTCGCGCGCTGGAAGATCACGGAACCACTGCAGTACTTCCTGCGTCTTCGCGACGAACGCAGCGCTCAGTCGCGTCTCGATGACATTCTGGGTAGCGAGACACGAAATGCGGTTGCCAAGCACGAACTGATCGAGATCATCCGCACCACAAAAGGACGAACCCCGTTGAGGGATTCGCTTCTGACCGATGACGAGCTCGCGCAGGATATCGGCGCGTTGCTTCCGATCCAGAAAGGGCGCGCTCTCGTCGAGCAGGAAATCTTTGCAGCCGCGGCGGAAAAGGTCCGCGTCTTCGGGATTTCCCTTCTCGATATCCGGTTCAAGAGGATCAACTACAACGAAAGTGTGCGGCCGAAGATCTATGATCGGATGGTGTCCGAACGGCGCCAGATCGCCGAACGTTTCCTGTCCGAGGGTAATGGCGAAGCGGCGAGAATTCGCGGCAACAGGGTGCGGGATCTGAACAAGGTCCAGTCCGAAGCCTACCGGGCGGTTGAGGAAATCCGGGGGGTGGCCGATGCCTCGGCGGCTGACATCTATGCGCGGGCATACAACATCGATCCCCGCGCAGCGGAGTTCTACGAGTTCACGCGAACCATGCAGGCCTACAAGGACATGATCTCCGGGGGGACGACGCTTGTTCTGTCAACGGAAAGCGATCTCTTCAAATTCCTGAAGGGAGTGGGGCCGGAAGATTCAAATGCCCCAAATCAACACCCCGCTTTCAGCCCGGCAATCTCAAGCAAGGTTGGTGCTTCCGAAGAATGATCCAGGCGTTCTTCCACTCTGTCACGTAGAAATCGTTCATCAGACCTCCATTCAAATCTGATTGGAGGTCTGATGAAATGAGGAGACGGATCGAAGTCGACCGTGGCGCCGGGTTCTGGAACCGGGCTCCGCCGCTTTTCGCCAATATCCTTCACATGACAAAAAGCGCCGCGAAAAGCGCTTCATAAGTCTTTTCAACCAGCGCGGCTTCCTGGGCACCCTGCCGGGACAGGTTGCTCAGGCCCGGCGCGGCGTTGACTTCAAGAATAATGGCGGGAGTGTCCGGGTGGCTGTCATCCGGCAGGATCAGGTCCACCGCGGCATAGCGCAGGTTCAGAACCTCGGCCGCGCGCCGGGCGATGGTGGTCAGGCCGGGAGAGAGATCCGAGGGGGCGATCCGGGCAGTGCCACCGGATGAAAGATTGGCGACAGGCAAGAGCGTGACGGTTTGTCCGGGGGCCAGCACGGTTTCCGGATGCCAGCCATGTTGCGACAGCTCGAAATCAAGTCGACCGTCAGCGCCATCGATGCGCGGCTCCGCCTCGATCAGTTCGGCGAGGGTTCGCTGGCCGTCGCCTTTCACCTTCGGTGGATGCCTTTCGACAGCGGCAAGGATCTCGCCGTCCAGCACGATCACCCGCAGCTCCGTTCCGACGATCTCTTCCTGCAGCAGCAGCTGGTCGTGACGCTTTGCCAGCATAGGCAGGGCTTTCTGAAGCGCGTGACGTGTGTCGATTCGCATCACGTCCCTGCCTTCGCGTCCGGTATTCGGCTTTACGAACAACGGGAAGCCGGTTTGTTTGGCGAAATCCAGAACACTGTCCGGCAAGCGTGTGCAGTCGCGGATCTCGGCGGCGGAAATGAACTGCCCGGCCGGGACCGCCAGTCCGGCCTGCTTCAGGAACATGGCGGCATAGGCCTTGTCATTGGCGATTTCCGCCGCGCCGTAGCTGTTGAGATCGAAGCGCGTACCCTTGAAGAACCAGCGCCTACCAGCGGGACTTTCGACTTGTCCCGCATGCCCATGCGGGTCGGCGGCCGTCAGGCGCAGTCCGTTGCGTTGGCAATAGGTTTCCAGCAACCGGAACACCAGTGAGCGGGTTTGGGCTGTGGGTGTCTCGGTCATGCTTTGCAGGATCCTGCAGGGCTGGCGAGTTTGCGGTTCGACGGACCGCAGAGCCCAGGGCGATGTCGGCCCGTCAGTTCTGGTTCTGGCGGGCGTTGGACAGGTAGTCGATCTTGAAGAGGTCCGGATTGGTCGGGCCATTGGAGACAACGTTATAGACCGCGACGGAGGTGTCATAGCCCTGCTGGTCGGTGACGGTCCATTGCTTGAGGGCATAGTCCTTGGCATCGAAAATCAGCGTCAGCGTGCCGGAATTGAACTTGGTCTTGTCGAAGATCGTCACGGTGACGAGATCCTCTTCAACCAGAACGTTGGTGACGTTCGTGTCCTTCTGAAGATTGATGTCGTCGGACAGCAAGAAGCGCAGCGGGGTCTGGCCCAGCGGCCAGATGTCCTGGGTGTTCAGTTTGCGGTCGCGCACGGAAACGGACGTCCCGTCCGCCACGATGTCAAGGACCGACGGCTTGTTGTAGTAGAACCGGACCTTGCCGGGACGGGCCATGTAGAACTTTCCGTCCGACTGGCTGCCGTCAGGGCCGAACTGGATGAAGTCGCCATGCATGGTCTTCACGGAATTGAAGTAGGCATTCAGGTCCTGAAGGGTTTCCTGTTCCTCGGCGGTCAGGGCTTGCGCGGCCGTCATTGCCGTTACAGACAGGATCACGGCAAGCGCCGTCCGCAGGAGTGGCTTGAGCAGGCATTGAGCGAAGCGTTTCAGCATGAGACAGTTCCCTAAGTCGTTAGCGTCGCCAACCGGTATCTTAACACTACAGTCTAGCTAGTCACCGTGTGTGGCGAAGCTTTGGCAAATGCGGCCTAAAAATCGTCCTCAACACCGTTTTGCACGAGAATCTCGCGTTTCCCGGCGTGGTTCGCGGAACTGATCAGACCTTCCTGCTCCATGCGTTCAATGAGAGACGCGGCGCGGTTGTAGCCGATCGACAGGCGTCGCTGGATATAGGAGGTCGAAGCCTTCTTGTCCTTGAGCACGATGGCGACCGCCCTGTCGTAGAGGTCGTTGCTCTCGTCGCCGCCGCCCGAGCTTCCACCGCCGTCATAGGGGCTGTCGCCGCCTTCGTCCTCTTCGGTGACGGCTTCCAGATATTGCGGTGTGCCCTGAACCTTCAGGTGCTTGACGATGTCCTCGACCTCATCGTCGGCCACGAAAGGCCCGTGGACGCGCTGGATGCGGCCACCGCCGGCCATGAACAGCATGTCGCCCATGCCGAGCAGCTGTTCGGCGCCCATCTCGCCAAGAATCGTGCGGCTGTCGATCTTCGACGTCACCTGGAAGGAGATACGGGTCGGGAAGTTCGCCTTGATGGTGCCGGTGATGACGTCCACGGACGGACGCTGGGTCGCCATGATCAGGTGAATACCGGCGGCACGGGCCATCTGGGCGAGCCGCTGGATCGCGCCTTCGATGTCCTTTCCGGCAACCATCATCAGGTCGGCCATCTCGTCGACCACAACGACGATATAAGGCATCGTCTCGAGCGGCAGGTCCTCGTCCTCGTAAATCGGTTGCCCGGTGTCGCGGTCGAACCCGGTCTGGACGGTGCGGGTGAAGCTTTCGCCCTTTTCCAGCGCCTGCTTGATGCGGGTGTTGAAGCCGTCGATGTTGCGGACGCCCATCTTGGACATTTTCCTGTAGCGGTCCTCCATCTCGCGGACGGTCCACTTCAAGGCGACGACGGCTTTCTTCGGATCGGTCACGACCGGTGTCAGGAGGTGCGGAATGCCGTCATAAATGGACAGTTCCAGCATTTTCGGGTCGATCATGATCATCTTGCACTGTTCGGGGGTCAGCCGGTAGAGCAGGGAGAGGATCATGGTGTTGATCGAGACGGATTTACCCGAACCGGTGGTCCCCGCCACCAGCAGGTGCGGCATGCGGGCCAGGTCCGCGACGACGCTCTCTCCGTTGATTGTCTTGCCAAGCGCAAGCGCCAGTTTCGATTTGGATTTCTCGAAGTCCTGGGCCGCCAGCAATTCACGCAGATAGACCGTCTCGCGGCGGGCGTTCGGCAGTTCGATGCCGATGGCGTTCTTGCCCGGAATGACCGCAACGCGAGCGGAAATCGCGCTCATGGAACGGGCGATGTCGTCCGCAAGCCCGATGACACGGGAAGACTTGATACCCGGCGCCGGTTCCAGTTCGTACAGGGTGACGACGGGTCCGGGGCGCACCTCGAGGATTTCGCCGCGCACGCCGAAATCTTCCAGCACGCCTTCCAGGATACGGGCATTCTGCTCCAGTGCGTCCGGGGAGAGCCCGGGCACCTTGCCCCCCACCTTCGGCTCTGAGAGAAGGTGCAGAGGCGGAAGCTCGTATTCCTCCGGCGCGCCGAGAAAGGAGGGCTGGGCCTCGTCGATAGCGCGCTTGCTCTGTTTCGGACGCGGAGCAGGAGGGATGACCCGGCCGGCTTGAGGTGCCTGTCCGGTAGACTGCGGTGCGGAGGCCTTAGGGGCCGGTTCAGGTGCGGCAATGCCGATCGGGACCGCCGGGCGGCCGGAAACCGGTCCCTTGTCGATCAGAAGTTCGTCCGGCGCGAATGTATCGCCTTCGTCCTCGAGCGGATCATCGGCATAGATTTCCTCGCCATCGGCATAGCGCCCACGCTGGTAGAATTCGTCCAGGCCGTCATCGTCCCCGCCGGGGAGCAGACGGCCGGTCAGGGCGCGGCGGAATGCCTTCAGACGGCTGCCGTGATGTGTGTCGTCGGCCTCAAGATCGTCATCGTCATCAACGTCCTCGTCTTCATCCCAGATCTCTTCCTCAGGATGCGAAGAGCGTTTCAAACCCGTCATACGGCGAAGCTGGGCGACGGACTGCAGTCCCCAGTGCGCCAACTGGCCGACAAAGGCGCTTGCCATGAGGCTGAGGCGGGATTCGCCATCTTCGTCGTCGAGGCCAAGATCCTCTTCCAGCGACTTGCCGTGACCCTTGGGCGCTGCGGAGGGTTCGGTGCGCTCCGCAGGGCGGCCGGCGGAGCCGAGCCAGCCGGCTGCCGCCAGCAGGAAAAGCACGGAGGGAACGCCCAGGCCGAGGCCGCCGACGATGGTGGCGGCGCCACCGGTCATGTTGGAGGTGATCAACGCCGGAACCTTGTGGACCATATCCCCGAAGAAGCCGCCAAGGCCAGTAGGCAGCGGCCAGCTATCGGGAACCGGCAGCGCGGCAAGAGCGCCCGCGGCAAGGCCGGAACCGATCAGCCAGTAGAAAAGGCGTTTGCGGCCGATGCCCAGGTCGTGGCCTGTGAGCAGGCGCCACCCCCACAGGACCAGGGGGATCAGAAAGACAGCGGTCGCCAGACCGATGGTCTGCATGACGATATCGGCAAGGACCGCGCCGGGCGCGCCGAGCGCGTTGCGAACCGGTCCACCCGTTGCGTGATTGAGGCTCGGGTCGCTGACTGACCATGTCGCCAGCGCTGCTGCCAGCATCGCCGCGACGGCGATGATGGCAAGACCTGCCGCTCCGACAAGATTGCGCCGGAGGAAGCGTTTGATCGGGCTTTCGGTGTCCAGCAGGTTCACTGAAGACCGGCGGCCGTTTCCGCGGACTGCGCTCGCCCGTCTCATGCGTTTTCTCCCAACCAGGTTGCCATGCGTTCAAGTGCGATTTCGGTCTTCTCAAGCGGTGCGACCAGACCGACGCGAATGTAATTTCGTGCCGGATTGCTGCCATCGGGCTGATCCGATGCCAGGTAACTTCCCGGCAGGACCTTGACGCCGGTCGTTCGCCACAGATCGCGGGTCACGGTCACGGAGTCCCCCCATCTGCCGGTATCGAGCCACAGGAAGAACCCTGCTTCCGGGGTGACGGGGCCGAGGATCGGGTTCAAATGCCGCTCCGCCGCCTTGAATTTCTCGTTGTAGAGCCGGCGGTTGTCGATGACATGGTCCTCGTCCTGGTAGGCCCGGACCGCAACGGCCTGCGCCGGCAGCGGAACCTGCGGCGCGGCCAGGCCGCGGAAGCGGGCCCATTTCGTTAAAAAATCCGGGTCGCCTGCTGCAAAACCACAGCGTAGCCCGGCCAGATTGGATCGTTTCGACAACGAATTGAGCACAATGACATTGGAAAAACCGCCGCCCATCACTTTTGCCGCTTCCAGAATGCCGGGGGGCGGGGTCTCGCGGTAGATTTCCGAATAACACTCGTCGGCGAAAATGAAAAACCGGTGCTTGCGCGCCAGTCCGATCAGGCGCTGCCAATAGGCGATATCGGCGACATAGCCTTCCGGGTTGGTCGGTGAGGCGATGTAGAATGCGACAGTTCTTTCAAGGAGGTCCGCATCGAGACTGTCGAGATCGGGCAGAAAACCGTTGGCGGCCACCGCATCCAGCAGGACGGCTTCGGCATCGGCCACATGAGCCGCGGCGGCGTAGGTCTGGTAGAAGGGGTTGGGCAGTATCACCACCGGATGATCCAGCCCCTTGTCGAGCTGGTCCCGTGCGGCGATGGCGCCGAAGGACAAGCCCTCACGGGAGCCGTTGAGCGGCAGGACCCCGTGCTCCGCATCGATCATGCCACCCAGAGTGTAGCGCCGTTCCAGCCAGGAGGCGACTGCGGTGCGGAACTCCGGCGTGCCGGTGATCGGCGGATAGCGACGGAAACCGTCGATGTTTTCCATGAGCACGTCCGCCGTGAAGGCGGGAATCGCGTGCTGCGGTTCACCGATTGTCATGACGATCGGGTCGCGACCGGGCGTCTCGCCGTCCAGGAGTGCGGCAAGGCGTTGAAAAGGATTGGAATGCGGAAGGGAAGCTCCCCGCCTGTAGGCTTTCTGGCTGACAATCATGAACGATCCGGCAGTCGTTACGCAAAACTTTGAGCCGACCCTAGCGTGTCCTTGGTAAATCTCTTATTAACCAAGGATAAATGTCAGTGGTTCTTTCATGAAATTTCGGGCACGGAAGTGCCGGGAACCGCTCTACTCCACGGCGCAGCATCTTGATCCGATAAAGAAGGTTTCTCATGCCGGAAGGAAATGAACCGATTTCCGTGGTCTGTTTCGGAGATTCCCTCACCTGGGGCTTCAATCCGGTAGACAAGTCCCGCTACGGCCATAGCATTCGCTGGACGCGGCGGATGCAAGGTGAACTCGGGCGCGAGTTCTACGTCCTGGAAGAAGGCGTCAACGGGCGCACCACCGTTTACGACGATTCTGTGATGGGCGACAGGAACGGTCTTGAGCACCTGGGAACCGTACGCCGGACCCATATGCCCATCGATATCCTGATCATCATGCTGGGAACGAACGATCTCAAGACGCGGTTTTCGACAAATGCGGAGACCATCGCAGCTTCCATGGGCCGCCTTTTGGATTTCGCCCGCAGGCCGACCGATGACACCGAAGGCCGGGCACCGAAAGTGCTGCTGATGTCGCCGCCACCGCTGGGTCGCCTGGAGGGAACGCCCTTCGCGGCGCAATTCGATGACAGGAGTTACAGGGAATCCCACCGGCTTGCCGGCTGCTACCGGGACAAGGCGGCGGAATACGGTGCGGCGTTTTTCGATACGGGTACCGTGATTTCGGCCAGTCCGATCGACGCCATTCACTTCGATGCCGAACCGCAGGCGGATCTGGCCAGGGCGGTTGCCTGCGAAGTCCGCAAGCTGGCGGAAGCGTGAGCCGGTATTACCGTGTGAAGCCCGGCTCTCAGAAATCCACCGTAAGACCCTTGATTTCCCAGTCGTCATAGCGCGTCGGCTCGAGTCCGCCGCGGCCGTTGAGTTCTTCCGGCATGGCCTTCTGTTTCGCATCGATCTGCTTGCGCCGTTCCTCGGCTTCGCGCAGGGCCCTCTGGGCCGCGGGCGGCAGATCCTCGAAGTTCCTTTTCGGCGCGTTTTCGTTTTCCGCTTTCAGTGAGGGAACTTCGGTCGATGTATAGGCAGAGGTGGTTTTATCTGTCATCGGCTCATTGTCTTCAACATTAGGCTTCTGTCACACACATATAGGTCAATCTTGCCAAGAATGGCAGCAATCCCCATCTTCAATCCTGAGGCGGGCGTTCAGGGCGCTCTTCTCCGGCTATATTTGACCCCTGAACAGGAAACGGATCACAGCGGCGATGAACTACGTTCGCACAGCGATGCTTTTGGCGGGGATGACCGCCCTTTTCATGGGGATAGGCTTCATGATCGGTGGCCAGTCGGGCATGATTATTGCCCTGGCAGTGGCTGCAGCCATGAACCTGTTCAGCTACTGGAATGCGGACAAGATGGTCCTGCGCATGCATCATGCGCGCGAGGTTGATGAACGCAGCGCACCGGACTATTACCGTATGGTGCAGGGGCTCGCGCGCAATGCCGGTCTGCCGATGCCCAAGGTCTATATCATCGACAATCCCCAGCCGAACGCCTTCGCCACCGGCCGAAACCCGCAGAATGCTGCGGTTGCGGCCACGACAGGCCTCTTGAACATGCTTTCTCCGGAGGAAGTCGCCGGGGTGATGGCGCATGAACTTGCGCATGTGAAGAACCATGACACGCTGATCATGACGATCACCGCGACGATTGCCGGTGCGATCTCCATGCTGGCCAATTTCGCTTTCTTTTTCGGCGGCAACCGGAACAATCCACTTGGACTCGTCGGAGTCATCCTGATGATGATCGTTGCCCCCATGGCGGCGATGGTCGTTCAGATGGCGATTTCGCGAACGCGGGAATATGCGGCCGACCGGATGGGTGCGCAGATCTGCGGCGAGCCTCTGTGGCTTGCCTCGGCGCTCGGCAAGATCGCGGGGGGCGTTGAACGGATCCACAATCCTGACGCGGAGGCCAATCCGGCAACGGCGCATATGTTCATCATGAACCCGCTGTCCGGCGAGCGGATGGACAATCTGTTTTCCACGCATCCCAACACCCAGAACCGCATCGACGAGCTGCGCAAGCTTGCGGCCGCCGGCCTGGGCACCGGTGGCCGGGCCGCCTTCAGCGGCGAGCCCGCCCCGGGTTCTTCCGGACCATGGGGCCGTTCCGAACGGACGACCCGTTCCGCAACCGTGACCCGGCCAAAAGGGCCGTGGGGATAAGGCTCCGCCGGGGTAACGTGCGCAATCAGGCCTGGTTTTCTGCTATGTAGCGCTTTCACATGAAAGCACGTTGATCTAGAATGCACTTATTGCGCCGCAGCCGGACGACCGGTCTGCGGCGCTTGGTTTTCATGCAGGTCCGGTTGTCCGGACCGCAAGTAGGACAGGTAGTTGAGAAGTCCGTCGAAAAGATCCCCGGGACCCGCCGGGAAGCAGGATCAGGAGAGATCCGAAAACCCCGGATACGCAGCCCGCAAGGTGGCAGCGGATATCCTTGGGAATGTCGTTTATAAAAAGCGGCCGCTGGACGGCGAGTTCGATGCCGCCTCCGGTCATTCGGGCCTGCGGGCGCTCGCAGGTAATGACCGCTCGCTGGTGCGAGCGATCCTGGGAGCCGCCCTGAGGCATCGCGGAGAGATTTCCATCATTCTGGACAGGCTGCTGGACCGGGGCATTCCGGAAAAGACCGGCCGGGTGCTGGACATCCTGCATGTGGCGATCGCGCAGATGCTTTATCTCGACATTCCGGACAGGGCCGCCGTTTCGCTGGCGGTCGAACATGCCGGGGCGGATCGCCGGGCACGGCCCTACAAGGGACTTGTCAATGGAGTGCTGCGGCGCCTGGGACGGGAACGGGAAGATGTCACGGCGGATATCGACGCGGACACGGTGAATACCCCGGACTGGCTCATGGAAAGCTGGCTGGCAGCTTACGGAGCGGAGACGGCGCGCGAGATCGCCAGGGCACATCAAACTGAAGCGGCGCTGGATCTGACAGTGAAGTCGGACCCGCAAGGCTGGGCCGAAAGGCTCGGTGGTCAGATTGTCGGCGCCGGCAGCGTGCGGCTTACGCGAAAAGGGCCGGTGGAAGCCATTGAGGGCTTTGAAGACGGCGAATGGTGGGTCCAGGACGCGGCCGCCGCGCTGCCCGTGCATCTCCTCGGCGATCTCCGGGGTGTCAAGGCTGCCGATCTTTGCGCCGCGCCCGGAGGCAAGACAGCGCAGCTCGCCGCGGCCGGGGCCGAGGTGACGGCGGTCGATATTTCCAAGGGACGGCTCAAGCGCCTCACCGAGAACATGGCCCGTCTGGGCCTGACGGTACGCACGATCGCGTCCGACCTCAGGAACTTCGCACCGGATGAGCCGTTCGATGCGGTCCTGCTCGATGCGCCTTGCGGAGCAACGGGGACAATCCGCCGTCATCCGGACCTCCCCTGGACCAAACAGGCGTACGATATTGAAAAACTGAGTGAAATCCAGTCCGATCTCCTGGACAGGACTGTCGGCTGGGTAAAGCCGGGCGGGGTGATCGTCTATTGCACCTGTTCGCTGGAACCGGAAGAAGGCGAAGCGCAGGCGGCGGCGTTTGCCGAGCGTCGGGCGGGGCAGGTCAGGCTTGAGCCGATTGAGGCTTCAGAAGTCGGCGGCCTCGGCCATCTGATCACCGAGACCGGTTATTTGCGCTGCCTTCCATGCCATGAGGCGGGCGCCGGTACGGACCTGAAAGGTATGGACGGGTTTTTCGCTGCGAGATTCAGACGGCTTTAACGCGGCATAAACTGTTCACTTGCAATGTTCATCTAAATGAAATGCTAACCTTAATGCATTGTTTTCAAACTACGAAGCCGGAGATACCCAATAAACACGCATAAACCATCAGTTGCGGGGATGGTTTGGTGAATATCGCTAGCCTCAATGAAAGAAGTCTCGTCTGGCGTCTTGTGGCACTGCATGTTTGGCAACGTTCCCTTAAATGGATGCATGGCGGACCGATCTTTCGCATGCAGCCGTTTTCGGCCGTGCCGTCGCGTCTGCTTCTTGCCCCGCAGGATCTGCGCACCGCCGATGCGACCAATGCCGCCGACATTTACGGTGGGCGTTTCCTGTTTTCCGGCCATCTGATCGAAACCCAGGGGCGGTCTCCCTTCGAACTGGAGGCCGCGCACGAGGACTGGCAGCGCGAACTGCATTCCTTCGGCTGGCTGCGCGACCTGCGGGCCGCCGACAGCCACATTGCCCGGCAGAACGCCCGGGCGCTGGTCGAGGACTGGATCCGCTACTGCGGACGCTGGCACCCCATCGGCTGGGAAGCCTCGGTCGTGACGCGGCGCATCCTTTCGTGGCTGGCGCATTCCCCTTTCATACTTCAGGACGGCGATCACGAATTTTATCGCGGTTTCGTCAAGTCTCTCGCCCGGCAGATCCGTTACCTGCGCCAGACCATCAACGAAACGGAAGACGGCGTCGAACGGCTTCACGCGGCTTTGGCGATCTCCTCGGCCTGTATCTCCATGGCGGGTCAGGGCCGGTTCGCCCGGCAGAGCATTCGCCGTCTGGAGCATGAACTGAACCGGCAGATCCTCCCCGACGGAGGGCATATCTCCCGCAATCCGCGCGCGCTTATCGACATTCTCGCCGATCTTCTGCCTGTTCGGCAGGCGTTTGTCGCCCAGGGTCTTGAAATGCCGCCCGCCATGCTGCAGTCGGTGGACAGGATGATGCCGCTGCTGCGGTTCTTCCGCCATGGTGACGGCGCCCTGGCCCATTTCAACGGCATGGGCTCCACGCCGAACGATCTTGTGGCGACGATCCTGGCCTATGACGATGCAAGGGGCGCGCCGCCCCTCAACGCTCCGCATTCCGGATATCAAAGGTTGAGCGGCGGGAACTCCGTCGTTCTGGTCGATACCGGCCCCGCCCCCGAACCCGGTGTGTCCGGCGATGCCCATGCCGGGTGCCTGTCCTTCGAGTTTTCCTCCGGACAGAACCGCATCGTCGTGAATTGTGGTGTGTCGCCGAAGTCCAATCCGCTCTGGCGCAAGGTGAGCCGGTCGACCGCCGCGCATTCCACCGCGACCATCGAGGATACGTCCTCCTGCCATTTCCTGTCTGACAGGCCTTTCGGTCACCTGCTCGGTGCGCCGATACTCTCCGGCCCAGTCAAGGTTCCGGTGGAACGCGAGGACGACCAGGCCGGAAGCCGCATCATCGCGTCACATGACGGCTATGCCTCGCATTTCAGAGTGATGCATCAAAGGGATCTGCGTCTGTCGGGCGACGGAACGGTGCTCGACGGCATCGACACGTTCTCCGCGGTAGGAGCCATCGATCCGGAGCACCACTACGCAATCCGATTTCATCTTTATCCGGGAACGAAAGCATCGCTCATTCGCGGTGGAACGGCGATTCTGCTGGTGTGCCGCGACGGTGAAGCCTGGGAGTTCGACGCTCATGGAAGCGAGCCGCTTCTGGAAGAAAGCATCTATCTGTCGGATGTGTACGGTCACCGGAAGGCCGAGCAGATCGTGATCGCGGGCTCCGTGCAAGAAGAGCCGTCCGTTGGCTGGCAATTCCGCAAGACGGCTGCTGCCAGGCTGAGCAGGCGCGGCACCAGCGATTTCGACGAACCGGCTGAATTGCCGCTTGAAGAACCGGAGTCGGACGCGTCCTGAGATCTCGCCGGAAAAAGATCTGGGATCTTTCGATTTGCCTGAAGACGTGTTAGGGCGACCCTTCTTCCCGGATCTTCCTTATCGCGAGGCAAATTCATGGCCATTGTGTCCAAAGCCGTTCCTGTTCCCGACCTGGTTCCCGTCAAGCGCGCGCTGCTTTCGGTTTATGACAAAACCGGTCTCGTCGACTTCGCCCGGGCCCTTGCGGACCGTGGTGTCGAACTGGTGTCGACCGGCGGGTCGCACAAGGCGCTGAAGGACGCCGGGCTGGCGGTTCTGGACATTTCCGAAGTCACGGGATTTCCGGAAATCATGGATGGCCGGGTGAAGACGCTGCACCCGATGGTCCATGGCGGGCTCCTGGCCATCCGGGGCGATGGCGATCATCAGGCAGCCATGGCGGCGCACGGCATTTCCGGCATCGATCTGTTTTGCGGCAATCTTTATCCCTTTGAAGAGGTTGTCGCTTCCGGTGCCGATTATGCCGCCGGCATCGAGAACATCGACATCGGCGGGCCGGCGATGACGCGGGCCGCAGCGAAGAACCACGCCTATGTGACAGTCGTGACCGATCCGGCGGATTACGTCACCGTTATCGCCGAACTCGACGCAAATAACGGGCAGGCGCCGGTTGTTCTGCGCAAGAAACTGGCGCTGAAGGCCTTTGCCCGCACAGCGGCTTACGACGCGGCGGTTTCCAACTGGATGGCAGACCAGCTTGACGAGGCTACCCCTGCCCATAGGGCAGTTGGCGGTGAATTGGCCGAAGTCATGCGGTATGGCGAGAATCCGCACCAGACGGCAGGTTTCTACAAGACCGGCGAAAAACGCCCGGGAGTGGCGACCGCGCGGCAGCTTCAGGGCAAGACACTTTCCTACAACAACATCAACGATACGGATGCGGCTTTTGAGCTGGTCAGCGAGTTCGATCCGGCCCGTACCGGTGCGGTCGCCATCATCAAGCACGCCAATCCGTGCGGTGTCGCCGAAGGGGCGACCCTGAAGGACGCCTATGAGAAGGCGCTCCGCTGCGACCCGGTCTCCGCCTTCGGCGGTATCGTTGCCCTGAACAGGACGCTGGATGCGGCGGCGGCGGAAGAAATCGTCAAGATCTTTACCGAAGTGATCATAGCGCCCGGCGTGGATGACGCGGCCCTCGAAATCATCGCGGCAAAGAAAAACCTCAGGCTGCTCGTCACCGGCGGTCTCGCGGATGCCCGCGCCAAGGGGCTGTTCGTCAAATCCGTCGCAGGGGGTCTTCTGGTCCAGTCGCGTGACAATGGCGTGGTTGATGATCTCGACCTGAAGGTGGTCACGAAACGCGCGCCGAGCGAGCGGGAGCTGGCGGATCTCAAATTCGCCTTCCGGATTGCCAAGCACGTCAAGTCCAACGCCATCGTCTACGCGAAGGACGGGGCGACGGTTGGCGTCGGCGCCGGGCAGATGAGCCGGGTCGATTCCGCCCGGATCGCCGCCCGCAAGGCGCTGGACGCAACCGAGGCCGCAGGTCTTGCGGAACCGCTCACCAAAGGCTGTGTGGTTGCCTCGGATGCGTTCTTCCCCTTCGCGGATGGACTTCTGTCAGCGGCGGAAGCCGGGGCAACCGCCGTTATCCAGCCGGGCGGCTCCATGCGCGACGAAGACGTCATTGCCGCGGCGGACGAAGCCGGGCTTGCCATGGTCCTGACAGGCATGCGGCATTTCCGGCACTGATACCGCTTAGATTTCGCTGTTACCGATTCAGCTATCCAATATGAAAGTATTGTGACAATTCACTATATTACTGTCATAATTACCTAGTTTTGAAGGTCTTGTTAACGACCGGGGGGTAGCGTGTGTGAAGTTGCGGTAGATGACCCATCTGCCCATTTTTGCAATGCGCGGAGACTGCCCTGTGTTTAGGAAAGCGAAGGTAACGACGAAGCTGATTGTCGCGAGTGCAGCGACGATGACTGTGGCTTTGGTGGTTGGTATCAGTGCCATCGGCTGGCAGGCTTCGCGGATCACGGGTGATCTGGCGCGGGCGGAGGCGGAAACAGTCGCCCACGAGCAGGCGCAGCTCGTTCAGCGCAACCTGGAAAAAGGCCTGAAATCGGCACAGGCGCTTGCCAGCGTGCTCAGCGGCTTGAAAAAAGCCGAAGTCGTCGACCGGCAGGCCTGGAACGCGGTTGTCGAGAACCTGGCGCTGACCAACCGGGATCTGTCCGGAGCCTGGGGCGCGGTCATCGGCGACCAGCTTGACGGCAAGGATGCGGAATTCGCCGGTGACAAGACCTGGGCAGAGAACGGCGCCTGGCAGCCGTATTATTTCCGCAAGGCGGACGGCAGCCTTGCCTACCGGCCAATCGATGAAATCAATGTCGGCGATATGAGTGACGAATCGCAGCTGTGGTTCAACGGCGCTTATGTGGCGAAAAAAGACTATATGACCGAACCCTACAGCTGGGAAGCCGACGGCAAGACCGTCACCGGTGTTTCCTTCGGCATTCCGGTCCGGAACGGCGGCAAGGTGATCGGAGTTGCCGGCGGGGATATTCTGCTGACGCCGCTTTCCGAAGTGCTTGGTCAGCAAAAACCTCTCGACACCGGTTCGGTTCATCTCCTGTCGCAAAACGGCATGTGGATCGCTCATCCCGATGCAGAGGTTCTTGGCAAAGCGTGGTCGGAACGGCGGTCCGAAGCGGATCTGGCGGTTCAGGACCAGTTGCTGAAGGCGGTCCGGAACGGGGAGCCGTTTGCCTATGAGGGCTATTCGAATTCCCTCAGCGCTGATGTTTATCGCATTGTCATGCCGGTTGCTGTTGGTGGCACCGATGCGAGGCTGGCGGTCGTCGTCAACGTTCCGAGCGAAACTCTGAATGCGGCTTCCAGACAGATCACGATAATGATCGCCGGTGTCGGAGTGGTCCTGCTTCTTGTTGTCGCCCTGTCGATCTACCTGGTCGGCAACAGCATCGTCCGCCAACCGCTCAAGCGGGCGGTTGCCAGCATCCAGGCACTGATCGACCGGCGATACGACGAGCCGATCGAGGATACGGACAGGGAAGACGAAATCGGCGAGATCAGCAAGGCACTCGAGGTTTTCCGCGAAAAAGCACTTCAGGCCGAAGAACTGTCCGCCCAGCAGGAAGAGATCCGGCATCAGCAGACGGCCCGGGCCGAGCGCATCAGCGAATTGTCCCACAGTTTTGATATACAGATCTCGGAGCTGACAGAGACGGTCTTGTTGCAGGTGCAGGACCTGAATGCGGCTTCCGGCTCACTGACCGCCGGTGCGGACGAAACAAGTGAGAAAAGTACGGCGGTCGCCGCCGCCTCCGAAGAAGCGTCGTCCAATGTGGAAACGGTCGCCTCCGCGGCGGAAGAACTCATGGCATCTGTCAGCGAGATCTCCCGCCAGATGACCCGGTCCACGGAAATCGCCGCCCATGCGGTCGATCAGGCCCATGCCACCAACATCAAGATCGAGGGGCTGGCCATGGCGGCCAACCGGATCAGCGAAGTGGTCAAGCTGATTACCGACATCGCCGAGCAGACCAATCTCCTGGCGCTGAATGCGACCATCGAGGCGGCCCGCGCCGGAGAAGCCGGCAGGGGCTTCGCGGTCGTTGCCGCCGAAGTGAAGGAACTCGCCACCCAGACCGCCAATGCGACGGAAGAAATCTCTCAGCAGATTCAGTCCGTGCAGACCGAAACCGCCGGTTCCGTGGACGCGATCAAGGGAATTTCGGAAACCATCGAGAAAATGAACGAGATTTCCTCGAGCATCCAGACCTCTGTCGAACAACAGGGTCTTGCAACGGATGAGATCGCCCGCAACATTCAGGAGGCCTCCAACGGCACCCAGGATGTCGCGCAGAACATCGTCAAGGTTGCCGCCTCCGCCGACGACACCGGCAATGCCGCCCGTCAGGTCAGCGCCTCGGCCAACGTTCTGCAGGCGGAAGCCAACAGGCTGCAGCAGGAAGTCGAAGGCTTCCTGGGGAACGTGCGCGAGGTCGGCTGACCGTTTCGCAACTGCCTGGAAAATCAGACGCGCCGGTGTTTTCGCCGGCGCGTTTTTTATGCCGGTTGTTCTGAACTGCCGGGTCTTTCCTTCACCAGCAGCAGCAGCGTGAGTCCGACTGCGAAAAACACCAGAATGACCGACATTCCGGCTGGCTGGCTGGCGGTGAGCGCGGTGACCACACCGACGGCGAGCGGGGCGAGAAAGCTGGTGACCTTGCCGGAAAGGGCCAGAAGGCCGAAATACTGTGTCATGTGTTCATGAGGAGCGAGACGGACCAGCAGGCTGCGGCAGCAGGCCTGCAAGGGGCCGGATACGGCGCCGATCGCCGCACCGAGACCGATGAAGACCTGTTCCGGCAGGGACGCGAGCAGGGCGCCTTCCGGCGCGGCTTTCGTCGTGATGACGAAAAACACCGTGGTCCTGTCGATGGAGATCATGCCGAGGCCGCAGATCATCAGCACGATTAGCGAAAACACGATGACCGGACGGGCTCCGAACCGGTCGTCCATGGGTCCGCCCAGCATAAGTCCAAGCACTCCGGTGATTGTGAGAATGATGCCGAATGTGCCGATTTCGATCGATCCCCAGCCAAGCTGACCCGCAGCGTAGATGCCGCCAAAGGCAAACAGTGCGACCAGGCCGTCCTTGAAAATCATGTTGGCAAGCAGGAACACGAAAATATTCCGGTTGGACCGGGCACGGGAGAGGTTGTCCGCAAGATCGCTCAGCCCCTTGCGAATGGCCGGCCCCAGTCTGGCCTTGTGTGGCATGTCGGGCACAAACAGGAACATCGGCAATACGAAAACGAGATACCAGAGCGCGGAGAACGGCCCGACGACACGGTCGCCCTCCCGGGTTGCCGGATCAAGACCCAGAACGGGCTTGAACCCAAGGAGCGTCTTGCCGGTTTCGGGGCTGGCGGCGAAAAAGCCGAGCGCTATCACCAGAGTCACGAGCCCACTCGCATAGCCCATGGCCCAGCCGAAGCTCGACAGGCGCCCGATCCGGGCAGCCGGCACGAGAGAGGGCATCATGGCGTTGTTGAAGACCGTTGCGATCTCGACGCAAAGCGTTCCGATGGCAAAGGCCGTCAGTGCGATGGCAACCGCGTGCGGGTTGCCGGGAGCGGCATACCAGATGGCCCAGCAGCAGATGAGAAAGGGAACGGAAAAAACAAGGATCCAGCGTTTGCGGCGGCCGCTGGCGTCGGCGACGGAGCCGAGCACTGGCGCCAGAAGCGCAATGCACAGTCCGGCAGCAGCGGTCGCATATCCCCACAGGGATTGTCCTTGCGCCGGGGTCGCGGCCAGTGTCGATGCAAAATAGGGCGCGAAGACAAATGTCGTGATCAGCGTGAAGAAAGGCTGCCCCGCCCAGTCGAAAAGCGCCCAGGAAAGAATGGCGCGCCGGTCGGTTTTCTCGGGAAACATATCCGGAACGACTGTCATGTGATGCTCATCTCAGGGGTTGGGCCTTAATATCTGCCGGAAATCACCAGACTTTCCTCGTCGTTATGCCCGAAGCGACAGGTCGATGAAAAGGCCGGCAGCGGAACTGCCGGCCTTTTCAAGCCCTATCATGTTTTGCGCATTCAGGCGTGCGTGTAGATTTCCGACAACAGGCTGGCCGCGACGGAGAACTTGGAGACGCTCAAGCCGCCATCGAGCATCTCGGTGACCGCACGCTGGCGGCGGCCGACCTCGACCTCATGTCTTTCGAGCCAGATGGCAAAGCCGCCGCATTTCACTGCTTCGATTGCAAGCGAGCGGTGTGCGGAGACCAGGGTGGCCCGTGCCCTGTCGAGGGCGAGACCGTCGTAGTAATCGTGGACATTGAGGTCGTTGGCGAGCTCGTGCATTGCGCCGATGCGGAAATGGTGGCCGATCTCGAAATAGGCCGTGGCGGCGGTATTGAGATCGGCGTCGGTTTCCTCCGAGACGATGACGATATCGGGAATGGTTCGTTCCGCGGGCAGCCAGGCAATACGTTTCGCAAGGGTGTCCGGAACGCCCTGGGCGACGTATTCCGCAGCCGTGTTGTTGAGGAATGCAGCCTGTTCCTCCGGAAGCAGGCTTTCCAGTCGGTCTCTGAGGGCGGTGATGCCGGAGCCGAAGCGGTCGACAACGGCGGACAGACCCTTTTCGAAGGAGACATTGCGCTTGAACCAGACAACCCTTTCCAGAAGCAGTGTCTGCACTTCCAGATAGAGCTCGAGCTGAAGTGCACCGTCGATCCGGGTATCGAGTGCGTCGATCTCGGAATTGAGATTGGTGAGGTCGTAGCTGTTGCGCACGGCGACGAAGCTCTGGGCGATATCCGTCGGCGTTGCCCCGGTCTGGTCCATCAGACGGGTCAGGAACGTCGCCCCGCCCCGGTTGATCATCGAGTTCGCCAGCATGGTCGCGATGATTTCGCGGCGCAGCCGATGACCGTTGATCTCTTCGTGGTATTTGCTCGCCATCTGATCCGGGAAATAGCGGAACAGTTCCCGGGCCAGATAATCGTCATCGGGAACCGAGCTTTCCAGCAAGGCGTCGTAGAATGTGAGCTTCGCATAAGCCAGCAGAACGCCGAGCTCGGCGCGGGTCAGCAACTGGCCGGCCTTGCGCATCGCGGCGAGTGTTGCCTCATCCGGCAATTGTTCCACCGCCCGGTCGAGAAGTCCCGCCTGTTCCAGTTGGCGCATCATGCGGACCTGGTAGCCGAAATCCTCCGAGCCGCGAAGCTGGGTCATGGAGACCGCCAGCGTCTGGAGGTAGTTGTTTCTCAGAACCAGATCAGCGACTTCGTCGGTCATTTTCGCGAGCAGCTGGTTGCGCTGCTTGAGATTCAGCTTGCCTGATTTGACCGCGGCACCAAGGGCGATCTTGATGTTGACCTCCATGTCCGAGGAATTCACCCCGGCGGAATTGTCGATCGCATCGGAGTTACAACGGCCGCCCTTCTTGTTGAACTCGATGCGGGCGAGTTGGGTGAGGCCGAGATTCGCCCCCTCGCCGATGACCTTCGCGCCGACCTCGGGGGCTGTGATGCGAATCGGGTCATTGGCCCGGTCGCCGGCCTCGGCATCGGTCTGGCCCGTTGCGCGGATATAGGTGCCGATCCCGCCGAACCAGAGCAGATCCACTTCCATCTTCAAGATAGCGGTCATGACTTCCTGCGGCGTGGCGCTGGACTTCGAAAGGTTCAAGAGCGCCTTGATTTCCGGCGTCAGCGGAATGGACTTTAGCTGCCTTGAGAAAATACCGCCGCCTTTGGACAAAAGGCCGGTGTCATAGTCGTTCCAGGAGGACCGTCCCATATCGAAGATGCGCTTGCGCTCTTTCCAGGTCGTGGCCGGGTCCGGATCCGGATCGATGAAGATGTCCCGGTGATCGAAAGCGGCAACGAGCCGGGTGGTCTTCGACAGCAGCATGCCGTTGCCGAAAACGTCTCCCGACATGTCGCCGACACCCGCGGCCGTGAAGGGTTCGCTCTGGATGTCCCGGTTCATTTCCCGGAAGTGGCGCTTGACCGCTTCCCAGGCGCCGCGCGCCGTGATGCCCATCTTTTTGTGGTCATAGCCGGCGGAGCCGCCTGAGGCGAAGGCGTCGCCCAGCCAGAAGTTGCGGCTTTCGGAAATGCCGTTGGCCGTATCGGAGAACGTGGCCGTGCCCTTGTCCGCGGCGACGACGAGATAGGGATCGTCACCGTCGAAGCGTTGCACCCGCTCCGGAGGCAGAACCGTGTCCTCGTCCAGATTGTCGGTCACGTCCAGAAGCGCGTTAATGAAAATCTTGTAGCTCTCGGTGCCTTCCTTGAACCAGGCGTCCCGATCGGTCATGGGCGGCAGCATTTTGGGAACAAAGCCCCCCTTTGCGCCCACCGGGACGATGACGGCGTTCTTGACCTGCTGAGCCTTGACGAGACCGAGCACCTCCGTGCGGAAATCCTGTGGACGGTCGGACCAGCGCAGGCCGCCGCGCGCAACTTTGCCGAACCGCAGGTGAACGCCTTCGATACGCGGGCTGTAGACGGAAATCTCACGGAACGGCCGTGGTTGCGGCAGGTCGTCGATCTGGCGGCTGTCTATCTTGAAGGCAAAGGTCCTTTTGGGCTGACCGTCGTCTTCGAGCTGATAGAAATTCGTCCGCAGGATCGATTCGATGGTGTTCTGGAAGCGCCGCAGAATGCGGTCGTCATCGAGGCTAGAGACGTCTTCCAGATCGGCGTTGAGCTCGCCCTGCAGGCGCACCGTGCCAAGATCGCGATCCTTTTCGGTCACATCCGGGTTGAAGCGAAGGTGGAACATCTCCACCAGCTTGGCGGCGATGGCCGGATAGTTGTTGAGGGTCGACCACATGTAATCTTCGGAGAACGGAATGCCGGTCTGACGCAGATATTTCGACAGGGCCCGGACCACGGCGACATCCCGCCAGGCGAGGTCCGCCGTCAGGACGAGGCGGTTATAGCCGTCATCCTCCGCGCTGCCGTTCCACACAGCCAGGAACATGGCTTCCAGCCGCGCCTGAAGCTGGTCGGAAAAGTCGAAATCCTCTCCGGCGCGGGTTTCAAGCGTCATCTCGTGAAGATAGGAGAGCGGCGCATCCGCGGGGGTGACCCGGTAGGTGCGTTCGTTGATCACCCTGAAACCCATATTCTCCAGAAGCGGGACGCGGGCGGACAGGGGAATGGGCGAGCCGCGGTGATAGACCTTCAAGGCCAGCCGGTTTTCTTTTGTTCCGGAGGGCCGGTGGAAGGTAATGGTTGTCTCGGTGCTCTCGGACAACGTTTCAAGCTTGACGATATCGAACAGCGCGTTCTGCGCGTTGTAGACTTCCTTGTAGCCGCCGTGGAAGGAGAGGGCATAGCGGTCGGCGAGCTTGCGCGCCTGCGGCGGTGCAAACTGGGTCTTGAGCGCGTCGCGGACGCTGTCGGACCAGGTGCGAACCATTTCAGCGACCGCGGCTTCGAGGTCCTCCTGGTCCGGCGTGGGCGTTTCTCCCCTGTCGCGGCCGACGATGTAGTGGACCCGCGCCAGCGGACCTTCCAGGTAGGTTACATACCAGGCGGAGACGCGGCCCTCATAGACGGAGGCGAGATAGGTGCCGACATTCAGGCGCACCTCCGTCGTATAGCGATCCCGCGGTATGAAGACGAGGATGGAGACGTAGCGGTCGAATTTGTCCGGCCGCGAGAGCACGCGGATGCGCGGACGCTCGTCCAGTTGCAGGATGGAAATGGAGAACTCGAACAGGCGGTCGCGGTCGATCTGGAAAAGTTCGTCGCGCGGATAGGCTTCCAGGACGTTTCTGAGGGCCCGCCCGGAGTGGCTTTCCGAATCGTAACCGGCGCGCGCCAGCACACTTGCCACCTTGCGACGCAGGAACGGAATGGTGCTGGTCGGTTCGGTATACGCGGTCGAGGCGAACAGGCCGACGATGCGCAACTCGCCCATCATGTTGCCGTCATCGTCGTAGAGCTTGGCGCCTACGTAATCCATGTGAACCCGGCGGTGCACATTGCTCTTCACATTCGCCTTGGCGATGATGAGCGGCTCCGGTTTCTTCAGGAATTCTCGGATTTCCGGCGTGATCTGGACGAACTCGCTGCCCCGGCGCAGCACCCGGACATCCGGGTCCGCCAGAAGCCCGAGCCCCGTTCCCTCATGCGGGGACAACTCTCCTTCTTCCACACCGCCCTCGAACTTGTATTCGCGCATGCCGAGGAAAATGAAGTTGTCGTTCTCCATCCACTCCAGAAAATGGATGGCCTCCCACAATTCGTCGCTGCTGCCGGGGATCTGTGTGGTCTTGTATGTATCGATCGCCTCTCCGAGGCGTTCCTGCATCGGCTTGAAGTCGGTGACCACGGCGCGGACGCTGCTGAGGACGCCGTCCATGCGGGCTTTCAGCTCTTCGCGTGTCTTGTCGGAATCAATGCGCGTTACGTGAATATGGATCAGGCTTTCCTGACGGTCCTTGCGCTTCGGCGGTTTCTTGCGGCCGACCGCCGAAGAAAGCTTGCCGTTGTCCTCGCGCTCGACAATGAAGATCGGATGCAGAACCAGATGAACCTCGAGCTTGCTTTCCTGCAGCTCGTCCATCACCGATTCGACCAGAAACGGCATGTTGTCGTTGACGATCTCGATAACCGTCAGGTTGCCGGCCTTGCCACCTTTCGCATTGAAGGAGGGGTCTGAGATGGAGACCCGGTGCGTGCCCAGTTCGTGATTCTGGAAGTCCTGCCATGCATGGCGTGCAAAGCCGGTCAGTTCCTCGGGGCTGTAGGTGACAAGATCTTCCGCCGCACCCCGGTCATAAAAGGCCCGGGCGAATTCGGCGAGGTCGGAGTTTTCCTTACTCAGGCCTGCTTGGACCGCGTCGATGAGCTTGAGTTTCTCGACGTCGTGTTTGTCCGGCATAATCATCCCCCTAGACGATCTTATGGTTGGCTCAGTCGCATGGTAGTCTTGTTTATTACGGCGACATTGAATCTTTCATAACGGGAGTAACAAATTGACAGGTAAAGTCACGGCCCTGCAAATCAAGC
This sequence comes from Labrenzia sp. OB1, assembly GCF_001624695.1. Taxonomy (GTDB): domain Bacteria; phylum Pseudomonadota; class Alphaproteobacteria; order Rhizobiales; family Stappiaceae; genus Roseibium. Next base: position 200,946 of record NZ_JSEP01000003.1, on the reverse strand, counting down.
CCGGTGAGGCTCTCAGCGAAAAGACGCAGGCATATTTCGATCTTTGCCAGGAAAAGCTGGGAATGGTGCCCAATGTGCTCAAGGCTTATTCCTTTGACGAAACGAAACTGCGCGCTTTCACCGACATGTACAACGAGCTCATGCTGGCGGAGTCAGGGCTGACAAAGCTTGAGCGTGAAATGATTGCCGTTACGGTATCTTCCGTCAATCACTGTTTTTATTGCCTAGCCGCGCACGGGGCGGCGGTTCGGGAGCTTTCGGGCGATCCTATTCTGGGTGAAATGATGGTGATGAACTACCGTGCTGCGGACCTGAGCAGCCGCCAGCGTGCGATGCTCGACTTCGCCGTCAAACTGACGCAAACGCCCGCGGAGATCGTCGAAGCCGACCGCCAGTTGCTCCGGGATGCGGGGTTCGGCGACCGGGACATCTGGGATATCTCCTCGGTGGCGGCGTTTTTCAACATGACCAACCGGGTGGCGGCCGCCTCGGACATGCGGCCGAATGATGAGTATCATTCAAGGGCCCGTTGAGCTCACGGCACATCCGCAAGCGGTGACAAACCCGGGAATTGGGTGTATGACGCATCAACTTTGTAACGAGGAGAGGAGCGGGCGATGGTTGCGCGCGTATTCATAGATGGTGAAGCCGGAACGACGGGTCTGCAGATCCGCGAACGCCTTGCCATGCGCCGCGACCTGGAGCTGATCTCCATTCCGGAGGAAAGCCGGAAGGATCCGGCCGCCCGGGCGGAGTATCTCAACACCGCCGATGTCGCCATTCTCTGCCTCCCGGATGCCGCGGCAAAGGAAAGCGTCGCGCTGATCGAAAACGATACCACGCGGGTGATCGATGCCTCCAGCGCCCACCGGGTCGCCGAAGGCTGGACCTACGGGTTCGCGGAAATGGATGCGGATCAGGGCGATATCATCGCCGCCGCAATGCGGGTCGCAAACCCGGGCTGCTGGCCGCAGGGTCTGATCGCGGCGGCCCGTCCGCTTGTCGCCGCCGATTTGATTCCGGCCGACTTTCCGCTCACCTATCACGGCATTTCCGGTTATTCCGGTGGTGGCAAGACCATGATCGCCGATTACGAGCTTCGCGGCGCGGGTGCCAGCGCATTTGCACCTTACGGGCTTACTTTCAATCACAAGCATCTGCCGGAAATGGGTGAATATGCGCTGCTGGACGCCGCGCCGCTGTTCGCTCCGTCGGTCGGCAACTACTACAAGGGCATGCTCACGGTTCTGCCGCTGAATCTGGCCGGACTGGACAAGGTGCCGACGGGCGAACAGATCCACGATGCTCTGGCCGATCATTTTGCCGGCCCCGACGGCTTTGTCGATGTCGCTCCGCTGGAAGCTATGGACCGGGCCGAATTTCTCGACCCGCAGGCGCTCAACGACACCAACCGTCTGCGCCTGCATGTGTTCGCCAATGACGCACGGGCCCAGGCTGCGATCCTTGCGGTCTATGACAACCTGGGCAAGGGGGCGTCCGGGGCGGCTGTCCAGAACCTCAATCTGATGCTCGGCGTTGACCAGGCCACGAGCCTGGCCGCCTGAGGCTATCTTCGCCTTCCGGCCTTTCAGGAGAAACATAATGGAAAAATTCGAGACCCTGACCGGTGTCGCGGCTCCCATGCCGATCGTCAACATTGACACGGACATGATAATTCCGAAGCAGTTCTTGAAGACAATCAAGCGCACGGGTCTTGGAACCGCGCTGTTTCACGAAATGCGCACCAATGACGACGGGTCGGAAAACCCGGGCTTCGTGCTCAACAAGCCGGCCTACCGCGATGCCCGAATCCTGATCGCCGGCGACAACTTCGGCTGCGGCTCGTCGCGCGAACATGCACCCTGGGCGCTTCTTGATTTCGGCATCCGTTGCGTGATCTCGACGTCTTTCGCCGATATTTTCTACAACAACTGCTTCAAGAACGGAATTCTGCCGATCCAGGTGTCCGAGGACGAGCTGGACACGCTGATGACCGCCTCGGAACGCGGCGCCAATTTCACGTTGACCATCGATCTGGAAAACCAGAAGATCCAGGGCTTGGAAAGCGGCGACATCGCCTTCGATCTCGACCAGTTCCGCAAGCACTGCCTGATGAACGGTCTCGACGACATCGGTCTGACAATGGCCAAGGCGGAGCAGATCGAGACCTACGAAGGCAAGCTGGACGAAAACCGTCCCTGGGTGTGATCCGGACAGCCCTGGATCGGAGCGGCTGTTCGCCTTTCTTCACACAGGCTTGAAAAGCTGTGCAGTGAAAGATGCGGACCGGCGGATTATACCAACTTCAGCGAACAGGTTCTTTTTTATTGAAGTTGGTATTAGATCCGGAACATGGCATCGGCTACCGAGATATCCTTCATGCTTCGGCATTATGCGCCCTGGACCGACAGACGGGGAAATCTCTCCGGTCTTCGGCTGGGCGTGTTTCTTGGTTTGCTGCTCCCGGCCGCCTGGATCTTTTTCGATCTGGCGTTCGGGCCTGTCTATCCGGAACCTTACGAACTGGCGCTGCATGAGAGCGGCACATGGGCTGTACGTTTCCTGCTGCTGACACTCGCAGTCACGCCGCTCAGGCGGATTTTCCATTGGAACAAGGTCGTCGGTCTCCGGCGCATGGTCGGCGTCTCGGTCCTTGCCTATGCGCTTCTGCATCTGGGGCTATACGCCGCCTCGGAACACTGGAACCTGTCCAAGGTCGTTTCGGAGATCTTTATCAGGGTCTATCTGCTCGTCGGGTTTAGCGCCCTCGCCGGACTTGCGCTTCTGGGAGCGACATCCTTCGACAGCGCTGTCCGCCGGCTGGGCCGCAACTGGAACAGACTTCACCTGCTGGTATATCCGATTGCGCTGCTTGCCCTCTTTCATTTCTTCCTGCAGTCGAAATCCGATGTCGGTCAGGCAACGCTGATGGCCGGGATCTTCGCGCTGTTGATGATGTACCGGCTGGCGGTCAGGACGGGTTTTCCGCTGTCGAACTTTCTCGTGCTGGCCGCCTGCGCCTTGCTCGGCGCGGCAGCAACGGCAGCCATTGAATATGCGTGGTATGCGCTTGCGACCGGCATTCCCGCCGACAGGGTGTTCCAGGCGAATTTCAACGTCGCCGGCAGCATTCGCCCGGCTGTCTGGGTCGGAATCTCGGGACTTGCGGTCAGTGCGGCGGCGCTCCTGCAGTCCGTCAGTAAACTTGCTGGCAACAGATTGCGTCTGAAAAAGGCGTGAGGTTGTTAATTACGACTGTGTTTCGTCGTTGCGACGGCGCCGTTCGGCGTTGACCTGTTCCAGTTCCGCCATCTTCTCACCAATCGGGCGAAGAGCAGCAACGGTCTGCCGGTAGCGGGCGGCATGGACGTCGAGCAGACGCTGGGCGAGTTCGGGGTACTCCTGGATCATGCGTTTGAAAAGCGCCCGGCGAATGCGGATGATGCGCACCAGGCCAACAGCCTCGGCGCGGCAGGGGCGCTTGTTTTCGGCAAGCAGCGCGGTTTCGCCCAGAAGGGTTCCCTCGCCGACGCGGTTGACTTCGTAAAACCCGTCCTTGCCCCGTTTTTGCAGGCTGACGGTGCCGCTGGTGATCACCAGCCCGCCATCGGCCCGCTCGTCCTCCTCGAACAAACGCTGTCCGTTACCGTAATCCATGCTTTCGGCACTGAAGGCGAGCAGGCGGAGCTGATCGTCAGCGAAGTCCGAAAGCATCGGGATTTGTTTGAGAATCGCTATGTCTTGGGCAAGGCTCATGCCCCAGATTTACGATGATTATCTGTTACGGCACAAGCTTATATCCACCGGCTTCTGTCACCAGGAGCTCGGCATTGGACGGATCGCGTTCGATTTTCTGCCTGAGACGGTAAATGTGGGTTTCCAGCGTATGGGTGGTGACGCCGGAATTATACCCCCAGACCTCATGCAAGAGCACATCCCGTGTCACGGGCTTTTCTCCGGCGCGATACAGGAACTTGAGGATCGAGGTTTCCTTTTCCGTCAGACGCACCTTGGAGCCGGCATCGTCTTGCATGATCTTCGCCGCCGGACGAAACGAATAGCGGCCGATGGCGAATGTGGCGTCCTCGCTCTGCTCATGTTGGCGAAGATGGGCCCGGACCCTGGCGAGCAACACCGCGAATTTGAACGGCTTGGTGACATAGTCGTTGGCCCCCGCCTCCAGGCCGAGGATCGTGTCGCTGTCGCCGTCGTGGCCGGTCAACATGATGATCGGAGACTTGAAGCCGTTCTTGCGCAACAATTTGACCGCCTCACGGCCATCGATATCCGGCAGGCCGACATCCATCAGCAGCAGGTCGATATGCTCGTCCTTCGCCAGGGCAATGCCCGAGCTTGCCGAATCCGCCTGAATGGTTTCGAACTCGTCGTAGAGGGAAAGCTGTTCAACCAGCGCCTCGCGCAGTTCGGTATCGTCGTCGACAATCAAGATTGTGCGGGCGGTCATCGTCGCTGTCCTCGCCAAATGCTAAATACTGATCACGTCGATTTGTGTGAATGACACAAGCGTGTTCCTGCCTCTATGTGCGCGGGAAATACTCGCCATACAAGCATTGCTTCGTCAATTCTTCTTCACGCGGGGTTTAGGACCGGTTTATCAATGGTTTCCACGGTGAGCGGCAAATGCGACGGGACAAAGATGAGGAAACAGCAAAAATCGGCGGATTGCCTTGAAGTCCGGGCTTTGACGCGCGACCGCAGCAAGGGAATTCTGCGCCTTGGAGGGATCACGGTTCCGTGTGCCCTGGGCCGATCCGGGGTGCTGACCCGCAAAAAGGAAGGCGACGGGGGAACCCCGGCCGGCCGTTTCGGTCTGCTTCACGTCTATTATCGGCCGGACAGGCAACTGCCTCCGGCGACGCGTCTGCCGGTCGAACCGCTCACGCCCCGCTCGGGCTGGTGTGACGATCCCGGACATGGCCGCTATAACCGCCCGGTCGACCTGCCTTTTGCAGCCAGTCACGAGAAAATGTGGCGTGAGGACAGGCTCTACGACATCGTCGTGGTGCTGGATTGCAATATGGGTCCTGCGGTGAAGGGAAAAGGCAGCGCCATCTTCTTTCATATCGCACGGGAGGACTACCGGTCGACGGAGGGCTGCGTCGCCGTCGCGGCGAACCATATGCGGTTGATCCTTTCCAGGATCGCACCGGACGCAGTAATGTTGATTCACGCCTGAAAACCCTGTCGCGCAACAATATTATTCCGAAATCTGTGGCCGGTAGATCGTGAAGGAGCCGCTGACACGAATGGCCGTCCGGTTGCCGCCTTCTTCGATATCCGCCGTTCTGACGTTAAAGCGGTTGCGCTGGACGTTGAAACTGTCGTTGACATTGCTTTCCAGAAACGTGGCGAGACCATTGGCGTCGATACTTTCCAGAATCGCGGTGTGACGCGGGGCGCCCCGGGCCTGACTGCTCTCGTTCCAGCTGCCGTCGGAGCTGTCGGTCCTGACGGTCACTCGAAAATTGGAGAACTGGAAAACGTCGCCTGGCCGGGCGCTGGAAAGTTGGTCCACGACGCGTCCCCAGCGATAGGTCGCCGAGGGCTTGTGGAACCCGAGACTGCGAAAACCGTTGTTGACCAGCGTCCAGCACTGGCCATTTCCTTCCACCTGTCCCATTCGTTGAATCGCGAAAGCGATCAAACGACCTGCCTGCTGTTCGGTAACGTCGGGCATCTGCATCATCCTTGTTGTGTCTGGTTGGTGCCAGCGCTTGACGAGTCTGCTGAAGTTGTGGGCCGGAAGCTGTAACCGGCATCACATTTGCGCGGGTTTGCCTTGCCGCGTCGCGTCTTTTGCATTGGGTGTTGTCACCAGGGTCTGTTATTCACAAGGCAGATCGGTCAGACGAAATGGAAAAGACATGCGCTGGAAGGGACGCCGCGGCAGCAGTAACATTGATGACAGGCGTGGCCCGGGCCGGCGCATGCGCATACCCTCCGGCCGCCGGGCGCGCGCCGGTGGTGGACTGGGCCTGACCGGCATTGTCGTGGTCGCCGGGATAGCCTGGTTCCTGGGAATCAATCCATTGACGCTGCTCGAGCAACTGGACGGCGGCGGTTTCGATACAACGCAGAGCCAGACTCAGGCACCACGCTCGGCAGCGGATGACGAGACGGCGCAATTCGTCTCGGTTGTCCTTGCCGATACGGAAAATACCTGGGGGCAACTGCTTGATCGGCACGGAGCCGATTATCCGGAGCCGACGCTGGTGCTGTTTTCCGGCTCGGTGTCTTCCGCCTGCGGCTACGCCAGCTCGGCCACTGGCCCCTTCTATTGCGGCGCGGACAGCAAGCTCTACATCGATCTGTCCTTTTATCAGGAACTTGCCTCGCAGCTGAATGCCCCGGGCGATTTCGCCCAGGCCTATGTTCTGGCGCATGAGGTCGGTCATCATATCCAGAACGTGCTCGGCATTCTGCCGGAGTTCCACAAGGCGAAGCGGACCATGAGCAAGGAGGACGGCAACGCTCTGTCCGTGCGTGTCGAGCTGCAGGCGGACTGTTTTGCCGGGATCTGGGCGCATTACGCCGCCCGCCAGCAAGGGTTCGTCGAGGAAGGCGATATTGACGAGGCGCTGAACGCCGCAAGCCGGATCGGCGACGACACGCTGCAACGGCAGTCGCAGGGGTATGTCGTGCCGGAAACCTTCAACCACGGCACATCTGCGCAGCGCGCCAGATGGTTCAAGAAGGGCTTTCAGTCCGGCCGCATCGAGGCCTGTGACACTTTCAGGGCGGAGAGCCTCTGATCTTCGCTGGAGCTCCCGCGTCACATGGTGCGATGCGGCCCGGCAGTCCGGAATTCGAACCACTGGTAATTTCCGGTGTTTTCCGCCATATAAGGGCGATTGACCGCCAATGAGCGGGCTCGCTATCCAACAAACCCAGGAACGAAGTGCACCCGGTATGGCGTCGGACACCAGACCCTTTTTGAAAATGAACGGCCTCGGCAACGATTTCGTGGTCTGGGACGCGCGCGAAAAGCCGCTGCCTCTCGACAGGGAAGCGATCGCCGGATTGGGCGACCGGAACAGCGGAATCGGCTTCGACCAGATGATCACCGTGGAACGCTCGTCTCTCGGGGTCGATGCGTTCATGCGTATCCACAACCGGGATGGTGGAGAAGTGTCCGCCTGCGGCAACGCCACGCGCTGCATCGGCCGTCTCCTGATGGCGGAAACCGGCAAGGATGTGGTGACGATCGAAACAAGTGCCGGGCTTCTACATGTCTTCGATGCTGCCGGGGTGCACAACGTCACGGTGGACATGGGTGTGCCGCGCCTTGAGTGGGACCAGATTCCGCTGGCTGAGGAGTTCGCCGACACGCGCGCGATCGAACTGCAGATCGGTCCGATCGACGAGCCGATCCTTCATACGCCCGCCGTTGCCAATATGGGAAATCCCCATGCGATCTTCTGGGTGGACGACGTGGAGGCCTATGACCTTGAACGGGCAGGGCCGCTGCTGGAACATCATCCGATCTTTCCCGAAGGGGCCAATATCTCGCTTGCGCATGTCTTCGGCGAGGATGAGATCCGCGTCAAAGTGTGGGAGCGGGGCGTCGGGCTGACACTTGCCTGCGGCACGGCGGCCTGTGCCGTCGGGGTTGCCGCAACGCGCGACGGCAAGACGGACCGCAAGAGCACGATCCATCTTCCAGGCGGACCGCTGCTGATCGAATGGCGCGAGGCAGACGGCCACGTCCTGATGACCGGTCCGACGGAAGTTGAATTCGAGGGCGAGGTTGACCTCGAAACACTGTCCTGGCGCAGGACCGCCGGGGGCGATGTGACACCGGAAGCCGCCGGAGCCGCGTCATGAGCATCGATGTGGTTACATTCGGCTGCCGGCTCAATTCCTACGAGTCGGAAGTCATGAAGCGCGAGGCAGAGGCGGCTGGTCTCAAGGACGCGATCCTCATCAACACCTGCGCGGTCACCAGCGAAGCCGTGCGTCAGGCGCGTCAGGCTGTGCGCAGGGCACGGCGCGACAATCCGCAGGCCAGGGTGATCGTGACAGGCTGCGCCGCCCAGACCGAGGCCGATACTTTCTCTTCGATGGAGGAAGTCGACCTGGTGCTCGGCAACACGGAGAAGCTGGAGCGCAAGTCCTATCAGGACGTTGCCGCCTTCGGCATCTCGGAAACCGAGAAGGTGCGTGTCAACGACATCATGAGCGTCGAGGAGACGGCGGGCCATCTGATCGACGGACTGGCAGGGCGTGCCCGTGCCTTTGTTCAGGTGCAGAACGGCTGCGATCACCGCTGCACCTTCTGCATCATTCCCTACGGCCGCGGAAACTCCCGTTCGGTGCCGATGGGTGTGGTGATCGACCAGATCTCGCGGCTCGTCGCCAACGGCTACAATGAAATCGTTCTGACCGGCGTCGATATCACCTCTTACGGCGCGGATTTGCCAGGGACACCGAAGCTGGGCACATTGAGTGCCAAGATCCTGAAAATGGTGCCGCAGTTGAAAAGGCTGCGGCTTTCCTCCATCGATTCCATCGAGGCGGATGACGATCTGATGCGGGTGATTGCGGAAGACGAGCGCCTTATGCCGCATTTCCATCTGTCACTGCAGGCGGGTGACGACATGATCCTGAAGCGGATGAAACGGCGGCATCTGCGCGCCGATACCATCCGTTTCTGCGAGGATGTGCGCCGCATGCGGCCGGATGTGGTTTTCGGAGCCGATATCATTGCCGGGTTCCCGACAGAAACCGAGGAAATGTTCGAGAATTCCCTGAAGATCGTCGATGAGTGCGGTCTGACGCATCTGCATGTGTTTCCGTTCTCTCCGCGTCCGGGAACACCGGCCGCCCGCATGCCGCAACTTGACCGTTCCATCGTCAAGGAACGTGGCGCGCGTCTAAGGGCCAAGGGCGAGGACGCGCTCGGCAGGCATCTGGCGGCCGAGGTCGGCAAGATCCGTCCGGTGCTGATCGAAAAGGAAGGCCTCGGCCGCACGGAGCAGTTCACCCAGGTGGAACTGAGTGCTGGACAGGCCGGAGAGATTGTCGAAACCAGGATTATCGGCCATACCGGACGCCATCTTTTGGGCGAAGCCCTTTCCAAAGCCGCCTGAGCGGCTGAGTCGAATTCTTGAGGCGATTTCATGAGCGAGAAAAAGCGCGGGTTTCTGGGTCGCCTCTTCGGCGGCAAGGAGACAGCGGACGGCCAGGAGCCGCCGGTAGCTGAAACGGCTGCGGCTGAGACTGACGCTTCTGAATCCGCCGCGGATGCCCCCGAACTCGATGTGGAAATGGACGTCAGGCCGGCAGCGGCGGTAAATGACCCCTTCCGGCCGATTCATCTGGACGCGACTCTCGGGCATTTGCCGGACGTGCCGCCGTCTGTTCCGGTCACTATCGACGAACCGGTCTCGACCGATCTGGCACCTGAACCCGTTGCCGCGCCAGACAATGAGCCAGGCACTGAACCGGGCAAGGAGCCGGGCGGCGAAGCAGCGCCGGATCCTGTCCCCGCGATGGAGGAACCTAAAATCTCCTGGGTGCAGCGGCTGAAGAAGGGCCTTTCCCGGTCCTCATCGTCGCTGACGGAGGGAATTTCGTCGATTTTCACCAAGCGCAAGCTGGATGCCTCCATGCTGGAGGAACTGGAAGATGTGCTGATCCAGGCGGATCTCGGTGTCGATACGGCGATGGCGATCACGGAACGGCTGTCACAAGGCCGGTTCGACAAGGAAATCTCGACAGATGAGGTGCGGGTCGTTCTCGCGGAGGAAGTCGAGAAGGTTCTGGAACCGGTGGCCCGGCCCCTGGACCTTTCCTCCGGCAAGAAGCCGCATGTGGTGCTGATGGTCGGTGTGAACGGCACGGGCAAGACCACCACCATCGGCAAGCTGTCGCAGAAACTGCGCTCGGAAGGCAAGAAGGTCATGATGGCGGCGGGAGACACCTTCCGTGCGGCCGCCGTTGAACAGCTCAGGATCTGGGCGGAGCGCACCGGCGCACTCGTTGTTGCGCGCGATACCGGCGCCGATGCGGCCGGCCTTGCCTATGATGCCATGAAGGAGGCCGTGGAAAAGGATATCGACGTTCTTCTGATCGACACCGCCGGTCGCCTGCAGAACCGGGCCGAACTGATGGATGAGCTGGAAAAGGTCATCCGCGTGATCCGCAAACTCGACCCGGTGGCACCGCATACGGTTCTTCTGACCCTGGACGCAACGACCGGCCAGAACGCCCTCAACCAGGTCGAGATCTTCGGCAAGGTCGCCGGTGTCACAGGTCTGGTGATGACCAAGCTCGACGGCACAGCGCGCGGTGGCATCCTGGTGGCGATTGCCGCCAAACACGGCCTGCCGGTGCATTTCATCGGTGTCGGAGAAGGGGTTGCCGATCTGGAAGCGTTTTCCGCAAAGGATTTCGCCGGTGCGATCGCCGGCATGGCCTGACGAATCCGGATCGAATTCGTCGTAGACTTGTGGGGGTTTGTTGAAAAAATCTTGAGGCCGGATGCCGATTGAACGGCTGGGAGAAAACCGGTGAATTTTTTGTTTAGCAGTCCGCCAGGCAATCTTGGGGCGGGTACGGGTAGGCGATCAGGCCAGTCCGATGAAGGACGGGTTCGCGTCGACGGCGACAACGAGGCCGATGAGATGGATGGCGTTGTGCATTTCTGTCTCCATGTTCCGAAAAGAGAACGTGCCAGCGGCAAATTGGTCCCACGGCTGCAGATTTTTTGTCGAAACAAGAAGAGCGGCGAATTTCAGCGGGTCAATGTGACCGGAAGTTGCTTTATTCGCCCGGTTCCCAACCCTCGGGAGCCATTTCAAAGCCTTCGAATTGGAACCCCGGTGCCACGGTGCAGCCAACGAGTGTCCAGGACCCGAGCGAGCGCGCCTGCTGCCAGGCGTCACGGGGAACCACGCCTTGCGGGCGCTGCCCGGCTGCAAGATCGTTCCCGACGGCAAGGACCTGTTTTGCCCGGCCGTCCGGGCTGATGGAGAGCTCCAGGGGAGCGCCTGCGTACCAATGCCAGGTCTCGACCGCATCGACCTTGTGCCAGCGGGAGAGCACGCCTTCCGGCAGCAGGAAGTAGATCAGCGTCGAGGCCGCGCGGCCGCTTTCGTCGGTCACCTCGTCGCGAAAGGTTTCGGCATAAAAGCCGCCCTCGGGATGAGGCTGCATCCGCAGAAGGGTGACAATCTGCTCGGCGGTCAAATCAGGGCTGACGGGCATCTGGCGTCCTTGAACCGGAGAGCGGGCTTCGGGTCGCGCTCCGCTCAGCTGGATTTGTTTTCGCTGCAAAAGGCGAGATCGTCAATGGTTTCGCGCAAGGCCGCGACCACTTCCTCGTAGATAAGCTGCATGTCCAGCTTGTGTCCGCCGCCCTGCTGAAGCGGGATGGGTTCGGCCTGGTTCACGATGCGACTTACCACGTCCTTTGCCCGTTGTTCGGCCGATCGCGAAAGATGATTTTCGCTGGTCGAAAGTGTCATGGCATCTGCCCCTTCATGATCACGATAACAGTGCATATGGGGGCAAAGACCGGGGTTTTAAGACTCAGGTTGCATAAAAGATGCCTGCGCGATCCGGATGAGAAAACCCGGCGACGATCAGGCGTTGTCCTTGCGGGTGCGGATTTCGGCGAAGATCTCGGCGGCGGACTTGCCTGTCATGCCAAGGGCCGCAGCCACGGAAGGCTCGGCAGCGCGCAAAAAAGGGTTGGTTGCTTTTTCCCGGCCTATCGTGGTTGGCAGTGTCGCGGCGTTTCTGGAGCGCAGTTCCGCGACTTCCTGCGCGCGTGCCTTCAGGTCTGCGTTTTCAGGTTCGATGGTCAGGGCGAATCTTGCATTGGCCTCGGTATATTCATGGCCGCAATAGATGACGGTGTCGTCCGGCAGTTTTCGGGCCAGCTTGGACAGCGACGACCACATCATCTCCATGTCGCCTTCAAAGACCCGTCCGCAACCCAGCGAAAACAACGTGTCCCCGGTATGGGCGAAGCTGATGGCCGGGATATGCCAGGAAATCTGGTCGAGCGTGTGTCCGGGTGTCGCGAGCGCCATCACCTCATAGGGACCGCACAACACGCCGTCTCCGTCCTCCACTGTGCGGTCGAGTTCGGCGATCTTCTGGCGGGAACGCTCCGGTCCGATCACCCGAGCCCCGGTTTTCTGTTTGAGTTCTCCAAGCCCCTGCACGTGATCCCAATGGTGATGGGTAATGAGAATATGGGTGAGTTTCCAGCCCTTTTCCTCAAGCGCGTCTTCGTAAGCGCCCGCATCGGGCACGTCGAACGCGATGGTCGTGCCGCTGTCCGTATCATGAAGGAGCACGCCGAAATTTGCCTCCAGGCAAGTGAACTGATGGATTTGGGTGGTGTCGTTCACGGCCATGAGAAGGCTCCTGCAATGGTTGGCGTATTGAAGCCTACACTGTCAAAGAGATGCCTGAAGGGCAAGGTGAGAGAGCTTGCGCTTTTGCCTCGTTCCCTGTTCAATCGCGACCGGCTGTAACCTCAAGGGCATGGATAGGTCCACGACCTGATGTATCTCGACGTCGTCCACCTGCGCGCTTTTTACGATTTGCCTCTTGGACGGCTGCTGCGGGGCCTGATCGGGACGCCTATCCGCAAGATGTGGCCCGACCTGAACGGGCAGAGCGTTCTGGGCATCGGTTACGCCGGACCGTTCATGCGCCCCTATCTCGACAAGGCCGAGCGGGTGATCGCGGCGATGCCTGCGCCACAGGGCGCCGTTCCCTGGCCCCGGGAAAGAAACAGCAGCGCCTGCGTGCTCGTCGAAGACGATGCCCTGCCGTTTCCCGATGCCTACTTCGACCGGATCATGCTGGTGCATGCGCTCGATCACTGTGCGGATCCGGCGGCTCTCCTGCGTGAGGCCTGGCGGGTACTCGCGCCCGGCGGGAGGCTGATTGCCGTGGTACCGAATCGGCGCGGGTTGTGGGCGCAGTCGGAGCTGTCGCCCTTCGGATACGGGCGACCGTATTCGGGCAGTCAGCTCAAGGAGCTTCTGAAGACCAGCCAGTTCAATGTCGTGCAGGACAGGGAAGCCCTGTTCATGCCGCCTTCAAGGGCCCGGTTCATTTTGCGGGCGGCGCGGACGTGGGAAGGAATCGGACGTCGCATCTGGCCCGCCTTCGGTGGCATATTGATCATGGAAGCGGAAAAACTGGTGTTCAAGAGCCTGCCGGCGGACGGCAAGAAGAGCCGGTTGAGGGTGCTGCGGCCTGTCTTCCTTCCCGAAGGCGTCGCCACCGGGCTGAAACCCGTCCGCGCCTTGCAGCAGCCGGCCGCGACCAAATCCTAATTGTCCACAGACCCTAGCGCTTCAGCAAAAAGACGGCCTGTTCGGCAACGATGTTCCAGACCCACCAGGGGGCGTTGACCGGAATCTTGTTGCCCTTGCCGCTCAGGGCGACCGCTTTGTCGACCTTGGCATCCAGTTCGTGGCAGAGCGCGACGAAATCCCTGAGCGAACAGAAATGAATGTTTGGCGTGTCGTACCATTCGTAGGGCAGATATTTGGTCACCGGCATGCTGCCGCGAAACAGAAGCTGCGCCCGGTTGCGCCAATGGGCGAAATTCGGAATCGAGACGATCACTTCCTTGCCGATGCGCAGAAGTTCACTCATCACCCGTTTCGGTTCGCGGGTCGCCTGCAGGGTCTGGCTGAGAATGACGACATCGAAGGCCCGGTCGGGATAGTCGGCCAGATCCGTGTCCGCATCCCCCTGGATGACAGAAAGACCGCGTGCGACGCAGCGGTTGACGCCTTCCTGGGAAAGCTCGATGCCGCGTCCGTCCACCTGCCGCTCCCGGGCAAGCAGATCGAGGAGCGCACCGTCTTCCGACCCGATGTCGAGCACGCGGGCGCCTTGCGGCACCAGGGAGGCCACCACCTTGTGATCGCTGCGGATCTCGCCGGGTCCGGTCTTTATCGGGGACAGGTTCATGGCCGTGTCTCCAGCTCTTCACCCGGTGCCGGAAGGCCCCGGGCGCGGGCCGCACCGGTTATGAAGCCGCCGATGGTCTGAAACATTTCCGGCACGTCCAGAAGAAAGGAATCGTGCCCGCGGTCGCTTTCGATCTCGACAAAGGAAACGTTCGCGGCGGCGGCGTTCAGGGCTTTGACGACCTGACGGCTTTCGGATGTCGGAAACAGCCAGTCGGACGTGAAGGACATGACGCAGAAACGGGTCCTGGTGTCCTTGAAGGCATTCGCCAGCGATCCGCCGAATTCCTGGGCCAGGTCGAAGTAGTCCATGGCGCGTGTCACATAGAGATAGGAATTCGCGTCAAAGCGGTCGACGAACGTCATGCCCTGATGGCGCAGGTAGCTCTCGATCTGGAAATCGGCGTCGAACCCGAATGTCAGGTGGTCCCGGTCCTGCAGGTTGCGGCCGAATTTCTGATGCAGGGACTCGTCGGACATATAGGTGACGTGGGCCGCCATGCGCGCGATGGCGAGGCCTTTGGTCGGGCGGACGCCTTCCCGTATGTAGCTGCCGGCGCGCCAGTCCGGGTCGGCCATGATCGCCTGACGGCCGACCTCGTGAAAAGCGATGTTCTGTGAAGTATGGCGGGCGGCCGCGGCAATCGGCACGGCGGCAAAGACCCGCTCCGGATAGCTCACCGCCCATTGCAGCACCTGCATGCCGCCCATGGACCCGCCGATCGCCGCGAACAGTGTGTCTATTTCCAGATAATCCAGCAGCCGCGCCTGGGCACGGACCATGTCACGAATCGTGACCACCGGAAGATCCAGTCCGTAAGGCGCGCCGGTCTCCGGGTTCTGGGTCGCCGGGCCGGTCGTGCCAAGACAGCCGCCCAGCACGTTGGCGCAGATGACGAAATAGTGGTTTGTGTCAATCGATCGGCCGGGACCGACCATAAGGCTCCACCAACCGGGCTTGCCGGTCACCGGATTGGTCGACGCGGCATACTGGTCACCGGTCAGTGCATGACAGACCATGACGGCGTTGGTCTTGTCGGCATTAAGCTCGCCATAGGTCTCATAGGCGATCTGCCAGGGCCCGAGCCTGACACCTGAATCCAGCTCCAGCGCCTCGTCCGCCGAAAAGCGCACAAGCTTGCTGGAAGGTGTTTCGACTTCGCTCGCCTTGAGATCTTCGGTGGCAGCGGAATTGGCTTTGTCGGCGGACATGTTTTTTTGAATTTGCTCTTTATCGTTCCGGGCGGGTTTCCTGACCGATTGCAAAGATCCGGGCCTGACGGCTGCGCCAGCCAGACTGGCGACCTAGCCGCGCGAAGTCGCCGGAGTCAATGTTTTCTTTTGCGTTCGAACGATCACATGCCTATGACTATCCGCCGCTGAACTGAAAAAGAAGGCCGGAGCCTCACATGTCTCAAATGCCGGACAGCGGACGGGCGCTGGACGATCTGCGGAACCGCATCGATGCTATCGACGCGCGCATTCATGCTTCTTTGATGGAGCGCGCGCAAGCCGAAGCCGGGATCGCTGCCGCTTCTGTTTCCGCAGGTGGAACCGCTGCCCTGTTTCATCCCGAACGTGAAGCGGACATGATGCGCCAGATGGTGGAGCGGCACGAGGGTGATCTGCCGCTGGTGACCGTGGAGCATCTGTGGCGTGACATTATCTGCGCATGCACCAATCTTCAGTCGCAGGCGGCCGTGCATCTGGATGGCAGCGCCGAACTGATCGACATGCTGGATCTGGCCCGATTCTACTTCGGGTTTTCGGTTGAACTGGTTCCCGGCAGCGATGCGGTCGATGTTGTCGGTGCCGTCGCCGCCTCAAAGGGCGATCTGGGCCTTGTCGCGCTGACCGACCGCGCGGAGATACCCTGGTGGCGGGAACTGGGCGAGGCCGGGGCCCTGGTGCGGGCGCGGCTTCCTTTCCTGGTTCTGGACGAAAGACCTGCGGATCTTCCGGCGCTGGTCCTCGCTCAGGCGGACGGTCTGGTCGAGACGGCGGATATCGCCGTTTACGACGCACGCTGGACGGATCTACTGCCCGGCAAGCTGATGGACCAGGGTATCGAGGTGTTGAGTTTCTTCCGCTCCGCCAGTGGCGTCGACGCGTTGATCGCGATCTCGGCGGATGTGACGGAAGAAGATGTTTACAAGGCCTGCGCCGCGGCGGGGGCTGAACCCAACGTCTTGAGACGTGTGGGCGGATACGCTGCGCCGATCGACGGAAACGGCGATCCGGACGAGACATTCGAGCCGGAAGGTGACGCAGGATTAGTGAAAGAGGGCGTTCTGAAATGAACGACATGGCAACAGTGACACAAGCCGAAGAAACGGCGACGCGGCGTCCCCGGCCGAGAGCGGGGGTTCTGGATATCGCGGCCTATGTGCCCGGAAAGTCCAAAGGTTCGCACGGCAAAACCGTGCACAAGCTTTCGTCCAACGAGACACCCCTTGGATCCAGTGCAGCGGCCAGGGCGGCCATCGAGGATGTTGCGCGGCATCTGGAACTCTACCCGGATGGAGCCGCGTCCGAACTGCGGGCGGCCATTGGCGACGTCTACGGGCTTAATCCGGATCGGATCATCTGCGGCGCCGGATCGGATGAGGTGCTTAGCATGCTCGCCTACGGTTATCTCGGGCCGGGGGATGAGGCGATTTATTGCGAACACGGCTTTCTGGTTTACGATATAGCCATCCGGGCCGCGGGAGCGACCCCTGTGGTTGCCCCGGAAAGCAACCTGACGACGGATGTCGACGCGATCCTTGCCCGGGTGACGGAAAAGACACGAATGGTGTTCATCGCCAACCCGAACAATCCCACAGGCACCTATCTGCCTTTCGCGGAAGTCAGACGCCTGCATGAAGGCCTGCCTGCCGACGTGCTGCTGGTGCTGGATGCAGCCTATGGAGAGTATGTTCGCCGCAACGACTATGAAAGCGGCATCGAACTTGCCGCGACCGACGACAACGTCTTCATGACCCGAACCTTTTCGAAGATCTACGGGCTTGCCAATCTGCGCCTCGGCTGGGGGTTCGGCCCGGCGCACGTCATCGATGCTCTCAATCGCATCCGGGGGCCGTTCAACGTCTCCGGCGTGGCTATTGCTGCCGGCATTGAAGCCGTCAGTGATCGTGAGTTTGTGGAACTCGCCGTGGATCATAACGAAAAATGGCTTCCCTGGCTGACATCGGAGCTGGAGGCGCTCGGCCTGACGGTTACTCCGAGCGTCGGCAATTTCGTGCTGATCCACTTCCCGGACGAAGACGGCAAGCGGGCGGTGGACGCGGATGGCTATCTCCTGGAGCGCGGCTGCGTGTTGCGTCTTGTCGGAAACTACGGCCTGCCGAATGCCCTGCGCATGTCCGTCGGATCGGAAGACGCCAACCGGACCGTTGTCGCGCATCTGAAAGACTTCCTGGGATCAGCCTGAAAGCAATACGAGACACAATGACCGGTACCCCCCTCTTTGAACGTATGGCCCTGATCGGGATCGGACTGATCGGTTCTTCCCTTGCGCAGGCCGCCCGCGAGCGTGGCCTGGTCGGGGAAATCGCGATTTCCACACGGTCACCTGAAACCCTGCGGAGAGCCGAGGAACTGAACCTCGGGGACATCTACTGCCTGGACGCCGCCGTTGCGGTGGAAGATGCCGACCTGGTTATTCTATGCGTGCCGGTGGGGGCGAATGAAGCCGTAGCGAAATGGATCGCGCCGGCCCTCAAGAAGGGCGCCATCCTTACGGATGTCGGCTCGACCAAGGGTTCGGTGATGGAGCAGGTCAACCCACATGTGCCCGATGGCGTGCATTTCATCCCAGGGCACCCGATCGCCGGGACGGAACAATCCGGTCCGGACGCCGGATTCGCCTCGCTGTTCGATCAACGCTGGTGCATCCTGACACCGCCGGCCGGCGTCAATGAGCAGGCGCTGGAGAAGCTGGCCGCCTTCTGGCGCGGATGTGGCTCCGACGTCGATCAGATGGACGCCAAGCATCACGATCTGGTGCTGGCCATCGTCTCGCATCTTCCGCATCTGATCGCCTACAACATCGTCGGCACGGCGGACGATCTGGAAACCGTCACCAAATCGGAAGTGATCAAATATTCCGCATCGGGCTTTCGTGACTTTACCCGTCTTGCGGCCTCCGACCCGACCATGTGGCGGGATGTCTGCCTGAACAACAGGGACGCGATCCTGGAGATGCTGTCGCGGTTTTCCGAGGACCTGTCCGCCATGCAGAGGGCCATCCGCTGGGGTGACGGAGAAATGCTGTTCGATCTCTTCACCCGCACCCGGGGCATCCGCCGGTCGATCATCGAGGCCGGTCAGGAAACCGACGCGCCGGACTTCGGGCGGCACGCTAAGGACTGACCGACGGTCGGTCGAGATGTTGACAGAGTTGATTGTTCATCGGCGGCCGCTACCTGCTTCGGGCCTGCGCGCCGTATTGTTTGTCCCGGGGACTGTGTGTGAAGCGGCCTTGGAGACACACAACAGAGGCTCTGCGAACGAGCCGGCCCCGGCTCAGCGCTGCGCTAGGCCGGGGTGACAGCCGAGAGTGGTGCTCAGCCTCTTCTTCATTCAACTGAGTTGATGACGACCTGAAGGGGGGTCAGCAGCCTGGTTGGCCTTTGGTCAATTCGTGCGGTTGACGATGAATTCGGCGATGGCCGTCAGGGTCTGCGCCTTTGCGCCATAGGGCTTCAGCAGGGTTTCGGCTTCCTGCAGCAGACGGCCGAGTTCCTGCCGTGTTTGTTCCGCTCCCCACAGCCCGACCAGCGTCGCCTTGCCCGCTTCGGCGTCCTTGCCGGTTGCCTTGCCGGTTGCCTCCGGGCTTGCCTCGACATCGAGCAGATCGTCGGCCAATTGAAAAGCCAGCCCGATGACTTCGCCAAAGCGGGTCAGGCGATCGAGATCCTCGGGCGGTGCGCCCGCCAGCAGTCCACCGGCACGGCAGGCATAGCGCAACAGGGCACCGGTTTTCATCGATTGCAACTGGCGGATCTCAGCGTCGGTCCGCTGTCTGTGCTCCGATTCAAGGTCGAGCATCTGTCCGCCGGCCATGCCGCCGATGCCGGCGGCGCGCGCCAGGTCCCGGGAGAGGCGCAGGCGAATCGCGGCATCGGAATGCACGGCCTCTTCGGCGATCACGTCGAAGGCGAGCGTCAGCAGTGCGTCCCCGGCAAGGATGGCGGTCGCCTCGTCATAGGCCCTGTGTACCGTCGGCTGGCCGCGGCGCAGGTCGTCGTCGTCCATCGCGGGCAGATCGTCATGCACGAGCGAATAACAATGGATGAGTTCCAGGGCGCAGGCGGCCTTGAGCACGCCGTCATCTTCGCGGCCGAACAGTCCTGCTGTTTCCCATACGAGGATCGGACGCAGGCGTTTGCCGCCGTTGAGAGCGCCGTGTCGCATCGCTGCCACCAGCCGCGGCGGGCGGGCGGTTTCCCCGTCGGAGGCGGCATCGCTCAATACGCAATCCAGAACCGCTTCGATACGTTCGGCCCGCGTTGCAAGATGCCGTTTCAGGTCAAATGTCACCAATGTGCTCCAGAACGTCGATCGATAACTATTGCAAGGACCGGGTTTCCCTGAGACCAATTGCCTGTATCGTCAAGACTCGAATTTGAAAAAGACCGTTTGATTGTCCGTTTGGCACCTGGAAACCACTCTATTTGGAGATTTTTCTCATGAAATTGCTGTCTAGCCTGCTGCGATCCTTCATCAAGCGTGGGCAAATGCGCGTGATTGACGTCGCCGGTGCGGTGCATGAATTCGGGTCCGGGGAAGACGGGCCGACGGTCACGATCCGCCTGCATGACAAGGCGCTCTACAGATCGCTGTTCCTGAACCCGGAGCTGGCGGCCGGTGAAGCCTATATGGACGGCACGCTTACCATGGAGGAGGGGTCCACCTGCTACGACTTCATGTTCCTGTTCTCCATCAACAGGGCGCCGCTCGGAGCCAATCCGGTTCAGGGGATGCTGCGCAAGGGCTGGAAGCTCTTCAGACGGCATCAGCAGAAGAACAATGTGGAGCGGGCGAAGTCCCAGGCCCGGCACCACTATGACCTTTCGACCGATCTCTACAGACTGTTCCTGGACGAAGGGCTCAACTACAGCTGCGCCTATTATTCGAATCCGGATGACTCACTGGAGACGGCCCAGGCGGCGAAGCTGACCCATCTTGTGGCCAAGCTCGACCTCAAGCCTGACATGGAGGTGCTCGAGATCGGTGGTGGCTGGGGATCCCTGGCAATCCGTATGGCCGAGGCCGGGGCGCGGGTCACTTCGTTGAACGTGTCTCCCGAGCAGGTGAAAATCGCCGAGGAGCGCGTCCGGGCGGCCGGCCTTGAGGATCGTGTCACTTTCGTGCTGAAGGACTACAGGGAATTCGAGGGCCAGTTCGACCGGATTGTTTCGGTCGGTATGATGGAACATGTCGGCATCGGTCATCTGGACGCCTACTTCGGCCAGATCCGTGGCTGTCTGACGCAAAACGGCTATGCGGTCGTGCATTCCATCGGACGCATGACGCCGCCGGGGACCACAGGTCCTTTTATCCGCAAACATATTTTTCCCGGGGGCTACGTGCCGGCCCTGTCGGAAGTCTTTGCATCGACCGAGCGGCTTGGACTATGGGTCTGCGATGCGGAAATCCTGCGGCTGCACTACTATTACACCATTCGTGACTGGCGCCGGCGTTTCGAGGACAACCGCGCGGCGGCCGCGGATCTCTACGATGAAACCTTCTGCCGGATGTGGGAATTTTACCTCTGTGCGGTCGAATTGGGTTTCCTGCACGGATCCAATATGGTCTTCCAGCTTCTGCTGTCAAAAGAACGCGATGCCGTGCCGGTTGTCCGGGATTTCATCGTCGACAACGAACGGGACTTGAATGGCGAAGGTTAAGCCGGCGAAAGGTGGAGCATCGGGGGCTGGCCGGAGATCCGGCCGCAATCGCGGTCTGTGGAAATCCCTCCGCATCCGGATCCTCCAGATATTCCTCGTCCTGGTCCTGCTGCCGCCGGTCCTGACGGTGATCTATTCGGTGGTGCCGCCGGTGAGCACGCTGATGCTCGGCCGCTACATTCAGTTTCTCTGGGTCGACCGGCAATGGGTGCCCCTCGACCAGATTTCACCCAACCTGATAAAGTCCGTGATTACCTCCGAGGACAGCGGGTTTTGTGAAAATCACGGGGTGGAATGGGATGCCTTGCAGGATCAGGTCGAGGCCTTGAGCGAGGGAGAAAAGCCGCGCGGGGCCAGCACTTTGACCATGCAGACGGCGAAAAACCTGTTTCTCTGGGGCGACCGCTCCTATTTCCGCAAGGCTCTGGAACTGCCGCTGGCGCTGACGCTCAATGCCATTCTTTCCAAGAAGCGTGTCCTGGAAATCTATCTGAACATTGCCGAATGGGGCGAGGGTATTTTCGGTGCGGAGGCGGCTGCCCAGGCCTGGTTCGGTAAACCGGCAAAGGATCTCACGCGGGTGGAGGCGGCCCGGCTTGCGACGGCGCTTCCCAATCCGCTCGCCCGGAATTCTGCTAAGCCGGCGCCCGGGCACCGGCGGCTGGCCGCGACCAATCTTGCCAGGGTCACCGCGGCAGGGCCGATTTTCGGGTGCGTCCTGTAGAAATAGAGCGATGGTTTCGACCATCAAAACGGCTTGTTTGCTTGGGAAAAAGAATTTTTTGTCTTTGGGGTGGCAAAACACCGGCGTTGCCTGTATAACGCCGCCCATTCCAACACGTTGCGTGCTACCACGCCCCGGGCAACCCGGTCCGGGCCGCGCGGTTATGGACCACGGAGAAAAACAAAATGGCCGTTCCAAAGAGAAAAACGTCGCGTTCCAAGCGCGGTTTTCGTCGTTCCACGGACGCCCTGAAGCAGCCGACTTACGTCGAGGACAAGGATTCGGGCGAACTTCGCCGTCCGCATCACGTTGACCTGAAGACCGGCATGTACCGGGGCCGTCAGATCCTGACTGCGAAAGAAGAGGCGTAAAGCCCCGACTTTTTCGTTCCGGATCGCCGCATGGCACAACAGGATTGAGGCTGGCTTGCACGACAGGCCGGCCTTTTTCTTGCGCGGGGCGCTTCAGGATGAGCGTTCCCTCCGATCCATGAATGACAGAACGTCTTGAATTGGCCCTCAAGATCGTGTCAGCTCCCGCCATTCCGCCCAATCGGGGTCCATTCATTCCGGGAGCCGCCGCATGCGTCTTTTCTCCGCCATTCCTTTCACGCTGTTCGCGCTTCTGATCTACAACGGGTTCGCCTTCACGGCGGGTGCGGCCGATCCTGCCTTCTGGACCCGGCCCGTGATCAATATCGGGATGGTCTCCGGCGCGACTTTCGAGCTACTGGCCAGCGACCTGCTTATTACCGCCGGCCTGTTCTTTCTGTTCATAGAAATTCTGAAAGCCACGCGCATCGGTACGACGGCTCTGCTCGACCACATGTTCTCGGTTCTGGTTTTTGTTGCCTATCTGGTGGAGTTCCTGGTGGTGCAGGAGGCCGCGACATCCGTGTTCTTCATCCTGATGGCGATTGCCCTGATTGACGTGATCGCCGGCTTTTCCATCTCCATCACCGGTGCCCGGCGGGACGTGTCCTTCGGGCATGGGGACATGCATTAGTGCCTGTCGCGTTAAATTGAATTCAGGAACCCACCCGAACGCATTTGCAATGCAAATGCTGCCTTGGGCGTTTTCCAGAATAGGTGAACCCGTCTAAACGCGACACGCTTTAAAACCCGAACGTTGTAGTCAAGGGTTCCCAATTGAAAAAGTATGGAAGGCGGCCGCTTCAAGCGTCGCCGGATTTCTCCGGAAGCGCGTATTTCTGAATCAGCGGAAGTTGGGTCAGGGTGAAGAGAAGGGTGATCGGCAGGATGCCAAAAACCTTGAAGCTGACCCAGAAGTCGGTCGAGAAGCTGCGCCAGACAATCTCATTGATTGCGGCCAGCACGAAAAAGAATATGCCCCAGCGGAATGTCAGCTTGCGCCAGCCCTCGTCGGTCAGCTGGAAGGCGCTGTCGAACACATAACCGAGAAGGGCTTTGCCAAACAGCAGGCCGCCCAGGAGGATGGAGCCGAACAGGCAATTGACGATGGTCGGCTTCAGCTTGATGAACAGGTCATCGTGGAGCCAGAGCGTCAGGGCTCCGAACACCAGCACGACGACGCCGGACACCAGCGGCATGATCGGCAGGCGCCTGGTCAACAACAACGACACGACGAGAGAGATTGTGATCGCCACCATGAAGGCGGCGGTTGCCAGGAAAATCGGCTTGCCGATGGCTTGCAGCGCAGGAAACGCGGCCGCGATCTGCTCGCCCCTGGCATTGAACAGGAAGAATACCCCGAGCGGACCGAGTTCCAGCGCCAGCTTCAGAAGCGGAGCCATTTCCTTGCGGGTCGGATCGTTCGGGCCGTGTTCAAATTCCATCTTGGTGTCTCATCCGGTTGCTGGATTTCACTGCACCGGACATAGGTGATGCCATGTGCCGGGGTCAAGCTTTGTGGTCCGGATCCGGACTGGTGCCTGTCTATTCACGGGCCCCGCCGGTTCTGCCGCCCATAAAAAAGGCGCCCGGACGGGGCGCCTTTTCGAGCTGTCTTCGCAACCGTTCAGCCGTTGGCGATGTACTGGCCACCGTTGATGGTCATGACGGCGCCGGTCATGAAGGCGGCCGCGTCGGACGCGAGGTAAACCACCGTCTGGGCGATTTCCTCCGGATGGCCAAGACGGCCTACCGGGATGTTGGCGACGATCGATTCAAGCACCTTTTCCGGCATGGCCGCGACCATGTCGGTGTTGATGTAGCCCGGGCAGATGCAGTTGACGGTAATGCCCTTGAAGGCATTTTCCTGTGCCAGCGCCTTGGTGAAACCTATCACGCCCGCCTTGGCGGCGGAATAATTGGTCTGGCCCATCTGGCCTTTCTGGCCGTTGATGGACGAAATGTTGATGATGCGTCCGGCGCTGCGGCCGCGCATGCCGTTGATCACCGGATGCGTCATGGTGAACATGCTGTCGAGGTTGGTCGACAGAACCGCGCGCCACTGTTCGAAATCCATCTTGTGGAACATGCCGTCGCGAGTGATGCCGGCATTGTTGACGAGAACTTCGACGGGACCCAGATCCGCTTCCACCTTGGCCACGCCTGCCGCGCAGGCCTCAGGATCGCCAACATCCCATTTGTATACGTGAATGCCGGTTTCGGCCTTGAAGGCCTCCGCTTTTTCGGTGTTGCCGGCATAGGTGGCCGCCACAGTGTAGCCTGCGTCCTTCAGGCCACGCGAAATAGCTTCGCCGATGCCCCGTGTCCCACCAGTGACCAATGCGACCTTGCTCATTCCCTTCCTCCTCAACTTCCGGTTCGGACCCTCTGACCAACTTGCCTTCATGTAAAGCCACATGAAAGTGGCATTGATCGATTTCACCCTTCTTGAGCCACCTGTCCGCGTTGCTGGATAGCTGCCAGAGCTTGACTGCCAGGTTGTGCCTGACTTCTGTTCTTGAGACATGGCCGGGGGAACCCGGCCATGACCCACGTCAATTCGATCAGCGAAAGTTCATTCGATTCCGATTGAACCTCCGGTGTTTCAGCCGATCATCTTTCCAGACACATGGCGACACCCATGCCGCCGCCGATGCACAGGGTCGCGAGACCTTTCTTGGCGTCGCGCCGGCCCATCTCGTGTGTCAGAGTTGTGAGGATGCGGGCTCCGGACGCGCCGATCGGATGGCCGATGGCGATCGCGCCGCCATTGACGTTGACGATGTCCGGGTTCCAGCCCATGTCCTTGTTGACGGCGCATGCCTGCGCGGCGAAGGCTTCGTTGGCTTCGACAAGATCAAGATCGGCGGCCGACCAGCCGGCCTTTTCCAGTGCTTTGCGGGAAGACGGGATCGGGCCGGAGCCCATGATTGCAGGGTCGACGCCGGCGGTTGCCCAGGAGGCGATGCGGGCGAGCGGGGTAAGGCCGCGCTTTTCCGCTTCTGCCGCGCTCATGACCACCAGCGCAGCGGCGCCGTCGTTAAGGCCGGAAGCGTTCCCCGCGGTGACCGATCCTTCCTTGCTGAAGGCCGGGCGGAGCTTGGCAACACTCTCGAGCGTGACGCCATGACGGATGTACTCATCGTCCTCGACCACACGCTCGGCCCGGCGTTCGGTGACGGTGACCGGCGTGATCTCGTCCTTGAACTTGCCGGCCTTCTGGGCGGCTTCGGCCTTGTTCTGGGATGCGACGGCGAATTCGTCCTGCTGCTCGCGGTTGATCTGCCACTTCTGGGCGACATTCTCGGCGGTCTGGCCCATGTGGTAGCCATTGAAGGCATCCCAGAGGCCGTCCTTGATCATGGTGTCGATCATCTTGTAGTCGCCCATTTTGTGACCGGCGCGCATATGGGCGCAGTGCGGGGACATCGACATGTTTTCCTGACCACCGGCCATCATGATCGTGGCGTCGCCGGCCATGATCTGCTGCGCGGCGATTGCGACGGTGCGCAGGCCGGAGCCGCACACCTGGTTGAGCGTCCATGCCGAGGCGCTGTCGGGGATGCCGGCATGGATGGCCGCCTGGCGTGCCGGGTTCTGTCCCTGCCCTGCCGTCAGCACCTGACCGAAGACGACTTCGTCGATGTCGCCTGCTTCAATGCCAGCCTTTTCCAGGGCGGCTTTCATGACGGCGGCACCCAGATCATGCGCCGGTGTGTTTGCATAAGCTCCATTGAAGGACCCGACAGGCGTGCGGGTCGCGCTGACAATGACAATATCGGTGGAAGCGCTCATCATACTCTCCAGAACTTGAGGTCTATTGGCCGCAGCAGACTGGTTGCTCTGCGGAAACTTGTGACCCTTGACGATGCATGGACTAGAAACCGCACCAGCATTCGTGTCAACCGTAACACTCCTTATCGACAGGCTGTTTTCGCATTTGCGGCCTCATCCTTTCGGTGGCGTCCATAAAAAGAGTGGCACGATCCGATATGATTGGCTTAGTCTCAGGTATGGAGGTGACGGCAGAACGGCGAAGGCCTTGTCGTCAAATGGGAAACGAGCCGTAAGGCTGACAGGCGGAAGTGACGAATGGCCAAGACCAACGAGCCGACAATCATCAAGAAATACGCCAACCGGCGGCTCTACAATACGGGCACCAGCACCTATGTGACCCTCGAGGATCTGGCGGTGATGGTGAAGGGGGAAGAGGACTTTGTGGTCTTCGACGCGAAAAGCGGCGACGACATTACACGGTCCGTGCTGACTCAGATCATTTTCGAGCAGGAAGGCAAGGGGCAGAACCTGCTTCCGGTGACGTTCCTGCGCCAGTTGATCCGTTTTTACGGAGACAGCATGCAGGGGATCGTGCCGAGTTTCCTGGAATATTCGATGACGTCACTGACGCAGGAACAGGAAAAGCTGCGCGCGAAGATGAGTGGTGCGTTCGGCGCAACTGCCTTCGATGCCATCGAGGATCAGGTCAAGCGCAACACCGAGATGTTCGAACGGGCAATGAAGATGTTCATGCCGTTTCCTACCGGCGAAGCCGGTGCGTCTCCGGAAACTTCCTCCGACGAGGCAAAACCCGGCAAGACGGAGGCGTCTGACCTGGACGACATGAAGCGTCAGCTTGAGGAAATGCAGAAGAAAATCAGCAAGCTTTCCGACAAACCCTGACGTGTGCAGCGATCGGCGGGTTCCGACGTTAACGCGAACATACCTCCGGCCTTGATCGAATCCCGGTTGAACGCCCCTGTCGGGTGCGCTCAACCGGAGATGCCTTAACCGCAGTCCGCAACGAGCTTCACCGCTTCGACACCGGCAACCGCGCAGGCTTCGTCATTGTCCGAGGTGTCGCCTGTGATGCCGATTGCGCCGAGCGTTTCGCCATCCGCATTCCTGATCAGCACTCCACCGGGCACCGGAACGATTGCGCCGCCGGATACGCCGTTCAGGGCGTTGACGAAATGCGGCCGGGACTCCGCATTGGCATTCAGCCATCGCGTTCCGGTTCCGACCGCCAGCGCGCCGATCGCCTTGCCGGTGGCGATCTGCGGGCGCATGATCGAGGACCCGTCCTGACGTTTGACGATGATCGCGTGGCCACCGGCATCCAGAACCGCGACCGTCAGCGGCTTCAAATTCAACTCGGCGGCTTTTTCAAACGCGGCGGAAGTGATTGTCTCTGCTATTGAAAGTGTGAGTTTGCGCATTTCGCCGCTTCTCCTTAAGGTGCTGTCGCAAAGAAGGTTTGCTACCAGAACCGCGCATTGCAGGCTAGGCGTATTCGCCGACAAGCAATTAGCGCAAAACGGAAAAGATCGGCGGAATGCATTCAGTGAATCGGGATTTCCAGATGCCGGGCCGGTCTCCGGTCCATGCGCGCGAAGCGATGGCCTCCACATCGCACCCGCTGGCGACAAGCGCGGCGCTTGAAGTTCTCCAGGGTGGCGGCAACGCCGTCGATGCGGCCATAGCCGCCGTTGCAGTGCAGTGTGTCGTCGAACCACATATGACCGGTATCGGTGGCGATTGTTTCGCAATCGTCATGGAGCCCGATGGCCGCCTGACCGGCTTCAACGGTTCAGGGGCTGCGCCGCGTGCAGCGACGCCTCAAAAGCTGGCCGAACTCGGCGTTACGCAAATCACTGATACCTCGCCGCACGCAGTTACTGTGCCCGGTGCGATCCGGGCCTGGGAGACCTTGCTTAAGGCCCATGGCACGCGGGATTTCAAACCCCTGTTCAGCCGCGCCATTCGCTATGCCCGCGACGGTTTTCCGGTCGCCCCGCGTGTCGCCCACGACTGGATGGGGGAAGTCGGTAAACTCGCCGGTGATCCGCTGTCGGCCGCCAGCTACCTGGTTGACGGTAAAGCGCCGAAGGTCGGAACGATCCTGAAATACCCGCGCCTGGCCGATACGCTGGAGAAAGTCGCCGAAGGCGGTGCCGACGCATTCTATGGCGGGGACATCGCCGACGACATCGTCACCGCGCTTCGTTCCCGGGGCGGACTGATGACCCGGGACGATCTGGCAGCCTGTCACACCACGGCGGTTTCACCAGTGCTGCGCGACTACAAGGGGCACACGATCGCCGAATTGCCGCCCAATGGGCAGGGCATCATCGCGCTGGTCATGCTCGGTCTTCTGGAGCGGTTCGATCTGGAGAAGATGGATCCCCTCGGTGCGGAACGTTTCCACCTGGAGATGGAAGCGGCCCGACTTGCCTATGGCGTGCGCGACAGGTTCGTCACCGACCCGGGTTACATGGATGTCTGCCATTCCCACCTGATCGGCGAAGACTATCTCGATCGGCTCGCAAAGCAGATTTCGGCCGGCGGGCGCATGGCCTCCGTGCCGCATGCGCAGCTGGCGCCGCAGACCGACACCGTCTATCTCACGGTGGTGGACAAGGACGGCCTCGCGGTCTCTCTCATCAATTCGCTGTTCAGCAGCTTCGGCAGCGGCATTGTCGCTCCGGAGAGCGGCGTCCTGCTGCATTGCCGAGGGAAGTCCTTCAAGGCGGAACCCGGCCACGCGAATTCGATAGACGGCGGCAAACGGCCAATGCACACGATCATTCCGGCCATGGCTCTGAAAGACGGCGCTCCCTGGCTGTCCTTCGGAGTGATGGGTGGTCAGTATCAGGCCTGCGGCCACGCCCATGTGCTGACCAACATCATCGACTACGGAATGGATGTGCAGGCGGCAATCGATTTCCCGCGCATGTTCTTCAACATGGACAGCCATGAGCTGGAGGCGGAACACCGGATACCATCCTTGACGCTCGACGGTTTGAAGGCGCTGGGGCATTCCGTCGTTTCGGCCCCTGAGGCGATCGGCGGCAGCCAGGCAATCATGATCGACAAACCCCGCCGCCTGCTCACGGCCGGTTCCGATCCACGCAAGGACGGCCACGCGGCCGGGTATTGACCGGCCCCCCCCTGTCCTCATCCGCCGCGTCAATTTGAACCTTGAGAAATCCGGTTGCCGGGTGTTGAGTGCAGCTGGACGCGCCCGCGTGAGATGAGGTCTTCAGATGCTCGGTCCTTCGAGGCGAGAATTTCTGCTTGGCGGCGCCGCAAGCCTTGCGGCTTTTGCCGCCGGAAGCTTCGGTGCTCGTCAGGCGCAGGCCGCCGACCATGCTCTTACCCTTGCCGGGCTCGATTATCGCATTCTGCCGGAGATGCTTACCCGGGGAATGATGAGTTTCTCCCCGGATGGACCGCCGCCCGTCTTGCGGTTCAAACAGGGCGTGAAAACGACAATCGACGTCACGAACGCGCTTCAGGAAGCTTCGGTTGTTCACTGGCACGGTTTGAGGATCGCCAACCGGATGGATGGCGTGCCTTATCTGACGCAGCACCCAATTGAGGCCGGGCAGACGTTCCGCTATGCGTTCACCCCGCCGGATGCCGGAACGTACTGGTATCACCCCCATTGCAACACGCTGGAGCAGATGGCGCGCGGGTTGACGGGCGTTCTTGTCGTGGAAGAGGAGCAGGATCCGGGGTTCGACCGCGATCTGCCCCTGAACATCCGCGACTTCCGATTGGGTGGGGACGGCCAGTTCATCGATCTCTTCAAACCTCGCAACGCCGCCCGCGGCGGGTCCTACGGCACGGTGTCGACGGTCAACTGGCAGGTTGACCCGGTCTACGACCTGGAGGCCGGCAGTCTTGTGCGGCTGAGGCTGGCGGTAACCGACGTTACCCGGGTGGGCAGCTTTGAAATTGATGGAGCGGAAGCGCAGGTGATCGCGCTCGATTCCAATCCTCTGCCCATGCCGCTGCCTGCGTCGGACCTGCTTCTGGCGCCTGGACAGCGCGCCGACATCGCCTTGCGCGTGCCGGACGATGAGAGCGAGGAGGTGCGTCTGGTCTTGAACCGGCCGAACGGCGCGAAGGTCCTGGCTCGGTTTCGACCCGGGGGATCAAGCCTTCATCGGGATTTGCGAGAGCTGAGGGCCTTGCCGCTCAATCCTGTCGCCGAACCAGACCTGGAAAATGCGGATGTCCTGGATTTTGTCTTCGGATGGTCGCCGGAAGGCGATGCGCCGCAATCGAGCCTGTGCGGGTCGCTCGGCTATACGTTCTGGTCGATCAACCGGGTTGCCTGGCCCGGCGATCTTCCCGGTCCCTTCGATCCACTGGCGCGGCTGAAACTGGGCAAATCCTATATTCTCCGGCTGCGCAACGAGACGCCGAACGATCATCCGATCCATCTGCACGGGGTTTCGTTCAAACTGCTGCGGTCCAACAAGCGAAAGCTGCCACCGCTTGTGACGGACACGGCGTTGCTCCGCTCGCAGGAAACGATGGAAGTCGCGCTTGTCGCGGACAATCCCGGTGACTGGGCGTTCCATTGTCATGTGATCGAACACCAGAAAACCGGGCTGGCCGGTTTCCTGAGGATCGAGGATTAGGGCTTCGAGTGCTGCCCGTATCGTAACGGCAGGGACGTCACACCGATACGGACCAGGAATGGAAATTCCGCTCGTTGTCTGCCACCGATTCATATTGCGCCAGATGTTGCTGCCGTTCCAGACGGGTTTCATCGGCGGCAGAGCGGCTTGCCAGAAGCTGCGTGGCGTATTGCGAGTGGGCGTCGTGATGGGCGGTGCGGTTCAGGGCGGCTGAGGCGATGTGGGCGGGGAGTGTTGCGATCTCACCGGGCCAGATGCTCGCGGCAGATGTACTGTCCTGGCTTGAGGTGGCGACCGGCTTTTGCCGGATGCGCAGGGGACGGATCGCGGAAACAGGGTTCACTTGCATTCAAAGCTCCGTTGCGGGCCAGTCCGTGGCCAATCTTTCGGAGTCCGGAAGTATCCCGGATCTGAGGAGGAGCTTAGGTGTGGCGGCGAGGGAAAACTGTGCTGCCTGTCACAAATCGGCAGATTTCACGAGGATCTCGGAGCATCCCGTGAAGTGACCTGTCCGGATATGCGGATCAGGCGGAAATCTGCCGGCTCTGCTGCCGGGTCACCGTTCGGTCTTGAGAAGATGACCGGCGGCGCGCTGGCGCGGCAGGGCAGCGGTGGCGCGGTAGCTGTCGACGCCGCGCAGGGGTTCTGTCCGTCTGAAGGTACGTGTCTGCGGGTCGTTGTCCCTTGCGGCGATCAGATGCGCGAGAAAAACCGAGTTCGGGTAGTAGCTGGTTGCGAAAGCCGCTTGTTCCTGCTCCAGAACCGGCTGCACGGGGACCGGAAGATTGGAGGCAAAATCCGGATGCTGTTCGTCGCCGCCGGCCTCTCCCGTTGGGGGACGCTTGCGCCTCACATTGGCACGATCTGCCGCAGTTACCGGGTTCACTCGCACGTTTAAACGCCTCGTTGTTTCAGAATGGGACGCATTCCGCGACCTCGCCTGAAACGTCGCAATCACCATGCCAATATAGGGAAGCGTTAACCTTTTGTCCCGGAAATCTGCCGATCTTTTTCCAGAAAGTTAACAAGGCGCCGCGAAACGGCACAAAAGTTAACGCATTTCGGGGATAGCGGTGAGAACTTCCGGTGGGTGATTGCGGGCGGGTGCCGACTCGCCCGAACGGACTATCGCCCGGGCGCTAAGGAGCAGGAGGCAGCCTTCGGCGCAAGTCCGCTTCATCCAGCGGGAGGCGGAAATCGGACGGCGCGAGCTTCCCTGTCCGGAGCAGGTGCTGCAGGCTGAGGGCGATCGACATGGCATCGTCGAGGGCGTCATGCTCGCGCCGTTCCTGGCGGTCGAGCTGAAAATAAGTCGCCAGCTGGCCGCTGGTCGTTTTGACCAGGTCCTCATAGGGCATGCCGGCCAGAAAGACGAGTCCAGCGGCATTGCCGAACCGATGTATCGGCATTTTCGGAGCGCTGCCCTCGACATAACAACTGATGGCAAAGAGGTTCAGTTCGTCCTTGCCCCAGGACCACAGTGTTGCTTCTCCGCAGAAGGTCTCAAAGCCGTCGAGGGCCTCGGCCAGACCGACGCCGGCCCGGTCGAAAGAAGCCTGGTCTATCCCTGTCAGCTCTGTGAAAAAGGGGTCCGGTGTGGTTTTCCGGCCATATCTGTCCTTTGGGCTGATGAGAACCTGAAACGTCTCCAGGATCTCGTGACCGGGATCGAGCGAGAGTTTGACCGCACCGATCTGGGCCACGGAAGGGTCCGGATCGAGCGGGCCGCCCCACATACGCCTCATGGCACCTGGAGCCGTGAGATATTCGCAATCGAAGATGACAGCGTTGGGCATGCCGGTCACACCAATGCGAGAAATATGCTGGCCAGGAACAGCAGCACGGTGGAGTAGAACGTCAGTGCGAAACCGAAGGCACGCGAACCGGCCCCTTGGACATAGCCGTGCCAGAATAGGGCGCGTCCGCAAAAGAACAGCAGCGCTGCCACCGGCAGAGCGCCAAGCCACTGCGGTGGTGCGAGAACTGCGAAGCTGCCATAGACAAGAGCGGCCAGAACGGTCTGTTCAAGAGTGTTCTGCAGCACTGCCTGAAGTATTTTGGCCTTGGCCGTGCCTGCGGTGAGTCCGCTGCCGTCGATGTCCGCCGGGGTAAAGAAGCGATGCCGGGCGAGTGCGCCGATACATAAGAGCAGCCAGACGCTGATCACCAGAATGCATCTGGCCGCGAAGCCCAGCCGTTCGCCGCTCGTGTCATCCGGAAGCCAGTTTACCGGCGGCAGCACCGCTCCGGCGCTCAGCGCCAGTCCACACATGACGATGGCCGTGATCATGCCCTTGAGGACTGGGATCTGCTTTTGGGAAAGTGAAATGGGCGGACACCGACGGGTTGCATTCAATCCATGTCCTAAAGGAAACACATGTCGCCACAAAAGAAAAGCGCAGCGAGGGGCCGCGCTTTTGCGTTTTCAATTGGCTTCCACTCGGATCAGTCGGGGGCCTTGCCGGTCCAGGCCGTGCGATCGAGATCCAGATCAGCGAACTTGTCGGGATCCAGAACCGGACGGGCAATACCAGCCCGGAGCTGATCCTTGAAGTCGTCCAGGATCCGCTTTGCGGTCGGGAACAGCATCATCAGGGCCAGAAGGTTCACCAGAGCCAGGACTCCCATAAGCGGATCGGAGAAGAAGAAGACGGACGTGGCGTTGGGCGCCGTTGCTCCGAGAAAGACGACCCCCATGACCACCACACGCAGGATCTGGGGTGCAGCGGCGTTTCCGGTCATCGAACTCAGGGCGTTTTCGCCGAGATAGTAGTTGTAGATGATGGAGCTGAAGGCGAAGAGCAGGATCGCGAGCGCGAGGAAGTAGCTGGTCCATTCTCCAAGATGGGAAACGAGCGACTGCTGGGTCAGTACGATGCCGTCCACGCCTTCGGCGCCCGGTGAATAGACGTCACCCATCAGAATGACCATCGCAGTACAGGTGCAGATGATCATCGTGTCGATGAAGACGGAGAAGGACTGGGTGATTCCCTGGCTGATCGGGTGACGCACTTCCGCGGTTGCCGCTACGTTCGGCGCGGAGCCGAGGCCGGCCTCGTTGGAGAACAGCCCGCGGCGCAATCCCTGTGCGATCGCGGCTCCCATGCCGCCACCAACAGCTTCCTCGAAACCGAAGGCATTCGCAACGATCGTGTAGAGCACCGCCGGGATTTCGGTGAAGTTCAGGAGGATGATGATCAGTGCCATGGCGATATAGCCGATCGCCATGATGGGGACGATCACATCGGCAACCTTGGCGATGCGGTGGATGCCGCCGAAAATGATGACACCGGTGACGACGGTGAGCGCGATTCCCGTCCAGATACGCCCGATGCCCAGGCTTTCCTCGACAGCGCCCGCGACAGTGTTGCCCTGGAAGGCGTTGAAGCCGAGCGCGAAGGAGGCGATCAGGCAGACCGCATAGAGAATTGCCAGCCACTGGTATTGCTTGCCCAGCCCGTAAAGAATCGAGCGGGCGGGGCCGCCATGGTAGGTGCCGTCTCCGGCGGAGCGCTTGTAAAGCTGGGCGAGAGAACATTCGATCAGGCTGGTCGCCATGCCGACAAGAGCGATCGCCCACATCCAGAAGACCGCACCCGGGCCGCCGAGGGTGATCGCGACAGCGACACCAGCGATATTGCCACCGCCGACACGGCCGCCGACGGACAGAAGCAGGGCTTCACGCGCCGAAATCGCATTTGGATCGCCGGACTGGTTCTTCGAGGACAGAACCCGGAACATGCGCAGGAAAAACCGGAACTGTACAAAGCCTGTGACGACCGTGAAAAAGATGCCGATGACGACAAGAAACGGGATGAGGGCCCATCCCCAGGTGAAATCGCCGATCAGTGCGAAAAACGACTCAACAAACTGCATGGCACCAGCCTCCATTAGAGTTTCTTCCAGGGTCCGACGCGGAGCGGGAACTTGGTCGAAGTTACAAGGTAGGCTTCAAATCAGAGCGAAGGCAATAGAAAAGGGAAACAACTGAATGCACAGCCTAAAATCCTCCCGGGACTCCGTTCAGGCTGCCCGGACCAGGCCTCGGCGGTCTATCGGCAGGCAACCGGTCTGGATCGATCAACGGTTCGAGAATTCAAGGATTTCAAGGTGTTGAAGGCTCCTGGCTGCGTTCAATGGCACCCGGGGTGTCCTGAACGAAAAAACGCGGCCCCCGTGGGACCGCGTCTTCACTATCAGAACCTGACCGGACTGGCCGGAAAAGTCAGGCGGCAAGGGCGCTTTCTGCCTGATCGACCAGAACCTTGAAGGCGTCCGGCTGATTGATGGCGAGGTCGGACAGAACCTTGCGGTCGACTTCGATACCGGCCTTGCTCAGGCCGTTGATGAAGCGGCCGTAGGTCATGCCGTGCTGGCGGGTTGCCGCGTTGATGCGCTGGATCCAGAGCGAACGGAACGTGCGCTTCTTGGCCTTGCGGTCGCGGTAGGCGTATTGTCCTGCCTTCTCGACGGCCTGCTTGGCAATGCGGATGGTGTTCTTGCGGCGGCCATAATAGCCTTTTGCAGCCTTCAGAACTTTCTTGTGGCGAGCGTGGGCGGTTACGCCCCGTTTGACGCGTGACATCTGGTAATCTCCTTGGGGCTGGCGTTATGCGTAGGGCAGGAACTGCTTCACGATCTTTGCATCCTGGTCGCTCAACGTGGTTGTGCCACGGGCGTTGCGGATGAACTTGGTCGTGCGCTTGATCATGCCATGACGCTTGCCTGCCTGGCCGGATTTCACTTTACCGGTCGCAGTCAACTTGAAGCGCTTCTTTGCGCCTGACTTGGTCTTCAGCTTGGGCATTTTGCATCCTTTCGTTTGTGCGACCGCGTTAGAACGGCCACTCTTTGTTGGTGCATTCAGAGCCGACACGGCATGCCCTTGGTTTGTCGCGGGAAACGGCCTGCATCGGGATGCAGGAAACCGGCCCACGACGAGCCGGACGACTCTGGACCGGGCGCTTATATGGGAGCTTCCCGCCGAATGCAACCGGATTCCGCGCCATCCGGCTGCCTTTCATAGCTTCAGGCGCCGAAACCGTCGGAGCGGGAAAAGCCGACTGTTTCATTTAATTGCTGCGATTGAAGGCAGGAATATTTTCATCAAAGAGCTATTCCTGTGCAATATGCATGAATGGATACGCAAGGACTCAAAATGCTCCTGCTCGTGCGGGACCTCGGCAGTATCGCCGGTGCGGCGCGCGCGCTTGATGTCGACGCTTCGAATGTTTCCCGGACCGTGGCTGCCGTCGAGCGGAAGCTCGGCGCAAGGCTGTTCCAGCGCAGCACCCGCAAGCTTGCCCTTACCGACGAGGGAGACCGTTATCTGCGCCGCATCGCACCGCTGCTGGAGGAGATGGAGGCGGCACGTGAGGAGATCTCCGAACAGGGAACTCTTGTGCGCGGAACCTTGCGCCTGACAGCGTCTGTTGCCTTCACCCTGGAAGCCCTGATGCCGCTTCTGCCCGGCTTTCTGGAGCGCTATCCGGAGATCTCGGTCGAGCTGTTTCCCTCCGATAGCAATCTCGACCTTCTGGCTGAGGGGCTGGATCTGGCGGTACGTCTCGCCGCGGCTCCGAAGGGTGACATGATCTCCACGCGGCTTCTGCGAACCCGGTACCGGGTCGTTGCCGCACCGGGATATCTGGACACCTTCGGAGCGCCGTCCCGCCCGGAAGATCTCACTGGGCGCGGTTGTCTGCGTTTCGACCTGCCGGAGTTCAAGTGTGTCTGGCGGTTCCGCAGGCCGGGCGAAACACCTTTCGCGGTTGAAGTCTCCGGCCGGACGGTGATTTCCAATGCACTCGCGCTGCGGGAGGCGGCCAGGCTGGGGATGGGGCCGGCCCTGTTGGCGGACTGGTTGATCGGCAAGGATCTGGCCGACGGTGTTCTCGTCGATCTTTTTCCGGAGCATGACTGCGCAGCTGGCGACTTCGATACCGGCGCCTGGATTCTTTATCCGAGCCGGATCTACCTGCCGCGCAAGGTACGGGTCATGATCGATTTTCTGAAGGCGGAGCTGGGGCGGGCGACTATGTAACCCACCCCGATCCGTTAGGCGTTCAAATCGACGACGACGCGGCCTTTCACCTGTCCTTTCAGGATATCGGCGCCAAGCTGCGGCAGGTCTTCCAGCGTTGCGGCCTGGATGACGGTTTCGAGCTTGTCCATCGGCAGGTCTTTCGCCAGCCGTTCCCAGGCCTTCAGGCGGGCGTCATAGGGTTTCATGACGCTGTCGATGCCGAGCAGGTTGACCCCACGCAGCAGGAAGGGGACGACGGTTGCCGGCAGAGCCGCGCCGCCGGCCAGGCCAACCGCAGCGACCGAGGCGCCGTATTTCATCTGGCCGAGAATGCGCGCCAGCATGGATCCGCCGACCGCGTCGATGCAGCCGGCCCAGGTTTCGCTTTCCAGGGGCCGCTTTACTGTTTCGCTGACCTCGCCGCGCGGCACGATCCGGCTGGCGCCGAGGGCTTTCAGGTACTCCCAGGTGCTTTCGCGCCCGGTCACGGCAGCGACCTCATAGCCGAGATTGGAGAGGATCGCGGTGGCGACCGAGCCGACACCACCCGCCGCGCCGGTGACCAGAACCGGGCCGTTTTCCGGCTTCAGGCCATGGTCCTCAAGCGCCATGATGGCTAGCATCGCGGTAAAACCCGCCGTCCCTACGGCCATCGCGTCCCGTGTGGTCAGTCCCTGGGGCAGGGGAACGAGCCACTCGCCCTTGACGCGGGCTTTCTGGGCGTAGCCGCCCCACCAGGCCTCGCCGACCCGCCAGCCGGTGAGGACCACCTTGTCGCCGGGCTGGTACCAGTCGTCCGAGGACTCCTCGACCGTGCCGGCAAAGTCGATGCCCGGCACGTGCGGATAGTTTCTGACGAGACCACCACCCGGACCGAGACACAGGCCGTCCTTGTAGTTCAGCGTCGAGTATTCGACAGCAACGGTCACGTCGCCTTCCGGCAGACGTGTTTCTTCGATCTGCTGAATCGAGGCGCTGGTGTTACCGTCTTCGTCCTTGTCGACTATAAGCGCTTTGAAGGTCATTCGACTGGGTCCTGCTGGTTGGTTTTGCTCGGAATGGCTCTGGCCTGCTGGCGCAGAACATATTTCTGGATCTTGCCGGTCGAGGTTTTCGGCAACTCCGTGAAGACGATCTTCTTCGGCCGCTTGAATCCGGCCATGTGTTCCTTGCAGAACGCAATGAGGCTGTCCTCGGTTGCGGCGGCGCCCTCTTTCAGTTCAACGAAGGCGCAGGGGACTTCACCCCATTTTTCGTCCGGCAAGGCAACCACCGCGGCTAGCGCGACGTCGGGGTGCCTGTAGAGCATGCCTTCAACCTCGACGGACGATATGTTTTCACCGCCGGATATGATCACGTCCTTCAGCCGGTCCCGGATCTGGATGTAGCCGTTCGGATGACGGACCGCGGCATCGCCGGAGTTGAAAAAGCCGCCGGAAAAGGCTTCCTCGGTCGCTTCCGGGTTCTTGTAGTAACCCTTCATGACCGTGTTGCCGCGAATGACGATTTCGCCCTGTGTGCTGCCGTCCCTGGGAACCGGGTTGCCGCTGGTCCGGTCGACTACATCGATCGTCTCCGTCATGGGGAACCCGACCCCCTGCCAGGCCTGGCACTCGGCCTGTTCCTCTTCCGAAAGCTCATCCCATTCCTCCCGCCAGAGACACTGGGCGACATGGCCGAAAGTTTCGGTCAGGCCATAAACCTGCATGACTTCGAAGCCGAGCTTTCTGACACCTGCCAGCACGGCGGCGGGCGGCGGTGCGCCGGCCGTCAGGATCCGGACCGGCGGAGTGACCGCCGTTTGTTTCTCCCTGGGTGTGTTGATCAGCATGGAAAGCACGATCGGAGCGCCACCAAGATGAGTTACGCCATGGTCGGCAATCAGCCGGAAGACGGCTTCGCCGGTTATCTGGCGAATGCAGACAATCGTTCCGGCAACCAGCGTCATGGTCCAAGCGTGACACCAGCCGTTGCAGTGAAACATCGGCACCGAATAAAGGTAAACGGGGTGACGTGGCAGGTCCCAGGCTATCGGAGTTGCCATGCTCATCAGGTAGGCGCCCCGGTGGTGATACACCACACCTTTCGGCCGGCCGGAGGTTCCGGAAGTATAGTTCAGCGCCAGCGCCGCCCATTCATCCCGGGGGCCGTGCCAGGCGAAGTCCGGGTCTCCTGCCTCAACAAGCCCGTCGTAGGTGTGCGATCCGATCATCTCACCGCCAGGCCCGTCGGGATCGGCAATGCTGATCACGGGCAAGGCCTTGCCGTTGAGGGCAAAGGCGCTTGTGAGGGTGTCAGCAAAAGCCGTGTCGGCAACAACAAGCCTGGCGTCCCCGTGATCGAGAATATAGGCGACGGTTTCCGGTTCCAGCCGGGTGTTGATGGTGTTCAGGACGGCGCCGGTCAGGGGCACGGCGTAGTGCAGTTCGAAGAGCTCCGGTGTGTTGGCCGCCAGGACCGAGACCGTGTCACCGGGGCCAATGCCCAGTTCCACAAGGCTGGACGCCACTCTCGCGACCCGCTCCCTAACCTGCGACCAGGAATACCGGCGGTCATTGTAGATCAGTGCGGTCCGGTGCGGAAAAACATCGGCCGTGCGTTCGAGAAACGACAGCGGCGAGAGTGGAACATGGTTTGCCGGGTGCGGAGAGAAAGCGTCGTAGAATTCCTTCATGATCACGCCTCCTGATCTGTGAATGGCTTTTCCCAGACAGTTGCCGAGCGGATCCCGTGCGGCGTGTCGACCTGAACCCTGGTGCCGTTGTCCCAATGGGTCATGCGTACCATGCCGATGGCGACATTGGTGCGGTAATCCGGCGAGAAGGCAGCGGAACTCACGGTGCCGACTTGCCGTCCCCCCGCGATGACCGGCCACAGCTCGTCGCAGGGCGGCACCGGGTCACCGTCGATGGCGACGCTCCGGATCTGGCGCACGGGGCCTTCGACTGCGACTCTGAGAAGAGCGTCCCGGCCGACGCAGCCGATGGCTTCCCTGGTCTGACAAAACCTGCCGAGGCCGCATTCGTGCGGCGTGTTGTTGCGGGTCATGTCATTGCCGTAAGACAGCAGTTGTCCTTCGATGCGCTCGATCAGGTTCGGGCATCCGGCGCGAACATTCAGATCCTCCCCCGCGGACATGAGGGCGTCCCAGACCGGTTCACCCAGTTGTGCGCCTTCGACATATAGTTCGAAGCCGTCCTGCTTGGAATAGCCAGAGCGGGCGAGGATCAGTTTCTGTCCCTGGAATTCAACGTAGTCGTAGTGAAAGAAGCGGATCGTGCGGATTCGTTCGCCGAACACCCGGGCGACAAGGTCTTCCGCCTTGGGTCCCTGGATCGCTAGAGGCGAAACGTCCGGCTCGTCGATATCGACCTCGAGCCGGAAGGCATGGGCAAGGCCCTTGATCCAGAACAGCAGGTCGCTGTCGGCCACGGAGACCCAGAATTTGTCGTCGGCGATTTTTGTCGTGACCGGGTCATTCAGCATGCCGCCGGTCTCGTCGACCATGGGGGTGTAGTAGCATCGGCCCTCGGTCATTCCGGACAGGTCGCGCGGCGTCAGCATCTGGGCCAGACGGGCAGCGTCCGGTCCCCAGAGTTCCACCTGCCTCTCGCAGGAGACGTCCCAGACCTGCACACTGGTTTTCAGATGCCGGTAGTCCGCCTCGACGCTGTCGAAGACAGTGGGCAGAAGCATGTGATTGTAGACCGTGTAGCCTTTGACGCCCGCGGCCTGGACACGTCTGGAAAACGGGGTCTTGCGCGTGCGGCGCGAGATGGAAATGGCGGGGACCTGCATGGCTTGCCCTCCCTAGGCGGCGGCTTCAGCCGGTGGGCCGGACCAGTCGATCTGACAGATCTCGGCACTGCGTCCGTCGAAATCCCATACGCGGCCGTAGGCGCGCACCCTGCCTTGTGTGGCCGTGGCGACGGTTATGTCCGGTCCCATCCAGTAGGCGGTGTTGGTGACGACGATGTCCTCGTCGGGATTTCCGCCCTTCACGGGTTCCACCTCGCCCTTGATGGCCTTGCCGACGATCAGGCGGCGTTTCTTGCCTTCGTTGGTGTAGGAGACCGGCGCCCGTTCCGCTCCCAGGAACTCGCTGATCAGAACCCGGAAAAGGCCGGTCGTGCCCTTGGCCTGGCCGGAGAAGATCTTGATCAGACTGTCATAAGCCGCGTCGCTGGCCCGGTCGTCGATATAGGCGGCGGCCTTCCAGTTGCCGCGTGCCATCAGGCCGGGAATCTCCAGAACCAGGCCGACGTTGAGCCCGGAAAGATCCGTGTCCTCGTAGTGGCCCTCGTCGATGCGAATTCCCGCCCAGGCCTGGCAATAGCCCTCCGTGGGCGGATGCTGGCCGAGGGAGACCACACAGGGACAGAAAACCGTGCAGTTGCAGTTGAGGATCAATTCGCCGCGAATGGCCCAGCCGGACATGTGAATCTCCTTAGCGTCAGTTTGGCAGGAAAGGCAGGACAATCACGGTTGTGCCTGCAAGGATGAGGAAGACGCCGAGCGGTGCGTTTATTTTCGCTCCGATCTCCGGCAGTTTTTCAAGGGTCATCAGCACCATGGCGAGTGCCATGATCGCCAGATTCATGGTGCCGGCGACGAAAGCCAGCAACATCAGGGCCCAGCAACAACCGAGACATACGGCGCCGAGCCGCAGGCCGAGCCTGAGTGCGCCACGGCTGCCTGGCCGCCAGTGGGTGAGGAAGAAAGCCATGGGGCTCTGGCAGGCTTTCAGGCA
Organism: Labrenzia sp. OB1; assembly: GCF_001624695.1. Classification (GTDB taxonomy): domain Bacteria; phylum Pseudomonadota; class Alphaproteobacteria; order Rhizobiales; family Stappiaceae; genus Roseibium. Next base: position 159,766 of record NZ_JSEP01000003.1, on the reverse strand, counting down.
GGCGGCCTTCAGGGCGCTGAACTGGTAGAGCCCGGCGGTGACAAGCAGCGCGCCGCTGAGGACATGAGAGGTCGACCGGCCAAGAGGATCGATCAGGCCAAGGGAGGCAAGTCTGACCTGAACAAACGCCGCGGCAACGGAAAATCCCAACCAGACGGAAAGATATCCCGCGATCAGAACGGCAAGGGAGAGGCTGTTCGCGGCCGCCGTATGTGTCAGGTCCGCATAGGTGCGGAAAGCAGGGAAGGCCGTGGGCGCCATCATCGCCAGTGTCATCAGGACCCACATGAGGAAGCTGGTGCCATAGCCGGTCACGGCAACGGTGTTCGAGCACAGCCACAGAAGGGCGCCGATGCCGGACTGTCCCGCGAGAGGGGCTCCTCCGGGAAAGGCCTGCATGGCGAAAAGGATGCTCCAGGCCATCAGAATGGCAGCAAAAAACAGCAGCGCCAGAATGCCATGACCCGGCAGCAACCGTGCAAGTGTCCTCATCTCGTCCTCCCCGGATCCGCCTTTCATTCGCGCACGTGCGGATATGACGGCCGGTATCTGCCGATTTTTCCTGCGGCTTTGCGCGTTCAGGGGCTCGGCTTCTTGCCCGTAAAGTTGTTCCTGCCAATGTTAAAAGTCAAACATTTAATTGTCGGACAATTAAACCTTTCCGATTGACCCTTTTACGGCCGATAGCTAATTTTGTGGAGTTCACGGACCGTCCGCCGGAAGAACTGTGCGGCAACGGGCTGGACGACAGCAGGCTGAACGACGGCTGGCCGGGCGGAAACTGGAGTGAAATGTGGCGATCGAATTCAACACGATACAGAAAGAAGGTCTGTCGGTTCAGATCGCCAACGCCATCCGCGATGCCATCCTGGACGGACGGCTCACAGGCGAGGAACGCTTGCCGAGTGAGGCGGAACTGGCGGAACGTTTTGGCGTTTCCAGATCGACGGTCCGAGAAGCGCTCAAGCGGCTCGCGGCGCAGAACCTGATCCGCAGCGAACGCGGCTCGGCGGGGGGCGCCTTCGTCAACCGCATTACCTGGTCCGAGGCGACGGACAATCTGGTCACCACCACCCGGCTTCTCATCGGCATGAACGATATTCCGCTGGAGGATGCGATCGAGGCGCGATTCGCGCTTGAGGCCGCCGCCCTGCCGCTGGCCGCAACGCATCGCACAGAGGCCCAACTTGGCGAACTCAGGCAGGAGATCCACCGCCAGCGCGATCCGTTGACAAGTGACGAGGCGTTTTGCGCCTCGGATGTCACCTTTCATTCCGTGATCGCCGGTGCGACAGCCAATCCGCTGCTGGCGTTTCAGCTTTCCGCCGCCTTTGAAGCCATGCAGCCCCTGATGAACATGCTGGTCTATCGTCTTCGTGACCGGGAGCGGATCGCCGACTTTCACGACGCGCTGTCATCGGCCCTGGAGGCGAAAGACAGCGCAAATGCGTCCGCAAGCCTCGACGCGCTGTCCGCCTATACACGGGAACTGGCGGCCCAGCGCCGCAAGCCCAAGACTGGCTGAAAGGTCTGCGTGCCGCACCTGCGGCTCTTCTGAAAAGCGCGGCGTCCACTCCAGCCTTGCCGGAAGGTACCTGCGCTTTTTCCGGTTGAAAAATGTCCAAGTGCAATTTCAGGATGGAAACGGCACAATGCCCTCCTTATTTCAGGGGGAGGATACGCCATGCCTGCTGCACGCCTGGACCTGCCAAGCAATTACACCGCCGTTCATGTCATCGGAGTCACTCGCGGTGCGAACAAGATGCGGCCGACGATCTATTTCGCCACCGGTTCCCATTTCACCCAGTCGCACCGCAAGCAAGACAATATCGGTTACCACCCGCCGCCCGGCCGGCATCTGTTTTTCGGCAATGTCGATGCCGCTGCCCTCGACAAGATGCGGAAGGCACTTGCCGGCGAGCCCGGCAACAGTGACAGGCGGGCATTCGGGCTGGCCTATTACCGCAGCCTGATTACGACCTATACCGATGATTCTGGGCGCGCCTGCGACGTTGGGCCACCGCTTTTGGGACAGAACCGCGACGGTCTGGTGCTGCTGGAGGTGACCACGGAATGGTCGCACCGCTCGCGCGCCAGTCTGGAGCCTGTATCATATCAGGAAAGCGTCAGCCTCATCCGGGATCTCAGGAGCCGGACCATTACAAAACACGGCCCGCATCGGACAACCCGCGAATATTACTTCGCTGACAGTCCGGACAGTTGATGGCTACCGCGGTCTTCGCTTCGAACAAGCCCTCGAATGCCGGTAGGGGTCCGAGCCTGAAAGCGCAATTTTAAGAGTACATAGCAGGGTGTTTAAAGGTTGACCGGGCGAATTCGATGAATTTCGTCAGCCTTTGTGGCCGGTAACGGTCCCTGTGATAGATCAGCGCCATTGGCTGCTCCGGCAGGGCCCAGTCGGGCAATATCTGCGAGAGTGTGCCTGCAGCCATGTCGCCCTGGACAAGAGCTTCGGGTAACAAGGCGACCCCCATGCCCGCCATTGCGGCATTCCGCACGGCTGGGCCGGAGTTCACCGAAATTGTTGCCTTTGGTGCCCAGCTTCGCTCCTCAGCTCCTTTCCTGAACCGCCATGGCCTGCGTCCGGTTCTGGAAAAGAGGACTGCTCGAAAGCGGTCCAGGTCGGAGGGTATCTGTGGTTCGCCATGCTCAGTCAAATACGCGGGCGATGCGCAGACCATCATTCTGTAGGGCGCGAGTTGGAGTTGCAGGAGGGTGCTGTCTTCCAGCCGCCCGATACGAAATGCGGCGTCAAACCCGTCCGCAATCAGATCTTCGTTACTGTCGGACAGGATCAGGTCAATCTCGACATCCGGTGCCATGTCGGTGAAACCCTTCAGGGCAGGCATCAGAGCTGCTGTACCGAAACTGACAGGCGCCGCAATGCGCAGGCGCCCTTGTGGCTGCCGCTGCTGATCGCTTGCCTTGCCTTCGGAGAGATCGACCAGTTCCAGAATGTCTCGGCATTGCTCAAGATAGCTTTCGCCAAAAGCTGTGAGGCTGTGCTGGCGCGTCGTGCGATTGAGCAGCCGCGCCTGAAGGTGATCCTCCAGGCCCGCGATCCTTTGGCCGACCAGGGCACTGCTCACATTCAGCCTGAGAGCGGCGGCATTCATTGAGCCAGCATGAACCACTTCGACAAAGGTGCGCATGGCGGTGAACAGGTCCATTAGAAAGAAAACCTTTTCTATCAGGAAAGAAATTGATCAATTATCACATATTTCCTGACAATCTACATTTCTCTTCGACCAACCGAAGAGAGAGACAAACATGAAAAAACGATTTGAAAAGCGCGCAGTGCTGGTGACTGGTGCTGGAACCGGCATGGGTCGCGCTGCCGCACTTCGGCTTGCAAGCGAGGGTGCATCTGTAACGCTCTGGGGGCGGCGGGCACCGCATCTTGAAGCTGTTGCGAAGGAGATCCGTGATGCTGGCGGTTCCGCACTGGTCCAAGTTTGCGACATTTCCAACCCGGAGGAGATCGCAACAAACCTGAGGGCCTCCATGGCGCAGTTCGGGACGCTCGATGCGGTCTTTGCCAATGCAGGACTTCTTGGTGAGTTCAAGCCGTTGCGCGATACACAAGCAGCTGATTTCGCGGACCTTATCCAAACCAACCTGATTGGCACTCAGCAAACTGTTGCGCAGTGTTTGCCGCATATGGAGAATGGCGCGGTGCTGATAAATGCTTCCTGGACGGCCGGTGCGGTCATGCCTGGTTCAGGCGCGTATGCGGCAACCAAAGCTGCATTGCTTGCGATGATGCGGGTCTGGGCGGTTGAGGAAGGACCGCGTGGCAATCGTGTCAATGCTATCAGCCCGGGGATCATTCTGACCCCAATGGCGGATGAAGTGCTGGACCCGGAGATTTCCAGCCGCTTGTCGGGTCACACGCCACTTCGCCGGAACGGTCGCCCGGAAGATGTCACTGGCACAGTTACGTGGCTCCTGTCGGGCGATTCAGAATTCGTGACGGGTCAGGATGTCGTCGTGGATGGCGGCTTTACTCTGGGCGGAGCGTTGAGATGACAATGACAAATGGGCTTCAACTTGCCGCCCATCCGGTGGACCAACTCCTCGGCGTCGCTGCCGTAAGCCAAATGACCTGAGCCCCGATAATCGCGAGCCACCACAGACAGGTGTCAATTCTTACACGCTTTGCGTGTGAGTTGTGTTCTTGACGTACCCTGTCGTTGCGTTTCCTTCGCCTAAAGTATAATATAGACGAAAGTCGAATATCGAATCGGCTTGGAGAAAACGGCGCCGCAGTGCCGCTGCTTCGAAGGAGCGATGAAGATGAAGTACTGGAGCCTCGCCATTGTTGCGCTGATGATTGTAGGTGTCGCCGCAGTCAGGCACACCAATCCGAACAGTCAACTGACCGGTGAGACCACCAATTCCGGTGTCCCTGTCACGACGTTGCACACGCCTGTCACGCCGTAAGGCACGGTCGTTAACACCGGAATCAGGCCGGGATCGTGGACGCTTGCCTGGTATGCTGAAGCTTGCGGGCAGGCCAGTTGCGCTCTCGGCTGGTCCGCAGAAAAGCTCCCTTGAGCCACATGGATGCCGGGACGTGCGTCAGCGGAAGAGCTTGTCGATAGCGTCCGCCCCCAGACCGACGCTCTCATAGTGCTTTCTGCACATGTCGATGTACATGTGGACATCGAAATAACCATCCGGCTCACCCGTTTCATCGAGCCAGATCAAGGGGCCGTGGACCTGAAAGAATACCTTCATCGGGTCTTCGTGCTCATAGGCGACAAGCGTGTGCCCTTCACCCGGTGTCTCGTAGACGAAGTCGCCTGCGGTGGCGATCCAGTCATGCTCCAGATAGCCCCATTTGCCGGAAATCGTGTAGGCGAACACCTCGTGCGGGTGATAGTGCCGGTTCACCAGCCCGGGACCTTTCGCCAGGAGGATGTCGCACCACTTGTTCTGTGACGGAGAAATCCACAGGGGGCGCGAAGAGACCGTTTCGGTGAAAGGCACATAGTATCTTTCATCTTCCGTCGCCGCATTGGCCATATAGACCTCGGGCAGGGCATCGGGTTGAAACACCTTGTCTATCGGTTTGATGTCCCGCCAGAATTCCTTCGTATTTTCGTTCGACATGTCTCCCCCTCCAGGCCGTTTGATTCTGTGTTGTATTTCCAGGAGCTTAGACTAGAGCAATACCTAGTCACACCAAACCATTCCGATTCGATGCGACCAGGCAAATTTGCGCGCTTTTTTTCTTGGAGCTTTGCCGTTGTCGCGATGGTCTTTTCCGGCTTTCAAGGACCCTGTCCGCCTGACAATTCGTATCTGGCTGTGCCCGCAAGTGTGGGCCCTGGTGCAGCGGTCAGGCGCAAAGGCCAGGCGCAAAGGCCAGGATCCACAGTGCCCATTCTCGTCGTTGTCAGGCACTCTCCAGGACGGGCCTTACGGGGTGCCCAGGAACTCGATGGTTGCCGCGGTCGCGGCATCCGAGGTTTCGGCGTCGAACTCAAGAGAGCTCAAGACGGACTTTTCTTCTGCGTCGAAGCTATGCGTGACACCCTGGTAAATGGAGACCTCCACATTGGCGTTGACAGAAAGCAAGCGGCCCGCAACCTCGAGGCAGTGGCGCTCATTTACGATCGTGTCACCGTCGACAAGAAGAAAAAGGTAGGATGGATCGGACGGCAGTTCATTGGCGGACCCCACGCTTGCAGGGCCGCAATAGGGATAGAAAAAGACGGCTTTCTCAATTCCGGCAAGGGGATCTGCGGCGATGGCCTCAGGCCAGTATGTCAGCAGGGGCGGCACTGTTCCGGCCAGGGCCATGGCGAGATAGTCGAGACTCGCCCAGCCACCATGCGACAGGCCGATCAGCGCCACGCGTGTGCTGTCGATCTGCGGATGGCTGCGCAACTCGGCGAGGGTGACCGCGATGTCGGCTGCGCGCTCGGCTCCGTTCAGAATCTGTCCCGCACAGACCAACCGCCAGAGTTCCACCTCATCGAGCCCGCGGGGCCCGTGACTGTCTATGATGACCGAGGCCCAGCCCGCTGCGGCAAGGTCGCCCGCCAGCCGATCAAGATTCGATTTCGGGCCATCACACCCCGACAAAAGCAGAGCGACCGGGTGCGGGCCCTCCATTTCTGGCAGTGTCCAGCGGAGTGCGGGCTCGATCAGGGATGCGGTCATTTCCGGCGATTGCGGGTTGGCCGACCAGCCGAGGCGACCGCGCAGACCGTTGACCGCGAAAAGTGTCGCCAACATCACCGCGGCAATGCCGATCCAGAGGAGCCAACGTCTCATGACACGACGCCGTCAGTCATTGCTGCAGCCGTTCTGGAAACCATTGTCACAATGGGCCTTGAGTCGGGCGGTGTCGTCTTCGCTCCAGTCTTCCGGGGCACTTACCTGAACCCATGGGACGATGTAATCCTGGGCGTAGTAGGCGTGGCCGTGTCCCGGTGGAGCGCCGAAGGAAAGCGCCATATCGAGAGCCAGCTGAAATTGAGTTACGATGGGCATGAAGGTCATATGCGTCGAGGCGTCCGGCGCCGGCGGGTCTCTCATCCAGGGAGGCGCACGCCAGACCGAGAGCGGCTCGTAAAACACGATCGGATCACTGGAATATTGCAGGAAGACGATGCGCATGTCGCCCCAGGGGGCGCCTTCCGAAGCATCGTCGAAGTGGCCGGCGTGACGGATGAAAGACCCGTCGCCGATCTGCGGCATTATCCATAGGCTGCCGTCTTCCCGGGCGTTCTGGACGTATCTCCAGAAACCGGAAGGAAACGGCGGTCCGGCCCAGAAGGCGCCGTCGATGGGATCGTTGACCAGGCGAAAGAGGTTTGTGGCATACATCGAAGACCATGCCCCGAGGCTCAGGCCATGGACATAGAGGCGCGGCCGCGCATCCACCGGCAGCGTCTGCCAATAGCGGTGGACGGTCTCCAGAAGCGCTGTCGCCTGATCGAGCCCGGTGTCGGTTTCCAGGATCAGGGCCAGCGGCGATTGCAGATAGGAATATTGCGCGGCGACCGTCGCGATGTTCCCGTGATGCATGTATTCCAGCGGATCGTGACTGCCGGGGTCGAGCCAACCGGTCCCCGTGGGGCTTGCGACCACCAGCACCTCGCGCTCAAAGGCGCCTGTCCGGATCAGCTCGGCCAGGGCAAGGTCGGCACGTTCCTGAGCTGTTTTTGCGTTGGCGCGTCCCACATAGATACGGATGGGATCGAGTGCCGGCTTGCCAGTGAATGCCGCGATGTCTTCGGCGTCCGGTCCACCGAGGACGAAGTCTCGCCCGGGCGTGCCAAGCGCGCCCCAGTCGATCAGCGAATTGGCACCGCCGGTGAGTTCCGGGTTTTCAGGCGGCGGCGATGCAGTGTCGAAAAGTTTCTGGGCTGCTTCGTAGCTTGAATCGAGGCCCGTCACCATCTGGTCATAGAGTCCGTCCCGGGTGACGACAAAGAGGGCGAGGCCGACGACAACGAGGGCCAGTACATTGGCGCGGCGTTCCGGCATGACCCGCAGGAGGCGGGACCGGACAAGGCGCACCAGCCAGCCCAACAGGGCACCCAACGCAAAACAGACCGCAAAGGTCAGGAGTGCGACGAATGTCAAAAAGATCAGGTCGGGATTGTCGACGAACGGCATGTCCATCTTTACACGCAGGTCGTTCTGCCAGGCGAGGCTTGAAACCAGTGTCCAGCCGAAGAACGACAGCGTTCCGATTGCAAGAAGCGAGAGCAGCCAGCGCTTCGCTACGCCGTGAAATTCCGGCATGGCCGCTACACGCCATAGCAGCAGCAGGATCCACCAGGTAAGATACCCCAGTGCCATGACCAGCCCGCCCAGGACACCCTGTACAAGGGGACCACGCGGAATGAGAGAGGGGGTCAGTGAGGCGGCGAAAAAGAGAAGACCGAGCAGCAGTCCGGCGATCGAAATCCTCTTCAGACCAACCACAGCGGCATCTCCCAATTTCCAGTTCCTGCAAACTGCGGCGTAGGTGACGTATCCTTACCCGTGTCACCTGCCCGTGATGAGGCAAGCGTAAACCAAGCAAGGGAGCAGACCAAACGCCTATTTTGCCCGGAAACGCAGGATACCTGCCACCGGTCAGCTTGCCGCTCGTCGGGAACAGCGTCTGTTTTCTTAGGGGCTGCCGACACGATCTGCCGCGATACGGCTAACTGTTTACGGCGTCAGGAAGGACTGCGTTCCGGCACCCGGAGTTCGTCCTCTGGTAAACTGACAGCAGCATTGGCGCCGTGCCTTGCGCCTTTCCGAGTACAATCCGGACCTGGATGCACCTCAGCTCGCCAACAGCTCCCAGCAGGCGAAGCCGGGTTTCGACAAGCAACAGCTCGTTTTCGAGAAATTGGTGACCCCGGCGCGATTCGAACGCGCGACCCTCAGATTAGGAATCTGATGCTCTATCCTGCTGAGCTACGGGGCCCCGAAGCGGTCGCTTAGCATGATTTTCCGGTCTTTGCGAGCCCTCCGGCAAAGGCAGGCCCGGAAAGGTGTTTCGCGGTGCCCGGCGGAGAACTTCGTCCCGGTCCGGTGCCTTCGTCCGGGCTTTTTTTCGCCGTGTCTTCGGCTTGCCTTAATCGCTGCTTAGCAAGTCTTTCCTGAAGCTGCCTTTTTCCCGCCGCGTGCGGACCGATACGAGCGCGGCGGACTTTTTGTTCCGGCCTGCAAGTCTGCCGGACGGATTTCGGGAAAAGGCCATGGGATCGTTTCTGCCGTGTTGCGCGTGGAGCAAGGCAGATGGACCCGAAGGACCGGTTGAGAGGGCAGAGGGTGTCGAGCGGACGCTTGAGCGGCAGAAGCAGGACGAAACACGGCGGCCGCGAGCGGAAAAATCCGTTGTGGGCGTTTGGCCTTGCCGTGCTGCTGCTTGCCACTGGGCATGCCCAGGCGGATGACCGGGATCAACCGCTTGCCCGGGCCGCCTATGACGCCTGTGTGCCTGCGGACGCTGCTTCGATCGCTGTTGAAAAGTCGGAGGAAGACGGTGTGTTTGTTGCTCCGTCGGGACAGCGGTATCTCGCCAGCGAACTGCATGTTCCGGCCCCCCGGCCCAAAGGGGCACTCTCCGCAGCGGGTTTGGTGGTGGGCGCGGCGCCCGGGCTTGAAGCTGTGGCGACCGGACCGGAAAACCGCTGGGGCCTGACGCCGGCCTGGATCGTTCTGAAGGATGGAGAAACCAGAGAGCTTCTGCAGGCCGTCCGGCTTATGTCGGGGGCGGCGGTGTTTGCGCCCGATCGGGAAGACAGCGTCTGCGCGGGGCTTCTGCGGCTGGCGGAAACGGCGGCGCGCCGTGAGCAGCGCGGCCTGTGGGGAGACAAGATGGCGGCGCCCGTCTATTCTGCGGCAAGGCCGGGTCTGCTTGAAGAGAAGACCGGAGACTACGTGATAGTGAAAGGACGCGTTGTTTCCCTTGGAAAAACTGAAAGTACCCGCTATCTGAATTTCGGAAAATACTGGAAAACAGACTTCACCGTCACGTTGAAGGCCTCCGACGAGGCGATCTTCGATGCGGCGCTCGGCCGTTCGGGCTGGCAGGTGGAGGAACTGGCGGGAAAATTCGTCGAGCTGCGCGGCTTCGTGCAGGTGCGGGACGGTCCGCACATGGCGCTCCATCATCCGGAGCAACTGGTGGTGCTGGAGCATCCCGCGTTCGACTGATTGCGGACAGTGCTTCTTAAGATTTTGAAATCGATCAACTTTTCTGCTTTCATGCACGACATGAAGAAAGCAGGGTGATCCTGAAGGCAAAAGGGCAGGACGTGGCGGCCAGGACAGTCACTGATTATCGTCAGTTGTCTCTCGTCGAGACGCGGAAAACGGCAGGCCGCACGGCTGCGCGCCGCTGGCTGCGAACCGCCATGGCCTGCAGTCTGGCGCTGGTGGTCGTCTCCTGCCAGCTTCTGGGGGACGGCACGAGCGTGGGTTCGGTGTCGCCGGGCACCCTGCGCCCCAACCTTGCCAATGATATCGGCGAGCGGGAACATCCGCGTGTCGTAGCCACTTATGGCGGCGTCTATAACGATCCGGGTGCAGAACGTGCCGTCGCCAGTGTGGTCGGCCGTCTTGTGGCCGCGTCGGAAGACCCGTCGCAAAGCTACAAGATCACCATCCTGAATTCCCCGGCGATCAACGCATTCGCGCTTCCGGGCGGCTATCTCTATGTGACGCGCGGCCTGCTGGCACTGGCGAATGACACGTCGGAAGTCGCCGCGGTACTTTCCCATGAGATGGCGCATGTGACCGCCAATCACGCCATCAAGCGCCAGGAGAGGGCGGAGGCCAAACAACTCGCGAACAAGATCCTCACCGATGTGGTTCAGGATTCAGAGGAAGCCCGCAAGGCGATCATTTCCTCGCAGCTGTCCTTCGCCCGGTTCAGCCAGGTACAGGAGCTGGAAGCGGATGCGATCGGCGTCAAGACGCTGGCCAAGGCCGGCTTCGATCCCTATGCCGCCGCCCGGTTCCTGCGCTCCATGGCCGCTTTCGCGCGCTACCAGTCGGCGGACAAGTCTAGTTCCTCCGCGCCGGACTTCCTGTCCTCGCACCCCTCGACGCCGGAACGCCTGAAGATCGCCGTCCGTTCCGCCCGTCAGATCGGCGCGCCGGGAATCGGCGAGCGCGACAGGGACCGCTATCTCGGCCAGATCGACGGGATGCTGTTCGGGGACGATCCGCTGGAAGGGTTTGTCCGTGGCCGGTCGTTCCTGCACAAGGCGCTGGGCATCGGGTTTACCGTGCCATCTGGATACATTCTTGAGAATTCGCCGGAAGCCGTGCTTGCCAGCAACGGCGACGGAACCGCGATCCGCTTCGACGGCGCGGATGTCAGCGGATATTCCGATCTCGTCCAATACATGAATTCAGGCTGGATCAACGGGCTGCTGCCGGAAAGCGTTCGTCAGACCACCATCAACGGGTTGCCGGGGGTCACGGGCGCGGCAATCACACAGGGCTGGTCTTTCCGCATCGCGGTTCTGCGCATCGGCCGGACAGGTTATCGCTTCATTTTCGCCAGCCGCTCGCCGAACGACAGGTTCGACAGGGATTTCCGCGAAACGATCGAGAGTTTCTCGCAGTTGACGCCGACCGAACGGGCGCGGCTGCGGTCCTTGCGGATCAAGGTGATCAAGACCAGATCCGGAGATGCGCCGCGCAAACTTGCAATCGGCATGAGCGGTGTCGAACCCTCGCGGCGTCTGGAGTTTTTCTCGATCCTGAACGACCTGCCGGCGAACGACCCGATTCCGGCGGGGACCGCGGTGAAGCTGGTTGTTGACTAAGCGACCTTCAGTTCGTCGGCAACTCAAGCTGACACACAGCTGCCCGGATAAATTTCACACCAAATTGCATCTTCGCCTGCTCCCGCTTCCCCCACGAGGGGGCTGATGCCGGTCGCAAGCAATGCATGCGACGCCAAGCTGCCAGAAGCCCGGGACCTGTAGAGCTTCCCGCGCTAAATTGAATTCATGAGATCGTCCGGCTCTCGATCTGGCGCACATGTTCCTTGGAAATGCCGGGTTTCACCAAAAGTGCCTCAAATGTGGGGCCTTCTTCCTGTAAATGTCTGTTGTCAATTCCTTCCGGCACCCGGGCCCTTGCGCAGTACGGTGGGTTCCATAGCGGAATTCCATCGAATCTGACCAGGGTCGAAGGTCGACCCGGAAAAGCCGGGGGCGGCGGCAAGCACTGCTCTGGGATGCTGGCTTGCCATCCGAACGGCAGAGTCCGGATTTGCCACGTTCCATGCAGTCACATTGCGGACCGCCTGGTCGAGTTGGAGCGCCGAGCCGGCCAGGCCAGCTCCGTCCGGCCGCGTCACCTTGCCGTTTTCGTCGGCAAGGATGTCCATTCCGGCGAACCTGTAGCGCCCGGCAGGGGCGGCCGCGGCCATGACGGCATCGGAAACGAGTATGGTGTTGCCAATGCCCTTGAGATGTACCAGAGCGGCGAGCGCGTCCCTTGGAATATGTATGCCGTCCGCGATGAGACACGCTTTCAGCCGCGGCTCGGCAAGCTGGGCAAGCAGCGTGTTGTCCAGCTTCGGCAATTCGGCGGGAAGGCCGTTGCCCAGATGGGTGGAGAGTGTGGCGCCTGCGTTGGCTGCGGCCTTGATAGTGGGAAAGCCGGCTGCGCTATGGCCGATGGAAACCACCTTGCCGGCGGCTCGGAGCTCTCTGATGGTCTGCGGGCCGCCGCTCCGTTCCGGCGCAAGCGTGACCAAAAGGATCGATCTGGTAAGGCCGGCCTCAAGGGTTGCGACGAGGTTGGCGTTCGGATCCGACATGGCCTGGGTGGGATGGCAACCGCTATAGCCTGTCGCCGCGTTGAGAAAAGGGCCTTCCAGATGATATCCCGGCACCATGGTCGGGCCCAACCGGCTGCCTGCCACTGCCGTGTCGAGCGCGCGGATGCGCTCGGCAAGCGTTTCCGGGCTCGCCGTGATAAGCGTGGGCAGGCAGCCGGTAACCCCGCAGACGAGCATTGCTTCCAATGCCAGATCCAGGGTGGATGCGGTAATGCCGGGATCGTTGAAATCGACCCCCGCGAAGCCGTTCACCTGCAGATCGAACAAACCGTCGGTAATCATGATATCCGCTTTTTCATGCTGTGGAGAGCAGGCTGGATGAAGCCTTGTCGAGATGAAGGCTGCAATCCGCATGGCGCTGCAGAATGGACGCAGGATGCATGCTGGTCACCTCCGCCTCAACCGCATTGGCGACCGCCTGCGCCTTGCGCTCGTCGGGAACGGACAGGATGACCTTGCGTGACGCAGTGATCTGGCGGATCGACATGGAGATTGCCCTGGCTGGAACATCTTCCAAAGTTGGAAACCAGCCTTCGCCGAACTGCTGGCGCCGGCACGCCTCGTCAAGATTAACGGTAATGTAAGGCGCCTCCGTCTCGAAATCGGCGGGTGGATCGTTGAAGGCCAGGTGGCAGTTCTCGCCGATGCCCGCAAAGCAGACATCGATGGTTTCTCCGGCGATGCGGGCATTCAGACGGGCGATTTCCGCCTCCAGGTCGTCGGAATCGCCGTTGACCTCCACGAATTCTCCCAGGTTGCCGAGCGGACCGGTGAACCTTTCGCGCAGATAACGGCGGAAGCTGGCGGGATGCCCGGTGTCGATGCCGACATATTCGTCGAGATGGAATGCTGTCACCCGCGACCAGTCCAGGTCCTTGGCGACAAGTGCCTGCAGAGTTGCGAATTGGCTGGCTCCGGTCGCGACGACAATCGCCGCCCGGTCTTTCGTTGCCAATGCCGCTTCAAGGATCCGGGCGCCCTCCGCTGCTGCCGCCAGTCCCAATGTCTCTCCATCTTCGTGGATCTCGATGTGCATGTCTGCCTCACATTTAATATCAAGCTCGTTCGTAATTAATGTAATTTCTGATTTCATATGTCAACTTTCAATAATTTGCTTTATTTTATTTTTTATCAAAAATGATATTAATATTGACTCATGCGTATCGACGTGAAAGCTTGACCGGGCACCTTCCTGAGGAGACACGGTATGAACAAGAAAATACTCAAGACACTCGCTGGGGCTGTTGCCGTAATAGCTCTCAGCGGATCGGCCCTTTCGGCCGAAACGATTCTGCGGCTGGCGGAAAACCAGCCCGCTACCAATCCGGTTACGATCGCGATGCTGAAATTCGCCGACCTGGCGAAGGAATACTCAAATGGCGAAATCACCGTCGACGTCATCTATGGCGGCCAGCTCGGGCAGGAACCGGAAACGATCGAGCAGGCGCAGGCCGGGGTCATAGATATGACCCGCGTCAATTCCGTTGTGCTGGCCAATGTCAGTCCGAGCATGGGCGTTTTCGCCCTGCCCTATATTTTTGCCGACTGGGACCACAAGTATAAGGTTCTCGACGGGGAAGTCGGCCTGGAAGTCCTCGAGGATCTGAACGATGTCGGCCTGATCGGCCTTGGCTACATGGATGCCGGATCGCGCTCGTTCTATACGGTCGAAGGCAAGCCGGTCACCAAGCTGGAGGATCTGGAAGGTCTGAAGATCCGCGTCCAGCCGGCGCCGATATCCATCCGGATGGTCGAGCTTCTCGGAGCGGTTCCGACCCCCATGAACTACGGCGAGGTATACTCCGCGCTGCAGACGGGAGTTATCGACGGCGCCGAAAACGATTATGTAAGCTATCACACCTCGGCCCACTACGAAGTTGCGCCGAATTATGTCGAAGATGCCCATCTAAGCCCGCCGGCGTTGCTTTTGATGAACAAGGCCAAATTCGAGTCCCTGCCAGCCGATCAGCAGGCTGCCTTGAAAAAGGCGGCGGGCGAAGCGGTTCTTTACGAGCGCGAAATCATGCGCGAAGCCAACGAGAAGGCGCGCAAGACCGTCGAAGAAGGTGGCGCAACCGTCGTGGAGATCGACAATGCCCCTTTCCAGGAAGCGGTCATGCCCATTTATGACGAGTTTTCCGAACTGAAACCGCTGATCGACAAGATCAATCAGGCGAAATAGGCAACCGGAGGGCATTCCATGGCATGGCGAAGGGCACTCAAGACGGTCATCGACGCAACGAACCGGCTTTTTTCATTCGCCTGCCATGCGCTCCTGGGCGTGATCACGATTGTGACCGTGATGCAGGTCTTCCTGCGCTTCGCGGTGAACAGTCCGACCAGCTGGTCGGAGGAAGTCGCGCTTCTCTGCCTTGTCTGGTTCGGCATGCTGGCGGTCGCCATCGGCATCCGCCGCCATGAGCATGTGGCTATCACCTTTCTTCGGGACCGGTTGCCCGAACCTGCGGCCGTGACGCTCGACTATTTCGCACAGCTCGCCATGGGGCTTTTCATGTTTGTCGTCATGCTCTACGGCGGGGATCTGATCGCCCTCGCGGGTGCCCAGGTCCTGCCTGCGTCCTTGCTGCCAAAATATCTTCTATATCTGCCCGCGCTGGTCGGAGGCGGGCTCGGTGTCGTCAATGCCGCCGTCAACATCCTGCTGCGGGATGTCCATAGGGCGGAGACCGAAATTCCGGAGGTCGTACATGTCGATTGACTGGATCGGAATCTCGCTGCTGCTCGGCGGGTTCCTCGGACTGATGATCTTGCGTATTCCGATCGCCTTTTCCTTGGGCCTTTCTTCGCTCGTCACCATCGTCTACCTGGGACTGCCGCCCCTCGTTATCGCGCAGCGTATGGTGAACGGATTGAATTCGTTCACATTTCTGGCTGTTCCTTTTTTTATTCTGGTCGGCAATATCATGACCGAGGGGGGAATCTCGGACAAGCTCGTGCGCGTTTCCGACGTGTTGGTCGGAAGAGTTCGCGGCGGTCTCGCGCAGGGCAATGTTGTCGCCAGCACGCTGTTCGGAGGAATTTCCGGTTCCTCGGTCGCGGATGTTGCCTCCATCGGATCGTTTCTCATCCCCGCGATGAAGCGGAACGGCTATCCCCCCGGTTATTCGGTTGCCGTTACCGTGACATCGTCCGTGCAGGGGGTTCTCATTCCACCCAGCCAGAACATGATCTATTACGCGCTGGCGGCAGGCGGCCTTCCCATCTCCACGCTCTTCCTTGCCGGTTACATTCCAGGCCTGCTGCTCGGCCTTTCGCTGATGATCATCTGCTACGCGATCGCCCGGCGCGACGGGCATCCCCGCAGCGGCGCCTACAATCTTGGCGAAGGCCTGCGCATCCTCGGGGATGCGGTCATCGGGCTGTTTACCATCGTCATCATCATCGGCGGCATCCTTACCGGCGTGTTCACCGCAACGGAGTCCGCTGCCGTCGCGGTGGTTTATGCGCTTGGTGTCACGGTCTTCTGGTACCGCAGCCTCAGCATGCCAGCGGTCTTGCGGATCCTTTCCGGTTCGCTGTCGACGCTGGCGGTGGTGACCGCCATTATCATGACCTCGGCGGTGTTCGGCTTTCTGTTGTCCTACTTGCGGGTGCCTGCGGTGCTCGCGAATGCGATCTTCTCGGTGTCCAGCGAGCCGGTCTTCATTCTGCTGGCGGTGAACGTGCTGCTGCTCGTCCTGGGCATGCTCATGGACATGGGGGTGCTGATCCTGCTGCTGACGCCCATCCTGCTGCCGATCGTCACCAAGGTCGGTGTGGACCCGATCCAGTTCGGCATCATCATGATCCTGAACCTGGGCATCGGCCTGTGCACGCCTCCGGTCGGGGTTTCCCTGCTGGTTGGGTCGAGTATCGGACGGATCAAGCTGGAAAAAGCCGCCAGAAGCATGTTGCCGTTTTATCTTGCAATGCTTGTTGTGCTGTTTTTGACCACTTATATTCCCGCAATTTCTATGACATTGCCGAACCTTATGCGATAAACCCGGCCCATGGATTCAACACGCCTATCGGATTTGATGACCATTGCCCGTCTGGTTCGCGACGGCCGCGCTCGCACGCGCAGCGATGTTGCCGATCAGTTGTCCATGCGGCCGACCAGCGTGTCCGATCTGGTCGGCGAGCTGGTCGACAAGGCCATCCTGCACGAGGCTGTGATCAAGCTCAAAGGGCGCGGCCGTCCCGCCGTGGCGCTGCATTTCAACGCGCGCCGGTTTTGCGCGGTCCTCATCAGCGTGATCGACCGAAAGCTCGTCGCCAGAGCCGTCGACATGGATTACGGCGTGCTGCTGGAAAAGTCCGTGGAACCGCTGCGCGATGCTGGAAACGCGGAAATGGCTGCGTGTTTTCAGGATCTCATTGCAGGAATCGCGGAAGCCCTGCCGGCGGGCGTCGAGCTCGGGGTGGTGGTGCTGTCTCTCTCCGGTGTCCTGGACGTTCCGCGCCGGATGTGGTGTTTCTCCTCACGCTGGCCCAATCTCCAGAACCTTCAGATCTCCGATGCCCTTGGGCATCTTCCGTGGGACATCGTGCTGATCCGCAATCTCGACGCCGAACTGGCCGGAATCCGGCTCAAGGAACGGTTGGACGAAAGCGAAAACACTCTTTTGCTCCATTGGGGTTACGGCATTGGTGCCGCGTTCTGCAGCGGTGGATCGGTCATCAACCGGGATCGGGGACGGTTCTGCGAAATCGGCCATTGGGGACTCGGGGATGCAAAGGGGCGCCCCTGCACCTGCGGCAATACGGATTGTCTGGAAACGGTGGCGGCACTGTGGGCGTTGCGTCCCGCCCTGAAGGCGGATTATCCGGACCTGCCGCTCGACGAACTCGGTCTGGCAGCGGAAATCCGGCATCTCGACCTGCAGGACCATTCCCTGATCCGTGCCGGATTGACCCAGGTGCTGCGGCTGACGGCGAACCTGTGCCGGATCCTGTTTCCCGACCGGATCATCCTGACGGGACCCTTCGTGCAGAATCCGGAGATCTTCCGAGAATTCGTCGACGCTATCGGGGGCTCGCCGCTGATCAAATCGGTCGACCGGATTCGGGTGTCTGTTGGTGAAATTGATCGCGGACGGGAAGCACTGGGCGCCCTGAATGCCCCCTTCGATGATCTCCTCAGGAACTTCCTTGCCGGAAACCGTGACTGATGCGGAACGGTTTCCGGATTGCAAGGCGATTCAGGTGCTGTAGACGGCCTGATCCGGCTGGGCAGCGAGCAGGGCGGACTTGAGCTTTTCCATCGCCCGGCTCTCGATCTGGCGCACACGTTCCTTGGAAATACCGAGTTTCACCCCAAGCGCCTCCAATGTGGCACCTTCTTCCGAAAGCCGCCGTTCGCGGACGATCTTCAACTCCCGCTCGCTGAGGACCTCCAGTGCTGAGGAAAGCCAGCGGTTGCGGCGTTCGGTGTCTATTTGCCCGGTGACGATCTCGTCCGGCAACGGGTCGTCCGAAACGAGAAAGTCCTGCCTGTCGGCACTGGAGCCCTCGCTGTCGGTGATGGGCGCGTTCAGCGAGGTGTCCGGTCCGGACAACCGGGCGTTCATCAGCGCAACATCGGACTGTTTGACGCCTATCGCATCGGCGATCTTGCGGTGCAATTCGCTGTCCGTAAGCGGTGTCTGGCTGTTGGAGAGTTTCGCCCGCAGACGACGCAGGTTGAAGAACAGCGACTTCTGGGTGGAAGACGTTCCACCGCGCACGATGGACCAGTTGCGAAGGATGTAATCCTGTATCGAGGCCCGGATCCACCATGTCGCGTAGGTTGAGAAACGCACTTCCCTTTCCGGCTCGAAACGTGCGGCGGCTTCCAGCAGTCCGACATGCCCCTCCTGGATCAGGTCGCCCAGCGGCAGACCGAAGTTCCGGAAGCGCGCGGCAACCGCGATCACCAGACGCATATGGGACAGGGAAAGCTTTTCAAGTGCCTTCTCGTCCCGATCGTCCCGCCATCGGTAGGCAAGTTGCAGCTCCTCTTCGCGGCTGAGGTAAGGGGCCTTCATCGCTGCCCGCACAAGCTGCCGTTTTTCGCTAAAGGACATGACCAACACTCCGATATGTTATCGGGGGATTACGTAGCGATGGTCAGGTTAGATCACTTCGACCCTCCTTTGGGACCGTAAGTGTGCACTTCTGCGTGATAGGAGCGCGACCTGGACAGGTGTAATGTGCTGAAAAGAAAGAAGGGTCCGGAGAGATCCGGACCCTTCTTCAATTGCTCAAGGCAAGAGCCGCCAATCGGTCAGGCAGCTTCTTCCTTGCCGTCATCTTCCTCGGCTTCGGCGGCTTCCGCTTCAGCTGCTGCCGCCGCCTTCAGGCGGCTCGGAGACTTGGCCAGGTTCTGTTCGATCTGCTTGACCGCCTCGGTTTCCGAGCACTTGTTCACGGCCGCGATCTCGCGAGCCATGCGGTCGAGGGCAGCTTCATAGAGCTGGCGTTCGGAATAGGACTGCTCCGGCTGGGTGTCGGACCGGAAGAGATCGCGGACAACTTCGGAGATCGAGTTCAGATCGCCCGAATTGATCTTCGCTTCATATTCCTGCGCACGGCGGCTCCACATGGTCCGCTTGACGCGCGGCCGGCCACGGACGGTTTCGAATGCCTTCTTGACCGCTGCGGGGTCGCCGAGCTTGCGCATGCCGACGGACACGATCTTGGCGACCGGGACACGCAGGGTCATCTTGTCCTGTTCGAAAACGATGACGAGCAACTCCAAAGAGTGACCGGCAACGTTCTGTTCTTCAATGGCGGTAATCTGGCCGACTCCGTGGGACGGATAAACGATGTACTCGCCGGTTTTGAAACCTTGACGCTGCGCGGTCTTTTTGGGATTCGTTGCCATATTTATATTCTCTCCTGCGCAGTTGATCGGTCCGGTCAGGACCGGGGACGGACCGCGGTGCGGTCCCCTGTTCTTTTGTGACACGCATCCCGTCGAGGCGATCCGAAGTGGAACGCCTGTGGATGTGCGGCGTGTCAGGGCTGGTCAGTCGTCAATTTCCACCTTAAAACCTTGTTCACTCATCAGAGCTGCCGGGACCTCACGCTGTCCGGTAACTTTGCGGCCGGGACGCGTTTAGAAGACTCCGTTTTATGGGGTTATTCTCGTGGTTGGCGACTATTGCTGTTTATAACATACTTTTGTGGAAAATTAAAGTGTTGCGCTTTTGTGGTGCGCAAACGGCACAGATCGCCATCGCGAGGCGATCTTCCAGGTACCTGAAACATCTGGCGGAATCGCTGCGTTCCCGCGATTTCGTCAGGCTTGTGTCACTTTGTATCGGCAAGCATCGCGCGAATCACTTCGGAAGTTCCGGCGAGAAATACTGCGCGAGTTTATTTTCCTTGCCGTCAAACTCTTCCGCTTCGGGAAGTGCATCTTTCTTTTCGGTAATGTTCGGCCACTTTTCCGAGTATTCGGCGTTCAGCTCGATCCACTTTTCCAGGCCGGGTTCGGTGTCGGGCAGAATGGCCTCGGCCGGACATTCCGGCTCACAGACACCGCAATCGATGCATTCGTCCGGATTGATGACGAGCATATTCTCGCCTTCATAGAAGCAATCCACGGGACAGACTTCAACACAGTCGGTGTATTTGCACTTGATGCAGTTGTCTGTGACGACGTAGGTCATCGGTATCCTCACTCGGTGCCGGTCCCGGGGGGGGACAGGTTCGGCCTTTCAGCTCCGGTCCGGCAGTTCCTGGCGCGGCCTGCTCGAAATTGGAGCCGCAACGTTAAATCTCTTGTCGATGTTGGGTATCGTTTTTGGCAAGCGCGTGCAAGCGCACAGGATGACGCAATCCGCGATGATATGAGAAAGTTATTCTGTTTTGACGCGCATTACGAGATTTAGCCCTCATTGTCGCCGCGCCAGGCGTCGATCTTGCGTCTGTCGCGCTTGGTCGGGCGGCCCGCACCGGCTTCACGCAGCGCCGGATGGGAAGGCTGTTCCTGCCTGGGTGGCGGCGGAGACATGTCCTCATAGAGCTTGCGGGCTTCCTCGAAAGGTCCACGGCGGGTGCCGAGCGCGGCGACCTTCAGAACGAGAACCCGCCTGTCCAGGGCGACTGTCAGCACGTCGCCTACCTTCACGGCCTTACTGGGGGTAACGACCTTGTCGCTGTTGACCCTCACGTGTCTCGAGGAGATCAGCTTCTGCGCAAGAGAGCGGGATTTGGTGACCCTGGCGTACCAGAGCCACTTGTCAATGCGCAGTCCGCCACCGGCGGCTTGTGGGTCGGGCGCAGGAATTACTTCTTGTCCTTGTTGTCCATGTTCGCCTTCAGCGCCAGCAGTGCCGCGAAGGGTGAATTGGGATCAATCGGCTTTTCCCTGGGGGCCTTGTCTCGCCGGTTGCCGCTATCGGAGCCTCTTTGGCCGCCATGCTGACCGCCATGTTTGCCCCCGTGCCTGCCCTCGGCCTGGCCGCCCCCGCGGTTGCGGTTGGGGCCGCCCTTGCCGTGGCGCTTTTCACCCGCACCCGCCTTGTAGTCCTGTGCCTTGCGGTCCCCGCCACGGCGCTTGTCCTGGCGGCCGCGCGGCCGCCGGTCATGACGGCCGGGCCGCCAGACTTCAATGGTGACGGTTTCCATAGCGACGTCAGCCGCAGCAGTCTCTGAAGAGGCCTCGGTGTCCGCTGCTTCATCCTGTGTTTCGGCAGGTGCCTCGGCAGATACTTCACTTGGCGTTTCGGTCACGTCTTCCGAAGGAACCGTTTCTCCGGGAGCTTCGGCTGCAGCGGGCTCTTCCTCCACGTCAACCGCTGCTTCGGCAGCCGGTTCATTCGCCTGTGGTTCTGCAGCCCTGGATTCCGGTGTGTCCGTCGCGGTTGACGCAGGTTCCGTGGTTTCCGGTGCTGCGGCAGGCGTCTCGGTCACGTCGGTCTCGGCCGTGCTTTCGGCCGTGCTTTCGGCAGGAGATGCGGCCTGCGCTTCCGCAGCAGGTTCGGCAACGCTTTCCGGCGCCGTTTCCGCTGATGCTTCCGCAGCCGGTGCCTTGTCCTGCTCCGCCGCCGGTTTCGCGGCCACCGGACGCTGCACTTCTTTTGTTTCCACCCGGTAGCCGAGGGATTTGAGAACGGCGGTGAAATCCTCGCCGGCGCAGCCGAGCAGGGACGTCATGGCAACGGTCACCGTGAACCCGCCGCCCTGGGCGATTGCTCCGTCTGGAGGGCTGACGTCCGCGTCCAGCGGCTTCCAGGCGATCAGGGGCCGGATGAGGTCCGCGAGGCGTTCCAGAATGTCGACACGCACCGCCCTCGGGCCGCAGACGCGGAAGCCGACGACCTTGTAAAGCGCCTTGTCGATGGTTTCGTCGACCGGGATGGACGTGCGGCCGGAAGCGGAAAGCTGCGGCAGCTCGGCCATGCCGTTCATGTCGAGAGAGCCGTGCTTGAGAGCCCAGAGCTGGGCAAGAAGCTGGCTCGGCGCGGGTTTCAGCAAGGCAGGCACGAAGATCGTATAGGCGCCGAAACGTACGCCGAACTTGCGCAGGGACGCGCGCATGTCCTGGTCGAGCTGGCGAATTTCGTCGGAGGCGTCCTGACGCTCCAGAATGCCCAAACCCTCGACGATCCTGAAGGCAATGCCACGGGCCAGGCCTTCAAGGCCTTCGCCGGTCTTCAGATCGGCCAGCGGTTTCAGCAGCGTATCGACCTGTGCCTTGATCCACAGATCGATGCGCGCCTGCACCGCGTCGCGGGCAGGGCCCGTCAGGTGTTCATCGGCAAGCAGCAGAACCGTCGGAGACAACACGTCCTCGCCGGCGACCAGTTTGGCGACCGGTTCACCGCGCCAGCGAACCGCGCCTTCCGAGGTCAGCACGAAGTCGCTGTTTTCCGACTTGCCCAGCTTTTCGGCGCGGGATTCGATCTCGGTGGTCAGGGCCTTTTGCGCGGCAGCACGAACCGTCTTGCCGTCGGGGCCTTCGGCCGCCGAGTCGGGGGCAAACCGGAAGCCAAGCAGATTTCCGATGTGCTGACCTTCGACGAGCACATCACCGCTCGAGGTAATTTCCGCTTCCAGCATTGCATTCTCTCTCAGACGTCGCATCAATACACTTGTCCGCCGATCCACGAACCGCTGGGTCAGCCGTTCATGAAGGGCGTCAGATAGTTTGTCTTCAATGGCGCTTGTCTCGCCTTGCCAGTGGGCCGGATCGGCCAGCCAGTCAGGGCGATTGGCGACATAAGTCCACGTCCGGATGTGAGCAATCCGGTTCGCGAGAGTGTCGATATCACCATCTGTGCGGTCTGCGAAGGCCAATTGACGTTTAAACCAGTCGTCGGCAATTGCGTTGTCCTGCATCAAATGCGTGTAAATCGTGTTCAGCAGGTCTGCATGGTTCGCCGGTGCGATCTTGCGATAGTCCGGGACCTGACACACGTCCCATAACAATTCGACCGCTTTTGCCCCTCTGACCATGTCGGATATTGCTGAATCGCGCAATAAATGTTCAAGAGCGGTGATATCGTCCCCTGTGGGCGTTCTCGCCAGACCGTCTTCCGTGGGGACCGTATCGAGGCTTCGCCGCAGCGTCGCTGCGGATGAAAAATCCAGCGCACTGTTGCGCCATTGCAGCACTTTCAGGCTGTCGAAGTGGTGACTTTCGATCTGTTCGACCAGGTCGTCGCTCAGTGGATCGACACGGCCGGTCACTCCGAAGGTACCGTCCCGCGTGTGCCGTCCGGCGCGTCCGGCGATCTGTCCCATCTCCGAGGGCGTGAGCTGGCGGTACTGATATCCGTCATATTTGCGGTTGCCCGCGAAGGCGATGTGATGGAGGTCGAGGTTCAGACCCATGCCGATGGCGTCGGTGGCGACGAGATGGTCGACATCACCGTTCTGAAAGAGTTCCACCTGGGCATTCCGGGTACGCGGGCTCAGGGAGCCCAGAACGACAGCCGCCCCACCCCGCTGTCGGCGGAGCAGTTCGGCGATGGAATAGACCTCGTCCGAGGAAAAGGCGACCACGGCGGAGCGGGCCGGCAGCCGCGATACCTTTTTCGAGCCCGCATATTCCAGAACGGACATGCGCGGTCTCGTGACGACATTGAGGCCCGGCACGAGTCTTTCCAGAAGCGGACGGATGGTCGCCGCGCCGAGCAGCAGGGTTTCCGATCTGCCGCGCAGGTTCAGGATCCGGTCGGTGAAGACATGGCCGCGATCCAGGTTTCCGGCAAGCTGCACCTCGTCGATCGCGACGAATTCCGTATTCAGGTCAAGCGGCATAGCCTCGACCGTGGACACCCAGAAACGAGGGTTTTTCGGAATGATTTTCTCTTCGCCGGTGATCAGTGCCACTGCATCCGTACCGGCCCGGTCGGCAACCCGGCCATAGACCTCGCGCGCCAGAAGGCGCAGCGGAAGCCCGATCAGCCCGGACGATTGCGCAAGCATGCGCTCGATCGCGAGGTGGGTTTTTCCGGTATTGGTGGGTCCCAGGACCGCCGTAACGGTGCGGGACCGTGCTGACGGCGGCAGCGGCAAGGTTTGAGGACGGAGCATGGAAATAGTCGTGACCGGCTTTCTTGGGGCGCGTCGCCTATATCTGGTGCAGGGTGTCTACCACAGGCAGGAGGGACGTGTCCCCTTTCTTTTCGGAGACGGGAGGGGATTCTCCGGGGTGGAATAATCTGTGGAGAACGACTCTGGAACAAACCGTAACCGAATCGGCGACTCCGCGAGATTCAGGATTTGTTCCCTACGAGATGTGGTCTGTGAAGCGTAATACGCCACGAAATCGTGAATCAGGTCAAGGATTTGAGGCTGGGTCGCGGCTTTGCGGTGATTTGCTCCAGAGCCCTGTCAAGTCTTAATTTCATGATAACCGGCCGACCGGTGAGGTTGGCTTCGGCGTTAACATCCGGACACAGGGGGAACGAAAGCCGGACGAATCGCTGATTCAAGGGTGTTTTGGTTCTGTTCTCACAATATCTGGTAGGGTGCCGGCCCTCCATGCGCAGGGGATCACTCCCGCCGGCCTTGCGTGACGGTCTCCCGAGCGGGCGGGGTCAGATATCTGTGCTGAAATGAACCGTTCTCCAGATGCGGCCGGCCTTTCGGAGGAAGTGCCGGCATCTGCATGTCTTTTTATGTTGCACCGCAAATTTATCGAAAGCTCAGTTGCTGCGGGAACTTCGGCAAAATAGTCTAACGCTTTCCGGGAGTTGGCGGAGCAGGTGCAAAAACAGGGTGTGGGCCGGATCGGGCGGTTCAGGTCGCGTCATGTTGCGCGCCTCTTTTCAATTGCATCCGTCCAAAGTAGTAATCTTGCCGATACAGGCATTGTTTTTAGATAAATTCAGGGAGAGGGCGTTTGGCGATAGCTAAAATTCTCGTTGCAAACAGGTCCGAAATCGCGATCCGGGTTTTCAGGGCCGCCAACGAGCTCGGTCTGAAGACCGTGGCGATCTACGCCGAACAGGACAAACTGGCGCTTCACCGGTTCAAGTCGGACGAAGCCTATCAGGTCGGCAAGGGTCTCGGTCCGATCGAAGCCTATCTGTCCATCGACGAGATCATCCGTGTGGCCAAGCTTTCCGGCGCCGATGCGATCCACCCGGGATATGGTCTCCTGTCGGAAAGCCCGGAATTCGTCGATGCCTGCGAAGAGGCCGGCATTATCTTCATCGGGCCGAGGTCCGAAACCATGCGCCGGCTCGGCAACAAGGTTGCGGCGCGCAATCTGGCGATCGAGGCCGGAGTGCCGGTGATGCCGGCGACCGATCCGCTGCCTGACGACATGAACGAGATCAAGCGGCTTGCCGCAGGGGTCGGCTATCCGGTGATGCTGAAGGCGTCCTGGGGCGGTGGCGGACGCGGCATGCGCGTGATCCCGGACGAAGCGACGCTGGAAAAGGAAGTTCTGGCGGCCAAGCGCGAAGCCATGGCGGCTTTCGGCAAGGACGAGATCTACCTGGAAAAACTGGTGCAACGCGCGCGGCATGTGGAAGTGCAGATCCTGGGGGACGGCCAGGGCGGGCTTGTCCACCTGTTCGAGCGGGATTGTTCCATTCAACGCCGCCACCAGAAAGTGGTCGAACGTGCGCCCGCGCCATATCTCGACGCGGAAAAACGCGCAGAACTGTGCGCATACGGTCTGAAGATCGGCCGGGCCGTGAATTATCGCGGCGCGGGAACGGTCGAGTTCCTGATGGATGCCGATACCGGCTCGGTCTATTTCATTGAAGTCAATCCGCGCGTTCAGGTGGAGCATACGGTGACCGAGGAAGTCACGGGTATCGACATCGTCCAGGCGCAGATCAAGATCGCCGAAGGATCGAGAATCGGCACGCCGGAAAGCGGTGTGCCGGAGCAGGAGAATATCCACCTTAACGGAAATGCCCTGCAGTGCCGTATCACCACCGAGGATCCGGACCAGAATTTCATTCCCGACTATGGCCGCATCACCGCCTATCGCGGTGCGACCGGCTTCGGCATCCGTCTGGACGGGGGCACTGCCTATTCCGGCGCGGTGATCACGCGTTTTTACGACCCGCTCCTGGAAAAGATCACCGCCTGGGCGCCGACCGCGGAGGACGCCCGCAAGCGCATGGACCGCGCGCTGCGCGAGTTCCGTATTCGCGGTGTGGCGACCAACCTGGTGTTTCTGGAAAACATCATCGGCCACCCGGATTTCAAGGCCAACAATTATACGACCCGTTTCATCGATGACACGCCGGCGCTGTTTCAGCAGACCAGGCGCCAGGACCGGGCCACCAAGCTGCTGACCTATATCGCCGACGTCTCGGTCAACGGTCATCCGGAAACCAAGAACCGGGCCCGGCCACCGCAGGATGTTGCGGCTCCGGTGGTGCCCGATTTCGGCGATGCCAGACCGTCAGGCACGCGGCAACTGCTCGATGAGCTGGGGCCGAAAGGCTTTGGCGATTGGATGAAGGGTCAAAGCAGGGCCTTGATCACCGATACGACCATGCGCGACGCGCATCAGTCGTTGCTCGCCACACGCATGCGCAGCCATGACATCGTCAATGTCGCGCAAGCTTATTCCGCGGGTCTGCCGACGCTGTTCTCACTGGAATGCTGGGGCGGCGCGACCTTCGACGTGGCCATGCGCTTCCTGACAGAAAGTCCGTGGGAGCGCCTGCACAAGATTCGTGAGAAAGCTCCGAACATCCTGCTTCAGATGTTGCTGCGCGGCTCCAACGGGGTCGGGTATACCAATTATCCGGACAATGTGGTCCGGTTCTTCGTTGCCCAGGTGGCTGAAAACGGCATCGATCTCTTCCGTGTCTTCGACTGCCTGAACTGGGTGGAGAACATGCGCGTGTCTATGGATGCGGTCCAGGAAGCAGGCAAACTGTGCGAAGGCGTGCTGTGCTACACCGGCGACCTCATGGACAGTGCCCGGCCGAAATACGACCTGAAATACTATGTCGGGCTCGCAAAGGAACTGGAAGCCGCCGGCGCCCATATTCTCGGACTGAAGGACATGGCCGGCCTCATGAAGCCGGAAGCGGCGAAGATCCTGATCCGGACGCTGAAGGAAGAAGTCGATCTGCCGATCCACTTCCACACCCACGATACCTCCGGCATCGCCGCGGCAACCGTGCTGGCGGCCGTCGACGCGGGGGCGGATGCGGTCGATGCGGCGATGGACGCGCTCTCCGGTCTCACATCCCAGCCTTGTCTCGGCTCCATCGTCGAAGCCTTGCGCGGCGGCGAGCGGGACACCGGCCTCGATGCCAGGGCGATCCGCCAGATTTCCTTTTACTGGGAGGCCGTGCGCACCCAGTACAGGGCTTTCGAGAGCGATCTGCGTTTCGGCGCCTCCGAAGTCTATCTGCACGAAATGCCAGGTGGCCAGTTCACCAATCTCAAGGAACAGGCGCGCTCGCTTGGTCTGGAAACCCGCTGGCATGAGGTTGCTCAGGCCTATGCGGACGTCAACATGATGTTCGGGGATATCGTCAAGGTGACGCCTTCGTCCAAGGTGGTCGGCGACATGGCACTGATGATGGTCAGCCAGGGTTTGAGCGTGGCCGAGGTCGAGGATCCGTCCAAGGATGTCGCCTTTCCCGACAGTGTCGTCCAGATGCTGCATGGCGATCTCGGGCAATCTCCCGGCGGCTGGCCGCAGGACCTGCAGAAGAAGGTCCTGAAAGGCGAAAAGCCGATCACGGTGCGGCCCGGTTCGCTGCTGAAGGAGGCCGATCTGGACGCGGAACGCAAGGAGGCGGCGGAAAAGACCGGGCGCGAGATCAGCGACACGGAACTGGCGTCCTATCTGATGTATCCGAAGGTGTTCACGGATTTCGACAAGGCGCAGCAGCAATACGGCCCGACGTCTGTTCTGCCGACGCCGGTCTATTTCTACGGCCTTGAGCAGGGCCAGGAGATATTTGTCGATCTGGAACCCGGCAAGACCCTGGTTTTGCGCTGCCAGGCCATCGGCGAAACGGACGAAAAGGGTGAGAAGAAGGTCTTTTTCGAACTCAACGGCCAGCCGCGCAGTGTCAAGGTGCCGGACCGGGTACATGGCGCGACCGGCGCGGCAGCCATGCCCAAGGCGGAAGACGGCAATGCCGCCCATGTCGGCGCGCCGATGCCGGGCGTGATTTCCACCGTTGCGATTGCCGCAGGGCAGGACGTGAAGGCCGGTGACGTACTGGTCTCCATCGAAGCCATGAAGATGGAAACCGCGCTGCACGCGGAACGCGACGGCAAGGTCAAGGAGGTTCTGGTCTCGCCGGGCTCCCAGATCGACGCCAAGGATCTTCTGGTGGTCTTCGAGGCCTGACGCCAACAGGCCGGACTATGACCGTCGAAAAACTCTCAGCGCCGTTATTCCGGACGGCCTGCAGCGATAGCTGCATGGCCAGATCCGGGATTGTTCGCTGGCGATTGGGTTACGCTCCCTTGCAGCGGGGGGGCACCCCGGGCGCAGCGAAGCGGAGACCCGGGGCCCACTCGCGGTGCTGCTTGCTGAAGCAATGGCGATTGTTCATCGGTGGCCGCTACCTGCTTCGGGCCTGCGCGCCGTATTGTTTGTCCCGGGGACTGTGTGTGAAGCGGCCTTGGAGATACACAACAAAGCCCCTGCGAACGAGTGGGCTCCGGCTCAGCGCTGCGCTTGGCCGGGGTGACCGCCGAGGGGGACTTGGCTTCCTGGTTCACTCAACAGAGTTGATAACGCCGGAGTTGGTCAGCAGAGTGAGGCCACTCAAGCGTGGCATTATACTGCGCGATCCTGCTTGCGCCTATTCCGCTGCTTTCAGCAGGCCGTGCTGCGCGGGGGCTTCCGCGGTGCCGATCCACAGATCCAGAAACCGGTCGAGCCATTGGCGGACGGCGGGGTCATAGACAAAGCGGCCGGCGAAATGATCGCGGCGTTTCTGGGCACCGGGAAGTTCCATGCGCGGCGCACCCTTGGTCGTCCAGCGGACCATCATCTGATGGGTCAGTTCCGGATGGAACTGGATACCGTAGGCGCAGGGGCCGACGCGGATCGCCTGATTGGGATAGGTTGGACCTCCGGCAAGCAGGTCCGCGCCCCGGGGCAGGTCGAAGCCCTCCCGGTGCCACTGATAGACCTTCTTGGGCCAGTCCATAAGCGCCTTGCCTGCCGTGGTCGGCTGCAGCGGATAATAGCCGATTTCAACCAGGGCATCGTCATGCCCGGCAACCGCGCCACCAAGATGCCTGACCATCATTTGCGCTCCCAGACATATGCCGAGAAACGGTTTTTGCTCCTTGAGCGGAATCCTGATCCAGTCGATTTCCTTTTGAACGAAGGCATCGGGATCGTTGGCGCTCATCGGGCCGCCGAAAATGACGGCACCCGCGTGTCCGTCCATGGTGTCCGGAAGCACGTCGCCGAAGCGCGGTTTGCGGATGTCGAGGGAAAAGCCGCGATTCAGGAGTTCGCGGCCGACGCGGCCCGGTGAGGAATGTTCCTGGTGGAGAACAACCAGTATCCTGGGCCGTGCCCCCGTGTGATCAGTCTGGAAATGCATCGCTCTAATATGCTGCAGGCGCGCGGGAAAATCGAGTCCCGTTGTCTGTGCAAACTGTGCAAAGGATCGCCACGGACGTTTTACGGTTCCGGCGTCAGTCGAGCTCGTTCAGTTCCGGAGCTGTCTTGGCAACCTTGTGACGAAGGTTCATCCGGTCCCGCGTTGAGACGCCGAGCAGTTCGGCCACCCGCCAGATGGTGTTGTCCTCGAATTCATGAACCTGACCGTCCGCGTAGACGATTTCCCACATCATCTCGACAATGGCGAGGCGCTCGGCTTCGTCCGTGGTCCGCTTCAGGATGGACGTGAAGCCGTAGAGGTCCACGGCTTCCTCGTCGCGCTGTCTGGCGATGTCGATGAGCTCAGTGGTTTCCTTGTCCGTCAGCTCATAATGCTGCTGCAGGATCTGACGGAGCTTCTGGCTCTCGCTCTCTTCGATCACGCCGTCGATATCGACCAGGTGAAACAACAAGGCAGCCGCCGCCAGACGTTTGTCATCCTCGGCGAAGGTCTTTTCCCCACTGTCGCCAAAAGTCAGTTCGCGAACAAAGCTTTTCAGCGAATCCAGCATTTTTTTGTCCCTTTTTCCCGGCTGCGCGCCCGGCAACCTGAAGTATCCCGCTTTCATTCAAACCCAGCGAAGATGCTCCCGCCCTTCCAGGTTCAATCAACTCTTCCGCTCTGCTCAAGTTCCATAACAAAGCTGGCTGAGACAGATAGCCATAACAAAGTTTCTTTAGCATCAAAGAGTTGATGATGACTTTATATGAATGACATGGGAATTGAATTCGGTAATTCAAATTCAGCTTTTTTGAATCGTTCTAAACTATTGATTTTTTGAAGATTTTTAACTTGACTTCAAACCTCATAAAGTGTTTTCACCGATCCCTGTAAGGTGCGAATGACGCATCGAAATCATTCAGTTTTCGGCTGTGGACTGGCATTTACTGTCGCAGGCGGCATTTAAATCAGGATGGAAAAATGAATTCTTTCAAACTTGGCCTTCTGGCTGCCACCTCTCTCTTCGTCACCCCGGTATTGGCCGCAGGCCCGGCGGAGGTGCTGTCGACCTACGGCGACATTGCGCAGGCGAAATACGAAGATTCCCTGGAAAGCGCCAAAACGCTCAAAGCCGCGATCGATACTCTGGTTGCCGAGCCGACCGAAGCCAATCTGACGGCCGCCCGCGCTGCCTGGATCGAAGCCCGCAATCCCTACCAGCAGACCGAAGCCTACCGCTTCGGCAACGCAATCGTGGATGACTGGGAAGGAAAGGTGAATGCCTGGCCGCTGGACGAAGGCCTGATCGATTATGTCGATACCTCCTATGGCGAAGATTCCGAGGAGAACGTGTTTTACACGGCGAATGTCATTGCCAATCCGAGCCTGAAAGTGGGCGGTGAGACGATCGATGCCGCCGTCATCACGCCGGATCTGCTCGCCGAAAGCCTCCAGGAAGCCGGCGAAGTGGAATCGAATGTCGCGACCGGCTACCACGCCATCGAGTTCCTGCTGTGGGGCCAGGACCTTAACGGCACCGATGCGGGTGCGGGCAGCCGTCCGGCAACAGATTTCGATCCGGCCAACTGCACCGGCGGAAACTGCGAGCGCCGCGTCCAGTATCTTCAGGCCGCGACCGACCTGCTGATTTCCGATCTGGAAGAAATGGTTTCTGCCTGGGCTCCTGATGGTGCTGCCCGTGAGGACCTCGCAGGCAAGGGTGAAGACGGCGGTCTGGCAACGATCCTGACCGGCATGGGCTCCCTTTCCTACGGAGAACTGGCCGGTGAGCGTATCAAGCTCGGCCTGATGCTGCACGACCCGGAAGAAGAGCATGATTGCTTCTCCGACAACACGCATATGTCGCACTACAATGATGTGGTCGGCATCCGGAACGTCTATTTCGGCGAATACAAGAGCCCGCTCGGCAATGATGTCTCCGGCGCTTCGCTGGCGGATCTGGTGGCCGAGAAGGATCCGGCCCTCGCGGAAGAAATGCAGGCAAAGCTGGATGCCACGCTGGCCGCATTCGAAGTCATGAAGGCCCGCGCCGAAGCCGGTGAAGCCTATGACCAGATGATCGGCGAAGGCAATGACGAGGGCAACGCCGTCGTTCAGGCAGCCGTCGATGCCCTGGTCGATCAGACGGCGTCTATCGAGCGTGTGGTAAAAGTGCTCGAGCTGGATGAAATTGCCTTCGAAGGCTCCGACAGCCTGGACAACCCGACTGCCGTGTTCCAGTAGGAAATCAAGGGTCGGGCGGTGAAAGTAACCGCCTGACCCGACACTTTCGCGGGTAAGGGAGCCGCGGAAGAAAATCAGGATGCAAAAATGGGATTACTCCCGATACTGGGTGCCGCTGCTGCGGTGCTTGTTTGTTTTTCGGCAGGACCCCTGTCGGCGGAAGAGCCCCTGGTGCATCGAACAGACCTGACGGCGGCGGACCGCGCCAAGGTGGTTGAAGTGCTTCGGCCGCCAACTGAATTCGACCGGCCGGAACGGTTCGAACCCATGCAGGGCGGGGCCGGAACCTCTACCCGGCGGCCCGGGCGGGACGCCTATTCCCAGTCAAACGCCAATCTCACCTTCGAAGAAGAACAGACGTTCAAGGTCGGAAACGGTCTTTTCAAGAAATTCTGGGCATCGTCGCCTTCCTCGACGCAGGCTTCCGACGGTCTCGGGCCGCTGTTCAATGCCCGGTCCTGCCAGGGATGCCATCTGAAGGACGGGCGCGGCCGTCCACCGCGGCCCGGAGATGAAGCCGTTTCGCTTTTCCTGCGCCTTTCGGTTCCGCCGCAGACGGAAGAGCAACGCCGGATGCTCGCTGCCGGAGAGATCCTGAAGGTTCCCGAACCCACCTATGGCGGCCAGTTCCAGACGTTCGCGGTCCCCGGACTTCAGGCGGAAGGGCGGTTCGATATCGAGCATGAGCATATCGAGGTGCCGATGAATGGCGGCGATACCGCCATTCTTCAAAAGCCGGTCTACAGGATCCGGGATCTCGGCTACGGTGAGATGCATCCGGACACGATGATTTCGCCGCGCGTCGCGCCACCGATGATCGGTCTCGGTCTGCTGCAGGCGATCCATCCGGGCGATCTGGAAGAGCTTGCCGATCCGCAGGATCTCGACGGGAACGGGATCTCAGGCAGGATAAGCCATGTGCTCGACCCGGAAACCGGTGAACTCACTCTGGGCCGCTTCGGCTGGAAAGCCTCCAAGCCGACGATCCGTGCGCAATCCGCCGCGGCCTTTTCAGGTGACATAGGCCTGAGTACGCCGGAATTTCCAGACAACTACGGCGACTGCACAGCGGCGCAGACAGCCTGCCGCGCACTTCCGCATGGCGAACAGGCCCGGCTCGGTGCGACGGAATCCCCTGATCCGGTGATGGATCTGGTGACGTTCTATTCCGAAAACCTGGCAGTGCCCATGCGGCGGGACGTCGATGATCCGGATGTTCTCAGGGGGAAGCAGATCTTTCATGAGGCGGGCTGTGCTTCCTGCCATCAACCGAAATATGTGACCAGCCGCGATGCGGAAAACCCGGCTCACAGGTTTCAACTGATCTGGCCCTATACCGACCTGTTGCTGCATGACATGGGCGAGGGTCTGGCCGACGGGCGGCCCGTGGGCGATGCGGACGGCCGGGAATGGCGCACACCGCCGCTGTGGGGGATCGGCCTGACCCGGACCGTCAATGATCACACGCGGTTTCTGCATGACGGGCGCGCGCGCAATCTTCTTGAAGCGGTCTTGTGGCATGGCGGCGAAGCGACGCAGGCACGCGACAGCGTCATTGCTTTAAGTCCCGGAGATCGTCAGTCTCTGATCAGTTTTCTGGAGTCCTTGTGATGCGTCTTTGGGTTTTTCTGGCTGTTGCCGTGTTTTCCGCCACACCGGCTCCGGCCGCGGATTTCAACCCGCCGCTTGAACGGCTGGTTTCGAACTACATCCAGCCGGCGATGGCGGAATTCGCGGCATCGGTGGAGACACTGCCCGATGCGGTGAGAGACATTTGCGCGGACAACGGCCCCGAGGCGACGGAGGCGTTCCGGTCAGCTTATGCTGGTAGCCTTCAGGCCTTCGCCAGAATTCAGTTTCTGAGGTTCGGTCCGCTTCTCGAAGAAGACCGGCTCAGCCGGCTGGCCTTTCTTCCCGACCCGCGCGGCATCGTTCAGCGTCAGATCCGCAAGATCTATGCACAAGAAGATCCGGGCGTCGGGTCTGCGGAAAGCCTGAAGGACAAGAGCGTCGCGGTTCAGGGACTTCCCGCACTGCAGCTGATCGCATTCGACAGGGACAGTGAAGTGGTTCTCGGCAGGCCCGGTGCCGAAAAGGATTACACGTGCGGTTATGCGTTGGCGATTGCCCGGAACCTCGTGGCGATTGCGGCCGATCTTGAGATGACCTGGTCGGACCCTGACGGATACCGGGCACTGTTGTTGTCGGGTGGACCTGAGAACGACCGTTTCAGGACGCCAAAGGAAGCGATGGAAGATGTTTTCAATGCGCTGGTCACCGGTCTGATCATTGTCCGCGACCAGGATCTTCTTCCGGCGCTTGGGACCTCCGCAGCCAAGGCCAAAGCGAACCGCCTGCCGTTTTCCCGTTCCGGCAATTCTGTTGTTTATCTTTCAGGTGAATTGCTGGGTATTCAGGAAGCTGTTGCCAGCCTCGGTCTGGAAGAACTGACACCGTCGGATTTTCAATGGATCTTCAATGCACTTGGATTCGAATTCGACAACGCTCAGAAGCTGTTGAGCGAACTGAACCCGCCGTTGCGGCAGACCTTCACGGGTGATGACAGTTATTCGCGGGTATCGGTGCTGGCCATCACGGTGAAATCCCTTCGCGACACCATGGCGCTGGAACTTGCCGGCGCCCTGGAATTGGCCGGCGGTTTCAACTCCCTGGACGGTGACTAGCGTGCGGGCTCAAAGATGAAAATCGTTTCCAGGAGAGGGTTTCTTGCCGCCCTGGGCAGCCTGGCGGCGGCGCCGGTCTTTTCCGGGTCCACGCTTGCGGCAAGCCCGCTGAACCGGGCGTCCGCTGACGGCGCGCCGCTGTTCGCCAGCGCCTACCGGAAAGCCGGCGGTGAATATGGCGTCGGCATCGTGGACGAGCTTGGCCAGATGCTCGCACAGATTTCCCTGCCGGGCAGGGGGCACGGCATCGCGGTCGCGCGGGATGGCTCCCGCTTCGTTGCCTTCGCAAGACGGCCGGGAACCTTCGCTGTCGTCGTAAGGCC
Source organism: Labrenzia sp. OB1 (assembly GCF_001624695.1). Classification (GTDB taxonomy): domain Bacteria; phylum Pseudomonadota; class Alphaproteobacteria; order Rhizobiales; family Stappiaceae; genus Roseibium. The sequence goes on along the minus strand of NZ_JSEP01000003.1, from coordinate 125,172 downwards.
TTTCGAGGATGCCCAGCCGGAGCTGATCACCTCCGATCCCGGCCGGCACTTTTATGGTCATGGATGTTTTTCGGCGGACGGCCGGTTGCTTTATGCGGTGGAGAATGATTTTGCCGCCGCACGCGGTGTCGTCGGCATCTATGATATGAGCGGCGGCGCGACCCGGCGCATCGGCGAGTTCGAAACCAACGGTATCGGGCCGCATGACATTCTTCTCGGACCGGATAGCCGAACGCTGATCGTTGCCAACGGCGGAATTGAAACCCATCCGGACAAGGGCCGCGAAAAACTCAATCTGGAAACGATGGCGCCGTCCGTCGTGTTCATGGACAGCCACACCGGGGATATTCTCGCCCAGCATGGGCTGGAAAAGGACCTGCACCAGCTTTCGCTTCGCCACATGGCGCTGGATGCCGAAGGCCGAGTCTGGGTTGGCGGCCAGTTCGAAGGGTCGCCTGACGACGTACCACCGCTGATCGGGATTTTTTCGCAGGATGCTGCGCCGGACCTTACAGTCATTCCGGACCCTGTCGCTTCCGGACTGCAGAACTATATCGGCTCTGTTGCGGCCAATGCCGGCGGTGAGGTAATCGCGACCTCGGCACCACGTGGCGGGCAGACGCTGTTCTGGAGTGCTTCCTCCGGCGCGTATCTCGGCACCCGTTCGATTCCGGACGGTTGCGGCATTGCCCGGATCGATCGGGGCAGCTTTCTGGTTTCGGACGGTAACGGCGCGCTTTCCCTGGTGACAGATCCGGCCGATCCGGCGGAAGTCCTTGCCCGGCCGCCGGGGATCTCCTGGGACAATCATCTGTTTAATCTGGCAAAAATCGACGCTGCGTAACATTTATGCGGCCTCAAACCCGCACTTTTCCTGCTTTTGTCAAATTCAACGGGCATCTTTATGGTCCGATTGGTCTACATTGGGGCCGATTCGCGAATGGGAGACGTTGAAATGCGGCGGCTTTTGATCGGACTGGGCAGTCTGGTGTTCATGCTTGTGACCATCATTCTGGTGGTTCCACTGTTCCTGCCCAAGGACGAAATCAAGCGTCAGGTTGTCGAGGAAGTCGACAAACGTCTCGGGTGGCGTGTCCGTCTCGACGGGCCTGTCTCCCTGTCCCTGTTCCCGGGATTTACGCTCTCTGCGGAAAATATAGGCCTTTCCGGCGAAGCAGGAGCGGACGGGATTGAATTCGCGAAGGCCGAACGTGTCGCATTTGGATTGGCCTGGGCCGGGTTGATCTCGGGCAATGTTCAGGTGACAGGTATCGCGCTGGACAAGCCCGACATCTATCTGGAAATCGGTCCGGACGGCGCCACGAGCTGGGAGCCGCGCCGGAATCTGGAAAGTTCAACGGCCGCGTCCGGCGAGGACACCGCCGCGCCTCGTGTCGTGGAGAACGCCGCACAGAATACGCCTGCTGCCGAAGACGGCCCGTCCGAAACCTCACCGGCAGGCTATCTGAAGAGCATTGGCATCGACAGCCTGACAATTACCGGTGGAACGCTGACCTACAAGGATCAATCCAGCGCACAGCCGCTCAGGATAAGCAATCTGGATCTGGAGTTGCAGGCTCCGGACCTTGGTGGTGACGTGGAACTTGCCGCAGTTTTCACATTCAAGGACATGCCGCTTGACGTCACCGGCACCTTGACCGATCCACTCGGTTTGAGTGCGGGTGAACAAAGGCCGGTTTCCCTGACTGTCTCCTCCGGAGAGAACACGGTGAAGGTTGCGGGCGAGGCCGGTCTGGATCCGCTGCGGGCGGAGCTTGCGCTTGAAGGCGGCGGACCTTCGCTGAAGGCGCTTGCCGCATTGGCGGGCCAGGAGATCGCCACCGATCCGGGCGCCTATCAACTGGACGCGAAGATAAACGGCAGTGAAGCGGCTGTTTCGGTCGCCGACCTGCATCTGGTGCTGGGACAGCTGTCCCTGGGCGGCGCCGCGGATGCGGATCTTTCCGGCCTGGTACCGGAAGTCTCCGGCAGGCTTGTCCTGAAAGACGGGTCCATTTCGGACCTTATGCTGCTCGCGGGACAGGATAGGCCTGCCAGCGGAAAGTTGAGCGCGGACCTGGTGTTTGAAACGGTCGGCATGACCGGTGAGGAACTGATTGCGGGTCTTGACCTCAATGGCTCTGTCTCGATCGCCGAGGGCGAGATCGGCGGTCTCGGGCTGGCGTCCGCCATGGGCGGCGACCCCGAAGCGGACAGACTGACAAATCTCGCCATGGATGTGGAACTTCAGGGGCTTGAAAAGCCGATTGCCCTCAGTGGTGCCCTGTCCTGGCGCGGTGAAGCGTTCAGCCTGACCGGACGGGCGGATACGGCCAGGTTGCTTGCCGGAAATGCCGCGCCGGTGTCGGTGACCGTGAAGGGGAACCGGGTGAGTGCCGGATTTGATGGCAATGCCACGACGTCGGGTGCGCTTGACGGCGCCGTGAACCTGGAAACCGCGGATCTGCGCGGGCTGATGGCCTGGATGGGTCAGCCTATCGGGGCGGGGAACGGACTGAAAACCTTCAAGGCTTCCGGCATTTTCGGCATGCAGGGAGACACGCTGACATTCGAGGAAACCCGGTTTACCCTGGACGCGACCTCCGGCGAGGCAAACGGCGAGGTCCGGCTGGGCGGCAAGCCGAGCGTTTCGGCGCGCCTCGCGCTGCGCGAACTGGTGCTCGACCCTTATCTGAGCGGACCGTCCGGATCGGGGGGCAGTGCATCCGGATCGTCCGGCAACGGCAAGAGCAGTGGCAACGGCGGCAAAAAGGCAGGCGCGTCCGGCTGGAGTTCAGCGCAGATCGATTTTTCCGGCCTGCAGGCGGTGGATGCCGATTTCAAGCTTACGACCCGCGAAATCCGCTGGAACAAGATCAAGATTGACGAGAGCGCGCTGACGACCACGATCAAGAACGGGGTCCTGACCGCCAATCTGGAAAATCTCTCGCTTTATGGCGGCTCGGGAAGCGGAACGGTAACGCTGAACGGCGCATCGGAAACGCCGCAAATAGCCGCCAAGGTTTCGCTCGCCAAGCTGAATGCCTATCCCCTGCTGCGCGACGCGGTTGATTTTGACTGGATCGAGGGCAAGGCGGCGATCAGCCTGGACGTGACCTCCAGAGGGGGAAGCGAACAGGCGCTTGTCCAGGGGTTGAACGGCACGGCAAGCTACCAGTTCGCCGACGGTGCGATCCGCGGTATCAACATTCCGCAAATGGTGAGGGGTCTCTCCCTCGACACGCTGCTCGGCTGGCAGGAGGCTTCGTCCGCGAAAACCGATTTCAGCTCTCTTGGAGCGACGTTCCAGATCAAGAACGGTATCGCCACGACAAACGATCTTTCGCTGGTCGGCCCGCTGGTGCGCATGAGCGGCAAGGGCACGACCGACATGCCGAAGCAGACGCTTGCCTGGCGGGTAGAGCCGAAAATCGTACCGACACTCGAGGGCCAGGCGCCGCAGCCGCGTCGCAAGGGTGAGGACAAGAAGCTTGCCGGACTGGGTGTGCCGATCGTGATCGAGGGATCCTGGAACGATCCGCGCATCTATCCGGATATCAATGGCATTCTGGAAGATCCCGAAGCGGCCTACAAACAGTTGCAGAAATCCGGCGGCGAACTGATTTCGATCCTTCAGGGCAAGAAAGCTCCCTCCGAGGCGCTGGTCGATACGGCCAACAAGGCGATCCAGAAAGCAACCGGCGGGCGCACCCAGATCGATGTCCAGAAGGTTATCGAAGGCGACGTCAACGACGAGGAAGTTCTCAAGGCCGTGGAGGAAGGCTTCGGTCTGCCTGCCGGTCTGCTCGGCAATGTGTTCGGGAACAAGAAAACGAAGAATTGACACTCTTGCAAGGCACGGCCACGTCAACTCCCTGCCATGTCAGTCACAACCCGGTGCAAGAGAGTCCGTGATCTTGCAGGCTGGGAGAGGCCTCCATCAAGAAGGAGGCTTCAATTTAAGGTGGAAAGCTCTTGCTTCCGGTCCGTTGTAGCAGGCTTCGGACTCCGGAGATGAGCCGTTTTTTTGTAGAGCGGAGGGCATTGGTATATGTCGGTGTCTGTTCATCCAGCCAGATCACGTTGACCGGCATGGAAGACATGGTCAGTTTGTCGGATCGCAGGGCTGCCCACGGGTTCACGATCTCGTAGAAGCATTCGTAATCCGGCCACTTGTATCCGTCTTCCCAGGTCCAGCAGTTGTGAGCTTGGTAATGGCGCATCAGCTTTTCGCCGAGTGCCTTGTCTGTCGGCAGCAAGTCGGACGCGGCGGCGAGCCGTGGCGTGTTTCTTTCCATGAAATAGAGCACACGATCGCTGACATAACTGGATACGAATATCCTTATGTTGCGTCGCTCGCCGATATGCGCGACTGCCCGGAAAACTTGAATATGTTCCTCGTGCCCATATTCGCCCCAGGGATTGTGGGTGACGACCAGGTCTCCGTCCTTGATATGGGCTTCGAGAGCTTTGACAAGCAGGTGGAAGTTCTTCTTGTAACTGTTCTTGTTGCGGCCACAACGCACGCCGTAGCTGGTCTCCACCGGCTCGCGCCAGTGAGTGGAGTCGTAACAATGGGATTCGGCTATGTTCAGATTGAAGGCAGTGCTCAACGGGAACTCGTCAAAGACGGTTCGTCGCCCTTCGGTGGTCCGGGCATCATTGGGAGCTTCACCATAACATAGAATGACTTTTCGGGCAGTAGACAAGATGGAGCTCGCCCACAGGACTTCGTCGTCGGGATGGGCCATGACGATGACGGCTGATTTGAAACTTTCCAGCTTCATCCCCAAAATGAGCTCCTCCATAGTGAATTTTGAACGTGTCTAGTTGCTCGTTTTCAGTGCGGCTGGACGAAATGAAACCCAATTTTCTTAATTGTTGGTTCAGTCTGCGGAAAACATCGTCACTTTTAACGATATTGATCGCAAGTCGTTCCGGAGCTTGCCCCGGGTTGCGGTCAGGTTCCAATATGGCGGAACGGTAAAGTTCCGGTCGAAATCAGGCGGAAGTGTTCCAAGGCGGCGGAGCCTTCGGGCAGCGTTCAGTGGGACGTAGGGACTTCCAATGCAGCCATCATCTTCTCCACGGCGTCTTCGATTGTGCCGGTGTTCTCGATACGGATGAGATTGGCGACGTTTTCCGGTTCCAGGTCCGCTCGTTCCAGCCGCGCGCGGATCTCCGCCCTGGTTTCGCGGCCGCGGGCGGCGAGGCGGTCGGCGAGGATTTCGACCGGCGCGGTGATCAGAAGCACGACGGCGTTTTCGTATTTCTGTTCGGCCTGCTTCAGGACCTGGCGCGAGCCATTGGCAATGACGGTGCCACCCGAACGGACGATCTCGTCACAGGCCTTCGGAATGACGTAACCGAGACCATGGGCTTCCCAGGCGAGCGCCATCTCGCCGGCTGCGACCAGATGCTCGAAACCGTCCCGATCCAGCGTGTCGTGGTCCTCGGCATCGGTATCCGCCTGCCGGGTGATCGCCCTGCGGGCGAATTGCACGTCACTGCGGCCACGAAGCCGGTCCTTCAGCGCTGCCATCAGCGTATCCTTGCCAGCTCCACTCGGGCCGACGACCAGGACCATGCGGCCTGGTCCGAGTTTGACGGCGGCGTCAGGCAACGCGCCGTCCCTCGCGCCAGACGCCGCGCACGATGGGGACGTCACCGGCCAGCTTCACCTGAATGAGATCCGCCCTCAGCCCGGGCTGCAGCACGCCGCGGTCGTTCAGGCCAATGGCCTTTGCCGGGGTCGAGGTGACCATCGCGACAGCCTTCGGAAGGGAAATCGCCTCGACTTCATCGGCGAGTTGGAAAGCCGCCTGCACCAGCGACACCGGGACATAATCGGAAGACAGAACGTCGAGGCAGCCGGCTTCCGCCAGTTCCTTGGCGGAAACATTGCCGGAGTGGGAGCCGCCACGTACCACGTTCGGGGCTCCCATCAGCACGGCCATGCCGGCTTTGTGCGAGGCCCTGGCGGCCTCTACTGTTGTCGGGAATTCAGCAATTCTTGTGTTCAGACCGATCGCCTCGTCGACATGGTCGCAGGTGGCGTCGTCGTGGCTGGCGATGGTGATGCCGCGCTCACGCGCGATCGCGGACAGCTGTTTGCGGTTCTCCGGCGCCAGTCCGCTGGCGCGTTCCTTGCGGAGGCGGATGAACTCTTCCATTTCTGCGTCGGAAAAGCCTTTCTTGCCCTGATAGTAGATCTTGTAGGCGTCCAGCGAAACGAATTGCCGTTGTCCGGGGGTGTGATCCATCAGCGAAATCAGCCGGATGCTGTTATCGTCCTTGAAAACCTCGAAGGCTTCCAGAACGTCGGGCGCGGAAACCTCGCAGCGCAGATGAATGAAGTGATAGGCCCTGAGGCGGTGTTCCTGCTGGCCGGTCTCGATGGCATCTGCGAGAATGCGCATGTCCGGATAGCGCAGGTCCGCATCCTCATCCATGCCGACCCTGAGGGCGTCGAATACCGTCGTGATGCCTGCGCAGGCGATCTGCGCGTCATGGGCCTGTACGGCGGAAATAGCGTTCCAGCGAACCTTGGGACGCGGCGCGTAGTGAGATTCCAGGTGATCGGTGTGCAGTTCAACCAGCCCCGGCAGCAGGTAATCGCCGTCACAATCGTGCCCGTCTGCCGCCGTCGGAGCCCCTATCGCTTCGATCAATCCATTGCCGTCGAGCGAGAGAGACCCGTCGATGACCTCATCCGCCAGAATCAGCCTGGCGTTCCTGAAGACTTTCGGATGTGTGCTCATACGTTCTCCTTGCGGGTCGGTTCGCCTGTCTGGTCTTCCGCCGCCTGGGGCGTGATGTTGCCGGTCAGCGTAAAGACGTTCAGCACCTGAAACGGGCCACCGGCTTCCCGCTCCATATAAAGCGCGAACGTCCGGCAGGTGCGCGGCCGGCCGGTAACCTCGGCAAAATAGGATTGCGCCGCCTGTGCCAGTGTGTCCGCTTCCGCTTCGTTTTCGAGCTTGTTGGAAAGCGTCATGTGAAAGCGGAATTCGTCGAAAATATAGGGATAGCCCCAGTCGGTCAGATAGGCGTCCTGCCTTCGGGTAAGATCACTCTTGCGCCGCCGCTCCAGATCGGCGGGGCTCAACGGAGCACGGAACGGTTCGAAGGCGCGCAGGCACTGGGCGGCAAAGGCCCGCAGGCCCGGTTCGGTGTCATTCGGCGTCAGGGCCAGGAACTTGCCAAGCCGGTTGACGTCGAGCCCCTTGATTTCGAACGGCGCGATCCGGTTCGCAAACTCGGCGCAAGTTTCCAGCAGAGCCGCTTCGTTTTTCCCCTCGCGGAGAAAGAACGGCGCCTTCAGCGTACCGTGGAAGCCGTAACGGCGCGGGCTGGCGGTGAGTTCGCGAAGCTTGTCAGCCGCCAGGCCGGCGATCTCCGGCTGAGAGAGACCTCCACCTGTAAACGGATCGCGGCCGAGCCAGGTATTGCCGAGCTGCATCAGGCGGTCGTCTGCCTCCGCGGCGAAATAGATTGCGTAGCGCATGTCCGGAATCACGAACTCATGTTGGAGAAGGTCAAGACCTAAAGAGGGGCGGTGACTTTTCTGTGACAGTTTTGATCTGCCCGCAAGGCTTTCCTGGTATTCCCTTTCATCCACGTGCCTGATTTTCTCAGGCGGCAGCCTCGGAGCCGAATCTGGCGACGTCCACGATCCGGTCGGCAATCTGGTCGCGCACATCCTGATCGTGCAGGATGCCGACCATGGCGACGCCTTTGACCTTCTTTTCCTCTACCAGCCGGACGACCACTGCCCGGTTGGCGGCGTCAAGCGAAGCGGTCGGCTCGTCCAGAAGCAGGATCGGATAATGGGCGATGAAGCCGCGGGCGATGTTGACCCGCTGCTGTTCGCCGCCGGAAAAGGTCGCGGGCGGCAGGGTCCACAGGCGTTCCGGAACGTTGAGCCGTGAAAGCAGGGCGCGGGCGGTGTCCCGGCCTTCCGCCTCCCCGGCACCCTGCGCGATCAATGGCTCGGCGACCACGTCCTCGGCGGAAACGCGCGGGATGGTGCGCAGGAACTGGCTGACATAGCCAATGGTGCTGTCACGCAGGCCGAGAATTTTGCGCGGTTCGGCGCCTGCCACGTTGATGATCTCGTCGCCGACGGTGACAAGGATCTGGCCGTCGTCGCAGCGATAATTGCCGTAGATCATCTTCAGGATCGAGCTCTTGCCCGCACCGGAGGGGCCGCCAAGCACGACGCATTCGCCGGCGTTGACGGAAAATTCCACGTTTTCGACCACGGGAATGACGGTGCCGCCCTGCAGATGCATGGTGAAGGCCTTGCCGACATTGTTGAGGTAGAGACGGACTGGCATCTGGAGCCTCCTTTACACCTGGAGAATGGAAGAGACGAGAAGCTGGGTGTAGGGCTCGCGCGGATCGTCCAGCACCTGATCGGTCAGCCCGGTTTCGATGACATTGCCGTGGCGCATCACCATGATCCGGTGCGACAGCAGCCGGGCGACGGCAAGATCGTGGGTGACGATCACCACGGAGAGACCGAGGTCGGCTACCAGGCGGCGCAGCAGATCCAGCAGGCGCGCCTGCACGGAAACATCGAGCCCGCCGGTGGGTTCGTCCATGAAGACCAGCCTTGGTTGCGTGACGAGGTTGCGGGCGATCTGCAACCGCTGGCGCATGCCGCCGGAAAAGGAGCGCGGATCGTCGTCGATCCGCTCGCTGTCGATTTCGACCCGGCCCAGCCAATCGTCTGCGGTGGACCGGATGTTGCCGTAGTGGCGGGCGCCGACCGCCATCAGACGCTCGCCGACATTTGCTCCGGCGGAGACACTCATGCGCAGGCCGTCGGCGGCATTCTGGTGCACGAAGCCCCAGTCCGTGCGCATCAGCAGGCGGCGCTCTGCTTCGGTGAGCTGATAAAGATTGCGCATGGCGCCATCGCGCATGCGGTATTCGATAGCGCCGGCCGTCGGTGCGAGACGGGTGGAGAGACAGTTGAGCAAAGTTGTCTTGCCGGAGCCGCTTTCCCCGACAATCGCCAGAACCTCGCCCGGCCAGAGGTCAAAGGAGACCTCCGAACAGCCGATGCGATCGCCGTAGTAACGGGTGACGTTGTGGACCTGCAGCAGCGGGTCTTCTGCATGGAACAGGTTCATCGGATTGTCTCCCCGGTTCTTGTGTTGCCAACCCGGGCGGCTGCCGGATCCGCCGCCATCGGACCGAGATGACCGTCCGCGCGGCGTTCCTCGCAGTAGTCGCTGTCCGAGCAGACGAACATGCGCCCGCCCTTGTCATCGAGGATGACCTCGTCGAGATAGACGTTTTCCGCGCCGCACAGGCCGCAGGGCTTGTCGAATTTCTGGATCTCGAAGGGATAATCCTCGAAATCGAGGCTCTTGACCTTTGTATAGGGCGGGATGGCGTAGATGCGTTTTTCCCGGCCCGCGCCATAGAGTTGCAGCGCGGCCATGCGGTCGATCTTCGGGTTGTCGAATTTCGGCGTTGGCGAAGGGTCCATCACATAGCGGTCGTTGACCTTGACCGGATAGGCGTAGGTCGTGGCGATATGGCCGTTTTTGGCGATGTCCTCGTAGAGCTTCACATGCATGAGGCCGTAGTCCTCCAGCGCATGCATCTTGCGGGTCTCGGTCTCGCGCGGTTCCAGAAAGCGCAGAGGTTCGGGGATCGGTACCTGGAATACAAGGATCTGGTCCTCGCGCAGGTCTTTTTCGGGAATGCGGTGGCGGGTCTGGATGATGCTCGCTTCCGCAGTCTCGCAAGTCGTTCTGACCCCGGCGGTTTTTTCGAAAAAGCCGCGCAGGGAGACAGCGTTGGTGGTGTCGTCCGACCCCTGGTCAATCATCTTCAGGCAGTCGCTTCTGCCAAGGATGGCCGCCGTCACCTGTACACCGCCGGTGCCCCAGCCATAGGGCATCGGCATCTCGCGGGAGGCGAAGGGTACCTGATAGCCGGGAATGGCAATGCCTTTCAGGATCGCGCGGCGGATCATGCGCTTGGTCTGTTCGTCCAGATAGGCGAAATTGTATTCGCCCTGCTCGTGGAGGCTTTCGGGAATTCGTGCCGTATCGGTCATTGTGCGGCCTCCTGGGCGGCTCCGCCCTGTTCCTGCTGCTCGCGCTTTTCGAACCATTCGGTACGCATGCGGTGCACGAGGTCGAGTTCGGCCTGAAAATCAACGTAGTGGGGCAGTTTCAGGTGTTCGACGAAGCCGGTCGCCTGGATGTTGTCGGAGTGGGACAGAACAAATTCGACGTCCTGTGCCGGGGCGACCGGCTCCTCGCCCAACTCCTGCCAGCGCATCGACCGGTCGACCATTGACATCGACATTGCCTTGCGCTCCGCCTGACCGAAGACAAGCCCGTATCCACGTGTGAAAGTCGGCGCGGCCTGGGCGGAGCCAGCGAACTGGTTGACCATTTGGCACTCGGTGACTTTGATGGCGCCAAGTGTGACGGCGAACCCGAGTTCCTCGGCGAAGAATTCAACCTCGACTTCGCCATAACGGATCTCACCGGCAAAGGGATGCGTGCGGCCATAACCGCGCTGGGTGGAATAGGCGAGCGCCAGCAGGAAGCCCTCGTCGCCACGGGCAAGGTTCTGGAGCCTCAGGTCCCGGTCGGCAGGAAAGGACAGCGGCTCGCGGGTCAGGTCGCCGACAGGCGTGCCGCCGTCGGAAACGGGATCCGGTTCCATCAGACCTTCGTCGCCCAGCAAGTCGGTGACGCGCGGCATGGCCTGATCGTCGTTATCCGTCATCTCGACAGGCTGCTCCGCGCCGTCATCTTCCGCCGCAAGGGCAAAGTCCAGCAGACGGTGGCTGTAGTCGAAAGTCGGGCCCAGAACCTGACCACCGGGCAGATCCTTGTAGGTGGCGGAGATCCGGCGCTCGACCAGCATGGTGCCGGTGTCGACCGGCGTGCTGTAGCCGAAGCGCGGCAGGGTGGTGCGGTAGGCGCGCATCAAGAAGGCGGCCTCGATAAGGTCGCCGCGCGCCTGCTTGATCGCCAGCGCGGCCAGCGTTTCGTCGTAGAGCGAGCCTTCGCCCATCACCCGTGCGACCGAATGCGCCAGCTGCTGCGCGATCTGTTCCAGCGTCAGCGCGGGAACGGAGGTATCGCCCCTGCGGCGCTTCGCCGTAAGCTTGTGGGCGTTGCGGATGGCCTTTTCTCCACCCTTGACGGCAACATACATGGCGTCAGACCTCCGTCGGCAGGATGCGGGTGGACCGGGGGAGCGCGGCAATCTCCGCGGCGCCGGCAAATATCAGGTCGATGCCACGCGGGAACTGCCGGCTGTTGGCAGCAACCTGCTCCCAGAACACCGGTGGAACCGGGCCGACCGGAAACGCCGTGCTGTCCTGAATGCCGGGCCCAGTGAGCGTCACCGCAGGCGTTGCCGTCCGCGCTGCGCCAAAACCCTGACCCAGCAGGATGACAGTTGCCGAGCGGTCTGGATATTCGGCCGAGCCCTGGTTGAAACTCGCCAGGGGGATCATCTGTCCCGGATTGGCGACCAGCGCGAAGGCGGCCTCCACGGGTTCGTTGACGATCGGCGCTCCGGTATGAAAACGCAGGAAGGCCTTGACCGCCTCGGATGCCATCAGCGGCTTGTCGAGCCAGACGGGCGTGTCGTAGTCGAGGAGTGTCAGTGCAAGTGCTGCCGCGACGGACGTCAGTGGTGCGGGAGGGGTGAGGCCGGCAATGTCCAGCGACTGCCGGGTGCCCGGACGGGCCATGGCGTTCATCACGGCCCGGAAACAGGCCTGGGCATCGTGGACCGGGTCATGAAACCCGGCGGCAAGCGGCGTCATCGCCTGCGAGGTTTGCGTTTCCTGTGTTGCGGTCATCAGTTGTCTCCCCGCACCATGGTGAAGAAGTCCACCTTCGTTGCTGCTGTTTCCTGCCGGACCGTCTCTTTGGCGGTTTGCTGCGCGGCGGCAAGCGGGGCGATGATGTCCTTTTCGATCAGCGCGCGCGTTTCCGGGCGCTGCCAGAGGGCGTCGATCACCGCCGAATGCAGCGCCTTCTTCTTGCTGCGGCCCAGGCTGTAGGCGCTGCCGGTCTCGCCCGTTTCCAGACGCACGACGCAGCGTGTCACGGTGACCTCACCCAGATTGAACGGGCTGCCGGTGCCGCCCATGCGGCCGCGCACCATCACCAGCCCGGTTTCCGGCTGGCGTACGAGATCGAAGGAAGGCAGGGCGAGGTTTTCATATTTTCCGGAAACGGCTTCCGGCGTGGCGGCGGCCAGTGTGGCCATGATCTTCTTACGGTCGCCGGAGGAGTTCTTCGGGGATACGTCAGGGATCTTTCCGGTCCGGTCTTCGACTGTGGTTTCGCTCATGAAGCGTGCCTTCTGAAGCTTGGCGGTTGTCCGGAACACTGAGGTTCCGGGGGCAACCGCCTGAAGGGGGCGTGATGCTTTCTGAAATCTCTAGTCTTGATTCGTCTATTTGTCTATATAAATAATCCGATTGACTCTTTGGTAGCGAACTTTGATGACGGATACATGACGACCAACAGCACACTCGACCGCGGCGCGGGCATCGCCGTCTGGCGGCAGATCATGGAAACGCTCAAGGCCGAGATCGTCAGCGGTGTGTTTGAAAGAGGCAGCCGGCTGCCGCCGGAATCCGAGCTGGCAAGCCGGTTCGGCGTCAACCGCCACACGGTGCGCCGCGCCATCGCCGCGCTGACGGGCGAAGGCATTCTGCGCGCCGACCAGGGCCGGGGCACCTTCGTCGCCTCGACGCCACTCACCTATCCGATCGGGCCGCGGACGCGGTATTCGGAAATCGTCTCCGGCCAGGATCGGGCACCGGACGGCCGCATCATCGGCTCGGCAACCGAGGAAGCCGATGCGCTGCTGGCCAACCGGCTCGACGTGCCGCTCGGCACGGTGCTGACCCGGGTGGAAGCCTTGCGGGTTGCCGATGGAGTGCCGATGATCATCGCCACAAGCTGGTTCGAACAGGCGCGGGTGCCGAATTTCGTCGCCGACTATGCTGACAGCGGCTCCATCACCAAGGCCCTGGCCCGAGCCGGGATCACCGATTATCGACGCCAGGAAACCCGCATCACCGCCGACCTTGTCGACCCCGCCGATGCCCGCCAACTCGGCATGGTGCTGGGCCAGCCCGTCATGATCATGGAAAGCGTCAACCTCGACATGGAAGGCCGTCCGATCCAGTACACGCGGGCACGGGTGGCTGCGGACCGGGTGCAGCTTGTGGTGAATGAGGCGGAGTGAGTGGCCGGTCCGGCGCCTTTTCAGGAAAGTTCCAGTCGCCTGATGACCAACTCAACGTGATCTTTCGTCAATTTTGAATATCTGATGCGTTTGCTGGCGCGCGCTTTGTTTAATTTATCTTTCAATACCTTAGTCCGAATCCTGCGCGGGTTTTTGCCTTGAAATCCGTCCGATGAAGAGGTGAGGGCAGCGTGCCGGTCTGGCTTGCGATCGTCTGGCTGGACATTGGACGTTTATGCGGAGGCTTTACAAAAGCCGAATGAAGCGGCATGGTGTGCGTGTATTGTTTATTTTTAACACTCTTTAATTGAATGGCGGTTGTGGACCGCCGAAACGAAAAACCGGGTCGAAGCAGAGCCGGGAAACATTTTCAGAAAGACAGAAATAGATTGTGGTCTGGCACTTTAAAGATCGATCAACTTGCGGTCGCTCAATCGGTTTCGGTTGGCGTCCGTTGATCGGGGCATCCTGCGTTCAATTGCACACATACAAGATGTTCTGACACTTTAAAGCCGATCAACTTTTCAGGCGGCCGGTCTATTGCGCCCGGATGTCCGCCGATCTTGCCAGACCGCAAAGGGTGAGACCAACCAGGTCCCGCAGTCGATTTTTATGACACGGCCATGCGCGATCAACCGCATGGGGGCCGGTTAAAGACAATACGGGATCACTCCGGGAAGACCAGTCGCGACCCGGCCGCAAAGGAACGTTTCGCAAGATGTTCCGACGAGGCCCGCGCCTGGCCTGAAGCAGGAATTTGACTGCAGTTTGGAGGTTTTCAATGGCAATCAATTTATACGGAAAATGGCGGCTTGAGGTCGTCAAGGCGATACACAACTGGGAAAACCGGTATGTGATCGAAGGGGCGTCCTCGGGCGGCGGCACGTTTGACGGCGTTGTCGGTCCGGCCAAGGTCGTTGACGGGGTAAACTGGCAATTGCGGGCGGAATACCGCGAGAATGCCGGCGAGCCATGGTTGGAATCGGACATGATGATCGATGCGGCGCCGGACCGTATCGACATCAGGGCAACCATCGGAGCGGAAGATCCGCTGCCGCAACTCGACTTCGAGGACATCGAATGGGACGCGCGCTGGCAGGGGGACACACTCTTCGATATCCCGGTCAGGCCGTTTGCGGTGCGTATTCTCGATCTCGGGCAAATGCCCGACGGCATTTTCGAGACGGCGATTGGTGTCTATTACATGGGCGTGCGGGTGGAAAATCACTGGGGGCTCGCCTTCGGACCCGATCACGCGATCGATATCACTCCGCAAAGCCGTGCACAGCTTACCGCGCGCGGCATCGATGTGATCGACAGCTTCACGCAAAGCGAACTCGACATGCTGGGCCAAAAGCTGTCGGGAACCGGTATCAGCCTGGAGGGGCTGGAGCCGGGCCGCTCCCGGGTCTTCTATTTCAAGATCGATGTGCGTGAAGCGTCGCCCCGCAAGCACGAGATCACCTTTTCGGTGACCAACCGAGCCGGCATGGCCGATCCCGGCGATCCCCGCCGGTTCAAGACCAAACAGATATTCGTGTCTTCTTCCTATATTGACGAGACAACGGGCCAGATCGTTTCGGAGGTGCAGGAAGGTGAAATTCGCGTCCAGCTGCGCGAAGTCGCCATCGACCGCGTCACCGCCAAGAAAAAGCGCCGGCGTCTGGACGGCTCGGACGGAAAGGGCGGCGGGGAGAAACCGCGGGGCGGAGGCCGGCGGCGCAATCCCGGCGCCAGGGAACTGCGCCGTGCGCTCGAAGCGCTCCTGAAAGGCAAGGACATCGATCCCTGCCTGATCCAGAAACTGCTTGCCTGCTACTGCAATTGCAAGGATCTGCCGGGCTTTCCTGGTGGCGGCGGTGGTGGATACGACCCCACCGATCCGTGGGGCGGCGGCCGCGATCCGAGGTTTCCCGGAGACGGGAAATGGCAGTATCCGCCCTTCCTCGCCTTTCCCACCAGGTTCGACTACACGGTGACGCCTTCAGAACCTTTCGAAGGCCAGTACGGGCCCCTGCCTTATGACGATCCCTGGTGGAAGGTGCTGCTGATCATCATTGCCGTTATCCTCCTGGTCGCGGGAATGATCGCCGAGGCCGCCGACATTGCCTATCAGGACGAGGACAATGTCATCGGCACCCTGGGGGCATTCCAGCAGGATGATATCGATGCGGCGCTGTGTGTGATCGACACGGATCGGGCACTGGCGATGAACACCGTTCTCGACGCGCAGGGCGACGAGGATTTCCTGAACCCGCTGACGGTCCTGAACGGTATGGTGACCGCCGCCACAGGAAATGTGATGACGCACGCCGAGGTCAGCAACCTGCTGGTCCTGCCGTTCGATGACCCGCAGCGCAAGGTCTTCAAGTCCGGCGCGACCTCCGGGTTTACCCACGGGATCGTGACCGGATTGTCTCCGACCGGGCATTCTGAAGCCGCCTGGAGCATCGACCAGTTGCAGATCACGCGGGATCCGGCGTTCGACGAGCCGACAAGCCAGCCGGGCGATTCAGGATCGGTCTGGATACACACCGACACTTTGCGTCCGGTCGGGCTGAACCATTCCGGTTCCGCCGACGGATCGGGCGACAACGCCACTGCTTCGCTGCTCGAAGACGTGCAGCGTATCCTTAACATCACAATCTGACGGAGGGCATGAGAGATGGTTGAAGTCAATGAAACCGTTGCCCGTATTCAGGCGAGTGTGCGCCGGTTGCGAGCAGAATATGCCGACGATTCCAATGTGATCGCCATCGGCTTCGGATCTCCCGTCCGCGGCGGCAAGCCCAGGGACGGACTGGCGATCCTGTTTCACGTTCACGAAAAACTGCCTTCGGAGCGGGTCATCGAGGCAAAGGGCTCAAGACCGATCCCGAAGGAGATCGACGGTTTTCCGACCGATGTGCGTGACGAGAAATACGTGAAGGACTCGGTCGGCCAGCGTGACGAGCGCAAGTATGATCCGCTTCTCGGTGGACCGGCGTCTTCGAATTCGGAGCAGCATGTCCTGTGGTTCAACGGCAACGGCACGCTCGGTATTCTGGGGACCGACAATGCGACAGGTGCACCTGTCGGGCTGTCGAACTGGCACGTATGGGCCGATGGTGGTTCGGCTGGGGATCAGATCATCCAGCCCGGGCATCCGACCGGCGGCGATCATGTCGAGGCGATCGGGAAGGTGCTGGCTTGCGGGCCGCTGATTACGTCGCTGATCGAATGGGAAAGCCCGGATCCCATCGCGGCCATCCTTTATGGCGGCGCGGCGGCGGCGGCGATTGCGGCAGCCTGCTCCGACTACAAGGACCAGACCCGCCGCGGCCAGGATGAAACGGTTCCCCCGGCCGGGGAGAAGACGTTACGGGAACGTGTTTCGAACGAGATCCTCTACTACGACCTGCCGCTGCCCGGGTATCCGTTCCGTGCCGAGACGATCTGGCGCTACGAACGGGAGACCGATCAGCGGATTATGGTTCATGAGGAACGCGAGAAGGTCGCGAATGCCCAGTTCCTGCTCGGCAAGCAGGTGGTCACCAACAAGGCGAGCTACGATCCGGGTGAGCGGGCGGAAATCTTCGCCTCGATCTGGGATTATCAGCTGGCGCGTAGTTGCAACGACTATCATGTCGTTGCGCACATGATCCCCCATGACAAGCCGTCCACGGCCGTGCGCTCGATCCTGCAGCCAGTACCTTGCGATGAGGACCCTTTCGGCGGTGGCGGGGACGGCGAACTGGACTGCATCCGCTTCTTCGAGATGGAAAACCAGGAAGTCGTCTACAAGGGAAGTTTCGATTGGCTCGGATATCTGCAGCCCCAGCAGCAGAACATGTCGATCGTGTCCTGGGGCGAACCCGCAAAGGGTTTGCTGCTGCCGTCCCGCGGCATCCAGTTCAGCCACCAGCCTGTCTCCGAGGTGCGGATCAAAGTCGTTCAGTACACCAGTCAACCGGTCAGGCTGCGGGCCTTCGCCGGCGGCGTTCTTGTGGGCGAGGATGCGACGGACGGAACGCAAGGAGTCGTTCACACGCTGACCGTCAAGGGCAATGGCATTTCCTCAACGCAAGTCCTCGGTGGCGGCGGGGAGGCGGTTCTTCTCGAATATTGCGTGGAGGGCCTGGACCGGGAAGGTGAGTTCCGGATCGATCTTCCCAAGGAGCAGCTTGAGGCGATCCTCAAGGATGCGCAGGAAGCGCGGATAAAGGTGAATGCCGCAAAGGCCCGGCAATGCTGCTTCAGAGGCTCGGTGCGTATTCCCGCAACGTCGAAACCCGGCAAGTGGGATGTTTATCTGACGGTTCAAAACATCAACAACGTTCCGGAAGGCACAAAACCGGAAGTGGCCGCAGCGACGATCGGTGGACACCTCCTGAGCGCCCATACGCTCAGTCCGTCAGGATGTCTGGGCATCATGTTGCTGGACCATGTCTTCGACGTGATCTGACGCGCCTTGCGCTTGGTTTGAACCGTTCGACCGGGACGCAACCGATTCTCGCATGGATTCTCCGGCGTTCACATGAATGCCGGAGAATCGACCGACCCTGATGAGGCAAGCTGCCGAGTTTCAGGTCCAGAATTTAGGGGTTTCTCTCGTGGCGTTCCAATAGCCCCTGGCGTGCTGCCACATGGTCTGGCAGCGGCACTCGTGCCAGCCGATCACGAAGCCGATAGCCTGCCGTGCCGCCTCGGCCTGCGGACCGGAGGCGGTGTAAGCCTGCGGCAGCCTTTCGGCCATGGCGACATCATTCAGATACCCGAAAATATCCTGCAGCTTCTTCATGCGCTTGAGGAACGGCTTGACCTTGTCCTTGGGATAAAGGCAGCCGAAGAATTCGATGCCGTAGCGCATCTTCTTCATGACCTTGCGCATTTCATGGCGCTCGGGAATGGAGAGGTCTTCCAGCCGCTTGCCGTATGTGAGTACTTTCTTCCACTGCCTGGCGAGGGCCTTGTCCGCGAAATCTTCAACCGGCTGCGCCAGTTTTTCGGTCTGTGTGAAATTCTCGGGGTCCAGCCAGCCCCGGCCTTCCGTATAGGCGGCAAGGTCGAGGAGGAAGCCGTTCACCTCGGCTGACTCAAGGTGCACTTCCAGCGTATGGCGGGTGTCACGGCCCCGTGTGGCGTTCAGATTCTCCAGCAGGGCATCGAAGGACAGGCTTTCCGGCGCCCTGGTGGCCAGCGGCGCGACGATCTCTTCAATCAGCACGTCGAGATCCCGCAAGGCGCCCGCCTCGGTGGCGATCTTACGCGCCATTTCGTCCAGAGGGATCAGTGTCACCGGATTGAGGATCGGCCTGAACAGCCGGAAGGCGCTGCGCAACCGGCGCAGCCCGACGCGAAGCTGGTGTGGTCCCTCCGGGTTATCGGAAGACAGAACCACCAGCCGGTTTTCGGCAATCTGGGTGAGGCAGGAGCGCAAGACGTCCCGGAAGGCAAGCTCGGCGCTGATCCCGGAGGCGAATTCGACCGGCCCGGCGAAATAGGGTGCGCTCTCCGCTGTGGTGATGCCTTCGGCGAAGCGGTAGCCTCGTTCGGCCTTGCTGAAGGGGGAAAACCGGAAAGGCGTGTCCTTGAGAAGCGCTTTGGCCGCCTCGAAGACCGCAAGGCCCGGGCCCGATTTCAGCTCCATCTCCAGTTCCGTCAACGGCTGGCTGCCGCTGCCGGCGAGGATGTTACCGGTGTCGAGCGCCAGTTCGATCTGCGCGCCGTCGATGTCGCGGGTGAGCTGACGGGTGGTCCGCTTCATCACCGTCTCGAAACACTCGCCCAGAGGCGCGTCGCCAATGGTTTCCGCCAGTATTTTCCGGACGTTCGCATCCTCGATGACGGAAAAATCCAGCGCGCGGGTGCTGACGGGATGTTCTGCTTCCACCGCGGTGGACAATCCGGCCATGACGCCGGTGCCGATCTTGGCCGTCTGCACCCAGCTCCGGCCGGTCTTGCGCACCCGCAGGGAGATCTTCGCCTTGCGAAGCGCCTGGTCCGGCGTGTCGAAATAGATCGACTGCAAGGTCCTGGTGACCGCGCGTCCGGCGGTGAAGCCTTCAATGGTGCCGGCGCTTTTCAGCGCGTCCTGCTCCGTCGGATCCAGTTCGAGCTTGAGCTCGATTTCACGTCCTGATTTGCTCATGCAAAATTTCTAGACAAGCCAAATGAACTTGTCCAGAAAAAGCGCACAATTTGCGCTTTTGTGAGCCGCCTAAGCGTTTCTGGCCGAAGCTTCCGCCTCCGTGCTTACGGGGGGCCGGAGACTCAGGTGAAGATGTTGCGATGGATCTTGTTGATCAACCGGCAGAGCTTGTGAAGATAAGACGGCACGGACTTCTGGTTGAAGGCGACCTTGCGGACATAGGACGGGACTTCCCAGATTGCGGCGGAGCCGTCCGGGAATGAAAGCGTTGTGCCCGGCACCACGTGATAAGTCACACCGTTGTCGTCCGTGATGAACGCCTCGCCTTCAATGATGAGAATGGTTTCGTCATAAAAATACTGCCAGCGAAACTTTCCCGAGGTGCAGGACCAGTGATCAACAAAAGTCCAGTCGTCTCCGAAGCTGGAAAGGTTGGCGCAACGTGCCTGGGGATTACCTTCCAGAATCCAGCTCTGCTCGATCGGAGACAGTTTGAGTGCGTCCTTGTTTAGAAACGAAAAGGCGAACAGGGAGTTGTCCGGTGCAACAGCGCGGACCGGCTGTCCCGTCGTTCTCAACTCCGTTATGCGCGCTGCGTTGGCCGTCTGGGCGGTCATCCTATCCTCGCGGAATACCATAGTTCATCTCTTCCTCCATCAGCGATCAATCTATGAAACGGCCTTTGACGGAGTCTTAAACCATCCGGAATCCTCCTCGACCATTGGTGGAAACTGCGATTTGTCTTGATTCATGGTAAAAACTTGGTTTTCTCGAAAACTAAAATTGTCGAAATTACCGATTGTGAACCGACCGGAAAAGCGGCTCTGCCGTATTGCCGGGTCCCGTTTCCGATGGAACCGCTTGCATCGCTCAAATGCCCATGATAGGCACCCTTCCCGGTGCCGGTTGCCCCTCTGGCGGAATTGGTAGACGCGCGGGATTCAAAATCCCGTTTCTTCGGAAGTGCCGGTTCGATTCCGGCGGGGGGCACCAGTTTTCACCTTGCACCGTTTTCCTGCAAAAGGCGTATATTTTTCCGTTGCAAGTCCAGCCTTGCAACTTTTTGCATATTCTTGCTAGGCTTTCCCGATAGTGGGGTCATAGGACAAGCGGTGGCAGATGCAGGCTGGATCAAGCGAACGAAGCAATCCGCTTGCCAGCGCGAGAATTCTTGTCGTTGATGACGAACCCGGCATGCGCCATTTCCTGGTCAAGACGCTGCAACCGATATGCCGGCATGTGGACGAGGCGCAGGACGCCCGTTCCGCCGAAGCTCTCTTGTCGTCCCACCAGTACGACGTGATGATACTCGACAACATCATGCCTGGGCAGAAGGGCCTGGAATGGCTGCAGGATCAGCGTGAGAATGGCGGGTTCACCGACACGATCCTGATTACTGCCTACGCCGATCTTCAGACCGCTATAGACGCAATGCGGGCCGGGGCGTCTGATTTTCTGATCAAGCCTTTCCGGTCCAACCAGATTCTGAACGCGATACGAAAATGCCTCGAGCTTTCCCGGCTGAAACGCGAGAATTCTCTTCTGAGGCGTGAGTTGGATACTGTGGCGAGCGGGAATCGCCGCCGGGAACTGATCGGCAGGTCCAGCGCAATTGCCGATGTGCGGAATTTGCTGGAACGAGTCGCGCCGCTGACCACGCCTGTCTTGATCACCGGGCCGTCCGGATCAGGAAAAGAAGTGGCAGCACGGCATATCCACGGTCATTCCGGGCGCGGCGAGGCTCCCTTCGTGCCGATACAATGCGGCGCGATTCAAGCGGACATGATCCAGTATGAGTTGTTCGGCCATGGCGCGGGCGCCTTTCCGGGGGCACAGTCAGGGCGTGAAGGGCTGCTGACTCAAGCTTCCGGCGGCACCGTCTTTCTCGATGATGTGAGTGAGTTGAATGCAAGCGCGCAGACAGCGTTTCTACGCGTGCTGGAAGACGGCGTGATCCGGCCAATGGGGACGGGGCGTGACGTGCAGCTCGACCTTCGGTTCGTCATTGCGTCGACGAAACCGTTGCAAGTTGAGGTCGAAGCGGGCCGGTTCCGCGAAGACCTGCTGTTTCGGACCAACGTTGTCGAGCTCGAGATGCCGCCTTTGAAAGATCGCGGCACCGATGTTCTGGAGCTGGCGGACCTGTTCCAGACCGAAATCTCGGTGGCATTGAACCTGCCGAAAGTCGAGATGTCCGCGGCCGCGAGGTCTGCAATGCTGCGCTATGACTGGCCGGGGAATATCCGGGAATTGCACAATTTCGTCGAGCGGGCGTTGATCTTCGGACGCTTTCCCCTGGAAACCCTGGGCAAGGTGGCATTGGCCGACGAAATCGCGCCGCTGAAAGATACGGAAAAACGCGAGATCCTGCTTGCTCTCGAGGCGCTGGATGGAAATCGCTCGGAAGCCGCGAGGCGTCTGGGCTTGTCGCGCAAGACTATTGATCGGAAATGCGCGGTCTGGGGTCTGTAACTCATGTCGCGTCTTCTAACCATCATGCGCTCGGTCCGAGTGCGCCTGCTGGTCATCGCCTTGCTGCCGATGCTGGTCCTGTTGCCGGTTCTGCTGGGCGGCACGATTTGGCGCTGGTCGGGCAAGGTTGATGCCCTGCTGGTGAACAAGGTCACCGGGGACCTGACTATCGCCGATCAGTATTTGGCGAAGTTGATCGAGAGTTCCGGTGAGCAGATTGACGCGATCGCCCGTTCTCTTGAGTTACGCCTGGCGCTTGAGGTGGATGCCGGGGCTGATTTTCTTGCAGGAGAAGAAGAACGGCTCGGGTTGGATTTTCTTCGTATCGTGTCCGACGGGCCAGAGGCTGAAAAGTGGCCGGTCATCAGCAGTGCCCTGGCTGGGCGCTGGCAAAGTGCGATCGATATCTTTGTGCGCGATGACCTCGCCTCACTCTCGCCCGACCTTGTCGCGCGGGCCGAAATCCCTCTCGTTCCAACGCAGGGTGCCGTGCCGACGGAACGCACTGTCGAGACACGGGGTATGGTGATCCATTCCGCAGCCTCCGTGATCATGCCGGACGGCACGCGGGCGGCATTGGTTGGGGGCGTGTTACTGAACCGGAACCTCGACTTCATCGACACGATCAACGATCTGGTCTACCGCGAGCAGAGCCTGCCGGAGGGCAGCCAAGGCACAGCGACCCTGTTTCTCGAAGATGTGCGTGTCTCGACCAACGTGCGTCTGTTCGAAAATGTCCGGGCGCTTGGAACGCGGGTGTCCGCAGAGGTGCGCGCCCAGGTGTTGCAGGAAGGCGAGATCTGGCTGGACCGCGCCTTTGTCGTGAATGATTGGTATATCTCGGCGTATGAGCCAATCATCGACAGCTTTGGCGCGCCGGTCGGAATGCTCTATGTCGGCTTTCTTGAAACGCCCTTCAGCGCAGCAAAGCGCAATTCCGTCATAACCCTCACCGTGGCCTTCCTGTTGATAGCGCTGGCCTCGGTTCCGGTTTTTCTGCGGTGGGCGGGGCATATCTTTCGTCCGCTCGAAGGCATGATGCGCACCATCCGAAGGGTCGAAAGCGGCGACATGACCGCCCGCAACATGCTGTTCGAAGATGACGGTGAGATCACACAGGTCGCGCGGCATTTCGACAGCTTGCTTGGCCTCCTTGAGGAACGCGACCGGGAATTGCGGGAATGGGGCGAGGCGCTTGAGCACCGGGTCGAGGAGCGCACCAGCGAATTGCAGGCCGCCAAACAGCGCCTGGAAAAGACCACCGAGCGGCTGATCATCTCGGAAAAACTGGCCGCGGTGGGCGAAATCACCGCCTCCGTCGCGCATGAGATCAACAACCCTGTGGCTGTGATCCAGGGCAATCTGGATCTGGCGCGCAGCAATCTGGGAGAGGCGATGCAACATGCGCAAGAGGAGTTCCGCCTGATCGACGATCAAGTCTATCGTATCAGTGTGATCGTGTCGAAACTGCTGCAATTTGCCCGGCCCGAGGAATATTCGGGCGCCGACAACCACATTGACCCGACCGAAGTCGCGCGGGACTGCCTTGTTCTGACCCACCACCAGATCGAGATTGCGGAGATCTCTTGCGAGGTGAACCTGAACAGCCGGGCAAAAATCCACATGTCGCGAACCGAGTTGCAACAGGTTTTCGTCAATCTCATCCTGAATGCGATTCAGGCCATGCCTGAAGGTGGCGACTTGCGGATCGAGTCCCATGACGATGCCGGAGAGGTCGTCCTGATTGTCGAGGACACCGGGGTTGGCATCGCCCCGGATATTCTGTCGCGCATCTTCGATCCCTTCTTCACGACCAAGCAGGCGCAGGGTACGGGTTTGGGCCTTTCGATCAGTCAGCAGATCGTGAGTCGGGTAGGAGGGCATATTTCCGCGACCTCCACCATCGGCAAGGGGAGCAGCTTCCGCGTGGGGCTGCCCGCCGTAAAAAAATCGCAAGAGCCCGAATTGGACAAATTGTCCCAATAAGGCGCGCCGATTGTGCGGCTGCTGAATAGAATGGCGCAATCTGCCTGGAAATTCTGCGCCGAGCGAGACAAGATTGCCTCTAAGTATTTGATATAAATAATAATTTTTTCTTGACAGCACAAGGTCTGCACGGGCTTTTCTTGCTTTGCATGCTTGGGTCAGGCCCATGGAGGGGGCTTTCCCGAGAGCATCTAAGGGAGGAGAAACAATGAGCAACGCTGCAAGCGGTGCGCTGGGGTTCTTGTACAAGAGCCACATCGTCGCCGAACCCGGTTTCAACCGTTGGCGTGTTCCGCCGGCATCCATCGCCATCCATCTGTGCATCGGCTCGGTCTATGCCTGGTCGGTGTTCAACCCGCCGCTGACCCGCCAGCTTGGCGTGGTGGCGCCCGCCGCCGACGACTGGAGCCTCAGTTCCGTCGTCTGGATCTTTTCGGTGGCGATCGTGTTCCTTGGCCTTTCGGCCGCCTTCGCCGGTAAATGGCTGGAAGACGTCGGTCCGCGCATGGTGGGTGTGGTCGCTGCGTGCTGCTGGGGCGGCGGTTTCATGATCGGCTCCTTGGGCATTGCAACGCATCAACTCTGGCTGATCTATCTCGGCTACGGGGTGATCGGCGGCTGCGGACTGGGGCTTGGTTATGTTTCCCCCGTCTCGACATTGATCCGATGGTTCCCTGACCGCCGGGGAATGGCGACCGGTATGGCAATCATGGGTTTCGGCGGCGGCGCGATGATCGCGGCCCCGGTCAAGGGCTGGCTGCTGAACCTCTACCAGAAGGCACCGGAATACCTCGGTGCGCATGATGCTGTCGCAACCGTGGTTGAAGGTGGCCGGGTGTTCGCCGAAACCGCGGCCGGCAAGGTCGAGGTGGTGCTCGCCACTGCCGCGCAGGCAGCGCCCTTCGGCGGCGATGCCGGGGTCTATGTGGTCGGCACCGGCAATACCGGCGCGGCGCAGACCTTCCTGACGCTGGGCATAGTCTATTTTGTGGTGATGATCCTGGCTTCCTTTTTGTATCGCGTGCCGGCCGTGGGCTGGAAACCCGCGGGCTGGGAGCCGAAGCCGGTGGCCTCGGGCCTTGTCACGCAGCAGAACGTGCATATCGATCAGGCGTTGAAGACGCCGCAATTCTGGCAGCTCTGGATCATGCTGTGCTTCAACGTGACCGCCGGGATCGGTGTGATCGGTGTTGCCAAGACCATGATGTCGGAGATCTTCGGCACCGGTCTGCCGCTGGTGGTCACAGCAAGCTTCGCCTCGACCTATGTTCTGATGATCTCTGTCTTCAACATGGTGGGCCGATTCTTCTGGGCCTCGACCTCCGACTATATCGGACGCAAGGCCACCTATATGTGCTTCTTCGTGCTGGGCACGGCCCTGTACCTGTCGATCCCCTATTTTGCGTCGGCGGTGGCAACCAATCCTGCGTTGATCTATCTGATCGGCTTTTATGCGGCGACGATGATCATCTTCTCGATGTACGGCGGGGGCTTTGCGACCATACCGGCCTATCTGGCGGATATGTTCGGCACCATGCACGTGGGTGGTATCCACGGCCGGCTGCTGACCGCCTGGGCGACCGCCGGGGTGCTGGGGCCGCTGGCCATCACCTCGCTCCGGCAGCTTTCGGTGAACAATGCGATCAGCGATCTGGCGGCCCGGGTCGATCCGGCCGCCTTCGCAGAGAAGTTCGGCGCGCCGCTCGCCCAGCTTCAACAACTGGTGGCGGCGAAGACGGTGACCATCGCCAAGCTGATGGAGATTGCACCGGAGGGTACCATCGACCCGACGCCAAGCCTCTACAACACCACCATGTACTGCATGGCGGCGCTGCTGGTGGTCGCGTTCTTCGCCAACCTGATGATGAGCCCCGTGAAGGAGCATCATCATCACGATGAAGCGGAGCTGCGGGCCGTTCCCGTAGAGTAACGATTTGGAGGGGCGCCGTCGCAGGTGCCCCTTTACCCCATTTCTGATTGGTCGACTTAAATCCGCTCTCACGACAGGGGAATTCGATCATGCTGGACAAACTGGAGATGTTCATCGCGCTTGCCAAGGAGAGCCATTTCGGGCGCGCCGCCGAACGTTTGAACATCGCACAACCTACCTTGTCCGCCGGTATCAAACACCTTGAGGAACAGCTTGGTGTTCAACTCGTGCATCGGGGCTCGCGGTTCGGGGGGCTGACGCCCGAGGGGCAGACAACGCTCGTCTGGGCCAAGCGCATCACCTGCGATGCGCGGCAACTTCGGGACGAAATGCGGTCGAGCCACCAGGGGCTTTCCGGAGAGGTTCGTCTGGCCGTAATCCCCACCGCGCAGACATGGGCGGGCCGGTTTTGCTCCGTGTTTGCGAAACGTCACCCCAACGTCCGCTTTACGATCCTGTCGCGAAACTCGCGCGAAATTCTGCAAATGCTCGAAGATTTCGAGGCCGACGCGGGGATTTCCTACCTCGCAAACGAACCGTTGGGTCGTGTCGAAACGGCCGAGCTTTATGAGGAAAGCTATCTCCTTGTCTGTGCGGGCACCTCTCCATTCGCGAAAAAGGCGAGCATTGCGTGGTCTGATCTGGAAGATCAGCCGCTAGCCCTCTTGACGCCGGATATGCAGAACCGCCGGATCATCAATCAGCTATTCGAAGAATTCGGGGTGCCCCTCGCTACCTGTATCGAGTCCAATTCGATCATCGCACTTGTCTCCAGCGTGGCCTCGGGACATTGCATTACGGTTCTGCCCGCAGATATCGCAAAGTTTCTTTGCGTCGGGAAAGACCTCGCCCTGATTCCGCTTGAAAGCCCGGCGCAGCAGCAGACGGTTGGTCTGATCATGCCGCATCGTGTCCCCCGCACACCCGTTCTGTCCGCGCTGCTGAAAGAGGCACGCAGCGGCAGCCTTGCGTGGGGTACGGACTCATAATCCGTCGACAGGCGCAGATAAGGATTGCAGCCCCGCCTCAGATGACTGCCGACACCGCGGCTTGGCAGAGAGACCGTTTGCTTCGGAAGGATAGAAAGATGGTCAAAAGGCCACCCAGTTCGTCACGGATCGAAGCAAATGAAGTTTTCTTGGGGGCGAGATCTATCAAACCCGTCTCAATTCCGGGTACTTGCTCCATTCAGAAAATCGTCAGGTGACTTTTTCCGCCGCGCCCGCTATGGGAAGCGCCATGATCAGACGTCTTTATGACTGGACCCTGTCCCTTGCCGCCGGACCGCGTGCGCCTGTTGCGCTGGGGTCGGTTTCCTTTATCGAAAGCTCGGTGTTTCCGATCCCGCCGGATATCCTGCTGATCCCGATGGTGATAGCGCGGCGGGAGCGGGCCTGGTGGTATGCCGCATTGTGCACCCTGACGTCGGTTCTGGGCGGCATTCTGGGGTATTTGATCGGTATGTTCCTGTTCGAGCAGGTCGCCGTGCCGGTGCTGACTTTCTACGGCAAGATGGGCTGGCTGACGGAATTCACGGATGTCTTCAACCAGTATGGCTGGTGGTTCGTGTTCATCGCCGGGCTGACACCGTTTCCCTACAAGGTGATTACCATCGCCTCCGGGGTCGCCGGGCTCAGCCTGCCGGTGTTCATCTTCGCCAGCATCGTCTCGCGGGGATTGCGGTTTTTCGCCGTCGCCGGGTTGTTGTATCTGTTCGGACCGCCCATCAAGACCTTCATCGAAAAGCGCCTCGGTCTCATGTTCACCTTGTTTGTGGTGCTGCTGGTCGGCGGGTTCATACTGCTTCGATATATCTGAATTCAGGAGGGCACGATGTCCGCAGAGCGACTGGCGAGAAACTTGACGGTACTGGCGCTGATCGGCGGACTGGCCGTTATTTCGACGGCCTGGGGCTTTCAGCTGATCGGTGGCTATGTGCCCTGCAAGCTCTGCCTGGAACAGCGGTTTCCCTTTTATGCCGGCCTGCCGCTTATGGCCGTGGCTTTGATGCTGATGGGCCGGGAAAGGCGGGGGCTCGCGATGCTGCTCCTGCTGGTGGCTACGGCGGTGTTCGCCTATGGCGCTGGGCTCGGGGTCTATCAGGCCGGGGCGGAGTGGCAGTTCTGGGCGGGGCCCAGCGATTGCGGCGGCGGCAGCGCGGCTCCGGCGAAGGCCGCCGACATGCTGCAGGCGCTGCAGTCCACACGGGTGGTCAGTTGCACGGAAGCCAGTTGGCGGATGTTCGGTCTGTCCTTCGCGGGCTGGAATGCCGTCGCCTCCGCCGGCATCGCCCTGCTTGCGCTGATTTCGGCCGTGCTGTTGAAACAGCGCCCGAACAGGGTAAGTGTAGGAGCATGAGCGGTTCAGAGCATGAAAACGGCGTGCACATGAAGGATGGGCATATGAAAGAAAAGCACCCGAAAGAAAAACAGCGCGAGGAAGCGCTGCGGGTGCTCGACCGGGTCGAGGCGGAAAGCGAGACCATCGGCGGGTCGACGTTCGTGCGCATGGCCGACCGGGCCAGGAATCACATGAGCGCCGCCGACAAGGACGCGGACGACCAGGTCGAGGTCTGGGCGACGCGGGTCGGGCGCGGCCTGGGACTTGTTTTTGCGATAGGACTGGCCGTTTATCTTTTTGTTACTTACGTATTAGGCCGATAAAGACAATTTTGAGCGGCCAGAGGAATGAGTATGGCGTCGATCCGTCCGGTCAGCCGGAGTGACTGGTCAGAGCTGAAGGCTCCCGACCTTGGCGATTTCGAGGCCATGGCGAGTGAAACGCTTGCTGGCCTCCCGGACGACCTCTTGCTGCGCTGCGGGCATGTCCAGATCAACATGGCCGAATATGCGCCGGATGACGTTCTCGATGCGCTGTCCATCGAGGATCCGCATGAGCTTCTGGGACTGTTTGAAGGAAACGGCCTGATCGACGGCGATGACGCGGCCGGAACCGGCCAACTGCCCAACCGGATCTGGCTTTTCAGAAGACCCATCCTGGACTACTGGGCAGCCATGGACGAGACATTGGGAGATGTCGTCGCCCATGTGTTGATCCATGAGATCGGTCACCATTTCGGGCTTTCGGATCAGGACATGGAACGCATCGAGGCCGCTGCGGATTGCGGCCTCGACTGAACTCTCGAAAAAGAGCGCTTTATTCGGCGCCTTCCATGCGGGCGCGTTCGATCGATTCGCTGATCATCCGCTTGGCCGCTTCGGTTCCCTCGACACCGGTGATCTTCACCCATTTGCCGGGCTCGAGATCTTTGTAGTGCTCGAAGAAGTGCCTGACCTGGGCCATGGTGATGTCCGGCAGGTCGGAAATGTCGTTGATGTTGTCGTAGCGCTTGCTCAGCTTGTGGGTCGGTACGGCGATGATCTTCTCGTCCTTGCCGGATTCGTCTTCCATCAGAAGCACACCGATCGGGCGGCAGTTCATGATCGCACCCGGCACGATAGGCCGCTGGTTGACGACGATCACGTCGATCGGGTCGCCATCGCCGCAAAGGGTGTGCGGTACGAAGCCGTAATTGCCCGGATAGCGCATCGGGGTATAGAGAAAGCGGTCGACATACATCGCCCCGGCTTCCTTATCCATTTCGTATTTGATCGGTTCGCCACCAACGGACACCTCGATGATGACGTTGACGTCTTCCGGCGGGTTCTTGCCAATCGGCACGGCGTCGATACGCATTGCACACTCCTGTTTTTCGTTGCAGGGTCTATCGCAATCCCGCAGGAGAAGTTCAAGTCCTTTATTTTGCATTGCACCCAAAGGATGATCTTGGCTCTCTCCGGCTAGTCAATTCCTCCGGAGGAGTTCAGATGCTGCAGTTCGCCTTTAAGCTGGTGGGGGCTTTGGCTCTCGTCGTTCTTGCCATGGCCTTTCCCCTTGTGCCTGAAGCCGCTGCGGAAAGTGTCGCCAGCGACTATACCAAGGTCCGGCTTGAGGCCTGCAGGCAAATCGCCGCGGCCGATACGGAAGAGGGCACTTTCGGCGGCGCCTGGCAATGCCCCGGATACAAGGGCCAGCCGGTCTATGTCGCAGAAGGCGACCTGCGCATGTTCGTCTCCTTCGGGCCGGCCGCGGCGGACGAGCCGGCGGCCGGACAGACACTGCCGAATTTCAACACCGTCAACGAGACGCTCGAGTGGCGGTTGCGCGACGGTGTGCCTTTCGCGACCATCCTGCGGTGGTTTCCAAGTGTGGACGACAGCGGCAAGACCGGCAGCGTGCTGATCGTCACCCAGCTTCTGCCCGGCGGAGGCACCTGCCAGATCGCGCGGATCGACGCGCAGGCCAACAAGAACGCCAATGTCCTGGCCCGTCAGGCGGCGGACAGCATGGCCGGATCCTTCGATTGTTCCAATCCGCCGGCTATCATCGGAGCCCCGGGGATTCTGTACTGACGCCCGCGCGGAGCAATGCCGAAACGAGGCGTGGCTCCGGAAACCGTTGGTTTCAGGTTTTCTTCTCTGGCCAGGCGTAGATGGACAGTTCCATGCGTTTGCCGCCCAGGCGGTACCATGATTTCGCTGCCAGTCTTCCGCCGAGTGCATTGTAGAAGGCACGCGCGGGCCGGTTGTCGCTGAGCACCTGAACCGCAAGGCCCGAGAGGTTCTTTGAAGACAGCGTTTCCCTGACATTCCCGAACAGGGTTCGGCCGAAGCCCAGACCCTGA
Organism: Labrenzia sp. OB1; assembly: GCF_001624695.1. Lineage (GTDB taxonomy): Bacteria > Pseudomonadota > Alphaproteobacteria > Rhizobiales > Stappiaceae > Roseibium. The sequence goes on along the minus strand of NZ_JSEP01000003.1, from coordinate 94,716 downwards.
TATTCAGGCTTCAGATAGAGTTCGTATATCTCACCCTCCATGCCGGTATCGCGCAGGCGGCAAGGGCCGTAAGTCGCGTAGCCGGCCGGGACGTCGGCAATGCTGAGGATCTTGATGTCCACACCGCGCGCAAGGGCACCCCGCCACCAGCTAGTGCCCCGCCGGGAGACCATCTTCTGCAGGTCGACGCCGTGCAGCACGCCCCTGTAGGCGCCGAGCCAGGCTTCGCTGTGAATCCCGGCTAGCGCGTCGCAATCCGCGGTTCGGGCCGCGCGCAGATCGATCAGGTCCGTTGTCATCCTGCAAAAAGGATACAACAAGCAATCGATTGGAAAAGAGGCAATCTCATCCAAAGCAGAGAAAATCGGCTGCTGCCGGGTCGGGCACAGTTCTGAAATGCCCGCTTAGGGTCGCAGGCTGGGCAATTTTACGGAAGAGTTTGTCCTCTTCGTCAGGCTTCGCCGCGCAGACGCGCCAGGATGCCTTCAGCGAGGTCCTGACGTACCTTGCCGAGCGTTTTAAGTTCCTCCGCCACCTTGTCGATTTCCGTGCCGACGGCCCCGACCATCAGGGCGACGTTCTGGGCATGCAGGGCCATGTGGCCTTTCTGGATGCCGGTGGTCGCCAGCGCGCGCATGGCTCCGAAGTTCTGGGCAAGGCCGACGGAAACGATGATGCGTGCCAGTTCGTCGGCGGTCTTGACGCCAAGGATCTTCAGGTTGGCCTGCGCCGTCGGGTGGATCTTCGTGGCGCCGCCGATCAGCCCGACCGCCAGCGGCATTTCAAGAATGCCGACGAGATTGCCGTCGCCGTCCTTTTCCCAACGGGTCATGGAGCGGTACCAGCCGTCCTTTGCCGCGTAGGCGTGGGCGCCGGCCTCGATGGCGCGGGTGTCGTTGCCCGTCGCCAGCACCACCGCGCTGATGCCGTTCATGATGCCCTTGTTGTGGGTGGCGGCCCGATAGGGGTCGGCATCGGCGAAATGATAGGCCGACAGCATGTCATCACGCACCTGCTCGCCGCCGATCTCCTCGGCCGGCCAGACAGCGCGCACGCGGGCGAGACGGCGGTCGGCCAGATTGGTCAGGATGCGCAGCAGGCTGCGGGCTCCGGTCCATTCCTCCAGCTTCGGGGCCAGGGCCTCCGCCATGCTGTTGACGGCGTTGGCGCCCATGGCGTCGCGGGTGTCGACAATGATGTGCACCACGGTCATCGGGCCTTCGGCCGTGTCGATCACGCGAATGTCGAGATCCTGGAACCCGCCGCCGAATTTCAGCAGGAGCGGATCGGTCTCGTCGCAGATCGCCTTGATTTCGCCGATGCGTTCCAGAACCTTCAGGCGGACGTTTTCCGGATCGCTGGCGCCCAGAAGCTGAATCTGGGCAGCCATGACCGGGCCGCTTGTGGAGGTCCTGAAACCGCCGGTGGACCGGCAGCGCTTGGCGGAGTTGCAGACAGCGGCAATGACGGAGGATTCCTCCGTAGCCATCGGCACCAGCACGTCCCGTCCGTCGACGGTGACGTTGGTGGCGATCCCGACCGGAATGGCCATGCTGGTGATGGCATTTTCGACAAGGCGGTCGGCCAGCTCTATCTGGCCGGAGGCGGCATCCGCTAGAGTGGCGACGGCTTCGTTGCCGAGCTTTGCCTGGCGCGCCACGGCCTGGAGCCGGGCATCCGGCTCCATTTTGTGAAAGCCTTCAATTCGGGACGATGTGTCGTCGCTCATCGGATGTCCTGCATGTTAGTTGATCATTGAATTGGGAAGCCACAGCACCAGCTCCGGGAAGAGAGCGCAGATGAAGATACCGAGGGCCTGGAGAAGAATGAAGGGAATGATGGCGCGGTAGACGGTCCCCATGCCGATCCCGGCCGGGAGAACGCCTTTCATGTAGAAAAGCGTGTAGCCAAAGGGTGGCGAGATATAGGCCATCTGGGCGGAGACCAGGAAGAGGATGCCGAACCAGAGCCGATCGAAACCGAGGAAGTCGATCACCGGAAGAAAGACCGGCACGCACAGAAGAATGATGCCGATTTCGTCCAGGAACATGCCGAGCAGGAAGAGAATTCCCAGCATTACCGCCAGCACGACCCAGCGGTTGGCGTCCAGGTTCTGAATGAAGTCCAGCAGGAAGTCGGCGCCACCGGTTCCGGTGAAAATCGCCACGAATGCCCTTGCACCGATAGTGATCCAGAGGATCATCGCCGTGACCTTCACCACGTCGAGCGCGACGCCGTAGACAAGTTCCCAGCCGAGACGCCGCTCGATCAGGGCAGAGATGAAGGCTAGAAACACGCCGACAGCGGCGGCTTCCGTCGGCGTGGCGATGCCCATGTAGATGGTGCCGAGAACGCCGACGATGATCAGCAGCGGCAGAACCAGGGATTTCAGCGAGGCAATCCGTTCGTCCCAAGTGGTGGGCTCGTCGGCGTCCGGACGCGGCGCGACGGAAGGATTGAACGTGGCGCGCAGGACGATGTAGCCGATATAGAGCGAAGCCAGCAGCAGGCCGGGAACGACGCCGGCGATGAACATCTGGCCGATGGAAGCCTGTGCTGTGACCGCATAAACGATGGTGATGACCGACGGGGGAATGAGAATGCCCAGGGTTCCGCCGGCGCAGATCGTGCCGATCGCCAGTTCGGGACTGTATTTGCGCTTCAGCATGGAAGGCAGCGCAAGCATGCCCATCGCCGCAACGGCGGCGCCCACGATGCCGGTCATGGCGGCGATGATGGTGCAGATGACAATGGTGCCGACCGCCAGTCCGCCCGGAAGGCGGCGCGACCACAGTTCCATTGCGCGGTAAAGGCTTTCAATCACGCCGGAGCGCTGCAGCGTGCTGGCCATCATGACATAGAGCGGAATGGCAAGCAGCGCTTCCGACGTCATGGTGGAATAGAGATTGAGGATCGTCACCGACAGGGCGGCGGAGCCCCACAAGAGCAAAGTGAAAAGCAGGGCCAGAGCGCCGAGCGTGAAGGCCAGCGGCACACCGGTCAGAAGCAGGCCGATGAGGCTTGCGAACATGATGGCAAGGACGAATTCGGAGCTCATGCGTCCGCTCCGATCTCATTTTCGGAGAAAAACACTGCCTGGAGGATTTCTGCGACCGCCTGGGTGAAAAGCATGGCGAAAGACAGCGGCACGACGAATTTCAGCCACCAGATCGGCGGGTTCCAGGCGGAAAAGCTCGTTTCGGCCATGCCGAAGGAATTCATGGCCAGCGGCCAGCTCACCACGGCGAAGACGCCTGCGAAGATGGCAACGACAAGATAGGAAAACACCTCCGAGGCGATTTTCGCCCTGCCGTGCAGCTTCTCGCTGAAAATGTCGACGGCGACATGGCCCTTGAGATGCAGCAGGTAGGGGCCCGCAAACAGGAAGTGGGGACCGAAGACAAGCGTGCTGGCCTCCATCGCCCAGACCGTGGGGGAATCGAACGCGTAGCGGGCGACGACCTCGAAAAGCAGCATGGGCACCACGGCGAAAATCAGCGCGGCTGCTGCGAGGAAAAGCACCCGGTTGATACCGGTGATGAGTGAACAGATCTGTTTCATGAAGCTGTGGAGCCAGGATAAAAGCTGCCGAACGGCGACCGGTGCCGAAGCCCCGATCGCCGCTCTGCGGGAGGAAGGTCTTAAAGCAGACCCAGAGCAGTCATGAAGTTAACCTGACTTTCAAGGACACGGTTGGCCAGATCGTCATCCTTGGTGGCTTTTTTCCAGGATTCGACGGCACTGGCGCGATGGCTGGCAACGTCGGCTTCGTCCAGGTAGATCACCTCAACGCCCTTTTCCTTGTACTTTTCGAGAACCTCGGCGTTCTGCGTCATGATGTGCTGGCGCAGGGAGCCGGAGATTTCACGCGCAGCCACCGCAAGAGCGGCCTTGTAGGAGTCGGGCAGGGCTTCATAGGCCGCCTTGTTGGCGACATAGCTCGTGGCCGTTGTCGGCTGGTGTACGCCCGGAAGGATGATGAACTTGGCGACTTCCGCCAGACCTGCCTCGTAGTTGGCCGTCAGGTCGCCCCGGTCGGCAAAGTCGATGAGGCCTTTTTCGAGCGCCGTATAGATCTCGCCCGTCGCCATCGGCGTGACCGCGACATCCATGTCTCCCATCACAGCCGAGGCAAGGCCGACGAACCGGCCTTTCTTGTCAGCCATGTCGGCAATGGTTTCCATCCTAACAGTGGAATGGATCGGCTCTTCGCCGTAGACGGTGGGGGCGATATAGAACAGGCCCGCCCTGTCGTAGGCTTCGCGCGCAAGTTCCAGCCCACCCAGCTCATAGAACCAGGCTTCGTACTGGTCGGATTGCGGAAAGCCGAAGGGGATGGACGATGTGAAGGCGAAGGCCGGGATCTTGCCTGCTTCGTAACCGTCATAGGTTTTCATCAATTCGAAGGCGCCGGCGCGAACGGCGTCAAATGCCTGGTTCGCCGGGACGAGCTGTCCGGCCGAGAACAGCTTGATGGAGAATTTGCCGTCGGTCAGCTCGCTGACGCGCTCAACGAATTTCTTTTCATATTCGTACGGGGTCGTGCCTGCGTCCCAAAGGGCCTGCATGCGCCATTCGACGGCGTCCTGAGCCTGTGCTGTTCCCTGTCCTGCCAATGCGGCCAGTGCAGCCGCACCCAAGGCAGCGCCCGCAATAAGTCCGCGTCTATTCAATCTGGTCATGTTTTCCTCCCTAGGAAGCTCTCGCTTTCTGGTTTAATGGTCGTGACTGTCATAAAAAATTTTGGGACAATCAAGGGACGGATAGCGGCAATAGTGAGGTCACTGTCCCAGTCAGAAAACAGGGACAATCACGATGAGCGATGGCAGCCGACGTCTTTCCCGTGTCGACCAGATCGTTGAAAAGGTTGCTCTAATGGTTGAGGCCGGCGCCTACAAGACCTTTGAGCGGTTGCCCTCCATCCGTCAGGCTGCGCGCGATAACGGTGTTTCGAAGAACACAATGGCCGAAGCCTATGACCGGCTTGTGGCCCGTGGGCTTCTCGAAGCCCGTGCCGGGTCGGGTTACTACATGGCCCAGGTGAGGCTCTCTCCGCCCTTGACGCCGGCGCCGCATGTCGCTGCCGCGGTTGATGGCGTATCGCTGCTGCGCGAACAGCTGGAAAAACACTACGAGGTACGGCCGGGAGACGGGCGGCCGCCACCGTTGTGGATGGAAGGCTCGGAACTCAGGCGCCATTTCGCCAATGCCAAGTCCCCCTATCCGGAATCCATTCAGTTCGGTTACGGCAGTTGCTGGGGCTATGGTCCGCTGCGGGAGCGCCTGAGGATTCAACTGCTCGAACGTTCCATTCCCGTTCAGCCGGACGGGCTGCTGCTGACCCATGGGGTCAATCACGGGCTGGACCTGATCATCCGGCATCTGACCGAGCCGGGCGATACAGTCTTCGTCGACGAACCCGGATACTACCCGCTGTTCTCCAAACTGACATTCGCCAAGGTCCAGATCGTCGGCATTCGCCGGGACCGGGACGGGACGGACCTGGAAGACCTGACGGCAAAGCTCGCGCTGCACCGTCCGAAGATGTTCGTCACCCAGTCGCATGGACACAATCCGACGGGCGGATCCCTGTCACCGTCCCGGTCCTTCGGGCTGATGCAGCTCGCTGAACGCTGGGGCTTTCTTCTGGTGGAAAACGATGCGCTGGCCGATATCCTGCCCTCCACGCTGCCACGGCTTGCCGCGCTCGACCAGTTGAACCGTGTGCTTTATCTCGGCTCCTTTTCCAAAACGCTTTCGGCAAGTCTTCGGTGCGGCTATGTCGCCGGGGCACCCGAGATTGTCCGCCGGCTGGCGGATATCAAGATGGTCACGCTGGTCAATTCCTCCGAACATGTCGAACGGTTCGTCTTCAATCTCATTCAGGCCGGACATTACCTGCGTCACCTCAGACGATTGAGAGGACGGGTCGAGGAGGCCTGCAAGGCGACTTTCGAAGAGATGGAAAGGCTCGGGCTTTCGCTCATGGAAAGCTCCATCCCCGGGTTTTATCTGTGGGTCGAGTTTCCCGAGGACGTCGACGAGCAGGAGCTGTGCGCGCAGGCAAGCAAGCAAAGCATTTTCATTGCCCCCGGATCCGTCTTTTATCCGAACCGCCAAAGCCGCGGGCGGGCAGCCATGCGCGTTAACGTGGCCCATGGAACGGATCCGAGGTTCATAAATTTTCTGCAGGAATTTCTGGGCAGGCCGATATGCGAGAACGTTTAAACCGTGGGGGCGTGCGGGCCGCTATATTGTTGGCGTGGATAGCATGGCCGATATCTGTTGGAACAAGCCGCACAAATGAAAAGGGCCGGCATGGCGCCGGCCCTTCAGTTGCCCTGATGTTTGACTCATAAAATCTGGCTGGCCGGTAAGAAACCACGGGGGGCTGGGGGGCTAATGCATTCCGCAGCTTCCACTGACCACACCCATCAGGGTATGAAGCTAATATGGTAAGTCAAAATGGCTCGCCAAGGGCTGGATTGCGGCAAAATCAAGGAAATATCGGCATTCTTTCTGGGCAAAGTTCCGTTACGTCCTTTTTGACGTTGTCCGCAGGAAAATTCATGACAAGTTTACCGATATCGGCGACGGAAAGGGTCGTTTCGGATTTGCAGACTTGCCATTGGGGCAAAAGCCGACGCATCATAACAGCCAGGTGACAGAAAATCCTTTTGGCGGGATGTTCCTGATCATTGCGAAACCGCAAACGGAATGGAGGCGGAATGAGCGAAGCCGATGATAGCGCGTTTCATCGCGGTGCGGGTGTCAACCCGTTGCCGCAAAGCCAACCGGCTCCCCCTCCAAAACCCATCGTCGCCTTCAACCGGCGCGAACTCGATACGATCCTCAGGCTGTACGGCCGCATGGTCGCGGATGGCGAGTGGCGGGACTATGCCATCGACCTTCTGAAAGACAAGGCTGTTTTCTCGGTGTTCCGGCGGACTTCGGAAATGCCGCTTTACCGGATCGAAAAAGATCCGAAGCTGGCCAAGCGTCAGGGGGCCTATTCTGTTGTCGCTACGGGAGGCGTGATCCTCAAGCGCGGCCAGGACCTGGCGCAGGTTCTCAGGGTTCTGGAGAAAAAGAAACACTTGCGGGTCGTGCGGGCCTGATGGCCGCGTCTCAAGGTGAAGCGTCAACTCTGTAGAGGTTGTCCGCGCAGGATGAGAAATCCCGGAAGTAGGGCTCACCAAACGTCCGTTCCAGGTGCATCATATAGGCATGCCGCTCCGGATCCTTTGTCCGGCGCCGGCCACGGAACTTCCGAAGCGGCGCGGGACAGTCGACGAATATGGTTGCATCGAACCAGTCTCTGACGGGCTCGTGCAACAGGAAGATGCCGTCGCACAGCACAAGGACCGGTTCATCCTCCCCGAGATGCAATGCGTAATGTGCATCCAACTCCCCGGATGCCGGATTCCAGGCACGGCTGAAATCGAAACGCCGTCCCTTGCGCAGAGCGCTGAGTGCCTTTTCGATTTCGCTCCAGTCGTACCAGTGCAGAGGGTTTTGCTCATCGGCGGCGGACTTGTCGCTGCCGGCCATTTGCTCCGCGATGCGTTTTTCACGTTCCTTGAAGCTGTAGCGGGAAAACCGGTCGCATTCGAAGTGATATGCCGTGTCGGGAAGCGCTTTCAGGATTGACCGGCACAGCGTGGTTTTTCCAGCCCCGGCAAAGCCGCTGACAGCTGCTATCGTGATGCCGTTGTGCCGCATCTTTTCGCGCAGCCGCGCCGTCAATGTGTCGAGGTCTGTAGTCTGCTTCCGGGTATCGTGCATCAGGCTCTGATTGTCGCTTGCGGAAAAGAGGACGGGAGCTGCTCCGGAGCGGCGACACCCAACCGGCTGCTGTCGCGAACAAACTGGCAGGATCAAAGACTAGCAGAAAATGCTGGCCAGACAGTGTTCTTTTAGTCAAAGCAGCTTTTGCATGGAACGAAAAAGGCCCGGCAAATGCCGGGCCTTTCCACGATATCTTGAGTGATGCGTCTGCCGGATCAGTTCCGGTTTCCGAACAGCTGCAGCATGAACAGGAACATGTTGATGAAGTCGAGGTAGAGACGCAGGGCGCCCATCACGGACTTCTTGGTGGCAACTTCGCTGCTGTCACCTTCGTAGTACATTTCCTTGATCTGCTGCGTGTCATAGGCAGTCAGGCCGGCGAAAACCAGAACGCCGATCACCGAGATCGCGAACTGGAGGGCGGCGGACGCCATGAACCAGTTGACGACCATTGCGATGAGAATGCCGATCAGGCCCATGAAAAGGAACTTGCCCATGGCGGACAGGTCCTTCTTCGTGGTGTAGCCATAAAGGCTCAGCGCGCCGAAAGATGCGGCGGTGATGAAGAATACCTGTGCGATCGAGCCCGGCGTGTAGACCAGGAAAATCGAGGACAGGGAAATACCCATCACTGCGGAATAGACCAGGAACATGGTCCGTGCGGCAGAGGCGCTCATGGACTGAATCCGGAAAGACAACCACATCACCATACCAAGCGGTGCCAGCATCACGAGCCATTTCAGCGGGCTGCCATAGATGGCGACACCAAGCTGCGTCAGCATGCGTCCGTTGCCGAGGCTGGCGACGGCTGCGCTCTGATCGGTGGTCGTGGCCATCGTTGCGGTCAGCAACGCCAGGAAGCCGGTCAGCGCGAGGCCGATGGTCATGTAGTTGTAGACGCCCAGCATATAGGTCCGCAGGCCCTGGTCGATGCCGGCCTCTGCGCGTGTGCCGGCGACCTGGTAGGCGCCTTGAGGTTGACGGTCAAAGGTCGACATGGTCGTTAAGATCCCCTCTTAGATAGACATTGCATGCGACATCGCAGGCAACACAACTCTCTCAACATATGGGAAATTGCGGAGCCGAGCACAAGCCGGGAATTCTGAAATTTTCGTTATTCTGGCCCGCTTACCGCAAGAATTACCAATATACTTAAGATTCTCGCTCCAATTTCACAGATTCCGGAGGACCGGAGCCGGTTTTTCGCCGAGTATCCGCCAGGTCCCGACAAGGCCGAAACCGACCGTCAGGATCAGTGCAATCAGGGCCGCGCCCGCGGCTGTCACCGGCATCAGCACAAAGGATCCGCCCATGATCTGCGTGATCACATACCAGGCGGCGATGCCGCCCGCGACCAGCGCGAACACTGCGGTCACCAGCCCCAAGATAGCGTATTCCAGACCATAGGCAACGATCAGCCGGGTTCTGGTCGCCCCGAGGGTTTTCAGGATAACCGCGTCGTAGATGCGGCTGCGATGGCCGGCGGCAAGCGCTCCAGCCAGCACCAGCACGCTTGCGATCAGGGTGATCGAGCTTGCGCCGCGAATGGCCCAGGCCAGTTGAGCCACCAGATCGTTCACCTGGGAAATCGCATCCTTGACGCGAATGGCGGTGACCGTCGGGAAAACGCTGGACACGGCCTTCAGCAGGTCCAGTTCCGTCTCCTGTGGAACGTCGTCGTCCCAGCCGAGGGTCATCAGATGGGCATGCGGAGCGCCTGCGAAGGTGTTGGGCGAGAACACCATGACGAAATTGATCGCCAGCGACTGCCATTCCACGTCCCGGAGATTGGCGATCTCGGCGGTCAGTTCGCGCCCGAGCACATTGACCGTGATCTTGTCGCCGATGCCGATGCCGAGATCTGCGGCGGCTTCCGCGTCGAAGGACAACAGCGGAGGCCCGGCATAATCCTGCGGCCACCAGGACCCTTCCGCCAGTTTTGAATTCTCCGGTATTTCCGCCTGATAGGTGATGCCGCGATCTCCGCGCAAGACCCAGCCGGAACCGTCCCTTGCAGGGGTGAACTCGTCAGAGGGAACGCCGTTCAGGTTGACGATCCGTCCGCGCAGCATGGGAACGCTCTGCAAGGCAGCATCCGGGGCGTCCTGCCTCAGGAGCGCCTCGAAGGCATCGCGCTCGTGACTTTGAATATCGACGAAGAAGAAGCTTGGGGCCTCGTCGGCAATGGTCGCGGTCAGTTCGCGGCGCAGGTTGCCGTCGATCAGCGCAAGGGCCACCAGCAGAGACAGGCCGAGGCCGAGGGACAGTACCACCGAAGGCGTCAGCGCCCCGGGCCGGTGGATGTTGGCGATGGCCAGCCGCAGTTCCGTCGAGCGGACGGTTGGCAGCCGCCGGGCGGTGGACATGATCATGCGGGCAACAACGACCAGGAGGACGAAGGCCCCGCCCGTGGCGGCGATATAGATGCCCGCCATGCGCTGGTCGTGAGACAGCCCGATGGCAATAGCCGCAAGGACGAGGACGGTGACCAGGGTCGCGGCGAGGTAGCGCTTGCGTGGAAACTTCGGTCCACCGGAAACGATATCGCGGAACAATGCAGTTGGCGGGACGTCATGTGCCCGGCCAAGGGGCCAGAGCGCGAAGGCGAGCGCCGTCAACAGACCATAGGCAAGGCCAAGACCCAATTCCGCCGGATAAATGTTCGCCGCAAGCTGTATCGGCAGGACACCGGACAAGGCGGCCGCCGCCGCGAATGGAAGAATTGCGCCAACGACAAGACCGATGCCTATGCCGATCAGGGCCAGGATCAGCATCTGCACCAGGTAAATCTGGAAGACGAAGCCGCCGGTGGCGCCGAGACATTTGAAACTGGCGATGACCTCGCGTTTGGTTTCCAGATAGGCGCGGATGGCATTGGCAACGCCGAGGCCGCCAACGACCAGCGCTGTGAGGCCGACGAGGGTCAGGAACTGCGCGAAACGTCCGATGCTGCGCTGCAGACCGGGCGAGGCGTTGGCGCGCGAGCGCACCCGCCAGCCCGCGTCAGGATGTGCGCGCTCGGAGTCTTCCACGATCGCGTCGAGGTCCTGAATATCCGGAGCCGGGTTCATGCGGACACGATAATGCCAGCGCACCAGGCTGCCGGGCTGGATGAGCCCGGTGTCGGCAATTGCCGCGTCGGAAATCATCAGACGCGGACCGAATTCCAGCCCGCCTGACAGCTTGTCGGGTTCGGCTTCGATAACGTCAGTGATACGCACCGTTGTCCGGCCGAGGGCCAGGGTGTCGCCGACGGCGACATCGAGGCGTGCAAGCAGCGCCAGATCCGCGGCGGCGCCCCAGACGCCGTCCTGCTTGGACAGCGCTGCCGCCAGCGGCTGGCCGGAGGCGAGGTCGAGAGAGCCGTAGAGCGGATAAACGCCGTCGACGGCTTTCAGTTCCACCAGCGCCTGATCGCTGCTGTCGGTCTTGCGCGACATCGCCCGCAAGGTGGCTGCGCGCGATACGGTTCCCAGGGTTTTCAGAAAATCGACCTGCTCCGGTTCGGCTTCGCGGTGTATCAGGGAGAAAGAGAGGTCGCCGCCCAGAATTGACTGGCCTTCCCTTGATATTCCTTCGGTGAGGGCGCGGGACACCGAGGTAACCCCGGCGATGGCGGCTACACCGAGGGCGATGCAGGCGATGAATATGTAGAATCCCTTGAGGCCGCCGCGCAGTTCGCGAAGGGCGAAGCGGGTCTCCAGGGCGAAGGTCTGGTTGCCGGTACGGGCATGCCCTGGAACGAAGCCGCTCATGCGGAAACCTCTTGCTGCGCGTCGGCCCCGGTGGTCCCGGCCTCGTCGATTTCGCCGGAGCGGACGCGGATCACGCGGTCGCATCTCGTTGCCAGGGCCGGGTCATGGGTCACCAGAACGAGCGTTGTCTTGCGTTCGCGCTGGGCCGTGAACATGAGGTCCACGATCTGACTGCCCGTCGAGTCGTCCAGATTGCCCGTCGGCTCGTCGGCGATGAGGATTTCCGGTTCCACCACCAGGGCACGGGCAACCGCGACACGCTGCTGCTCGCCACCTGACATCTGCGCGGGATAATGATGCATCCGGTGACCGAGCCCGACCGCGTCGAGTTCGGATTTGGCCTTGTCGAAGGCCTGCGGATCTCCGGCGAGCTCCAGCGGCACGGCAACGTTTTCCAGGGCGGTCATGTTGGGAACAAGATGGAAGGACTGAAATATAATGCCGACATTGCGGCCCCTGAACTGCGCCAGCCTGTCTTCGGAAAGCGGTCCGAGTTCGGAGCCGGCGACCTGAACGGTGCCTTCATCGGCCCGCTCCAGACCGGCCATTACCATCAGGAGAGTCGACTTGCCCGAGCCGGAGGGACCGACGAGGCCAACGGACGATCCCTTTTCGATCCGCAGGTCGATCCCCTTGAGGATATGTACCCGACCGGCTCCGTCTCCGAGGGTCAGGTGGACGTTTTTCAAGGCGATCGCGGGCGAATTTGTCATCATCTGACCTTTACAACAGGCGTGCGATCGTCTTCCTGACAGATGCGTGCCCTCGACAATGGGAAGCTTTGCGACCATATGGGCCTGATGTGACGCGTCTTCCAGTCCTGAAAGAGGGTTAGTGTGAACCGGTTAATTCCCCTTCTATGTGCGGTGGCTTTTTTTCTGGTCCCCGTTGCGGCTCATTCAGCGGATCTGAAACTGGTGGTTCTGGGCGACAGCCTGTCAGCCGGATACCAGCTCGCACCCGAAGAAGGGTTTCCCGAACAGCTTCAGAAAGTACTGGATGCGCGCGGTCATTCGGTGGAGGTCGTCAATGCGGGCGTGTCCGGAGATACGACGTCCGGCGGTCTTTCGCGACTCGACTGGTCGGTCGGTCCCGATACGGACGCCGTGATCGTTGAACTGGGAGCGAATGATGCGCTCAGGGGTATTTCGCCTGAAATTACCAAAAAAAATCTTGAAGAAATCACCCGACGCCTGAAAGAGCGGGGTATAGAAGTGTTGCTTGCAGGCATGCTGGCGCCCCGCAATCTGGGGCCGGAATACGCGGATGCCTTCGATCCGATCTATGCGGATATTGCGTCTGCACAGCATACTCTGCTTTATCCCTTCTTTCTGGACGGGGTGGCTCTCGATCCGGATCTCAATCTTTCCGACGGTATGCACCCCAATGCGGAGGGGGTGGCCGTCATCGTCGAAAACATTTTGCTGAAAGTGGAAGAACTTTTGGCCAAAGCCAAGTCGTCTTGAGGGGGGAAAGCTGAGGCCAACGGCCTTTCCGCTTCCGCACCGCCCTTTTCAATGCAAAGGAAATCATGATGGAACAACGCCGTCTCGGCCGCACGGATGTGCAGGTAAGCGCCCTGTGCCTTGGAACCATGACCTTCGGAGAACAGAACTCGGAAGCCGAAGGTCACGCGCAGATGGATTACGCCCTGGACAAGGGCATCAACTTTTTCGACGCCGCCGAACTCTATCCGATCCCGCCGAACAGGGAGACCCAGGGGCGCACGGAGCGCATCATCGGGACCTGGCTCGCGAAAACCGGCAACCGCGACAAGGTGGTTGTCGCGACCAAGATTGTCGGCCGCACCGACATGGACTGGTTTCGGGAAAACGGAGAGCACGGCCGGCTCACCCGGCCGCAGATCGAATTCGCGGTCGACCGGAGCCTGAAAAATCTCCAGACCGACCATATCGACCTCTACCAGATCCACTGGCCGGACCGGCGCACCTCAGGGTTCGGATCTAACCCGACACGCTGGAGTGACGTGGAGCCGGCGGAAGATGAAAACAGCATCGATTCCACGCTGGAAGTTCTGGCCGACCTGGTGAAGGCGGGCAAGATCCGGCACATCGGCATTTCCAACGAAAGTTCCTGGGGCACCATGCAGTATGTTGCTGCCGCGGAGCGTTACGGTTTGCCGCGCATCGTCTCGATTCAGAACGCCTATTCGCTGGTCAACCGGACCTTCGAGACCAACCTGGCCGAAGTCGCGCGCAGGGAGGATGTCGGCCTTCTGGCCTATTCGGCGCTGGCGCAGGGATATCTCACCGGCAAATATCGTGACGGAGCGCTGCCGGCCGGGTCCAGGAAAGCCCTTTTCAACCGACTTCAGCGCTACGAAGACCCGCGCGCGATCCAGGCGTTCGATGCCTATGTGAACCTTGCGAAGGAAGCAGGGCTGGACCCTTCGCAGATGGCGCTCGCCTTCGCGATGTCGCGCAGCTTCATGACCTCGGTGATCCTCGGGGCCACCCGCATGGATCAGCTCGAGACGGATATCGCGGCAGCCGAACTGAAGCTGAGCGAAGATGTCCTGGAAAAAATCGATGCACTGCATCAGGAGTTTGGCAATCCGGCTCCATAAAGCTCCAATCCGGAGCTGAAGGAAAACCGGTTCAGACGAGAATCAATTTGCACAAAAATACCGGATCGGCTTTTCGCCGATCCGGTATTTTTGTCTCTGCAAACGGAAATTGGGCGCGAATTCAGAAACTTGCAATTTTGTCTTGCGAATTTCATGAAGTTGATTCCTCATGGGTTTCATCAGCGACAGCGGAGGGAAAACCCATGCCGCGCCTTTTTACAGGCCTTGAGATTCCGTCCCAGACGGCACTCATGCTTTCGATGCTCCGGGGGGGCCTTCGGGGCGCCCGCTGGATCGACCCGGAAAACTATCACCTCACCTTGCGTTTCATTGGCGACATAGACGATCGCACGGCCGATGAGGTCGTGGCGGCGCTTGACCGGATCCGCCGGGACCCCATCGAGATTCGGCTGAACGGGCTGGGCTCTTTCGGAAATGGCAGGCCGCATGCGGTGTGGGCCCGCGTCGAGCCGACCGCGCAGCTGGCCGAGCTGCAGGCTGAGCAGGAGCGTATCCTTCAGCGGATTCATCTGCCGCCGGAACGGCGCAAATACATCCCGCATGTAACCGTGGCGCGCTGCAAAACCTCAACCAACGAGGATGTGGCGAAATGGCTGAGCGAACGGGGGAATTTTCAGGCGCCGCCGTTCGTTGCCGGCCGCTTCGTGCTGTTCTCCGCCAAAGCCAGCGTCGGCGGCGGGCCCTATCTTGTCGAAGAGGCCTATCCGCTGGCCGCCTAGGGCATGAGCCCGGCATAAACGGCCAGCGTTTTCGCGCACATTGTCTCGACGGAAAAGTTCTGCCGGACATGGGTCAGCGCCCGTTCCGTCAGTTGCTCGCGGTTTTCCGGACCCTGACGCAACGCCATCTGGATCGCATCGGCCAGCGCGACCGGGTCGGCCGGTGGGACACGCCAGCCGGTCCGCTGATTTTCGGCAACCTCGGGCGGGGCCAGTACGGTTTCCGGAACCGCTCCAAGGTCCGAGACGATGACGGGAACCGATGCGGCCTGAGCTTCGACCGCAGCCCGGCCGAAGGCTTCCGGTTCTGTCGAGGCGACGATCGCCAGGTCCGCCAGCGCCATGGCCGCGGGCACATCCGCGCAGTGCCCGACCAGCCGCACGCGGTCATGCAGATCGTTGTCGGCAATCAGTTTCTTCAATTCGGCGACATAGCTCTCGCGACCCTGGTGATCGCCGGCCAATATCGCAATTGGATCGCCGCCGTTGGTGTCCTTCAGCCGTGCCATCGCCTCAATGACGATCTTCTGGCCCTTCCAGGCGGTCAGCCGGGCAATGTTCACAATAATGGGATGTCCCGCCGGAATTCCCCATTGGTCTTTCAGCGCCTGCTGTCGAAGTGCGCTGACATTGGCCGGGTCCAGACCGTTCAGGTCCGAACCACGCTGGATTACGGTGATCCGGTCCTCGGCAAACGGATGTCTTTCGGCAATCAGCCGGGCAATGAAGTGGGAGTTGGCGATGACCGTATCGCCGCGTGCCATGACGGAGTTGTAGAATGCTTTCAGCGCGTTCGACTGATTATAGGTGCCGTGGTAGGTCGTCACGAAGGGGATCTTCGCGCGGCGGGCAGCCCACAGGGCCGACCACGCCGGAGCACGGCTTCGGGCATGCACGATGCTGACATTGCGCTCGGCAATCAGGGCGGCGAGCCGCCCGGCGTTTTTCCGGAGCGTCAGCGGGTTCTTGGATTTGACCGGCATGAGGATATGTTCCGCGCCCGCCTCCGTGAGACCGCTTTCCATCTGACCGCCCTGGCTGACCACCAGTGCGGTTCCACCAGCCTTCACGATGGCCCGCGCCACATCCAGCGTCGTCTGTTCCGCGCCGCCGGAATTCAGGTCCGGGATGACTTGAAGAACTGTCGTGGCAGGGGGCAATCGGTCCAAGTCTTCCCTCCGGGTAGCCTTTTGGATGCAAGGCCGGTATCAGCTGAATATGCAAAGATGAAGATAGCAGAACGAGAGCCATAATATGGGTGCGTGCGAACCGCAATTCATCAAGGCCGGAAAAAACGCCCGGGAGCGTCGGATAGCTGTCCTGGAAACACCCGGCAAGGCGCCGGCTCTTCTGTGGCTGTCGGGCTTCAAGTCGGACATGTCCGGCACCAAGGCCGTAGCGCTTGCCGAATATGGCGCGGCGCGCGGGCAGGCGGTTGTCCGGTTCGATTACTCCGGCCACGGCCAATCTGGCGGCGATTTCGAGGACGGCTGCGTTTCCGACTGGCTGGAGGAGGCGGAAGCCGTGGTCGACAGGTTCTGTCCGGGTGAAACCATCCTGGTCGGGTCCTCCATGGGAGGGTGGATTGCGTTGCTGCTGGCGTTGAGCCGCAGGGCGACCGGCAAGATAAAGGGGCTTGTGCTGATCGCTCCGGCGGTGGACTTCACCGAGGAACTGATGTGGACGCAGCGCTTCACGGAGGAAATCCGCCAGACGATTCTTTCCGAAGGGCGCTGGGCGCAGCCTTCGGCCTATGGCGATGAGCCTTATGTGATCACGCGCAAGCTGATCGAGGACGGCCGCAGGCATCTGTTGCTGGACGATCCGCTGCATGTCGGTGCGCCGGTCACGATCCTGCAAGGGGCGCAGGATCCGGATGTGCCTGCGAGCCACGCCCGGCGTCTGGTCGAGGCCCTGCCGCTCGACGATGTCACGTTCTCTCTCGTGCCGGATGGCGATCATCGCCTGTCGCGGCCGCAGGACATCGAGCTGCTTCTGCGGGCGGTGAACAACCTCGTTGGAAAGCACGCCTAGACAGGCATCGTGTCGCGCCCCTGTTTCTGCTCCCGGTACCAGGACCAGAAGAGACGCGCGGCGACGGCCCGGTGCGGTGACCAGGAGGCCGCGATGTCATCCAGGGTCGCCGGGGCCGGTTTTTCGCTCAGCTGCAGCGCGTCGCGGACGGCGATCTGCAGGGCGAGATCGCCGCTCGGAAAGACGTCGGGATGGCCCGCGCAAAACAACAGGAAGATATCCGCCGTCCAGCGGCCGATACCCTTGATGGCGCACAGGCGCGCATGGGCCTCTTGTGGCGGTGCTTCGGCCAGATGCGCCAGATCGAGGCCTTCACGGCAGGCGGTTGCGATTGCGCGCAATGTCCGGATCTTGGGGCGGGAGAGACCCGCACCGGCGAGATCGTCGTCGGTGAAGTCTTCAAGCCGGTCGGCGGTGAGAGGCGTTACCAGCGTCTGAAGCCGTTGAAAAATCGCGGAGGCACTGGCCACAGACACCTGCTGACCGGTGACGATCTGGGCAAGTCCCTCGAAGTCCGCTGCCCTGCGCCGCAGGGGTATGGGTCCGGCAATCCGGGCGATGGGGGCAAGACGCGGATCCGATCTGATCAATTCTGAAAGCCCGGCGTGAATATCGGCTTCCGTGTTTATCGGTTTCATGCGAAGCGATCTCGTTGTTTGCACCCGGCATTGGGGGTGTTATGGGTCCGTACCCTGGACTTGAGTTCAGGCCCACCGTCCCGTCAACCCTGTTGCCCTGGTTCCGATGACCGAACCCGTCTTCCGTTTCGCGCCCTCTCCCAACGGGCATCTGCATCTCGGTCATGCGCTGTCGGCGCTGCTCAACGCCCGCGCGGCCGTTGCGCTTCGCGGCCGTCTTCTGGTGCGGGTGGAGGATATCGACCAGACCCGCTGTACGCCGGAACTGGAACGGGACATGTTCGAGGACCTGTCCTGGCTGGGGCTTCAGTGGGAACAGCCGGTCGTCTGTCAGTCGGACTGCTTTGCGTTCTACCGGGAAGCTCTGGAACGGTTGCAGGATACGGGACTGGTCTATCCGTCCTATCTGACACGGGCGGAGATCAAGACATTCGTCAATCAGCGGGACGCGAGCGGTCACACGTGGCCGCGCGATCCGGACGGGGCACCGCTCTATCCCGGCGACGGAGAGGTGTTGTCCGAAGCAGAACTGCGTCAGCGAGCCGCCAGCGACGCTCCCTTTGCCCTGCGTCTCGACATGAAAGGGGCTCTTCAACGGATCGGAGCCTCGCCGGGCTGGCAGGAGGCCGGAGCCGAGGGCGCTTGTCTGTTCGATCCGGCGGTCACTGTCGCGGCCGATGCGGCGGCCTGGGGGGACGTGGTGCTTGCGCGCAAGGACACGCCGACCAGCTATCACCTGTCTGTGGTGGTCGATGACGCGCGTCAGGGTGTCACCGATGTGCTGCGCGGGCAGGATCTCCATCACGCCACCAGTGTTCATCGGGTGCTTCAGGAACTGCTCGGACTGCCGCAACCGGTTTACCGGCATCACCGGCTGGTTCTGGGTGAAGACGGCCGCAAATTGTCGAAATCCAACAGTGACACCAGCCTCAGATCTTTGCGCGAGGCTGGCATGACCCATGCGCAGTTGCGCAAGCGGATCGGTCTTTGAGGCTTTCGCTCAGCGCAGACCCGCCCCGAACCACATGTCCAGAAACCAGATCCACAGGCTTGTGGTGACGATGGCGCTCAAGGTCGTCACGGTGATCGCATTGGCGGACATGGCGTGGCCGGTGCCGTAGCGATTGGCGAAGATATAGGCGTTGGCTCCGGTCGGGCAGCTGGCCGTCAGGGTTGCGACGGAGGTCCAGAGCGGCGGAAGTTGAAAGACGAAGGCCCCGGCGACGAAGACCACGACGGGCATGATCAGGATTTTGACCGCAGCGAGCAGGAAACCCGGCAGCACGTTGCCGCGTATTCCATATTGCACCAGGCTCATGCCGAGTGACAACAGCGCCAGGGGCAGGGCCGTCGCGGCGATGCGGTTCAAGACGTCCATACCGATCTCGGGAATTTCGAGGCCGGTCTGGCGCCAGGCAAAGGCGATGACGATGGCAAGGATGAGAGGGTTCCTGACCAGGTTCCTGGCGGCGCCCTTGAGAAGATCTGCAAGTGGCGGCGAGGCTGTGCCGCTGTCGAGCGCGGCTGCGCGTTCCATGGCGACCGCCATCAGGATTGTCATCACAGCCAGATGTATGGAGATTATCAGGAGCAGGGGAACCAGGCCGTCTTCGCCGTAGACGGCGAAGACCAGGGGCAAACCGACCATGATGGTGTTGGCGAACGCCGCAGAGATGCCGCCGATGGCTCCGGCGCGGGCATCGCGTGCGAAGCCCTTACGGATGACCAGCGCCCCGAGTGTCCAGGCGACGCCGACCCCGAGGAAATAACTCGCCCACAGGGAAAATGGCACGCCGGAACTGAGATCTGCTCCGATCAGGGTGCGGAACAGCAGGACGGGAATGGCAACGACGAAGACGAATTGTCCGAGGGCTTCACTGGCGCTCTGCCTGAGCACCTGAAACTTTGCCAGCGCATAGCCGATGCCGATCAAAATGAAGACCGGGGCGACGATGGTAAGGGTTTGTCCAAGCATAGGAAGCGTCGGCCTCTGGCTGATTCGGATATGATGGATGGCATTTTATGCTGGATAGCCGTGTGCGGCCGGTTCGCGTTCAAATGCCAAATTCAAAAGACCGATTGGAAACAGATATTTATCGAGTGGTTTTAGAGATTTCAATATTTTGCAGCCGGAGCTGCCGCATGGAGACGCACATGTTGAAATCAGACGGCAGGCAGGTTCGGGACATGGGACTGGTGGTTCTGGCAACCGGAAAGCGACCGGATGGACAGAGGCCGGTCATCAGGGTAAGCACGGTATTGGTTAACTTGGCTTTTTGACATCCGTCTGGCAAGCCCCGTTGACGTCCACCCACGCGAAGGAGCCTGGGCCGAATGGCAGGTCAGGACGACGACAGCATCAAGATTGCGTTGCTTGCCCACGATCTGAGAACGCCGCTGGCGGCGATGCGGCTGACCGCCGAACTCATGGGCAATCGTCCGCTTGACGACACTCAAACAGAGCACCTGTCCATTCTCATCCGGTCCATCGATGCGCTGACACAGCTTACCGGCGATCTCATTCCCTCCACCGGTTCTGGAACCGGCAGCGCCTCGATACGGGTAGCCGATGTCGTTTCCGATGTCGCAGAACTCTTCCGGATCGCCGCTGAGCAAAAGGGCCTGTCCTTCCAGCTTTCACTCGAGGAACCGGTGAAACAGATCGTCACCCGGCATAGCGGTGCACTGCGCCGGGTGTTGACGACGCTCCTCGACAATGCGGTCAAATATACGCCCAAGGGGGGTATCGCGGTGAGGGTGCATCTTTTGCCTGCGGAAGGGACCGCAGAGCATGAAATGCTGTCTCTGTGCGTTGAAGACAGCGGTCCGGGTATCGACTCGGAGGAACAGGCACGGCTTTTCCGGCCGTTTGTTCGAGGCCGTCATGGTCGCGAGACAGGGCCTGGGACGGGGCTGGGTTTATGGGGAACGCAACAGTTGCTGCAGGGCTTGGGTGGCCAATTGCAGTTAACCCGCGGGGAGGCCGGCGGTAGCCGATTCGAAGTGCGCATCCCTGCGGAAGGGGGGACGGCAGGGGCCGGAGACAGGGACGGGAAGGTGGACATTTCCTCTTCTTCGGCGACTGTGCGCGGACAAGCTCCAACCGCGAGCGGGCTTTCCGCTCATGTGCTTATTGTCGACGACAACGATACGAATTGCCGGTTGCTGGAGGCCTTGCTGGAATCCTTCGGCATCTCCTCGGAAATCGCCAGGTCGGGCGAGCAGGCCATCGGCCTGGTTGGCAAGAGCACCTTCGATGCCGTGCTTCTGGACCTGCACATGCCGGGAATGAGCGGCGTGGAAACCGCCGAGGAGCTGAGACATCTGCGGCCGGAGTTCGAGCTGCCGCTGATCGCGGTCACCGCGGCGCTGGAATCGGCCGATGACGACCGGCTGCAGCAGGCAGGTTTTCAGGAAACGCTTACCAAGCCCCTGTCTCCCCTTGCGCTGTATGAGGCCATGGTGCGTGCGCTGGGGAGCAAGCCAGGCCCACAGGAAAAGTGAACGGGGTCCCGGTTGGATCCCGAAGTCCTCAGGGCGCCTCGATCCGCAGGGCGATCAACTTTTTGCTTTCACATGGTTCCATATGAGGGCGGGGTGATCTAGATGATGGCACCATGAAGCATGTCGGTTCCAGCAAAAACAAAATGACGTCATTCCCGCGCAATGCGTCCGCGTGGTGCTTTCGGCATCCGATGGCCGCGGTGAGCCTTTATGTGGTTATCGTCTCGCTGTTCTTCCTGATTTTCCCCGGGGTCGATTTTCTGGCCAGCGGTCTGTTCTATTCCGCGACTTCCGGGTTTTCCGCCCAGAATGATCCGTTCCTGCGGGATGTAAGGCACCTGGGCCCGTTTCTCGTCCGTCTGATTGCAATTGTCTGCCTGGCGGTGCTTCTTATCAAGCTGCTGGCGCCGGGACGGCCACCTCTGCTGCCGCTGCGCATGCCGGTTTTTCTTCTCAGCACGCTGATCATGGGGCCTGGTGTTCTGGTGAACCTGATCCTGAAGAACAATTGGGGACGCCCGCGTCCGCGGTCGGTCGAGGAGTTCGGAGGCGATCTGCCGTTTCAGCCGGTCTGGAAAATCACCGACAGTTGCGACAGAAATTGTTCTTTCGTTTCGGGAGAGGCGTCAGCGGGCATGTGGCTGGTCTCGATTGTGTTCCTGGTCCCCGCCAGCTGGCGCAAGCCGGCCCTGGCGTTCATCCTGCCGCTCTGTCTCATCCTCTCCGTCAACAGGGTCGCGTTCGGAGGGCATTTCCTGTCCGACACGCTGATTTCCTGGGGGGTGACCCTGCTGGTCATTCTGCTCATCCACCGGCTGCTCTATGTCAAACAGCCGCCGCTTGTGAGCGACACCCGGCTGGATGAATGGTTCACGGTGACCGGCCGCAGTTTGCAGCGGACAGGGGGGAGATTCCTGGTAACGGCCAGAAGAGCCCTTCAGAACGCGCTCGGCAAAATTTCGGAAAGCTGACCGGACCTACTTCTTGCGCGGCCGGGTGCGTTTGAGTATCCGGGCAAAGCGCAAGGGAGATCTGTCCTCAACCCATGTGAGTGCATGATTGAGGTGCGGGGTCGTGCGCCGGTGGCTGCGCAACTGCCGCGCCGCGCTTCTGCTTGTTGCGATAATCAAGATCAGGCCAAGGGCAAGCAGCGGAATTCCGGTTGGAACCGGCATCCACACGGTTGCCAGTCCGAGCAGAATGAGGACCGCAGCAATACACCACCACAGAAGTTTCATGTTCGAGCCCGGGACCATCTCTGGGAGTGAAATCCATACAACGGCCCGCAAGACGTATTTGTGAACCCTGTCCGCAGAGAGTGCCTGAACCGGGTTCAGACGTGTTCGGGCCGATCTAGCGTATCGAGAAATTTCTCGCAGCCTGAGCGCACGAGGCGGTAGACATGTTCGAATCCGTCCGGCCCGCCGAAATAGGGATCGGGAACATCCTTGGGCGGATCGTTGAGTAACAGACGAATGTGGGCCGTGCGGGAGCTTTCTTCCGAGCCGAGCGCCGCGAGGTTGGCGGCATCCATGGCAAGGATCGTATCGAAACGTGTGAAGTCCGCGGAGACGACCTGCCGGGCGCGCTGCGCGGACAGGTCGATCCCGTGTTTCGCGGCGATATCGATCGAGCGCGGGTCCGGCGGATTGCCTATGTGCCAGGCGCCGGTTCCGGCAGAGTCGATTGTGAACAGGTCGCCCTGTCCGCTTTCGTCGACGAGGGTTCGGAAGATGCCTTCGGCGAGCGGGGACCGGCAGATGTTGCCAAGGCATACGAACAGGACAGAGTGAGGCACGGCAGTCTCCGATGCAGCGGCCACGATCACGAGGCAAACCTGTGCCTCCGGCAAGGCAACGCGAAGCTTTGTTATCACGGTATGCCTCATCGCCTTCGCCTTGTCATCGGGTTAGGCTAGGGTATGGGCTCATGATCGGGTGGCCCCGACCTGAAGGAGGATCAAATGGCAGAACGGCTGAAACCGGAAGACCGTGCGGCGGGACTGAAGGCACTGGCGGACTGGCACCTTTGCGAAGAGCGAGAAGCCATTTCCAAATCCTTCAGGTTCAAGAATTTCCGGCATGCCTTCGGGTTCATGACGGAAGTGGCGCTGGTGGCGGAAAAGATGGATCACCATCCGGAGTGGTTCAATGTCTACCGCAGTGTCGATATCACGCTGGCGACCCATGATGTCGGCGGGTTGAGCGCGCTGGATCTGGAACTGGCGGCCGAGATTGACAGGATCGCGAACCGCTCCTGACGAGGCGGCCGGATAGATACACCTCAAATCGAATTCGAAATTGCTGAGGAACTCGTCCAGGTTGACCGAATGCGGATGCTTTAATCGCCCTTGGAGAGCAGGAAACTGTGTCCAGTTGCGGTTTTTTCCGCTGACAGCAAGGTATGACCGTCCTGGCTGCAAAGATGCGGGATGTCGATTTCAGCCATCGGGTCCGTGGTCAGCACCGTCATTCGGTCACCCGTGGCAAGTCGGGTCAAGGCCTTGCGCGTCTTGAGAACCGGCAGCGGGCATTTCAAGCCTTTCAAGTCCAGTGTGATTTCACTCAATGGTTGCAGTTCCTGACGCTACGCTATTTAAAAATAGCGCGGATTGTTTTTGTATTGTAAGAATCTACATGTCTTTACATGCGATTAGCAGTTCGAATTTAGACTGAATATATGATCGGGATGTTCCGGGAAACGTCAAGATGTGCGACTTGCGGCAAAGGTCTCTAAAAATCTCGCAGGTTTTGCTGTTTCCGCCAGGAGGATTGGTCATGAGGATCATGATCAACGTGCATTGGTGTTAAGCACTTGAAATCCGCATTTTATATCTTTGTGGGCGTTTTGATTTCAGCTTGCTTGTGGCACAGCCAGCTGGTGAAGGCCGCGTCCGGACAGATCCGCATCGTGACGCAGTATTTCGCGCCGCTGCAATGGGATAATGACGGAGAGCCCGACGGCTACGTCGCCGATTTCATGCTTGCCGTGATTGACCGGGTCAGCGAGCGGCTGCCGGTCTCGGTCGGGTCATTCGACTTTCTGCCCTGGAAAAGGGCAATTCTGACGGCGCGCCAGGAACCGAACGTCCTGTTCTTTTCGCTCTCGCGGACGCAAGAGCGTGAAGGCTGGTTCGAGTGGCTTGGCGAAGTGTCTCCCTATGGTCAGTATTTCTATCAGCTCGATACCCGGCCGGAGATCGCAGTTGACCGGATTGAAGACCTCATGTCGCTCAATTTGCGGATCGGTGTTCAGAATGGCGGCAATCTGCATAGTTATCTGAAACAGTTGGGGTTTGACGAAGGCCGTAACCTGGTGCCGATAACCGATTACCGCCAGGGTATCGAGATGCTCTATCTCGACCGGCTCGATCTTCTTCCGCTGACGGGGTTTCTGGCCGAAGCCTCCGTCTGCCGGGAGGGCTATGACGGGTCGCTTCTGAAACCGGTGGTCTTCATAGAGGCGCTGGCGCAGCCGCTGTGGGCCGTCTTCAGCAAGGGCAGCGACCCCGAACTGGTCGAAGCCTTCCGGGAGGAAATGGCCGACTTGAGGGAAAACGGTTTTTTTGAAAAACACTATGCCGAGCACGTCGAAAGCTGGCAGAAACTTGCCTGTGACCAATAGCGGTTTGCTATAACCGACCGATGGATTGCCGCTTTGGGCGGCTGGTTTCAACGCAACCGCGAAAGACTTCTCATGACCGATCAGCAGATTACGCCGCTGGATGTGCTCGATTTCTGGTGGCAGGCCGGCCCCGGAAAATGGTTCGCAAGCGACAAAGAGTTCGACCGTGAGTGCCGGGAGGGGTTCCTGCCGGCAATCGAAGGAGCGCTTTCAGGCGGTCTGGATCCGTGGATGGAGACTGCGGACGGATCGCTCGCGCTTCTTCTGTTGCTGGACCAGATGCCCAGAAACGTGTTCCGGGGAACGGCAGACGCCTTCAAGGCGGATGCGAAGGCCCTGAGCGTCGCCGAGCAAGCGCTTGCGAGCGGGTTCGATCGTGCCTTTCCGAAAACTGTTCGCGGATTTTTCTATCTGCCTTTCGAACATTCGGAGGACATTGCGCATCAGGAACGGTCCGTGGATCTGTTTCGGGTGCTTGGTGACAAGGACCTGTATTACTACGCGCTTCTCCACATGGATGTCATCCGGCGGTTCGGCCGCTTTCCCCACCGCAACAGTTCACTCGGGCGGGACACAACGTCGAAAGAGCAGGCCTATATGGAAGACGGCGGGTTTTCCGCCTGAAAGTACCATTTTACGGGTCCGTACCCTAGTTGGTTCGATGATTTGCACGTTCGGTCTGCCGCATTTTTATGCGGTAGGCCGAATGTGATTCTTCTGCTCAATTTTTAACCTGAAGCACTTTGTCTGATTATTACTTAGGCAAAAATTCTGCCTTAAAAGTGGCCATTTGAGTTTCTGCCCTTTCCTTCCTCCATTCCTTAACAGCTGTTAACGCGCGGAATTCTGCGGAAAAATCCCCGTAATTCGCAAGTTGGCACGGTCCTTGATTAGCAATGGCCGACACTGGTCCGGGCCACGCAACGTGGCGCACGCAAAGACCTGAGAAGATCCTTCCAGAGGGGATGTGAAACAGGCGCGATTTCCGGACCGGTCGGCGGAGCTTCTTCGATGGGAAGGGGCGCTAAGCAAGGGGAATGGAACGAGCAATGAAAATAGTGATGGCCATCATCAAGCCGTTCAAGCTCGACGAAGTGCGTGATGCCCTGACGAGCATCGGCATCCAGGGGCTGACGGTGACTGAAGTCAAAGGCTATGGCCGCCAGAAAGGTCACACCGAAATTTACCGCGGCACCGAATACGCCGTCAGCTTCCTGCCGAAGCTGAAGATCGAGGTCGCTGTCGACAGCGCGTCTGTCGACAAGGTTGTCGAGGTGATTTCAGGTGCTGCGAAAACCGGTCAGATCGGCGACGGAAAAATCTTCGTCCACTCCATCGACCAGGTTGTCCGCATTCGTACCGGCGAAACCGACGCCGAAGCTCTTTGATTTTAGGTAAGGAAACGTATCATGAAAAAACTTGTCGCTAAGGGCGCGACGTCGCTGGCCTTGCTGAGTCTCTCGGCAGTGCCGGCCCTCGCCCAGGACGCTGCTGCCATTCCGGCCGTGTCCCCTGAGGTCGCTTATATCCTGAACACGCTGCTGTTCCTGATCGGTGGTTTCCTCGTGATGTGGATGGCTGCCGGCTTTGCGATGCTGGAAGCCGGTCTGGTCCGCTCCAAGAACGTCTCGATGCAGTGCCTGAAGAACATCACGCTCTACTCCATTGCAGGCCTGATGTACTGGATTACCGGGTACAACCTCATGTACACTGGTGTTGACGGCGGGTTCATGGGCTCCTTCGGTCCTTATGCCTTCGACGCTGTCGGTGGCGATGCACTCGACACCGGTTATTCCACGGCGTCCGACTGGTTCTTCCAGATGGTGTTCTGCGCCACGACCGCGTCGATCGTCTCCGGCACCCTGGCCGAGCGTATCAAGCTTTGGCCGTTCCTGGTGTTCACGGTCGTTCTGACCGGTTTCATCTACCCGATCGCCGGTTCCTGGCAGTGGGGCACGGGCTGGCTCTATGAAATGGGCTTCTCCGACTTCGCCGGTTCTACGCTGGTTCACTCCGTCGGTGGCTGGGCCGCTCTTGCCGGTGCGATCATCCTGGGTGCCCGTAAAGGCAAATACGGAGCCGATGGATCGGTTCACCCGTTCCCGGGTTCCTCCATGCCGCTTGCGACCTTGGGTACCTTCATCCTGTGGCTCGGATGGTTCGGCTTTAACGGCGCGTCGCAGCTCGCGATGGGCACCATCAGCGATGTCTCCGACGTCTCCCGCATCTTCGCCAACACCAACATGGCGGCTGCCGCCGGTGTGGTCGCGGCGGTCATCCTCACCCAGATCCTTTACAAGAAGGTTGACGTGACGATGGCTCTGAACGGCGCTCTTGCCGGTCTTGTTTCCATCACCGCCGAGCCTCTGGCTCCGAGTGTCTGGCAGACCGTGTTCATCGGTGCTGTCGGTGGTGCGATCGTCGTCTTCGCCGTGCCGATGCTCGACAAGCTGAAGATCGACGACGTGGTCGGCGCCATCCCGGTTCACCTGCTCGCAGGTATCTGGGGCACGCTGATCGTGCCGCTCTCCAACGCCGATGCCTCCTGGGGCGTTCAGATCACCGGTATCGTTGCCTACGGCGTGTTCACGCTGGTCGCTTCGGCAATCGTCTGGTTCATCCTGAAAGCCACCATGGGTATCCGGGTCTCGGAAGAAGAAGAAGCGCTCGGGCTCGACAAGGTCGAAGTCGGCGTGGAAGCCTATCCGGAATTCGGCATGGGGTCCCAGCGCCTCTAACAAGATGCGCTGACCTAATATCTCCCAGGCGGTCTTTTGGCTCAGACCGCAAACTTGGAAGCCCGGAGTTCGCTCCGGGCTTTTTTTTGCCTGACGCTCTCTTCGGATGGAGCGTCCCGGACGTTCTGCATCTGGACGGATACCCTGGATCTTCGGACAGCTCCGAAAAGATCCAGCGACATTCAATCGATTTCGCTCAAGGTGATTAGATGGACCTAAAAATTAGGCAATTGATTATCGAATAAGCAGAATTAGGCATGCCGAAACGCAGCATCTTTTCGAACATGCTCAATAGATCGGCTGATTACTGCGTATTTTCTAGTCTTCTGCCCGATTGGCATGCGGTTTGTATAGCTTGTGGCTCCAAAAGCATAAACAAGCGGCAATTTGCCTAATCGGGGGTCGGAAATGAGTGCAGCAGGGGTTGGTGGGGACGTCTTTTTTGTTCTGGTCGGGGCAATCCTCGTTTTTGCCATGCATGGAGGGTTCGCGTTTCTCGAAGTGGGGACCGTGCGGCAAAAGAACCAAGTCAACGCTCTGGTTAAAATTCTCGTTGACTTCGCATTGTCGACCGTCACCTATTTCTTCGTCGGCTATGCGGTTGCCTATGGCACGACCTTCCTGGTGAATGCCGCGGCCTTGTCCGGCGGCGGAGAGGGGTTCGAGCTGCAGGGCCTGACGCTGGTCAAGTTCTTCTTTCTGACCACTTTCGCAGCCGCCATTCCGGCGATCATCTCAGGCGGTATCGCCGAGCGAATGAAATTCTGGCCGCAATGTCTTGCGACCGTCGTGCTTGTCGGCATTGTCTATCCGCTTTTCGAAGGCGTTGTCTGGAACGGCAATTTCGGCATCCAGGCCTGGATCGAAGCCTCCTTCGGCGCGCCCTTCCACGATTTCGCGGGGTCTGTGGTGGTCCATGCCGTCGGAGGCTGGATCGCGTTGGCGGCCGTGCTGCTTCTCGGCCCGCGTATCGGCCGCTACGACCGCAACGGTCGACCGGTCGGCATTCCGCCGTCGTCGCTGCCCTGGCTCGCCATGGGATCCTGGATGCTGTGTGTGGGCTGGTTCGGCTTCAACGTAATGACGGCCGGGTCGCTGGAGGGAGCTTCCGGCCTCGTCGCGATCAACTCGCTGATGGCCATGGCAGGCGGCATCCTGGCCGCGCTCGTGGTCGGGAAGAACGATCCGGGGTTTGTCCATAACGGTGCGCTGGCCGGCCTCGTCGCGGTCTGCGCCGGGTCAGACATCATGCATCCCGCGGGCTGTCTGATTGTTGGCGGTATCGCAGGCGGTATCTTCGTGATCGGCTTCGAGATCTGCCAGAACAAGCTGAAAGTCGATGATGTGCTCGGTGTCTGGCCGCTGCACGGCATCTGCGGTGCCTGGGGCGGAATTGCCGCCGGTTTCTTCGGGCTGGAGGCGTTGGGCGGCCTCGGTGGCGTGTCGCCGCTGGCGCAGATCGCGGGCACACTCATCGGTGCGGTTTATGCGCTTGGCGCCGGCTTTGCCGTCTATGGTGTTCTGAAAGTTGTAACGGGTCTGCGGCTGACGGCGGAAGAAGAGCATCTTGGTGCCGATCTCTCCATTCACAAGATCAGCGCAAATCCCGAAAGCGATCTGGGCAGGTAAAAGCCCGGAGGCAGGGTCCGGTTTGCGGTTGATGCAGCGTCAAACTCACGCGGCGCTGTCCCGGCCTTGGGCCGGGACCTGCCACCGTCTCTGAAGGCCCCGGCTCAAGGCAGGGACGGAGGGGATTGGCAGACTGCCGTCTGCTTCAAGCCACCGGTCCTGCGTCCGACAGCATGGCCGCCAGATCGTCATGGCTGTCGACAACCCTGTGAGCCCCTGCGGCCGAAAGCTGTCCTGCATGGCCGTCATGGCTGTGACCGCCGCCGACAAACCCCCAGACGGTCATGCCGGCAGCCAGCCCGGCCTTGACCCCGTTGGCGCTGTCTTCGATGACAAGCGTCGACGCCGGCTGCACACCCAGCTTGCCGGCAGCGAAGAGAAAGAGATCCGGCGCCGGTTTGCCGTTCTCAACCTGTTCGCCTGAATAGATGTGCGGCTCGAAATAGGCGTGAAGACCGGTGTGGCGCAGCTTGTGGTGCAGCCGCTGCAGGCGGGACGAGGACGCGACCGCACGTGCTCCCCTGTGTGCCTCCAGCAGTTCCTTGATGCCGGCTATGTCGGTGAGTTCGGCGTCGATCCGCGCCAAGGTGGCTGCGTCAAGATCCGGACCAAAGGTCTCCGGCAGGGGACCCTTGCCGAGTGCCTGATGATCGCTTTGCAAAGCGGCCCAGAAGTCCGCGCCACCGAGGCCCTGGAAGCGGTCCATATAGACATTCAGGTCGTAATGAAGACCGATCCTGGCCAGATGCTCGCGTTCCACTTCCACATAGATCTTTTCGGAATCGACCAGAACGCCGTCGCAATCGAAAAGGATCGCCTCAAATGCCATGTCATCCTCATTGTATGGGTCGGTACCTAGTGTGAGCCGTCGAACAGACCTTTAACAACCTGTCTTTGAAACAAGATGACAAGCAGGGCCGGCGGGAGCACCGCCAGAACCGCGAGCATCAATCCGTGCGGGCTGGCGCGGCCGAAGAACTGCATGCCTCGGACCAGCGTGTAGGCACTCTCCTCGGATGTCACGATGACGGGCCACAGATACTGGTTCCAGCCGGTGACGAACAATACCAGGAACAGCGCTCCGGCAGTCGGCAGGGAAATCGGCAGCAGAATGTCCCTGAAGAACCTGAAGGGGCCGGCCCCGTCGAGGCGTGCGGATTCCATCAGTGTGTCCGGCACTGTCAGCAGGAATTGGCGAAAGAACAGCGTTCCAAGCCCGGAGGCGACAAGCGGAAATATGAGCCCGGCGCGCGTATTCACCATGCCAAGGCCCGCAACCACTTCATATGTGGGCAGAAAGCGGGACTCCAGCGGCAGCAGGAGCGTGAGCAGAAGAATGGCGAAGACAAGACTTGCGAATCTGACGCGGAAGTAGATCAGCGCATAGGCGGTGATGAGCGAGAGGACCAGTTTCAGCGAGGCGAATCCCGCGCCGAGCAGGAAGGAATTCCACAGCATGGTGAGCGCCGTCACCTCGCCGGAGAAGCCATAGTCCGAGGTCAGAAAACGGCCGTAGTTTTCGAGCGCGTTTCCTCCCATGTCCAGCCTCGGCATCATGGGGACACCGGCCCCGTGGGTTGTCGCGGCGAACAGGGAATAGACCGGCATCGCCATGAAGAGCGATCCGACGATCAGAATGATGTGATCGGCAAGCTGGGCGTGAAACCGCCGCCAGGAAGGCATCTTGGGATCGTCCTGTTTCAAGAATTCGGTCTTGCGGGCCAAATGTGGTTTCCAATGAACAGCCTCATTGGAAACCACGCCTAGAGAACCACAATACCGGAATGTTTCGCCTTGTGTTCGGGCTCCACATGAATGGTGACACGGGCGCCCGGAACGTCTTCCGCGATGGCGACCTCGATCCTGTCGCAGATATCGTGAGCGGCTTCAACCGACATTTCTCCGGGAACGACCAGGTGAAAATCGACGAAGGTCGACTTGCCGGCAATTCGGGACCGAAGGTCATGGGCTTCCAGGGCGCCCTCGCCATGTTCGGAAATCTGCAGGCGGATCTTGTCGAGGACGTCGGCTGAGGCGGCTTCGTCCATGAGGCCTCCGACAGACTCCTTGACCAGTCCCCAGCCGGACCAGAGCACGGCGAAGCCGACGAGAGCTGCGAGGGCAGGATCGAGGATCCTCCAGCCCGTGATCAGCACAAGAACGACGCCGGTCAGCACACCGGCCGACGTTATGACGTCCGCCATCAGATGTCTGCCGTCCGCCAGCAGCGCCGGTGACCGTGTCTTGCTGCCGTAGTGGATCAGATAGCGCGCCCAGAGCGCATTGATGATCGCGGCGCTCAGGTTCATGGCGATCCCCAACGGGGAATAATGCGGACTGTGGCCTCTGGTGAAGCCGATCCAGGACGCATAGAAAATGGAAATCGCTGCCAGGACGATCATCACCCCGACCAGAACGGCCGCGAAGTATTCGGCCTTGTCATGACCGTAGGGATGATTGCTGTCGGCGGGTTTGGCCGCGAACCAGACGGCTGCCAGGGTTGCGATCGAGGCCGCGATATTGACGGTGGTTTCCAGGGCGTCGGAAAACAGGGCGACAGATCCGGTCAGCCAATAGGCGGCGAATTTGAGGCCGAGCACGACGATGCCGATCACTATGCTTGAAAAGGCAATCCGTAGCCTGCGCTTCAGGTCCATGTCATACCCCCGGGTC
Organism: Labrenzia sp. OB1; assembly: GCF_001624695.1. GTDB lineage: Bacteria > Pseudomonadota > Alphaproteobacteria > Rhizobiales > Stappiaceae > Roseibium. The sequence goes on along the minus strand of NZ_JSEP01000003.1, from coordinate 63,006 downwards.
AATCCGCTCCGAACAACACGCGTGAGAGCGGATATGCCGATCGAACTCCAGCTGCTCCATCATGTCCTGCGTTCAATGCAACGCCGACAGAAGCCTCAACACTTTCAACAAATCAACTTTTCAGACCTTCAGCCGGTTCCGGCCAAGGGTCTGACGATCTGATGAGACGATCAAACCGGGGCAAGGGGTAGCAGTTTTTGGGCGGGTTACAAGGCACATGGCGCCATTATTCCCGCGAAATCAGCTGAATGCCTGGAAAATGCGCGGCATTCGCTGGGCAGGGGAATGGCATTTGAAAGCGTGCTGGCGATCTTCAGGTGCAACACGCGTGAAGATCAGCCTTTCCAGTCCATAACCGTGGCGCCGATTATGGCTCCCGGTCCATCCTGGTCTTCCACCTGGATCAAGATCGCGCAGCGGGCGTCGCCTTTCAGCATAAGCTTGGACTTCGGCATGCGGAAGGTTTCCGCGCCACCCGACCACATGCCGATGGGTTGGAGATTGCGGACGACGTTGACATACCGGATCTTGCGGCCGGCGTTTTCGCCGCGGCCGATATCAACCTCCGCCTCACCCTCGATCTGAACGAAATAGACCGTCGCCATCGACGCGTTCCCGGGCAGTGTTCCGTCCACCGTGGCCTTGACGACCATGTTGGAGATTTTCAGATCGACGGTCGCGGTGAACGGGTCGGTGCGGGAAAGGGCGGCGCGGACATCCCTTTCGCGGCTGCCGACAACGTGTTCGTTGCCATTGATGACCATCTGCGGAGTATAGACCGAACGGTCACCACGACGGGCCGAATAAGCACGCTGGCGCTGGGAATGGACCGGGCTTGCGAGCGTGTCCTTCCAGCCAAGATAGTCCCAGTAATCCACCGGCATGACGAGTGTCAGCAGATCGCTTTCCTCTTCGACCAGCCGTTCCGCGAGATGGTCGGCCGGAGGACAGGACGAGCAGCCCTGGCTTGTGAACAGTTCAACGACCTTTTGAGGCTCAGCCTCGACGCGATCCACGGCAGCCGTCAGCGCGACTATTCCGGCAAGGACGATAAAAACCTTCCGGAAAGCTCTCACGGCTCTCCGGCGCTGTGCACCCACCATCTGGTCAATTCCTCTTCTGGATGGCTTTAAATTAGGCAATCGCGCTGTCAAGCGCGAGTCACGAGGCGGTGACCATGGCGGGTTTTCCCGGATATCGCGCAAATGTGACGACGGTTGCCAAAACCGGGCGTGTCAGCCGCCTTGCTGGATTTTGCGAAGTTCCGGCAGGAAAACGTCCCGGTAGGACTGAGGGCTGAGCGGACCGATGAATTTGTACCGGATCATGCCGCGGGCATCGACGATGAAAGTTTCCGGTACGCCGTAGACGCCCCATTCAATGGCTGCCCGACCGGCATCATCCGCCCCGATACGCGAATAGGGATTGCCGAGACTTCCGAGAAAACGGCGCGCGTTTTCCGGTTTGTCCTTGTAGTTGATGCCCAGAAGCTGGATGCCCTCCACCGTTGACAGTTCCTCAAGGAGAGGGTGTTCCTGACGGCAGGGCACACACCAGGAGGCAAAGATGTTGACGACGGACACTTTGCCCAGAAGGTCGGCCCGGGAGAAACCGGGTACGGGTGCGGCGTCCTTGAGCAAGCCGGGTACGGTCGCAAGAGTGAAGTCGGGCGCCGGTTTGTTCAGCAGCGCGGAGGGGATCTTCTGCGGATCGTTGCCAAGCGTAAGCTGGAACAGGAACAACCCGGCGAGCGCGGCGAACACCACCAGGGGCAGCAGAACGAGCACGGGGAAGCCGCGTTTAGGTGTTTTGGAGCCGGGATCCTTGCCGGAACCCGCATTTGTGTCCTGGGCATTCATCCGGGTTAACGACCGCCGTCTTCAGGCCGCCGGCGGGAGACGCCCTGCTCCGCAAGCTCCCTCAGCGCCTTTTCCTGGCCGGCCTTGTCGATCCTTATCCAGGCGATCAGAACGAGCACGGTGAGGAGACAAAGGCCGTAGGAGGCAAGGATAAAGCCGGCGTGGGGCCCAAGGTCCATGATCTTACTCCGCAGGCTGTGCGGTTGCGACCGCGGAACGGGGGTGGGCGGCACTGGCGGCCCGCAGGCGCAGGGTGCGGACGCGGCGGCGCAGGATCTCGTTGCGCATCGCCATCAGGTGCAGCACGAAAAACAGCAGCGTGAAGGCAACCGCCATGACAAGCAAGGGCCAGAGGATATCCGGGTGAATGGTCGGGCCGTCCAAGCGCATGACACTTGCGGGCTGATGCAGCGTGTTCCACCAGTCGACCGAAAATTTGATGACCGGCAGATTGAGAGCGCCGGCGAGCGTGAGAACGGCAGCCGCCTTGCCGGCCTTGATCGGATCGTCCATCGTGCGCCACAGGGTCATCAGTCCGAGATACATGATCAGCAGCACGAGTACGGACGTCAGCCTTGCATCCCAGACCCAATAAGTGCCCCACATGGGCTTGCCCCAGAGCGAGCCGGTAACCAGCGCCATGAAGGTAAAGGCCGCGCCGATCGGCGCGGCGGTCTTGGCGGACACATCTGCGAGCGGATGTTTCCAGACCAGCGTGCCGAGCGACGAGACGGCCATGATCGAATAGCACATCATCGACAGCCAGGCGGCGGGCACATGGATATACATGATGCGGACCGTCTGACCCTGCTGGTAGTCTTCCGGGGCGACGAAGAAACTCATGTAGAGACCGGCCGCGAAGGCCACCACGCAGAGGCCGGTCAGCCAGGGGAGAACCACCTGGACCAGCTTCAAAAACCGCGTCGGATTTGCGTAATCCCAAAATGCCATGCTTGCTTTTACTGCAGTCTTTCGTTGCCATCAATGTATCGAACGGTCGCAGAGGCGCATTGCGTTCGCTCAAACCATTTCATGGGCCGGCCCCTAGTCGGCTGCGAAGCGCAGGGCGGCGGCCGAGGCGATCGGACCGATGACCGCGGCGATCAGCGAGAGGGCGCACAGGATCAGGAACGGCGTCAGAAACGGCACAGGATCGTGAATGGCGGCATCTGCGGAGCTGACGCCGAAAATCAGCACCGGTATTGCCAGCGGAACCACAAGAACGGCCAACAGAAGTCCACCCCGGCGCAGGGTCACGGTCAGCGCTGCACCGATTGCTCCGATCAGCGTGAGGGCCGGTGTTCCGACCAGCAGAGTCAGTGTGACGGCGGCCATCGCGGCCGGTTCGAGATTGAGGAAAACCCCCAGGAGGGGTGCGGCGACGACGAGGGGCAGGCCGGTCGCCACCCAGTGAGCCAGACACTTGATCAGGACCACCAGTTCCAGCGGCCGGCCGGCCATCAGCATCAGGTCGATCGTTCCGTCGTCCCGGTCGGCCTGGAACAGCCGGTCAAGCCCCAGCAGCGTGGCGAGCAGGGCACCGATCCAAAGGATCGCCGGCCCGATGCGCGACAGCAGGTTGAGATCCGGGCCGACGCCGAAGGGAATGACGGTCACGACGGCCAGGAAAAACAGTACCCCCACCAGCGCGCTTCCACCCACCCGGACGGACAGCCGCAGGTCACGCTGGAAAAGAACGATGGCCCAGGTGCTCATTGCGGGGCGTCCTCAAGCGGCAGATCGGCCGCATCGCCGGTCTGCAAGTGCAGGTTCAGCGTTTTTTCAAGCGCGAGATCCGAATGCGTCGCCGTCACGATCAGGCCGCCGGCCGCGAGATGCGCGTTCATCAGGTCCAGGAGCTGCGATTCCGACACCCTGTCGAGCGCTGCGGTCGGTTCGTCCATCAGCCAGACCGGTCTTGGCGTCACAAGAAGCCGGCAAAGCGACAATCTGCGTTTTTGACCGGCTGACAGGAATGCCGCAGGCAGTTGTGCGGTATGTTCGATGCCGAGAATATCAAACGCTTTGAGAGGCTCCATCGGATCGCCGGAAAAGCCTGAACCGTGAGCGGCGGCGCAAAAATTCCGCCAGAATTGCAGATTTTCAAGTGCCGAAAGGGCCGGCTTGACAGCGTCCTGATGGCCGAAATAGTGGATGTGCTCTTGCGGCGGTGTGTCCGGTGCGCCGCCCTCCAGCCGGATCGATCCCTGTGCGAGCGGAACCAGCCCCGCCAGCGTGCGCAGTAGCGACGACTTGCCGATACCGTTGGCCCCGGTCACCACCAGGGCGCTCCCGCCTTCCAGCGAGAACGACAGATCCTCGAACACCCGGCGTCCGCCGCGGTCGATGGTCAGGTTTTCGGCGATGAGTTTCAGGGTCGACTCCGGCGCGGATTTATTGAGTCTCCCTTGTTAGAGGGCCGCATGGGGCAGTGGCAAGTGGGCAAATACGCCCAGGGCCCGGGGGATAGGCGACCAGGTGCAGCCGCTGATCCCGCCGGTGAAGCCTTTGTGCCGTCCGGGACCGCGGTTGTGACCACCGCAGCCCCTCATGTCAGCCGGATCGTATCAGTCGAATACGGACGCGATCTGGTCGACGCTGATGCCTTCCTTGATCTCGCGCAGCCGGGCGTAGATCAGTGCCACCAGGATACTGATGTAACCCACTCCGATGGCGGAAAGTGCCGAGAACAGGATGGTGGCAAGGATGGTGCCGCCGATGTACGCCACAAGTCCGATGACCAGGCCAACCACGAAGTTAATGACCACGATGAGGATCAGGCCGAGGACAAGCGCGCCGGCGATCGGCCAGCGATATTGTTTGGTGAGCCGGGCACTGCGGCCGAGACCGCCAAATCCGACACGTTCGATGACGATTGCCGGGACCATTACCGAGAACACCGCATAGACCCAAAGTCCCGGGATGATAAACAGAAGAGTTGCGAAGCCGGCCAGCAGGCCGGCGACCAGGCTCAGGATCGCAACGGGAAGCAAGGCGCTCAGCGCCGGTCCGATATAGCGTCCGGGCTGCACCGGCCGCTTCAGCTTTGCATCATAGGCAAGCTGCACCAGAAGAGCTGTGGTCAGGGAGTAGATCACCATTTCCACAACGAATGCCAAACCGAACGCGGCGGTGCCGCCGGCGTCATTGAATGTGGGATCTTCCACGCCGAGCGCGACATCGAAGCCAATCAGTCCGCCCGACAACACGAGACCCACCAGGACGGGCACGAAGGCGACGAGGATCACCTTGAGAAAATTTCCGAAAAGGATCGAGAAGCTCTCGCCAATCAGGGCGCCGACGCCGAGCGGAACCTTGGGCTGATCGAGGGGGGTGTCAGTCATGAAATGCTCCATATCGTTTTAAATAAATCTCAAAAAGGATGTCTGAATGCCTTTTTTCAGCAGTACACAAAGACACTACGTATTTATCCTCTCACCATTGGCGAATGGCAACAAGCAAGGCGTTGACGCCAGATGGGCAATCGGGCTCTCAACACCCCGTAACCCCTGTCAATCGAAGACCTCGGAGATGCTTTCGAGGCCTACACCTCCCTTGATCTCACGCAAGCGAGCGTAGATCAGCGATACCGCGATGGCGAGAATACTGGTACCTGCGGTTGATAGCAGGCCGAAGAGAAGGCCGCCGATCAGACCGTTGGTCGCCATCGACAAGACCATGAAAATAGCGCCAACGACCAGATAGAACACAGCGATGAGCAGGCTGATCAGCACCAGGGTGCCGACAATTGGCCAGCGATAGTGCCAGGTCAGTTCAGCGCTGCGGGTGAGCCCACGCAGGCCGGACTGCTCAAAGATGACTGCAGGCGCGCAGACTGAGAAAACCGCAACAATCCAGAGAACGAAACCGAATTGGAATGGAAGCGCCACGAGCGCGAGATAGTGCGAGGCGAACGAAAATAGCATCACGACTATCTGGGACAGAACAAGGATCGCCAGGACCGCGAAGCTCAGAATGAGGATTGCAGGCAAGGCCCTGATGGCGGGCCGGATGTACCGGCGGATCCTGATCTGGCGGCCGAGTTGATCGTCACAGGCGAGCTGGACCAGAATGGCCGTGGTGATTGAGTAGACCGCCAGCAGCAAAAACGTCATGACCAGAGGCAGTAAAATTGTGTCGAACGCGTCAGATCCGATCTCGCCGAAACCCGTGTAGTACCCGAGGACCAAATCGGGAAGCACCTGTCCGAGGAGCATCGGCACCAGTCCGATCAGACAGACAACGACGATGTGGTGGAAGAAAACCGCAAAGCTGTCGCTAATCAGTGTGCCTACGCTGAGGGGCAGTCTTGGCTGGCTTTCGAAAACTGGACTGGCGATGTGTTCTTGAGCGGCTGCATGATCGTCAGTCAATAGTATGGTTCTCCAAAATCAAAAAAATCCTGTTTCAGGATAGGAGGAGGATCCGGTCAGTCAAGCCTATCGCAGGAGTAGGCGCGATCAGCTGTCTCCGTTCGTCTGGGCATAATGCTTGTTCTCGCGCCGGTCGCCAAACAGCCGGCGCTGTTCCAGGTGTTCGCGCTGGGCATTGTAAAACGCCTGCAGGAAGCGAATCCGGTCTTGCGGCGGCACCGGTTCGGCGTAACCGATCTTCTTGCGTATCTTTTCGACAATCGTTGCTATGGCTGCTTCCGTCTGCCGGCTGACGGCGGTGGCCGGGGGTGTGTTGCGGGACCGAAGCAGTGTTTCGAGGGTCTGCAGTTCGAATGCGCCGTAGTGATCGAGCTGATGGGACAGGAAGACAAAGGACTTTCGGTCGGTTTCTACCTGCGGTTTTTCCACCGCCATGTCCTTCAGCAATATCGGCACCGGCAGATGGATCACGTGGGTTCCGGCCATCATGTCGCCGAGACGGCGGCGGTAACGGTTACACAGGGGCACCAGCAATGCGATTGCGATCCAGATCAGCGACGCGGCCGTCTCCAGGGGAGATGCCGTGTCCAGCGTCAGGAGGAGCGTGCCCGGCAGGAAGACCTCCGCTTCCTTCATAAGGTTGCGCAGGACGAGAGAATGCGCGCTCAGCGATCCACCGTCATGAGCCACCACCTTGATCTTCATGATGCGCTTGCCCAGCGTCTGGCCGTTCCAGGCTAGCTCGGCCAGCACATAGTAGGGAACGCCGATACAGAAGAAGACCAGCACGGCGATGGCCGTCATCGATTGCGGTCCCAGCAGACCCAGGGTTCCAAGCAGGACAAGCAGGCTGATCGCCGCGATGGAGGTCAGGACAATGTCGGTGAACTGCGCGGCGGTGCGTACACCGACACCTGCAATCGGCAGCGTCAGGGGGACCCCTTCCGGTGGCATGAGAGTATCGGGTGAAGGTCGTTTGTCCTTCCTGTCTTTGCGAAAGCGGCCGATCATCGCAGCCTCCTTCCGCCGAACGCAAACCATGCCAGCCAGAGTGCGCCGACGCCCCAGCCGATCACGAAGCGCGAGGTCATGTCCTGAACGAGCTGGCGGGCGAAACTTTCCAGCAGCGCGGCGGCGACAAGCATGAGCGCGGCAACGAGTGCCAGCTTCACCGCATCGCGGCCGGCATGGCGAAGGGCATCGGCGCGTGTTCTGTTGCCGGGAAACAGAACCGCCGAACCGAGTTTCAGCCCGCCGCCACAGGCGATGCAGACGGCCGACAGTTCGGTGACCCCGTGGACGGAGAGCCAGCCGGCGAGATCCACTCCCAGGCCCCGGTCGACATGAAGCGCGAAAAAGGCTCCGAGTATGAGACCGTTGTAGAACGTCAGCAGGATTGCCGGTGCGCAGGCGAAAACGCCGAGACCGAAGACAAAGATGGCGATCCGGGTGTTGTGAGAAAACAGATAGGCCGCAAAGCTGCCAAGTCCCGATGTTCCGCTGTCATGACCGTAGATGGAGGACCGCAGGGACTCGGTGGTGGCATTCGGGCTGCGGCCACTGGCCATCTCGGATGGCATGAAGACGTAGAACCAGTCGTTGTTCTCGAAATAGAGCAGATAGCCCGCCAGCGCGCCGAGCGTCATGAAGAGAAAGCCCAGAAGGATGAACTTCCAGGACCGGCGCATGGCTTCAGGTGCGCCGCGTTTCAGGAACCGGCCGAACAATCCGCCGAGCCGCTCCTGCGGCGCGTAAACGCACAGATAGGCGCGGGCTGTCAGGGCCTCCAGATACGTGAGCAGGGCCTTGTCGAGCGAGATCTCCCGGGCAATGGCGAGCGATGTCGTGGCCTGCCGGTAGAGTTCGGCGAGGTCGCGCGCATCGGCGAATGCCATACGCTGCAGCCCCTTGCTCTCCGCTGTCCGCACCAGCGTCTCAAGACGCTGCCAGTCGGCCTCGCGCTCCTTTCGGAACCGTGCGGAGCGGATGAGGTCCTGGCTGTCCATCAGATGAGCTCCCGTGCCTTGATCTCGAGATAGGTCGAAATCAACCGCGCGGTAATCGCTTCCGGTCTGGCGTCGACAATGGTCACGCCCAGGCGGGTGAGCCGTTCAAGGACCAGGCGGCGTTCCTGGATGGACTGGTTGGCCGCCACGAGTGCCGCCGCGCCGTTGAGGTCTTCAGGCGGCGTATCGACAAGTGTCTCCAGCTCCGGGTCGCGGATGGTCACAAAGATCAGCAGGTGACGCCTGGCGAGAATGGCGATGTTCTCGATCAGCAGTTCGGCCGAGGTGGTGTCGATGAAATCGGTGAAAACGACGATCAGGCTGCGTTTGGGCGTGCGGGCGTTCAACTCGCTCAAGGCCAGCGTGTGGTTCGTCTCGCGGCTGACATAGGACAGTTCAGCCGTCCAGTGACGCAGCCTCGCAAAAGCCGCACGGCCCGGAGCCGGGGTTGCAAAGGTGCGGGGTTTCACATCGTAGGAGTAATACCCGACGAGGTCCCCGCCTATCGCCGCGGCCCAGGCGGTTGCCAGCGCCGCCGTGACGGCGTGGTCGATCTTCGGCAGGCCGCCGATCTCCTCGCGCATCAGATAGCCGTTGTCGAGCGCGACGATGACATGGTGGTTGCGTTCGGCGCGCAGTTCCTTGGCGACAAGCGACCTGCGGCGGGCGGAACGTTTCCAGTCGATTGTCTTGATGTCCATGCCGGGGACGAAGTCACGCAGCTGCTGAAATTCCGACCCTTCGCCGATAGCCCGGTTTTCCTTCGCGCCGAAGAGCGTGGACAGGACCGTGGTGGTTATCTGTCCGGATTGGACAAGCCGGATGTTCGGGACAACGCGGATTTCCACGCCCGCGTCCAGACGCGGCACGAACTCGAGCAGTTTCAGGCGCGATGTCCAACGCAGCCAGACATGTTCGAGGCGCCAGACACCCCGCCGTATCGCACGGCAGCGAATGTCACAGGTGGCGCGGCCGTCTGAAGCGGGGAGGAAAGTGACTTCACCGCTTTCCTCCAGCCCGGCCGGCCAGTCGAACCGGGCCCGGAGATCCCGGGGTGCCCTGTCGATTGTCATGTGCAACGTGGCAGTTTCGCCGACAAAGATCTCGGCCGGCGTTTCGAAGGTCAACGCTTTCGGTCGCCGGAGGGACAGCGCCAGATCGCAGATCACCGCCACCGCCAGCAGAATCCACGGTGCTTCGGCGGCTTCGCGCACCGCGCCACCTGCCAGCACCGCGATCATCGAAAGGATGAGCGTTGCCAGGGCCAGGACAAGCAGTCTTTTGGAGGGACGGATCAGCGGGGAGCCTCGATCTGGCTGAGGATGTTTTCCAGAACCTGCGCGGGGCTGCGGCCCTCTATTTCCGCGGTGGGACCGAGGACGATCCGGTGACGCAGGGTGGGTATGAAGAGCCGTTTGACGTCGTCGGGGATGGCGTAATCGCGGCCGTTGATCGCAGCGGTGGCTCTGGCGGCACTGGCCAGGGCATCCGCCGCCCGGGTCGAGGCGCCATAGGCGATTTCGGAGCTCTCCCGAGTCGCGCGCACGAGGCGGAGGATATAGGCGAGGATGTCGTCCTTGAGAATGATTGCGTCGACCAGGTCCCGGGTTTCCGCCAGCGCTGCCGCGTCCAGCACCTTGGTGAGGTCCGCCGTTTCCAGGCCCGCCTCGAGGGGTTCGGCGGCATGCTGGCGCAGGATGGCCATTTCTATGTCCTCGGGCGGAAAATCGATCACCAGCTTGAACAGGAACCGGTCGAGTTGCGCCTCGGGAAGCGGGTAGGTGCCCTGCTGCTCGATGGGGTTCTGCGTGGCCATCACGATGAACTCCCGGCCGAGCGAATGATCGCTGCCGTCGATGCTGACAGTCCGCTCGCTCATCGCCTGCAAGAGCGCCGCCTGGGTCTTGGGAGGTGCACGGTTGATTTCATCGGCCAGCAGAACCTGGGAAAAGATCGGGCCCTTGGTGAGAACGAAGGCATTGGTACGGAAATCGAAGATCGAGGTTCCCAGAACGTCGCCGGGCATCAGGTCCGGAGTGAATTGAATGCGGCCGAAGTCGAGCGCCAGAACCGCGGCGAAACTTCGGGCCAGAAGGGTCTTTGCCGTGCCGGGAGGACCCTCGAGCAGCACATGGCCGCGTGCGAACAGCGCGACCAGCAGCAGGTCGACAATGTCCTCCTGACCGAGGACGGTGCGTCCGATTTCCGCCCTCAAGGCGTCCGTGTGTTGCCGCAGGGCGTCAAGCGTCATGGTTTATTTGCTCCAGAACCTGTTCGAATTCGTCGATGAGCCGGATGGCTTCACTTGCCGGAAGATGGGCCGGAAGCTGCCGGATATTCGCCAGAACCGTGCGCAGGCGGGCCGTTTCGGCCGGATGCCGGCGCTGGGCCGATTTCAGAAAAGCGTCTTCGCCGCCATAGTGGCGCGCATGGGCGGACCCGAAAAGCGCGGCCGCCATTGCCGCCATCCGCGCTGCGGCGTACTCGCGGATCAGGGCGCCATCGTGACCGGACAGCCGCATCAACCGCGCCCTTGCGCGCACCGCAAGCAGCTTGCCGGCCCCGGGCGCCGCAGCTTCAGGGCGGATCGGCCCGGTGCGCAGTGCGCCGCGCCAGAAAAACAGCAGGAAGGCCAGCGCGGCGCCAATCCAGAGTGTCAGGAAGGGAGGGCCGAAAAAGCGGCCGAGATCCGCCCATGTCCGTTCGCGCTCGGGTTCGCTGAAGGGGTCGCGAAGCCAGGAACTGCGGCTGTAATCGATCACGACATTGCGGCCGGCCGCCCGAGAGCGAAGGAAGTCGCTGGCTATATGCGCATTGTCGCCCAGCCGCAGACCGTGATTGTTGAGCAGATCCGGGTCCGTCAGCACAAGAAGCCTCCCGTCCTGATCTCCGGCGTCCTTCCGGAGGGGGCAGTCGGCCAGAAGCATTGCTTCTTCTGTGCCGATGACCGGGATGCAGCCGCGCGCCTTGATCGTCTGCGCCGCATAAATCCGGGCGCTCAGGTCTTTGCCGTCAGTCGAGCGGTACGGAAAGTCCGTGAAGGGGGACTTCGCGTCGATCAGTTCGGGATCGCTTTCATCGATTATCCTGCCGAGCGTTGACCCCAGACGGTCGCGTTCGGTCTTCAGCACAGGATGGGCAAGCCCTGTAAGGCGCATCCCGCTGCGCCATTTCGGCAGGACGACAAGCGTCGGTACGGTTCGCGCCTTGAGCCCGATGACGTCCGCATCGAGATCGTATTCATCCTGCTGACGCAACAGTTCCTGCTGGGTCGTGGCGGGCACGCGGTCGGCATCAAGCGCCGTGTCGTAGACCGGTACCACCAGAAGGCCGACCGATGTCTGATCGATCGGCCAGCCGCCGGTGAAATTTTGCGCGCTGACGTCCTCGGACGTCAGCCAGACCTGCAGTCCGTCCAACCCGGCGGGAGAACTGCGCAGTGTCTGCTGCTGCTGTGAAAGAAGGTACCAAAGTCCGGCAATTCCTATGGCGCAGACAAGAACGATGACCACCAGCTCGATGCGCAGCGTGCCGGGAGGGCGGGTGGTTTCCGTGTCGCTCATGATGTGCCCTGTCCAAGCAATTGTCTGCAGTCGGCGACATGCTGGTGAAATTCGTCCTCGCTTACATCGCGCCCGCCGAACTGCACGCGTTCGCTGGCCATGACCAGGGCACGCAGCGCGTCGACCTGTGCCTGTCTGTCGGGGATATGGCGCAGTGCGTCGCGCGCGGTCCAGCTGCGCTGCATGAGGACGCCATTGGCCGCGACGGTCGCGGCGAGGGCTTTTTGCGCCAGCAGCACCAGAGCGCGCCGCCGGTCGTCGATGCGCAGGATTTCATCCAGCGTGCCAAGCTTCTCGGCCCAGGCCGGAGCTTCCGGCAGGGCCTTGCGGCGTCCACTGCCGGGATTGCGGGCCTCTTGCTTCAGGGAAACCGTCATGCGGCCCCCAAGGCGCAGGAACAGGTAAAGGATCGCGGCAAGTACGACACCGCTTACCACCAGGAAAGGCCAGTCAGTCTCACCGCTGGTTTCACCGCGCGGCCGCTCACCCTCCGTTTGTCTCTGAGGCTCCGGCTGAAGCCCGGTCTTCAGTTCCGGTGGGGGCGCGGACGGATCGTAATAGGCAACGTCGGTGTCGATGCGGCGCAGCCGGATCGACCTGAGGTAATCGCGTCCGGATTCACCGATCTCGACCGGTTCACGAACAGCCTCCTGCGCCAGCGATTGGGTCAGGGGGGAAAATACGATTGAAAGAACAAAAAAAACAAAAAAGCAGCGCATGGCTGTTTTTAACGTGCTTGCCCAACCCGGCGCAATAGAGCGTTTCGCCTTATCTGGATGCGTGGCCTGGCCCACGCCAACGAGTTTTCGGGGTCGCAAGATGGCGTCCGGATCGTTTGCCGCCGACGGCCATCTGTCCGTCGGCGGCAGTCATCACTCGAAGCGGTTGGGGTGCCTAAAAATGCACCGATCTGGGAGCCGCCGGTTTTTGCAGCGGCGGAGCGAACTTGGTGAGATCGATCCCTTCCACGGCAGCCTTGTATTCCTCGATGCTCGGTGTTCTGCCAAGGACAGCGGACAGCACGACAACGGGAGTCGAGGCGAGGAGGGACTCGCCCTTTTTCTCCGAGGAGTCTTCAACGACACGGCCCTTGAACAGACGCGTGGACGTTGCGAGCACCGTGTCGCCTTTCGCGGCTTTCTCCTGGTTCCCCATGCACAGGTTACAGCCCGGCCGCTCGAGGTAGAGGATGTTTTCGTAGTCTGTCCGGGCGGTGCTCTTCGGTGCGGCGTCGTCGAACTCGAATCCGGAGTACTTCTGGAGAATGCTCCAGTCGCCTTCCTCTTTCAGTTCGTCGATGATGTTGTAGGTCGGGGCGGCGACCACAAGAGGCGCCTTGAACTCGACCTTGTCATTGGCCTTCTCGAGGTTCTTGAGCATCTGGGCAACAATCTTCATGTCGCCCTTGTGGACCATGCAGGAGCCGACAAATCCAAGATCAACCTTCTTCTCGCCCTTGTAGAAGGACACGGGCCGGATCGTGTCATGGGTGTATCTTTTGGAAACATCCGCATTGTTCACATCCGGGTCCGCAATCATGGGCTCGTCGATGACATCCAGATCCACGACGACTTCGGCGAAATAGCTGGCGTTGTCGTCCGGCGTCAGTGCGGGCTTCTCACCGGACCTGATCTGGCCGATCCGCTTGTCGGCAATGTCGATCAGTCCCTGAAGAACGCCGTTGCTGTTGTCCATTCCCTTGTCGATCATGATCTGAATGCGGCTCTTGGCGATCTCGAGTGAGCCGATCAACGTGTCGTCGTTGGAAATGCAGATGGATGCCTTGGCCTTCATTTCGGCTGTCCAGTCGGTGAAGGTGAACGCCTGGTCGGCGAGCAGCGTACCGATGTGGACCTCGATAATGCGTCCCTGGAAGACGTTGTCGCCGAATTGCTTCAGCATCTGGGCCTGTGTCGCATGGACCACGTCACGGAAGTCCATGTGGTTCTTCATGCTGCCCTTGAAGGTGACTTTCACCGATTCGGGGATCGGCATTGTCGCCTCCCCCGTCGCCAGAGCCAGTGCCACGGTTCCCGAATCCGCTCCGAAGGCAACGCCCTTGGACATTCTGGTATGGGAATCGCCGCCGATGATGATGGCCCAGTCATCGACCGTGATGTCGTTCAGGACCTTGTGGATCACATCCGTCATCGGATGGTAGACGTCCTTCGGGTCCCGCGCCGTGATCAGACCGAACTGGTTCATGAATTTCATCAGCTTGGGGATGTTGGCCTGCGCCTTCAGGTCCCAGACCGAGGCGGTGTGGCAGCCGGACTGGTAGGCGCCGTCGACGGTGGGGGAAATCACCATCGCGGCCATGGATTCCAGCTCCTGGGCCGTCATCAGGCCGGTGGTGTCCTGGGAGCCGACGATATTCACCTTCACACGGACATCCGATCCCGCATGCAGAACCTTGCCCTCGGTCACTCCGACGGCGTTGGCGTTGAAAATCTTCTCGACGGCTGTCAGGCCCTGGCCCTCGTGGGACACTTCCTTCGACGGCGCGAACACCGGAGGCACATCGATACCGAGGGTCTCGGCCGCGAGAGTCTGAAGTTTCTTTCCGAAGACGATGGCATAGGAGCCTCCGGCCTTCATGAACTCTACCTTCTGCGGGTTCAGGGCGGAGGAGACATCGACAAGCTCTTCATCGCCGGCTTCGTTGTAGAGCTTCCTGGTCTTGGTGTTGATCGTGAGAACGGTGCCCGTCTCGACAGAGTATTTCTGTTCAAGAACAGGGTTGTCGTCATTGTTCAGAATTGGATTGCCGTCGTCGTCGAGTTTCTTGACCCAGTTCTTCAGGTCAATGCCGATGCCGCCGGTCACACCGACGGTTGTCAGGAAAATGGGCGAAATGCCATTGGTACCGGCGACAACCGGGGCAATGTTCACAAAAGGAACATAGGGGCTTGCCTGTTTGCCGGTCCAAAGGGCGACGTTGTTGACGCCGGACATCCGGGAGGAGCCCACGCCCATCGTTCCCTTTTCGGCGATCAGCATCACGCGCTTGTCCGGATGCTGCAGCTTAAGCGCCTCGATTTCCTTTTGCGCAGCCTCGGAAATCATGCACTTGCCATGCAGCTCCCTGTCGGAGCGCGAATGCGCCTGGTTTCCGGGAGACAGAAGGTCGGTGGAGATATCCCCTTCGCCCGCAACGTAGGTGACGACCTTGATTTCTTCCTCAAGGTCGGGAAGCTTGGTGAAAAACTCGGCCTGCGCATAGCTTTCGAGGATGTCCCGGGCGATTTCATTGCCTGCCTCAAAGGCAACCTTCAGCCGGTCCGTGTCCGCCTCGTAGAGAAAGACCTGCGTCTTGAGAACTTCGGCGGCGTCCCTGGCGACGGATTTATCGTCCCCGAGAGCCAGATCGAGCAGAACTTCGACAGAGGGACCGCCTTTCATGTGAGACAGAAGCTCAAAGGCAAAGGATTTCCCGATTTCTTCAACAACGACTGTGCCGAGAATGATCTCTTTCAGGAATTTCGCCTTTTCGCCGGCGGCGCTCGTCGTTCCGGGCAATGTGTTGTAGATGAAGAACTTGAGGGACTGCTCCCTGTGTTCATGCCGGGGATCCCTGATCTGGGCGACGATCTCTTGCACGAGGGCGCCATCCTCAATGGGCTTGGGATGCAGGTCCTGGCCTTTGCGAGTTTCGATCTCATTCAGGTAGTCTGTGTACAAGCTCATGATGATCCCGGCGTCCTGATGGTTTGAATCCGACATTTGCATCTTTGTACCTGACTCCGATTGCAAATTTCTGAATCTCTAAAACCTCTAGAAATTAAATGTTTCCAGCGGATCCTTGAAAATTGACACTTGAACCGGAGACAAGCCGCAATCGGGTTTCAAACGTCAAATTCGATCCACTCGTTCTGGATGAAGCTCGTCTGCCGGGTCGCTGTCTGTCTGGCGAGCGGAAACAAGCTGGCTGAGCGCGGTTCTAGTTCAGTATACAATGGTATGCAATATCTTTATACATTCCGGATGAGGATGTGGTTCGATTGTCGTATCTGCGGCCGATGTGGTGCCCGCGGGCCGGAACACCCCTTTTAAAACAGCCGCGGGCATCCAATTTATGGGTAGGATGCGGTGTGGCGATATCTGGTTAAGGAAGCCAAAGGTTGCTATTAGGGACGGCGCATCGACTTGCGGCGGCGGATGAGGGAGAGGCTCTCAATCGTATACCCCGCGAAACTGCTTCGGACGGCAGAGCGTTTTGGCTCCGCGTCGGGGGCGATGAGAGACTACGCCAGGTACCGGATCGGACGCGGCCCGGGCCAGCGGACACATAAGGAGATCGCGCGCAGTGACCCAGTCCATCGATAGCTTCAAGTGCAAGAAAACACTGACCGCCGGGGGCAAGACCTATACCTATTTCTCCATTCCTGAAGCAGAGAAGAACGGCCTGGAAGGCGTTTCCAGACTGCCGTTTTCGCTGAAAGTCGTTCTGGAAAATCTGCTGCGCTTCGAAGACGGGCGCACGGTCACCAGAGAAGACATTCTTGCCTGTGCCGAATGGCTGAAGACCCGCAAGTCCTCTCAAGAGATCTCCTATCGCCCGGCCCGGGTTCTGATGCAGGACTTCACAGGTGTTCCGGCCGTGGTCGACCTTGCCGCCATGCGCGACGCGGCTGTGAAGCTCGGCGGTGATCCGGAAAAGGTCAATCCGCTGGTGCCGGTCGATCTCGTCATCGATCACTCGGTGATGATCGACTATTTCGGCACCCAGGACGCCTTCAGGAAAAACGTCGAACTTGAATACGAGCGTAACCAGGAACGCTATGAGTTCCTGCGCTGGGGCCAGTCCGCGTTCAACAACTTCCGTGCGGTGCCCCCGGGAACCGGTATCTGCCATCAGGTGAACCTGGAATATCTTGCCCAGACCGTCTGGACAAAGGAAGAGGACGGCGAAACCGTTGCCTATCCGGACACGCTGGTCGGCACGGACAGCCACACCACCATGGTCAACGGCTTGGCGGTTCTTGGCTGGGGTGTCGGCGGCATCGAGGCGGAAGCGGCCATGCTCGGCCAGCCGATCTCCATGCTGATTCCGGAAGTTGTCGGCTTCAGGCTGACCGGCAAGCTCAATGAAGGCATCACCGCGACCGATCTTGTGCTGCGCGTCGTCGAAATGCTGCGCAAGAAGGGCGTCGTCGGCAAGTTCGTCGAGTTCTACGGACCGGGCCTCGACAATCTCAGCCTGGAAGATTCAGCCACCATCGCCAACATGGCGCCGGAATACGGCGCGACCTGCGGCTTCTTCCCGGTCGATGCCGATACGTTGAAATATCTGGAAGCCACCGGCCGCGACAAGGACCGCGTCGCACTGGTCGAGGAATATGCCAAGGCTCAGGGCATGTACCGTTCAGGCAGCGAGGAGCCGGTCTTCACCGACACGCTGGAACTCGACATCTCCACTGTCGTTCCGGCCATCTCCGGACCGAAGCGTCCGCAGGACCGCATCAACCTTGCCGACGCCGCGGCCGGCTTCGCCAAAACCATGGCGGAGGAGTTCAAGAAGGCGGGCGAGCTGTCCAAGCGCGTTGCCGTGGAAGGCAAGGACTTCGATCTCGGCAATGGCGATGTGGTCATCGCGGCGATCACGTCCTGCACCAACACGTCCAACCCGTCTGTGCTGATTGGCGCGGGCCTTGTCGCCCGCAACGCCCTGAAGAAGGGCCTCAAGGTCAAACCGTGGGTGAAAACCTCGCTGGCACCGGGCTCCCAGGTGGTGACGGACTATCTGGAAAAGGCGGGTGTCCAGGACGATCTCGACGGGCTCGGCTTCACGCTGGCCGGTTACGGCTGCACCACCTGTATCGGCAACTCCGGACCTCTGGATCCGGCGATTTCCAAGGCAATCAACGACAACGACCTGATCGCCTGCTCGGTGCTTTCCGGCAACCGCAACTTCGAAGGCCGGGTGAACCCGGATGTGCGCGCCAACTACCTGGCCTCACCGCCGCTGGTCGTCGCCTATGCCATCGCCGGGAACCTGAACATCGACATCACACAGGATTCCCTTGGTGACGATCAGGACGGCAACCCGGTTTACCTGAAGGACATCTGGCCGACCACGGCTGAGATCACCGATCTGATCCGGTCCTCCATCAACGAGGAAATGTTCCGCGAGCGCTACGGCGACGTCTTCAAGGGCGACGAGCACTGGCAGGCGATCAAGGTGGAAGGTGGCATGACCTATGGCTGGCCGGCAGCCTCGACCTACGTGCAGAACCCGCCCTATTTCGAGTGCATGACCATGGAGCCGAAGCCGCTTCAGGACATCAAGGGCGCGGCGATCATGGGGCTTTTCCTGGATTCGATTACCACCGACCACATTTCTCCGGCCGGCAACATCAAGGCCGACAGTCCCGCCGGCACCTATCTGGCGGAACACCAGGTCGCCCAGAAGGACTTCAACTCCTATGGCGCCCGCCGTGGCAACCACCAGGTGATGATGCGCGGCACCTTCGCCAACATCCGTATCAAGAACCAGATGGTTCCGGGTGTCGAAGGCGGCGTCACCATGAAGGACGGCGAGAAGAAGTGGATCTACGACGCCTGCATGGAATATCAGGAAGCCGGTATTCCCCTGGTCGTCTTCGCCGGCAAGGAATACGGCACGGGGTCTTCCCGTGACTGGGCCGCGAAAGGCACCACGCTGCTTGGCGTCAGGGCCGTGATCGCCCAGTCGTTCGAGCGTATCCATCGCTCCAACCTGGTCGGCATGGGCGTCATCCCGCTCACCTTCAAGGAAGGCGAGAGCTGGCAGTCGCACAACATCACCGGCAAGGAACGCGTGACCATCCTGGGCATCGCCGACATCAAGCCGCGTCAGATGATGGATGTGGAAGTCACCTACGAGGACGGCACCAAAAAAACCATCGAGTGTCTGTGCCGTGTCGATACGGAAGACGAGCTGGAATACATCAAGGCCGGCGGCATCCTGCACTACGTGCTGCGGAATCTGGTGACGAGCTGATCATTCCGATCAGCTTTTCGACGATGATTTCAACGGGCCCTCGGGGCCCGTTTTGTTATTTGCCTCCAATTGTCGATTCCGGCAAGTTAGACAGCATCTCAACTGGAGGTTTCCAAATGCATGAAGCCAAGCCACCCGAGCTCGCCCACATCGCCCCTGTCTTTCCGGTCAGCAACGTCGCTGGGGCCGTCGCCTATTACCGCGACAAGCTGCTGTTTGACGTCCGTTTCGAGTGGGCGGACAAGGACGGCGATCCAGTGCGATATGCTATTCTGGGCCGGGACAAGATCGAACTGCATCTGACGGCAGGCGATAATCCGCACGCCAGAACCGCATATTGTTTTGTCGATGGTGTCGACGGGTATTACGCCCTTGCATCAAACGCCGGAGCCAATATCACCGAGGACATAGTCGACCAGCCCTGGGAAATGCGGGAATTCGAGACAAGGGATCCCGACGGCAATGTGCTTCTTTTCGGCGAACATCTGAGCCGGATAACCGACTGAGTCATTTCCAGATGACTCCGGTCCAGATGACTCCGGCTTTTCCGGTGTCATCTTCGGCCAGATCGGAGATCCACCCGTTTCGAGAGCAGGTTGGTGCACCTCTGCCCCCCAGACGTCAGGACACCAAGGCTCCAGGGTTCGGGATCGTGACGACGCAGATAACCGGAAAGGCACCCGGGCTTACCTTACCCGGACCGGTGTGTCCCCGCGAAGATTCTTGGCGATGCGGTAAAGCCTGTGGTTAATTCATGGTTCCGGGCAATCCAGACGGGAGTGGGGCATGGTCAATCTTGTGGTGTGTTGCGATGGAACCTGGGCGACGCCGGACAATATGGACGAGGGTATTCCGGCCCCGACCAATGTGGTGAAAATCCACGCCGCGATCAGCGCGGCCGATGCTTCCGGCGGCAAGCAGGAAAAGTACTATCACGCGGGCGTCGGGACGGAAGGCGGCTGGTGGAAGAGGCTTCTCGGCGGCGGGATCGGTGCCGGCCTCGACCGCAATATCAAGAGTGCCTACAAATGGCTCGCGGGGGTCTATCAGCCGGGAGACGCCGTCTTTCTGTTCGGATTCAGCAGGGGCGCCTACACCGTCAGAAGCCTGGCGGGGATGATTTCCGCATGTGGACTGCTCGATTTGAGCGAAGAGGGATTGCCGGATGAGATCGTCTGGGCTCGGGTGGATGAAGTCTTTGCCAACTACCGCAGAACGGAGCAGAACCGGAGAAGCCTGAGGCATCTGGCGTTTCACAACACCGGGCCGGGACTGGACGGTGCCGGGAAGACACCGGTCCACTTCCTCGGCGTATGGGATACGGTCGGGTCTCTCGGCATTCCGGACGAGCTCGCGCTGCTGAACCTTTTCGACGATCCCGCCAAGCATTCCTTTCACGATGCGGAGCTGAGCGACACCGTTGCCTTCGCGCGGCACGCCATTGCCATGGACGAGCCCCGTTCGACATTTTCTGCGACCTTGTGGACGAAGTTCGCGGCGCGGACGGATGTCCGGCAGATCTGGTTTCCCGGTGCGCATTCCGATGTGGGAGGAGGCTACGCCCGCAAGGGGCTTCCCGATGGGGCTCTCAAATGGATGATCGAAGAAGCGGCGGCCTGCGGTCTTGCCTTCCGTCCGGAGGCCGTGGCCCAGATTGCTCCCGACCCTCGGGACGTGCTGCACGATTCCGTCATGGGGTTCTACAAGAAGCTGAAGTCGCGGCCGCGAAGCGTGCCTTGTATCACCGATCCGGATTCGGGTCCGGCGTTTCATTCGTCCGCTCTGGAACGGCATGGAAATCCGCCTCTGACCCAATCCGTCTACTGGCCGACGCAGCGGCTGAACGTGGGGCAGAAACTCACGATGGATATCTTCGCCCGCGATAAATGGAATGCGACCGGGCTGTTTTTGAAGGCCGGCGAAGACTATCGCTTCTCGGCGTCGGGCCAGTGGGTGGATGCCACCATCAAGTGCGGTCCGGAAGGCACGAAGGACGGAGACTTTCAGGCGGGCGAAGTCATTCACCTGGCCGCTTCCGCCTGGGGACAGGTGGAGAAGGTGTTCAAGGCCTTGTCCGGTAACCCGCAAACCGATTTCTGGCTCACCCGGCGGGAAGGAGGCATGCCCTGGTTTTCGCTCGTCGGGGTTGTTGCCAACGGGATCAGCACGGATGAAACGGGAAACGCGGTCCCGCATGAAAGCCTCCTGATCGGCAAAGGCGCGCAGATCTCTCCGAAGGGGGACGGATATCTTTATGCTTTCGCAAACGATGCCTGGCAGGCGTACGGCAACAACCGGGGCAGCGTAAAACTGACGGTCGAGCGGATCAGGTAGTCTCTCCTCACGCAGTCGGCCGGTTTCCCGGCCACCTGCGTGAGGTTCTCGCGGCTTTCCTACAGTTTCAAATTCAGGTCGATCACCGCCCGTTTGCCGATCCGGTTCGAGCCCCAGGAGGCTTCGATCTTCTTATCCGGATCGGCGGGGTCGCGCGCCTGGACCTTGATCACATAGGGGCCGTCAACCGGCACGGAATAGCCGCCGCTTTGAGGGAAGCGGGATTTGTTCCGGAAAAACAGCGACTTCAAAGGAGACATCTTGCCGTCTCCGGGTATCGTGCCGATGACCGCGGCCTCACCCTCCTTGCCGAACAGCACATCCACGGGCCCTGTCGCGTTCTCGCGGGTCAGCGTAACCGATATCCAGGCCTCATCCTCTTTCTTCGGTCCCTTGATTTCCGCCGGCGCTTCGATCGGCCTGAAGCCGAGTGCCCTGAGGATACGGTTCACGCCCGCGCTGCCGCCGGCAATGATCATCGCGGTCAGGATATAGCCGGGCGGAGTGTTCTGCTCGGGGTTCGCCGGCTGGGTGTAGATGTTGAAGAGGTTGGTCACGACGTCGAGATTGAACATCAGCACGAGGGTCAGGGAAAAGGCAAAGGCGATGACGGCATTGGCCGACGACGTATCGAACTGGCGCAGGTAGGGCCGCCAACGGAAAATGAGCTGAAGACCGCTTTCCACCAGGACAGCGATAATGAACAGGACGAATACGGCCTTGAAAGACTCGTTGTAGATCTCGTCGCTGCCGAAAGCGCCTGGTCCGTCTTTCAGGTCGACTGTTACGGTCACGGTCTCATCCGGTTTGCCGGCGAGCTTGTAGGTGACGGTGTCGGTGGAGACTTCACCTTGCTTGGGCGGGAAGTATATCAGCGCATTTTCGTTGCCACCCACGTTCGATATCACGTCAACGGTGCCATATTTGGCTTCGCGTGCGATGAACGTTTCCGTAGACCGAGTGATTTGCAAGGCTCCGTTCGGAGGGGCCTTGAGGACCACCTCGGCCAGAGCATTTGCGCCTGTCAGCAACGGCAGCAAAAGCAGTGCTGTCAGGATCAGCAGGACTCTTTTGCCGACCCCGGTGGACTGAATAAGATTCCGATCCATGTCTCCCCCACTTTCTGAAATCCCGGCGCTCGATTTACCGGTTCAAGGGCCGGTATTTCCGGCCGCTGCAATTCAAAAATCTTTTGCGCGGACAATACCGCTGAACGCGTTTTATAAAATTCGCGGAGTTTCAAATGCAGTGTTGCAATTTTGAGGCGAAAAATGAAGGTGGAATTTGTGCTGAGGTCATGACCGGCCGCACGAAGACTGTTTCCCAACGGGCGAAACCGCCGTATCGGTAAGCAGATTTCAGCGACAGAGGTCTAAAGGACGTCGTTCTACTTCACTTGCAATCGCGTCGCCGCAACAAGCCTTCCGTAGGCAAGCGGCGAAGGAATTTGCCGCAAGCCGAGCGTGTCATGCCCAGATCGCCATCCTCAGTCCGCGCTCGTCCCGCCGATAGTCTTTCGGAAACGGTTCCGCCTGCCCGAGGAGAATTCGCTCCGCGATCAGGCTGTTGGCGGCCGCGTCCAGGATGTCGTCGCGGCCGCATCCGCGCGGCGGCTTCTGATCCAGGAAAGTCCGGTCAAGACCTTTGGAAACCAGAAGATCCCGTCTCTGATCGAGACCTTCCGGATTGGGTCGGCTCTTGATCTTTTTCGGCAGGCTCATTTCCCGCTCGCCGTTCAGCCTCCAGAAGGCCAGCTCCGGGTGCACCTCATGAACACGAGCCTCAAGCTGCGGCGTCATCTGGACGTCGATCTCCCGGATTTTGGGAAATAGATAAAAGCATTGTTTGGAGACTTTTTTCGGCGGTTGCGATGTTTTCTGTGCCGTTTCACAGGCCGCCGGATAATCGTCCTCGTAGACGGCGGGGCGTGATGGCACGGCGAAGACGGAGGACTGCCGCTGTCCCAGATGGTTTCGCGCCGCCTTCTCCGGACCGCGGCCCCCGGGGCCGATGTTGTCGAGAAGGCCGATGGGCATGTCGACCGCGATGATCCGCACAAAAGGCTCGCAGGCGAGCAGGTCGGCGAATGCGGGGAAAAACCGGAGCTCAAGGTCTCGCGGGTTATTCAGATTGCGCAGAGCGGCGATCCAGCCGGCCTTGCAGCCGTCGATCCCCGCCACCCACAGGCCGGTGCTGTCAGGCACGGGCCCTGGTTTCCATAACCCGGCGCGAGGTCACCAGCGCCATGGCCCGGACGACCGACTGCTGTTCCTCCGCGAACAGCAGCTCGTCGGCGCCTCTTCGGACGCTTCTGGCCACCAGTTCGAATACGGAAGCCGAGGCGCGCTTGAGGGCTTCCTCGTCCTCCAGTCCGGCGAGCAGATTGGCGAGAAACAGTCCGGCAATCAGATCGCCGGTGCCTTTGGGAGGATCTGCGATGACGGCATGTTCCGCGGCAACGGCACCGTGCGGCCCCGCAAGCAGGTTAGCAATGGCGTTGCGGCGGAGCGCAGGGGAAGAAGTGACCATGACACGCTCGTTGCCGAGATGGCGCGCGGCCGCCAGCGCCTGCAGTTCGCTCTCGATTTCCCGTCCGGTCAGCCAGCCGAGTTCGAAACAATTGGGCGTGACGATATCCGCAAGCGGGATCAATCGATCCCGGATGGCCTCGGCGGTCGCCTCGGGGACATAAAGCCCGCTGCCTCCGGCAGGAGAAAAATCACCGATGACCGGATCGCAGAGATAGGGTGCCTGCGGATTGGCCTCCCTGACCGCCTTCACGATGCCTTCAATGGCTTCTGCCTGCGCGGCGTTGCCGAGATACCCGGAGATAACCGCACCGATCTCGCCAAGTCCGGGCGCGTTGGCAAGATCCTGCGCAATCGCGGCAAAATCATCGGACGGGGGGACGATCCGTGTGCCGCTGCCCTGGCCCGGGTGCCAGGGAAGCAGAATGGTCGGCAGGAACCAGACGTCGTGCCCAACACGCTCGAGCGCGAATGTCAGCCCGCGGCCACTGATGCCGCCGCGCACGACCTGCGAGGTGATGACAAGGATCGGCTTTTTCTGCGGCACGGGGGCTCCCGGCGGTTGCGTCATCGTCGGCTACTTTCCGGATCAGGTTCTTTGTGGAGGGTCAGGCGGCGTCGGAAGACGATTTGCTTCCGGTTCCGTACCGCTTTTCGATGTAGTCCAGCACCATTTTCTTGAACTCGCCGGCAATGCCCGGTCCGCGCAGTGTGGTGACTTTCTCGCCATCCACGAAAACCGGTGCCGACGGGGTCTCGCCGGTGCCGGGCAGCGAGATGCCGATGTCGGCGTGTTTGGATTCGCCCGGCCCGTTGACGATACAGCCCATCACAGCGACATTGAGACTTTCGACGCCGGGATATTCTTCACGCCATTTCGGCATGGAAACGCGGATATGGTCCTCGATGTCTGACGCCAGTTCCTGGAACACCGTCGAAGTGGTGCGCCCGCATCCGGGACAGGCGGCAACGACCGGAACGAAGGCGCGGAAGCCCATCACCTGCAGCAGTTCCTGCGCCACCTGCACCTCGCGGGTGCGGTCGCCTCCCGGTTCCGGCGTCAATGATACGCGGATCGTGTCTCCGATGCCCTGCTGCAGCAGAATGCCCATGGAGGCGGCCGAGGAAACGATGCCCTTGCTGCCCATGCCAGCTTCCGTGAGGCCAAGGTGAAGCGCGTAATCGCACCGGCGGGCGAGGTCGGCATAAACGGCAATCAGGTCCTGGACCTGGCTGACCTTTGCGGACAGGATGATCCTGTCGCGGCCCATGCCAAGAGCCTCGGCGCGTTCGGCAGACAGGATGCCGGACTGGATGATCGCCTCGCGCATCACGGACGCGGCCGAAACCGGACTGGTGCTTTCCGCGTTTTCGTCCATCAGCTTCGTTAGCAGCTCCTGGTCGAGCGACCCCCAATTGACGCCGATGCGCACCGGCTTGTCGTGTTTCAGGGCAATCTCGATGATCTGGGAGAACTGCGTGTCGCGCTTGGCCTTGAAGCCGACATTGCCCGGATTGATCCGGTATTTTGCGAGCGCCTTGGCGCAGTCCGGATAGTCGGCCAGAAGCTTGTGGCCAATATAGTGGAAATCGCCGACCAGCGGCACATCGACACCGAGGCGGTCCAGCCGCTCGCGGATGCGCGGCACCTGAACCGCCGCTTCCGGCCGGTCGACCGTAATGCGCACGATTTCAGAGCCGGCCCTGGCGAGCGCCGAAACCTGGGCAACGGTCGCGTCGGCGTCGGCTGTGTCGGTGTTGGTCATCGACTGCACGACAACCGGTGCGTCGCCGCCGACCATCACATTGCCGACCATCACGCCAACCGATTTGCGCCGGGGCAGGGATTTTGCAAAATCATCAATCATGACTGGAACCACAGGGTCATTGGTCTTGAGCTCATGGACACATACATGAGGGAACTCGGTCCGCTTTTCCAGCGCATGATTAGGCGGTGAGGCGAAAAAGGGCAATGGGGGGCGGTTTCCGCCGGTCGAATGCGGTCGTTTTTCGTCCGGAGCGGCGGAGTGTCACGCCAGATGCGCACTGGCGTTCGTTGTCCGGCGCCCTGCTGGCGCAGCCCTGCAAAACGGGTATCCTGCGGCAACCCATGTCAAACTTCTGAAGGCAGCACATGTTCATCACGGTTCTGGAACGGTCCCTCTCTCTGGCGCAGCACAATATCGGCACGCTGCTCAGGACAGGTTGGGCCTATATCCTGCTGCTTGTCGCTCTCAACTTCGCCGTCGGGGGCGCGCTGATGCCGGAAAGCGGGTTCAAGACCGTGTCCTACATGACGGAACCGGTTGCCGCCGTCGATGAGGGCGCCCTGCGTCTCTTGGCGGCGGTCGCCAATCTTCTGGTCGGTTTTTCGATCGCCATCGCCTATGTCCGCAAAATCCTGATTGATGCGAGGGACTTTCCCGTCACTTTCGGCGGGCGCACCCTGCGGGTGATCCTCAACCAGATCATTCTTGCCCTGATCGGCCTCCTGTCGCTCATCCCTCTGGCGATTGTCGCGCTGCTTCTTGCGGCCGTGACGGCGGGTGCGGGCCTGCTGCTTTTCTTTCTGGCGCCCTTCATCGCATTGATGGTGGTTCAGCGGCTCTCGGTCATCTTGCCGGCGGCGGCGCTTGATGATCCGCTCACCTTGAAGGAAAGTTGGCGGGCGACGTCCGGTCTCGGCTGGGCCATGGCATTTTCCGCACTGGTCATGAGCCTGCTCGCAGGGTTTCTGGTGTTTGCCTGGGCGTTGCTGCTGGGCATCAGCGACGGGCTCCTGCCGGCAAGCGTGCTTTGGCAGCAGATCCGCTCTGCGGTGTTTCCAATGGGTACAATGCTGATCCTTGTCTGGGCGTTCGCCAGCCTTCACGCCACATTCTACGGTCTTATCCGGGAACGTTTCGCCGAGCGGCTTGGTCTGAAGCCCGCCGACTACGTCAGGGCGGGGGAGCAGAAGGCCGTTGCGAGCGCGCGGGCCCGCAAGGCACTCGATCGCGTCCAGCGTTTGCGCCGACGCTAGAAAACCGGTCCATACCGGAGCGGAACGGTCTGGAATTGTCCGCCGATCATTTTTGTCATTGCAATGTTGCGGTGCGGCACCAACTGGTGGAATGATGCATTGGAAAAATTTCAGTTCTCGGGAGTTCCATCATGCTTTCCAATAAAACCGCCGTTGTAACCGGTTCCACTTCGGGGATCGGCCTTGGCTGCGCCCGCGCTTTTGCGGAAAAAGGGGCCAATGTCGTCATCAACGGTCTTGGCGATGCGGCGGAAATCGAACGGACACGCGCTGCCATCGAGGCCGATTTCGGTGTTCGCTGCGTGTATTCTCCCGCCAACATGCTGAAGGGTGACGAGATCGCCGCCATGATTGCCGACGCGGAAAAGGAATTCGGGTCGGTGGATATTCTGGTCAACAATGCGGGCATCCAGTTCGTCTCGCCGGTGGACGAGTTTCCGGTCGAAAAGTGGGACGCGATCATCGCGATCAACCTGACGTCCGCTTTTCACGGCATCCGGGCAGCCCTCCCGGGTATGAAAAAGAGGGGGTGGGGCCGGGTCATCAACACCGCGTCTGCGCATGCTCTCGTCGCCTCGCCGTTCAAATCCGCTTATGTCGCCGCCAAACACGGCATCGCCGGCCTGACGAAAACGGTCGCGCTGGAAGTGGCCCAGCAGGGCATTACAGTGAATGCCATCTGCCCCGGTTACGTCTGGACGCCGTTGGTGGAAGCGCAGATCCCCGACACGATGAAGGCGCGCAACATGACCGAGGAAGAGGTCAAGAAAGACGTAATGCTGGCCGCCCAGCCGACCAAGCAGTTCGTGACCATCGAACAGGTTGCAGGATACGCGGTGTTCCTGTGTTCCGACACAGCCTCTTCGATCACCGGCTCCGTGCTGCCGATGGATGGCGGATGGACGGCACAGTAAAGGGCACTGGGGTTCCAGGTCCTCGTGAAAATGCCGAAGGAGGGCCGCCGTGAGCGCACCGAAGAAGATAAACCTCGCCCTGCAGGGCGGTGGTGCGCATGGCGCGTTTACCTGGGGTGTTCTGGACTGGTTTCTGGAAGATAACCGCTTTGTCATAGATGCGATTACCGGAACGTCCGCAGGCGCGATGAATGCGGTTGTTCTGGTCAGCGGCATGGAGGAAGGCGGCGAGGCAGGCGCGCGGGAAAGCCTGGAAAAATTCTGGCGCGAGGTCAGCAGCCATGCTCACTTCAGTCCGATCCAGCGCTCCCCCCTGGATGTGCTCCTCGGCCAGTGGAGCCTCGATTTTTCTCCGAGCTACCTTTATTTCGACGTGATGTCGCGGTTTGCCTCTCCCTATGAACTCAACCCATTCAACGTCAATCCCCTGCGCGACGTGGTGGCGAAGGCCGTGAACTTCGACAAGGTGCAATCCTGCGACGCGGTGAAGCTCTTCATTTCAGCAACCAATGTCTTCACGGGGAAGATCAGGATCTTCACCCACAAGGAAGTGACCCTGGATGCGGTGATGGCGTCGGCCTGCCTGCCGCATCTTTATCAGGCGGTGGAAATTGACGGGGAACCATATTGGGATGGCGGTTACATGGGCAATCCGCCGCTCTATCCGCTGTTCTACGAGACCAGAACGCCGGATGTGGTGCTCATCCAGATCAATCCCCTGGAGCGGCGGGAAGTGCCGAAGAGCGCGCGGGAAATTCTCAATCGCGTCAACGAGATCAGCTTCAATTCGACGCTGTTGCGGGAACTCAGGGCCATCGACTTTGTCTCCCGGCTGATCGAGGAGGAGAAACTGTCGCGGGAAGACTACATGAAGGTGCATATGCACCGGATTACCGCCACGGAACTGAAACCGCTGCAGGCCTCATCGAAACTGAATGCCGAATGGGCGTTTCTGACCGAGTTGCGCGACATCGGCCGCAAGACCGCCCGGGAGTGGCTTGACCGTCATTACGACGATATCGGCAAACGCTCGACGATCGATCTGCGAAGCGAGTTTTCCTGATTTGACAGGGGCGGGGGGACAGTGCGGCGTTAACCCTCTCTTAGCCAAGTTTGCAAGTGGCATTGCAAATTGCAATGCAGGGACGGTGAAGACTTCCTGAACGGAATCAGCATCTTGTGTGTTGTGTTTCAGACGCGGCCAGATCTGGGCGTTTGGCCGGGAAATCAGCTTGGCAAGGCTTTTGCGTTGGAAATGGCACGCTGATTGTCAGGTAGTGCGTCGTCAGCGAAAAGTGGACGGAAGAAGCGGGCAAATGCGACCCCGCCTGCTTCTTCCTTCCCACAAGGATCCGGCGGGAGCCGCTCATCGTCGTTGGGCATGTTCCATAGTTGCTGCCGCAGACCTTATGTCTTTTTCATATAAATTCGATTTTTGGGGTGGTAACTGTTCTTAAATTGCCGTCTTGGCGACCTATTTCTAGAGCAGCCTGTGTTCATTCGAATGCGGACAGGACGCTCTGACA
This sequence comes from Labrenzia sp. OB1, assembly GCF_001624695.1. Lineage (GTDB taxonomy): Bacteria > Pseudomonadota > Alphaproteobacteria > Rhizobiales > Stappiaceae > Roseibium. The sequence continues at coordinate 33,899 of NZ_JSEP01000003.1, read as the reverse complement.
GTTTACGACCGGTCGATATTCTGCTTTCGGCGCCCGGCCGAACGACTGCAGACCGATTTTTTTGGCTTACGGGAAAAGGGATTTGCGATGAGCGACAGGATGACCCGGTTTCTGACAGGTTGCCTTGGTGCACTGACGGTGATGGCCGGTTCGGGAGGCGCCGTTGCAGTGGAGGCCATGGCGGCGAGTGACGTGGCACGCATCGCGGAGATCACCGACAACGGCGGCTGTCCCCGTTGCGACCTGGAACTGGCGGAGCTCCGGGCGCTGACGGTGACGAACGCAAACTTCTACAGGGCGAATTTGCGCGAGGTCGACCTGAAGGAGGCCGTGCTTCCGGGTGCAGACTTCCGCGAAACGGATCTTCGCCGTACGGAAGCCGAACGGGCGGATTTTTCCGGCGCCAATTTCTCTGGTGCCAGCATGAGATCAGTCGATCTGGAAAAGGCCAATCTGACAAACGCCAATCTTCAGGACGTGGATCTGAGAGATGCGGACATGAACTCCAGCATTCTCAGCGGCGCAAATTTTGACGGGGCGGACCTCAGGAACGTCACGCTCATCCGCTCCGTCGCGAATGGGGCGACCTTCAAGGAAGCGAAACTGGACGGGGTCAATCTGGAACGGGTGGAACTCACAGGCGCCAATTTCCAGAATGCGCGTCTCCGCCATGCAAAGCTCGACCGTATCAACGCGCGGGGCGCGGATTTTTCCGGTGCGGATTTAACCAATGTCCGGCTGGTCAGTTCCGATCTGAGCGGCGCCAATCTGACCGGTGTCGATTTTGAAGGGGCGCTGTTGCGCCGGACGCGTCTGCCGGGTGCCGATCTGACTGGCGCCAGAAACCTGAACCCAAGCCGGATTCTGGGTGCCTGCGGAGATGCCGCCACCAAGCTTCCAAGCGGCATAACGCTGATTGATTGCGCTTACTGACACCCGCGGGCCAGCTTGATTCCAGGTGTCTTACAGCCGCCATAGCTGCGGTCGGAGGGTGCTGACAAAACCTTCCCGATCCCCTCCGCTAGAGGATGGGCGTGCAAGGCGTATTTACGTTTGAGAGGGTGTCACACGCTTTCGCCGGCCGGATCCAATTGACCTTGGCCCGGAGGTTGTCAGAACAGCGCTGTGTTTCTAAGTGCCTGTCGCGCTGAATTGAATTCAGGGAACAACCCGAACGCATTTGCAATGCAAACGCTGCCTCGGGTGTTCTCCGGAATAGTTGAATCCGTCTAAACGCGACACGCTTTAGAACAGGTCGAACGCGAAGCGGTAGCTCACACCGACGCCGACACTGAACTGGTTCTCGCTGCCGCCTTCGGCAATCGGGCTGTCGGCGGCATCGCCGATCAGACGGTCGTAGCCACCTTGAAGGTGGAGACGGACGTCGTCGTTCCAGTCGTAGCTGGCGCGGGCCGACACGCCGACGCTCTTGAAGCCGGCGCCGGGGTTGTAGGCCTTCAGGCGTCCGCCGCTGTTGGCGGCTTCAGAGGCGCTGACACCGAAATAGGTGTCCATGTAGTCCTCGGACGCAAAATCGGCGCGCGGGCCGAAGCTGACTTCCCATTTTTCATGCGGATAGATGATCCCGTCGAGGCCGAGCTGTCCAACCTGACCGTGGTGTCCGTTGATCCCCTGACGCAATTCCGCGAAGCCACGGAAGTGCTCGGTGCGATACCCGCCGCCAAGCCCGAGCTCAAGCGCCCAGTCAACGGTTTTGGTGCCGCGCAGATCCGCACTGTCGCTGGCTTTGCGTTCGCCGATGTAGTTGAAGGCCGGATACACGAAAGGTCCGGTTCTGCGCTGTCCGTCGTTTACCTGGCCAAGACCGGGAACGTAAAAGCGACCGATGGAGATAATCGGGAAAGGATAGATCAGATAGCTGTCCGAAGCTTCGTAACGCGGTTTAACCATCGCACCGACACCGAGATCGATCACAAACTGCTTGTTTGCGTCCTTTGCGGAAATCTGGCCGCTTTCGGCCAAAGCTGCGCCAGACATGGCGCTCAGGGAAAGGGCCAGTGCAGCGCGCGACAACAGCTTCATCATTATGATCACATCCATTGGAATCCGTTGGTGGGACAATAGCACGAGTAAAGGTTATGGAAAGCCTAAGGAATCGAGGTTGTGCGAAACTGTTGCATTTGGGCATCTGGACACCCTTTCAGCGAGGCAGGCGGGCAAACAAATCCGCGTTAGAAGATGCCGCGCCTTGCAGCTTTTCCCTCTTGCAGCTACATGAGGACCAAGACAGATCCTGAACGGCAACGGACAAGACCATGACAGCCCTTTTCAACGTCATTCTTATCGCACTTGAACTCTACACATACGTGATCATTGCCTCTGCGATCTTCTCGTGGCTCTTTGCCTTCAATATCGTCAATTCGAACAATCAGGTCATCAACGCGATCGGCCGTGTTCTCTACAATCTGACGGAGCCCGCCTTTCGTCCCATCCGCCGGTTTCTGCCGGATCTGGGCGGAGTCGATATCTCCCCGGTGATCCTGCTGTTGCTCATCATTTTCCTCCGCCAGATCATCATCATCAATCTGATGCCGATGTTCGCCGGATATTGATCGCCTGACAGTAATCGCATGAACAAAGCCCGGGCTATCTGGTCCGGGCTTTGTGTTTGTTTACAACCATTTATCGGTCATTCCAGCTCAGGGGCGATGCAGCTATCGTTGCGGATCGTCTTGTATGACACGGCAAGAACCGCCCGGCCCGCCTCGCGCATTCGAAGAACGTTTCTTTTCCGGTCCGCAATGATTTCGAGGAATTTGAGGCTTTCAAGTCTGTACCGCGTTCAACAGAGCCGATGACGCGGGCATGGCAGGCCTTGATCAGAAAGCTGAAACCCAAGCACTTCTCGTCCGCGGCCTAATCTTCCAGTTTGCGGGCTTCGTCCGGCAGCATGATGGGGATGCCGTTGCGGATCGGATAGGCAAGCCTGGCCGAGCGGGAAACCAGTTCCTGCTTCTGCGCGTCATATTCCAGCGTCGACTTGGTGAGGGGGCAGACGAGGAGTTCAAGAAGCTTCCGGTCGACGGGGCGTTCCGCGGGTTCTGTCATGAGATTGGTCTTTCTGTCGTACGTGCTTGCTTCGCCCTGCCCGCCCGCAGTATCGCATCCCGGCAAAGTCGGGAGGTCTACTGCAATGTGGATCCGCCGTCGTTCTGGGACTTGGCGAGGTCCATCTCGGTGATGGCGATAAGAGTTTCGGCGCGGGTCTTCAGGTCGCGGGCTTCCAGCAGCGCCTGCTTTTCCTGCGGGCCATAAGGGCACATCATACAAAGCGCGTTCACCAGGACTTCCGTTTCGGCTTCCGAAACGCTGCGCCAGTCGGCTTCCAGATTGTTGGCGTCGAGATAGTCGCGCAGGGTCTTCAAAAGGCCATGCCGGTCGACGTCTTCCTCGCCTTCGCCGCATTTGAGATCATGAGCGAAGGGCGCGAAGTCGCATTCCACCTGACGGAACCCGGAATAGGAACTCTTCTCTCTGCCGAGGGCGAAGCGGGTGACGCCCTGAAGGGTGATCAGATATCGCCCGTCGCCGGTCTCCTGAAAGCTGGTCAGGCGGCCGACGCAGCCGACGCTTGCCAGCACCGGGTTGTCCTGGTCGTCGGCATTGCTGTCCGGAGACGGCTGGACCACACCGATCAGCCTGTTGCCTCCCAGGGCCGCATCGACCATGTCGATATAGCGCTGTTCGAAGATGTTCAGCGGCAACTGGGTTCTGGGGAGCAGCAGGGCACCGGGCAGGGGAAATACGGGCAGGATCGGCGGCAGATCCGCGATCGTTTCGTAAATGGCATTTCCCGCCTGCATTTCCCCGCCTTTCCTGTTGTCTTCATGAGGATCCGGCGCCTGCGCATCCCTGGATGTGTCAGGCTGTCCATGACCTAATGTGTGGCTCGATCGGCAATCGTCAAGAAAACAGCACCGCCGAAAGCTTGCGGCGGCCATAGGCGCTGGCCGGGTCCTTGAAGCCCCAGGCTTCGAAGAACTGCAGCAACTGCGTGCGGGCACCGTCCTCTTTCCATTCCCGGTCGCGGCGGACAATCTCGATAAGCTGATCGACAGCGCCGTTCTTGTCGCCCTTGCCGTTCAGCCCGAGCGCCAGGTCGAACCGGGCCTGAAGATCGAGCGGATCTTTTTCGATCCGGTCCTGAAGGTCGGCCAGATCGCCGAGAGAAGCCGCCTGTTCCGCCAGATCGAGCGCCGTCTTTGCCGCGATATAGGCCTCCTCGGAACGTTTTTCCTCAGGCACGAGCTCGAGGGCCTGTTTGGCGCGCTCCGGCTCGCCGGCGGCCAGATAACACTGGGCGAGGCCCGCGATGGCCCTGGTGTTGTCCGGCTCCATCTGCATGACGGCCCCGAAGTGCTGGGCGGCCTGGGCGAAGTCTCCGGTGGCGAGCAGTTCTTCCGCCTGTTCCAGGTGCACCTCCGCCTCGTTCACGGGGGCCGGGCCGGCGACCTTTTCGATGAAGGCCTTGACCTGGCTTTCCTGCTGCGCACCCATGAAACCGTCGACCGGCTGGCCGTCCTTGAAGGCGACGACCGCCGGAATCGACTGGATGCCCATCTGACCGGGAATCTCGGGATGCTCGTCGATATTCATCTTGGCGAGCTTGACCCTGCCGCCGGCGGCCTTCACCTCGGCCTCGATGATCGGTGTCAACTGCTTGCAGGGGCCGCACCAGGGCGCCCAGAAGTCGACCAGCACGACCTGATGGCGGGAGGCTTCCATGACGTCCGCCATGAAGGTCTCGGTGGTGACGTCGAAAACCAGATCGCCGCCCGCTGGAGCGCCGCCGCCGCCGCCTCCGGACGCGCCCTGTCCACCCGTCTGTCCCCCGTAGCCGCCACCCATGCTGCCACCGAAACCGCCGCCTATCTGGCCGCCCATGGTGTAATTGCCGTTGCTCATCTGTCCGCCTCGTTTCTGTGGTCCGTGTCTGCCGCGCCCGGACCGAAAGTGGTAACCGCCAAAGGGTCGATTTGGCTCATAACATGGAGCCGATGCACCCGAATTACAAACGCCCGCTGTGCGGGCCTCAAAACCCGGCCTCTGCCGCCTCTTCGCTGACCGCGAGGACGCGGACGGAGTGGCCGCAGGCATCGGCGAATTTCATCAGGTCGTCCGCCTGAAGGGATGTGGTCGCATTATTCCTGAGCGGATGAAAGTTGAGAACATTGTGCTGCATCATTGCCGCGTCGAATACCGGTGTGACCCGCTGTGCATCCCGGTCGTTGATCAGCGAGAAAGGTGTCACCGATCCCGGTTCCACGCCCAGCACCTCCATGAGAAGATCCGCATTGCCGAAAGACACGCGCCCCCGGGCGTCAATGATCTGGTGGATCTTCTTGAGGTCGATCTGCGCATCGTGCAGCGCCACGATCAGGAACAGGCGGCCCTTCTTGTCCTTTACGAACAGGTTCTTGGTGTGCCCGCCGGGAATGCGTTCATGCAGATCGCCGGATTCCGCCACGGTGAAGACAGGGTCGTGATCGACCGTGGTCACATCGATATCGAGTTCCCCGAAAAAGTTCATCAGGTCTTCGCGGCTTGCCGGCATGCTGTTTTCCCAGGTCCTGGTAAGGGCGGAAGCTTGCCTCCTCGAGCTCCCGGCTCCGGGCAAACTTCAATCCCTGAAAATCGAACAGGTTTTGCGTTTTTCATGGCGTTGCATGAAAACAGCCTGATCTAGCGCGTTTCCGCATTAGGCCACAAGGGCGAATTGGCAGACTATAGTGCTGAATTCCGTGGTTTTTCAGCGGAGTGCGGCACAGGAAATCCACAAAAAGAGAGGGCAGAAAAATTCTGCAGATTCGGTGTTGCAATCCGTCCCGGCTTGGTTCATATACAGCGCCACCGACGCCGGGGCCTTACTTCCCAGGCGGTCAGGTCGCTGTGCGGGCGTAGCTCAGGGGTAGAGCACAACCTTGCCAAGGTTGGGGTCGTGGGTTCGAATCCCATCGCCCGCTCCAGATTTCAAAAGGACCTGGGAGAGATCCCGGGTCCTTTTTCGTTTTCACGAAACCTCTCCTTTTTACATAGATGGTCATGTTGTCAGATCGGTCAGCGCTTTCAAGGCTTTGCCCGGCCTGACTGATTTGCTGCTTGGTAGTAAGCGGGTCGATGTCACTCGCCTCCCGCTTTAAAATGCACTGGTGTGAAAACAGTCCGGACAGCTTCTGCTATGCATCACTTGTATTTTTGATGGCAATTATGAAACAAATGTTGCAAGCGATGGAAAAGGCGTTAGGATTTGATCCATGGAGACGCCGCCGCTTGCAGATGTGATCATCAATTCCTTTGACGGTTATTCCGCCGAAGTCAGGAAAGCCGCGCGGTTCGTGCTCGACAATCCGCGCGATGTGGCGCTTCTGTCCATGCGGGAGCAGGCCCGCCGGGCGGGGGTGCAGCCCTCGACCATGATGCGGCTGGCGAAGCAGCTCGGGTTTGAAGGCTTCGACCCCGTGCGCGATGCCTATGCGGACGCCATGCGAAATCCGGCAACCGGTTTCGAGGACAAGGCGCGCGATCAGCAGCGTCTGCAGGATCTCGGCGGCGATCAGGCGCTCGCGGCGAAGATTGTCGCTTCTGTCACCCGGCAGCTGCAAGCGCTGTCGGCGGCGGAACAGCTTGTCACCCTGAGCGATGCGGCGACGCTTCTGGCCGGGTCCCGGCGTGTCTATTGCCTCGGGCTGCGCGCCAGCCACCCGATCGCGTGGCAGCTCAATTACATCCTGTCGCTCGTCGGCGACAAATCGGTCCTGCTGGACGACATCGCCAACACCGGATCGGACCGGATCCGGTTCGCTGGCAAGGAGGACGTGCTTTTCGCCGTCACCGTCGCGCCTTATACCCAGCTGACGCTGGATATCGTCGATTACGCGCACAAGCAGGGTGTACCTGTCGTCGCCCTGACGGACAGTCCCGTCTCGCCTCTGGCAAAGCGCGCCACCATAACGATCGCAACAACAACGGAGAGCCCCTCTTTCTACCATTCGATGACACCCGCCTTTTTGCTTGCAGAAATCCTGGCCGTTCTGGTCGCCGGTCAGGGAGAAAAAGAAACACTGGAAGCACTCAGGCAGGTGGATTCCTATCATGCGAGCCTCGGCACGCATGCAACTAAACGGCCCCATCCCATCGCGACCCAAACAAAAGACGTTCGATGACGCATCTTCTTCACCGATCTATTCAGTCCGACCTTCCGGTCGCCGCCCGCGGTGAAGGGGTTTTCATATTTGACCGGGACGGGAAGGCCTATCTCGACGCCTCGGGCGGCGCCGCGGTCTCCAGTCTCGGTCATGGTCATCCGGATGTCCTCAAGGCGCTTCACGCGCAACTGGACACTATGGCCTTTGCCCATACGGGCTTCTTCACCACAGAGGTGGCCGAAGAGCTGGCGGACCGGTTGGTCGAGACCGCCCCGGAGGGTCTGGAAAAGGCCTATCTGGTCAGCGGCGGCTCGGAGGCCGTGGAGGCGGCTCTGAAGATGGCGCGCCAGTATTTCGTGGAAACCGGCCAGCCAGGACGCAGGCATGTGATTGCCCGCCGTCAGAGCTATCACGGCAACACGCTGGGGGCGCTCGCGGCCGGCGGCAACGCCTTGCGGCGGACGCAGTTCAGCCCGCTGCTCATCGAAACCCATCACATTGCCCCCTGCTACGCCTACCGGCATCAGCATGAGGGTGAGACCCCGGAGAACTATGGCGCACGCGCCGCCGGAGAGCTGGAGGACCAGATCCTGGCGCTGGGCACAGATCAGGTCATGGCGTTCGTGGCCGAGCCGGTTGTCGGTGCGACCAGCGGTGCGGTGCCTCCGGCGCCGGGGTATTTCCGCAAGATCCGCGAGATCTGCGACCGCTACGGCGTCCTGCTTGTTCTCGACGAGGTCATGTGCGGCATGGGCCGCACGGGAACGCTGCATGCCTGCGAGCAGGAAGGCGTCAGTCCGGACCTCCTGGTCATCGCCAAGGGACTCGGCGGCGGCTATCAGCCGATCGGGGCAGCGCTGCTCAGCGGAAAGATTTTCGAGGCGTTCGAACAGGGGAGCGGGTTCTTCCAGCACGGACACACCTATATGGGCCACCCGATGGCGGCGGCGGCCGGGCTTGCGGTGCAGAACATCATCAGGCGCGACAACCTTCTGGCGAATGTCATGGCCGTGGGAGCCCATCTGACGGATTGCCTTGGGCAACGTTTCGGGCAGAATCCTCGCGTCGGAGACATTCGCGGCCGGGGGCTGTTCCAGGCGATCGAGCTTGTCGAAAACAAGGAAACAAAGGCGCCGTTCGATCCGGCGCTCAAGATTCACGCACACATCAAGCGCGAGGCCATGCAGCGGGGTTTGATGGTTTATCCGATGGGAGGAACGATCGACGGACGGAACGGGGATCACGTGCTGATCGCGCCGCCTTTCATCTCAACCAGGTCTGATATAGAGACAATTGTTGACCGCCTCGGCGCTGCAGTCGATGCGGCGCTGCAGCCGATGTAGAGGGTGTCCTTGCGTAAAATTTCGCATAGTATGGTTGCAGCAAAGTCTTTCACAGCCTGCCCGGGCTGTGCTCAGGGGGCGAGGAGGAACCGCGCCCGATACCATAAGAACAGGGGAAACTAATGAAACTCATGTACTCCGTAATCGCCGGGGCATTCGCTCTCGGTATGAGCGCGTCGGCAGCGACCGCGGAAGAATATATCTCCATCGGAACCGGTGGTGTCACCGGCGTGTATTATCCGACCGGCGGGGCGATCTGCCGCCTGGTGAACAAGGACCGCAAGCAACATGGCATCCGTTGCTCGGCGGAATCCACAGGCGGATCTGTCTATAACATCAACACCGTCCGCGCCGGTGAACTTGAATTCGGCGTTGCCCAGTCGGACTGGCAGTATCACGCCTATCACGGCACGTCCAAGTTCGAGGATCAGGGGCCGTTCGAGAAAGAACGCTCGGTGTTCTCCGTCCATCCCGAACCGTTCACCCTGATCGCCCGCAAAGGCTCCGGTATCACCGGTTTCGCGGACATCAAGGGCAAGAAGGTGAATGTCGGCAACGCCGGTTCGGGCCAGCGCGCCACGATGGAAGTCGTCATGGATGCTTTTGGCATGACCATGGATGACCTTGCCCTGGCGGCGGAGCTGAAAGGCTCGGAAATGGCCCAGGCGATCTGCGACGGCAAGATCGACGCGATGATCTACACCGTCGGTCATCCGGCAGCGGCCATCACGGAAGCGGCAACCACCTGCGATGTCGAAATCGTATCGGTGTCGGGCGAGCCGATCGATAAACTCGTCTCGGACAATCCCTACTACCGCGTGGCGACCATTCCGGGTGGCATGTACAGGGGCACCGACAATGACGTGAACACCTTCGGCGTCGGCGCCACCTTCATCTCCTCCTCCGATGTGTCCGACGAAGTCGTCTACACCGTCGTCAAGGCGGTCTTTGACAATTTCGACGCCTTCAAGAAGCTGCATCCGGCTTTCGCCAACCTCAAGGAAGAAGAAATGATCAAGGACGGCCTGTCCGCTCCTCTTCATCCGGGTGCCGTGAAATACTACACGGAACGCGGCTGGATGTGATCTTCCGCCAATACGCCGGGCAGGTTCCTCCTGCCCGGTTTTTGCTTTTTAAAACATAAGACTACGGTCTCTCGAGACCACTTCCGGCGGGGGCCGGATGCCGGGTGGTGGAACCTGGCTAAACGGGGAAGCGCGTTCTGGTCGCCGGAACGCAAGCGGAGGGACTTGGAATGTCAGCTGAAGACGATACCAGGCGCGAAAAAGACGTCGATGTGGATATGATGGTCGCCGAGGTCGAGACCGGTGCCCGGTCAGCGGCAGGCGCGGCAGGTAAATTCATACTGGCACTCGCGTTCGTCTGGTCCACCTTCCAGATCTATATCGCCTCCAATGTTCCTTATGTCCTGACCGAGTTGACAGGGGTCAACGTTGTTTTCAACAATCAGGAAGCGCGGCAGTTCCACCTGGCGTTCGCCCTTGCGCTGGCGATGCTGGCCTATCCGCTTTTCAAGTCGTCACCGCGTGACCGTGTCCCTCTTTACGACTGGGTGCTGGCCTTGCTCGGCGCCTCGTCCTGTATCTATCTTTTTGTTTTCAAGGAAGAAATAGCCAGCCGCGCCGGTCTACCGACCACCGCCGATCTCGTCTTTTCGATCATGGGCATGATCAGCCTGGGCATCGCGGTCTACCGTTCTCTCGGTCTGCCGCTGGTGATTGTCGCCTCCGTTTTCGTCTTCTACGTCTTCTTTGGCCATGCCTCGTTCATGCCGGATGCGATCCAGTGGAAAGGGGCGTCCCTGGGCAAGGCCATGTGGCACTACTGGATGCAGTCGGAGGGCGTCTTCGGTGTGGCCCTCGGCGTTTCCGCCTCGATGATCTTTCTGTTCGTGCTTTTCGGCTCGCTGCTGGAGAAAGCCGGCGCGGGCAACTATTTCATCAAGCTGGCGTTTGCCCTCCTCGGCCATCTGCGCGGCGGTCCGGCCAAGGCGGCCGTGGTTGCTTCGGCCCTGTCCGGTCTCTACTCCGGGTCTTCCATCGCCAATGTGGTGACCACCGGCACCTTCACCATTCCGCTGATGAAGCGCACCGGGTTTTCGCCCGAAAAGGCGGGCGCCGTGGAAGTCGCTTCCTCCACAAACGGCCAGCTTACGCCGCCGGTCATGGGCGCGGCGGCGTTTCTGATTTCCGAATTTACCGGAATTTCCTATCCTGAACTCATCAAGCACGCCTTCCTGCCGGCGGTGATCTCCTACATAGCGCTCGTCTATATCGTGCATCTGGAAGCCCTGAAGCTGGGCCTGGAAGGCATGAAGCGGTCGACGATAACCGCCACCCTTGCGCGGCGTCTTTCCGGCGTTCTTTTCGGCTTCATCGCCATGTGCGTGCTTGCCGCCGTGGTCTATTACGGTCTCGGCTGGATCAAGGTGGTGTTTCCGAACCTGACTTTCACCGCTGCAGCGCTGATCTGTCTTGCCGCCTATGTCATTCTGGCTGTGGTTGCCTCCCGGTATCCGGATCTGGAGATGGACGACCCGAATGCTCCTATCGAAGAACTGCCAAGGGCATGGGACGTGGCAGTCACCGGGTTCTATTTCCTGCTGCCCATCGTCATCCTGATCTGGTGCATCCTGATCGAGCGCTTGTCGCCGACCACATCCGCCTATTGGGCGACCATCGCCATGCTCACCATCGTGCTCACCCAGCGGCCGCTGAAAGCCGCCTTGCGGGCAAGCGGCGAGATGAGCGCGGCCTGGAGAGAGGGCTTCAGGGACTTCGTCGACGGCATGATCTCCGGCGCCCGCAGCATGATCGGCATCGGTGTGGCCACGGGTGCCGCCGGCATCATCGTCGGGACGGTATCGCTGACCGGCGCGCACCAGGTGGTCGGCGAATTCGTCGAGTTCCTCTCCGGAGGCAACCTGATGCTCATGCTCTTTCTCGTGGCGATCATGAGCCTGATCCTCGGGATGGGTCTGCCGACAACAGCGAACTACATCGTGGTCTCGTCGCTGATGGCGCCGGTGATCGTCACCGTCGGTGCACAGAGCGGGCTGATCGTGCCTCTGGTCGCGGTGCATCTGTTCGTGTTCTATTTCGGTATCCTGGCGGATGACACGCCTCCTGTGGGTCTCGCGGCCTTTGCGGCGGCGGCCATATCCGGAGGGGACCCGATCCGCACCGGTATCCAGGGCTTCAGTTACGATATCCGCACAGCGCTTCTGCCGTTCCTCTTCATTTTCAACACGGAATTGCTGTTGATCGACGTCGGACCGGTGAAGGCGGTCTTCATCTTCGTCATCGGGGTGACGGCGATGATGCTCTTCGCGGCGGCGACGCAGGGATACTTCCTTGCCAGAAGCCGGATATGGGAGACTGTCGCCCTGCTTCTGGTCGCCTTCACGCTTTTCCGTCCGGGGTTCTGGCTCGACTACGTCCAGCCTCCTTATGTCGACCGGCCGGGTTCGGATCTGGTTCAGCTTGCCGGTGAGGTCGAGGACGGCGGTACGCTTCGAATTGTGGTTTCGGGACCGGATTTCGACGATCCCGACCAGATCGAGGATCTGACGCTGGTGCTTGAACTCGGGCCGAAAGCCGACGACGGGACCGACCGCCTTTTCAAGATCGGCCTGACGGTCATGGAAGACGGCGACAAGACGATCCTCGAGGAGCCGCTGCCCGGAACACCGTATTTCACCCAATTGCAGGGATACGACTACTACGCCGACGAAAGCGTGGTGGTTTCGAAAGTGCAATTGCCCGCAGAAAGGATGGCGAAGGAAGTCTTCTACATTCCTGCGTTGCTGCTGCTGGGGCTTGTGATCCTGATGCAGCGCCGCCGCCAGACCGTGCCGGCATACTAGAGAATTGGGGGAAATTCAATGACTGGAAAAGTTCTCGTATCGCTCGATCTCGGCGAAGCTGAAGACGCAAAGCAGCTTTTGAAGACGGCGGAGGAGCTTGCGAACCTTCGCAAGGACGAGCTTCATATCGTCACCGTCGTGCCGAGCTATTCCATGCCGATCGTCGGATCTTATTTCGGTCCAGGAGAGGAAGAGAAAGTTCTTGAGCGGGCACTTGCGGCTCTCAAGAGCTTTCTTTCCGAAAACGCCGCGTCTTCGGAGAAAGTCAAAGGGCATATCGCCCACGGCTCGATCTATTCGGAGATCATGAGGGTCGCGGACGAACTGGACTGTGACCTTATCGTGATCGGTGCCCACCGGCCCGGCCTTGGCGACTATCTGCTTGGTCCCAACGCGGCGCGCGTTGTGCGCCATGCCAAACAGTCCGTCTATGTCGTCCGGCACTGATGCGGCCGTTTTCAGATGGCCGGATATAAAGGCGGTCTTTCCCTGGACAGCCGGCCCGGGGCCAGTCCTGTAAGTGCGAAAAATGCTAGCCGTCGAAATGACGAGGGGGTTCGGTTTCCATCGGGAAACCGCGCGTTTTCCTGCCTTTTGCGGAATATTATCCGGTTAGCCTAAAAATTGAGGCAAACCTGTGCTCCGGGCTGAACGAAGTGTCAGGGGGAACACGGTAGACTCCACAGGCGTTACGGAAGGGGCTCGATGAGCGGCCCTATCCGTGGTGCATTGCCTCAAGTACCACTTCTGCAGCGGGGTCCCAGGGTTCCGCTGCAGCTTCTATCGGCTACTTCGCTTCGGCCGGTATGGGGTCAATCAGCGATCTTCAGGAACAGACTTCCTTCCGTGTGCGACTGTTCGGCGGCATCCAGAGCTTTCTGAAGTTCCGCTCCATGGTCGAAGTCCGGCTCGGCGGCGGTATCTTCCCGGATCGCGGACACGAAGCGCTCATAGACTGAGCGAACCGGCTCTGCGGCCACCTCACACCAGTTCGCCGTTTCAAGGTCGGGATCCCGGCAGACCCACAGGCTTCCGATCTGCTTTTCGAACCGGACCTCCAGACCACCCTCCTCGCCGTAGAGCCTGAGGCGCAGGTCGTTCAGGTGGCCGGAGGCGAAACGGGTCGCGCTGATGGTGCCAAGAGCACCGTTTTCCAGTTCCGCCTGAAGCGTGAAACTGTCATTGGCGTCCAGAACATGGTCGCCTATCCTGCCGCCCTCCGCCTTGTCGAATGTTTTCAGACGGCAGGACAGCGCGTCGACGCGGCTGCCGGCGGCAAAAGTGGTGAAATCCAGGATATGGATGCCGACATCGCCCAGGACCCCCTTGGAACCGTGACGTGTCGAGAGCCGCCAAAGCCACTGGTCCTGCGTGCGCCAGTCTCCCCAAGCGGGCTGGGTCAGCCAGCTTTGCAGATAAGAAGCTTCGAAGTGGCGCAACGTGCCGATGGTGCCTTCCGCCACAAGAGACGCAGCCTTCTGCAGCACGGCGACATCGCGGTAGCTGAGATTGACCATGCCGACCAGCTTCTTCTGCCGCGCAAGATCCGCCATCTCCAGGGCGTCCCGCGCATTGGTCGCGAGCGGCTTTTCGCACAGGACGTGTTTTCCGGCATTGAGGAATGCGAGGGTCGTGGCGTGATGCGCGGCGTCGGGCGTGACGTTGGACACCGCATCAAATTCCCCCCAGGCGATGGCTTCTTCCAGGGTGGCGAAGCTGTGCGGGATCGCGAAGCGGTCGCAAAAGTTCGACAGGGCCTCCGGCCTCCGGTCGACGCCGGCGACGACTTCAACCCCCGGAATTTTCTGATGGGCCGTAACATGATTGACGGCCATGTTGCCCGTGCCAAGGATCAGTATCCGGAGCGGGGTGGCAGCAGATGCCATAAGTGTTCTCCATAGCAACAAGAGCATGGGCCGGACGTTGATTCCATCCGGTGGAGGGACGACAGATCAGCGAAACCCTTCCTCGCCTTCCGAATGAAGCTTCGGACCGCGCTCCTCGATTTTTTCCGGCGCAGCCTCCACAGGCACGTTCGGAGCCTCATTGGGATCTTTCACGCGCGCCATCTGACTGAAGGCCCATTTGACGCCGTTCTTCAGAACGGTTTGCACGTTTGCGTCATGATAGGTCGGGTAGGTTTCGTGACCCGGCCGGAAATAGAAGACGTTTCCTGCACCGCGCTTGTAAGTCAGCCCCGAGCGGAAAACCTCGCCGCCCTGGAACCAGCTGATGAAGACCGTCTCCAGAGGCTCAGGCACGCCGAAGGGCTCGCCGTACATTTCCTCCATCTCCAGCTCGAAACTGTCCGGCAGACCCCGGGTTATGGGATGGTTGCGGCTGGTGACCCAGAGCCGCTCACGCTCACCGGCCTCGCGCCATGTCAGGTTGCAGGGGCTGCCCATCAGGCGCTTGAAGGGTTTGGAAAAATGCGCGGAATGCAGAAACACCATGCCCATGCCGGACCAGACGGCATCGCACACCCGTTCCACGACGTCGTCGGCGACATCGCCATGGGCGGCATGGCCCCACCAGATCAGAACATCCGTTTCGGCAAGCCGCTCCTCCGTCAAACCATGTTCGGGATCCTGGAGCGTCGCCGTCGTTGCGCTGATATCCGGGTCGGTGTTCAACGCATCGGCGATGCTTTGGTGCATGCCGTCCGGATAGAGGCCGGCTACGATCCTGTTGTGCTGTTCATGGACGTTCTCGCCCCAGACCACGGTTCTGATGTCCATGAAAGTACCTCCCGGTTGGCGGAAACTCTGATGAGATCTTGTGCAGCAAAAGAGATCCAAAGCGCTTTGGATAGCGCTAGCACCTGTCTTCGGGGCTGTCAATCGGCGAGAGCGGCAGTCGGCAGGCGCGGCGGTGTGCAGGCTCGGGCCGTGGGCAAATTCAATAGCCCGCGGTCAGGGCCCCTACACGGCGCGGGTCGGAAGATCCGGCAAGGACGCCGTCGGCCTTCATGACCGACTGGGTCGATCCCATCGCATTGCGGACCTCGATCTTGTGTCCGCGTTTCTCCAGAAGCTCGATCGTGTCCGGTGAGATACCTTCTTCTATGCGGATTTCGTCGGGGAGCCACTGGTGGTGAATGCGCGGTGCCGCCGTTGCCTCGGCGATGTTCATCTTGTGATCGATGACATTGAGGATGATCTGCAGCGTGGTGGTGATGATGCGGCTGCCGCCCGGCGAGCCGGTGGCCAGAAAGAATTCGCCGTCTCGGAAGACCAGCGTCGGGCTCATGGAGGACAGCGGACGCTTGCCGGCCTCGATGGCGTTGGCCGTGCCGCCGATCAGTCCGTATGCATTGGGAACACCCGGTTTGGCGGAAAAATCATCCAGCTCGTTGTTGAGCAGAACCCCTGTGCCGTCCGCCATCATGCCAACGCCATAGGAGAAGTTCAGCGTATAGGTGTTCGAAACCGCGTTGCCGTCCTTGTCGACGACGGAAAAATGCGTGGTTTCGTTGCTCTCGTAGGGAAGCGGATTGTCGGGACCGATCTCTTCGGAAAGCGTTGCCGCCTCCATACCAATGGTCTTCACCAGTTCCGCCGCATAGCCCGGGGCGGTCAGGCCAGTGACGGGCACGCTGACATAATCGGGGTCGCCAAGGTATTTCGACCGGTCCGCATAGGCACGGCGCATGGCTTCGGCCATGGCGTGAATGCTGTCGGCGGAATTCAGGCCGTATTCCGCGACCGGGAAAGCTTCCAGCATGTTGAGGATCTGGACGATGTGAACACCACCGGAGGAGGGCGGTGGCATGGAGGCGATTTCATAGCCGCGATAGATACCGCTGACGGGCTCGCGCCAGACCGGCCGATAAGATGCCAGATCCGCTGTCGTCATGCCGCCGCCGGCTTTCTGAACCTTGTCGGCGACCCTCGCGGCAACGTCGCCTTCGTAAAATCCTTCAGCTCCCTTGTCCGCAATCAGGCGCAGGGTCGAGGCAAGATCCTGCTGCTTCAGAACCTCGCCCGGAAGAGGAGCGATCAGTCCCTGCTTGTAAAAGACGGCCGCGGTTGCCGGATCCCTGGACAGGCGCGGCATGGCCGCGGTCAGGGCGGCGGACAGGCCGGGCGTTACTGTTATGCCGTCTTCGGCCAGTTCGATCGCCGGCGCGATCAGCTCCGCCCAGGACAGATTTCCGCTGCCGTGGCGTTGATGGGCTTGCGCGAAACCGGCGACGGTTCCCGGAACACCGATGGCCAGACCCGAGAAACGGGATTTGGTGTTGTCCGGTTCGCCGTCATCTCCAAGAAACATGTCCTTGAAGGCGGCCGCCGGGGCTTTTTCCCGGTAGTCGAGCGCCTCGGTTTGCCCGCTTTCGGACATATGTATGAGCATGAAGCCGCCGCCGCCGAGGTTGCCAGCCCGAGGCAGGGTTACCGCAAGGGCGAACCCGGTGGCGATGGCGGCGTCCACGGCGTTGCCACCCTTCTTGAGGACTTCCACGCCGACACCGGTCGCAACGGCTTCCTGACTTGCGACCATGCCGTTTTGCGCGACAACCGGCTGAAACCGGTCCTTGAGCGAGTAGATTGGGGTTTCCTGCGCGGTCAGGGAGCCTGCCTGCCCGAAGGTGAGTGCGGCGGCCAGCGCGAGCGAGCAGACAACGGATTCAAGGCGGCGGCGCATGGTTCCCTCCGGTATTTTGACCAGGTGCAAGTGTGCAGAATGCCGACGGGGGAGGCAACAGGTTCATTCCAAGGGGCGTTGGCATGACGCAAACGTGAAGCAGCCTGCCTGCACACGGTGCGATTGATTCACCGCAAGGCATCTCCGCCCGGGACCGGTAGAGTGCCTTTTCTGGCGCCACATCTGCCGGAAAACTCACGGATGCGGCTTGCCGTAAGGAGGCTTCATGGGACGCATGATTTTACGCAAGGCTTCTGCCGTTCTGTTGCGGGCGGTGTTTGCCGCAAGCGGTGCCGCGGTGTTTGGTTTGACCCCATCCGCACAGGCAGCCGATGAGACGGCCGGAAAAGCGCTGGCGCTGCGCTGGTGTGCCGCCTGTCATCTGGTCGCCGAGGATCAGCCGAGCGTTTCCAGCACGTCGCTGCCCAGCTTTTACGACATCGCCGCGGACCCGGAGTGGACCGAAGACCGTCTGGCGACCTTCCTGGTGGATCCGCATCCGGCGATGCCCGACATGAACCTGGGAAATGTCGAGATCGCCAATCTCGCCGCCTATATCACGTCGCTCAAGCCGTAGTCCCGGACATTACATATTGAATTCCGCGCGCATCGCGGCATGGAAGGAGCCTGCGATCTCCGGGTCGCCGGCGTCGAAGATTTCATCGGGCAGATTGTCGTTGAAGACCCGGACATCAATGGTCCTGTGAGTCATTGCTGCGCTTGCAAGGATATGATCGAGCGCCTGACCCTTGCCCTTGTGCAGGATCGTCCGGCGCCGGTCGAGCGGTAGCGAGGCGTCAAGCTGGAAAAGCCGGCGCGGGGCAAGGTCCGGCGAGGTGGTGTCATCCGGGTCGGCGCGCAGGAGACGCAAGGTTCCGGTTTCGCCGGTGGCATTGAAGTCTCCGGCTAGGATCACCTGCGCTGCCTCATCGGCATCGAGCAGCGCTTCGACCGCCAGGCGCAGTTCCAGGGCCTGCGCGATCTGTTTCAGGACAGAGAGCTGATAGCCTTCCGCCCAGGCCGGAATACTTTTCCATGTGCGGCTGTCCGTTTTGCCTCCCCGGATATTCGCCGCAATCGGCGCGCGCAGGTGAACCGCGAAAAGATGCAGCGGCTTACCGACGCCGATATCGATTTCGGTTTTCAGGACGGGCCGGTCGAATTCGATCGCCTGCGGTGCACCATATGCCGGGTCGGCCGTTCCGGGTTGCCACAGAATCGGATGGGCATGAGCCTGAAAGAGGCTCTCGGCGGATATGATCGGGAAGCGCGACAGAACCACCAGATTGTGCCTGTCACCCGGTCCCTTGCCCGGTGCCCGCTCGCTGGCGGCAAGGTGATAGACCTCGTAGGGCGTATCCGAGAGCAGCAGGTCAAGCGCCGGAAACCCGCGCCTGGGAGCCCCCGTCACCTTTTGTGCGTTTACCTCCTGGAGGCAGAGAATATCGGCATCCAGTTCCCGTATTCTCGGTCGCAGGGCGTTCACTCGCGGTTTCAAAGCCGCTGCGTCGAAACGATCGGCGCCGAAGGATTCGATGTTGAAGGTTGCAAGTTTCATTGCGCCGGGCCAGACCGTATGGAACGTGGACCGACACCTTAGCGGTGGGACGGTTCTGTGAACCAGTGGTAGAGAACAAAAAGTTTGATGTCAGGAGACCGGCATGGCCGATGACCCTTGTCCGTGTGGCGGCGGCGAACCGATCGATCGCTGCTGCGGGCGTTTTCTCGGCGGCGAAGCGTTTCCCGAAACCGCGGAAGCGCTGATGCGCTCGCGATACACCGCCTATGTCCGACAGAATATTGCCTACCTGAAAGAAACACTCTGGCCGAAACACCAGGATGGCTTTGATGAGTTGGAAACCGCCAGATGGGCGGCTCAAAATCACTGGACCGGCTTGCGCGTCCTGGCAACTGAAAAAGGCGGGAAAGGCGACCGCGAAGGCACGGTTCTTTTCGAAGCAAGATATCTTTCCGGCGGCACATTGCACACGCACCGGGAACTTAGCCGTTTCCGTAAAAAGGCCGGCCGCTGGTACTATGCGGAAGCCCTGCCGGAATAACTGGCCTGCGAGCGGTTGAGCGTTTTCCCGGAAAAAATGTCCGGCTCCTGCGGAAGGCGGCGGGGGCAGGAGCCGGACCAAACTGCGGATAGAAGGGGAGGCAACCCTCGACATCCGCAATGCTGTTGCACTTTTTCGATCGGTCGGGACCGATACTGCGCGGTTGGCAGGTCCTTCGAATCAATGTTCACTATTTGTTCCATATTCGGCAAGGCACGTCAAGCCTGGATTCCCAGAGGCGTCCTGTGTGTTGCGGTTATGGACATCGGCGGTCCTATTCGCAGGCCCGCCACGTTCACGTATCTGTGAATCGATACGGATGCCGGAATTTCAATCGCCATTGAATATTAAGGCCTTCATGTCACAAATACGGACAAGAATTCAAAAAGGATCCGTGTTTGCGATTTTCGGCTTTCTTGGCAAAACCTTTTCAAAACGCCGTCTTGTCTCAGGCTCTGGGCAAGGCAGCGAAGGCTGCCGCGCTGCTGCGGGGCAGTGGGACGGACCAGGGTACCGCGGGCCGCATGGCGGTTTCGACGTTCGCGATCCGTGTTGGCGGCGCGGCGCTTGCCTATCTCTCACAGATCGTTCTGGCGCGGCTTCTTGGAGCGCATGATTACGGTATTTACTCCGTTGCATGGACCTTCCTGATTGTCATCGGCGCGATGACCTGTGGCGGGTTTTCAACGTCCGCCAGCCGGTTTATCCCGCAATATCTGCAGACCGGCGATATGGACGGCCTGCGCGGCTTTCTGCGTATCAGCCGGCAAACCGCCTTCTTTCTCGGAACAGTGACCGGTGCGCTCGGGATCGGCCTTGTTTTCATGTTCCGCTCGGCTATCGATGCCGATTACGTTCTGCCGCTGATTGCCGTTTTGTTCGCCTTGCCGTTCTTCACAATCGCCCAGGTGCAGGATGGTATCGCACGCAGTTATGACTGGCCGGCGCTGGCGATGGTGCCCACCTATATCTGGCGACCCCTGACCATTCTGCTGCTGCTTGTTCTTGCCGCGCTCGCCGGGCTGCAAACCGACGCCCTGACGGCCACGGTCGCGGTCGTATCGGCCACCGTTTTGATCGCGCTCTACCAATATGTTCATCTGCAGGGACGGCTGGCGCCGAAGGTTCCGGCCGGTCCCCGCAAGGTCGACCTGAAGTTCTGGCTGGCGGTTTCCGCGCCGATGCTTCTGGTGGACGGGTTCCTGCAACTGATCACCAGTGCCGACGTCATCATGATCAGTTTCTTTGAAGACCCGGACAAGGTGGCGGTCTATTTCGCCGCTTCCAAGACCCTTGCCCTCGTCCATTTCGTCTATTTCGCGGTGAGATCGGCTTCAGCGCACCGGTTTTCCGGTTATCTGCACAATGATGATCGGGCCGGCCTTGCCGATTATGTCCGCCAGGCGACACACTGGACCTTCTGGCCGTCTCTTGCCGCCGGTGCGGGGTTGCTGCTGATCGCGCCGCTGCTGCTGCGCATGTTCGGCAGTGGCTTTGAAAGCGGTTATCCGCTGATCGCACTGTTGATGATCGGTGTCCTTGCCCGGGCATCCGTCGGTCCGGCGGATGCTTTGTTGACCATGACCGGGCACCAGAAGTCCTGTGCCGTGATTTATGCGGCAACCTTCCTGATGAACGTTGTTTTCAACCTCGCCCTGATCCCGTTGCTGGGTCTTGCAGGCGCGGCAATCGCCACGAGTTGCGCCATCTTCTTCGAGGCTGCGGCTCTTGCGCTGACGGTAAGACGCAAGCTTCATATCACGACATTCGTCGTACCCCTCCTCTTCGTAACCAGGGAGCGGCCGGTTGACCCGTGATTCGATTGCTCCACCGGAACCGGAGTTCTGTTTCTTCGATCCTTTGAATGAAGACCTGCCGCCCGGCGTCTGGCGGCAGTTGTGCAATGATGCGCTCGATCCGAATCCGTTTTTCAGTCCGGCGTTTCTGTGCCCCTATCTGCGGCATATGGAACATCGGCCGGTTCGGCTTGCCGTCGTCCGTGACGGCAGGACGGGTGTCTGGCTGATGGCCGCTCCCGTGGGCCGGCGCCGTCTCGGGCTCACGTTCGCTGCCGCCACGGTCTGGGCGACGGATTATTCTCCACTCGGTACGCCCCTCATGCACCCGCAGGCCGGGCCGGATGCCGTTGCCGCCTTTCTCAAGGGCGCTGCCGGATCCGGAGCGCTGCTTGCCATTCCCTATCTGCCGCTCGCCTCGCAAACAGCTTCGCATCTGTGTGGAACCAACGCGGTGCGGATAACGGTCACAGCGCAGGAAAAGCGATCGGGTCATGATGCGGGTCCCAAAGGCCAAGAGCAGTTGCAGGCCGCCTTCAGCGGCAAAAGGCGCAAGGAAATGCGCAGGCTGCTGCGCCGTCTCGGGGATGAACATGAATTAAGTTTTGAAAGCCTGACCGGTCAGGCCGTGCCGGCTGCCTTCGACGCTTTTCTCCGACTGGAGGCCTCGGGGTGGAAGGGCAGGTCGGGAACAGCGCTGTCAAGCCGTCCGCAGACCGAAGCCTTCTCCAGATCCGCAATCGCCAACCTTGCTGCCGGGGACGGCGTACGCATCGATCAGCTCAAGGTCGGCGATACGTTGGTTGCAGCGCTTGTGCTCATTCAAGATCGGGGGCGTGTCTTTTCCTGGAAGATCGCCTTCGACGAGAACCGGGCGCGCTTTTCTCCAGGCGCGCAGATCACGCTGCATGCGCTGCGGGAAAATCTGGACATGCCGGGGTTCAAGGGCGCAGATTCCCTGGCAGTTCCCGGCCATTCCATGATCGAGCCGCTCTGGCGGGGTCGCGTTGAAACCGCGACGCTGCTGGCCTCGCTGGGGACCGTGGGACATCTGAAGGCAGTCCTCGGCGATGCGGACCTGAATGCAAAGCGCGCATTGCGCCGGAGCCTCCGGGCGGTCAAGAAACGTCTTGGAAGGGCCTGATCGGCCGAATACCCTACAGTTCCCGCCTCGCCTGCTCGCGAAGCTCCCGGCGGATGATCTTGCCGGTAGTGGTCATCGGCAAGGCCTCCACGAATGCGATCTCGCGCGGATATTCATGGGCGGACAGACGCTCACGGACGAATGCGCGGATACTGTCCTCCAGCGTCTTGCCCCCGGATACCCCGGGGTTCAGAACGACATAGGCCTTCACGATTTCCGTGCGCAGCGGATCGGGTTTGCCGATGGCGGCGGCCAGCGCCACGGATGGGTGTTTGATCAGGCAATCCTCGATTTCACCCGGCCCGATCCGGTAACTCGCGGAGGTGATGATGTCGTCGTCGCGGCCGATGAAATGAACATAACCATCCTCATCGATCACCCCCTGATCTCCGGTGATCATCCAGTCGCCGATGAACTTTTCAGCGGTTGCCTCCGGCTTGTTCCAGTATTTCAGGAACATCACCGGATCGGGCCGCCTGACGGCAATCTGGCCGGGTGTCTCCGGCGGTAGGGGCATTCCGGCGTCATCCACAATCGCCACCTCGTGGCCGGGTGTCGCCTTGCCGATAGCTCCGGACCGGCTGACACCGATTTCCGACGCGGATCCAAGAACGGCGTTGCATTCGGTCTGGCCGTAAAACTCATTAACCGGAAAGCCGAATTCTTCGGCGAACCAGTCATAGGTTTCCCGGCCGAGTGTCTCACCGGCCGAGCCGACGCTGCGCCAGTCAAGCTTGAAGCGCTTGCCTGGGGCGTCGACACTGCGCAGCATTTTCAAGGCCGTTGGTGGAATGAACACATTGCGGATGGCCTGTTGTTCGAGAAGACGAAAGGCGAATTCCGGATCGAATTTTCTGGACGCATGGCAAACCACGGGCACGCCGAGCGCCAGTGCGGGAAATAGGGCGTTCAAAAGGCCACCGGCCCAGGCCCAGTCGGCCGGCGTCCAAAGGATATCTCCGCTCCGGCCGAGAAAATTCTGCGACAGTTCGATGCCAGGCATATGGCCGGCCAACACGCGGTGACCGTGCAGGACGCCCTTGGGCTGGCCTGTCGTGCCCGAGGTATAGATAATCAGCGCTGGATCGTCCGGCGAGGTTTGCAGGGTCTCGAAGCTGTCGGATGCCGCGGACAGGAGATCTTCGAAGGCATGCACTCCGGATTCCGGCCCATCCACCGAGACAACCAACTCGAGGCCGGGAAGGTCGCTGCGGATTTCCGCCAGCTTGGCAAGGCCCGCGTTGTCGGTGACAAGCGCCCTGGCACCGGAGTCCAAAAGGCGGTAGCGCAAGGCCTCACGTCCGAAGAGGGACGCCAGCGGCACTGCAATCGCACCGAGCTTATAGGCGGCAAGATGGCCAATCGCCGTTTGCGGGATCTGCGGCATGAGCAACGCCACCCTGTCGCCACGCCGGATGCCCTGCGCCTGAAGGGCATTGGCAAAGCGGTTCGCCGCCCGGTTCAAAGCCTGATGGCTCCAGTCCTGAAGCGAGCCGTCCGACAGCACGTGGCGTATGGCAAGACGGTCCGGGTCGCTCACCGCCCACCGGTCGTTCACAGCGCCGGCCATATTGTATGTATTCGGCAAGGACCAACGGAAACGGGCTTTCAGCGAGTCATAGTCGCCGGCGGGCTGCAGCATAGATCGGATTCCAGTGCTAAAAAATTAGGCAGCGGAGTTTAGTGTGGAGAATGCTGCAGCGCAATAGAGCTCCGGCTGTCACTTTTTGGCCAGCGGATGCGCGCTTTCGACCAGCTCCCGTAAGCGTTCATCGAGAACATGGGTGTAGATCTGCGTGGTGGAAATATCCGCATGTCCCAGAAGTTGTTGCACCACACGCAGGTCAGCTCCGTTCTGCAGGAGATGCGAGGCGAAGGCGTGGCGCAGGACGTGTGGGGAAACCTTTGAGGCGTCGAGCCCGGCAGAGGCTGCAAGGTGCTTCAGGTCGCGGGCAAAATGTTGCCGGGTCAGATGTCCGCTGCCGCCGTGTGACGGGAACAGCCAGGGGCTTTTTTCATGAGCGCCCTCGGCGGCGCGCAACCCGACATAATCCTTCATGGCCGCCTGGGCTGCCCGGGACAGCGGAACCAATCGTTCCTTTCCGCCCTTGCCCCTGACTTCGATCAGGCGCGCGTCGCGCAAGGCGGCCGACACCGGCAGGGCAACCAGTTCGGAGACCCTGAGGCCGGTTGCGTAAAGGGTTTCGATCAGCGTGTACATGCGCTGGACACGCAGGCGGGCAGCAGCGCTTTTCTGGGGCCTTACTGTCTCGGCCCGAGCCGTCTCGATCAAGGTGTCGACCTCGTCCATCGAGAGCACCTTGGGCAGACTGCCGCGTTTCTTTGGCGCGGACAGGGTGCGGGTCGGATCGTCCTCCCGGCTGCCTTCCGCATACAGAAACTTGTAGAATTGTTTCAGCGCCGAAAGCCGGCGTGCCTGCGAGGTTTCGGCGAAACCGCGCCGAACGAGGTCACCCAGATAGGCGGAGATGTCCTCGGAGTGGGCGGCGGCCAGCGTTCTGCCACCGAGAAATCCCGAGAAATCCTCCAGATCCCGCCGGTATCCATCAAGGGTGTTCTCGGCCGCGCCGCGTTCGGCGGCCAGCATTTCCAGAAAATTTTCCAGATCGAAATCAGTAGCCATCAGCGGCCAAAACCGTCTTTCTTGACACGAACCGTGATTTCCCGCTCGCGCGGGTCGACAAAATTCGCCAGCGAATAAATCGCCCCATACCCGAGCGCGCCCAGCAGAAGCAGTGCAAACAGCAATCGTGTCAGGGTCGGCACGTCGGATCTCCCGGATCGTAGCATTCGGCGAATCGGATGCCGAATTGTTTCAGCAAGCGAGCGGCGGGCGCAAGGGATCAGATAACGACAACTTCCCGCGTTCCCCCCGTGTCTTTTTCGCGGAATATGTTACAACGCCGCAATGAAAGAAAACGACACGATACGGAGCCCCGAAGAAGGCGACGCGGGAATGACAGCACAATCCGTCGACCTCGCCCGGCTCGTTCAGGCCCTTGGGCGCCGATCTATCGTTCTCGTCGGCATCATGGGGTGCGGGAAGTCGACGGTCGGTAAGCGCCTCGCACACCGGCTCGGGCTGGAATTCGTCGATGCGGACAGTGAAATCGAACGTGCTGCCAACATGACAATTTCCGAGATTTTCGCCGAGCATGGCGAAGACTATTTCCGCAGCGGCGAAGAGCGGGTGATCGCCCGGCTTTTGCGCGAAGGCCCTCAGGTTCTGGCGACCGGCGGCGGCGCTTTCATGAGTGAGGCGACCCGCACGGAGATCGCGGGACAGGGCCTTTCCATCTGGCTCAAGGTGGATCTGGACACCGCAATGTCCAGGGTGCGCCGGAGGGCGACCCGGCCGTTGCTGCGCAATCCTGATCCGGAGGGGACCATGCGCAAGCTGCTGGCCGAGCGGGAGCCTGTCTACGCAATGGCGGCAATGACGGTGCAGTCCAGGGACGTTCCGCACGAGGCTGTGGTGGACCAGATCGTCCTAACACTCGCTGACCACCTGTTGCAGGGTGAGGGCGGGAGCCTTTCGAAGACTTCAATTTCCTGAATTTCAAAGTGTGACACCATGGCAGATACGGCACTAGCAGACGTTGAAAACGGATCCGGGGAAGATGTGAATGTCGTGCGCGTCGATCTTGGCGAACGCAGCTACGACATCAAGATCGGCCGCGGCCTTCTGGCAACGGCCGGAGCGGATATCGCTTCGGTTCTACCCGGTGCGCGTCTGGCGGTCGTTGTGGATGAAACCGTTGCAGGGCTGCATCTCAAGGATTTCACGAAAAGCCTGAATGCCGCGGGCCTGGAGCATTCGGTGATCACCGTTCCGCCCGGCGAGGGCACCAAGTGTTTTCGCGAGTTCGAGCGGCTGTGTGACGAAATCCTGGCCGCGAAGCTGGAACGCGGTGATGCGGTCGTCGCGCTGGGTGGCGGTGTGGTTGGCGACCTGACCGGGTTCGCCGCAGCCGCTGTGCGGCGGGGAATGGCCTTCATTCAGGTGCCGACGACGCTTCTGTCCCAGGTGGACAGTTCCGTTGGCGGCAAGACCGGCATCAATTCGCGGCACGGCAAGAACCTGATCGGCGCTTTCCACCAGCCGGCGCTGGTGCTGGCCGATACGGCCATTCTCGACACGCTGTCCCCCCGCGAGTTCCGGGCAGGGTATGCGGAAGTAGCGAAATACGGTCTGCTTGGCGACGCGGATTTCTTTGCATGGCTCGAATCCAACTGGCAGGCGGTCTTTTCCGGAGGTGCCGAGCGGGAAGAGGCGATTGCCCGCTCCTGTCAGGCCAAGGCCGATGTCGTTGCCGCGGATGAACTGGAATCCGGTCGCCGGGCACTGCTCAATCTGGGGCATACCTTCGGCCATGCGCTGGAATCGGCGGTCTCCTACGAAACGGTGCGGCTTGTTCATGGCGAAGGGGTCTCTATCGGCATGATGCTGGCGCATGAATTTTCCGAGCGGCTCGGTCTGCTCGATGAAGAGACGACCGTGCGGGTGCGCAAACATCTTACGGATGTCGGACTGCCGGTGCGGACAGATCAGATTCCGGGGCAATTGCCGCCGGCGGAAACCTTCATGGATATCATCGCGCAGGACAAGAAGGTGAGTCGCGGTGCCCTGACCTTCGTCCTGACCCGCGGCATCGGCGAAGCCTTTGTCGAAAAGGGTGTGGACCCGGCGCAGGTTCTGGAATTTCTCAAGGAGAAACTCGCGGGATGATGGAAACGACTCTCTGGCTGGCGATTGCCGCCATTTTTGTGCTTCTTGGTCTTTCCGGTTTCTTTTCCGGCTCGGAAACGGCGCTGACCGCCGCGTCCCGTGCCCGGCTGCATCAGATTGAAAAGACCGGCGACTGGCGGGCGGGCGTGGCGAACCGTCTGATGGCGTCCCGGGAACGTTTGATCGGTGCGCTGCTTCTCGGCAACAATCTCGTCAATATTCTGGCCTCTGCCCTTGCGACAAGTGTGTTTCTGAGTCTCTTCGGCGAAGCGGGGGTGGCGCTGGCGACACTGGTGATGACCTTGCTGGTGCTGGTTTTTTCCGAGGTTCTGCCGAAAACATGGGCGATTTCCAACCCGGAGCGGTTCGCTCTGGCAGTCTCGCCGATTGTCCGCCTGGTCGTGGCGGTCTTCGGGCCGGTGGTGATCGGTGTGGAGTGGATTGTCCGCCACCTCCTGAAACTCCTCGGGGTCAATGTTGACGACGACAGGTCCATTCTTTCCGCGCTCGACGAGTTGCGCGGCGCTGTCGATCTGCAACATATCGAAGGCGCTATCGAGAAGGGGGAGCGCGACCGTCTCGGCGGTCTGCTCGACCTCGCCGAACTGGAAGTGTCCGACGTGATGGTGCACCGGACAAACATGGTTGCGCTCAACGCCGACGACGATGCCGCCAATCTGGTAAACGCCACGCTGGCGTCACCTTACACACGCATTCCGTTATGGCAGGGCAAGAGCGACAATTTTGTCGGTGTCCTGCATGCCAAGGACCTTTTGCGGGCCCTGCATGCTGTTGGCGGAGATGCCGGGAAGATCGATATTCTGGATATCGCGGCTCCCGCATGGTTCGTGCCGGACACGACCAGCCTGAAAGACCAGCTCAATGCCTTCCTGCGCAACAAGTCGCACTTCGCGCTCGTTGTCGACGAATATGGCGAAGTGATGGGTCTGGTGACGCTGGAGGATATTCTGGAGGAGATCGTCGGGGAGATCGCGGACGAGCACGATGTCGAACTGGAAGGTCTGCGCCCGCAGGCGGACGGTTCGGTGATCGTTGACGGGTCAGTCCCGATCCGTGACCTCAATCGTGCCGCCGACTGGAACCTGCCGGACGACGAGGCGACGACAATCGCCGGTCTCGTCATCCACGAGGCCCGGATGATACCGGAAGAACGGCAGATCTTTACCTTCCACGGTTTCCGCTTCACGGTTCTCAGACGGGAAAAGAACCGGATAACCCGGCTGAGGATCATGCCGCTCGGGCAATCCCCGGCCATGAAGACCCATATTGTCGGGCCGGTCTCTCCCGCGACGGCGGCAGATGCCCTGACAGCAAAACCGGGCGGGTAGACGTGAGCCGGGGCGTGCTCACCCTGTTTCCGCCGTGCGCGCTGTTGTCGCGGGTCGTGTCCCAGGAGTTTCGGCCGGTGCTTGAAAGAGGGGATGATTCTGCCGCGGCGGAGGAGGCACAGCGTTCCTGATCAAGTCGTTTTCGGATAGCTTGTTGGTGCGCAACTGGAAACAGAAGCGTTTCGAGGGCTGCTATTACGCGATATTGATCGCTGTTCTCACAGGACTGCTTGCGCGTCTCATCGCATCATGTTCATTCTCCAGCCGGATCCGGGATCTTGTGGGTGGGTAACAACCGGAGAACGTTTGAAATCAGACGTCCGCGACACGTGTCGCGCGCGGGTCCGGTTCGCTGTCGGCGCGGATCTCCAGTGCCAGGGCGTGGACGCCATTCGCCAGTTCCTCCGCCAGAACGTCGTTGACCGCCCGATGGCGGGCCAGACGGTTCAGGCCTTCGAACGCGGAAGCGGCGATCTGTACGCGAAAATGGGTCTCCCCACCCTCTCTCCAGCCGCCGTGGCCTCGGTGCTTTTCGGATTCGTCAACCACGTTGAGGTAGGAAGGCGAGAAGGCCGAGGTCAGCTTGTCGACAATAATCTCTTTTGTGCTCATGTTTTTAACGTGGAGTCCCTGTTTTCAAAGTTCAAGTCTTTGCTGGCCCAACTGCGACTGATAATGTAGCGGGCTTTCCGACGTCCGGGAGCCGCGGCGCCACATTGGCTCCGGCCCCCGGTTCAACGCAATCGCCTGCGGTGTGTCCGCAGCCTGATGGATCTCAAGATCTTACCGCATGAAACTGGAATCCAAACTCTTCGACAGCATTCGGGTCAAACCGGACAAGGAACGGGCAAAGCAGGACGGACATCCGGTCTGCGAACATCCGGGATGCAAGAGGCCCGGAACCCATAAGGCCCCGAAAGGGCGCGACCGGGAAGGCCAGTATTTTAATTTCTGTGTCGATCACGTTCGCGAGTACAACAAGTCCTACAATTATTTCAACGGAATGGGCGACGACGATGTGCGCTCCTATCACAAGGACAGCCTGACCGGCCATCGTCCGACTTGGAAGATGGGCGTGAACCGGGAGGCGGCCGAAGGCCCTGACGGGCATGATACCCGCGCCGACACGCGGACAAATGCGCAGCGCAGAGCCGCGCAAGCCCATCGTCCGCGCCAAAGAAAGCTGCTCGCGCTTGAAAAACGCTCACTGGATGTGCTCAATCTGGCTTACACAGCCCGTGGCACCGAGATAAAAGCGCGCTATAAGGAGCTTGTGAAATTGAACCATCCGGACGCCAATGGCGGTGACAGGTCTTCCGAAGACCGCCTGCGGGAGATCATTCAGGCCTATAATGTCCTGAAAAAAGCCGGTTTCCTTTGAGCCTGCAGGGTCCTGCCGGCTTCCCCCAATTGACCCTTCCCGAGAATTACGGGACTGCGGAGGACTGATGACAGAGACGACGACTGCGGCCATCGCCATGCCGGATACTGAAGTTTCCGTGGAAGAGGTTTTCGGTTTCAACTCCGGCCTCAAGGTACCGGCATTTTCCGCGCCGTCCGAGCATGTACCTGAGCGAGACGAAGATTACCTGTTCGACCGGGCGACAACATTGGCGATTCTCGCCGGCTTTGCGCACAACCGCCGCGTTATGGTGACCGGCTATCACGGCACGGGCAAATCGACGCACATCGAGCAGGTCGCCGCCCGTCTCAACTGGCCTTGTATCCGCGTCAACCTGGACAGCCATATCTCGCGAATCGACCTTGTCGGCAAGGATGCGATTGTCTTGAAGGACGGCCAGCAGGTGACGGAATTCAAGGACGGCATCCTGCCCTGGGCCTACCAGCACAACGTCGCGCTGGTCTTCGACGAATATGACGCCGGCCGGCCGGACGTGATGTTCGTGATCCAGCGCATTCTGGAATCTTCCGGCCGCCTGACGCTGCTCGACCAGAGCCGCGTCATTCGCCCGCATCCCGCGTTCCGCCTGTTCGCCACGGCCAACACGGTGGGTCTGGGCGATACCTCCGGCCTTTATCACGGCACGCAGCAGATCAACCAGGCGCAGATGGACCGCTGGTCGATCGTCACCACACTGAATTATCTGCCGCATGACAATGAGGTCGACATTGTTCTGGCCAAGGCCAAACATTTCCGCACGGATGAAGGCCGCCAGACCGTCTCCAAGATGGTGCGTCTCGCGGATATGACCCGGAACGCCTTTGTCAACGGCGACCTTTCCACGGTCATGAGCCCGCGGACGGTGATCACCTGGGCTGAAAACGCCGAGATCTTTGGCGATATCGGCTTTTCCTTCCGCCTGACCTTCCTCAACAAATGCGATGACATGGAGCAGTCCCTGGTGGCCGAGTTCTATCAGCGCTGCTTCGGTGAGGAGCTGCCGGAATCGTCCGTCAACGTGGTGATGAGCTGAGGGTCCCATGGCACCCAGTGCAAGTGAGGGCTTAGCAAGTGCGTGAAACACGGGCCAGGCCGGGCAACAATTCCCTTCCGGGCAACAAGCCCGCACCGACCACCGAGCCGTTCAAGCAGTCGGTGAGCGGCACCATGCGCGCGATTTCAGGCGAAGCGGAACTGGAGGTGATTTTCTCCGGAGACCGTCCCGGCCTCAGTGGCCTGTCCGCCCGTTTGCCCGAGCCGTCGCGCAAGGTGAATGCGCATGAAATTGCCGTGACGCGGGGTCTTTCCGATTCCATGGCACTGCGCATCGCCTGCCACGACAAGGCACTGCATGCCAAGAACATGCCGCAGGGCGCGGAAGGGCGGGCGATCTTCGAGGCCCTCGAGCAGGCGCGCTGCGAGGCCGTCGGCGCACGGCGGATGCAGGGCGTTGCCGACAATCTGGCGGTGATGCTGGACGACCGGTTCCGCAAATCCGGTGCGCCCGATATTGCCAGCCGCGAGGACGCGCCGCTTCAGGATGCGCTGTCGCTGATGGTGCGCGAGCGGCTTACCGGCGCCGAGCCGCCGGCAAGCGCACGAAAGCTCGTCGATATGTGGCGCGGCTGGATCGAGGAAAAGGCCGGCGACGATCTCGACAAGCTCGAAGCGGAAGTGGAAGACCAGAACCTCTTTGCAGATCGTCTGCGCGATGTGCTCAGATCTCTCGACATGGCCGACGAGATCGGTGACCGGGACGAGGACACGGATCCCGATCAGAACGAGGATCAGGGCGACAACGACGAAGCCGAAAGCGGCGAAGACGGCGAAGAGGACAGTGGCGACCAGGAAGCCGCTCCCCAGGAAATGGAGCTTTCCGGCGAGGAGCAGGACAGCGGCGACACG
Source organism: Labrenzia sp. OB1 (assembly GCF_001624695.1). Taxonomy (GTDB): domain Bacteria; phylum Pseudomonadota; class Alphaproteobacteria; order Rhizobiales; family Stappiaceae; genus Roseibium. The sequence goes on along the minus strand of NZ_JSEP01000003.1, from coordinate 2,454 downwards.
GAAGCCGCCGAAGCCGATATGGATGACTTCGCCGACCAGGACATGGCCGAGGACGCGGAGGAGCCGGGCGAAAGTGATCGGCCCAATTCGCCCTTCAGCAATCGGCCGGAAACTGATTACCGGGTCTTCACCCATCAGTTCGACGAGACCGTCACCGCCGAAGAGCTGTGCGATATGGCGGAGCTCGACCGTCTTCGCGGTTTTCTGGACAAACAGCTGACGCCGCTTCAGGGCGCCGTCGCCCGGCTTGCCAACCGCCTTCAGCGCAAGCTGATGGCGCAGCAGAACCGGGCCTGGGATTTCGATCTGGAGGAAGGCCTGTTGGACACGGCGCGGCTGACGCGCGCGGTGACCGACCCGATGGCTCCCCTGGCGTTCAAACAGGAGCGGGACACGAATTTCCGCGATACGGTCGTGACGCTGCTTCTCGACAATTCCGGTTCCATGCGCGGCCGGCCGATCACCGTCGCCGCGACCTGCGCAGATATCCTGGCACGGACGCTGGAACGCTGCGGCGTGAAGGTGGAGATCCTCGGTTTCACCACCAAGGCGTGGAAAGGCGGACAGTCGCGGGAAAGCTGGATAGGCGCCGGCAAACCGCCGACACCCGGACGGTTGAACGATCTGCGGCATATTATCTACAAATCCGCGGACGCGCCGTGGCGGCGGGCCCGGCGCAATCTCGGCCTGATGATGCGCGAAGGACTGCTGAAGGAGAATATCGACGGCGAGGCGCTGATGTGGGCACACGACCGGCTGATGGCGCGTCCCGAACAGCGCCGCATCCTGATGATGATCTCCGACGGGGCGCCGGTGGACGACACGACGCTGTCGGTGAACCCGGGTAATTATCTGGAGCGCCACCTGCGCTATATGATCGAGGAAATCGAGACCAGATCCCCGGTCGAACTGATTGCCATCGGCATCGGCCACGACGTCACGCGCTACTACCAGCGGGCGGTGACCATCGTCGATGCGGAGGAACTGGCCGGAGCGATGACCGACCAGCTGGCCAATCTCTTTGACGACAACGTCCAGCAGGACCCCCAGTCACGCGGGCGCCGCCGCGCCGGCCGCCGGTAATCGGCACGGCGCAACGCATGACGGGAAGACGGTTCCGGCATTTTCTGAAACCCGCCACTGCCCTGGCCGTGTTCGCCACGGTGCTTGCCGCGCCGGCCGCCGGGTTTGCCGACGAACCGTTGAGCCAGGGAAAGCCCGTCAATGTCCGGACCAAGGCAATCGACATCTTCCAGATCGGCCGTGAAGAGCGGACTTTCGGCAAGCTGACATTTCTCGGCGGGTTGGAGCTGCTGGCGTCCGATCGGGAGATCGGGGGACTTTCCGGACTTATCAGTCTCGATGGCGGGAGCGCCTTCCTCGCGGTGACCGACCACGGTCATTGGGTGAGTGGCCGGATTGCACAGACAGCGGAAGGGACACCGCTGGATGTTTCCGGCGTCCGCATGGCGCCGCTGCTCGGTGCTGACGGCAAGACCCTCAAGGCCCGCTGGGGGCACGACACGGAAGCCCTGGCACTGGACGGCTCCGATCTTTACGTAACCGCCGAAACCAAGAACGCGATCTACCGTTACCCCTGGCCTCTGGCAACCGGCAAGGAGCGCATGCTCGGCGAAGTGAAGCTTGTGGAGGATATTCGCATGCTTCCTCGAAACACCGGGCTGGAAGCGCTGGCGATCGCCCCACACGGCAGCTCCGTTGCGGGCAGCCTGATTGCGGTTGCTGAAACCTCAACCAATGACGGGAACGTTCTTGACGGTTACATCATCGGGCAGAAGGGGACGGACAGGTTCAGCATCCGCCGGCATGACGGGTTCGATGCCACGGACGCGGCCTATCTGCCCGACGGCGATCTGTTGCTTGTGGAGCGCCGGTTCACGCTGCTCGACCTGATCGGTCTGCGGCTGCGCCGCTTCCCGGGCGAATCCATTCGTCCGGATGCCCTCCTGGAGGGTGAATTGCTGCTTGAAGCGGATTTCGGCTATCAGATCGACAATATGGAAGCGCTGGCCGTGCACCGGAACGAGGCCGGCGAAACAATCCTGACCCTGCTGTCCGACGACAACAGGTCGTTTCTTCAACGGACGATCCTGTTGAGGTTCCGTCTGGAAGATTAGGCGACAGGGCAGCTTTGTAATACCAAGCGACGAATTTGACGACTCTTTTGGATTCCCAAAGTTTCGCGAATATGATTCCTGATGGGGAACATGAGGAGTTTGCCATGTCCGCCCCTATCCGTCTTCGAGATGACTTTGATGCTCCAACCCTTCGTCATCTAGCCCGTGGCTCGGTGAATGCCGATCAAACACGGCGCCTTTTGGCGCTTGCAGTGATCTATGACGGCGGCTTGCGCAGCGATGCGGGTGCGGTCGGCGGCGTGACGGTCCAGGTGATCCGCGACTGGGTCTTGCGTTTCAATGCAAAAGGCCCCGA
>NZ_JSEP01000029.1 GCF_001624695.1 Labrenzia sp. OB1 | reverse complement strand
GGGAAACCTACCGGTCGGCATGATCTAAAAGTTCGCTTTCCGTGGAACCAACGGTTCCGCGGAGTAGAATGCAAGAGCAATCCAAGTGATGATGATCAAGCTAGCCGCTGCTGGAACACCCCGTGGTATTGCCAGGGCACCATAGCCCGATAAGTTGATAGGGATCCGGCGCGCGGACTTCATCAGGGCCAGCGGACAAGCGTGCCGCGAAAACAGGCCGGACAAATGACCGCTCGCAACAAGATCTGAATCACAAAAAGAAAACTCTTGCAAAACAGGGGCTGTCCACAAATGGCAATACCGGTTGACGTCGTGCAGATCGTCTTCGGCAAAACGCAGGCCGTGTTTTTCAGCGATCTCACGCCAGGCGCTCTGCATTTCCTGCTGCAAATTGGCACAAAGCTCCGGCGTCAGGTTATTCAGTGAGTGGACATTTTTGCTCACGTCAAGTCTCTCAGGTTCTGCTTCGCTTTATAGACGGTGCCGCGAGAGATACCCAACTCGCGGGCTATGTCTGTCGGAGACACGCCGCTTGCCAGTTTCTCCCGAATTTCGGCCATGTTAATCTTGGGAGGCCGCCCTCGGTACACACCACGCTGCTTCGCAGCTGCAATCCCTTCGGCCTGACGCTCGCGGCGCAAGTTGGTTTCGGATTAATGCAACAACGCCTGTATGGACCTCCGGTGGGCGTCAAGCTTTTGGTTGACTCAAACGGCACAGACACAAGTAGTAAAAGTCCCATAAAATACTGCCGAACGAACTAATGAGGTAAATTCTATGGTGACACTTGAACGTATGAATTATCAAAAAGACATTTCTATATTTTTAGACGCAGCAAAATCTCAATACGTAGATGACTTGATGATTTCTCTTCATATCAAGAAGGTAGACGCGGATATGAAGACAGATAATGATTTATCTGAATTGCGGAAGTTGGCACCAGATACCTCCGGGCACCATTTTTTTTTTCAAAACACACTATCACCGACACACATATAGGTGCCTTATGGTTTACGGTTGAAGCAGAAACACGTTCTGCTTGGTTGCAATACATACTGATATACCCTCAGTTTAGAGGCTGCGGCTTTGGGACTGCTACGCTACACCGATTGGAGGTAGTAGCGTCTGATTTAGGCTGCGACCAAATTAATCTCAACGTCTATGCTCATAATCCCATCGCCCAGTCTCTATATCGCAAACTTGGCTATCAATGTTCCGCCCATCTCATGAGGCGTCCATTGAGATGTTCCCCGGAAATCGAACACTAACGCAAGCCCCCTCAGTCAGGGTAGTTGCCGCTTGGTCTTGAAAATGTTTGATGGACTGAGTTGGGCGGAGAACGGTAACGAACGTGGCTTATTCACCCGAGCGGAAGGCATCTGTTATGTCGAAGATGCTTCCGCCACACAACGTGGCTTTGCGGCAGCTGTCGCGTGAAGAGGGGATCTCTGAGGGCACGCTTTCCCGCTGGCGATCAGAGGCCCGGGCTCAGGGCAAGCTTCTTCCTGATGGTCAGTCAGGGCCGGATGGCTGGACGTCATGCGACAAGTTCGCAGCGGTTGTCGAAACGGCAGCGCTGAATGAAGCTGAGGTATCAGCGTACTGTCGCGAGCGCGGGCTTTACCCCGAGCAGATCCCCCGTTGGCGCGAAGCCTGTGAGCGGGCGAATGACTGGGACCGAACGACGAGCCGCCAGATTGCCAAGGCGGTGTTTTTCAAGGTAGTTGCCGCTTGGAATTTTGTCATGCTGCTCGATTTTCGGTCGGTTCCCCAGGGCTGCGTCCGCCAGCATTATGTGGAAGCGGGTCGTCGGCCCCCTGGCCTTGGTGCTTATCGTCGGAGCGGTCAGGGTTCAGCCAAACTGAGTCGACGGTGTCCCAGTTGCGTGGCGCGCCGGACCACCGGCACCGGTTTGGGTTTTGAGCCTTGGCGTCTTGATACACCTGGCGTCGTGCAGCGAGGATCTGGGCATCCTGCCCACGGTGCCGTTGGTCGGGCGTGACAAACCGGATCGCACTGTGGCGATGCTCGGTGCGACGTTCACCCGAGTTTGATGCCAACACAGAGTTAGTTTTTATGTGATTGCATTTTCATGCAGCCTTGTCCATTTCGCTGCCTTGCATCCAATGACAAACAACTTGGCAATACCGTCCCTAGTTCATGCGGGGCGCTTGTAGCCCTAAGATGCGCATAAAGAATTTTGAGGTGAGCCAGTATGATCCCTGACTATCAGTCGCTTATGCGTCCGGTGTTAGAGTGCGCCCGAAACGAACCACGAAAAATTTCTGACGTGGTCGAAGAGATTTCGGACCGCCTCGCATTGAACGAAGAAGAGCGCCAGCAAATGCTGCCGAGCGGAAAGCAAACGACGATTGCAAACCGTGTTCATTGGGCGCGCTCGTATATGAAACAGGCGGGCTTGGTGCGAAACATCCGGCGCGGCTGGTACGAATTAACGGAACGAGGAAAGTCAATATTAGACGATCCGAATATTTCACTGGACTCCAAATATCTGGAACAATTTGACGAGTTTCAGGAGTTCAAATCGCGCGGAAAAGAAAACGGCGAAGAAACAGCCACACAGGTGGAAACCGAAACACCCGACAATACACCCGACGAAAATTTGCAAGCAGCACACAAGAAATTGGAAGCCGCCCTTGCCGCCAACCTGCTCGACTATGTGCGGTTGGCAACGCCAATGTTTTTCGAGAACCTGATTGTGGACCTGCTTATCGCGATGGGATACGGCGGTACGTCGGAGGACGCAGGACGCGCGCTCGGGCAATCGGGCGACAACGGCGTAGACGGTGTCATTGACCAAGATCCACTTGGCGTTGACCAAATCTATCTTCAAGCGAAGCGTTACGGTCCCACGAACAGCGTTGGGCCTGGAGACATTCGCGACTTCTACGGCCTTTGAGCATCAAGAAGGCAACGAAGGGCATCTTCGTGACCACGTCGCACTTCACGAGTGCAGCGGAACAGACAGCCAAGGATTTAGGGTCGCGGATCGTACTTATCGACGGCCCGCAGCTCGCTAAGCTAATGATCAAGTACAATATCGGGTGCCGCGACAAGGACGTGCTGCACATCAAACAAATTGACGAGGGTTACTTCGACGAGGCGGCGGACTGACAGATTAATGATAGCGAAGAGCCACTAACCTGACTCCGCGGTGAGGCGGACCTGTAATCAGGTACTGCTTTCAACGCACCTGATCCTATCTGCCAATCGCGTCATGAGGTCCATGCGCTCATGAAAAATTGCCACGACCAAGGCGGGTGCACGTTCACGCGGCAGGCAAAAAACGTAGTGATGCTCGCATCGTGCCATCCGCAGCGCGGGATACAATCCACTCATGTCCCTGAAATAGCCTTCGCCGGCGGCAAGGCTGGCAATACCCTTCTCCAGATCGGCGATATAGTGGCGAACCTGTGCAGCGCCCCACTGCTTGCGGGTGTAGCGGATGACGTCGCGCAGGTCGGCTTCCGCCTCCGTTGTGAGGATGTAGGTCGTCAATTACGGTGTCCGGCGAGCTCTTCATCCAGAATTTCACCGATGGTTTTGGTGGACACGTTGCCCCCAAGACCATCGTTGATGCGACTTCCCAGCAGAGTTTTCAGCTCTTGCCATGCCTGATCAGCATCGCTGGGGAACAGGCGTTCAAGGGCGTATTGCTTGATCGTCTTGCCTTCCAGGGCAGCCAGCGCCTTCAGGCTTTTGTGCTGCTGGTCCGTTATGTCGATTGTCAGACGGCTCATGGGCATCTCCAGAGAATTACACAAACCCACATTAGCACATTTACAGAAATGAAGCTATCGTTGTTCCTGTCCGTCAAAGGACCGTTAGCCGGTCATACCGGACAATGTCCGGCAACCTGCTTGAACGACGGATTTTCGGACAATAAGATTGGCGGACGGAATGACGGACAAGGACAGTGGAAATGGCTCTGATCGGTTACGCGCGGATATCAACGGCGGGACAGGATACAGCCTTGCAGACCGACGCGCTGCTAAAAGCGGGTTGCACGCGCGTATTCGAGGACATTGCCTCCGGGGCCAAGGCCGATCGGCCAGGTTTGGACGACGCACTCTCTTATCTGCGCGAGGGCGACGTGCTGGCAGTCTGGCGGCTGGATCGGCTTGGCCGCTCGATGAAACACCTGATCGAGACGGTAAGCGCACTGGAATCGCGCGGCGTCGGATTCCAGTCACTCACCGAAAACATCGATACCACAACGCCGGGCGGACGACTCATCTTCCATGTTTTTGGTGCACTGGGCCAGTTCGAGCGCGACCTGATCCGCGAGCGCACCAGGGCCGGGTTGACTGCCGCCGCAGCTCGCGGACGAAAAGGTGGACGCAAACCGGTCGTCACCGCTGACAAGCTACAGCGTGCAAAGGAATACCTCGCCAACGGCCTGAACGTCCGCGAAGCTGCCACTCGGCTCAAGGTCAGCAAGACAGCGCTGTATGCCGCACTGCAAGACGGGAGCCGACAGGAATGAAACCGTAAGGCCCGTAGCGCATCCATCACTGCTGCGGTGCACCCTTCGAAGCGGCTATTGCCTGCAGTTGCATAATCTTTGGGGCAGTGGGTTCACAGGTATTGCCAAGTTGTTTGACCCCGGCGTTTCGGTTATCGAGACGACATGAGATTGCCGAGCACTTTCCCCCGTCTGAAGGGGTTTCGTTTTCCGCGTGGAGGGTAATCATCCCATTTTTGGCGGGTTTTAAAACTGGACTTCAGGCCGCTGTTTTCAGTTTCATTGCGGGTGTGATGCCGCCGATGGCCATGTTGGGCCGCTCGTTGTTGTATGTCCATAGCCAGCGCGTGGCGTGGTCCTGTGCCTCCTCGATCGTTTCGAATATGTATTGTCCGAGCCATTCATGGCGGACGGTTCGGTTGTAGCGCTCGACATAGGCGTTCTGTTGCGGTTTGCCGGGCTGGATGTATTCCAAGCCGATCCCACGTCTTGAAGCCCATATTTGCAGGGCGGCACTGACGTTTTCCGGACCATTGTCCACCCGGATGTTCAAAGGCTGCCCGCGCCATTCGATGATCCGCTCCAGAGTGCGGATAACCCGAAGGGCCGGAATGGAAATGGCCACTTCAATGCCCAGGCCCTCACGGTTGAAGTCGTCCAGAACGTTCAAGGTCCTGAAGCTGCGTCCGTCGGCCAACTGATCCGACATGAAATCCATAGACCAGGTCATATTGGGGCCATCGGGAACTGCCAGAGGCTCCGGCTTTTCCCGAGCCAGGCGCTTTTTCGGCTTGATGCGCAGGTTCAGTTCAAGCGCCCGGTAAATCCGCCGGACGCGCTTGTGGTTCCATGCGAAGCCTTTGACATTGCGCAGATAAAGGAAACACAGGCCGAAGCCCCAGGTTCGGTGCGTCGTGGTCAGCCGGACAAGCCAGTCCGCGATCTCGGCATTCTCGTCGCCCAGTTTGCGTTCATAGCGATAGCAGCTTTCGCTGATCTGGAACGTGCGACAGGCAAGCGCAATACTCACGCCACGCAGGCGGACTGTTTCCTTGGCCATCTCCTTGCGCTGAGACGGCCTCAAGGCTTTTTTCCAAGCGCATCCTTCAGCAGTTCGTTCTGCATCGCCATTTCGGCATACATCTTTTTCAGGCGCCGGTTCTCATCAGCCATGGCCTTCATTTCCGCCATCAACGACGCATCCATGCCGCCGTATTTCGAGCGCCAATTGTAGTACGTCGCGTTGCTGATCCCGTGTTCCCGGCAAAGATCGGCAACCGGCACACCGCTCTCACCCTGCTTCAAAATCGCCAGGATCTGGCTTTCCGTAAATCTTGATTTCTTCATGTCGTTCTCCAAGCGCATCAAAGGCCGGAGAAGTCCAATTTTCAACCCAGTGGTTTTCGGGGATGATTACCNCTGCATCGCCATTTCGGCATACATCTTTTTCAGGCGCCGGTTCTCATCAGCCATGGCCTTCATTTCCGCCATCAACGACGCATCCATGCCGCCGTATTTCGAGCGCCAATTGTAGTACGTCGCGTTGCTGATCCCGTGTTCCCGGCAAAGATCGGCAACCGGCACACCGCTCTCACCCTGCTTCAAAATCGCCAGGATCTGGCTTTCCGTAAATCTTGATTTCTTCATGTCGTTCTCCAAGCGCATCAAAGGCCGGAGAAGTCCAATTTTCAACCCAGTGGTTTTCGGGGATGATTACCGGGGCAAGACCTGCGAGACTGGCGATCTGTTTGCGTCCAAGCGTTCCGATTTCCGGGCATTCTATCAGGATCGAGGCGGCCGTGGTTGCTCCAATTCCCGGAATGGACTTCAGAATGTCGATCGCGCGTCCCCGATCCTGGTCGAGTCGCGTTGCGATCTCGCCTTCAATGGCTTTCAGCTGCTTTTCGATCTGAGCGAGACGGGCCTTGGTTTGGCGGCGCGTGATCGCGAGGGTTTGGGTCTGAAGCCGGTTCTTGAGACGGGTGCGGTCCTTGACGAGCGCCGTGCGCTCAATCTGCAACTCCTTGAGTTCATGATGCTCCTTGCGGGCGACCGGATCCGGTTCCATGGCGAGCGCCGCGCCCATTGCCGCCAGCATGGCCGCATCCACCTTGTCAGTCTTGGCCCGCTGTCCGCATGCTTGAGCAAAGCGGCGCGCCTGCAACGGGTTGACTTTGACGAGCGGAAGACGGTCTGCACACGCCTGCTCGAACGCACCATGATAGACACCCGTCGCTTCATAAACGACAAGCTCGGGCAGGCTATTACCAATCCAGGCTTTGAGAGCGGCAAATCCTTGCCGATTATTGGGAAAGCGGGTGGTTTTGCCCGTCCGCGGCCAGGCCACGTCCAAATGGGCTTTTGAGATATCGATCCCAATGCTATCCTTCGTCATCTTCGCTGTCCTATGCTTGTCGTGCAGAGCCTCAAAGCTGCTGCGTATCCGTTCAGGCCCAAGGCGAAAACGGCACCGGATCACACTCTAGCGCGGTCCTAAATGACCAAGCCCTTCACGATCCCGCTGCCGCCAGTGCTGGCCATGTGGTGTGGCCTGCACTGGCTCATTCTGAGCTCATGAGCCGCGAAAATCATAAGACAAGCATTTCCCACTTACTCCGGTTCATATCCGGCCGCAGCGAAGTAGTTTCTCGCCTCTGCGGGCGTGTATGCATCTATCGCAGACGCGGTTGCCGCCCATAGATGCTCGACGGTTCTGGCGGCGGCTTTTTTCAGGAGGGCCTTGATCTTCGAGAAAGCCATCTCGATCGGATTGAAGTCGGGGCTGTACGGCGGCAGGAAGAACAACCGCGCGCCTGTGACTTCGATAGCGTGGCGGATCGCGACGGGTTTGTGGGCAGGCAGGTTGTCCATGACAACGATGTCCCCCGGCGTCAACGTCGGAGCCAGGACCTGCTCGACATAAGCCAGGAATGCAGTGCCATTCATAGCGCCTCCCAGCGTCATGGGCGCTGTGATCCCCGACAACCGCAAAGCGCCAACGAATGTCGTCGTCTTCCAGTGTCCATGCGGAACCGGTGCGCGACAACGTTCACCGCGCGGCGAACGCCCGCGAATTCGAGCCATCTTGGTGGAGACGCCGGTCTCGTCGATGAACACCAGACGCTCTGGGTCGAGATCGGGCTGGGCCTCGAACCAACTCTCCCGCCGGAGTTTCACATCGGCGCGTTCCTGTTCGCTGGCGTGCGCAGTCTTTTTTTGAACGTGATGGCGTTGCGGGCCAGGAAGCGATCAACAGAACTGGTTGATGTTCTCAGACCGAATATCTCGTGCAGATGGTCCACGATTTCCGCGAGAGTGATATCGGGCCTCGCCTCCACCAGCTCAAGAATCTCATCGCGAAATGCCTCGAGCGGACTGCGCGGCGAACGAGGTCCCATCTTCTCGGGTTCGATGCGGCCGGTTCGTCGATACCGTTCCACCCAGCGGATTGCCGTTGCTTCCCCAACTCCAAACCGCTCTGCCGCCGCCCGACGGGACATTCCACTTTCAACGGCACCAATCAAACGCTTGGTATAAGCTATCCGTCGTGCGCCAGGCGAAGCTTCTCGGCTTCAGCCGTAGCAGTGTCTACTATTCGCCGCGTCCAGTATCCGATGGCGATCTGGCTCTGATGCGCCGGATCGACGAACTGCATCTCGACTATCCCTTTGCCGGAAGTCGAATGTTGCAAGGGCTCTTGAATGGAGAAGGGCTGGAGACTGGGCGGCTGCACGTCGCCACGCTGATGAAGAAGATGGGCATCGAAGCGATCTATCGCCGCCCGAACACCTCGAAACCAGCGCCAGGGCACAAAATCTATCCCTACCTCCTGCGCAAGCTTTCGCTCACCCGGCCCAACCAGGTGTGGGCAATGGACATAACCTACGTTCCGATGGCTCGCGGTTTTGTCTATCTCTGTGCCGTTGTGGACTGGTTCAGCCGGAGGGTTCGTAACCACCCGATTGCCACCGCCTGCCTGACTTGAACCGATTATTGTAAGAGACGTGCATAACGACGTCGTTTGCGACGTGTCTTATGCGGGGTTGTCGATGCGTGGTGAAATTCTTGGAGTTGAGCGGCGAAGGCGGTGGCGAGATGAGGACAAGCTCGGGATCGTGATGTCGGTCGGGGTTGATGGCGCGACGGTGACCCAGGTTGCGCAGCGCCACGATGTGAGCCGACAGCAGATCTATACTTGGCGGCGTGAGCTGAAGAAGAAAGGATTGTGGTCGCCGGACGACGGCGCNGTAACCACCCGATTGCCACCGCCTGCCTGACTTGAACCGATTATTGTAAGAGACGTGCATAACGACGTCGTTTGCGACGTGTCTTATGCGGGGTTGTCGATGCGTGGTGAAATTCTTGGAGTTGAGCGGCGAAGGCGGTGGCGAGATGAGGACAAGCTCGGGATCGTGATGTCGGTCGGGGTTGATGGCGCGACGGTGACCCAGGTTGCGCAGCGCCACGATGTGAGCCGACAGCAGATCTATACTTGGCGGCGTGAGCTGAAGAAGAAAGGATTGTGGTCGCCGGACGACGGCGCGCTGTTCTTTCCGGTGGAGCTTTCATCCGCGCAGGGAATTTCGGACGTTCGTCCGGCTATCCGTGAGGAGTCGGTCAATTCGGATCCGGTTCCGGTTGAATTGCGCCTGAGCAACGGGCGTTGCCTGCGTTTCGACGGCCGCCTGGATGGGGCCACGCTGACGCAGCTGATCCGGGCGGTGGAAGCGGCATGATCGGCCCGGGGACTGGCGTTCGGGTCTATCTCGCCTGCGGCGCCACTGATATGCGCAAGGGCATCGGAGGTCTGGCGGCGCTTGCGCAAGATGTGCTTCGTCAGAAGCCAACGAGTGGAGTAGTGTTTGCATTCCGTGGCCGACGGGGTGATCGGCTGAAACTTTTATACTGGGACGGCCAGGGCTTCTGTCTTTATTACAAGGTCTTGGAGCGGGGCCGCTTCCCCTGGCCTTCGGTTGCCGACGGCACGGCTCGTCTGACTTCGGCGCAGCTGGCGATGCTATGGGAAGGCATCGATTGGCGCAGGCCGGATTGGGGTTCACCGCCGGCTCGGGTAGGTTGAATTATCTAACTGATTTTCTTTGTTTTTTTGGCATATTCATTGGATCTGTGGTAAGTCAGGTTCATGTCTGCCGATGCCGCAAATCTTCCTGATGATCCAGCCATCCTGAAGGCGAAAATCGCCGCTTTGCAGGCGGAAAACGCGAAGATGTCGGCAACGCTTCGGGTCCATGACCAGTTGGTTCAAGCCCTGCGGCTTCGGATTGCCAAACTCCAGAAACAGGCCTTCGGCAAGTCCTCGGAAAAGATCGAGCGTGAGATCGAACAGCTGGAACTGGCGCTGGAAGATCTGCTGGTTGCGGTCACAGAGAGCGCCGGCACACCGGTCGACGAAGGTCAGAAAGAGGACGAGCCCGCAGCTGCTGTCAACGGCGCGCGCGTGCACAAGCGGCGGCGGCATCCGGGTGTGTCGGCTGCGACCCCGCGCGAGCGCCGGGAACTGGACCCCGGCACATGCTGCCCCGATTGCGGCGGCGATCTGCGTGTCGTGGGCGAGGACGTCAGCGAAATCCTTGACATGATCGCGGCGCAGCTGAAGGTCATCCAGATCGCCCGGCTCAAGAAATCCTGCCGCCGATGCGAGAAGATGGTGCAATCTCCTGCACCGAGCCGGCCGATCCCGGGCTCAATGGCAGGCGCGGGCCTGTTGGCTTACGTCCTGGTCTCCAAGTTTGATGACCACCTTCCGCTGTATCGCCTCAACGAGATCTTTGGCCGAATGGGCGCCGACATCCCCGACAGCACGTTGGTGGATTGGTGCGGCCGCGCCATGCGGGTGCTTCAGCCTTTGATCGACCGGATCGAGGCCGAGGTCATGGGCAGTGATCTGCTGCATGCCGATGACACTCCGATCCGGGTTCTGGATCGATCCTTGCGGGACAAAGGATCTGGTGGGGGCCTTGGCAAGGGCGTGAAGAAGGGCCGGATCTGGACGTACGTTCGCGACCAGCGTCCATGGTCCGGTGCCGCGCCACCCGGAGCGATCTATTACTTCGCCCCGGACTGGAAGGAGGGGCACGTCCAGCACCATCTCAGGCACGCAAGCGGCATCTTGCAGGCCGATGGTTACAAGGGCTTTGCGAAGCTCTATGAGCCCGGGCTCGACGGAGCCTGCCGGTTCCGCGAGGCTGCATGCTGGGCCCATCTGCGCCGGGACTTCCACGATGTCTGGAGCTCAACCAAATCCGAGATCGCCCGCGAGGCGCTCGACCGGATCGGCGCGCTCTATGACATCGAGCGCGAGATCTCGGGCCAGCCTGCCGACGTCCGCCGCGCGGCGCGCCAGGCGCGGGCCAGGCCGAAGGTCGATGACTTCAAGGTCTGGGCCGAGCGGCAACTGACACGCTTGCCCGGCAAGAGCGAACTTGCCAAGGCGTTCCGCTATGGCCTCAGCCGCTGGCCGTCCTTCTGCCTGTTCCTTGAAGATGGCCGCGTGGCGATGGACAACAATGCCGCTGAACGCGCCCTGCGTCCGATTGGAATCGGCCGGAAGAATTGGTTATTCGCCGGCGCAGACACCGGTGCCGAGACACTCGCGCGCGCCATGACGGTCATCGAAACCGTCAAGATGAACGGGCTCGATCCGCAGGCCTATCTGACCGATGTTCTCGACCGCATCCACGATCACAAGATCAATCGTCTCGACGAGTTGCTTCCCTGGAACTGGAAACCCATGCAGGTCTCCTGCGCACAGGCTGCCTGATGGCCGCCGTCACTCATGTCACCACACTCGCCTGTGTCGCGCAGTTGCAAGGTGAAGACCTCGAGCTCCTGGAGGCCATCGTCGAAAACGATGACAACCTGACCTATGGCAGCATCGTCAGCGTCCAAACAGGTCAGGACGACTATATTACAGCGCTCACCGACGACGGCATCCACGAATTGAAAGACATGCTCGCCGAAGCCAGAAGCTCAACCGAAAACTGGAACGGCTTCCTCGATGACTTCGTCTCAGATCCCCACGTCATTGCCCGCGTCAAGGCCCAATCGCCGCGGTAACAATCGGCCGGTTACGCTCATGTCACCACACTCGCCTGTGTCGCGCAGTTGCAAGGTGAAGACCTCGAGCTCCTGGAGGCCATCGTCGAAAACGATGACAACCTGACCTATGGCAGCATCGTCAGCGTCCAAACAGGTCAGGACGACTATATTACAGCGCTCACCGACGACGGCATCCACGAATTGAAAGACATGCTCGCCGAAGCCAGAAGCTCAACCGAAAACTGGAACGGCTTCCTCGATGACTTCGTCTCAGATCCCCACGTCATTGCCCGCGTCAAGGCCCAATCGCCGCGGTAACAATCGGCCGGTTACCAATAGGGTCTTGTTTGTTGCGGTTGGTATGAGGCCGTCGGCGCGGGAGCTGCGGGTCCGTTGCGAGTTTATCGGAATTGACGGAAGGCTTGCCGCGCTCGCGCTGATGTCTGGATACCAGATCGGCGCGCAGCGGTACTGCGCTTGTCGGGTATGACGCGCTGGCGCGCGGTCTTTCATCTTTCTCCGTCATACCAGACAAGTGCAGCTTGCTGCATGCAGATCTGGTATCCAGACATATTTCGCGCGTCAGCGCGGCCCTATTCCGGACCAGCGCGCAGCTCTGCTGCGCTTGTCCGGAATGACTGCCGGGGGAAATTCTGTCTTTCCTGAGCCAAGGGTAGGAAGTGGGACTTTACCGGAGCAAAAGCCCTTTTGCCACGCGTCCCGGCAAAAGGTATCCATCACGGCGACAAGGGCTAGGACAGCGGCCGTATCCGCCGGATCTTGGAAGCGCGTGGTTCTCTTCCGAACATCCCGCCTCGCAAGATACTGAAACGAAAATGTTTCCCGCCATACCTATACAAGGCTTAAACCGTCATCAAGCGGATGTTTGTCAGGCTCAAGGAATTTCGGAGGATCGCAACGAGTTATGACCGCAATGCCAGAGACTTTTTGTCGTCTCTCTATCTCGTCGCAACCCTTTGGCTACTGGTTATGAGTCTGAAGCCTAGTGTATGTTCTTGTTAATCTGTGCTTGTCCAAATTTAAGATTTTCGGCAAACTTTACTATTTCCTGTGTGTCTTCAAAATTGACAATTGGAATTTGAAGTTG
This sequence comes from Labrenzia sp. OB1, assembly GCF_001624695.1. Classification (GTDB taxonomy): domain Bacteria; phylum Pseudomonadota; class Alphaproteobacteria; order Rhizobiales; family Stappiaceae; genus Roseibium. The sequence continues at coordinate 33,366 of NZ_JSEP01000029.1, read as the reverse complement.
CCGAAGCTCTTTAGTCACATATCTATAAGTTTTTTTCAGTTCTCGTGAAGCTATTTCAACAGGTCCTTCGACCGGCACTAATATGTTTGATTCTTTAAGAGTACTTGTGTCTAAAAGCGCACGAATCCTCGCATTCCAACGTTGCCCATGATCAAACATTCTCGCTGGGCTATCCTGATCAAAGGCAAGAGGTTTGATGATGTACAACTCCCCTAAATTTTTATATACAAGTGGCAAGTCAATAGGAAAAAGAGGAGTGTTTACTCTTTGCTTCGTGAATTCCGGCATTTGGTTTTGCAGCAGAATGGTCCGAATGTTTTTCTCCATCCACTGTTCACGGTATTCTTTCGTAACAAAATCCCGCCCTACGTATTTCTCATAAAGTATTTCGCATAGATGTTGTAAGCTGTTTTTTACTCTAACACTTCTCACTTCGCTGAAGTTAAAAATAGTCTCTCTTGGTCTTGTGAAATGCGTCAACGCAGAGTGGAAGCCAATTTCGTCAAGATCATAGAGGGTGCTGTGAAGACGGTTTAGCTCCTTTTCGAAGCTTGATAGTGTTTCTTTCAAAACATTTGCCTCAAGTTCGCGAAAGAAGTTCTTCACGCGAGCGAAATTCTTCGGCGCAATCTTGAATGAGAACTCTCTGCTGGAAGGAGCCCAAGCAACAACGCCCACATTAGCAAATTCGCCTGTTTCTGGGAAAGGGCGAAAACGGAGTATGGCGTACTGTCCTACACTGCCCATGTTATTTGCTCCCAGAATTGATCATCATCATAGCGTCTTAGACTTTTTTCAACAAAACGTAAAAATGCGGACTCACTCTGCAGCCATTCATTCGGGAGTTGATCTATTTTTTGATCTAGATGAGCAAACGCGCTTTTCATCTGTGGTTCGAAAATGCTTCTCAGCAATACATCTTGAGGGTCGCTGTACCAAGATTTCCGGCAAATGTGCAGTTTTTTTTGTGATTCTATATCGAATTTATTATCAAATGCTAAGTTGTGATCAATTACCATTAAATCTTTCGTTGTTGTTTTGAAGAATAGGTTCGGATTTCCTCCAAATTCGGTGCCTGTTCTATCTTCGTTCATAATCCATGAGTCAAAGAGAAATATTTTTCTTAGTATTTCTATGTCAAAATAATCGAGATCGGATATTTTAACTTCAGTTATGCTGTTGATTGATTTTGAGGCAAAGGCAAATCCATCTCCTAGGTCAGAGGCTGCTTGCCTATCGTATTTGGTCAGGTTGCTATCGATCTCGACAAAGCAAAAATCTGGAATAGGTAGACCAAACTCTCTTCCTATTCCGGCACATATAGCTTCTGAAATACAGCCTTTTATTGTCGCCTTGCGGCCTTTGACATAATACTGTTCGCCGTCAGATAATGTGCACAAATAAGGCTGTGTCATACCTGCATCTGATTTTTTGATTATTTCATCAAGTGTCAGATAAGGTATGTGGTTCATTAAAGTGCTGATCCTGGAATGTTCCTTGTAGACTAACACTACGCAACAACAGTTGCATTGTCCAACTCATCGAACTTTCACTGCCCCGGCCGCCCGCTCTTCTTAGGCCGTCCTCTTTGCCGCTTTTCCTCTGTCGGGTCCTCATAGGAGCCCGCGCCGATCTTGCCGCGCACCACTGGTTTGACCGGGTCTTCGCCGCGTCCGAGTGGGACTTCGGTGCGGCCGACGGTCATTTCGTCCAGAGAATTCTTGCGCACTTTTGCGGACGGAGTCGGGAGCGGTGCGGCGGTGTTGTTTTTTGCGGCGCGGGCCCGGTCGGCGGCGGTCTGTTTTTTCTTGCCGCTGGCGCCTTCCTTGGTGCCGCCGGCGCCGAATTTTCGCTCGCCCCGGAACCCGCCGGACTTGTCGTCGACGGTGGACTGGCGGGCCATGGCGTCGTCGGCGACGGCCAGTTCTGTCTGCTGCAGGCGTTTGATCTCGTCGCGCAGGCGGGCGGCGGTCTCGAAGTCGAGGTCGGCGGCGGCGTCGCGCATCTTCTTTTCCAGGTCCTCGATATGGGACTTGAGATTGTGGCCGACGAGATTGCCGTCCTCGGCAAAGCCGGCATCGACGGTGACATGGTCCTGCTCGTAGACGCTGTCGAGAATGTCGGCGATGTTGCTCTTGACGCTTTCCGGGGTGATGCCGTGCTCTTCGTTATAGGCGAGCTGCTTCTCGCGGCGGCGGTTGGTTTCGGCAATCGCCCGGTCCATGGAGCCGGTCATGCGGTCGGCATAGAGGATCACCTTGCCGTCAACGTTACGCGCGGCGCGGCCGATGGTCTGGATCAGCGAGGTTTCGGAACGCAGGAAGCCTTCCTTGTCGGCGTCGAGAATGGCGACAAGGGCGCATTCGGGAATGTCGAGGCCCTCGCGCAGCAGGTTGATGCCGACGAGGACGTCGAAAGCGCCGAGGCGCAGGTCGCGCAGGATCTCGATGCGTTCCAGCGTGTCGATGTCGGAATGCATGTAGCGCACGCGCACGCCGTTCTCGTGCAGATATTCGGTCAGATCCTCGGCCATGCGCTTGGTGAGCGTGGTCACCAGGGTTCGGTAGCCCTTTTGCGCGACTTCGCGCACTTCGCCGAGCAGATCGTCCACCTGGCTGGTGGCGGGGCGGATCTCGACCGGCGGATCGATCAGGCCGGTGGGACGGATCACCTGTTCGGCGAAAACGCCGCCGGACTGGTCCATTTCCCAGGAACCGGGGGTGGCGGAGACCGCGACGGACTGCGGCCGCATGGCGTTCCATTCCTCGAAGCGCAGTGGCCGGTTGTCCATGCAGGAGGGCAGGCGGAAGCCGTATTCGGCCAGCGTCGCCTTGCGGCGGAAGTCGCCCCGGTACATGGCGCCGATCTGCGGAATGGTCACATGGCTCTCGTCGGCGAAGACGAGGGCGTTGTCGGGCAGATATTCGAACAGGGTGGGGGGCGGCTCGCCGGGCTTGCGGCCGGTGAGGTAGCGCGAATAGTTCTCGATGCCGGCGCAGGAGCCGGTGGCTTCCAGCATCTCCAGATCGAACATGGTGCGCTGTTCCAGCCGCTGCGCTTCCAGCAGGCGGCCGTGGTGGTGCAGTTCCTCCAGCCGCTGCTTCAGCTCGGTCTTGATCGACTTGGTGGCCTGGTTCAGCGTCGGCTTGGGCGTGACATAGTGTGAGTTGGCGTAGATCTTGACGCTTTTCAGCTCGCCGGATTTCTGGCCGGTCAGTGGGTCGAACTCGGTTATCGACTCGATCTCGTCACCGAACATGGAAATGCGCCAGGCACGGTCCTCATAGTGGGCCGGGAACAGTTCGATGGTGTCGCCGCGCACCCGGAAGGCGCCGCGCTGGAAGGCGGCGTCGTTGCGCTTGTACTGCAGGGCGACCAGATCGGCGATCAACTGGCGCTGGTCCATCCGCTCGCCGACCTCGATGGCGAAGGTCATCGCCGTGTAGGTTTCGACCGAGCCGATACCGTAGATGCAGGACACGGAGGCGACGATGATGACGTCGTCACGCTCCAGCAGCGAACGGGTGGCGGAGTGGCGCATCCGGTCGATCTGCTCGTTGATCGAGCTTTCCTTCTCGATATAGGTGTCCGTGCGCGGCACGTAGGCTTCCGGCTGATAATAGTCGTAGTAGGAGACGAAATACTCGACCGCGTTGTCCGGGAAGAATGACTTGAACTCGCCATAGAGCTGGGCGGCCAGTGTCTTGTTGGGGGCGAGGATCAAGGCCGGTCGCTGGGTGCGGGAGATCACCTGCGCCATGGTGTAGGTCTTGCCCGAGCCGGTGACGCCGAGCAGCACCTGGGTCTGCTCGCCGCCGCTGATACCTTCCACAAGCTCGGCGATGGCCGTCGGCTGGTCGCCGCGCGGCTCATAGTCCGATTTCAGCACGATCGGTACGCCGCCTTCGGATTTCTCCGGCCGATCCGGACGGTGCGGCACCCACAATTCGCCGTTCTTGTGCAGCGGATTGCCGCTTTCGATCAGCGCCGACAGGGCCTCCACGGTCGCGGTCGCGCCCTGGTTGCCGGTTAGCTCGCCGATTTTGCTTTCCTTGGTCTTCTTCTTGTTGTCCTTGCGATGCTCCTTGAGCTTCTTTTCAAGGCTTTCGGCCTCTTCCAGCGACATGTCGAGACCGGCCACCGGGTTCAGCCCGCCGGCCGCCCGCTCGCGGGCGCTGTCCGCCTTTCCGATGGAGGTGCCGCGCGCCGACCGGGTGGGTTTGAGTTGCTTGGCACTAGCGGTTTTTTTGGCGCTCACGGCCGCGACGGGCTTCGCTGGGACAACCTGACCTGCCCCCCGGGTCTTGCCTTCGGCATGCCCGAGGACAGGCTCCGCGCCGTCGCGCTTTCCTCCGCTCCGCTCCGGAGTTCCTTTTCCCCCAGCAACTTTTTTCGGCGTGGGCTTTTCGGCTTCCTCGGAAATCTCTGCCGCCCAATCGGAAATCGAGCCGGAGAGGGGTATTCCGGAAAGCGACTTCTGCGGTGCTTCGCCGAAGCCTTCTGGTTCGCTGGTGTCGTCGGATGCGGATCGGTCGGGGCGTTTGCTCATGCCCTGCAATATGGTCCGGTTGCGCCCGCGAGAAAAGGGGCCGGTTGCGGCTTTGTTCCGGAAAAACCCACTTCCTGCCGGTCTCCTGACAGGAGGGTGTCAGGAGGGGCGCCTCGGCTAAATGGCGGTTTAGCCCAAGAGTTTTTTGGCAATTCCAATGCGGATTTTAGTTTCTCCAGGTTTGTCTCGCGGCCGCTCCACCTTATAGACAAACTCTCTGACAGCGTCTTCAATTGTATTTGCGTTCTTGAAGTCTGCATATTTTTTCGCTTCAGAGATGATCAGGTCGATGTTGTTTTGTGGGTTCTTAAGCCATCCAACTGTCTTGCCTGTGCCCAGGCCGCCATCCCGGTTGCACTGGAATAGTCCCACGCTGTCTTCCCCTGACGTATTATGGGCGTTTGGATTGAGTTTTGACTCGCGAATTGCGTTCGCAAGCGCTGCTATCTGCTGAAGGTTTCCGAAACCCGCTGCAGCAAAGCTTTCGACAATCATCTTTACAATGTCTTCTCGTCCAGACGGGATTTGTTCTGTGTTGATGGTTATCGCACCTGCTTCGAGATCAGGGTTAAGTGATGAAAAATGTTGCCATCTGATTGCGCGGATACGCGAAGCCCGATAACGCGAGACTTTCACGCTATTCGATTGATTGCCGCCGAGGAGAAAAACAAAATCTCCGTTTCGGGAGTGAAAAAAGCCGACATGTCCGCTCGTTCCGGTTCCATCTGATGGCGACAGAACAACCACTGCACCCTGCGGAATGGTTTTGTGTTTTGAGCTTAAAGGAATGTCTCCCCAGTTTGCCCAGTTGGCGGCTCGCGCCGAGCCTGAAACTATTGACTGCTTAATCGCAGGGTCTGCAACGACGTCTGACGCGGAGACCAGACAATGGGCGACAAATGCACCGCACCAGTGTTCGAGTGTGGTTATTCCCGAATCCGTCGCCTTGAACATACCGATGATTTCTTGAGCGCTGTTGCTCTCATTGATGCCCCTACTTTCCAGGTCACTTGCAATTTTGAACCAGGGCGCTCCTCCAGACTGATTATTGGGAACGACTTCTGGCATATGTTCTGCGATTAGGTTCGCCGCGCGCTTCAGTACTCTGTCGAGCGCCTTCTCGGTAACGGCGAAGAACTGGTGCACCCTGGCAACTTCATCAAACACTTTCAGATATTTTTTTCGACGTTCAATCAGCGCATCGACTAGACTGGCGTCTGTGGAATAGTGCTTGAGTAAGACATCTCGCATAGAGATATCGCCGCTGTTGCTCTCAAAGGAGGTCACGCAGGCATATGCCGCCTCTGGGCCAATCAGGTGTGCCTGAAAAACATTCAGAAAATCAGCAACGTATTTGTCGCCTGCATCCGTTGCAACGGCGGCCTTGTGCGCTGCGTCCAGTTTTTTTAAATTGTTATGAGTGAAATCGGCTGCTGCTTGCACCTGATGGAAGGCGTTCTCAATCCTATGGGGTGAAGTTGGGCTTCCTTGCAATCCAAGGTCTCGAAAACGGGCCCAGTCTTCCGTTGAAAATTGATAGGGACCGACCCTCTGGTTCACACCGTTGCCGGTGGATTTGTTGGCCATATTGGACTCAAGAATGGCCAATCCGATCAAGTAATCGGCGACAATCGGAAAATCCTTTAAGACGTCTTTGCTTGTCGACATCTCTATCTGCACACAGTGCCGAACAAAAGTTTGTTGGTCTATTTCAGCAAAAGGGTTGGTGTGGTCAGTCTCTTGTAGTTTTTCGTTCAACGCCCAGCCGGTAGCAAGGATAACGCCTGGAGAAATTGACAAATCAACATGTTTCCAATCATCGTCGTCATCCGGATTGCCTGTGGGTGCCAATAGTTGCCCCGCCACAACAATTGGCCATTCAACTAACGAGCTCGTATCTTTTTTTGAATACAAAACCAGTTCAGATTTTGAGATGTACATGAAAATACCTCTTGTAGGGCTGCCTGGTACTCCGTCAATTTAATCTTCTAATCATAATTTTAAAATCTGTATCAGAAGATGCCTGGAAATTGCATCGGTGGGAGCTCCAGGCAAGGCTTGCACCTTTTTGTCAGTGTGCAACTTGGCGAAGACTTCCCTGGACTCCAAGCTGGTTACGCTTTTGAAGTCAGTCGTACTCTTTTCAGGATAAACTCGTTTTAAGGCGTTAAAGAGTGCGGTTCTTTGGGTGTCGTTGTTGTCCAGTAAATACTCAAAATAGCCATAATATTTTTTGTGGTCGCATTCTTTTTCCGGCCAGCCGCGAATGGTGGAAATTTCGGTTTCATCGAGTTTCCCATCAAATTTGCTTGTGTCTCCCTGATGAATAAGGTCCTCAGTCAACAAGATCGCCACTTTGGTTTTGTTTCTAACCTTGCCATCCGGATCCGTGCAAATTCGCTTCTGAATGTCGATTACATCAGTTTTGAAGTAACCATCAGGATTTTTGAAAATCTTCGAGGCCTCTTCATAAGTTGAGTCCACCCGATCCGGAGGAGTAAATGTATCCCCGGACTCGAACGACCTGACCACAGGCGACCAATCGATAGAATTGTTATTGTCCGCGGCAATGCCTTTTGAGCCGAGCGTAGAGAAGTTATTGATGCTCGTTTCGATCGAAAACGGAAGACAAATTCTTAAGTATGTGCGAAGCACATATTCGGCTGCTGGTTTGTTGTCGACGATGACCTTGTCCGTTTTCAGCCTGCCGCGAAAGCGGCGCTGCTCGTTGAGGACTACAGAATTTATTGTCGATGATTCAATCTCAAGAAGAAGTCGACTGTGATAGTTTTCGACGCTTTGTCTCACCAGTCCAAATCCAGCGGCAACGATTGTTAATGGAGCGCCTGAGACGCCGGTTGCGCCCAGAATGGCTGTTGTCGCTGTGTCGATGGAAGCAATTTGACTTAGGAGAGGAGCCTTGGAGCGCTTTTTATTGTCCAACCATTGGAGGTAGGAATCACACCTGCGATCAATATCATTGAGGCCTTGGTAGGTTAAAGTCATCCAATTGTGTGCGTCACCAGGATTGGGCAAACAAGAATTATAACTACCACTGTAGGTTATCAGACCGGCTTGTTTGCATAGGTATTTGAAGTAGTCATTGCTTCTGATTTGAGTGGCCGCAATGTCGTTTGCCTCGAGCTTTGCTCCAGGTCCGTTCGCCAGAAAATTTTGGCCAGCTGGAGCGCAACCAGCAACAAAAAGCCCCAGAAAAACGCACAAAAAAAACTGGTGTCCGCGCATGCGCGGACTCCTGCGGGTCAACATATGACCACTCCGTCAATATTCAGATTTCCCCAAGGTCGCCCGGTTGCGAGCGCCGCCTGTTCAACTATGCGGACAGGAGGTGGTATATGTCAATTATTTGTTAACCATTTCCCTAGGGTAGCTTCTGTATATGTCAGTTGCTGACGCGGTTCATATACAATTTTTAGTGCCTCTGGTGCATAGCAAAAAATATTTAAATCATTGAATATATTTATTTTATAGTATTTCCTTTCTGTTTTGGAAATTATTTTTAGTGGGTGAAATAATCCAAATTTCGATATTTGGGTTCCAGCTCTGATGTATGGCGTAATCTCACTTTTCGTAAATAAATACGAAGAGTGTGGGGCTTGTCCTGAGAGCAGAAAACCGTCGATGGATAAATGCTTCTTTGGACGCGGACAGGCGTTCGAGCGGCAATCCAACCGTGCATTCCCTCACCTCAACGCTGCGCCCGTCTCAGGATCGAAGAGATGGATCTTGTCCGGCGCGATGGTGAGGTTTACCGGGTCTCCCTGCGAGATGCGTTCGCGCTCGGACAGGACGACGACGATTTCAGGGTCTCCGCCGCAATAGAGATAGGTGACCGAGCCGGTCGACTCCACGGAGGTGGCCGTGGTTTCTATGCCGGGCGCGCCGCCGGTTTCAATCGACAGGTGCTCCGGGCGCAGGCCGACGTCCACCTGGCGGCGGGGCTCCATGGTGCGGGCAAGCGGAAGGGAGGGAGCGCCAGGCAGGTCGAGGGTGACGGCGCGGCCGGTGTCGCCGACGATGCCGCCGACGAAGTTCATGGCTGGCGAGCCGATGAAGCCGGCGACGAATTTCGTTGCCGGGGTGTCGTAAAGCGACAGCGGCGCGCCCTGCTGTTCGACAACGCCGCTTTTCAGGACAACAACGTGATCGGCCATGGTCATGGCCTCGATCTGGTCATGGGTCACATAGACCGAGGTCGCGCCGATCCGGTCGTGCAGGGCGCGGATTTCCTTGCGCATGTGCACGCGGAGGGCAGCGTCGAGATTGGACAGGGGCTCGTCGAACAGGAAAACCTTGGGATTGCGGATGATCGCCCTGCCCATGGCGACGCGCTGGCGCTGGCCGCCGGACAGGGCGTTCGGCTTGCGGTCGAGATAATCGCCAAGGCCGAGAATGGCCGCGACATCGGCCACGGCGGCGTCGATCTCGGCCCTGGACGCTTTGCGCAGCCGCATCGAGTAGCTCATGTTGTCGCGCACGCTCATGTGCGGATAAAGGGCGTAGGACTGGAACACCATGGCGACGTCCCGATGGCGGGGCGGGGTGTCGTTCACCGCCTTGCCGGTGATGCGGATTTCGCCGCCGGAAATGCTTTCCAGGCCGGCCAGCGAGCGCAGCAGGGTGGACTTGCCGCATCCGGACGGCCCGACCAGGGCGACGAAACTGCCCTTCGGGATAGTGACGTTGATGTCCTTGAGGGCATGAAAGCCGCCGTAATGCTTGTTGACGGACAGAAGTTCGATTTGTGGCTGAATGGTCATTTCAGGGCTCCGGAAGTCAGACCCGACACGATGCGTTGCTGCAGCAGCACGAAGGCCGCCAGGATGGGCGTCACGTAGATGGTGGCGTAGGCCATGATCTTGTTCCATTCGACGGTGTTGGGGCCCATGAAACCGTTGAGGCCGACGGAGGCGGGCTGCAGGGTCACGTCCTGGATCATCGACTTGGAATAGACGAACTCGCCGAAGGCCTGCATGAAGATGAGGATGGCGGAGACGAGAATGCCGTTGCGGGCGAGGGGCAGGGCGATCAGTGCGAAGGCGCCGATGCGCGAGTTGCCGTCCACAAGCGCGGCTTCCTCCAGTTCCGCGGGGATCGACATGAAGGTCGCCCGCACCAGGATCACGAAGAACGGCATGGCCTTGGCCGTGAAGGCGAGCATCACGGCGAAGCGCGGGAAGTCCAGCAGGCCGAGCGCGGAAAAGCCGACGAAGATCGGGGTGATCATCAGCGAGGCCGGCAGGACCTGAAGCATCAGCACGAGAAAAAGCGCTATGTCTATCCAGACGTTGCGGTAGCGCGCCAGAACATAGGCGCAGCCGGTGCCCAGCAGCGCTACGAGGGCCATGGACCCGGTAGCGATCACCAGCGAGTTCCAGATGAACCGGCCCATGTCGCGGGTTGCCCAGACTTCGGCGAAAATGCCGAAATCGAGCCCGCGCGGAATGAAGGTGGGCGGATAGGCGAAGATTTCCGATCCGGATTTCAGCGCGGTCGCATACATCCAGTAAAGCGGAAAGAGATAGATCGCGCCGAGAAGAATGGCCGCGAACAGCAGCAGGCGGGTATGGCGTGTCGCGCTCATATGCGCACCTCGTGGCGGGTGGAGCGCACGTAGAGAACGGCGGCGATCATGACGGTGATGATCATCAGGGTTGAAACGGTCGCTCCCTTGGCGAAATCATATTGCCGGAAGGAAAGCTCCCAGGCCCAGTATTGCGCGACGTTGGAAGAGTTGGCCGGTCCGCCGCTGGTGATGGCGGCAAAGAGATCGAACTGCTGCAACGTGAAGATCAGCCCGAGAGAAATGACCGCGCCGATTGTCGAGCGCATCATCGGCAGGGTGATGGTGGAGAACCGCTGCAGGATATTGGCGCCGTCCAGTTCGGAGGCTTCATAGAGGTCCTTCGGGATGCCGGCCAGGCCGACGGACAGAAGGATCATGTTGAAGGACGTGCCCAGCCAGATATTGGCGAGCACCACGGCCCAGAGCGAATAGTCCACGTCCGAACGCCAGAAAATGTTTTCCGAAATGAGCCCGCTGCTGGTGAGCAGGTAGTTCAGCACACCGAAATCGCCGGAGAGGATCCAGTTCCAGATCGCGCCGACGACCAGCCCGGGCATGACCCAGGAGACGAGGAACAGGCCGCGCAGGAAGGACGAACCGCGAAAGCCGGTGTCGAAGAAAAGAGCAAGGGCGAGCCCGAGGGTGAACTGTCCGGCGATGGAACAGACTACGAAAAGCATCGTGTTCCACATGATCGGCCAGAACTCGGGTGCCGCGAACAGCTCACGGTAATTGTCCAGCCCGATAAAGGGCCTTATGAGCCTGCCGAGTGAAAAGATATCGACTTCCTGAAAGCTCATCAGGACGTTGTAGAGCAGCGGCAGGCCGGAAAAGGCCAGCAGGAAAAGCAAAGGCAGGCTGACCAGAAGGATGTCGAAGCCCTTGCCGTCGGTGACACTGGAGAGCAGGCGTTTCATCTTCGGATATCCGTTGAGCAGCCGGCGGGAACGCACAGGGCTCTCCCGCCGGTCGTGGCGATGATTAGTTGAGAACCGCGTCGATCCTTTTCTGTGCGTCGTCCAGAGCGGTCTGGGCGGTCTTCTGGCCTGTCAGCGTCAACTGGATGGCATCCTGGATCGCCTTGGAGATCTTCGGCCATTCCGGATGCGGCCCGCGTGCCTTGGCGTATTTCAACTGTTCCAGGAACACCTGGAGCGCGGCATCCTTCGGCGCGACACCTGTCGGCGGAAGCTCGATGTCGCCCCGGGCCGGAAGCTGGCCAAAATCAGGGAACAGGCGCTCATCCTGGCTGGCGAAATATTCCAGCGCCTGGAAGGCTTCGTCCGGATGTTCCGTATTGGCGAAGATGGCCCAGTTGAAGTCCCCCATGGCCGAGGCGCGCTGGGCGCCTTCCTCGGGGACCGGCAGAAGGGCGACACGCCAGTTGAAATCGGCCTCCTCGACCATCCGGTTCAGTTCCCAGGGGCCGGATATGACCATGGCGGCGTTGCCGGAGTTGAATGTACCGGTGGAATCCCACTGGCCGCGGGTCAGCGTGTCCGGGGAAGCAAGCCCTTCGTCCAGCAGGGATTTCCATATCTCCAGCGCCCTGACAGCGCCATCGCCATTGATCTTGTCGTAGCCGCCGCCGGTCATCTGCACCCAGGGCAGAAACTGGAAGGTGCCTTCCTCGTTGGCCTTGGCGGAAAAGGCGATGCCGTAGATGTTATCTTCCGGCTTGTTCAGCTTGCGCGCGGTCTCCACCAGCTCGTCCCAGGTTTCCGGCGGATCCTCGGGGTCAAGTCCGGCGGCCTCGAACATGTCGGTGTTGTAGTAGAGCGCAATGGTGTTGGTTGCTTTCGGCACGCCGAAATAATTGCCGTCCCAGGTGACGGAATTCAGCGGGCCTGGGAAGTAGTTTTCCGCGTCGATTGCTTCGGAGGCGGCGATACGGTCGGTCAGGTCGAGAAAGGCGCCGCGGGCGGCAAAGAGAGCATGCTCCGGATTGTCGACGGCGATGATGTCCGGTGCCTGACCGGTGGCGAAGGCGCGCATGGCTTCGGTCACCACGTCGTCGAACTGGACGATGCGGTAATCGACCTTGATGCCGTTGTCGAGATCGTTGAATTCCTTGGCAAGATTGTAGGCCGGTTGGGTTTCCTTATCGAGCGACCACACGGAGATGGTCACGTCCTCTGCGAATGCAGACGAGGCAAGAAGCGCAAGTGCCGTGACGCTCCCTCCCAGAATATGCAAGCGTTTCATTTTCTCCTCCACGTTGTTCGTCGTTCATTTTTCCAGTGACGGATCTCCGCCGCCATAGTCCACCCGGTCGTTGACGAACGATCCTCCCCGGCAGATTTTAAGATGGTTGAGGGCATGGACCTGGCCGGTCATCTCCAGCTCGTCCCGGTAAACCGGGTCATGCCATCCCTCGATGTCGATGGCGCCCTTGTAGCCGGCCAGCCGCAATTCGCTGATGACATCGGTCCAGTTGCTGTCACCGAAACCGGGCGTTCTCATGAAGACGAACGGATGCTTGCCGAAAATGCCGTGTTCGCGGATCACGTCATGGCGCACGGTTGCGTCCTTGCCGTGGACGTGAAAGATCCTGTCCGCCCATTTGCGGATCTGCGGCAGCGGATCGATCAGATACACCAGCTGATGGCAAGGCTCCCATTCCAGTCCCAGATTGTCGTCCGGCAATTCGTTGAACATCATGTCCCAGGCGTCCGGGTTGTGGGCGATGTTCCAGTCGCCTGTCTGCCAGTTGCCATCCATGGCGCAGTTCTCGAAGGCGATCCTGACACCCTTGTCGGCGGCCCGCTTGGCAAGTTCACCCCAGACCTCCTTGTAGCGCCGCAGGCTTTCGGGCAGCGGACGATCCCTGATGCGGCCGGTGAAGCCGGCCACGCAGGTGGCGCCGAAATGATGGGCGTTGTCGATGCAGTCCTTCCAGCCCTGAAGAGTCTCCAGATCGATGTCCGTCGTCTCCAGCGGATTGCCGAACATGCCGAGGGTGGACATGGTGATATCCCGGTCGCCGATCGCCTCGCGGCAGCGCTTGCCGAGGTCGGCAAGGTCCTTGCCTCCGGTGGTTTGCCAGAAGAACGGCTCGAAACTTTCGAAGCCGTGATCGGCGATCTGCCGTATCCGGTCCGCCGCATCGCCCTTGTTGGCGGAAACCATCGTGCCGATGCGGATGTCCTTCGCTGGGTCGGTCATGAAAACGTCAGTCCTTTGTCAATGAAATGCGCCGGCCGGAACGGGCGCTGTCGATCGCGCCGAAGACCATGGCAAGTGAATGGATGTTGTCGGTGCAGACGGTTTCGGGAGCGGTGCCGGTCTCGACGGCCTGGAGAAAATCGGCGATGACCGAGGCATGTTCCTGAACACGCCTGTCGTCCTTCAGTTCCGGCACCTCGACCGTCCGGGTCTCGCGCAGAAAGGCCGGTTCGCCTGTGGCAAGGGTTGCGCAGAGCGCGTCCTCTCCGTCCCAGGTCAGCATGCCCTTGGTGCCGACAAGGCGCCAGGAGGCGTCCCAGGAGGTTGGCGTTCCCTCGGCGCACCAACTGCCGGAATAGGTGAAGGTCACACCGCCGCTCATCTCGAAGATCGCCGCAGCTGAAGCCCCGTGCGCATACCAGGAGCCTTGGGGGTTGGTCTCGTGGCACAGCACGGCGAGGGGCTCTTCGCCCGCCATGCAGCGCGCGGCGTCGAAATGATGGATCGCCATGTCCAGGAGGAGCGCGTGCTCCATTTCCTCACGGAAGCCGCCGAAATGCGGTCCCATGAAGAACTCCGCATGGAGGGACGTGAGCGGCCCCAAAGTGCCACTCTTCACGAAGGCTTCGATACGGCGCACGCCGCGCTTGTAGCGCCGGTTCTGGGTGACCGCGAAGAGACGCCCGCTGTTGGCCGCAAGGCTGCACAGGCCGCGGGCGGCATGCATGTCCGGGGCCATCGGTTTTTCGGACAGGACATGCAGCCCGGCCTTGAGCGCTGTGGTGACGACGGCAGGGCGGACGTCCGGCGGTGTCACGTCGAAGACGCAATCCGGACTGGTCGCGGCAATCGCGGTTTCGAGATCGCCGAAGACCGGGATGTCCACCAGGTTCTGCGCACGAGCAAATTGCGCCGCGACGTTTGCGTCCCGGTCGACAAGGCCGCAGAGGGTCAGTTTGCCGGTCTGGAGCTTGTCTGAAAGCAGGGGATTCGTCGTGACCGCCCGCGTCCAGCCGGCTGCCATCGCACCGCACCCCACGAGCAGTGCACGCATATTTTTCCTCCCGGATCGGCCGGCTGAAACCGGCTTCGTAAACGTTTACGGAGGAGGCTAGGTGAAATTGCCGATGACTGTCAACATATTTTCGTAAACGTTTACGGGAAGGCCTTTGCGTTGGCGGAGAAGTGTGATTAACGTCACGCCGGTATGACAAGCATCAAAGACTTGGCACAGCATCTGGGCGTATCGATCGGGACGGTCTCGCGGGCGCTCAACGACAAGTTCGACGTCAAGCCGGCGACTCGGGAACGGGTTCTCAAGGCGGCGGCGGAGCTCGGCTACGTCCCCAACCAGGCGGGGCGTTCGCTGCGGCAGGGTAACACGGGGCTCGTCGGCTTCGTGCTGGAAACCAGTTCCGAGGGCATGATGCAGGGCGACCTGTTCTTCATTCGTGTCTTCGACGGCATGCAATCGGTTCTCAGCGAATACGGTCTGCATCTGATGGTGATGATGTCGCCGTCCTCGGAAAAGTCGGACGAATACCTTCAGAAGATCGTCGGGCGGCGTCTGGCCGATGCCCTGGTACTGTCCTCCACGCGCAGGATCGATCCCAGGGTCGATCTTCTGGCAGATCAGAACATTCCGTTCGTCATGCTGGGCCGCTCGCAGACCGACAGGGGGCAGCCCTGGCTGGACCTTGATTTCGAGGGCATGGTGACGGACGCGATCGAGCGTCTTCACGCCCGGGGACACCGGCGGATTGTCCTGGCGGTTCCAAGGCAGGAGCTGAATCTGCGCTACGTGATGCTGGACACCTACCGGACGCAGCTTGCGCGGCATGGACTGGCCTTCGATGAAGACCTCGTCATCGAGACCGCACCCGGCGACAATGGCGGCGTTGCGCTGGCACATCACATCATGGAGATGGAAGACCGGCCGAGCGCGGTGATCTTTTCCGACCCCATCCACCCGTTCGGCCTCTATCGGGGTCTGACTGAAATGGGACTGGTTCCAGGCAAGGATCTGGCGATCCTCGGCATCGCCACGCGTCTGGCAACCGTGCTCAGCCCCAACCTGACCCATTACCGCGTGCGCCTGTTCGATCTTGGCCGCCGCGTGGCACAGGCCCTCATCCACAGACTGCCGCATCTCAACACGGAGAATCCCCCGCCCGTCATCCGCGAACGGGTGCCGTTCACGCTGGTGGAAGGGGAGAGTGATCTTCCGTTGGAGTGAGGGTAAAGTCCGTAGCGTCCAGAAATGGCTTGAAGTGCAGTGTTCGGTGCGGACCAACCAAGGTGGCCTGTCATTCTACAGAACGTCAAAGGTGTTGCGTGTACCTATTATCTCAGTGTTTGAAAATGTTGCTACGGTGCCATTCAAGGTATCGCGGGTGAGGCTTTTTCATCGCGTCTTCTGGCACTTTAGCCTTCATGTCACTGTTCAGAAGGTGGGCGACATCATAGTTGAGATGTCTGGACGGCAAAATGTCGTAAGTGTCCGAGAGGCTGAGGAGGCCCCTGTCAAACATCCAGTGGACCGTACCGGAGAGCGCCAATCCGTTTTGTACGGAATCGTTGCCGCCTTTCTCTACTGGGACTATGTGTGCCGCCTCGACTTCAGGGCGGCCTTGGCCGTTGATCAGGCGAAGACCGGTGAACGCGCATGTGCGGTCATAGAGTTTGCGGATGTGCAGGCGAAATTTTGCGTCCCGGAAAGGACGATTCACAATGATGGCCTTCCTGTCACGGTCGGCAAACATCTCAGGCATCGGGGCCTGATTGAGGTCTGACAGCCCTTCTGGAGTCTGTATTCCATCCTGTACGTCCACACGTGCCGGCCATGGGTCTGCTTCCGACAAACCAGCGTTAAACAACGCTTCGAATTCCGTCGGTTCAATGATGCGAACTGCCTGCTGGGTGCGACCCCCATTAGGTTTCCCATCGGAGCGAAACAGCTTGTGCTCGTAACCGCCATTTTCCGTGTAGCCGATTGGGCGGTCGAAATCGAGATAGTCTTCCAGAGAGACGTAGTATCGACCATCGTGATCCGGGTCAGGGCGGATATCGACCGCTCGGGCAAGTGCGGTATAAAATCGGCCTTTTCTGGCTGGAAGCGGACCATAATAGACAATCCAGTCGCCCAGAGTCTGCTCGACCCTTGAAAGATACGTTTTGGGGAAGTGGTATCGGTCCGCCGGATCGTCGTCGTAAATGCTGTCCGGTTTGTGGTAGAAAACCGCGTTTGCCATCAAATCGTATAGTTCGTTGAAGTGACTGAGTGATTCAATTTATCCGATCATGAAATTCCCGCAAACGCAAATCATTGATGCTGCGGCCTTCACTCTCCCCTCGGAAATCTCTGCCCCTCCTCGACCTCATTCAGATCCATATGATTGCGCATGTAGCGCTCTGAGGCTTTTTGCAGGGGCTGGTAGTCCCAGGGGAAATAGGCGCCGTTGCGCAGGGCCTCATAGACGATCCAGCGGCGGGCCTGCGACTGGCGGACTTCGGCGTCATAGGCGGCCATGTCCCATTGCCGGCCGGCCATTTCCGCAAAGCTTACGGCGGTTTGGGCGTGGGCGGGGTCGGCGGCCAGGTTTGTGAGCTCGTTCGGGTCGTCGGCCAGGTTGAAGAGCTGCGGCGGGTCGAGCTCGCAGTGGATGTATTTCCAGTCGCCCGCGCGGATGCCGACCAACGGTGCATAGGAGGCCTCAGCCGCATATTCCATCAGAACGGGTTCGGTGCGCGGTGTTCCCTGTGCCAGTGGCACCAGGCTTATACCGTCTGTCCAGGGCATGATGTCGTCCATGTCGATGCCGCCGAGATCGCAGACCGTCGGCAGCACGTCGAGGGTGCTGACAGGGGCTGCGATGCGCTGCGGGGCAAGGTCCCGGTCGGCGATCATCAGCGGCACGCGGGATGCGCCCTCGAAGAAAGTCATCTTGAACCACAGGCCGCGTTCGCCGAGCATATCGCCGTGATCGGAGACGAACAGGATCGTCGTGTCGTCGGCCAGATGCATGGCCTCGAGCGCATGCAGGATCTCGCCGATCTTGTCGTCCAGATAGGAGATATTGGCGAAATAGGCGCGACGGGATTTGCGGATGTCGTCCTCTGTGATGTTGAAACCGCGCCAGTCGTTGGCATCGAAGATCCGCTTCGAATGGGGATCGTGCTCCTCATATTCCATGGCCGGAATTTCCGGCAGCAGGTGCTCGCAGTGCTCGTAAAGGTCCCAGTATTTCCGGCGCGCTACGTAGGGATCGTGCGGATGGGTGAAGCTGACCGTAAGGCAGAAGGGGCGGTCGTATTTGCCACGGCCGTAATCGTGGATCTTGCGCACGGCCTGAAAGGCGACATCGTCGTCATATTCCATCTGGTTGGAAATCTCGGCGACGCCCGCGCCGGTTACTGAACCCATGTTGTGGTACCACCAGTCGATGCGTTCGCCCGGCTTGCGGTAGTCGGGTGTCCAGCCGAAATCGGCGGGGTAGATMTCGGTGGTCAGGCGTTCCTCGAGACCGTGCATCTGGTCGGGGCCGACAAAATGCATCTTGCCGGACAGACAGGTGGTGTAACCGGCCCGGCGCAGGTGATGGGCATAGGTGGGGATGTCTGAGGCAAATTCGGCGGCGTTGTCGTAAACGCCCGTCCGGCGCGGCAACTGGCCGGACATGAAGCTGGCCCGGCCCGGTGCACAGAGCGGCGAAGCTGTGTAGGCATTTTCGAACCGGACTGAGCGCGCGGCCAGTTTTTTCAGGTTCGGCGCGTGCAGAAACTTCGCCGGACCGTCGGGAAACAGGGTTCCATTCAACTGGTCGACCATCAGGATCAGGATGTTCTTGCGGTCCATGGCGCGGCGTTCTCTCTCGGGTTCGGAAATCGGTAGGCTTGGCAAAGTGTCATGATGCGGTTTTTTTGATTGGTCGATCAATCAAATTCGACACGGAGCACAGCGTTGCTGCCTGGGTCCGGAGACACCGATCAGGAGAGCAAGGATCGGGAACAGGGAAAATACCGCTTGACCTGGAGTGCACTCCAACCCGTAAGTCAGGGAAATCGTCCTGTTCGGAGACACACATGCGTATCGGCGATCTTGCTGAAAAGTCGGGGCTTTCGACCGACACACTGCGATACTACGAGAAAATCGGGCTCATTCCGCGTCCCCTCAGGGACGGCGGCGGGCGGCGGGTCTATGATGGGACCATCTTGCGCTGGATCGAATTTCTGGATCGCCTGAAGGCGACCGGAATGGGCATCCGGGACCGGCTGCGCTACGCGGAGCTGCGGTCCCTGGGCAGCGCGTCGCTGTCCGAACGCCGGAGGATGCTTGAAGACCATCGCCGCAAAGTTGCCGCCGATATCACGCGGCTTACCGAGACGCTGGGTGTCCTGGACGACAAGGTTGATCTCTACAGAAGGATGGAGGCGGGCGAAACCGTCGATCCGGCCTTCGAAAGCTGCGCCCGGACCGGATACGGTGCGCCGCCAATTCAGGACAGTACACCCCATGACAGCAGCTCTGGAGCGCGGCCGCGCGCTGATAGCAGACCTTAACCCCGACCTCGAAACCATTCTCGCCGGGCGTTACGACGACCTGCTCCCGGATTTCGCGGAGAGCCTTATCGAATGGGCCTATGGCCGCCACTATGCCCGGCCGGGCCTGGATCTGAAGACCCGTCAGCTGTGCACTATCGCCGCGCTGACCGTGCTGGGTGGCCAGACTGGACCGCAACTGAAGATCAACATCGAACACACGTTGGCGGCGGGGGCTGCGCGTGAGGAAATCGTCGAGGCGATCTGGCAGATGGCGGTCTATGGCGGACTGCCAGCGGCCATCAACGGGTTGAATGCGGCGCAAGAGGTTTTCAACGAACTGGATGCGCCTGCCTGAGGGAAATCTTCAATCGTCAGGAACCTTGTTGAGTGACGTGAGGGGCTGAGCTCTTCTTAATAAATGAGAAATGAATAACCGGGGTGATGCTGGGTGGGACGAAAAGCCAGCCTCTCCAGCGTCATTCCGGGCAAGTGCAGCGTAAGCTGCGCGCCGACCCGGAATCCAGCGCATCATTCGCGCCGCAGGCGCGGCCTTGTTCCAAAGCGATGAATGTAGAACACCTGTGCTCGCTCACGCTCGCGCTGATGCGCTGGATTCCGGATCGGCGTTCGACTTACGTCTCACTTGTCCGGAATGACAGCCGTGAGGGTGATGCTCAGCTTCTTCATTCACTCAACAGGGTTGATGAAGGGAGGGCGCCGTCATCGTCTCCCTGATCACAGTCTCAGTCGCCTGCTTTGGGCAGGTCGGAGTGGCCGAGGTCCTTTTCCGGCCAGAGCAGGTCGCGCAGGCGCTGTTTCAGGACCTTGGCTTCCGGAAAACCGCCGTCCTGCTTGCGGTCCCAGACACGGGTGCCCTCGCAGGTGATGGTGAAGGTGCCACCGGTGCCGGGAACAAGGGTGACAGCGCCGGTTTCCTCGGAGAAGGTGGACAGGATTTCCTGGGCCATCCAGGCGGAGCGCAGCAGCCAATTGCATTGGCGGCAATAGGTGATGATGATATGGGGAGCCGGAACGTCCGTCATGGCGTTCTCCTTTTCAGAACAGGTGATCTTCAGCGCTTGTGCCACACTCTTCAACCAATACGCCAGACGCCTTGAGCGCGGATGTTCTCAAGGTTTTCGAGCGCCATCCGGACCTTTTGGAGATTTGCGGGGCGCCCGGCAGAGCCGTGCCGCAGGCGGGGCTGACCAATCAGGTCTACAGGCTGGAAGCTGGGCGTGGTGTTTTCTTTCTGCGCCTTCCAAGGCCCGGGAATGCTGGACTTGTCGACAGACAGGCGGAGGCCGTCAACCTCGATCTTGCTGCGACGACCGGGCTCGCCTTGCCGCCTCTTTTCGTCCATCCCGATGACGGAATTCTCCTGACTGCGGCAGTTGATACCCTGGAGCCCGCACCGCTGGATCTCTCTGCCCGGCTTGGCGACGCGCTCGGCAGGCTGCACGGTTCGGGAGCGGCATTCGCGGGCCTGCTCGATCCGGATGACGTTTACCGGGCGCAGCGGGAGTTCCTCGCTTCAGTAGGGGAGTTCCAGTCGGAGATTGCACCCCTCGATCAGGCCATGCAGGACCTTGCGGACCTGTCACTGAATTCCGGTACTGTTCAGCCCGTGCCGGTGCATGGCGATGTCACGCCGGGAAACTGTCTCTGGACGCCGGAGCGGCTGTGGTTGATCGATTGGGAATACTCCGCGATGGCGGACCCCGCCTGGGATCTGGCCTATGCCATCCTGGAACACCGGTTTTCCAGCGCTGAGGAAGAAGCCTTTTTGGAGGCCTGCAAAGGGAGGCATCGATCGTCCGGATTTCCCGTCAGGGAGCGGATCGAGGCCATGAAGGTCAGATGCGATGCAGTGTCGGCGCTCTGGGCGCTGGAACAGGTGGCACGGGGACGGGACACGGAAACATTCCTGCCGTACGCCCGCGGCAGAAGGGATCGGGCGCTGTCCCGGATGCGTAAACTGGTTTAATTCTCCGTGCCGGGACTCAACTCCGGATCTGAGAGGCATTGCGCATATCGGCCGTTCATCCGGTCGCGCAGGGACTGGTTTTCCGGGTCTTCGTTGATTGCCGTCCAGATGCCGTCCGCCTTGAGAAAGGCGAGGGTGCAGCCGCAGGCCTGCTCACAGATATCCGGGGCGCCGAGGCTCTCCTGACAGGCGGTGGCGCAGTTGCGGACAAAGGCGTTCCCGGCCCGGTCGATGTCGCCTGCCACGAGCGTTGCCGTCCAGACGAGTCCGTAGAGAACCGGCTGGTGCAGAAGGTAGATGGGCAAGGAGTGGCGTCCGATGAACCGGATGAAACGGCCAGCGGGATCCGTCGCCCGGATGGCCGACAGCTTTTCCCAGACTTGAGCTCTGCGGAACAGTTTCGAAAGAGCGACGCCGGAAAGGGTTGCACCGGCCCAGGGGGCCAGCGGCACATAATCGACACTGCCGAAATCCGGCGTCCCCAGTCCTGTCCAAAGCCAGAGTTGTCCGTTGAAGACGTAGGAGCTCGCCCATAGGGGCAGAGACAGGACGAAGGCTGCTGCCGCGGCCGCCGTCCACAGCGGCCAACGCGTGAAGGGAAGGGCGATTACGCTGGAGATGGCGATACAATGGAGAATGCCGAAGCGGACGAAACTGTCGCCGAAGGTGAACCATGTCACCAGGGAAACGGCCGCAGCGGCGGCAATCACGATGACCAGGCGGCGCAGGAAAGCCTGACGGCGGATGCCCGTGTGATGGGCCAGATCCAGACTGATGCCGGCGACAAAAAGAAAGCTGCCGGCGATCAGCGCGGCAAATATGCGCCAGCCGTCACCCTGCGCTACCGGCCAGGTGACGAAACCGAACCAGGAAAGATCCCAGGACAGGTGATAGACCGCCATGGCGACAACGGCGAGACCGCGGGCAAGGTCGAGCACGGCCAGACGCGTTGAAGGCATTTTCCGGGTTTCCGCGAGGTTCCGCACCAGCGCCCGCCCGGACGGGGCAGGCAGGGGACGTTTCATTCCCTGAAAGAGGTAAAGCTAACTGCTGAAAGTCACAACCAGTGTCGTGATCAGCGCCGTCGCGGCGAGCATTGCGCCAACGTATGGCCATGGTGAGGGCCGGTTGGCCGTATACACATCGTGGTTCGCCGGTTCCTGCAGCATAGCTTTCAATCCCCTAGTCCCCAAACTATCGGGTGAGAGTGGTGCAAACAGTGCCTTGCGGAAAGACGGGAAATCGGTTTCTGACCCGTTTTCCCAAGAAATCCGCCGTCTTGTGGACCATCCGGCAAAACCTGCCGTTTCGGCTTGACGTGACCTGGACTTTTGAAACCCCGGCTAAAGATCGAGGGCGTCGAGGCCGGCTTCCATATGGTCGGCCAGAAGCGGCATGCCGAGCAGGTATTTCGCGGTGGGGCCGGCAGCGCGGTCGCGGGCTTCCTGAACGGCCTGTTCAAAATCTTCGGCGTCGAAGTCGCCACGGCCGATCCAGGTGATGGCGACGAGTTCCGCGGCTTCATCGACGTTGAGGTCCTCGATCAGCTCGCGCAATTCCTCGTCGGAGAGATCGTCGTTTTCCTCCTCGGCCAGACCGTCGTGACCGTGGCTCTGTTTCAGAGCGTCGGCATCAAACTCCACGTCGCCCTCATGGCCGTCTTCGAATGTGTCCTCGAGCGAGGAGGATACCGCACGGGCCTTTTGCGCGAAGAGGCGGATCGTATCCGCGGATAAAGTCAGGTTGATGTCCATGTCTGCCTCCGACGAACCTTGCCTTCCTTTATCGAACCACTTTGCCCCCTTGGCAATGGTGATGATGTCAATCTGTCCGGAAGTGCCGCGAATTCGAGGCCATGTCCGGGGACTGGCGGGGAGTTTGAAACGAACACACTTCAACCTTCCGCGATGTTTATCCCCGGTATCCTCACTTTATAAACGCGCATTGGGTTAATTGCCCGAGCCTTTCGAGCCGTCAGGCGACAACGGTCTTGCGGATGGCCGGATGTGTTGCTTTACTTGGGTGGCGAACAAATTTCCGTTCTTGCCGGTAACCGCGACACGGGGCGGTCTCTGGATAGAAGCTGGACTCAGGACCCATACGGATCCCTGAATCGAGTTGAAGGGCAAGGCGGAAAACAGTTTACCGGGGCGGACCGGGCACTTGGGGCTCGGCCTTCATACGAGAAACGTATGAGGCCGGGCCTCGGTTTTTAAAGGCTTCGGTCCCGACGGTTGCGGCCGCAATACGCGCTGCTCTCAATGGTGCTGTGACATGCCCGCCGAGGGGGGCGTTTTCTGCCCTGTGGGAAGTGAAGAACTCACCGGCGATATATATGCGGTGTCTGATGTCCTTGCGGGGTCGCCATGGCGGCGGCGGCCATCAGGCCTCCGGCAAGCACCATGCCGAGAAAGATGGCCCGCAGGAGCGGGCGCGCTTCATTCAGATCGTTTTTCGCGGCAGCCGGCTTGCGGCTTTTCGCTGTTTCTGGGGGTGCCATCGTCACGTGATCCGGTATTCGTTATCGGTGGCCGGTTTCGGCCAGCGGTCGCTCATACAGTTGTTTTGGCCCGGCGCCCGGGCCAGTTCGCCGAAAAGGCGTCGGCCCATCCGGCATGTCAGTGCGGTCATTGCCAGAAAAGCGGCAAGCGGCGGAGCAAGCATCGGTTCCAGCGCATAAGACAGCAGCAGCAAGGGACCGGCCGCCAGGATGTAAAACAAAGCCGGTGGGAAGCTTGCGCCGGATTTTTTGCGCGATCTGATATTGGTTTCCGGTGATTGCATGGGAGCCTCCTTCATCCTCGGAGCCGGCACTCTCCACAAAAATTGCGCCGGCACCCGGTCGCCATTCTGGCTGCAGATGTGAGTTTTCGTGTCAATTTTGAGGCAAATTTTAAAGATCGCAGGCCTGGGCGAAGGGGACAGGACAGGCCGAAAAGAGGCGGCAGTCCACCCGTAAACTCCGGCTCTGCCTGCAGATCCGGTGCGGCGCGCACCGCGAGCCTGCTACTGGTGATACCGGAAAGTGTGCCGCTGACAGATGGAATTGTTCGTACAACTGATTTTCGGGTGGGCGGCAAAGATGCACAGACCGAGATAGACGCGGCGTTGATTGACGACATCTCGCTAAGGGATAGAGCCCAATTAATCATATGTAAAAATGACGATGAAAAATCTATATAACTACGGGGAGACACTACGCTAAACTTGAGAAAATGATCGAAAAACTTCGATTTTAAGCTGTCATTTCAGTGTTTGTTTGCTTTTCAGACAGATACTCCGATTGAGGGTGAATCTATACAAACAGGTCGGGCCAGGGATGACATTCAACGTAGCGCGACGGACTGCGGCGGAAAAGCCTCAGGAACCTGTCAACTCGCCAGAGACGCCTCCTGAGAACGAGGAAGAAAGTCCGGCGCTTTCCCTTGCTGGTCTGCAGTTCTTCATTGCGGATATAAGCCGGAAAACGATCCTCTGGCATGAGATCGGGTCGCAAAGCTTCAACAGTGAAGTCAAGGATCTTCAGGAGGCGCCCTCCAATGAGGCTCTGCGTCATCTGTCCGCCGAAGACCGGAAAACCATCCTGCGGCTGGTGCAGGGTGCGATCCGCGAAGGTCAGGCCGGACCGTTCGACGTCGGTGGCGGGCCGGACCATCGTATTCCGGGTATTCCGATCGTCGCCCATAGATATGAACTTCCCGATGGACGGATCATCGCGATCTGTTTTCCCTCGATTGGTGAAAACGACGGCAATCCGGGGCGTATGGTGCTCGGATTGGCGCCCATCCTTCAGCATTTTGTCGCCTCCTCGAACCGCGTGGTTCTGCTGGTCGACAACTTTGGCTACGTGCGCTTCGCCAGCGAAGGCTTCGTCAAATGTTTCCAGATAGAAGATGCCCGGATGATCCTGGGGCGCAACATCGCCCATATTCAGAACCGGGTCGGGAAAACCATCGTGTCGCTGGCGCTGGCTGCTCTCACCCGGCGCGCGAGCGCCACGGGCCGGGGCAAATTCCTGCTGGCGAGCAATGACAGTCTCGAACTCAATTACGATGCGATGTATTTCCGCATTGGGGGAACCGTCGGCGGCGTGTTGTTCTCGGCCGGCCATGTCAGCGGCGATGTCGATTTTGCGAAGGTGTTCGAGATCTGCAGCGCACCGATCCTGGTGATCAACGGCAAGTCGCGCCTGATCGTTGCCGCCAACAATGCGGCGCTGAAGACCTTTCACCTTACCCACGAAACTCTCGGCGAACGACCCATCACTGAAATGCTGCTGCATGCCAACAGCTATTCCGCGCTGCTGGAAGCGGCGAAGCAGGGCTCCGATGTGCCTGTCTCCGTCCCGGTGAACCTGTTGAACGGTCAGACCAAGAAGAAACGGTTCAAATGCAGCCTGCTGGAGGCGGACAAGAAAGAGCCGAAACTGATTCTTGAGACCCGGAGCTAGGTGCGGAATCGAAATCGTTCCGCGTTCAGCTGAACGCAGGGTGAGCCCGCAGGCCTGAAATCAATATTCCCAGAGACCTCCAATCGAATGCGGCAGGAGGTCTTTTGACTGTTTGTGGGCCCGCGCGCGCATCTGGTACCCGGATTTGGCACTTGTCTTCCGAAGCGCACGGATCTAGGGTCCGCGCGCTGTTATTCCCGCTTTCCTGGAGGATATTATGGGCTTTCTCGCTGACGCATTGGCGCGTGTTCAACCTTCCGCGACCATCGCTGTCACCAACAAGGCGCGCGAGCTTAAGGCCGCTGGCCGCGATGTGATCGGACTTGGCGCCGGTGAGCCGGATTTCGATACACCGGAAAACATCAAGGCGGCGGCCATAAAGGCCATCAACGAAGGCAAGACCAAATACACCGCCGTTGATGGTATTCCCGAGCTGAAGGCGGCGATTGCCGCGAAGTTCAAGCGGGAAAACGGCCTCAGCTACGAAATCAATCAGATCACCGTCGGAACCGGCGGCAAGCAGGTGCTTTACAACGCGCTGGTCGCGACGCTGAACCCGGGCGATGAAGTCATCATCCCAACCCCCTACTGGGTCAGCTATCCGGACATGGTGCTGATGGCGGGCGGCGAGCCGGTCATCGTGGAAGCCGACAAGGCCACGTTCAAGATCACGCCGAAAGCCCTTGACGCGGCAATCACCGCGCGCACCAAGTGGCTGATCTTCAACTCTCCTTCCAACCCGTCCGGGGCTGCCTATACCGAGGCGGAACTGAAGGCTCTCACCGATGTACTGGTGAAACACCCTCACGTTTGGGTGATGACCGACGACATGTATGAGCACCTGGTCTATGACGATTTCAAGTTCACGACACCGGCGCAGATCGAACCGGCACTCTATGAGCGCACGCTGACAGTCAACGGTGTGTCGAAGGCCTATGCAATGACCGGCTGGCGGATCGGTTATGCGGGCGGGCCGGCCGAACTGATCAAGGCGATGGCCAAGGTCCAGTCGCAGTCCACCTCCAACCCGTGTTCCATTGCCCAGTGGGCGGCTGTCGAGGCACTGAACGGCAGCCAGGATTTCATTCCGGCGAACAATAAAGTCTTCAAGGAGCGTCGCGACCTGGTGGTTTCCATGCTGAACCAGACGAACGGCCTTTCCTGCCCGGTGCCGGAAGGGGCATTCTATGTGTTCCCGTCCTGCGCCGGAACCATCGGCAAGACCGCACCGTCCGGCAAGGTGATCGAGAGCGATGCCGACTTCGTCACAGAGCTTCTGGAAACGGAAGGGGTGGCCGTCGTGCAGGGATCGGCCTTTGGTCTCGGCCCGAACTTCCGTATCTCCTATGCGACCGCGACAGAGGCTCTCGAAGAGGCTTGCACCCGCATCCAGCGCTTCTGCGGCAATCTGAAATAAGACTTCCGGTTGGACATGACGTCCAATCGCACATGCTGTGGGGATGCCCGGACCTGATCCGGGCATTCTTGCCGCTTCACGTCTTCAATTTCAGTTGTGAATAGAGGTGCCGCAACGGCGTGGTGCATCAGGTCGCGCCCGGTGACTACCGGAGAGGGAGCGCGGTTGCGTCCTGGTGTGCGAGCCGATGACGGCCTGATGGTCGGTCGAAAATCCGAGGAGTGCACCGGGCGCGTTTTTCACGCGATTCCCTTGTTGCGCCAAGCGTCTGGCGAACGCGGCGGGTTGCATTTTCACTTTCCAGCGTTTCAACCGGTATGCATGTTGATGTATCGTTCCGACAAAGTGGAAGGAGAAAATCATGCAGATTTCCAAGCAAAAACAATGGGTTGCCGATATTGTGGAAAGCTTGCCATCAATTGCGTTCATTTTGCTGTGGCGTCAGGGCGGTGACCTGGAGATGGCGGGCTGGGCCGGGTCTGCGTTGGCACTGGGCGCGTTCATGGTGTTCGGAATTTTGAAACTCCGGATGCATCCTGTTCTTCTGGGGGTCAATCTGCACATCCTTCTGGCGACACCTCTGGTCGTTGGCGTGTATAGGTTCGGGGATGAAACCATTGCCGATTTCTTGAGCGTAAATGCATATGGCAGTGTGCTTCTGACGGTGCTTTTTGCAGGTGTTGTCCAGACCGTGTTTTCAAAAAGCGGTTTTGTCGGAATTGCGGACATGCCGGCCCATCTGCAGCGGCGCTATTCTTTCCTGATGCTTTTCATATCCGCACTTGGAGCAGCCTGGGCTTTGTCAGATCCCGGTACCGGTTTCGTACCTGTTCTGGCGACGTTGACTTTGCTGATCGGTGGGCGAAGGTTTTTGCTTGCGCGGTGGTCGGACAGGAATGGTCTGCAAGGGGAGGCTATTGTCGCCGGATTTTCCACCAGAGAGCCATATGCGGCGGATGTTTCAGCCTGAGTGTCTCCGTTCCGTCGATCTGCCCCTATTTTGACGCTATGGACGCGCATATGACGAAACTGTCCGCCAACACTTAAGCGGTGCGGGCATTTTACGTTCTCAATTAGGAGACTTCCTGAATGCGTTTTCCCTTATTTGCCCTTGCGGCGACAGCACTTTTCTTTGCCGGACCGGTTCAGGCCGACGAAAACAGCCCGACAGTTGAGATCGGCACGCTGAAATGCCTCGTGGAGGGTGAGCACAGCTTTATCGTCGGTTCCAGCGCGACGCTCGGTTGCAGTTTCAGTCCGGCTGATGGCGGAGCGGTTGAAAATTACAGCGGCAAGGTTCGGGACTACGGCCTGGATATCGGCAAAACCAGTGCTGCGACCCTGGTGTGGGGCGTTCTGGCCCCGTCTGCCAACCGCAAGCCGGGGCTTCTGGCAGGCACCTATGCTGGAGTGACCGCCGGTGCGAGCCTGGGCGCGGGGATCAAGGCGAATGCTCTTGTCGGCGGACTTGATCGCTCGATTGCGCTGAACCCGTTCAGCCTGGAAAGCCAGACCGGCACCAATCTGACGCTCGGTGTGAGCAAGATGACGCTTGAGCGCATCAACTGATCCTGAAAATCGAATGCCGCCTCCCGGATAAGAAATGCCGGGGGGCGGCCGTCAACACCCGTCTGTTTAACGGGTTGCCCAGTTCCGGCCGACTATTGCCCTTCCCGGCAGGTGGCATTCGAGCCCGCACAAGGCGCGGAGTTCACGTTCGGACGCATGTTCTGGCGGTTGATGTCTTGCGTCCGGTTCAACCGGTTCGAGTTGTCGATCCGCTGGCCGGTCGAAAAACCGGATTCCTGACGGTCGAGGGTCCCGTTGAGTTGCTGTTCGGCGGAAGGCAGGCGGGGAGAACCGGACTGCGGCAACACGCGAAGCTGGTTGTTCTGTGCGGAAGCGGACGCTGTGCAAAGGAATACGAGTCCGGCTCCCATGGCGGCCTTTGTCCAGAATGATCGCGAGGGGGACATCACCCTGTTGTGCGTTTTCTGCATTTGAAAGTCCTTTTCACGCGGCTGCCGCTAAGTTGTTACGCAGTCTGGATGATACCGGATGATCCGTGCCGGGAACAGGATGCAGATCAAACGATTTGCTGCGCTGCCGCGTAAGTTTCCCTTGCGTTGCCGTCATGATCGGCGCGACCATGAGCCACCGCCCCTGATCGATGCTCCGATGAATTCGGCGCCGGGTGCCCGGGGATATTGACGATCTGGCCCTTTATCAAGACATGGTCAGGTGGTCGGTTCTCTTCAGATCCCGGCGCATCGGGTATCGGCGTTCGGTCCCATCCGGGCGAGACGCGGCAGGCCCGCGTCCCTAGAGCGAGATGAGCTAAAGATGAATTGTATCATGGTTGAGTGCGGTCCGTTCGACAGGGGGTGGAATGCCGTCCGCCCCGGCCGCGGACAATCGCGCCAGACCCGAACGGTTCCTCTTTAAGTCATCTCGTTCTTGCCGTCGGCCTTGCCGCGTTGTTGAGGGATTATCCTCGAACACGGGAGGCAAATGATGGCAATCAAGAACAACGGAAAGGGACATCAAGCGGACGGCGCACCGCGCTGTATCGCATTGGTGGGTCCATTCGGCAGCGGCAAGACCAGCCTGTTGGAGGCTTTGCTGGCGCGAACGGACAAGGTGGCCCGTCAGGGCACCGTCGCGGACGGCAACACGGTGGGCGACGCCGCACCGGAAGCGCGTGCGCACTGCATGAGCGTGGAACTCAATATCGCGGATGCGACCTATCTGGATGACCGGTTCATATTCGTCGATTGTCCGGGTTCCGTGGAGTTCCTGAGCGAAATGGACGGGGCGCTCAGCGGTGCCGATCTGGCCATTGTTGTCGCCGAGGACGACGAGCGCAAGGTTCCGGCCTTGCAGCTTATCCTGAAAGCCCTTGAAGCCCGCGCCATCCCGCGGGTTTTGTTTTTGAACAAGATCGACAAGAGCACCCGGCGCGTGCGGGATGTCCTGAGCGTGTTGCAGCCGGCCTCCGCGGTGCCGCTGGTGCTGAGACAAATTCCGATCTGGGAAGACAATCAGGCGACCGGTTTCATCGACCTCGCCTTGGAGCGGGCGCATGTCTATCACGAGAAGGAGCCGAGCACGCGGATCGACATGTGCGACGCAGACCGAACCCGCGAACACGAGGCCCGCTTTACGATGCTGGAGCATCTGGCCGATCACGACGACGATCTCATGGAGGCGCTGCTGGAAGACATCGCGCCTGACCGGGACCAGGTTTTCGCCGATCTCGTTAACGAAATGCGGGACGGATTGATCTGTCCGGTCTTCTTCGGGGCCGCCGAGCATGGCAACGGCGTCAGCCGTCTTCTGAAAGCGCTGCGTCATGAAGTTCCGGGCGTCGACTTGCTGGCGGGGCGCGTTCTGGGCCAGCGCAATCGCAATGCGTTGCAGGTGATCAAGACCCTGCACACCCAGCACGGCGGCAAACTGTCCATCGCACGGGTTCTCGACGGACAGGTCTCCGACGGCGACAGCCTGTTTCTGAACGGCGAGCGGGAGGTCAAGGTGTCCGGCCTGTTTTCGATCTTCGGCCAGCAGGCGACGAAGATCGCAACCGCCGGCAAGGGAGCGCTGGTGGCGCTTGGCCGGATGGAAGATGTCGGAACGGGAGATCTGCTGTGTTTCGATGCGGAGGCGCTTTCCAGTCTCTATCTCGCCGAGGCACGACCACCTGTGCTGGCCACGGCCATTTCGGCCGCCCAGCGCAAGGATGAAGTCCGGCTTTCATCGGCTCTGGTCAAACTCGCGGAGGAAGATCCGTCCCTGACGATAAGCCAGAACCAGACCACGGCGGAGACGCTTCTGGCCGGCCAGGGCGAAATGCATCTGCGTGTCGCCCAGGAACGGCTTGCCGGAAAATACGGGCTGGACATTTCTGTCTATGCGCCGCGTGTGCCCTATGCTGAAACCATCCGGTCCGGAACCAAAATACGCCGCAGGCACAAGAAACAGTCCGGCGGGCACGGCCAGTTCGGCGATGTCGCGCTGGAAATCGGGCCGCTACCGCGTGGCGAGGGCGTTCAGTTCACCGACACGATTTCCGGCGGGGTGGTTCCCAAACAGTACATTCCTTCCGTCAAGGACGGCGTGCTGGAGGCGCTCGGGCGTGGACCGCTGGGCTTTCCCGTGGTCGATGTCTCCATATGCCTGACGGACGGCTCCTATCATTCGGTCGACAGCTCGGACCAGGCGTTCAAGATGGCGGGTATTCTTGCGATCCGGGAAGGGCTGCCGGAGTGCAAACCGGTACTTCTGGAGCCGATCCAGAAAGTGGTGATCGCCTGTCCAAGCGATGCAACGGCCAGGGTGAACGCCATCGTTTCGGCACGCCGCGGGCAGTTGCTCGGGTTCGATGCACGGCCGGACTGGCCCGGATGGGATGAGGTTCAGGCGCTGATGCCCGAGGCCGAGATCGGCGACCTGATCGTCGAATTGCGGTCAGCGACGGCGGGTGTCGCCAGCTACACGGCCGAATTCGATCATTTGGCCGAACTTTCCGGGAAGGCCGCGGAGCTGGCTCTGCAGCGATCCGGCAAGCAGCAGGCCGCTTGAATAACCGACCGCGAAACCAGCAGCCCGAGGAGGGGGCATATGTGCCCCGCCTGTCCTCCTGGCGCGGGTCGCCGATGTGCGCCCTGCGTCACCGGTAAATATTCTCACGGTTCCGGTCACCAGGGCGTTATTTGCCATTGAAAGGTGTTTCGGCTTTTCTCGGTGACAAACGGGAGACTTGAAATGAACATTTTGAAACGGCGCAGCTGGGATCTTCCCGAGCGGGACGCCACGCCTGAGCATATCTTCATGAACCGCCGCCAGATCCTCGCCGGGCTCGCCGGTGGCGGCGCACTGCTTGCCAGTGGCCTCGGCATGCGCCCGGCGTTTGCCGAAGAAGACCCGAGTGCGGGGCTTTATCCGGTCAAACGCAACGCAGCCTATGTGCTGGACCGTGACGTTACCCCGGAAGAGTTCTCGGCGAAATACAACAACTTTTATGAGTTCGGAACGCACAAGCAGACCTGGCCGGCGGCGCAGAAGCTCAAGATCCGGCCCTGGACCGTCACACTGGACGGCATGATCGACAACCCTCAGACCCTCGACATCGACGACCTTCTCGCCAAAATGCCGCTGGAAGAACGGCTCTACCGGCACCGCTGTGTTGAAGCCTGGTCGATGGCGGTTCCCTGGTCCGGTTTCCCGCTGGCGGAGCTGGTGAAGCTGGCAGGTCCCCAGAGCGGCGCAAAATACCTGCGTTTCGAAACCTTCTTCGATCCCTCCGTGGCCAGCGGCCAGAACCAGTCCTGGTATCCTTGGCCCTATGTGGAAGGGTTGACACTGGAAGAGGCCACCAACGAGCTGGCTTTCATGGCAACCGGTATTTACGGCAAACCGCTTGCCAAGCAGTTCGGCGCACCGGTGCGCCTGGTGACGCCGTGGAAATACGGGTTCAAATGCATCAAGTCCGTTGTCAAAATTTCTTTCACGGACGAGCGTCCGGTTAGCTTCTGGGAAGAAATCCAGCCGAAGGAATACGGCTTCTGGGCCAATGTGAACCCGGCTGTGCCGCATCGGCGCTGGCCGCAATCGTCCGAATCGGTGCTGGGTACCGATGAACGTCGCAACACCTTGCTCTACAACGGTTACGAGGAGCAGGTCGCCGGGATGTACAAGGGGATGACCGGCGAGCTTCTGTTCATGTAGCGCCGGAATTGCATGCCGGTAAAAAAAAGGGCAAAAAAAAGCCGGGTCCCAAAAGACCCGGCAGTCAGAATTGATTCACTGTAAACAGTAGAATCACCTTCCAGAGGGGAACAGCTGGTCTGGACATCACAGGGAGGAGGACGTGAAGCCCGTCTGACCAACAGTGATGCTTATATGCGGTGCACAAGCTGCATAAACAAGAGGCAGTAGCGCAAGTCTGCCATGCATTTATCGCATATCTCAATCGTCAGTTTTTCATCCCTAAAAGTTATTTCTTTTCAATTGCTTGTGCGTGATAATTTTTCTGACCTTCTTTCTCTACTTTTCCGGCCGGCATAGAAATGCGGGGAATTTCCCGGAATTGTGGATTTTGCATCGCGGGTGAGCATATCGCGAACTGCCTAAAAAAATGGCGTGTTTGATGCTGCGCTTCGTTGCTGTAAAAGCATGATATCTGGAGAAAGAGACTGAAATTAAACGGTTAATTTTCGCAGTCGGCTAATAAAGCCAGCCTATCTTTACGCACCTATCCACCAAACAAAGGCGAATGGGCACATAGCTAAAATTAACCAATAGCTTAGGATGTTTTCATGTTTCCGATTTGATATCCAACCGAATGATTGGATATCAAATCGGAATTCGGCATAATACCAAGCGACGAATTTGACGACTCTTTTGGATTCCCAAAGTTTCGCGAATATGATTCCTGATGGGGAACATGAGGAGTTTGCCATGTCCGCCCCTATCCGTCTTCGAGATGACTTTGATGCTCCAACCCTTCGTCATCTAGCCCGTGGCTCGGTGAATGCCGATCAAACACGGCGCCTTTTGGCGCTTGCAGTGATCTATGACGGCGGCTTGCGCAGCGATGCGGGTGCGGTCGGCGGCGTGACGGTCCAGGTGATCCGCGACTGGGTCTTGCGTTTCAATGCAAAAGGCCCCG
>NZ_JSEP01000028.1 GCF_001624695.1 Labrenzia sp. OB1 | reverse complement strand
CTCCCTGAGGCTCTGCGCGCCTGCAAGCTGGCCGAACAAAAGGGCCAGAAACTGGGTCTTCGTCGTCAAACGGCGGACGCGGTGGTCCGCTTTATGCTCATCCACAAGGCGATTGAACTCGCCCCAAGGAACATGCTTCAGCACTTGATGAAAAACGCTATTGTGATGGCGCATGACATTGATCCTCTGTTCGTGTCTCAAACGCGGCCAAACGTCTGAAACCGAGTAGAATCAATGTCATGCGCTCTGTCTAGATTTTTAAACCGGACAGCAGTGGGTCAAGCCCTGCAATGACGGAGCGCTTTCGAGGGTTTTCCGGTTCTCAAGTCAGCACTGCGCTCAACGAGTCGATGGCGACTTGAAAGTTTGTGATCAAACAAAAAGGGCGGCCCGTTGACCGCCCTTTCCGGTGTCTTCAAAAGCATTGCGCCTTAAGCAGCGGCCTCGTGCAGGCGGTTGTTGAAGGCGATGGTCTTCGTGAAGGGTGCCAGTGTCTTGGCCCCGGCCAGGACGGCCAGGTCAACCAGCGGTTCGCCGATAACGACCAGCATGTAGGCCGCGCCGAAGGACCCGATCGAGACCATGTTTTCCGCGCCGAAACCCTGGCCGTAGAAAGCCCAGAACGCCACCCAGGCGACAATGCCGCCCTGATAGGTGGTGGAAAAGGCCAGTGCCTGGGCGTAGGTCACGTCCACATAGGCCGTCTTCTGCGCGATGAGCTTTTTCGCAACGACGCCCACGGCCCAGAGCGGCACGATCAGCGTGGTGACGTTCATGCCGTATTGCGGCAGGTCGAACGGTGCGAACAGCAGCCCCTGCAGCAGCAGACCCAAGGCAAGACCGATAGCTGCCGGTCCGGCTCCGAACATCAGGAACAGCGTCGAGCCGAGAACGAAGTGCACTTCCGAAACGCCGACCGGATAATGCGGCAGCAGTTCGAAGAAGGAGAACACCAGAAGTGTGGTGATGAGCGAGCGTACGGCAAGACTTGCCACACCGCTCTTGCGGATGGTGTCTAGCGCCAGTTTGCCCAGAAGGCCGAAGGACGCGGCAGCCGTGCCGTAGCTGAGAACGATTTTGGCGCCGTCAACGATGCCGGGTTCGATATGCATGTCTGTCTCCTTTGCGCACCCTCCGTGCGCGAACAGGGTTTCTGATTGGCTTTTCGCAAAAAACCGTCGGATGGCAGGTCTCCTGGCTCACGGGTCTCAGCTCCGCCCGCCTTCCCGGCCAAAAGGCCAGTGGCTGAAGGGCATCGCTCACCGCTTACAGTTGCGGGGGCAGCCACGGTATTGGTCCCTGTTGGGTACGCCGCACCGTGTTCCCATTTCATCCGCCGTCACGCTTGTTCAGGCAGAACCATCTCACAAGGTAGATTTGCAGCGATTGCCAAAGGACTGCAAGCGAATTCTCGTCGTTTGCTGTCGTGGGGTGACCGTCGTCCGATTATGTCAACCGGCCGGTCTGCGATTTCATCACAAGGACGGCGGTGAGCGTCAGAAGAAGGAAGATACCGGCCGGATAGAGCAACGCCGCCCGCGCCGCCGCTAGATAGGCGGACGGGGACGAGGACGCCCCGAGAACGTGAAAGAAAATCTGCCCCTGCAAGGCGATCCCGAGGGCAATGCCAATCTGCTGGAAGGCCTGCAGCACGCCCGACCCTGCCCCGGCATCCGGACCGGAAACGCGCGCGAGAATACTCTGGAACAGGGCAGCGATGGCCACTCCTGTGCCAAGTCCGACAGTCAACAGCGGCAGGAGAAAGTCCACCCCGGTCAGCAGCGTGCCAACGGTCGCAAGCCTTACGGACACCATGCCCAGGAACAGGATGAAAATGCCGATGGCGACCCGCTGACCGGTCGTGCGGCCGCCGAGCCGGGCGCTCAGGTAAGAGCCGATCATCACACCCACCGGATGCGGTGCAAGAGCTATCCCGGCCGCGAGAGGCGACAGGCCGAGGCCCGATTGCAGGAAGATCGCAAGAATGAAAAACACACCGGCCAGTCCCGAGAAGAAGGCGCAGACGGTCGCCAGCCCGTAAAGGAACTTCCGGTCCGACAGGAGAACGGTCGGCAAAAGCTGCGCCAGGCCGTTCGCTGATCGACATACCTGCAGCTTCAGGAACAGGCCTCCCAGACCCGCCGAAAGGGCCATCAGCGCAAAGCACCACAGTGGCCAGCCGAGCTGGCGTCCCTCGACCAGAGGGAAAACAAAACCGGTGATCGCCATAGCGAACAGGATCGTGCCGGCCCAGTCGGCCGTCACGCGCTCAGTTGCCCGGATTTTCGGGACGAAGCGCCAGGCGCCGTAAAGCGAGAATATGCCGACCGGTATATTCACCAGGAAAATCGGCCGCCAGCCGAGCCCGGCGATATCGGCCGAAACGATCACGCCGCCGACCAGCGGCCCCGCCACCGCTCCGAGCGCACTTATCGTTCCGAAAAGGCCGATGGCTTTGCCTCGCTCCTCTTCGGGAAAGATCACACGCACGATGGCAAGCACCTGCGGCACCATCATCGCGGCAGCCACTCCTTGGACGGCACGGCTGACGACGAGGCTACCGATATCCGGAGCAAGTCCGCAGGCAAGCGAACTCAGGCTGAAACCGGCAACGCCCCACATGAAAACCCGATCGCGGCCGATCACATCGCCGAACCGGCCAAAGGGCAGAAGCCCCGCAGCAAATGTCAGGACGTAGATAACGAGCACCCATTCCAGTTCGGTGGCTGATGCATGAAGCCCTTCCCGGATTGCGGGAAGCGCGAGATTGACGGCACTCACATCCAGAATGTTCATGAACATGGCAAGATAGAGCGCGGCCAGGGCCGCCCGGCGCCTCGGCATCCCCTCACCTTTTTTCACAACCGCTGGCATCGTTCCGGCGACTCCTTTATCGAAAATCAAAGCATTTCGTTACTTATAAAGTTACAAATTTTTATCTGTCAATCTTTTGTATCGCTGTTTGTAACGTGAGCGGACATACCTTATCCTCGCAGCAACAGCGGAGACCACAAAATGCGCACCGACAGCCGTCTGCCGCGCGTGCTTCACGTGCTTTTGCACCTGGAGCAAGCGGAAGAGCCGTTGACGTCAGAGCAGATCGGAAAGATGCTCAACACCAACCCGTCTCTGGTTCGCCGGACAATGGCAGGCCTGCGTGAGGCGGGTTTCGTCGGCTCCACCAGGGGGCATGGCGGCGGCTGGGTTCTGGAAAGGTCGCTGAACGAAATTGCCCTTGCCGATGTCTACGCCGCCCTCGGCTCCCCTGAGCTTTTCTCCCTCGGCCGCTCCGCTGACGCCCCCGCCTGCCTGCTGGAACGCGCAGCCAACCTGGCCACCGGCAAGGCCCTGGAGGCCGCGCGGGAAACCTTCCAGGCCGAGCTCGAACGGGTGACGGTCGCCGATCTGGTGAGGCCGCATGCGCAGAAGATCAGGGAGCATCAGGAGAAGAGAACCGGCAAGGTTCTCCAAAGGGGTGATCAATGAGAAATCCCATTCGCTCCTCTTCGTAAAACCGGACAAACCCAGCCCTTGCTGCACACAGGTCCGGAAGGATGTCGCAAAAGTTCGATGCTTCCGTGTTCAAATGCCGTTCAAGCAAATGCAGCAACCGGAGAAACTGCATGGTGGATAGAATTTCAAGCCTACGGAAGAATTCAGGCTTGATGCTCTCTGTTCACCGGGAAATCCGGCAGATCCACCCCTTGTCTACACAACCATAATTGTATACAAGCGCACACAATTATAATCTGCTAAAGCACCTCTTCAGAGACATGCGTCTGCACCTCCCCATCTTCTAGAAAAACGCGAGGCCGAGTTTCCATGGCAAAGATCAAAGTCGATAATCCGGTTGTCGAACTTGACGGCGACGAGATGACCCGGATCATCTGGCAGTTCATCAAGGACAAACTGATCCATCCCTATCTCGATATCGATCTGGAATATTACGATCTCTCGATCGAAAAGCGCGACGAGACCGACGACCAGATTACCGTCGATGCGGCCAACGCCATCAAGAAACACGGTGTCGGCATCAAGTGCGCCACCATCACGCCTGATGAGGCCCGGGTCGAGGAATTCGGCCTGAAACGCATGTACCGTTCGCCCAACGGCACGATCCGCAACATCCTCGGCGGGGTGATCTTCCGCGAGCCGATCATCATGCAGAACGTCCCCCGGCTGGTACCGGGCTGGACCCAGCCGATCATCGTCGGCCGGCACGCCTTCGGCGACCAGTACCGCGCCACCGACTTCCGTTTTCCGGGCAAGGGCAAACTGACCATGACCTTCACCGGCGAGGACGGTGAGGTCATCGAGCACGAGGTCTATGACGCGCCCTCCGCCGGCGTTGCCATGGCCATGTACAATCTTGACGACTCGATCCGCGACTTCGCCCGCGCTTCGCTGAACTACGCCCTGCTGCGCAAGGTGCCCTGCTATCTCTCCACCAAGAACACCATCCTGAAAGCCTATGACGGCCGCTTCAAGGATATCTTCGAGGAAGTCTACGAGGCCGACTTCAAGGACAAATACGCTGAAGCCGGCATCTGGTACGAGCATCGCCTGATCGACGACATGGTCGCCTCCGCGCTGAAGTGGTCCGGCGGCTACGTCTGGGCCTGCAAGAACTACGACGGCGACGTCCAGTCCGACACGGTCGCCCAGGGCTTCGGCTCGCTCGGCCTGATGACCTCGGTGCTGATGACCCCGGACGGCAAGACGGTGGAAGCGGAAGCCGCCCACGGCACGGTCACCCGCCACTACCGCCAGCACCAGCAGGGCGAAAGCACCTCCACAAACTCCATCGCCTCTATCTTCGCCTGGACCCGCGGCCTCGCCCACCGGGCCAAGCTCGACGGCAACGACAAGCTCGCCCGCTTCGCCAAGACCCTGGAAAGGGTCTGCATCAAGACGGTGGAAGCCGGCTACATGACCAAGGACCTCGCCCTTCTGGTCGGCCCGGACCAGTCCTGGATGACCACGACAGGCTTCCTCGACAAGATCGACGAAAACCTGGCAAAGGCAATGAGCGAGCTTTAAGGACGGCAGTTGCTGGCACCGGGAATCGAAGGACGGTTCCCGGTCCCAGCCGACCTGTAGCAGCCATCCCCCTCGGCTGTCATCATCTCTGTTGAGTGAACCAGGAAGCCAAGTTCCACCCTCGGCCGTCACCCCGGCCAAGCGCAGCGCCGAGCCGGGGCCCACTCATTCGCAGAGACTCTGTTGGGTGTCTCGAAAGCCGCTTCACACACCACCCCCAGGACAAACAATAAGGCGCGCAGGGCCCGGATGCGGGTCGCAACCGCCGACGGACAATCGCCTTTGCTTCGGCAACCGGCACCGCGAGTGGGCCCCGGGTCTTCGCTTCGCTGCGCCCGGGGTGACACCCGGAGGGGAGCCGCAGTGCCGCCGGAACTTGTGCTCTGCGTGCGTGAGCAGCTACAAATCCGGAATTGGTAAAAGCAACGCGATCAGCCGAGTGCCTTACTTCGTTTACATTCTCGCAAGCCGAAAGCACGGCACCCTCTACGTCGGCGTCACCAATGATCTCGCACGGCGGACAGAACAGCACCGTTCAGGAACGGCCACAGGCTTCACGCGCCAACATGCCGTCCACAGACTTGTCTACGCCGAGGAATTCGATCTGATCGACGAAGCCATCGCGGTGGAAAAGCGGCTGAAGAAATGGCGGCGCTCCTGGAAAATTCAACTCATCGAAAAAGCAAACCCGGACTGGCACGACCTCCTTGCGCCATGACCGAGGCTTTCATTCCACACAAGCCGCACGGAGAATTGTACCGGAGAGCGTTGCTGCCGCCGATGTAAAATCACCCTTGCTTCGACAAGCGGCACCGCGAGTAGACCCCGGAGCAAAGGAGCGTTGCCAAGGCAAAACCTGTCCGCCTGGATTTCCCCAAAGGGACGAAGAGCCTCCATCCGGATACCTCTGACCCGATTACAGAAGCCGCCCCAGCCACGTCATCAACTCTGATGGCTTAGCCAAGAGGCCAAATGCCCCCTCGGCTGTCACCCCGGCCAAGCGTAGCGCTGAGCCGGGGCCCACTCGTTCGAAGAGCCTCTGTTGGGTGTCTCCAAGTCCGCTTCGCACACCGCCCTACGACAGGAAAGATGGCACGCAGGCCCGGATGCGGATAGCAACCGCCGATGTAAAATCACCCTTGCTTCGGCAAGCGGCACCGCGAGTGGGCCCCGGGTCTCCGCTGGGCTGCGCCTGGCGTGACACCCGGTAAAGCTCCTTGGACGGCGCTTCATCTCGCCCGCTTGAGCAATGATCGCCTTTTCCGCATTCAAATAATTCCAACCGACTGCAGGTTGTTCTAGGCTCTTCACCAACCGCGACTGAGGAGACGCTTGGTGCTGACAATCGAGAAGCTGAGGACGTCGCTGGTCGGGCCCGTCGATCTTGCCCTGGCAAAAGGCAGTTTCACGGCGATCTCCGGTCCCTCCGGAGCTGGAAAGTCACTGCTCTTGCGCGCTATTGCGGATCTCGACCTGAGCCACGGCAGCCTGATGCTCGAAGGGACGGAGCGGGAGAAAATGCCGGCGCCCGTCTGGCGCAGGCAGGTTTCTTTTGTTCCAGCCGAAAGCGGCTGGTGGGCGGAGGATGTGCGCGATCATTTCACCGACGCGCCCGATCTCGAATCGCTGTTGGAGGCCGTCGGCCTGAAGGACGCCCTCTGCTGGCAGGTCTCGCGGCTTTCCACCGGAGAGCGCCAACGGCTCGCCCTGATCCGCGCGCTGCAGCTTGGCCCGAAGGTCCTGCTTCTGGACGAACCGACTTCGGCGCTCGATCCACCGTCGGTCGCCAGGGTCGAGATCCTGATGAAGGACTTTACGGCAAGCGGCTGCGCCATCCTGTTCGTCACCCACGATCCGGATCAGCCGGACCGTCTCGGCGCCCGTCACCTGTATATGGAAAAAGGCAGGTTATCTGCTTTCCCTTCCCGGGAACACACGCAATGAACGGATATCTGGCCCTCACCTATTGGGATCTGGCCGCCGCCTCGGTTTTCCTGATCCTGAACGCGATCTTCTCCATCGCCCTCAACCTTGGCCTCGCACGCACGCTCATCGTTTCCGCCCTGCGCATGACTGTGCAACTCGTTCTGGTCGGACTGATCCTGAAGGCAATCTTCTTTGCGGGCTCCCTTTGGTGGACCCTGCTTGCCGCCGCCGTGATGGCCGCCTTCGCGGCCCGCGAAATCCGGGCGCGTCAGAAGCGGCGTCTGGATGGGTTTTGGGGCGTTGGCCTTGGCGCCGGGGCGATGCTGCTCGCCGGCTCGCTGGTAACGCTCTACGCTCTTGCCGGGCTGATCCGTCCCGAGCCTGTCTGGCAGCCGCAATACGCCCTGCCGCTCTTCGGCATGATCCTCGGAAACACCATGACCGGGGTCAGCCTCGGTCTCGACACGCTGCACACGGCGCTTGCACAGGGAAAGCGTGAGGTGGAGGCCAGGCTGCTTCTGGGTGGAACCCGCTGGGAAGCGACACGCCCTGCCCTGCGCCAGGCGCTGCGGTCCGGCTTCACACCCATCATCAACGCCATGGCGGCAACCGGCGTCGTCTCGCTGCCGGGCATGATGACCGGCCAGATCCTCTCCGGCGTCGATCCACGCGAAGCCGTGAAATACCAGCTCATGATCATGTTCCTGCTCGGCGGCGCCACAGGCCTCGGCGTGCTGGGCGCGACTTTCGCCAGCATCTGGCGCCTCACCGACACACGCCACCGGCTGCGTCTCGACCGATTGGACAAACGATGATTGACCTATTCGGAGCCGATTATTCGGTCTATGTGCGCGCCGTCCGGCTGGCGCTGGAAGAAAAAGGGGTCGCCTATGTGCTTCACCCGGTCGATGTCTTCGCACCGGAAGGTCCGCCTCCCGGATATCTGGACTTGCATCCCTTCGGCAGGATTCCGGCGCTGAAGCAGGACGGTTTCACGCTCTACGAGACAATCGCCATTCTGCGCTACGTGGACGAGGCCTTCGACGGCCCGCCCCTGCAACCGGCAACGCCACTGGAGCGG
Organism: Labrenzia sp. OB1; assembly: GCF_001624695.1. Lineage (GTDB taxonomy): Bacteria > Pseudomonadota > Alphaproteobacteria > Rhizobiales > Stappiaceae > Roseibium. Next base: position 49,862 of record NZ_JSEP01000028.1, on the reverse strand, counting down.
GCCCGCATGACACAGATCCAGTCGATCCTGGATGCCCATGCCTATCGCACACTGGTCTGGGAGATCTATGTCGAGCGGGTGGTCAAGCCTCGTAAGGGCGGTGCGCCTGACGAGGTCGGGATCTCCTCCGCTCTCGGCCCGGCCCGCAGGATCGTATCAGCCCTGGAAGCTCTGGCATCGTCCGGCCCGTTTCTGCGCGGTGACCACCCGACCCTCGCCGATTGCCACGCCGCCCCCATGCTCGACCTTTTTCAGAAGGCAGAAGAAGGCGCCATGCTTCTCAAAGCTGCCCCCCGGCTCACCGCCTGGTTGGAAAGGTTCAGGGCAAGGGACAGCTTTCAGACTGTGATAGCCTAGGGTCCGCACCCTAGACATCAAGCGCGAAATCCAGCGCCGCCTTGGCATGCAGCGCGGTCGTATCGAAGGCGGGGATATCGAAATCCTCAGCCTTCACCAGAAGGCCGATTTCCGTGCAGCCGAAGATCACGCCATCCGCGCCACGCGCCTTTTCCCGGGCAACCGCCTCCAGATAGGTCTGCTTGGAATCCGCCCAGATTTCACCGCGGCAGAGCTCCTCGTAAATGATCCGGTGAATTTCCTCCCGGTCTTCCGCCTGCGGCACACGGACATCTATGGCGTGCCGGTCCTTCAGGTGGCCCTTGTAGAAATCCTGTTCCATCGTATAGGCCGTGGCCAGCAGCAACGGCGCCTTGCAGCCGGCTTCCCTGATCGCGGGTGCGGTCGCATCGGCGATGTGGATCAGCGGCATCGAAACCGCCTCCTGCACCTGCCCGGCCATCTTGTGCATCGTGTTGGTGCAAATCACCAGGCACTGCGCCCCGCCACGTTCCAGATTGCGGGCCGCCTCAACCATCAGCTCCGTCGCCTTGTCCCAGTCCCCGGCCGCCTGGGCCGCCTCGATCTCGGCAAAGTCGAAGGACCAGAGAAAACATTTGGCCGAATGCAGCCCGCCGAGCCGCTCCCGCGCCATTCGGTTGAGCATCTGATAGTAGGTGGCGGTACTCTCCCAGCTCATCCCGCCGAGCAGTCCGATAGTTTTCATGTTACGTTTTCCCTGCAATGGTCAAACAGGAATATCAGCAGGACCACGATGATTGAATCATTTTCTGAACCAAGACGCTTTTCTCTTTATTATCAAATCATTAGAGGACTTTTCTTAAGTTCGCTCCTTCTGCTTGCAGCAGGGTACGGCGTTCGCGCCCAGAGCATTCATGAACCGGCGCGCGGCACCCTCGAGCGTTCCGAACTGCTCAATGCGGTACGTCCGATGCTGGAGGCCAGGGTCGGCCCGCCGGTCGAATTCGTGGTCGACTGGATGCGATCCGGCAACGGCTGGGCCTTCGTCCAGCTCAGTCCCCAGCGGCCGGGCGGCGGCGTCATCGACCTCTCGCGGACCACTTTCGCCAGCAATGCAGAATATATGGACGGCCTGCTCACTATCGCGCTGCTGCGGCATCAGTACGGCCGCTGGAACCTGATCGATTTTGCCGTCGGCCCGACAGACGTCTTCTGGCATGGCGATCCACTCTATGCACAGTTGCCGCCCGGCCTCACACCCTATTGAGGCTTGGGATCCTCAGAAGGGGGCTTGTCGGTTGACGCTGCCTCGCCCTTCCCGTCTTCGCTGAAGAGCTCCGGTTCCTCACGCGCATCGTCCATCGATGCGAATACGCCCGCTTGCTGGAGTTCTTCTTCAGCAAGCTCGCCGAGGACTTTCTTGCCCTGGTGCGCCCGTTCCTTCGCCTCTTCCATGATTTTCTTGGCGAGTTCCTCATCCCGGTCCATGAGATGGTGCAGCGCTTCGGCTTCCAGCACGAGCAACTGGCAGTCCCTGTAGGCGATGATATTCGCGGTTCTTCGGGTCTGGTTGATCAGTGCCAGTTCGCCGAAGAAACTTCCCACGCCGAGATAAACCGTTTCATGCGGCAGCCTGATCTCCACCTCGCCGTCGGAAATGAAGAACATCCGGTCGGCCACGGCGCCTTTCTCGGCGATCGTGCTTCCCTTGCGCACACTCTGGGCCTGCAGAAGTTTGGCGACCTCGGCAATTTCCGTCGCCTTCAGGTCCTCGAACAGCGGCACACGCGCGACCATCGACCAGGTAACCACAAAATCCCGGCTGTGAATTTCCCGGGCGAAGGCCGATGCGATGATGCCCACCGGCAGTGCAATGAGGCCATAGCCCATGAACATGACCACGCTGGCGATCATTTTTCCCAGATTGCTGATCGGCACAACGTCACCATAACCGACCGTGGTCACGGTGGTGATCGCCCAGTACATGCCATGCGGAATGCTGCGGAACTTTTCCGGCTGATGGCTGTGTTCCACCAGATACATCACCGTGGCCGCGAGAAGCACCACGCCGAAGATGATCATGCTTGAGCCGAGCAGCGCTTTCCTCTCCCCGGCAACCGCCGAAATGAGCGAGCGCAAGGCCGGAGAATAGCGGGCCAGCTTGAGAAAGCGCAGCAGCCGCAGAATGACGACGACGGTCACCGCCTGGTTTGGCAGGAACAGCACGAAGAGCAGCGGCAGCGCGCCGATCAGGTCGACAATGGCATCGGGGTGCATCGCATAACGCACCCGCGACCAGAAGGGGCCGTAGCGGCGCAGCGGCGGATGCAGGTCGGCGACGTAGAGCCGCAGGATATATTCGACCAGAAACATGAGACCGCAGCCGAGCTGTATGAAACCCAGATAGGTGTTGAGGACCTGCCGGACTTCCGGAACCGTCTCCAGAACGGCCAGCACGATATTGCCGAGAATCAGAAAGACAAGAAACTGACGAAGCGTACGCGCCGCGACTTTCCGGTTTCCCGTATCCTCCAGCACTTCAAATAGCGCCCGTTTGACGTCCTGGCCGTGCACCGCGCGTCTCCGTCTCTCATGAGGTCCCGCATGAATAGCGGAAGAAAGCAAAAGGACAAAATGTCAGGCCGCGCCGCATACGGAAATCTTCAAATGCGATCAGGCTGTTCTCACGCGCATTCGCAGCAGCTCGGAAAGGCCGACCTCCGGTCCGGCTGGACAAGGCGTGCCCTCCGGCACGCCTCACCGGCGTTAAAGTCCGGCCAGATGCGCTTCGATGGCGGAAACCGCCGCATCGGCTTTTGAGCCGTCCGGACCGCCGGCCTGGGCCATGTCCGGCCGTCCGCCACCACCGCGCCCGCCAAGCGCCTCCGATCCGATCCGCACCAGATCCACGGCGCTGACTTCGCCGGTCAGGTCCTTGGTGACGGCCGTGACGATTGCCGCCTTGCCGTCGTCCGCCACGCTGATCAAGACGACAACGCCGGAGCCGAGCTGGGTCTTGGCCTCATCGGCCATGCCCTTCAGATCCTTGGGATTGATGCCTTCCACGGCGCGGGCCATCAGCTTGAACCGGCCAGCATCCTTCACCGGCGTGCCCTCGCCGCTTCCGCCGCCCATGGCGAGCTTCTTCCTGGCCTCGGCCAGTTCCTTTTCCAGCCGCCTGCGGTCTTCCATCAACTGGCTGACGCGGGTCGGAACCTCATCCGCACTGGTCTTCAGGATGCCGGCGATTTCGCGTATCCGCTTATCCTGTGCATCGAGATACGTCCGGGCCTCGGCCCCGGTGAGCGCCTCGATTCTGCGGACGCCCGCCGCAACCGCACTTTCCGACACGAGGGTCACGAGACCGATGTCGCCCGTGCGCTTCACATGGGTTCCGCCGCACAGTTCCAGCGAATAGGGTTTGCCTTCCTTGCCACCATGAAGAGCCGTGCCCATGGAGACAACACGAACTTCATCGCCGTATTTTTCGCCGAACAGGGCCATCGCGCCGGCTTCAATGGCATCGTCCACCGCCATCAGGCGGGTATCCACGGGCGCATTCTGGAGAACGATCTCGTTGGCGAAAGTCTCGACCGTGGCCAATTCCTCGTCGCTCATCGGCTTGGGATGAGAAAAATCGAAGCGCAGCCGATCCGGCGAAACAAGAGAGCCTTTCTGCGCCACATGGGTGCCGAGCACCTCGCGCAGGGCTTCATGCACCAGGTGGGTCGCCGAATGGTTGGACCGCACGGCGCCGCGCCTTGCATGATCCACCTTCAGCTCCAGCGCCGTCCCCGGAACCAACTCGCCTTCTTCGACAGTAACGGCGTGCACGAACAGGCCATCGGCTTTCTTTTGCGTATTGGTGACGCTGACCCTGACGCCGGCGCCCAGCATTTCACCGGTATCACCGACCTGACCACCGCTTTCGGCATAGAAAGGCGTCTGGTTGAGAATGACGTAGCCACTCTCGCCAGCGGACAGTTTTTCAATCTCCTTGTCGTCGGCGGCCAGCGCAGCGACAACACCCTCGGCGGTTTCTGTCTCATAGCCGAGGAAGTCCGTCGCCCCGTGCGTGTCCTTCAGCGCGAACCAGACTGCCTCCGTCGCCGCGCTGCCGGAACCGGACCAGGCTGCGCGCGCCTCGGCCTTTTGCCGCTCCATGGCGGCGTTGAAACCGTCCGTGTCAACGCTGATGTCGCGGGCGCGCAGCGCGTCTTGTGTCAGATCGAGCGGAAAGCCGAATGTGTCATAGAGCTTGAAAGCGGTTTCGCCGTCGAGCCGGCTGCCGGATGAAAGATCCCCGGTCGCGCTGTCGAGCAGTCCGAGACCGCGCTCCAGCGTCTTGCGGAAACGGGTTTCCTCCAGCTTAAGCGTCTCGGTGATCAGCGCCTCGGCGCGGATAAGCTCCGGATAGGCCCGGCCCATCTCCCGCACAAGTGTCGGCACCAGCCTGTGCATCAGCGGCTCGGCCGCGCCCAGCAGATGGGCGTGGCGCATGCCGCGACGCATGATCCGGCGCAACACATAGCCGCGTCCTTCATTGGACGGCAGCACGCCGTCGGCGATCAGAAAGCTCGTGGAGCGCAGGTGATCGGCGATCACCCGGTGGCTGGAAAGTGCCGCGCCGCTGGCATCCACGCCTGTCTCGTGTTCGGATGCGGAAATCAGCGCCCGGAAAAGATCAATATCGTAGTTGTTGTGGACTCCCTGCAACACGGTCGCCAGTCGCTCCAGACCCATGCCCGTATCAATCGACGGCCGCGGCAGGTCGAGACGCGCCTCCGGCGTCTGCTCGTATTGCATGAAGACAAGGTTCCAGATCTCGATGAACCGGTCACCGTCCTCATCGGCGGATCCTGGAGGGCCACCCCAGATATGCTCGCCGTGATCATAGAAGATTTCCGAACACGGACCGCACGGACCGGTATCGCCCATCGTCCAGAAATTGTCGGATGTCGGTATGCGGATAATCCGGTCCTCGCTCAGACCGGCGATCTTCTTCCAGTAATCGGCGGCCTCAGTGTCCTCGGAATAAACGGTGACCAGCAGCCTGTCCTCGGGCAGGCCGTATTCCCGGGTGATCAGGTTCCAGGCGAATTCGATCGCCTGATCCTTGAAATAGTCGCCGAAAGAAAAATTGCCGAGCATTTCAAAGAACGTATGGTGTCGGGCCGTGTAACCGACATTGTCCAGGTCATTGTGCTTGCCGCCGGCGCGAACCACCTTCTGCGCCGTGGTCGCACGCGAATAGGGGCGCTTTTCCAGACCGGTGAAAACATTCTTGAACTGGTTCATGCCCGCATTCGCGAACATCAGGGTCGGATCGTTGCGCGGGACCAGCGGTCCGGACTCGACCACTTCGTGATCGTTCTTCTTGAAATAGTCCAGAAAGGTCGATCGGATTTCATTAACGCCGGTCATTCGGATCTCGCATCGGTCCGGCCGCGTTCCGCGGGCCTGTTAACAGTCTTTCCCGGCTCGGTATCCTGATCTGGATGCGCGCCGGAACAGCCTTTTAACTTTGACCTCTAACCCTGTCCAGCGGTTGCACACCGGCAAGGTCGGGCAAACAGGCGGCAACGCCTTCAGATCAGCTTCGTCCGAGCCAGATCCTGAAAACCAAAGGCCCTCTTCCGGCGAACGGAAAAGGGCCCTTGAAAAATTCAAGACAGCTGGGCGGCCTGCCTCCAGAAGCAATCACCTGAAGGCAGGCAAAAGTCTCTTATTCCGCGGTATCTTCCGAATCGCCAGCCGCGACTGCATCCGGATCGATGATCGCTTCCGCGATGAGGCCGGCATTCTGCCGGATGGCAAGTTCGATCTCATCGGCGATTTCAGGGTTGTCTTTCAGGAACTGCTTGGAATTTTCACGCCCCTGCCCCAGACGCTGGCTGTTGTAGGAGAACCAGGCACCGGATTTTTCAACGATGTTGCCCTTCACGCCCAGGTCGATCAATTCACCCGTCTTGGAGATGCCTTCCCCGTAAATGATGTCGAATTCGATCTGACGGAAAGGAGGCGCGAGCTTGTTTTTCACCACCTTCACGCGGGTCTGGTTGCCGACCACCTCGTCCTTGTCCTTGATCGCACCGATGCGGCGGATATCGAGACGGACGGAAGCATAGAATTTCAGGGCGTTACCACCGGTCGTGGTTTCCGGCGAACCGAACATCACGCCGATCTTCATGCGGATCTGGTTGATAAAGATCACCATGCACTTCGATTTGGAAATCGAAGCGGTGAGCTTGCGCAGCGCCTGGCTCATCAGCCGTGCCTGCATGCCCGGCAGGCTGTCGCCCATCTCCCCTTCCAGCTCCGCCTTCGGGGTCAGGGCCGCCACGGAGTCGACGACCAGCACGTCGATGGCGCCGGATCGCACGAGCGTATCGGCGATCTCCAGGGCCTGTTCCCCGGTGTCTGGCTGCGAAATCAGCAGGTTGTCGATATCGACGCCCAGCTTGCGTGCATAAATCGGGTCCAGCGCATGTTCTGCGTCAATGAACGCGCAAATGCCGTCGGCCTTCTGGGCCTCGGCGACCACATGCAACGACAACGTGGTTTTACCGGAGGATTCCGGACCGTAGATCTCGACGACGCGGCCACGTGGCAACCCGCCGATCCCCAAACCGATATCCAGGCCCAGCGACCCGGTTGAAACCGACTGAACCTCAACGGCCTGACCCTGGCCCATCTTCATGATGGATCCCTTGCCGAAGGCTCTTTCGATCTGGCTGAGCGCTGCATCCAGCGCTTTTGTCTTATCCATCTGGGTGCTTTCTACGAGACGAAGTGTACTTTGCGACATGGCTCACGCTCCTTATTCCACGATGGACGCGGCGTTTCAATGAAAGCCTTTGTACACTCTTTGTTCTCATTTTGCAACCCGATAAAACCGATTGGTATATAAATGGAAATGACCGTTTGTTTCCAATATGTTCCTTCCAGTCAATTAAAAACTTACCCAGCGTAAGAAGAGAACGGGAACATGCCAGTGTTTGCGCCTCGGGCAGAATCAACGCCCGCACCCCGGGGAGAATCGTTTCCAGCTTGGAGAAGCGGTTGCCGCACGCGTAACGATCTGCTAGCCCGCTGGTGAACAGGTCCGGCCGGTCAACGGTCACCGGTCCCGCAACACCCGTGCACCCTTGTTTGTACTCGGAACGCGGGAGATTTCGGCGAGGATGTTTCCGACGATGTTTTCCAGTTCCGCCCGGCCCGTGATCGCGATTGGCGCAATCCACCTTGATACGATCGCCCATGCCGGAGAAACAATCCGCCGCGAAACCTCCACGCCGGCGATATTCAGCTCACGGCCCGGCGGCGTAGCCACCAATGTTGCCCGCGCCCTTTGCCGGCTTGGCGTCAAGACAAGCCTTGTCGGCGTACTCGGAGACGACAGCGCCGCGCAGATGCTCGCCGGCCAGCTTGGCGGCGAAGGGCTCAGGCTGGCCCATGCGACACGGCCCGGTATGTCGACCGGTCAATATCTGGCGCTGCACGATCCCGACGGTTCGCTTGCCGCGGCCTGCGTCGACGACCGGATCTTGTCCGAAGCCCCTGCCGAGCTTTTCGACCCGATCCTTGCCGAACTGATCACCCGTACATCAAGCAAAGCTCTCTGGTTTATCGACGCCAATCTGCCGGAACCGGTGCTGAAGAGCGTGACCGGCAGGCTGGCCGCCGGAGTGAACGGACCCCTGGTCATCGCCAATGCCGTCTCCGAGGCCAAGGCTCCCCGGCTGAAATCCGTTCTTGGACGCCTCGATTGCCTGTTCCTGAATCGCGGCGAGGCCGCCGCCCTGACCGGTCTTTCCCGGGACGCCTCGCAGGACGATCTTGCCCGTGCACTGGCAGGAACCGATCTTCGCAGTTTCGTTCTGACCGGTGGCAGGGGCGACGTTCTGGTCCGGGAGGACAACGAACTGACGCGGTTTTCTCCGCCTCAAGGCGATATCGTCGATGTGACCGGCGCCGGAGACGCCCTCGCTGCCGCAACGCTCGCGGCGCTTGCAAGGGGATATTCCCTCACCAAGGCCCTTCCCTTCGGCCTTTCCGCCGCCGCGCTGACGTTGCGCACGACCGGCGCACTCGCGGCAGACCTCTCCTGGGATGCGCTCAAGGTCATTTGACCGGATGGACAAATTCACCGCTTGGCGCTGTACCTTGCGGCGCCTATAAGACCGGCACTCTCCTGAAACGCCGATATGATCCGGCAGAAAGGCCCGTTCCCGTGACACATCCCGACACCGCCACCCTCAAGGACCTGATCGTCTACAATGACGAGGTGCGGGCCGCCCTGGCGGCGGACAAGCCAATCGTCGCGCTGGAATCCACCATCATTACCCACGGCATGCCGTTCCCGCAAAATGTCGAGACCGCCCGCCGGGTGGAAGCCGATATCCGCGCCGAGGGAGCCGTTCCGGCAACGATTGCCATAATGGACGGCCGGATCATGGTCGGCCTGAGCGATACCGATCTCGACCGCCTGGCGCAGGCGGATAATGTGATGAAGTGTTCGCGCGCGGACCTGACCTTCGCGCTTGCCTCCGGCCTCTACGGCGCCACGACGGTCGCGGCCACCATGATGGCGGCCGATGCGGCCGGCCTGAAGGTTTTCGCCACCGGCGGCATCGGCGGTGTCCACAAGGGAGCGGAGCTCAGCTTCGATATTTCCGCCGATCTCGACGAGCTTGCCCGCACGCCGGTCTGTGTCGTCTCCGCCGGCGCCAAGGCGCTTCTCGATATTCCCAAGACCCTGGAAGTGCTCGAAACCAAGGGCGTTCCTGTCATCGCCTACGGCACGAAGGAATTGCCGGCGTTCTGGTCCCGTTCCAGCGGCCTTCCGGCCCCCTACTCCCTGAATTCGGCTACGGAGATTGCCGCCCTTCTGAAGACCCGCGCCCTGTTTGCAGATCACGGCGGAATTCTGATCGCCAATCCCGTTCCGGAAACCGATGAAATCCCGCAGGACGAGATGGCCGGTTACATCGACACGGCGATCCGCAAGGCAGAAACGGAAAATATCAGGGGCAAGGAAGTCACGCCTTTCGTTCTCGGCGCGCTGTTTGATTTGACCGGCGGCCGCAGCCTTGAGACCAATATCGCGCTTGTGCGCAACAATGCCCGGCTCGCCGCCAGGATTGCGGCGGAGCTGGCCTGAGCCAGGACGCCCTTGCGGTAACGGTCAGTCCGGATCTCGCGCTTCGCTGCGCCGTTCGATGGCATCCGCCAGCCGGTCGATGTCCCTCAGGTGCAGGTCGCGTTGCGGGAACGGAATTTCGATCCCCGCCTTGCCAAGCTCGTTATAGACGGTGAAGTAGAGATCCGACCGGGTGGTGAGAATGGTTCCAACGTCTTTCAGGTAACATCGGAGCTCGAAATCAAGCGAACTGTCACCAAGCCCGGTGAACAGAACCGACGGCATCGGATAGCGCGTGATGGACGTATGCCCCCTGGCTGCGTCAAGAAGGATCGATTTCACTTTTTCCAGATCGCTGCCATAGGCCACCCCGACCGGCAGAATAAGGCGGCCGGTCTTGCTCGACAGTGTCATGTTCTTGACCGTTCCGGCGATCAGGTCCGAATTCGGGATGATGACGTCATGCCGGTCGAAAGTCTCGATCCGGGTCGATCTGACGGAGATCTTGCGCACATATCCGGATTGTCCCGAAACTTCGATCCAGTCGCCTTCCTTGATCGGCCGTTCGATCAGCAGGATGATCCCGGAGACGAAGTTGGACACGATGGTCTGCAGGCCGAAGCCGATGCCGACCGAAAGCGCACCGGCCACGACCGCAAGGCTGGAGAGATTCAGGCCCGCGGTGGAAACCGCAATCAGGACGGCCAGTGTCAGCCCCACATAGCTGACCCCCGTCAGCACCGCATTCCTGGCGCCGGCATCCATTCGTGTTTGCGGCAGAACCGATCTTCTCAGAAGATTCTGGAGCCATCTCGTGACGAGCATCCCCAGCCCGAACACCGCAATCAGTATGATGAAGGAATCCAGCGACAGCCGGATATCGCCGAACTGGACGCCATTATAGAGCAGCCGGCCGACTTCAACGATATCCGTCGGGCGCGCGCCCCAGGTCATGGCGATCAGCGGCGCAAAGACGAGCGTCAGGCCGCAGACCAGACTGATTGAAAGCGAAATGGGGACCGGCGCCGTGTCTTCCTTGTCGGTTACCGCATTAAAAATTTGCCGGGCGAGGTGGTAGAGCAGATAGCCCAGACCCAGTTGGGCCACGGTGACGATCATCGGGATGCTCGCCACCCGGGCAAGCTTGACATATCCGGCAAGAACGACGCCGACCGCCAGGAGGGCGGCCCCTCTCATCAACAGCGACAGAAACAGCAGAAACCCGGAATCTTTCAGATGGACATCGGTTTCATCGGGTTCTCCATCCTCACGCAGTTCGGACGGTTCCGTGGCGGCTTCATTTTTTCTGAGTGTCCCCGCCAGCAACCACAGCAGGCCTGCCGCCAGGAAAATCAGCGGCGCCGACAACACCGAAATTGCGGCCGGGCCGAACGCCTGATCGATTTCGAGCGTTTCCAGAAGCAGTTCCAGCATCAGGAAAACGCCCAGCGCCTGACATAACCGCAAGCCGCGCAGCGCTTCCGCGTCCGACAGATCGAGCATCCGCCAGCGCTGCGCTTCGGGAGCAAAAATCGTATGTCCCAGCCAATGGGCGATGATCATCACAATCGCCAGAACAGGCAAGGCGCTAACGGCCGTCCTGACGGCATTGGGGCGGATGTCCAGAATCGGAAGGATCGCGACAAGGGCCACCGCCCCGATCACGGGCAAAAGGATGAAGGTCGAATTGCTCGCCAGCGCAAGCAACAGTCCCCTGACCCCTCCGCGCCGGCGTTCGGCGTGACGCATCAGCCCCCGCGACAGGGGAAACTGCAAGAACACGAGAAAACCCAGGCCGAAAAGAGCAAGACCCAGCGCGATGGGGACTGTCCGGTTCAACTGCTTGGAAACGCTCGGCCGTGCCAGTTCACTCTGGATGTCCCGCCAGAGGCGCTGCCGGAATTCAGAAACTTCCTCCAGACCGTTTTGCCAGGTGGAGACCACCAGCGGTGTCGGATACCGCTCCACGACTTCCTGCAGTTTTCGCAGTCGCAGCTGCTTGTCCAATTCGCGAATGAGAACCTCGACATGCCGCAAGGTCTCGCCAGCCTGCCGGATGGGCGCATTCGCCTTCGCCAGCGCGTTCTCCAGTTCCAGACGGCGCGCCGCGACATCAGCCGCCTCCCCGGCTCCCTCGGCAGGCGCCGGACCCAGACTTTCGAGCTGCGCGGACAGCAGATCCGCTGCAAGATCATCACGCCGGACGATGGCTGCATTGGCGTCGCGCACTTCAGCAAGCTGCCCGCGCAACAGCTCAAGGGCTTGTACCGAAACCGTCTTTTCCTCGATTGCCCTGACCGCGCGTTCAAAAAGCGATTGCGAAGTCCCGCCCGCTTCCGCCACAGGAAGCTCTTGGTTTTCTTGCGCGTGGGCGGCTCCCACCGCCAGTCCCAGAAGCATCAGTGCCGTCATCAAAGCTGAACGGACGGCGGTTCCGGTCATCTGGAAACAATTGCAAGCATGCGGTTTTCGCGCAACCACGGCTGTCACGTTCGGTCTCTTTTCCAAAAACTCAAGTCTCCGCACCGGATGCATAACCGGTTTTGAATGGAAGCGCGAAAGAGCCTAGAGCACTTTCCGCCCTGCTTCGATACAGCCATGTCGTAAAATTCTCTTATGGGTAGCCGGAAAGGCGTGTACGCCTCGCCCGGCGACGCTGGCTTTTGTGTTCCAAACCGTTGACACGGCGGCGTAAGCCTGCCCTAACTTGCGGCTTGAATTTGTTAACGGGACGACGCGGCAAAGGTGCACAAGAGCGCCGGAAAAATCGCTGCCGTCCTTTCGAGGAGGTCGAATATGACAGACGCGGCAGATCCGCAAACCCCGGGCATGACAGCGGCTGCCCCGGCAGCGCCCGCAGGCGGCTTTTCCCCACTTCAGTATCTCGATCGCGCCCTCACCACGCTTCGCGACGCCGGCATCACCCCGGAGACGGAAACCGACGCGCCGATCAACGCGCTGCTGGAAAAGATCTCCGACCTGTCCCCGGACAAGGTCCTCGTCATCACGCGCACCCTCGGACAGGCTTCCAACTTCAACGAAGTGGTTCGCTCCCAGGTGCAGCAGATGGATATCGGCGAGCGTTATGAAGAGGTCACCAGGGCCTTCGATTCCATTCGCGATGACGCCAAGGCTCTGGTCGACCAACTGGCCGACGGCAGGGTTTCCTTCACCGAAAACCTGGCAAACACCTGGCGCAACATGCGCCGGGGCACGATTTCCGACCGCTTCACGGACATTCGCGACACCTATAAGGAAGTTGCCCGTGCGACCAAGGATCAGATCGAGCGCGAACAGACCATTCTGGAGGCCTACCGCGATTTTCGCGGCGCGCTGAAACAGGCCGAGGTCACCGCACTGGAACTCCTCAACATGGCGAAGGAGAAACTGGAGAGCGCCCAGGCGACGCTGAAAAGCGCTTCCGGGGACGTCGAGGCCTATACGGGCGACGACGCTGCCCAGAAAGCCCGGCTGGAACTTGCCCGGGACGAAAAGCTGCGCGAAATGCAGGACGAGGAAAAGCGCTACCAGATCGCCAAGGACCTCTCCGACAACCTGACCATCGGCTACAACACTTCCGAAGTGATCATGGCCCGGCTGGTGCAGACCACCAATGCCAAGGAACGGGTCTATGCGCAGTCGGTGAGCTTCTTCTCGACCAACGAATCCGTTCTGACCGCTCTCAATGCGTCCTTCACCGGCCTTCAGGGCCTGCATGAATCCACCGAGACGCTGAACGCCATGAAGGAAGGCATCAACAAGAGCCTGGAAACTCTGGCGGAGATTGGCGACGCGGTCCAGACGGAAGCCTTGAAGGCCGGCTACGGCCCGACGGTCGCCGCCGCCTCCGTGAAAAAGCTCGTCGATTCCGTTGTCAACTTCCAGGTCCAGTCCCGCGAGATCATTTCCGAAATGCGGGATATGTCGACGAAGAATTCCGAAGAGATCCGCAACGCGGTGGAAGACGGCAAGCGGCGGCTCGCCAAATTGACTGCTGAAGGCACCGCCCTCTAGGAGGTCACCCTTCCCCGCCGCGTAGACAGACTCTAGACTGCAGGGATTGACGGGCCGGACTTTCTCCGGCCCGCCCGATTTGAGAAGACTGCATTTATGGCTAGCAAGACCGACGCTCCTCTCGACGATCTGATGATGGCGATGGACGTGGTAGACACGCTGCGCCACGAAGAGGGTCAGGTCGCCCGGGAACTGAAGGCGGATGACCGCGACGCGGCGATGATCGAGCGTCTCCGCCAGGTTTATTCCGCGCAAGGTATCGAGGTTCCCGACCACCTCCTCAAGGCCGGCGTAGAGGACCTGAAACGCGACCGCTTTGTCTACTCACCGCCGGCCGCCGGCTTCCAGCGCACGCTGGCGATGGTGTATATTTCCCGTACTACCTGGTCGAAATGGCTGGCCGGGGCCGCCACCGTTCTCGTGATTGCAATCGCTGCCTGGTATTTTCTGGTCAGCCTGCCCGCGCAGAGGGCCGAGGCCGAGTTTCTGGCCCGGCTGCAGTCCCTGCCGGCCACCTATAGCGAACTCGTCGGCCGCATAGACACCCTGACGGAAAACGCCGAGGTGGAAGACCAGGCCCGGACGCTGGCCGATGACGGACGCCTTGCGCTTGCCGACGGCCGGAACGACGCTGCCTTCAAGGCGGAAGCCGACCTGCGCCAGCTCTCGGCGCAGCTTCAGGAAGTTTTCGAGGTCCGCATCATCGCCCGCGAAGGCGTCCCGACCGGCATCACCCGCATTCCAGATGCCAATCCGGACACCGAAAACTACTATATCGTGGTGGAGGCCATAGATCCGGACGGCAACATTCTCCAACGCAGCATCGCGTCGGAAGAGAACAGTGCTGCGGAAACCGTCGACAAATGGGGCCAGCGCGTATCGGAGACCATCTACAACGCGGTCCGACGCGACAAGATGGAAGACGGCATCGTGCAGAAAGGCATCCTTGGCCAGAAAAGGCGCGGCGAACTGGATATCAAATGGCGCGGCGGTGTTCAGGACGGAGCGATCACGAAATGGTAACAGCTCGGAACGAACGCCTCCCTAAAAGGAAAGCTAGCCCATGCTGACCGGACGCCAGACCCTCGGCACCATCGAACAGTCCCTTCAGGACCTGCGCCGCGAGGAAGCCGAACTCAGCAAGCGCATCGAGCGCTCGACCCGGGCGCTCACCGATCTGCAGGAACGCCAGAGCGAAGCCTATCGCGATCTTGCCCGGTTCCGCCTGGATTCCGATGCCGCAGGTGCGCTGAACACCCGCCTGGACAGCGCCGCACGCGAAGCCCGCCGGCTTCTGGACAAACGCAGCGCCGACTACAAGGTGCTGAGCGAACAGCTCCGTCAGTGCGAGAGCGAGCGTTTTCAGCTGCAGAAAAAACGCGGCGAACTGGACAGCGCCCGCGATGCTGCCGAAAACCAGATGGATGAGCTGATGGAGGCGGTCGACAGCCGTCTTGAGAACGACAGCGCCTATCAGGCCCAGAACCGGGCCACGGAAGCCGCGCTTGCGACGGCGGAAGCCGCCGCCGCCAAGGCGGAAACCTCTGCCCGGGACCGCGCCGAGAAGGGCAAGGCCTATGATGACGATCCCTTGTTCATCTATCTGTGGCAGCGCGGCTTTGGCACTCCGGAGTACGCGCACCGCGGCCTCATACGTTCTCTGGACGGCTGGGTTGCCGGTCTGATCCGCTTTCACGACGCACGCGCCAATTACGCCATGCTCACCGGCATTCCGGAGCGCATGGCCAGACATGCCGAACGCTGCGCGCAGATCGCCCGCCAGGAGCAGGCAAAGCTCGCCGAATTCAGCCGCAACGCCATGACGGATGCGGCCGGGACGGATCTTGTCGGTTCGATCGAGACTTACAGCGAGGAAATCGACAACATCGACGGGGATCTGGACAAGCTGGACCGGCGCATCGAGACGCTCTCCACCGCCCTTGCCGAATTTTCCGGCGGCGAAGACGCAGATTTCCTGAAGGCGGAGGAACACCTGTCCGTCTCCCTGCAGGCCGACGACCTGAACGACCTCTGGCGCGCGGCTCACGACACACCTTCCCCGGACGACGAAAAAATCGTCCAGCGGATCGAGGACCTGAAGGACCGCATCGAACAGGTGGCCCGCGAAATCCGCCAGGACCGCGAATTGCAACGCGATATCGGCCGTCGGCGCACCGAACTGGCGGATGTCATCAAGCGGTTCAGGTCCAGCGGCTACGGCAGTTGGGAATCCACCTTCTCCGACAACAAGCTCACCACGGTTCTTCTGGGTGAACTCGTGAAGGGTGCCATCACGGGGGCGGATTACTGGGCTCGCGCCGAACGCTCTCACAAACGGCGCAAACCGCGCGGTCGCAAGGTGGCCTTTCCGCACGGCACCGGCCTGCCGAAATCCATGGGCGGTTTCGGCGGATCCGGAGGACCGGGCGGCAATTTTCCAGGTAGCGGCGGGTTTGGTGGCGGAGGTTTCAAGACCGGCGGCGGGTTTGGCGGCGGCGGCTTCAAGACGGGCGGTCAATTTTAATCGCGCCACCAAACGCAAATGGCGCCCCGCTGCTGCCACAACGCTTCGTTAGGAGAGCTGTGGCAGGCTTCGGTTTGAAGAGCGGCAAGATATTTTGTTGCACTCCGGCACCGGACCGGACTGCTCATATGGAACTATTTGATTGCGGAGCGGTAGTTCAGTTTTAATGTGACAGAGCATCTTGCCCGTCTGAACATGGGCGCAGATAAATTGCTCCAGAATGCGGAAAGTGGTTTATGATCTATTCAAATTCGGGAAAGCAGATGCGGAACCTTCTAGTTATCGGCCTGAGCGCTCTCGCCCTGGCCGCCTGCCAGAGCGGCTCGAGCCGCCGCGCCGCCCTCCCCGATCAGCCGCAGCTGGATGTTCCGGCCGGCGCCCAAAGCGTCAACATTGCCGCTGCTCCGACCAATGTCCGCGCCGCGCTTGTTTCCAGCGCACAGGAACGCGGCACGGTCGTCTTGCAGGATGAGCCGAATATGGTCGTTCTGGAGAGACCGATGACGGGCGAAAATCCCGCTCTCGACTCCGAATTCGGCCCCTCGGACAACGGCCAGCGCGTCATCCGCATTCGCGTTCGCTTCACCGGAACGCCCTGCCAGACGCTGGCGGTTCAGGACCTCGCGGTGATCAACAATGTGCGCACCGCCCTGGAACAGAGCTTCGTGCTGCCGGGTAACCAGAACACCATGCAGAGCCTGCAGGGCCTGAAATCCCGCGCCGAACAGGGCAGCTCCTGCCCGCCGCTCTCTTCCTGATGTAGCCCTCTTTGAAAGAAAAGCCGGTCGCCGGATCGTTTCCGGTCAAGCCTCGGTGAGCGTCAGCAGGATATCCGCATACCAGGCGCAGTTCAGGCCCAGCGCTTCGTCGAGCTGCATGTCGCGTGTTCCCACGTCCAGGCGTGCGGAATGGACGCCGAGCAGTTTCCACGGCAGGTCGCCTTCCATGCCTTCCAGATCCGGAGCGCGCATCACCACGGGCGCGCCGCTTATGCCGCGGTGTGTCCGGCCGTCGGTCAGGAAATAACCCATGCCCTCGAAGCGGAAGCCGAACGAGGAGGCAACGACCGCGTGCCGCGCCACAGGCATGTGGTGCAGCGTGTCGTGAAAGCCGAGCGGGAACCCGATCACCAGGATCGACGATCCGACCTCGACCTGATCATGCGGGTCGACCAGATGTTCGGGTCCGAAGACCCGATAGAGCTGGTCTTCCGGCAGGGCGTCCCTTTCAAGCTCGATAACCGCGACATCGATCTCGCCGGCTGTATCGGTCCCCTGACGCCACAGGCTCGTTCCATCGCGGTAGAGCGGGATTGACAGCCCGATCGACTCGGCAAGGTTCTGCGGATTGTTATGCAGCTCGATCTCGATACGGGTCGGGAGGTGATCGCTTTCCTTGTCGATCATCACATGTCGGCTGGTCACCAGAAAAAGCCTGTCTTCCCGCCTGAAGAAGAAGCCGCTCGCATTGGTCAGATGCTGCTCCCCGTTGAAGGTGGAGACGCGCGGCGTGGTGAGCAGAATGGGATCGATCATCGAACAAGCCGCTCCCCGAACCGGAATCTCTCAAATTCATCTGCTGCCGGATGTCCCGAGGTCACTCTCTATCTCCTGTGGAAGCGCCTCGGTCCCGGGCGGATGCCATATCCGCCAGAGCATTCCGCAATTTTCGCATGTCGCGGTAGTGGACAGGCTCCGCAGCGGCGCTTTCGTTCCCTGACGATAACACGAGCCCGGCGCGCGATGGGGCACCGCCGGGCGGTTTGCAGAACTTCGTCCGGATCTCGTACTTTATTTCCGTTCCAGCCCAAGACAATGGTTGAACTTGTAGTACCCGGCCAAATGCCATTTCAGCGGCTTGTCCGAAGGTCCTTCCTTGATCGTCTTCAACGTGTAGGTCTTGGTGTTGAGACCGCCGAGGCTGGAGGCGGACTGGGTGATTGAAACCTGCGCGGAAGTCGCCTCCGAGTTGATTACGCCGGATACCGAGTTGATCATCGCGACGTGACGCGTCCCGCCGCCGCCTTCCCTGCTGAGAATATCGCCCGGCTTGATTTCGGCGATGCTCGCACGCTTTTTCAGCTTCCCGTCCAGATAATTGATGTGATCGCCGCCATCGATGCCGAGCGACGGATACTGCGTTTCCAGATAGGCCCCGGTGAACCCGTTACAATCGAGGCCAAGATAATATTTGGCATATTCCTCCAGGCTCATCACATAGTTCCAGTGAACATGGCTCAGACGTATGTCCGCCGTCCTGAGATAAAAGTCGATCACCTGCAGGATCCGCCGCATGCGTTCGGGCGTGCCCTTGCCGTAGAAGCCGAGCTGCAGATCCTTCCAGGTGATGTCGACCCAGAGCCAGGGTTTGAAATAGTCCGGTCCCATCAGGCCGAAGGCGCTCAGGCCGGACTTGTCGTCCCATGTGTGCCTGTCCGCCCCGTTCTGCCCGTTCTTGTACCTGTCTTTCTTGGTGAGAAACCTGCGCAGATCGTTCAGGGCGGCGCCATTGAATTGTTTCTTGCGCGGTTCGCCGGAAAGATAGGACTGAACATTGACGAATGCCGTCCCGCTCAGCGTATGAACGGTGATCGGCTTGTATTGCTTTTCGAATATTGATGGCTGCATAACCATTGAAATGTGCCTTTTCGGAAATGAAGTTCCCACAACGCCGGTCGGAGTCTACACCCGCGGTTTGACACACCAATAGCCGCCACATCACATTCCCTGCGTTTTCGGCCAGGCGTTTTCGGCGATGTGTATCGCTGTGGTGAAAGGCTTGGAATTCATCTTGTAAGTGCTTACTCTCGCGACGCGTGACATTCCGCCGGTCCGCTGCAAGGGGTGCATTCCGATACCTCGTTCCGGCGTTTTCAGAGTGCGTTTCTCAATACTTTCGGATTTTTGAATGCCAACCATCTATCAGCTCAAATCCCGCTTTCAGGATCTGCTCCGCCCGCTCTGCCGCAGCCTCGCGGCGGCAGGCATCACCGCCAATCAGGTGACGCTCGCGGCTTTGGGACTTTCGGTTCTGGAGGGCCTGGCGCTCTGGTTGTTCCCGGGGGCCTTTCTGCCGCTACTGCTGCTTCCGGCAGTCCTGTTCATCCGCATGGGTCTCAATGCCATCGACGGCATGCTGGCACGCGAGCATGACCAGAAGTCGGATCTGGGCGCGGTTCTCAACGAACTCGGCGATGTTGTGTCCGACGCCGCGCTCTACCTGCCCTTCGCGCTCCTGCCTTTTGTCTCCGGCCCGCTCGTCGTCGGGCTTGTGGTTCTTGCGCTTATTGGAGAGATGACCGGCGTCATCGGCGTTCAGATCGGCGCCAGCCGCCGCTATGACGGCCCCTTCGGCAAGAGCGACCGGGCGGTGCTCTTCGGCCTCTGCGGCCTTCTCATCGCCTTCGGACTGACCAGCCCCCTCCTCTATCAGATGCTCTTCGGCGCCGGGCTGGCGCTCTCGGCGCTCACCATCTTGAACCGTGCCCGCGCGGCCATCGAAGAGAAGAAATCCTCATGAACCTTCAGCTCCAGGCACTCCACTGGGCCCTGATCGGCATCTGGGGTCTCCTCGCCGTCGCAAGCGTGATCGTCTACGCGATTTCCAGACGCTCCTCGAAAGACATGAGCGAACTCGTCGAGCGCACCCGCAGCTGGTGGGTCATGGTGGCGATCTTCACGGTTTCGTTTCTGGTCAGCAACACGCTATCCATCGTCGTCTTCGCGCTGATCAGCTTCCTGGCGCTGAAGGAATATTTCTCGATGATCCCCACCCGCCGGGCTGACCGGCGCGTGCTCTTCTGGGCGTATCTCGCGGTCCCTGTCCAGTATTTCTGGGTTTATGACAACTACTACGGCATGTTCGCCGTGTTCATCCCGGTCTACATGTTCCTGTTTCTGCCCTTCGCCAGCTTGTTGACCCAGCAGACGGAGGGCTTCCTGAAGGCCGTCGGCACGCTCAACTGGGGTCTGATGCTCTGCGTCTTTTCCATCAGTCACGCGGCCTTTCTGCTGATCCTGCCAGCGACCTCAGAAAACAGCGCCGGCGGGCCCGGTCTGCTGCTGTTCCTGATCTTCCTGACCCAGTTCAACGATGTCGCCCAATATACCTGGGGCAAGCTGCTTGGCCGCCACAAGATTGTCCCGGGTGTCAGTCCGAACAAGACCTGGGAAGGTTTTCTGGGGGGCGTCGCCACCACCTTCGTGCTCGCGCTTCTGACAGCCCCGCTGGTCACCCCCTTCGACATGGTGCATGCGGCGGCGGCCGGTCTGCTCATTCCAGTTGCCGGTTTTGTCGGCGACGTCACCGTCTCAGCCCTCAAACGCGACCTCGGCGTCAAGGATACCGGCAGTCTGATCCCGGGCCACGGCGGCATTCTCGACCGCATCGACAGCCTCACCTATACCGCCCCGCTGTTCTTCCACTTCACCCGGTATTTCTATTACTAGGGAGTGGTTGAGATGAGAATGAACTCCTCCGGAACCGCATCGACTGCAAGTCCACAGTGCTGTACCGGACTTGATCCGGGACCTGCGGCTATGGGCCCGGGACAATGGCCCCGGCGCGAGGCCGGGGCGGCGACTCAGACCCCGGCAATCGGATTGTTGAACGGAATCATCCATCAATGCTGTTCCATGCCCAAGGTCGCCACCTGATGCTCCAGAAAGCCTTCTATATCGTCATCAGGGTCGCGGTCCTGTTTCTCCTCGGGCTGAACGTCCGCCGCAAGGAATTGTTGCCCGTGCAGGGGCCGGCGATCATCGTCGCCAACCACAACAGTCATCTGGACACCATGGTGCTGATGGCGCTGATGCCGCTGTCGAGACTGAAGGACATCAAGCCGGTAGCCGCAGCCGATTATTTCTTCTCCTCGCCGGCCAAGGCTTGGTTGTCGGAACATGTGCTCGGCATCATTCCGGTGGAACGCCAACGCAAGGATGGCAAGGAAAGATCGAAGGATCCGCTGCAGGGTTGTTACGATGCTCTTGGCGACGGCAAGGTCCTGATCCTCTTTCCGGAGGGCTCGCGCGGCGAACCGGAGCAGATGACCAACCTCAAGAAGGGAGTCTCCTATCTTGCCGAACGCTTTCCGCAGGCTCCCGTGGTGCCTGTCTTCACCCATGGACTGGGCAAGGCACTGCCAAGGGGCTCCTTCCTGCTTGTGCCGTTCTTCTGCGACATTTTCATAGGCGAACCAATCACCTGGGAGGGAAACCGGATTCAGTTCATGAACACGCTCCAGGACCGTTTCGCCGCACTCTCCGGGGAAAAGACCTTTGCGCCCTGGGAGTAGGACACTGGCCGCCCTGTGGGGTTTTGCCGAGGCGACGCTGTTCTTCGTCGTCCCGGATGTGCTGCTGACCAGCCTTGCACTGACCTCCCTCAAAAGAGCGCTTTTGGCCGCCCTCGCAGCTACCGTCGGCGGCGCCCTGATCTGGACCTGCGCGCACTATGCCCCCCAGGCAAGCCGTTCGGTTCTCCTCCATGTGCCCGGCATCTCGGAAAATACGTTCGCCACTGTCCGTCTCTATCTGGAAAGCGGCCTCTTTCAGGGCATGCTGCACGGCGCTTTTTCCGGCGTGCCCTACAAGATCTTCGCTGCCGAAACCGGAACGAACGGCACCGGCCTCGGTCTCTTCGCCCTGCTTTCGCCCATCGCCCGGTTGCCAAGGTTCGCGATGATGGCCGTGATTGCCTGGGGGCTCTCGCGGCTCCTGGCAGACAGACTGTCCAGGAGCGCCAAACTGGCGCTCGTCCTTGTTCTCTGGGGCGTGTTCTATGTCTTTTATTTCAGCATGACGGGCTGGTAACCCCGGCCTGCTTTTGTCGAAGACCGCCGTCTGCCGGTTCAACGGCTTCGCGCTGCAGGGGAAAAATCCCCTACCCGTTCAGAACATCCTTCACCGTCGTCGCCAGCTGTTTCAGCGTGAACGGCTTGGCCAGGAAGAAGAATTTTTCGCCCGGCGGCAGGTTTTCCTCAAACGCGTCTTCCGCATAGCCGGAGACGAAGATGATCTTCAGGTCCGGCTGGGTCTTGCGCAGCTCGACGAGCAGGGTCGGGCCATCCATTTCCGGCATCACCACATCGGAAACAACGAGATCGATCTTTCCGTCCGTCTCTTCCATTACCTCCAGCGCCTCATTGCCGGAAGCAGCCTCGTAGACGGTGTATCCGCGTGAGGCCAGTGCCCGGGCGCCGAAGGCACGCACCGCCTCCTCGTCCTCCACCAGAAGGATGGAGGCGGACCCGGTGAGGTCGGTGACCTTTTCCGGCTCTTTTTCCTTCGGTTCCGGCTTCTCTTCCTCTACGAACTGCGGAATGTGGCGTGGCAGGAACAGGCGGAAAGTCGTTCCGGCATCCACTTCCGACGAGCAGAAGACGAACCCTCCGGTCTGTTTGACAATGCCGTAAACGGTCGACAGGCCGAGTCCCGTGCCCTTGCCGACTTCCTTGGTGGAGAAGAACGGGTCGAAAATCTTCTCCATGATGTCAGGCGGCATACCGTGACCGGTGTCCTCAACCTCCACCAGCGTATATTCGCCCGGCGGCATGCCGCGGATGTTGTCGAACTGGGTGCTCTCGACCTCGGACACATTGCGCGTGCGGATGGTCAACCGGCCGCCATCCGCCATGGCATCGCCCGCGTTCACCGCCAGGTTGACGATCACCTGCTCAAGCTGGTTGAGATCCGCCATGACCGGCCACAGATCGCGGCCATGGATCACCTTCAGCTCAACCTTCTCGCCCAGCAGGCGGTCCAGCAGAATGGACAGATCCGCCAGAACGTCATTGAGCTCAAGCTGCTGCGGCCGAAGGGTCTGGCGGCGGGAGAAGGCCAGTAGCTGCCGCACGAGACCGGCGGCGCGATTGGCGTTCTGCTTGATGTTCATGATGTCCTGGAAGGACGGATCGGTCGGCCGGTGGCTGGCCAGCAGCAGGTCGGAAAATCCGATGATCGCGGTCAGGACGTTGTTGAAGTCGTGGGCGACACCGCCGGCCAGCTGACCGATAGCCTGCATCTTCTGGCTTTGCGCGAACTGGGCTTCAAGGGCGCGTTGCTGTGTGGTTTCCAGCGCGTAGACAATCGCCGCCTCCCCGTCGCCCTCGCCTTCCTGAACGGCGGAAACATAAAAGGTGGCGGAGCGCGGGTCGTTGCCTTCAACCAGCGGAATGTCGATCGGCGCAATCTCGCCGATCCCGTTGGAAGCGGCCGACAGGGCCCTGGCAAGATGCTCCCGGCCGTTTTCGGCCACATAGGCTTCCAGTTTCGGCGCCTCGTCACCTGTATCGACCGCGCCGAACAGTTTCAGGAACGGCGCGTTGGTCCTGAGAACCCTGCCTTCCTTGTCCAGCGAGGCAATCGCGATAGGCGTGTTGTTGAAGAACCGCGCGAAGCGGACTTCCGCGGCCCGGAGCGCTTCGGAGACTTCTTCGCCGCGTGAACGGTTGAGCACCAGTGTGCGGCTGTCGCCCGGATGGCCGTGTTCCCCGAAGGGGACCCTGTGCAGCAGGCGCACGGGCAGCCCGCGCCCGTTTCGCGTGACGAAATCGAGATCGAAGGTTTCGCTCTTGACCTCTCCGGCCTGCCCCTTGAGCGAGCGAATGAGCTCCGTGCCGTCGCCGCGCACGATGCTCGACAGATCAAGATCGCCGGCATCGAACTGCGCCAGATCATACCCCAGCCAGTCGGCAAGCGTCGCATTCAGGTAGACAAGGCGACCTTCTCCGTCACAGGAGAAGAAACCCGCCGGGGCATGGTCGAGAAAATTGATGACGCGCTGCAGTTCCTGAAAGGAATTTTCCTGCTCGGCGCGATCGCGGGTAATGTCGGCCAGTTGCCAGACAGCCATCGGCTTGCCGCCGCCGCGCTCCTTCGGCACCTGCAGCGGACGCACCGACACCCGGTACCAGCGGGCCACGCCTTCCGCACGCCCGAGCGGAACCGGCATGCGGATCTCTTCCTGCGCCCTTCGGCTCTCGCGCATGGCCTGGGACAGACGGAAGATAGCATCCGCCGCATCCGGGTCGGAAGAAAAGACACGTTCGACGACGCGAATGTCCGCGGCGGATTCCGCGCCGGTCAGATCCGCGTAGGATTTGTTGGCATAGACAAGACGCCCGTCCAGATCGGTGATCAGGGCGCCGTCTTCCAGAGTGTCGACGAAGGCGGAGGCAAGCGGATTGGCTTCGCCCGGACGTGCGGACAGGCGCAAAAAGCCTATCGCACCGGCGAACAGGCAAAACACCCCGACCACGGCCAGAATGCCGAGCAGCGCAAGAATGAACGGCTGTGCGACATCCCGGTCCATGACCGCGAAGGCAGCAGCCGCGCCGACGAGCAATAGCGCAAGACCTATCAACAGGCCAATATTCCCGGAACGCTCCGGCCGGCTGATCATCGGCCCGCTCGGCGTTCCGTCCATGTCACTCATTCGCCTTGTCTCCCCGGCCCGATTCGGTTTTGAACGGGCCGTCCCCAAGCATTCTGTGCTTGAGCGCCAAATTCAACTTATATGAAAGCAAGTCCTGTTGAAATTCACCTGTTTGCCCCGCTAATCAAACCGGCAGCTTCCCCAAAGGGACTAATTACTCCGCCAGGATGCCCGCCGGCGCATGCGGAAGACGAAGCCGATGACTTCCGCGACTGCCTTGTAGTGTTCCTCCGGCACGTCCTCATTGATGTCAACCGTGGCGTAAAGAGCCCGCGCCAGCGGTGGGTTTTCGATCACCGGAATCTCGTTATCCTTCGCCACTTCCCTGATCCGCAGCGCAACCGCGTCGGCTCCCTTGGCAAGGCAACGAGGCGCATCCATACCTTCCTCGTATTGCAGCGCCACCGCATAGTGGGTCGGGTTGGTGACGACCACTGTCGCCAAGGGCACCGAAGCCATCATGCGCTTGCGCGAGCGCTCCATGCGCAACTGCCGGATCTTGCCCTTGACGAGCGGATCGCCCTCGGTCTGCTTGTATTCGTCCTTGACCTCACGCAGCGACATCTTCTGCTTGTTGAACCATTTGTTGCGCTGGTAAACGAAATCGGCGCCCGCGACAACGGTCATTACCGCAAGAATGGCGGCCAGAAGCTGCAGGATCAGCACTCTTGCTTCCGGCAGGATCACCGACGGATCGGCAAAGATCATCACGTCGGCCTCGTCGCGGTGCGGCCACATGACCGCGACCATGACAGCGCCGACAACCGAGATCTTGATCATTCCCTTGGCGAAATTCACCAGACTGTCGGCCGAAAACAGCCGTTTGAATCCGGAGGCCGGTGAAATCTTCGACAGCTTGGGCTTGATCGTCTCGGCGGTGAACAGCGGCTGGTGCTGAATGAGATTTCCCGCGACCGCCATCACCACAAGCATGACCAGCGGCACGCCGACAATAAGCGCAACCGATTGTCCGGTATCGCGCCACAAGGCCTTCAGGGCGTAGCCGTCCACGGGCATCTGGTAGGAATGCTCCAGATAACCTTTCATCAGGCCGCCGAGCGAAGCCGCTGTCGAGGGCGCGAAAATGGCAATCATCAGGGTCGCACCGGCCAGGGTGAACCAGGTGCTGACTTCCTGCGATTTGGGAACGTCCCCCTTGTCATGCGCCTCTTTCAGGCGCTTTTGTGATGGGTCCTCTGTCTTTTCTGAGTCGTCGCTACCTTCTGCCATCGTGCAGCGCTACCCCAATATGAACTTGCCGAGCGACTGCTGAAAATGCTCCAGATAGAACATCATCATCGTCGTGAGCAGAACCATGAACATGAACAGCCCGATCGCGATATTCACGGGCATGGCGATAAAGAAGATCTGCATCTGCGGCATCAGCTTGTTGAGCAGGCCGAGACCGAAATAGAAGACGAGGCCGACAACCAGAAAAGGCGCGCTCACGCGCGCCGCGATCGAAAACACATGAGACACAGTGTCGGCCGCGTTTTTCGAAAAGTCGCCGACAGGCGGCGTTGTTCCCGGCGGAAAGATCTCAAAGCTGTCATAGAGCGCGGCAATCACCAGATAGTGGCTGTCGGTGACGAAGACCAGCGTGATGCCGAGGATCGACAGGAAGTTGCCGTAGAGTGCGCCCTGCTGGCCTTCATTGGCGATATCCGTTCCAAGGGCGAAAGCCATGCCGGATTGGTTCGCCACGATCACACCGGCGATCTGCAGAACGGAGGTGATCATCCTGGCGCAAAGACCGATAGCGAAGCCGATGGCGAGTTCTCCACCCAGCAGGAGAAGAAGGCGAAAGGGATCGGCGGTCAGTCCGGACGGATACTGCGACCCGATAACGGGATAAAGGACAAGGGTCAGCGCAAGGGCGATGGTCAGACGGAACCGCATCGGGATGGAACTTTCCCCGAGTGCCGGAAGCAGCATAACCATCGTGCCGAGACGCGCGAACATCAACATGAACACCGCGACGATATCCGGCAGGAAATTGAGCTGAACCGTCATATTCCCTCTCGGATCGCCTTTCCCGCAGTCCCGCGCAGGCAGGACGCTCTGCCTCTAGCTCGTCGCAAGGATCATCTCGGCCACACGAGCCATGAAAGCCTGCAACAACTGGCTCATGAAAGGCAGTGTGACAAGCATCGTCAGGAAAATCGCCAGGATCTTCGGGACGAAGACGA
Organism: Labrenzia sp. OB1; assembly: GCF_001624695.1. GTDB lineage: Bacteria > Pseudomonadota > Alphaproteobacteria > Rhizobiales > Stappiaceae > Roseibium. Next base: position 23,242 of record NZ_JSEP01000028.1, on the reverse strand, counting down.
GTGTCATTTCCTGGATCTGCGTCAGCGCCTGAAACAGGGCGATAACGACACCGACAAGCAGACCGACGATCATGGTCGGCCCGGCCACCAGGATCATCGTCCAGACCGCTTCGCGGGCAAGATCGAGAACTTCACCGCCTGTCATCGCACACCTCTCCGGAGCATGCCGTCCGGACTCAACTGAACGCGAACAGGAAGCTCGGCCACCTCAAAATCTGATCCAGGCCGGGTCAAATCGGCATCCGCATGATTTCCTCGTAAGCGGAAATGACACGGTCCCTGACCGCCACCATCGTTTCCAGGGCAAGTTCGGTCTCTGCGATTGCCGTGACCACATCGACCACATCCGCCTTGCCTTCGATCATGCTGACGGCCTTGTCGTCCGCCTGTTGACCCTTTTCGACAACAGTCCCGACCGCCTCGCTTACCATCTTGCCGAAATCGACCATTTCCGCCTTCGGGGCGGCATCTTCCACACCGGGCATCTGCTGCTGCAGCCGGGCGGCCGTCTGGTAGGCATTGTTTGCAATTGACGCTGTGGACATAAGCTCCACTCCCATTGTTGCGAGGATCAGGCCCGCAGGATGTCGATGGTTCGCTGCAGCATGCGCCGCGTCGACTCTATGACGTTCAGGTTGGCCTCGTAGGACCGCTGCGCCTCACGCATGTCGGTGGTTTCGATCAGCGTGTTGACGTTCGGCTGCAGCACATAGCCCTTCTCGTCGGCCGCCGGGTGTCCCGGCATGTGAACCGACTTGAAATCGCTCTTGTCCTCGGCAATCGGACCCAGCTCCACCGTTTCGGCACCAAGCGCCTTGTCGAACTGTGTCTTGAACGTCGGGATCTTCCGCCGGTAAGGCTCTTCGTCAGGCGTTCTGGCGGTCGAATTCGCGTTGGCGATATTCTCCGCGATGATCCGCATGCGCCCGTTTTGCGCCTTCAGGCCGCTTGCCGAAACAAACAACGATTTTATCAGGTCCATATTGTCGGTCCTTTTGTCCCGTTTTCTTGCAGCACGCTCCCGGCAACACCGCACCAGACGGCGTGTGCGAAAGCCGACTTATGCGCTTTTCGACAACGCGGTCCGGATCAGGCCCATGCCCTTGGTGTAAAGGGTTGTCGCAGCCTGGTAATCCATCTGGTTCTCGGTGATCTTCATCATCTGCTCTTCCAGGTTGACGCTGTTGCCGCTGGGCGTGACCTCGAAGGCATCCATCTCCTTGACCTTGGCGTCCTTGGTGCCTGACATGTTTCCAGTGATATGACCGGCGCGCGTCGTGTCGGTGGACAACGCCAGCCCTGCCCGGCTCAAATGGTCCTCGAAACTGTAGGCCTTGACCTCTTTTGCCCCGTACCCCGGCGTATCCGCATTGGCGATGTTTTCGGCAAGCACACCTTGCCTCGCCTGATGCCACCGCATCTTCGATTTCAGCGCCTGAAACAGCGGCAGGTCCGTCACAGCCATTTAGTTCACCATTTGTTAACCAACCAGGCAATGATTGCCGGGTGAATGGTTAATGAAAGGTTAACGCGAACTTCGCGCATACAGGCGCTCCATTCAGAAACCCGTGGAAGAGAGCAATATTCCTTTGCATTTCGCAATTTGAACCCTGCACATGGCGGGCAAAATTTGCCTGCTTCTGTTAACGTCAAGACCTAGTGAGATTCGAAGCGGATCAGCAAGCGGGACAAACAGTCTTTGAGACAGAGCCGGTGCCTGAGCGGCAACGAAAAGCGAAAAAACAAAGAGGTTTGAGGCTCCGGGACGTTGCCGGTGCAAATTCCGGATTTACTGGGGATAAGCGTGACGCTCCCCAATTGAGGCAAAAAATCCGGCTAACCGGCAGTCGCGTGAATATCGCAAGCAGGGGCGGCATGAGGTCAATATGTACAACTGGATTGAAACGACTTTCAACGTGAGCGGAGGCATAACCCAGGTGGTCGCGGTGATACTGGCGCTTGCCGTCGTGCTGCTGCTGTTTGGTCTGTTCATTTTCATTCTCAAGCGGCTCACCGGCGTGAATGCTCCGCAAAGCAGGAACAGGCAGCCCCGGATTGCCGTCATGGACAGCGCACCGGTCGACACGAAGCGCCGTCTCGTTCTGATCCGGCGCGATAATATCGAGCACCTGATCCTCGTCGGCGGACCGAGTGATGTAGTGGTCGAGCAAAACATCATCCGCAACGCACCGCTGACCACGTCGCGCCCGGCAACGTTTCAGGGCATGGGACTTGCCGGACACGGTCAGATAAAATCGCCAATGGCGCCCGGCCCCGAAATTCCCTTCAGGCCGGACGAGCACCTGCCTGAAGAGGACGCCGGGACACTGGCCGCGCAGGCCACGCCCTTCAAGCCGCATGCCGATGTGGCAGAACCCGATCCTCTTTTCGAAGAAGATGCCGCTGCGCTCCCCGTCCCGGAACCAGCTTCGCCTGTCCCTGTCCCTGTCCCTGTCCCTGTCCCTGCCCCCGTTTCACGTGCTCCTGTCGCGCGCGCGCAAGTCGCGCCGGAAAGAGCGCCGATCCCCCCTGCCCCCCCAAGACCGGCGCAATCGAATATCGCCGCTACCGCTGCGGCCCGGCCGCTCAGGGCGGATCCAAAGAGCAACGCCGGTAACGGTTCGACGCGCGCGGCCGATCTTCTGCGGGCAGCCACCCAGAACGGCTTCAACCGGGCTCTCTCGAGAACGCCAGCTCTTCCGGTGGCGGCACCGGACACAGCCGCCTCGGACCGCAAGGCTCCGGAAGTGAAGACCGGCCCCGCCATGCCAGACGAGGGTGCAATGGCTTCCGCGGACAAACCGGCAGCCGACAACTCCTCATCCCGGGCTTTCCCGTCACGGGAGCGCCCCACCTACGCGGGCCATTCGATCACTCCCCCCGCATCCGGACCGGCAGCGCGCGCCAAAACCGCCCTGCTGAAGCCGGCCGAAACGCCACCGCAAAGGGTTGAACCTGCCCTCGCCCCGCAGGACGCAGGCACCAGCTCTCCGCCTCCCCGGATCTCCGCCGAAGCGGCACATACGGACGCGGAAGTTGAACCGGTTACTCCGGTGTTGGCCGCGGCCGTGGCAGAAGTGTCCACCGTCGGTGTCCAGGACTCCGATCCGGTCACAGGTGACCTGTCCGACGTAACTGCGCTTGCCTCGGATCCGGCACCTGACCGGGCACAGGAAGCGGTGCAGGTCCACCCCCAGGCAGAAGCCGATACGCCTGCCCAGACCACTCCGCCACAGGATCCCGGCCAGAGAGAGATCGTGCTCGATCTGGATCACCTTATTGCCGAGCCCGCCCGGGAGGTTTCTGCAGAAGCTTCCGCCGATTCCGCACCGGAAACCCCGGAGCCTCAGGATGCGGTTCAAACGGCCTCCCTGGAGGAAGAGCCCGCTCCAGAGAAGAAACTCAAGAACGACAACGTCAAGCCCGTCGCCAAACCGGCACCCGTCCGGAGCGACAAGAACCCGATTGAAGAGGAAATGGCGAAAATTCTGGATGAGCTGGGCGGGCAGCCCAACTGATGACCCGCGAGAGACGTTCATCGCGGCGATACGCGTGGGTGCCGTTTCTGGCGCTTGCGGCGGCACTGTTCGCTCTTCTGGCCGGACCTGCCGCAGCCCAGGAAATTTCCGTCGGCTTCGGAGACGATGCCAGCCTGACGGAGCGCGCGGTACAGCTCGTCATCCTCCTGACGGTCCTCTCGCTCGCCCCCTCGATTCTCGTGATGGTGACCAGCTTCACACGGATCGTTGTGGTTCTTTCGCTGCTCCGCTCCGCGATCGGTCTGCAGACGGCCCCTCCCAACATGGTCATGATCAGCCTGGCGCTGTTCCTCTCCGCCTTTATCATGATGCCGACACTGCAGGCAGCCTATGACGCCGGCGTCGAGCCGCTGGTCAATGGAGATATCGAGTTCGAACAGGCTTTCGAGCGGGCCTCGGACCCGTTCCGCACCTTCATGCTGTCGCAGGTACGCGAAAAGGACCTTGCCCTCTTCCAGGAACTGTCAGGCCAGGACGCGCCGGACGGCCCGGAAGATCTCTCGATGGCCACGCTGATTCCCGCATTCATGATTTCCGAACTCCGACGCGCCTTCGAAATCGGCTTTCTCCTGTATTTGCCGTTCCTCATCATCGATCTCGTGATCGCCTCGGTCCTGATGTCCATGGGCATGATGATGCTGCCGCCCGTTGTCATCTCCCTGCCCTTCAAACTGATCTTCTTCGTTCTCGTCGACGGCTGGAATCTGGTTGCCGGATCGCTGGTCAAGAGTTTTGGCGGAGGATAAAATTACGCATACATAAAGTGTAAAAGTAGAGGAAAATTAACAATAAGACGCCAAAATTATCACTCAATTCGAGGACTTCTCCTTCTGAAATCGCAGTGGTAAATCGGTGCTACAAGAACAGCTTGAACAACTCGCCAGGATCCGGGAACCGGAAGCAAGGTCAAAGCTCATCCGGACCCTTGTAGGGGAATATGCCCGTTCGGAAGAGCATGACCCCAGCGAGACGGAGCGGGAGCTTTTTTCCGGAATCGTTCTGAGTGTGTTCAATCAGCTTGACCGGGACGCCCGCTACGAACTGGTCGTTCGGCTGGCCAAGACCGATCGCATCGTGTCCGAACTTGCCGACAGGCTTGCCCAGGAAGACTACGAGCTCTCCGAACCGGTCATTGAATGTTCTCCCATGCTCAGCCAGGGCGGGCTGATGCAGATTGCCCAGGCAGGGGGAAACGACAAGCGGTTGTCCGTAGCCCGCCGGGCCGATCTGGACGAAAAAATATGCGACACGCTGATTGCCCGCAGCAGCCGGGACGTGGTTCACGCGCTGCTGGACAATCGGGATGCGCCGTTTTCCGTAAAGGGAACCCTGGCCCTGCTGATCTTTGCGAATACGGAGCCTGAAGTCCTTGCCTTGATCGCCAAACGTGCAATCAAGGACGAGCAATTCCTGAAGACCCAGATGGAAATTCTGGAAACCAATTGCCCGCTCATTCCAGCTCCGCTCAAAAAAGCTCTGGAAACGGGCGATCTGGAACGGCTGGCAAATTCGATCAAGGAATTGCCGCGCGACGGCGGCGTTGAACTGGACGGCGTGAAATACTCTCGCCATGAGGCCAGCATCCAGATTGCCAACGGTGAATTGTCCTTTGACGCCATCCTGCGCACCCTCTTCGAGCAGGACCGTATCGACGCCGCCATCTGGCTGATCAGCCGAAAGATCAATCTCGCCGATGAAGTCGTTTCCGATACGCTCAAATCGGATGCGGACGGCGCCATCATGCGCCTCATGCTGCAGACCGGCATCCACGAGAAGACCTATCGCGATTTTCTTAAAGCCCGCAGCGGATGGCTCGATCGCAGCACACGATCGATCCCCGAACTGGTCATGCGCTACAAGGCCGAACTCAGAAACCCGCGATACCACGGCCAGCAGCTTGCCGCTCATTAGAGCATGTCGCGTTTAAGCGGTTTCATGGGTTCAGGAAGATGCTCGCGGCGGTGTTTGCCTGACAAATGCGTTCGGGCGATTTCCTGAAGTCAATTCAACGCGGCATGCTTTCGCCCGGCTGAGAGCTGACCCGATCGGTTGAACGCGGGAATTTCTAACCGGCAGCATCGCCCGCTTGCGAAACCGCTGTGGACTGATCCGGGCTCCGGTCAGGCGACATGTACTGGCGGCGGTATTCCTTCAGGAACGTCTCCAGTGAATCGACATCCGCCAACCGGTTGGCGATTTCCAGGAATTCGACACCCTGGGTTTCGAACGGCCGGGTGACGATTTCAAAGGCCAGCGCTTCAGGGCTGTTGGACATTTTCGTCATATATTTGGTTTGCAACCGTTCCAGGCTCAAGCGGTCGCCCGCCAGCGAAAAAGCAATCCCGGCCCGAAGAATATCGCGGCGCTCCAGATCGTCGAGCGGAATATTGTCCGACCAGCGCGAACCGTGCATCGCCTCGAACTGTTCACCGGCTTCCCGCCAGCTTTCGGCAGCCCAGAACGTGTCCCCTCGAAGACGGTCGACATCGGAACCGCGCATGTTGCGCACCAGCTCAAGAGCCAGGTCCGGACGCCCGCTTTCGGTAAGCGCCCTGGCTTCGACGATGTTCCGCTGCCGCTCGAGGGTGGACGGCAGGCTCGCCTGCCGCGTACGGTTCAGCACACGCAAAGCTTCGTCCGCCTTGCGGTCCATCAGATATATGGCAGCAAGATCTGCTGCAATCTGGGCTCGGGCCGCGCCTTTCAGCCGGTTGTCGACCTGATGCCGCAACAGGTCGGTCGCCTGCCCCAGCAGGTCGACCTGCACCAGCCTCTCGGCCAGCAGACGCACCATCTCGTCGCCGCGCCGGCCGATTGGCGTCATCTCGCGGAAATCGTAATAGAGCGCCAACGCCTTGATTGTCGGCATTTCATCGACCTTGCCGTCCAGGAACAGGGAATTGAACAATCCGTTCATTTCTTCCTGCAGCAGGCGTGTGGTATCGGCATCCGGCTCTGCCTGAACCGCGGACTTCATGGCCTCGAACGCTTCGCGGTAGTTGCCTCGTTCGGCGTAAAGCTGCGCCAGGAAGCGCAACGTTTTCAGCTCTATCTCATCCCCGCGCCAGGACGTGGCCAGTCCGGCCAGCCGGTCGATGGCCTCATCTATCCCGAGCTCGCCATCCCGATAGCGGATTCTCAGTGCCCGGTATTCCGCTTCCGCTGCACGCGGTCTGTCTACGGAACGCGTCACCAGATCGAACACGGTCAACGCTTCCTGTGACCGGCCGGATGCATCGGCGACCCGGCCACGCAGGATGTCGTAGCGCGCGGCCTGTGTGCGGGTGACCTCACTCGGTTCGATCTCGGCCAGGATACCGTTGGCGACACCGAAATCGTTGACTTCCACGGAAGCCTGGGCAGCGGCAAGCTTGAATTCGGTCTGAATGGCCGAAGGATAATTGCCGATCACCGCCCGACCGCGCGGCATTGCGATGCGCGCGGGTGTCCAGTGTCCCAGCTTGACATCGACAATCGTCTGCCAGATGGCTGCATCCGGACTGTTTTTCAGTTCTGGCCGGTTCAGATTGGCATAGGCCTCTTCAGGCCTGTTGGCCATCGTCTGGGCGGCGCCCATCATCAGGTTGAAGGAACTGTCCTCCGCCATTGCCGGCTCTTCCTCAAGCGCCAGCTTCATCAGGCCTTGCGCTTCCTGGGCGAACTGATGCGCCAGATAAAACCGGGCCAGCGCCATCAGCGATTGCCGACGTTTGCCGGGCGGCGATTGCGCCAGACGATCCTGCAGCTCCTGAAGCCGTGAGCGGTAGGCACCCGGCCCTTCCGTGCTGAGAGACACGAATTCGATATAATTGCTCTCCGCAGGATCGATGATCCTGTTGAAAGCCCCGGTTCCACCTCGCAGATGCTCGCTGGACAGGGAAAGACCACCATCCTTTTCGATAATCACATCGTCGCCGAGAATCTGCATCTTCACGCCATCGGACTTCGGCGCAATGGCGATGCCCTGCGCCGAGCTCAGCGCATTCAGGTCGACGAAGTTTTGTGGTTTCAACACCCCCCTTGGCGGACCGAATCCGGTCACCAGAGATATCTTGTCGCCCACGAACGGATCTTCAACCTGGCGGATATTCTGGGGTTCCTGATAAAGCACCCGCAGCGCCGAGCCGCCGTCACCACGGATGTTGCGTTCCAGTTTAAGCGGAATGGACGGCTCCAGGATCATGTCTCCGATCACCAGCGACCAGGCATTGCCGTCCACACCCACCGTCGCCAGCACGGGATCGTTCATGTCCATGCGCAGGATCTGATAATCCTCGAATTGATCCACATCGATGGTTTCAGCGGTTTCAGCCAGCGCCGAGACCATGCCCCTCGTATCGATGGTGGCGTCGGTGTCGAACACCATCCAGATGCTGTCATTGCGGCGGAAAACGGCGCTCGAGACCGGTTCGGAAAAGGGAAAAACCACGCGCACGGTGTTACCGATCCTGCGAGCCTCAGCCGATACGAAGTTGCGAACCTCCTCGGCAAACTCGGCCGGAGGCGTCTCCGGAGAAGCCGGCGTCTGCGTCAGGTCCTGCCCGCCCGTTGCCCGCCAGACATCCGGCACGGCAGTCTGCTGACGACTGGGCAACTGAATAGCCGCAGGCACATCCGACCCGCCCAGGTTCTGGGGGGGCTCCATCTGCACGGCATCCTGAGGCGAAGGCATTGCCTCCTCGGCCGAGCCACCGGCGGTTTCGCCCGGCTGCACGGTCTGAACATTTTCAGTATCGCCCTGCGCCACCGCCTGATCCTGTTCCTGAACCTGGTTCTGGGGCGCATCGATCTGCTGCGAGGAAAGATCGAGCATCGGTGCCTGACGCGTGAATTCTTCTTCCTGTGCATCTTCGGGTGCCGAACCGGACAAGGGCATAGCCCCGGGCGCGACCTGCGCGGTTACGATCGGTGCCGCTCCCGGTTGATCCGCCTCTGGCTTTCCACCGTCCGGATCGGGAATTGCAGAAGTGATCAGGCTGTCCGACGGGTGAACGTCACTCGCACCGTCCGGGGAAAGCACGGAAGCGACAAGCTCCGGTGCCCGAAGTGTTTCGACCGCTGTCGCGGTCGTGTTGGTTTCGGCTTCAGCGGAGTGAACCGGCTTGGATCTGGGCACCATCGCCAGCCGGGGTTCCCCGGGTATCTCGGGTGCGGCTGCAATCGAAGGATCGGGGGGAGTTCCCGGCGGTTGCCCGGCATCCGGCAACTTCGCCCCCTCATCGGCCTTCGCGGGTGCAAGCGGAACCACTGTATAGGCCGGGGAATCGTCAGCCTCCGATTCCTTCATGGCGTTGCCCCCTGCGGAGACAGCCGGACCGGACGACGGCAGACCACGCGGATCCTTCACTTCGCGCGTATCCCTCAGGCCGGGAGCGGTGATCATGTTTTTGCGGTTTTCGTTGTCCTCGACAGACAGTTCCCTGTTGATCATGGCGTTCGCCGGATCGTTCGCGGTCATGTTCTCGGGCGTAACGTCGATGACATAGGTCTGCTCTTCGCGGAAGGCGCGAATATCAACCGACGGTTCGATACGCATCAGGAACTTGAGCTTGCCCTGGTCCAGGAACGAGGTGGCATCGATGACCCCTTGGGGGAGATGCGCACGCAGATGGGAAATATCCAGCTGCGCCGGATGATTGAACGTCAACTTGATGATGTCGTTCTCGCGGACGAAGGCGGTATCGAACTTGATGGACCAATCGAAGACAAGCCGGGTAAAGGTCGGGTGTTCGCCCACATAAAGCTCGACCTCCGGACCTTCCTGCGCCTTCAGCCGCGCCTGTTCCAGTGCACGAACCTTGCGCATGGCGGCTTCGGCACGTTTGGCCAACTCCCGCACCACATCGTCGGGCAGACCGGGTGGCAGGCCCTGCCAGTCGAGCGGCAGGATATCGACAAAGAGTTTTTCACCCGCTTCCAGCGTGTTGATCTTGAACTGGTTCTTCAGGGCGAAGCGGATGGCGCTGCCGTCCGGGTCGCGGCGGGCGATGGCGACGTAATCCTTGAGGTCCAGCGGCACGTCGTCGACATTGATATCGATCGGCTCTTCGAAGGAAATCCGCAACACGCCGCCGGTGATCAGGGCATCGTAGATCGGTAGCAGCGTCCGGTCCTTGAAGGTCAGGACGATCCGGCCGTATCCGTCTTTCTGGGAGACGTCCACATCCACCGGTTCAAGCGACTGCGCCCTGAGCGGGGCAAGACCGGCACTCAGCGACAGGACCAGGATCGACCACACGGCAGCCGCGGCCAGACGCGAAAGCGCCCGCCGTCCGCCCGAAATGGCGGCATAGTAGCTTTTACCAGTGGTCAGGAACGGTCCCTGCAAGTTGTTCTGTCCTTGGATAACACCAACACACCATTATTAGTTTTCTGTTCTTAACGTGCCCTTACGCGGCACGCCTAAATCCGCGTGTTTCGCTCAGTTAGACGGGATTTTAGGCAAGTTATCCTGAACAGGCGGCTGGGCCGGCATCGGCTTGGCGACTTTTGTGGCCCCGTCCGGGTCTCCGGCGATGGCGACGGTCAGTTTTTCAGCGGACTCGCCTGACATCCGCGCCAGAATATCCGCCATTTTTCTCGGCTTCATCTGGCGGACCACCTTGAGGAGGATCGGAAGGCTAAGCCTGTCGAAAATGCGAGCGGCATCCTTGGGCTTCATGCTTTCATACATGGTCACAAGCCCGGCGATCTCCTCGCGCTCCTGCTTCTCTTTTTCGCCGACAGCAGCTTCTATCCGCTGTTCCAGTTGCTTGAGTTCGTCCACCTGCTTCTGAATGCGCTCTTCGGTTGCCTGCAGGAGTTTTTCCCGCAAATCGAGCTGTCCCTCCTGCTGCTGAAGGCTTTCCCGGCGCTTTCCGAGACTTTCCAGCACGGCCCGCTCGGCAGCGGATCCACCGATTTCAAGACTATCCGGCAAGACCGGCTGGTCGGGCACACCATCTCCGGGCGGTGGCGGCGGTGGCGCTCCCTCGGGCATATCGGGCGGGGCTTCACCGGCATTGTCGCTGGCCGCGGTCTCCTGGGCGACTGCCCCATTGATCGGAAGATTGCCGCTTTCGGGCCCGAGCACGAGCCCAAGCACCTTCAGCGCAAGCAGGGCGCTTGCCGAAATCCCCAGCAATGGAAGCAGTCTCAAGTTCATGCCGCCGCGCCCTTGCGCCTGCGAAACTCTTCCAGACGGGCCGTCGCTTCCGCTGCCGCGCTGCGTATGTCGCTGGTGCGGCTGCGCTTGCGCTCCGCCGCCGGTTCAGGAGCCGAGACCCCACCATAGTGAGGAGCGGCAGGCGCATGGACCTGCTCCTGCGGAGAATGGGTCGCAGCGAGAGGAGGTTGCACCGCGTAGGCGTCGCCGCGTGGCGCGCTTTCCCTTTGCGGCATGGCCGAGCGGGCGGCTTCGGCGATCTGGGTGATGCGGTTGAACACCTTCTCGCCTTCTCCCAGTTGGTCGGCCAGATTGTGCGACATGGTTTCCGCCTGCTTGAGCCGGGTGCCGAGAGTCTTGTCCGCGTCCGCGGCGGTGGTCTTCAGCCCCAGAATCGCCCGTTCGGCGATTTCCGTTGCCGTCATTAGCTCCGAAATGGTTGCCCGCAGCACTTGCTCGTCGGCGCGCAGCCGCTGCAGACGCCTGTTCAGCATCCAGCAGTAGCCGATTGTAATCAGCAGCAGAACAGCGACCATACCTTCGATAATCATCCCGAGTGGCAAGGTGGTCATTAATTCTCCATTTCGCTTTGCATGGCTCGCTCGAACGCGGCCAGGGTCATTTTCGGCTTTCGCAAATTCTGTGCGACTCGGATGGAAATGGAATCGTCCACTTTACCGAGCGTCCCCTCCGTCAACGGAACATTGCCGCATTTGATCAGCACGGGATCGGTCGGGTCCACATCGAACACCAGCGTCTGGCCGACGCCCAGGCTCAGAATCCGCCCGAGCGGCAGGTAGGTTTCGTAAAGGACCGCATCGACCTCGACCTCCGCCGCGTGGATCTCGGAGGCCAGATGGCCTTCCCAGATCGGATCGCGGCCGAATTTCTCGCCCATGAACATCTGCAGAAGCAGATCGCGGATCGGCTCCAGCGTCGCATAGGGCATCATGATCTCGACCGACCCCCCCCCGGTCTTCCATGTCGATCCGGAGCTCTACGAGGATGGCCGCGTTGGCGGGGCGGGAGATCGCTGCGAAGCGCGGGTTGGTCTCAAGCCGTTCAAGATTGAAGTGGACCGGTGACAACGGCGCGAATGCCTGCTCCGCATCCTGCAGAATGAGCGACACCATCTGCTGGACCAGGCCCGTTTCGATGGTCGTGTAGGGGCGGCCTTCCACGCGGACGGCCGAAGTCCCCCGGCCGCCGCCGAGCAGCACGTCGATGATGGAGTAGATCAGGCTGGACTCAACCGTGATCAGCCCGAAGCCGTCCCACTCCTCGGCCTTGAACACACCGAGAATGGCCGGCAGGGGAATCGAGTTCAGATAATCGCCGAAACGCACCGAACTGATGGAATCCAGTGACACTTCGACGTTGTCGGAGGTGAAATTGCGCAAGGAGGTGGTCGTCAACCGCACCAGCCGGTCGAACACGATTTCGAGCATCGGCAGACGCTCGTAGGAAACCATCGCCGAGTTGATGAGCGCCCGAATGCCGCTCTGGTCGCCCGCGATCGTATCCTCGATATTGAAGCCCAGAAGGTTGTCGATTTCCTCCTGATTGAGGACCCGGTCAGCGCCTCGTGTGGCGTTTTCCAGATCCGGCTCGCTGTCGTCGATCATCGCGGCCCATTGGGCCGCCATATCGTCGGAGCCCCCGGCTCCCTGCTCTTCGAGCGCGGCACCCCAGGCCGCGGCCAGATCGTCGTCTTCGTCGCCGCCGGCACCCTGCTCGGCCAGGGCAGCGCCCCAGGCATCGGCCATGTCCTCTTCGGACAGGTCTTCTTCGTCGGTATCAGCCATAAAACCCTACTGAACAAGAATTTCCTTGAACAGTACCCCTTCAACCTTTGCCGGATAGACCGACAGATTGATCCGCCTGAGCAATTCTTCCTTCAGACGGAACAGACCGGCAGACCCTTCCAGGTCCGCTGGGCGCAGCTCGCGCAGGTAAATCTGGAACGCATCCAGTATACGCGGCAAAAACGGTTGGATCTGGTCGATCATTCCGCGGTTTTCGACTTCCAGCGCGATCCGGACCTTGAGATAGGTGGAGCGCCCTTCCGTCGCCAGATTCACGGTCATTTCCGGCAGGTCGTAAAACACCACCGGCTTTTGCACTTCCTGCGCCTGATCCCCGTCTCCCGACGCCGGCGCCGGGCTGTCCGAGCCCATCAGGAAGAAATAGGCACCGCCACCGACGGCAAGCAGAACCACAAGCCCGATGCCTCCGAACAGGATCAGTTTCTTCTTGCCACCGCCTCCACCGCCTTCAGCGGCGTCTTCGTCTTCTTCGCCCGCGGCATTTTCGTCCGCCATTCCGCACTCCGCTTCAGCTGGCGCTCGCGCGCGCTAATTTATTACTAAAGAGTTAATGGTTAACGAGTGGTTAACGATTGGATCCGCTCCACTGACGCGAGTCACCGGGCAAATATTGCCAACTGGTTAAGTTTTGCCGGAATCTCTTGCCGCATGCATCCGCCCCGTTAAGCTTTTACCCAGATTTCCCAACGATTTAAAAATTGGCACGCCGCGTGCATTAACCTTAACGAGCCAGCGGATCTGGGGAGGTCGGCCGGCTTTTCGGGGAGCATGAAGGGAACCGTTCGTTATGGAGAACGCTCAACTAGTTGCCTTGTCGAGGCAATCGATCTTGAGACACAAGCTGGATGTGGTCGCCAACAACATGGCGAACATCAACACAACGGGTTTCAAGTCGCAAAACCTGCATTTTGTCGAGTATCTGATGCCGGTGGCAGACGGGACCGCCTTTCTGCCACAGGACCGCAAGATTTCCTATACGGACATGTTCACCACGCGGACCAACTTCGAGCACGGCTCGGTCAAGTTGACCGGCAATGAATTCGATCTCGCACTGACCGGCGACGGTTTCTTCGCCGTCCAGATGGAAGATGGCACGGAAGCCTACACCCGCAGCGGCGCCTTCGGTCTTGATGCGAACGGTCAGCTCGTTTCCGGCAGCGGACATCCCGTCATGACCGACGCCGGGCCAGTGACCTTTTCGGTAGAGGACGGCCTGGTGGAGATTGCCAAGGACGGCACGATCGCGACCGAGCAGGGCATACGGGGCAGGATCAAGGTCGTCGATTTTGAAGACGTCCGGACTCTGGAGAAAATCGGTGACACGCTTTTCGCCGGAGAAAACGCCATCCCTGCCGCTGACGTGCGCATGGTTCAGGGCGCCACCGAAGGCTCGAATGTTTACGGCATCACCGAAGTAACCCGGCTTATCGAGGTGACCCGCGCCTATGACGCGACATCCAAGGTCGTGAAGGATCTGGATGAGCTGCGCCGGCAGGCCATCGGAACCCTTGGAAAATTTCAGGCCTAAGCGGCATCGAGGAATAAGAAAATGAAAGCACTCCATATCGCCGCGACGGGCATGAAGGCCCAGGAACTGAATGTCGAAGTCATTTCGAACAACGTGGCCAACATGCGCACGACCGGCTTCAAGAAGCAGCGTGCGGATTTCCAGGATCTTCTCTACCAGAACCTGCGCCGGATGGGCACGGAGACGTCCGACGCCGGAACGATTGTCCCGACCGGTATCCAGATCGGGTCCGGCGTCAAGCTGGCCTCCACCACCCGCATCATGTCTCAAGGCTCGCTGGAACAGACCGGCAAGCAGCTCGACATGGCAATCCGCGGTGAAGGTTTCTTCCAGATCGACATGCCGGACGGCACAACGGTCTACACCCGGGACGGCTCGTTCGAGCGGGACGCGGACGGCCAGTTGGTGACCGTTGACGGCTACACCGTCAACCCGGGCATCAACATTCCCGAAACCACCCTGGACATCACCGTTTCCAACACCGGTGAGGTTCAGGGCGTCGATCAGGCAGGCAACACCGTCCAGCTCGGCCAGGTCCAATTGGTCAGGTTCGTCAACACGGCGGGCCTTGAGGCCATCGGCGACAACCTCTTTCGGGAAACGGATGCCAGCGGCGCCCCTGAAACCGGCGACCCCGGTGACAACGGCTTCGGCAGCGTCGCGCAGTACTTCCTGGAAATGGCCAATGTGGATGCGGTGACGGAAATCGCCGACCTCATTTCGGCTCAGCGCGCCTATGAGATGAATTCGCAAATCATCCAGGCTGCCGACGAGATGTACTCCACGACCACCAACCTGCGCTAAGACTGGAAGGCTGAGATGATGAAACACCTTCTGAAGACCGCGACCGCCCTCTTGCTGGCGGCCCTCGCCAGCGGAGTGTCGGTTGCGGAAGAGCGCCCCATTCTGCGCTCCCAGGTTCTGACCCTGTCCGATATCGTGACAGTCGGAGACTTCTATTCGAATGCCGGACTGCTGGCGCCCAAACCCCTCTTCCGCTCACCGGATATGGGAACATCAGGCAATGTGTCCGCGGATGTGGTCGCCCAGCGCGCCCGGGCAGCGGGTCTGGAACTCGCCGGCACCGACGGATTGCGCTCGGTCGTTGTCCACCGGGGTGCCACCAGGTTCGACCGGGGGCGTCTTGAAGGACTGGTCCGCACGGCTCTTGCCGAACGCAATGCCGGCGTGGACGCCGACAATCTCAATGTGAGACTGGTCCAGGCTCCCGAACAGATCCTGGCGGATCCGAAAGTGACGGACCCGGTGCGGATCGATCGTGTCGACTGGCAGCAGTCCAACGGACGCTTCACCATCTTCGCCACCGTGGCGGTCGAACACGGCACCCAGGCTGTCACGCTGAGCGGCTCCGCCGTGGAAATGATCGAGGTTGTGACCCTGTCCCAGCCGCTCCGCCGCGGCGATATTCTCAGTGAAGACGAACTCGCCGTTATCCGGCTCCCGCGCAGCAAGGTGCCGGCGGGCGCCATCGTCGATGCTGAGGAAATTACCGGCAAGGAAGCGCGCACCAGCCTGCGCGCCAACGCACCGCTCGCCCGCCACGATTTCCGTCATCCGGTGCTTGTCGGCCGGGGTGAAAAGGTCACCGTCACCTTTGAACTGGCGGGCATGAAACTGACATCTCGTGCCCAGGCCATGGATGACGGCGCCAAGGGCGATGTCATCGATGTCATGAACCTTCAGTCCCGGCGCATCGTCCCGGCAACTGTTGCCTCCCGCGGTCAAGTACGCGTCCAAACCGCCAATCCTGTTGTTGCAAGCTTGAACAGCGAGACCAAATAATGCTGACCTCCCTTCCCAGAAGCCTGCTGGCGAGCATCGCGCTGAGCGCTCTCGCAGCAGGATGCGGCACCGCCGACAAGCTCGCCAATGTCGGCCAGCAACCGGTGCTGAACGCCATCCAGGATCCGACAACGACACCGGGCTACCGCCCTGTTCAGATGCCCATGCCGGAACCGCAGCAGGCGCATTACAATCCGAATTCGCTCTGGCAGTCAGGAAGCCGCGCCTTCTTCAAGGACCAGCGCGCCAGCCAGGTCGGTGACATCCTGACCGTTGTCGTCACCATCGACGATCAGGCCGAAATCGAGAACAAGACCGAACGCAGCCGTTCGGAAACCAGCGGAGCCGGCGTCGGCGGTGCGCTCGGCACGGCTATCGACACGATCTTCATGCCGGCCAGTGTCGCGGCCAGCGACATCGCAAGCACCAACAGCAATTCCAGTTTCGAGGGAGACGGAAGCGTCGACCGCAACGAAACGCTGCAGACGACGGTGGCCGCCGTTGTGACCCAGGTCCTGCCAAACGGCAACCTGGTGATCGAAGGCCGTCAGGAAGTGCGCGTCAACTTCGAAGTCCGCGAAATGATTGTTGCCGGTATCGTCCGTCCGGAAGACATCACCGCGAACAACCGCATTGCCAGCGAACAGATCGCGGAAGCCCGTATCGGCTATGGCGGCCGCGGCCAGATATCCGATGTCCAGCAGCCGCGCGTCGGCAACCAGGTCCTGGATATCCTCCTGCCGTTCTGACCCGGCCCCCTATCAGATCACGGACCCGGTCGGTTTTCGATCACGGGCCCGTGGTCTCACGTCCCCCCGGCCGGCCGCCGTTGGCGTGTTCTAGAAGCGTCTGCGGCTCCGGCTGACGACGGGCATGGTGTCTCGCTCCCCGAGCGCCATGCCCGTTCTCTTAACCGCGGCCTCTCAAAAAGGGGTCTGCCTCGGGATCGGTATACGGTTCCATTGATACGGCACCAGCCGCAGTGCCCCGCCGCCGCCCCTTACCTGAAAGCGTCGAACAGTGTCAGGCAGGTGCAGTTTCGAGACGCTGCCAATGCCAGGATGACGTTGGGTCGTTTTGAGCTAGAATGACTACAGGTCAATTTCGATTCAGTGAGGATTTGATGGTCCGGTTACTCGTTTGTTTTTTAGGATTGGGTCTTTTCGCGGTCACGCCGGCTCTGAGCGCCAGCTGCGGCAACGGCCCGGCAGGCTTTGAAGCCTGGAAACAATCCTTCATCGCCGATGCCTCCCGCCATGGCCTTAAACAGAGGATCGTGCAGCGGTCCCTGCAGAATGTCAGTTACAATCCCAAGGTCATCCGGCTGGACCGCGGCCAGAAATCCTTCAAGCTGAGCTTCGATCAGTTCTACGCCAAGCGGGTCAACAACGCGATGATCCGGCGCGGTCAAAAACTCGGCCAGACCTACGCGCGCATCTTCAGAGGCATTGAAAAGAAGTACGGCGTTCCGGCGCCGGTCATTCTGGCGATCTGGGGTCTGGAAACCAACTACGGCAGTTTTTCCGGCAACATGCCGGTGCTTCAGTCTCTTGCCACCCTCGCCTATGATTGCCGTCGCTCGGCATTTTTTACCAACGAACTGGTTGCCGCCCTGATCATCGTTCAGCGCCGCGACATGTCACCGGAAGAGATGAAGGGCGCCTGGGCGGGCGAACTCGGCCAGACCCAGTTTCTGGCATCCTCCTATGTCAAATACGCCGTCGACTATGACCGCAACGGCCGCCGCGACCTGGTCCGCTCGATCCCCGACGTTCTCGCTTCAACGGCCAATTATCTGGCTAAGCACGGCTGGCGCCGCGGTCGGAGTTGGGGCCCGGGAACGGCCAACTACAGAGTTCTGCAGAAATGGAACAAGGCGAGCGTTTACGTCCAGACGATTTCGGTGATGGCGGACAAGATCGCCGGCTGATCATGACGGAGTCACGTTACAAGCCTTTGCCGACGCCGGCCTGAACGCAGCCGCTTCACAAAAAAACCTTCCCGCAAGGGGAAGGTTTGAAATCACGTCATGCGGCAACACCGCCGGTCATGAAAAGTCAGTCGTCGCGATAAACCTTTTCGCGGCGTTCATGTGCTTCCTGGGCTTCAATCGACAAGGTGGCGATCGGCCGGGCTTCAAGGCGCCGCAGCGAAATTGGTTCGCCCGTCTCCTCGCAATAGCCGTAGCTCCCGTCGACAATACGTTCCAGCGCATCGTCGATCTTTGAAATCAGCTTCCGTTGCCGGTCACGCGCGCGCAACTCGATCGAACGATCCGATTCAGACGACGCACGGTCTGCAAAGTCGGGATGATTCTGGCTTTCTTCCTGAAGATTGGTGAGCGTTTCCTTGCTCTCCCTCAGGATGTCCTCTTTCCAGGACAGCAGCTTGTTACGGAAGTACTCCCGCTGCCTGTCATTCATGAACGGCTCGTCTTCCGAGGGTCGGTAGTCAGACTCTATTTCAACCGTCATCGATAGCTCCGGATTACCGTTAGGCCGGGCGCAATATATAACCGCATCCTCCAACCGACAACGGTCCATTTGAAAAAAATGAAAACTGGGAAATACCAGAAGTTTCAAAACGTTGCGTAAATTCAACCCGCTTCTGACGCATATTCGGCTCGTCTGCTCGACGCCTTAATCCATGAATCTGCCGAGCTTCGCCAATTCGACTTTGACACGCAATTCGATCTCTTCCATCACCGAATCCACATCGGGATCGCCACTGGCATGACGTTTGGAAACTTCCTGCGCGAGCATCTCCAGCCGGTCTTCGGAAACATGCCCGGCGAGCAGATCCGCGCGCACGGCCTCCAGCGAGTCGAGCATGGAGTGCCCGCGTCTGGCTGCCCTGGACCGGCGCTCGGCAACCTCGTCGACCTCCTGCAGGGCCAGAAGCGCATCCATCCCCTGGATGGAAGCGCCACCGGCCGTCTGCGCGGACGGCGATGCCTCCGTGCCCATATCGGGCGCGAACTGGTCCGCCCCGGACGGGCTGCGTTTCTTAGCGCCTTTCCCCTGGACGCCAGTGATCGGTTTATTGCCAGTGATACGCATTTTCTCTTCCGGTCCATCTGTGGCTTGGAGCGCGTCTCATTAATGTGGGTCCATTTGACCGAGACAATTTGGTGTCTCGCCGGTGAAATAGGTTGCCTGCCCGTCAGATTCTGCCGCCAAGGGTAAATGAGTCCTTGTGGGTTGGGCAATATTTGCCGCCCGGCAAACGCATTTTCTTTACCCAGATCGGCGATATTGCGCGGATATGCTTGCGATTGTACCAGCAATTCACCCAAAATCCGGGCAAATTATTGGAAAGAACAGCAGGCACTGTGAAAGTGGCACGTCTCTCGCATTACGCAATGCCAGAATGTGTGACCCGGCAGGTTTCGCCGGATCGGGAAAACGGGCCAGAACCAGCAATGCAAAAATTGGGTGAAAAGATTTTCGGATTGACCGCGCGGATCTCGCGCGTTGCAGCCGCCCTGATCATCGGGACGGCTGTTTTGATGACGCCCGCGTCTGCCGCCTCCCGCATCAAGGACATTGCCGATTTCGAGGGGATCCGGGAAAACCAGCTGATCGGCTACGGTCTTGTCGTCGGCCTGAATGGCACGGGCGATTCACTCAACAACTCTCCCTTCACCCAGCAGAGCCTGCAGGCGATGCTGGAACGTCTCGGCGTCAACACCCGGAATGTCGATCTGAACACCGATACGGTGGCCGCGGTGATGGTCACGGCGAACCTGCCGCCCTTTTCCACTCAGGGCACGCGGATCGATGTGAACGTCAGCGCCCTCGGGGATTCGGAATCGCTGCAGGGCGGCACCCTTCTGGTCACTCCTCTGGTCGGCGCCGATGGCGAGGTTTATGCCATCGCTCAGGGTTCCGTGGCGATCGGCGGCTTCTCTGCCCAGGCGGACGCCGCTTCCGTCGTACGCGGCGTTCCTACGTCCGGGCGCATTGCCAACGGTGCCCTGGTCGAGCGTGAACTGGACTTCCAGCTCGCTTCCCTGACCACCCTGCGGCTCGCATTGCGCAATCCGGACCTGACCACCGCACGTCGGGTCGCACTCTCCATCAACGAGTTGATCGGCCTTCCGACCGCTGAACCGCTCGACCCCGCCACGGTGCGTCTCGATCTGCCGCAACGCTATGACGGCAACATTGTCGATCTGCTGACGGACATCGAGCAGTTGATCGTCGAACCGGACCTCGCAGCCCGCGTCGTCATCGACGAAAACTCCGGCATCATCGTCATGGGACAGGACGTCAAGGTCTCCATGGTCGCCGTCGCCCAGGGGAACCTGACGGTAACGATCGCCGAGACGCCCCAGGTTGCCCAGCCACTGCCCTTTGCCAACGGAGAGACCGTCGTGGTGCCGCGTTCGGAGGTTTCCGTGAACGAGGACGGCGCGACGAAGCTTGCGATCGTTCCGGAGACAGTCACGCTGAAACAGCTGGTCGACGGACTGAACGCTCTGGGCATTGGCCCCCGCGACATGATCTCCATCCTGCAGGCCATCAAGGCATCCGGCGCACTGCAGGCAGAAATCGAGGTACTGTGATGTTTGAGGCGATAACACCTCCCACCGGCCAGCAGAACCCGATGGATTCAATCCGGGGAGTTGACCGTAACGACAAGACCTCGGCCCGCAAGGCGGCTCAGGAATTCGAAGCGGTGTTTTTGAACACCATGCTTCAGAGCATGTTTACCGGATTGGAGGAAGGTGGCACCTGGGGCAGCGGTCACGGCGCGGATGCCTGGCAGAGCCTATTGATCGACGAATATGCACGCACCATCGCCGATAACGGCGGCATCGGACTTGCCGATAGCGTGGAACGCGAATTGCTTTCTTTGCAGGAGGGGGCCAGATGACAGCTCAACCAGATACGACGACGTTTCCGTTTTCCCTTGACCGGCCGACGAGCCACCAGGATGCGGAAGTATTCTGCAACGCCCTGTCCGGCACCATGGAAGCGCTTTTGTCCGTCATTGAAATGGAAACCGAACTCGTGCGGGCCGGCAAGTTGCAGAAGGCCGGCGATCTCCAGCCGGACAAGGCCCGTCTTATCCATGAATACACGCGCGGCATGATCACCGCCAAGGAACATGCGGTGGCGCTCGGCAACCTTGCACCGGCGTCGACGCAGGCCCTGCGCCGTCAACACGGCGAGTTTCAGCCTGTCCTGCGGATCAACCTGGCCGTCCTCTCCACCGCGCGCGATGTGGCAGGCAGTATTGTCGCCACGGTCGCCAAGGTGGCGGGCGCCAAGAACGCGGCCGCGCCAACGACGTATGGACGTAACGGTTCGGCACCGACAGCACCGCAGATGGCGCACGGGATAGCTATCAATCAATCCCTTTGAAGCATGTCGGGTTAAATTGAATTCGGGCAATCGCCCGAACGCATTTGTGATGCAAACACTACCTCGAGCGTCTTCCTGACCTCATAAACCTGCTTAAACGCGACAGGCTCCAAGTCCCCGACGCAGGGACGAGCATGAATCGGCATGAGACCGATCACTTCCTGAAGGCTCCCGGAGACGGGAGCTTTTGTGCATTTCCCGGCACGTGAATCGCCAGAATACGCCGCGAAATTGGGGCTTTTCCTGTTGCGAATCAGAGAGAGCCGAATCAGCGCCGGAACCGACCCGTCAAATCGTATCTATTCCGTTCATAAATTTTTCATGCCCTTACGTTATTTTGCAACGGCTAGGGTATATGTATGAAGTAACCCGGAGAGAAGATGATGGACACGGGACTGGCCCGGCCGCCATCGCCGACGTACACGGCGATCACGCCGGTTACGCGGGCTCCAGAACGGAACGCGCCCGCGGCAAAAACTGAACTGCCGGCAGAAGCCACGGTTAAACCCTCCGAAGAGGGCAGTGGCGGCCAAAGGGCTGCGAACAACGCTCGCGACCAGCAAATGCAGCAGGATCCGATTACTCCGCGCCTTGAGCGCCGAAACGTTCTGGATCCGGACAGCGAGAGCATGGTCTACGTTGCAACCAACACCGATACCGGTCAGGTTGTGCGTCAAATTCCGAGCGAAACCCTGCTGCGCCTCAGGGCTTACTCGAAGACGATGGAAGATCATCAGTCCAACCAGACGCCGAAACCGGTTCAACTGGTGGTCTGACACTTCAGCCGCCCTTCGAGGCAGGCTCCATGACGCCCCGCATCGTCCGCCTTCGAAAGCTCTGGCCGTTTCTCTTTGACCCGGGCCCGGCTTCCAGGCAATCCAACGTGGACTTCAGCGGAAGCCGGCGATCATTCATCCTGCCTCTATCTCCTTCGCTTTAGCGGACGGACCGGCAGTCGGATACGGCATTTTGAAGCAGCGCCGCCCGAGCCTGGCGCTGCGATCATATATTGCCCTCTCCTTCCTCCCCACAGTCTTTAAAGCTCGATTTAAGCCACTCTGGATCGGCACTTCAGAAACAAGGACTGCAAATACTTCGGCATGCTGTTTACGCTGCATTAAGGTTAACAGGCGCTAACCACGTTTGTTTAGATTTTCTTACGTCCCCCAGTCGTTTTATGTCGCCGGGCCCAGGAAGGGTCTCTGTATCTTGTATTCCTAGAAAGGACATACCATGAGTGACGTAACGCTCTCCAGCGCAGTTCGCGCCAACCTCTCTTCACTTCAGTCTACCGCTGATATGATGTCCAGCGTCCAGAACAAACTGGCCACTGGTAAGAAGGTGAACTCCGCGCTGGACAACCCGAACAGCTTCTTCACCGCTTCTGGCCTGACGTCCCGTGCGAATGACTTGTCCACCTTGCTGGACGACATGGGTCAGTCCGTTCAGACGCTGAAGGCAGCCGATGAAGGTATCTCCAGCATCACCAATCTGGTGGAATCTGCAAAGGCGAAAGCCAACCAGGCTCTGCAGACACAGAGTCAGTATGAGCGTAAGCAGTTCACGGCTCAGTACAACGAGTTGCTCACCCAGATTGAAGATCTGGCGAAAGACTCCGGTTACAAGGGCAAGAACCTGCTTGCCGGCGATGGCAACGACCTCACCACGATCTTCAACGAAGACTCCACGTCCAAGCTGAACATCGAAGCTGTCGACTACACAGACACCAGCCTCTCCACCGGCCTGAACCTTTCGGACCTGGCAGAAGGCGAAGGCAGTGCGACATCCTTCCAGCTGGAAGGCGGCAAGAACACCTTCACTCTTACGGACGGAGACGGTCAGGCGCTGAACTCCAGCTCCCTGCTCTCTTCCGCGACCGGAATTTCGACAACCAACACCCTGACGCTGAACGACGGTTCTTCCACAACTGCTGTTATTTCCGGCTCCACGCTGGCAGTCACGGCTGGTACCACCGTTCAGGACCTTCTCGATACCATCGAGGGCGTTGCGGGCGTTCGTGCGGAATTCGATGA
>NZ_JSEP01000027.1 GCF_001624695.1 Labrenzia sp. OB1 | reverse complement strand
CTCATGTCACCACACTCGCCTGTGTCGCGCAGTTGCAAGGTGAAGACCTCGAGCTCCTGGAGGCCATCGTCGAAAACGATGACAACCTGACCTATGGCAGCATCGTCAGCGTCCAAACAGGTCAGGACGACTATATTACAGCGCTCACCGACGACGGCATCCACGAATTGAAAGACATGCTCGCCGAAGCCAGAAGCTCAACCGAAAACTGGAACGGCTTCCTCGATGACTTCGTCTCAGATCCCCACGTCATTGCCCGCGTCAAGGCCCAATCGCCGCGGTAACAATCGGCCGGTTACTAACCAGCGGAGAAAAAGTCGGCCTCATGCTGCGTTCTGACCGGTGTAAGAATGTCGGGTTCGATCTCACCTTCTTTCGTCAATGTAGCTGCGAAGAAGAGCCCCACGTCGAATTCTGACAGCACCTCGAGAGAAAGAGAGAGGAGAGCTGGCAAATTTCGATTGGTGCCGACGGTAAGATCGAGAAGGTAACCAGCCGCCTTAGATCTTTGGGTAAGCTCTTGCTCTAGCTCTCCAGCAATGTCCGGATCGATCAACAGTCCTCCAGAAAAGACGTTGTCAGAGCCATAGGCCGTAAAACGACCACTGCGAGCATAGTAGAAATTCACTTGCAGGGAATTGGCGTGCAGAACGTTAGGAAAAACAAACGGGCTCGCGCATAAAGTGGTCACAAGCAGCCTGCGCAGTCTGTCAATGTCCTCAGTCATTTTGGCACTCCTCTGTAGTCCAGCGAACGTGGTCGTCAATTTCAATGCGGCGATTGTCAGCGTCACTTTCACAAAAACCGGTGCCCTTGTAAGGCGTACCAGCTAAAACCAGCCCTCGGAGGGAAGATCCTGAAAGGCCAACCTCGGAAAAATTTCCGTTCTCAATCACAACGCTGACAAACTCGGCGTTTGAAAACTCAGCACCCTTCAGTGACGCGCCACTCAGATTGACATCAATAAGACGTGCGTATGGTAGGAATAGTTCGTGGGCGCGGAGATATCGCAAGTCCAATCCCTTTAATCTAACCAGCGACCCAAGATCGGGTTTCTCACTTACGAGATCGGACAGCACCGACATCGCTACTTCGATATCTGGTCGGGTGACATCGCTATCGTTATGCTCTGTCACCGGGGACTTCGCGTTGGCTGCCAAATATGCATTCACAACGCGAACGAGCGCCGGCAAATCATCTTCAGACGTAGCGCCAAGCTTGCCAAGTTGAAGAAGCGCAGCGGCGCTCACCTCGGGGCCTTGTGCGTCGGTGGCGGCCAATTGCCCCAATGCTGCATAGAGCTGCTCTCGGTTCTCTGCCCGAACAGCAACAGAAAGTTCGGAGGCTGTGAAGGCAAGCGTAACTACAATACCGATCATACCGGCAATCGTGAAAAAGGCCTTTCGGACCTCCATTTCCTCCTTTGCGTCCGCAAGCGAAAGCCCCCTGTTCTTTTGCAAGTACAAAGAAATTGAAGACAGAACCCACACCAATGCGACCATACCTATCCCGAGACAAACCAAAAAAATCGGGTGAAGTTCGGCGAGAATTCTGATGCCATTGCTCATTTCCTGTTCCTTTCAAACGCAATCCCTGTTTGTCGTTTGGCTTGGGAAATCCGATCACTCGAGACTAGGCTGTTTTCGTGATGCAGATTAGCAATTTTCCATGCGCCGATAAGCAAGTTGTCGTCGCTTTGAGCCAAGACAGGTTGTAACGCAAGAAAAGCGAAAAGCGCTGCACAAGTGATCCTACCAATTCTCATTTCAGAATTTCTCAAATAAAATGAACAAAATGGCCTTTTAATACAACTCTAAGGTATACGCGCCGAATCTCAAAATACAATCTAAGCGCGTGTAATTTGCGCGGAGGCTGAGTCACGATTTGCAAACCACGCTGTCCGGGCATTCAATAGAGGCGGGAGCGCTTGGCTCGCGCGGCCACAAAACGACCTTTGCCGCCCTTTGGCAGTGTGTCTACAACCATCGTCGAAATACGCGAGTCTTGCCGTTTCTGTGGGGCACGAAAGTCGCGCGTCACCTCCCGCAAGAACCCTTTGAGTTTCACGGAAAATCATTCCAAGCCAGGCGCGGGTATCTACCAAATGAATGGCCACTTTCAAGTGAGATCTGCTGTTCAGTTGTCCCGCAGAAAATGTCCACTTTTCGCCCATTCTGGGCGTTCGATCAGTTCGCAACGAATGGCGGCTTTGGACATCTGATTATGAACCACCAAACGTCCGAAGCGGACAGTCGGCAAATTGATTTTTGAACCCGACTGCGGACAGATGAACCCGCCGAGACACGTTTCCGTTGGTGAATGGCCCGCAAGCAAGAAGGCCAACCACCCTCCCCCAACCTCTACCAATCCGGCGCAGACCCAAAAGCACAAATATCCCGAAGTTCATCATACGCCCCTGACGAGGCGCCCAGAACCGGTGCGGGGAGGGTCAGGCCCGGGCCGTCGGGGAAGGGCAGAACGCGGCCGCCGGCCTCAAGGATGAGGACATAGCCCGCCATGCAGTCCCAGGCACTCATGCGCGGTTCGGCGTAGCCGGTCAGGCGGCCGGCGGCGACCCAGGCCAGCATCAGCGCGCCGGAGCCGTAGCGCATCCAGCCGGCGCCGGCGTCCATCAGCTCGGTCAACATCTGGCCGACGCGTTTGCTCGCCACCCGGTCGTTCGCGCCGATGCCCAGCAGACCGGCGCGCAGATCGCCGTCGAGCACGCGGATCGGCGCGCCGTTGAGCGTCGCGCCCTGGCCCCGGAAGGCCACGAAAAGCTCGTCCAGCACCGGTGCGTAGATCACGCCCAGCGCCGGGCCGTCGCTGTCGCAGGCGCCGATGGAAACACACCACCCCGGCAAGCCGTTCAGGAACGGCGCGGTCCCGTCGATAGGATCGATCACCCAGGTGAAGCCGGACCGGCCTTCGCTCAGCCCGTGCTCTTCGCCCAGTTGCGCGTCGTCCGGAAAGGCCTTGTCCAGGGCGCTGCGGATCAGCGTTTCGACTTCCCGGTCCGCCTCGGACACCAGATCGGTCACATGGCGTTTCGTCTCCACGACCAGCGCATCGCGCCGATGAAAATACTCCAGCGCCAGGTCACCGGCGCGGCGGGCCAGATCGACCGCCAGGCTCAAGCGTTCCGCATTCAGATCATTCAGCATCATGCAGTCCCCGGGATCAGCGCAACGCCGCGCGGGCGCACTTCCAGAGCAACCCCCGTGCCCGATGACAAAGGCGTGTCGCTCTCATCGTCGACCACGAAAATCCGCCCCAGCGGGCCGTCGATTTCATATTCGACGTGATCGCCGAGATAGGCAGAAGAGGCGATGGTGCCCTTTATGCCCGTTCCATCGCCCTTTCCGGCAACCGTCACTTTCAGCGCGTTCGAGCGCAGCGATATCTGCGTGGGTCCGGGCGACTGGCCGCGTGACGGCAAGGACAGCGTCACGCCGCCCAGCTCGACCTGCGCAACATCGCCTTCCACCGACAGCACGCGGCCGTCGACCACATTCGCCTCGCCGATGAAGTCGGCGATG
This sequence comes from Labrenzia sp. OB1, assembly GCF_001624695.1. Lineage (GTDB taxonomy): Bacteria > Pseudomonadota > Alphaproteobacteria > Rhizobiales > Stappiaceae > Roseibium. The sequence continues at coordinate 58,507 of NZ_JSEP01000027.1, read as the reverse complement.
AAGTCCGAGGCAGGGGATTCGTAAAGTTCGCGGGGCGTGCCGATCTGCGCGACCTTGCCCTCCTTCATCACCACGATGGTGTCGGAGACGGCGAGCGCCTCCTCCTGATCGTGGGTGACGTAAACGGCGGTGAGACCGATCCGCTGCTGCAGTTCGCGAATGTCCGTGCGCACCTTGCGGCGCAGCCGTGCATCGAGGTTCGACAGCGGTTCGTCCAGCAGAAGCACCTGTGGCTCGAGCACCAGCGCCCGGGCCACAGCGACGCGTTGCTGCTGACCGCCGGAGAGTTCCGCCGGCAACCGGCCCGCAAGGCCGGAGAGGCCCACCAGTTCCAGCGCCTCTTCCGCGCGCTTGCGCGCCTCGGCCGATTTCATGCCGCCCGCTTCCAGCCCGTAGGCCACGTTCTGCCCGACGCGCATATGCGGGAACAGCGCATAACTCTGGAACACCATCGACACGTCGCGCCGGTCGGCAGGCAGGCGGGTGACATCGTCGCCGCCGATCAGGATCTGCCCGTCCGTCGGGCTTTCCAGCCCCGCCAGCATCCGCAGCGTCGTTGTCTTGCCGCAGCCGGACGGCCCCAGCAGGGTGACCAGCTTGCCGGGCTCGATGTCCAGCGTCAGATCGGGAATGGCGGTGAAACTGCCGAAGGTCTTCCGCACGTTGCGGAACGCCACAGCGCCTTTTGTCTGCGTCATGCTCGTGCTTCCTTTGCAGAAAAACTGGAATTGGCGGCCTTTTCCTCGCCCCGCCGGATGCGGCGTTCCCCGACCAGCAGCTGGAAGCCGCCGATGACGGTGATCATCACCAGGATCAGGACCGAGGAATAGGCGATGGCGATGCCGTATTCGCCGTTCTCGACCAGCCCGACGATATAGGCCGTGGCCATGTTGTATTTCGCGCTGACCAGAAAGATCACCGCCGAGATCGAGGTGATTGCCCGCACGAAACTGTAGACCAGTGCGGCGAGGATCGCCGGGCGCATCAACGGCAGGATCACCTTGCGCATGGTCCGGCCGGAACTGGCCCCCAGCGTCAGGGATGCCTCGTCAAGCGAGCCGTCGAGCTGCGCCATGGCCGCCACCCCGCCGCGCACGCCCACAGGCATGTTGCGGAAGACGAAGCAGGCAATCAGGATCGCCGCGGTGCCGGTCATCTGCAGCGGCGGCAGGTTGAACGCCATGATGTAGCTGATGCCGATCACCGTGCCGGGAATGGCAAAGCTCATCATCAGCGCGAATTCGAACACCCCGCGCCCGGGGAACCTCTGACGCACGATCAGCCATGCGGTCAGCAGCCCCACCGCCGCGGTCAGTGGCGCGGCGATCAGCGCGATCTCCATCGTCGTCCAGAAACTGTCCCAGGCAACGCCGGTCCAAAGGACACCGTTGTCCCAGCCAACGCCGAAGGCCTTGGCGTAGTGGTCGAGCGTCAGGGAATGGTCGAGACCCCAGATCTTCACGAAACCGCCGAACAGGATCATCGCATAGACCGTGATGGTGAAGGCGGCCCAGGCGACAGCCACGGTGATCACCGGCCAGCCGACCCGGCGCGGCAGACTGATATGCCGCCCGCCGTCGCCCTTGCCGGTCACCGTCGCATAGTTGCGGCCGGACAGCCAAAGCCGCTGCGCCAGGAAGGCCGAAAGGGTGAAGAACAGAAGGATCATCGCCAGCACCGCCGCGCGGGACGGATCGTTCTGCGCCCCCACCACGGCGAAAAAGATTTCCGTCGACAGCACTCCGCCGGAACCGCCCAGCACCAGCGGGTTGCCGAAGTCGGCCATCGACTCGATGAAGCCGATCAGGAAGGCGTTCGCCAGCCCCGGAGCCATCAGCGGCAGCGAGACCTTGCGGAAGGTCCGCCAGCGGTCGGATCGTAGCGTCTGGCTGGCCTCTTCCATCGACGGGCTGATCCCGTCCACGACCCCGATCAGGACGAGGAAGGAAATCGGGGTGAAACTCAGCATCTGGGCGATCCAGATGCCGGTCAGCCCATAAAGCCAGCGCCCCAGTTCCCAGCCTGTGGCCGCCTCGATCACCTGGGTCAGCGATCCGGAACGCCCCAGCAGCATGGTCAGCGCAAGACCGACGACGAAGGGCGGCGTGATGATCGGCAGCACCGTCAGCAGGCGCAGCGATTTCTTAAACCTGAAGCCCGTCCGCGTTGCCACCAGCGCGAACACCAGGCCGAGCAGCGTCGTCCCGGTCGCGGTGCAGATCGCAAGGAAGAAGGTGCGCCATGCGACGCCGCAGTTTCCACCCCAGAAGCAGGCCAGTGACCAGATTTTCGGATCGACGATGTTCCGGCGCACGCCCTCGCTGGTGAACGACCCGTCGAATTCCTGGAACGCGCCGGTGAACATCGACACCAGCGGATAGAAAACAAACGTCGCGACCAGCAGCACCAGCAGCGTGATCGCGCCCAGCACGAAGGCATCGCCCTTGAGGGCGCCGCGCTCGGCAGCGCCAAAGGCGATCATCAGGGCAAAGAGCGTGCCCAGCACAACGGCGCCGGCACCGAATGCCTGCTGTCCTGCGACATCCCCGAAGGTCGCTTCAAGCAGACCCCAGTTCCAGCCGCGCAGGCCGATTGCCAACCCCTCGGCCAGCATCCAGGCGAGACCCGCCGCGCCGACGGCAATCAGCGCACCACCGCGTTTTCCGGGAGCCTGTGTCAACCGCAGCAAGACGGCAACGACGAGCAGCGCCAGAACCGGCCAGAGCTGCCAGCGCCCCGTCAATCCCTGCACCAAACCCGGCCAGAGTTTTTCTGAAGAAATGAAATCTTCCAGCCATTCGAAACTGAAAAAGCCCGAGCGAATGCGGTACCAGGGCAACGCGATCAACGCGAAGACCCCGGCCGCAAGGATCAGATCGAGCCTGCGGTTGTCTCTGGATGTCATGGATCGGTCCGATGGGTCTGGAAGGCAAGGCAGCGGGTGACCGGAAGGCCACCCGCCCTGTCAGGGATTTACTGGAGCGGCAACGAGCCGACCTCTTTATCCCAGCGCGCCAGAAGCCCCTTGCGCCGATCCGCACTGCCGTATTCGGCGAAGTCGTAGTCGATCAGCTTGATCGTCGACAGGTCCGGAGCTTCCTTGGGCGCCTCTGCACTGGCGTTGGAGGGGATCTGGAACGAACCCGCCTCCGGCATCATGCTCTGGACTTCCGCCGTCAGCACCCAATCGTAAAATGTCTTCGCAGCTTCGGGGTTCTGTGCCCCCTCGACCATCGACATGGAGCCGATCTCGTAACCCGTTCCCTCGCAAGGAGCGACAACGCCGATCGGGAAACCGGCCACAGCCTGCGCAACGGCATCATGCTGGAACACGATCCCCAGGCCGGTTTCACCGCGCGCGGCGGCCTTCACAGGCGCACTGCCCGACTTGGTGTATTGCGAGACATTGGCGTGCATCTTCTTGAGGAAGTCGAACGCCTCGTCTTCGCCGAGCAACTGCACCAGCGTCGCCAGCGTCGTGTAGGCAGTGCCAGACGAATTCGGATCGGCGATCTGGATCTCGCCCTTCAGCGCCGGATCAAGCAGATCAGCCCAGCACTTCGGCGGCGCGATGCCCTTTCCTTCAAGGATTTCGGTGTTGTAGCCCCAGCCGAGCGCACCGGAATAAACCCCCACGGTATGATAGTCGGAGACCTTGGCCTGGCCTTGCGCCCAGTCCTGCAGCTCACCCAGCATCGGCGATTCATACTTCGCGCTCAGCCCGTCCTGACCGGCCTGAAGATGCGGGTCGCCGGTGCCGCCCCACCACAGATCGGTTTGCGGGTTGCGGGCCTCCGCCCGGATCTTTGCAAAAGCCTCTCCCGACGACAGACGCACCATGTTCACGTCGATGTCCGAATGACTGGCCTCAAATTCGCTGACCAGCTTTTCGCAGATCACCACGTCAGCCGAACAGATCAGGTTCAGCTCGTCCGCCATCGCACTGGCGGACAACACGGCAAGACCGCCCAGAAGGGCATATTTCAATGACTTCATGATTTCCTCCCATTTTCCCAAAAATCTGGGAATAGATGCTATGCACACCTGTGCATTAAATTGCAATCAACATCGGCTCTTGTCAAGAAAGTGTCAAAAATTTGCTATAATTAGATAGAGAGAGCCAGATGCACAGCATTGCGGAGACGTGACATGATCAAGAACAAGGTAAGCGCGAAGGATGTTGCGGAACTGGCCGGCGTGTCACGTACAGCCGTCTCCCGGGCGTTTACACCCGGTGCATCCGTCTCTTCCGAAACCCGGGCAAAGGTGCACGCGGCAGCCGAGACACTGGGCTATCACGTCAACAATCTTGCGCGCGGGCTGCTGACCTCGAGGACAGGCATCGTGGCACTGATCTCGGCCGAGATCCAGACGCCCTACCGGTCCCTTCTGCTCGCCAACCTGTCCGAGAAACTGCAGGCGGCAGGCAAGGTCGGACTGCTCATCAATACGGACCGCTCGGACGAAAGCGTTGCCCATGCGCTGCGGCAGGCCATTTCCTATCGCACGGACGCCGCCATCGTTCTGTCCGGCATGCCCGATGCCTCGCTGGCCGAAACCTGTCTTCGCAACGGCATGCGTCTGGTGCTGATCAACCGCAACGAGGAACTGCCGGGTACCTTGCGGGTCAGGGTGGACGACTTTGCCGCCGGGCGTCAGGCTTTCGCCTCGCTTGCTGCCGCAGGGTGCACCCGTCCGGCGCTTGCCTCCTCCCTGGCAGGCACGCCCAGCCTGGAGGATCGGTGCAGGGGGTTTCGCGCAGCCGCCGCCGAAGCGGGAAGCGAGGTCCTTGAGGAAGCAAGCGGAATGACATCCTACCAGACAGGTCTTGACGTGGGCACACGGCTTCTGACCGGCGCGGAAAGACCGGACGGCATCTTTTGCGCGACCGATCTGGTTGCCTGCGGCGTGGTCGACGCTGCCCGCCGCCGCTTCAAGCTGCGCGTGCCGGAAGATGTCTCCGTGATCGGTTTCGACGACATCGAGCAGGCGTCCTGGGAAAGCTACAACCTGACCACGTTTCGCCAGCCGGTGGAGGATATCGCCGATGCGACCATCACCTATCTGTCCGAAGCGGCGGACGACACCCCGCGTACGGTCACGCTTCAGTCACGCCTGGTCTGGCGTGGCAGCATTCTCGATTAGAAGGCGGATGGAAGACGGAGTTTCAGCTCAGCCCTTGCGGCCCAGGTAGACGGCTTGCGTAACCTCGCGCCCGTCCTGCAGGGGATTTGCGAACACCACCGGCTCGGCCCAGGTCTCTTCGAAGGCTTGCCCGAGCAAACCCGTGATCGCTTCATCCGGCGCCTCGTCGGACCAGAGCCCCATAACCCCGCCCGGCTTCACGAACCGCTTCAGAGCCCGCAAGCCATCCGCCGTGTAGAACCCTTGCGACCCGCCATGCAGCAACCGGTCCGGCGTGTGATCGATGTCGATCAGAATGGCGTCATACTGACGGCCGGGCCGCCCCGCATCGAAACCGGCTTCCGAAGCCGCCAGGGCAAAGAAATCCCCTTGCACCAGCTTGCAGCGCGGATCATCGGCCAGCTCGGTTTTCATCGGCACCAGCCCTTCCCGGTGCCAGCGGATCACCGGCTCCAGAAGATCGACGACCGTGAGCCCGGCAACGGCATCATGCGCCAGCGCGGCCTGGGCGGTGTAGCCAAGGCCCAGCCCGCCGACCAGCACATCCAGGTTCCCGCCGCCCAACGCGGCAAGCCCCATATCCGCCAGCGCCACTTCGGACGCGGTGAACAGGCTCGACATCAAGTGCTCCTCGCCGAGCAATATCTCGAAGACATCGGTCTTGAGGGCAAGAATATGCCGCCGGCGCAGCGAAATCGCGCCGATTGGCGTGGGCGAATAATCCAGTTCTTCAAACAATGCGCTCATGAGCGCACCATGACGATGGATTGGCGCTTTGGGAAGGGCGGAATCAGGAGGCGGTCTGCAGCCGGTGGTCGAGAGCAAACCTCTCCCGGGCAACATCGTCATATAGGCCGTCAGCCTGATCCGCGTCAAAGATCAGATTCCAGCTATGCCGGGAAACGGCAGAGGGGATCAGGATGCAACCATGTTTGCGAAGAAGATCATTGCCGAATTTCTGCTGGTTCTTGCCCGGAGAGGCAGGCGTGATCCAGTTCGGATTGCCGATGGCATCAGGCCCGACCACATGGAGCTTCGATGGATCGATAATCCGAGCGGAGGTCAGATAATGGGGAGCCACGTCCAGAACCTCAAAACCCTTGTGGACGGCCACCTCGAGGCAGGCCGTGGCCGGATCCAGCGACGCATAGACGGCCTGCACACCCGGCGTGTTCCACCGCCCGCCGACCCGGAAGACGCCTTCTCCCGTGTGCCACGTCCTGTAATGGCGTTCCTGGTCGATACGCCACAGCCTGATCTCGCCCGAGCCAAGCGGAGACGGTAACGGGATCACGCATAGACCCCGTATTCCAGGCGGGTCAGATATTCCTCGACCGCCTCGACCCCGGCCGAGGTCGCAAGAAGATCGACCGGTTTCCGGTTGGAGAGGCCGATTGCAGGCTTGTTCATCCAGATTTCCGCAGCTTCCTCACTCCCCATCACATCGATAGCGTGGGCGAAGATCTCCGCAAAACGCCAGGCCCGGTTGCTTTGCTCTACGCTGAGGAGTTGCGGGGCGCTCTTGGCCTTGTGCCGCTGCAACGTCCGCAGACTGAGCCCGATTGCCTTTTTAAGGGCGTCGCCCCGTTCCAGAAATGTCACCGCCGAGACGAGATGCAGAAGCGCATCGGCCGGCAGGCCCTTCAGCAGAACCTCATGCGCGTCCATCGCGTTTCGGACCCTGGCGTGGATTGCCTTCTCCCCGCCGAGAAGCCCGACGGCACGCCCGACATCGCTTTCCACCTGTGCCGCTTCCATTACATGCACCTTTGCGTCAATTGACGCCAGATATACGACACATGTCGCTAGTTTTCAAGACGGAGCAACATCGCACCCTGTCCGGTGAGGAGCCAGTCAGCACGAAAAGGTGAACCACCAGATGCAGGACACGGGGCTTGGGGTCAAAACACCTGCAGGGTTACCAGCGCAACGATCAGATAACGCGCTGTCTTGGCAATCGCCACCAGCAGGGTGAAGCTCCAGAAGGGTTCCCGCAGCACGCCGGCCGCCAGGGTCAGCGGGTCGCCGATCACCGGGGCCCAGCTCATCAGCAGCGACCACCGGCCATAGCGGCGGTACCAGCCCGTCGCCCGCTCCAGCCTTTCGGGTTTGACCGGAAACCAGCGCGCCCCGGAGAACGCCGCCGCGCCGCGCCCGAGCCCCCAGTTGACCATGGAGCCGAGCGTGTTGCCGAGGCTGGCGGTGGCGACCAGCAGCACCACCGGATCGGTTCCGGTGGCGATCAGGCCGGAAAGCCCGAGTTCGGACTGGGCCGGCAACAGCGTCGCAGCCAGGAACGAAATCCCGAAGAGACCGATGAGGCTGGCACTCATGGGATGAAAAAGACGGGCAGGATCGAAAGGAAGATCATCGCTTCCCTATACGACAAAACGCGGAGCTTGCCATACAGCCATGAACGACGCGGGAACGGACGGTTCGTTTCCTGCGACGTCATCCCATCTGTCCGTTTCATTTTCGACGCGCTTGCCGATGTCTCCAGGAAGCAAACAAAAAACCCGGCAGCCTAAGCCACCGGGTCTTTCGTCAGGTCTTGGGAGGACCTTTGACTTGTCGCTTTAGTGCAGCCGCGATGCCGGGCCCAGATCGATCAGCTGGGTTTCGCCCGGCGCATCGTCAACACCGTCGTTGTCGGTGACCAGGATCAGGCGGCCGTCGGCGGTGATGGTCAGGCCTTCCGGCTTGTCGAGCACCCAGCCCTTGCCGGCCGCCATGGCCGGAAGAATGTCCATCGCGAAGTGCTTTTCCAGAACCGGAAGCTCTTCGCCATAGGCGGCAGGTGTCACGCCGTCGAGGGAGATCGTGGTGATCTGCTTGATGGCAGCATCCTCACCGCCCTTGTTGTCCCGCTCCAGGATGGCGAATTTTCCGTTGCCCATGGAGACGATTTCAGACAGGCCGACCCAGCCACCGGCGGCGCTTTTCGGCGCGTTGAGCGGATAGTGGACAAAGCCCCACGACTTTTTCGCAGGGTTGTAGATGGCCAGTTTGACCATACCCTTCGGGTCGTCCTTCCATTCGCGCTGAACGGCAACGGCCACCAGGGTCTCGCCATTCATCTCGAACTCGGCAACACCCTCGAAGGAGAAGCGCTGCGCCTGGGCAACCAGCTCTTCCGGCAGGGTGATTTCTTCCTCAACCGTGCCGTCGGTGCCCACCTTCAGGAGCAGGTGCTGCAGCTCCTTGTCCGGATGACCTTCGGAAGCCAGCCAGAAACCGCCGTCTTTCGCAACAGAGATGCCTTCAAGGTCCAGCTTCGCCTGCTTGCCACCCTGAACGGTGACATAGGAGGTGATCTGTGCCGGGACGGAGGAGATGTCCAGTTTGAAGATGCGGGCATCGTCATAGAAGCTGTCACTGACCGCGTAGAGCGTATCCGCATCCTGCGGGTCGGCGCTCAGACCGGAGAGCGCGCCCCAGCCGATCGGAGCATGCTTTTCCGGATCCATGGCGGACACCACGGACGGATAGGACGGAGCTTGCGCGCCGAATCTGTAGAGAGAGACATGCGCCCGCACGCCATCTTCGTCCACTTCGTTGGCAACAGCGAAGAGATCGCGGTTCGGGATCGCCACCAGGCCTTCCGGACCCACATGTGTCGGCAGGAACTGGACGAATTCCGGCTCCTCACCGGTGTCCTTGTAGACCGCAACGAAGTTGCCGCGCTCTGAGTTGACGAAGATCAGCGTCTCGCCGCCGAATTCTCCGACCGCCACGCCTTCCGGCTCGGTGCCCTTCTTGGCGGCGCGCTTGGCCGGATAGTGGCCGTGCGCCATGCCCAGATGTTCCATCTGGTTGCCGCTGTCGAAAAGCACCTCGCCTGCGGCGTTCCAGATGGTGAAGCCGCGCGAACCGCCTTTGTAGTCGCCTTCGTTGGCGGTGACGAAACGCTCGTCGTCGATCCAGGCGACCGCATCGGGCTCGCGCGGGACGTTTTCGGTGGAGCCGGACGCATCGCTCATGCGGGCCTTCGTGACCGGAATGTTTTCAGCGGACGCCGTTCCGGCGGAGAAATGCCTGACGATCTCGCCGCTCGCCAGGTCGACGATGGCGATGTGGTTGTTTTCCTGCAGCGTGACGACGGCCTGATTCTTCGAGTTGATGGAAACGAATTCCGGCTCCGGATCGCCCGGTGCCACCTCGGCCAGACCGGTCATGTCGACGATGCGCACCGAGTCACAGTTGGACGGCATCCCGTTGGCGTCGAGATCGAAGATCGCCAGATGACCGGCGGGCATCTGCGGCATGGCGCCGTCGTTCAGATCTTCATCCCTTTCGTTCTCGATGGCGATGGCGACAAACTTGCCGTCGGCGGAAATGGCAATGCTGTCCGGCTGCCCCTTGGCATCGCATTTCGCGGTGATGCCGAGGCTGTCCAGGGCGATAACCGCCAGATGACCGCTGGCGTTGACGTAATCCTCGCTGGTGTTGACACCGGCATAGGCCGCCTTGGCGCCAACCGCGACGGACGTCGGTTCGCCGCCCAGGGCCGTGCGCCCCATCGGCTTAAGGTTCAGCGGATTGGCGGCATTGACGAAAACGATGTCCCCGCCCGGGCTGTCGGTGAATACGAGCGTACGGCCATCCTTGGAAGCGTAGATGATTTCCGCGACCGTCTCCGTAGCCGGATCGGCACCCTCCGGGAGTGTCTTGTAGACGGGATAGGTATTGATACGCTCGAAATAATCCGCCTGTGCCGCCGATACGGCTCCAAGGCCGAACAAGGCGGCAAGACTGACACCTTTCAGGAAACACCCACTAAGATTCGCCATTGCACTAGCTCCCATATTGTCGGGTTGAGGTGGCGGCAAGCTAGTGTCGGAGATTACAGGTTAGGTGACACTTAGATGAAGGTTTCATGACCCAAGGGCGAATTATGCCTTGAGAGGTTTTTCAGTTCGCATGAGTTCGGCCCGGCAAATTCCACAGGCCCTGAGCGCAACCCAGACATGCGTTTTCCGCAAGGCTTGAGGCTAGAAAAGACTGGACACCCATTGTTTGTTCTTTCAGTCTGCAGGCTCTTCACTTTTGCGCCAACCCAGGTTTGGCGCGGTTTTTATCGGATATTGTTATGCAGATCGGGTTTGTTCGCTCCGCCGTCGTGCTGGGGTTCTTGGCCGTTGTCGGGCCGTTTGCAATCGACCTCTACCTCCCCGCAATGCCTGAGATTGTGCGGGCCCTGAACACGGACGACGCAGCCGTTCACATGACCTTCACGGTCTATTTCATCGCTTTCGGTCTCGCGCAACTTTTCTACGGGCCGCTGGCCGACCGGTTCGGCCGCAAGCCGCCCGTCTATATCGGCCTCGTTGTGTTCATCGCCGGATCCGCACTCTGCGCCACCGCGGCCGATGTCAGCACGCTGACGCTCGGCCGTTTCATTCAGGCGCTCGGCGCTGCCGCGCCGATGGTGATCGTGCGCGCGGTTGTACGCGATCTGTATCCCGGCGGCGGCCAGGCGACCCGGCTCATGGCGCTTGTCATGCTGGTCATCAGCATATCGCCGATGCTGGCACCGCTGACCGGTAGCCTGATCATCCAGTTCGGCAGTTGGCGCCTGATCTTTGGCACTCTCGCGGTTATCGCACTCGCCGCAATGGTCCAAATGGCCTTTCTGCTGCCTGAAACCCTGCCGCCGGAGCGCCGCGGCCGCATCGATGCGGTGGCGATGGTTCGCAGTGCCCTCTACCTGCTCAAGGATGCGCGTTTCATGGGTCTGACGCTGATAGCCGGCTTCTCGCTCGCCAGCTTCTTCGTCTTCCTCGCCGCCGCGCCCCTGGTCTACATGACCCGTTACGAACTGACACCGACAGGCTTCAGCCTTGTCTTCGCGATCAATGCGGTCGGCTTCTTCGCGTCGTCGCAATTCGCCGCGACACTCGGGGAGCGCTTCGGCATGGCGCGCGTCGCCCTTGTGGCCGTCTGCGGCTTCGCGGCGGCAACTTCGCTGCTCTTCGTGCTGGTCTGGAACGGCATCGATGACCTGCCGGTGCTTATGGTCCTGCTGTTCATCGGCAACAGCTGCCTCGGTCAGGTCATCGCTCCGACCATGGTCATGGCGCTGGAGGAACATGGCGAACATGCGGGCATGGCGTCTTCTCTCGGCGGCACCTTCCAGATGGTGTCCGGCGGCGTGATGATCCTGATCTGCAGCCCGTTCTTCGATCGCACCCCGCTGCCGCTCACCGGCGCGGTCGCGGTCTGCGCGCTGACGGCCCTGGTGATCGCCCTGCTGACCCTGCGCCCGGCGCGCGAAGGCAACGCCCCGGCCTGAGGCCCACGCCTCCTGACCAGTAAATCTTGCCGTCACTCCGGGCAGCATGAACCGGAGTGACGGGCGGCACAGGCGCGATCCGGCAAGCCACCCTAAATTGACTCCTGCAAGCCCTGGTTCAAATGACTTGAAGGAGACGGACATGTTCCGGACGACACTTATCTCAGCAGCAGTTTTCTCGGTTATCGCAACCGCATCATCAGCAGGTGCGGCCGTGGATGCCGCTCAGCACACGGCGCCAGCCCCTCACGCCGCATCGACGGGATCCAATGAAACCGTGCAGGTTATCGCGTCTAATCGCCGGGTGGAGTTGCAGTGCCCTCCCTTCTTCCAGGCCCTTTGCCCGTCCTGAAGTAATCGGGAATACCTCGCAGAGCAATTCCGCCATCCCTGCCGGCATGGAAACACTGGATTGCCTGTACCGGACGCTGGCGTCCGGCATCCCACTTGACTGACCTGTCCTTGACAGCAAAACCCCTGCGCTCGTCTGAACGCAGGGGTTTGCTGTTTTGGGGTATCGCCTCATAAATGAAGGCGAAAGGGCATCCGACAGTTCTTCAGGCTGTGCCTTCAGGCCGGATCGCGGGTGGTCTTGCCGATCTCGTCGAGCCTCCTCTGCAGGGAGAGTTTATCGAGAGAGGCCATGGGCAGACTTGTCATGATCGAGATCCGGGTGTTGAGCATCCGGAACGCCTCGTTGAAGGCGACCTGCCGTTCCGCCTCCGTGTCTTCCACCGCCGCCGGGTCCGGCAGCCCCCAGTGGGCCGACACCGGCTGGCCCGGCCAGACGGGGCAGCTTTCCTTGGCCGCGTTGCCGCAGACGGTGAAAACGAAATCCATGACCGGAGCCCCCGGCTCGGCAAATTCGCTCCAGTCCTTGGAACGCAGGCCATCGGTCTTGAAGTTGAGCTTCTCCAGCAGCGCCAGAGCTTCCGGGCGCACCTCGCCGGCAGGATTGGATCCGGCGGAATAGGCCTTGAACCTGCCCCCGCCGTCACGGTTCAGAATGGCCTCGGCCATGATGGAACGGGCGGAATTCCCGGTGCAGAGAAACAACACGTTATAAACACCGTCAGACATTTCAGTCTCCTTGTACGAACGACGGTTTCCGGCAGGCCACCGCTTCAAGGACCTGCGCGCAAAGCTCCGGGTGACCACCACAGCAGTCGGCCATCAAAAACGTCAGCAAACCCTTCGTTGTCTCCATGTCGGCGAAATAGCGGACAGCGCGGCCCTCGCGCTCGTTCCGAACCAGACCTGCCTGCAGCAGCACCGACAGATTGGCCGACATCGTGTTTTGGCGAACGCCCAACGCTTCGCCTATGTCCCCGGCTACCATCCCTGCGGGGCCTGCGCCGACCAGCAGACGAAACACCTCCAACCGGGTTTTCTGACTGAGCGCGCCAAAGGCGCTCAAGGCGTCATTCACATATATATCCATAATTCATGATATCTTGATGTTTCGATTCTTTTCAAGTCCTGAAATCACTTTTATGAAGCCGCAACCCGGCATCGCCCTGTCATGGCAAAAGGAAGACTTGAATTCAGGCGCCACTGCTGATGACCTGCAGGCACAACAGCATCGGGGAAAAGCATGGACGCACTCGACAATCCCTGGCGGGGCAAGGGCCTGCCGGAAAATGCCGGCCTCGCCGTCGGCAACATCTCCGACACAGCCTCGGAAGCATCCTCTTTTCTGGAAAGGAGCCCCGACGGACACCCCTCTCCGCTTCTGGATGCGGCGGATCTTGCCGGGATTTTCGGTATCGGTGCGCTTTCCATCAAGGACGAACGCAGCCGGATGGGACTTGGCAGCTTCAAGGCGCTGGGCGCTGCCTATGCGATCGCCAAACGGGCTGGCCGAAAAGTCCGTGACGGCAGTGCCGAAGACCTTGGCAATGCTCTAGAAGGCATGACCTTCGCCTGCGCAAGCGCGGGCAATCACGGTCTTTCTCTCGCAGCCGGTGCGCCGTTCTATGGAGCGAAGGCGGCTGTATTCGTCTCCGAAACGGTGCCTGAAGCCTTTGCCGTCAGGCTTCGGCAGAAGGGCGCGAAGGTCGTGAGAACCGGCGCCACTTATGAGGACAGCATGTCCGAAGCGGCCAGACAGGCGGAAGTCAATGGCTGGGTCCTTCTTCCCGACAGCACCTGGCCGGGCATGATCGACGCCGGGCGCGATGTCATGGAAGGCTACCTGATCATGGGGGACGAAATTTCACGGCAGATACCGGAACCGCCGACCCATGTCTTTCTGCAGGCGGGTGTCGGCGGGCTGGCCGCCGCCTGCGCCCTGAGCGCGCGCGCCACCTGGGGCCAGGACGTGACCATCGTGGTCGTTGAGCCGGAATACGCGCCGGCCCTTCTGGCCAGCATAAAGGCCGGAAAAGCGGTCACCGCCCCCGGCCCGGTGTCGACCATGGGGCGTCTTGACTGCAAGGAGCCCTCGCATCTGGCATTGAAATACCTCGCCCGGGAAGCCGACTGGTTCACGACGATTTCAGACGCGGTAGCGGCGGACACCGTCGCCTTGCTTTCTGCGCACAACCTGGCGACCACACCTTCAGGCGCCGCCGGGATCGCCGCCCTGCATCATGCGGGCCCGCATGCCGCCGCCCTGGGTCTGGGACCGGGATCGCGCGTCCTCTGCTATCTTTCGGAAGGCCCGGAGGATGTCTGACGCGGATTTTCCCGAGACCGAATTCGCCGCGCGCACCGAGCGCGCGCAACAGGCCATGCACGCAGCCGGTCTCGATGCGCTTTTCTTCACCACCGAGGCGGAGGTCCGCTATTTTTCCGGGTTCAGGACACTGTTCTGGCAGAGCCCGACCCGGCCCTGGTTTCTGGTGCTGCCGGCAAATGGCAAGCCAATTGCCGTGATCCCGCAGATCGGCGCTCATCTGATGGCCACCACCTGGCTGGACGACATCAGGACCTTTTCCGCCCCGCACCCGCAGGACGAGGGGATTGGACTGCTGACAGACGTTCTGAAAGACTTTGAGACAATCGGGATGCCAATGGGCCGCGAAAGCAGCCTGCGCATGCCGCTTGAAGACTTCCGGTCTCTGCAGACCTGCCTGGCGGGTTCCGAGTTCGTCAACGCCACCGGCCTGATCCAGAGCCTCAGGATGGTGAAGTCGGACACCGAACTCGAAAAGCTGCGCGGCATCTGTGCAATCGGATCCGCGGCATTTGCCAATCCGCCGGACCTGTTCCGCAAGGGCCAGACACTCAAGGACGCATTTCGGGCGTTCCGGATCGAGCTCCTTGCCCAGGGTGCCGATGATGTTCCCTACCTTGTCGGTGGCGCCGGCAAGGGCGGCTATGGCGACGTGATTTCACCGCCTACCGGTCAGGCGCTTGAGGAAGGTGACGTCTTGATGCTCGATACCGGAGCCACAAGAGACGGCTACTTCCGCGACTTCGATCGCAATTTCGCAATCGGACACGCCACGGAAGATGTCAGGCGCGCCCATGAAACGTTGGTTGCGGCGATCCGCGCCGCCATGGCCATAGCCAGACCGGGCAGGACCAGCGCCGATCTCTACCGCGCCATGGCCGAAACAATCGGCCAGGGGGAAGGCGATGTCGGGCGGCTCGGTCATGGCCTTGGCATGCAACTCACCGAAGCTCCTTCGCTGACCGGGTTTCGATGACACGGTCCTGCAGGAGCGCATGGTTCTGACACTGGAACCCGGCATCGATCTGGGCAACGGAAAAATGATGGTCCACGAGGAGAACATCGTGATCCGCGACGGCATGCCGGAATTTCTCAGCCAACCCGCCGAACCGGACATTCCGGTCATCCTCGGTTGAAACGGTGAGTCTCCAATGAAACTGCCGTTCAAGCTCGATGACGACGCGCAGCGGAAAAAACTCCTCGGCCTGATCGTCTTGTCCGTGGACGAGACCATCGAGGACGAATTCCGGCAGTTGTTCAGCCGCGACGACGCGGCGCTCTATCACAGCAGGATTGAAAGTGCCCCCGAGGTGACAGCGGAAACCTTTGCTGGGATGAACGACCGGCTTGCGGACGCCGCACGCCTTTTGCCTGCAAGCCGGTGATAAGTTCGAACCAGGCTCTTGCCTGGCACATGATGACGCTGGCAGGCCTCCCCCTGAAAGGGGCGGGACCGGGACAGCTCTTCAACGGCTGACAATTCAATCGCTGACAGGGGATTGTCGCCGGCAACGGCTTTCCCGGTTGACTCCTGAGGAATTCCGGGCAAAAACAGCGCCGTCTCAAGTTTTGACGATTGCGAGCTTCCGATGACCCGGCTGAAAGCCGACATTCTGGATACGATGTCCAAGGCCCTTGCCAGCGCGACCTTCCTGCGCGGCGAGACCCTGACGGCTGCCGCAACCGCTCTTAAACACACAACCAAGACCACCAAGACCACCGCCTGACGGTGCCGCTCATCCCGCCTCCCCGGGGATGGGAGGTGCCGGGAGCCGGACACGCCCATCGAATTCGGGCTGCCGGTGATGCGGGGAGACGGACAAGGACTTATCCAATGGGTTTCAAGATCGCAATCGCAGGCGCCACCGGCAATGTCGGCCGCGAAATGCTGGACATTCTAGCCGAGCGCGGATTTCCGGCCGATGAAGTCATCGCGCTCGCTTCCCGCCGCTCCCAGGGAACGGAAGTCTCCTTCGGCGACAAGACGCTGAAGGTCCAGGCGATGGAGAACTACGATTTCTCCGACACCGACATCTGCCTGATGTCTGCGGGTGGCACCGTTTCCAAGGAATGGTCGCCGAAGATCGCCGCCAAGGGCTGCATCGTCATCGATAATTCTTCCGCATGGCGCTATGACGCGGATGTCCCGCTTATCGTGCCGGAAGTGAACGCCGACGCAATCACCGGCTTTTCCAAAAAGAACATCATCGCCAACCCGAACTGCTCCACCGCTCAGCTCGTCGTCGCGCTGAAGCCGCTGCATGATCACGCAAAGATCAAGCGTATCGTCGTGTCCACCTATCAGTCCGTTTCGGGCGGGGGCAAGGAAGCGATGGAAGAGCTGTTCAACCAGACCCGCGCGATTTTCGTCAACGATCCGATCGAGCCGAGCAAATTCACGAAGCGCATCGCCTTCAACGTCATCCCGCATATCGATGACTTCATGGAAGACGGCTACACCAAGGAAGAATGGAAGGTTCTGGCGGAAACCAAGAAGATGCTCGACCCGGCGATCAAGGTAACCTGCACCGCGGTCCGCGTTCCGGTTTTCATCGGGCACTCGGAAAGCGTCAATATCGAGTTCGAGAACGAGATCTCGGCGGACGAGGCACGCAGCATTCTGCGTGAAGCGCCTGGATGCCTTGTGATCGACAAACAGGAAGACGGTGGCTACATCACACCCTATGAAAGCGCTGGCGAGGACGCGACCTACATTTCCCGCATCCGCGAGGACGCGACCGTCGAGAACGGCCTGAACCTGTGGGTCGTTTCCGACAACCTCCGCAAGGGTGCAGCCCTCAACACTGTCCAGATCGCCGAAGTCCTGATCAACCGTGGACTGATCACCCCGAAGAAGGCCGCGGCCTGACATTCTTCGAAAGCATACCGTGCGCATTCATATGAGCACCGGCTGATTGAACGGGCGCCCGACGGCGCCCGTTTTTTTGAGCGGCAGTCTCACGGCCCCACCCAGGCGAAAAACCGGACACAAAGAAATAGATCCGCCGGAAGCATGGCCATTCTTTGACATACGGACGTCTGCGGCCTGGATGCCCTGGCAGCCAACAACATTGAACAGAAAATATTCTAGTAGTAATTTTACCAATACATGCCCAAGAAAGAGCGGAATACGCAAAAGCAACCCTGAGTATAATTCATTTTCTGAATATTTACAAAATTACTCTAGTGTCTCCCTCAGATTCGCTATGAGGGGCAACATGAAAAGTCTTTATTCACGCTTAAGCGTTACGTCAACTCTCGCAATGATATCAACGGGTTTACTTGTACTCTCAATGTTCGTTGTGGGCGTGATTCTATATCAGGTGGCGTCAAAACAGGCGCAGGATACGGCTCTCAAAAAACAGGACGTCAACCTGCGCGTTGCCGCGACACTTCTGGAAGAACGCATCGAGGGCGCACGAGTATCATGGACCTCCGACGGCAACGTGTCGAAGATCGAAGTCACCGAAATCCCGGGCTTCGACAACCACGACATGATTGACTCGATCGGACGCATGACGGGCGAGACGGCTACCGTGTTTGCGTGGGATCCGGAGAGCAAGGATTTCTGGCGCAAGTCCACCAACATCATCAAGGGTGATGGCAAGCGTGCCGTCGGGACGCCGCTCGGCAAAAACGGCGCCGTTTATCCGATCGTGACGAAGGGAAATACCTTCCACGGTCAGGCCAACATTCTCGGCAAGGATTACTACACCGTCTATCAGCCGATCTTCTCGAACAGCGGCGAGACCATCGGTATTCTCTATGCCGGCGTCGAGAAGGCAGCCGTTCAGGCAAATGTCACCGAACTCATGAGCCGCTACATCCTCTGGACGCTGCCCGTGATGCTGGTGTCCATGCTGCTGCTGATCTATGCAATCCGCCAGCAGATGCGTCCAATCACGAAACTCGCCGAAATCACAGGCGAGATTGCCCAGGACAATCTGGAAATCACGGTGCCTTATGAAAACCGCACCGACCAGATCGGCGTTCTGGCGAACGCGGTCAACACACTGAGATCCCGCGCCATTGAGAGGCTGGAGCTTGCAGAGCAGCAAAAGCACTCCGAAGCGGCGGCCACCGGACGGCAGAGCAATGTCCAGGACCTTATCGGTGCGTTCCGGAACAGCATTTCCAACGTTCTGAATTCCGTCGACGAAACCGTCCACGGCCTCGAAGGCACTGCAGGCCGGCTCTCGGATCTTTCCGGGCAGAGCGCGACAAGCGCGACGGAGACCCTGAACTCCGCAGACGATGCGACGTCCAGCGTTCAGACTGTGGCAAGCGCCGCGGAAGAGCTCTCGGCATCCATCGGCGAAATCTCCCGTCAGGTGTCCCAGACCACCGAAGTTGTCGACCGCGCCACCGAAGGCACGCGAGTGACCAACGAAAAGGTCGAGGGTCTTGCGGCCTCCGCCTCGAAGATCGGTGAAGTGGTCACACTCATTCAGGCCATCGCCGAACAGACCAACCTTCTGGCGCTCAATGCCACGATCGAGGCGGCCCGGGCTGGAGAAGCCGGCAAGGGCTTTGCCGTCGTCGCGGCGGAAGTGAAGGAACTGGCAACCCAGACCTCCAAGGCAACCGAGGAGATCAGTGCCCAGATCACGGCAATTCAGGAAGCCACCAAGGAGTCCGTCGGTGCCATCGCCGAGATCACCACGATCATGGAAGAGGTGAATTCCTATACCGGCACCATCGCCGCGGCTGTCAACGAGCAGGGCTCCGCAACCGGAGAGATTTCCCAGAACGCCCAGAAAGCGGCGGAAGGAACGACGTTCGTATCCTCGCGCATGTCGGATCTCTCCAGCACGGTGAACGAGACATCGCAATCCTCACGGGAAGTTCTCGATGCCTCGAGTCTGCTCTCCTCCCGGACGGACGAACTGAAGCAGGAAGTCGACAACTTCCTGAAGAACGTCGCAGCGGCCTGAACCGCCGCTCAACCCTACGGAAACAGAAAAGAGCGCGGCCCCAGCCGCGCTCTTTTTTCATCCGGTCGCATCCTGTCGACAGCAGTTGCAACAACATGCCTGATCTCCTGTCCTGCGCAGGGAGACCTCTTGTCAGTCCGCGATGAAATCGGGTTCGGCTTTTTCGAAACGCTGGCTGTCCGGGCTCATGACCCTGAGCTCGCCGGATCCGATATCGAACCAGGCGCCATGCAGCTCAAGGGTGCCCTGCTCAAGCGCCTGTTCGACAAAGGGAAAGGTCTTCAGATTTTTCAAAGATTGGCGAATGCCTGCGTATTCCATGGCAAGCTGCGGATCGTCCGCCTTGTCTATAGGCATGCAGGCCATGGCAATGGCTGCCGGTTCAAGCAGCTTGATCCAGCGGCCGATGAACTTTCCGGTCGCCATCGGTGCATTGGCGTTTTCGCGGAAGGCCGTCACGCCGCCGCATTGGCCATGACCCATGACAACGATATGTTTGACCTTGAGCCCCTCGACGGCGAATTCTATCGCGGCGCTGGTGCCGTGCTGGCCTTCCGTATCCTCGTAAGGCGGCACCAGATTGGCGACATTGCGAACCACGAACAGTTCCCCCGGACCGACATTGAAAATGCCTTCCGGTGTCACCCGGCTGTCGCAGCAGGAAATAACCATGACTTCAGGAGTCTGGCCGTAAAGCGCGAGCCGCTCATGTGTTTCCCTGTTTCGAACGAAACCCTTGCCCAGATAACGGCCGTAGCCTTCCAAGAGATGTGCCGGAAATTTCAAGATGCCTGTCTCCCAAACCCGTGCTGCCGCCCGAAACCGTCAGACGTTGGCGAGGTTCATAGCACCTGACATGCGGAATGCAAATCAGCCGGAGAGCTGACCCGTCCACAGGCGAAAAAGAGAAAAAGGCATTCCTGCCGCGTTGCGGCGGACGACCCGGCACCGGCGCAGTTGAGCGACACGCCATTGGCCAGGCTCAGAACCGCTCGGTCCGCAGCACGGCGCAGTCGCTGACGGAAATGACGCCGATATGCCGTTCGACCACCGCAAAGGCCGCCTCCAGAAGCGCGTCGAGCCTGTCCGGGCGGATGATACAGATGATGGCAACCATACCGCCGGCGCGCGAGACCTGGCCTTCGCGGCTCCAGCGTCCGGAGCTGCCGCTCCCGCCCATGACCGGCAGGATCGTGTAGCCGGTGACACCGGCGCAATCGAGCGCGTCGGTGAGCCGGGTTTCCATCGGCGCCTCGATGATGATTTCGACCCGCTTGGCGTCCTTCATGTCCACGGATTTATCCTCCGATTGCCTGGGCGATGCTGAGATAGAGGGGAATTCCGATTGTCAGGTTGAACGGAAAGGTAATCCCCAGCGACATGGTCAGATAGATGGACGGATTGGCCTCGGGCAGGGCGACACGCATGGCTGCAGGCACCGCGATATAGGATGCGGAGGCGCTTAGCGTCATCAGCAGCACCGTGCCGCCTGTAGAAAGTCCGATCAGGCTGGCCGCGACAAGCCCCGCGACCGATCCGATCATCGGCATCAGGATCCCGAACCCGATCAGACCCGGCCGCAGCTCTTTGGCGCTTGCCCTGAGCCCACGTCCGGCAACCAGGCCCATATCCAGAAGGAACAGGCAGAGCACACCCTTGAAGGGAGCGACGATGAAGCTTTCGATGTCCGCAAGGCCCTTGGGCCCGGAGAGGAAGCCGATGACAAAAGATCCGACCAGAAGAACGATAGAGCCGTTCAGCATGATTTCCCGCCAGAGACCAGAGGTTCTGCCGGGCTGACCCGTTCCGTCTGAAGAGGCTCGTGAGGCAAGCCAGAGCGCGGAAAGGATGGCGGGCGCCTCCATCACTGCAGCTACCGCCACGAGATAGCCTTCGCTTGCCAGACCCTGGCTCTGCAGCACCGAGGTGGCCGCCACGAAGGTGACAATGGAAATGGAACCGTAGTGGCCCGCGACCGCAGCCGCATCGACGGTGCCGAGCGAGGTCATCACCCGCAAGAGCCCGAAAGCCACAAAGGGAATGGCGAAGGAGAGCACGAACCCGGCCAAAAGAGACATCAGCAGGCCAGCATCGATGCCGTGGCCGCTGACGCTGACCCCGCCTTTGAATCCGATGGCAAAAAGCAGGTAGATCGACAGGGCCTTCGCCGCCGCTTCCGGCACCGACAGATCGGATCGGACCAACGCCGCCCCGAGACCCAGTGCGAAAAACAGGATGATCGGCGACAGCAGGTTCTGCGCCGCCAGGCCAAGTATCGTCTCTGCCAAAGCCGTGGATTCTCCCGTGTCCTGAAACAGTCCGGCGCAATCCGCTACCACGCCGAATACGCATTCATACGTATCCAGCGCGATATGGGAAGCCTGCCGACCCCGTCAAGGGTTATTCAGGAGGTTTCGCCCACGGTTAATACCTTTGGTCAGGTCGCCACGTTCACTTCATGTGGGCCGTCATCGTCGCCATGGTCTTCATAGGCATCCCGGATGTTGCCTGCCGGAAGCCGGTCTATGGGCCCGCGCAGCGGGTTCACAGGTCCGTGGTCTATTCCGGGCTCAAGCACCTGCAGGGCTGTCGCCCGGTAGGCGGCAACACCGTCCAGCGTGTGGTTCACGGCATGATGCGCGTCAATGAGAACAGCCGGACTGTCATCGGACTGTCCGGTATCGGGGTGATGGCGCTCTGCGGACTCATTCTTTTTTCTGCGGTCGCGGCCGGTTCCGTCACCGTCCCTATCCGCTGGATACTCTGTCGCATGCGCCACGACTTGGGCCGATTGCGGCCTTTCGATCGTCGCCATTCCGGCCTCCTGGCCATCAGAGAATTGCCGCCTTCTGGCGGAACCCTACCAGTTTCTCAACAAAGGGTTAACAAAGCTTTACGTAAGGTTAACTCTTTGTTTCAGGGAAGAAAAAGCCTCACCGGGCTGCCATACATTCAGAAATCCATTCCGAAGTTCAGAACAGTTGCCTTGAGACAAGGCCCGTAACCTAAGCCGCCTGCTCGGCTTTACTACCGGCGATTCTGACCACGTCTGCCATGATATCGGTGAGCTGAAAATCCTTCGGCGTATACACCGCGGCAACCCCCATGGCCTTCAGCCGGCCGGCGTCCTCATCGGGAATGATGCCGCCGACAACAACAGGGATGTCTGCCGCATCTGCTGCCCGCAGGCGGTCCATCACGTCGCCCACCAGCGCCAGATGGGAGCCGGAAAGAATGGAGAGCCCGATGACATGCACGTCTTCCTCTACCGCTGCATTGACGATCTGCGCAGGCGTCAGGCGGATGCCCTCATAGACGACCTCCATGCCACAGTCACGAGCCCTTACGGCGATCTGCTCCGCACCGTTGGAATGCCCGTCGAGACCGGGTTTTCCAACCAGGAATTTCAACCGCCGGCCCAACCTGCCGCAGACGGCCTCAACCGCACTGCGGACCGCTGCCAGATCGCCCGCATCGTTGCGCACCGCCTGCCCGACCCCCGTGGGAGCCCGGTATTCTCCGAAAACTTCGCGCAGGACGCGGCCCCATTCGCCGGTGGTGACCCCGGCTTTCGCCGCCGCTATGGACGGCTCCATGATATTGCGTCCTTCCCGAGCGGCGCTTTCCAGCTCGTTCAGTGCCGACGCGACCGCGGCCGCATCGCGCGCCTCCCGCCAGGCTTTCACCTTGCCGACAGCCTCTTCTTCCACGTGCTCCGCCACGGTCAGGATCGCGCCGTCCTCTCCGCCGCCCAGCGGCGAAGGCTCGCTGTCGGCCCATTTGTTGACGCCGACAACGATCTGTTCTCCGGCCTCGATCGCAGCCAGCCGTGCCGAATTGGCTTCCACCAGTTGGCGCTTCATGTAGCTGGAATCGACAGCGGCGACGGCTCCGCCCATGGCGTCTATCCGGACAAGTTCCTCGCGCGCCTCCGCCTTGAGGTCTTCTACCTTCTTGGTGATTTCCGAAGAGCCCTCGAAAATATCACCATACTCCAGAAGATCGGTCTCGAAGGCGACGATCTGCTGCATGCGCAGAGACCATTGCTGATCGAACGGCCTGGGCAGGCCCAGCGCCTCGTTCCAGGCCGGCAACTGCACGGCGCGGGCGCGGGCGTTCCTGGAAAGCACCACGGCAAGCATTTCGATCAGGATACGGTAGACGTTGTTTTCCGGCTGCTGCTCGGTCAGGCCCAGCGAATTCACCTGAACCCCGTAGCGAAACCGGCGGTAGCGTTCGTCCTCCACCCCGTAGCGCTTCAGGCAGATCTCGTCCCACAATTCGGTAAAGGCGCGCATTTTGCAAAGCTCGGTGATGAAACGCATGCCCGCATTGACGAAGAACGAAATCCGCCCCACCGCCTTCGGAAAATCTTTCTCCGGAATAGCGCCGCTCGCCTTCATGGAATCCAGGATGGCGATGGCCGTGGCCAGCGCGAAGGACAGCTCCTGCACCGGTGTCGCGCCTGCTTCCTGCAAATGGTAGGAGCAGACGTTCATCGGGTTCCATTTCGGCATATTGGAATAGGTCCAGGCGATCACGTCCGTCGTCAGCCGCAGAGATGGTGCCGGCGGGAACACATAGGTGCCGCGCGACAGATATTCCTTGATGATGTCGTTCTGGGTGGTCCCGGACAGAAGCTTGCGGTCCGCCCCCTGTTCGTCCGCCGCGGCGATGTACAGCGACAGCAGCCAGGGCGCGGTCGCATTGATCGTCATGGACGTGTTCATGCGCTCCAGCGGGATCTCGTGAAACAGGGCGCGCATATCGCCCAGATGGGCCACCGGCACGCCAACCTTGCCCACTTCACCACGCGCCAGAAGGTCGTCCGGATCGTAACCGGTCTGCGTCGGCAGGTCGAAGGCCACCGACAGTCCTGTCTGACCCTTGGCAAGATTACCACGGTAGAGCTTGTTCGATTCAGCGGCGGTCGAATGACCCGCATAGGTCCTGAAAATCCAGGGACGGTCGCGTCCCGCGCCGCTGCCACCTTCTGAACTCATGCCGCTTATCCTCCTAAGGCCTTCTGACGCCTGTTTTTTTGTATCTCAGCGCACCCTTTGGCCCGGTTTGCAATCCGCGGTCGAAAGTGTGCCGGAGTTTGCAAAGCTGCGAAACCCCTAATGTGCAATGCAAAATATGCTTGGAGTCAAAACGCAAGTTAAGCAATAGTCGTATAGTGTGCAGCACAATTTTGAACAATAGTTGCGCAAAAGCGGGTTCAGGCCCTGAAAATCCTTGTGCACTTGCGAAGGGGTGCCGCAGACCACAGCCCTGGGAGGGGAGCAGAATGACAGCAGCAGCCGAAGCCAATGACAACCGAACACGTGAGGACGCTCCGGTGAAAGACCTTTATGAGATCGGTGAGATCCCGCCTCTCGGCCACGTTCCGAAGAACATGTATGCCTGGGCCATCCGTCGCGAGCGTCACGGCGCTCCCGAGGACGCCATGCAGCTTGAAGTCGTACCGACCTGGGAACTGGACAGCCACGAGGTTCTGGTTCTGGTGATGGCGGCCGGTGTCAATTACAATGGCATCTGGGCCGGTCTCGGTGAACCGATCAGCCCGTTCGACGGCCATGGCGCACCCTATCATATCGCCGGATCGGATGCGGCCGGCATCGTCTGGGCGGTCGGCGACAGGGTCAAGCGCTGGAAGGTCGGCGACGAAGTCGTCGTGCACTGCAATCAGGATGACGGCGACGACGAGGAATGCAACGGCGGCGACCCGATGTTCTCCACTTCGCAGCGCATCTGGGGCTACGAGACGCCGGACGGCTCCTTCTCGCAGTTCACCCGCGTGCAGGCCCAGCAGCTCATGCCGCGGCCGAAACACCTCACCTGGGAGGAAAGCGCCTGCTACACGCTGACGCTCGCCACCGCCTACCGCATGCTGTTCGGCCATCACCCGCATGAGCTGAAGCCCGGCCAGAACGTTCTTGTCTGGGGCGCTTCCGGCGGCCTCGGCTCCTACGCCATCCAGCTCATCACCGCCGCCGGCGCCAATGCCGTCGGCGTGATTTCCGACGAGGACAAACGCCAGTTTGTCCTCGATCTCGGCGCCAAGGGCGTGATCAACCGCAGGGACTTCAACTGCTGGGGCCAGCTTCCGAAGGTCAATTCCGCCGAATATGCCGACTGGTTCAAGGAAGTCCGGAAGTTCGGCAAGGCGATCTGGGATATCACCGGCAAGGGCAACAATGTCGATATCGTCTTCGAGCACCCGGGCGAGGCAACCTTCCCGGTGTCGACCTTCATCTGCAAGAAGGGCGGCATGGTCGTGATCTGCGCGGGGACATCCGGCTTCAACTGCACCTTCGACGTCCGCTACATGTGGATGCACCAAAAACGGCTGCAAGGCTCCCATTTTGCCCATCTGAAGCAGGCTTCAGCCGCCAACAAGCTGATGATCGAACGGCGGATCGACCCCTATATGTCCGAGGTCTTCCCCTGGGACCAGATCCCGAGGGCGCATACCAAGATGTGGAAGAACGAACATGCCCCGGGCAACATGTCCGTCCTCGTCTGCGCCCCGACCACCGGCCTGCGCACCTATGAGGATGTTCTGGAGGCCTCCAACCGCTGATATGCGAATGGGGCCCGCCCGTATTCAGATATCGACTTCCAAAGCTCCCGAAAGGCTGTTCTGCAGCCGGCCAGCCCGCCCCGGCGGGCTGGCCATTTGATTGAAGAGCCTCGCCGCACATCACGCGAATGCAACGGCCGCGTGATTCTTGGCCGCCGCGGATCACCAGAGACTTTTTCTAAGGCCGGCACCCCGAGGCCAGGGCGTATTCACCGTGTCGCCGCAATTCTGCTCACTTGTCGTCCCATCACCTTGCCGGCGGGGCGAATCATGTCCCTGACAATCGCGGGAAATTCAAAATCTTGGCAGACACTCCTCTCGGGCACCGATCCCTGACACTTGCAGCCGCCGGCGCGCTCGCGCTTGCCGTGGCCGCCTGCACGGGCGATCGTATTCAGACACCGCCCTTTTATCAGGATCTGGCGCGGGTCGACGGTCAGGTGGATGCCGCCACCGCCGCGCAGATGATTTCCCAATACCGTATCAACAGCGGCCTCGGTCCGGTGACGCCCGATGCACAGCTTTCCGCGATTGCCGCGTCCCAGGCCGATGCCATGGCTGCCGCAGGCACTGTGAAAGCCTCGCTCGCCCCCGGCCAGCAATTGGCGGCGCGCATGATCTCCATCGGCGAGCCGAAAACCGCGGCCTCCGAGAACGTCAGCGGCGGTTACCGCACATTCGCGGAAGCCTTCTCGGGCTGGCGGGAGTCTCCCAAGCACAACGAAGTGCTGCTGATGAAGGACGCGACGCGGCTCGGCATCGCGACCGCCTATGCGCCCAATGCCAAGCACAAGGTGTTCTGGTCGCTGGTCATGGCTGCACCCGTGCCGGCACAGTAGGTCGGCCGGCAGGCCTTTCCGGAGCGTGCCGCGTTTAAGCGGATCGACGTTCGCAGGAAGTCACCCGAGGCAACGTTTGCACCGCAAAGGTGTTCGGGCGACTTCCTGAATTCAATTTACCGCGACAGCCTCTAATAGACCTGATGTTCGAAATAGCGCGGCGGATAGCCCGGATACCTTGGCCTGTAGGGAGCCGGCCGCACCGGCTGCACCACGACCGGCGGGCGGCGGTAGTCCGGGTAGTTGCGTTGATAGCGCGGCACGCCGATATAGACCCCGGCATTCGGGATCGGCTGGCCGTAATAGCCGCCGTCACCGCCATAATTGAGGTATTTGCCCGACACCCAGCCCTTCGCATTGGTGAAGGCGGCATCGCACCATTTGTAATCGGGGGTACAGCCGAAAATCGTCACACCGCCGCCACGCGGTACGGTGATGATAACCGGGTAATTGGTGCCCGGACCGGCGCGCATGTTGAGATTGGCGGTCGTATAGGCAATCGCCGGACGGGACTGGGCGGCAGCCGGCAGCGCCGTCAGGATGACCGCGATCATCGTCAGCGACAAGCGGATCAGCATGTTGAAAACTCCGAAAATCTACGCCCCGACACCACCAGGAAGTGAGTATACATCGTGGCGAAAATATAGCGCTGCATAGTTTCTCCAATCTGTCTTCCCCCGGATGATTGCTCACCTGGCTTGCGTCCGGCTTGCGTTCGCGGCTTGATGGGGCTGGATGCGAAGCGTTTCCCGCACCGGAAGCGGTTGTCATTCAAGTGAAACGGGGAAAGTCACGGGGCACGTCACCATGCAAAAGATTCGAATGATCGCGGCCATTCTTGCCGCTTCGGTGCTGGGTCTTGCCACCCTCACCTTTCCGGCAGCCGCTCTTGATGCCCATGCCGGATATTATTACCCGGTGCCTCAAACGCGGGAAGCCTATGTTTCCGAACTCGCCCCCGCACCGGACGCCGGCAAGAAGTCGCGCGCCGGATTCGTCATCGGCCTGGCAAACAAGAATGAAGAGCACAACTTCCACGTGGGCTACCATCTCTTCGCAAAGGGCACAGACCTCGAGAAGCTGATTATCGTGGCAACCGGCGACAGTCAGTACGACACCCTGTACCGGCTGCGCGCTCTCCTGGCATCGCTGACATCCATGGCACGTTCCACGGAAATCTTCGCCCGCTCCGCCCAACCGCAGGAGCTGAATTTTCTCGATTTCTGCAAACTGATCGGCTTCACGCAGGTCACCGTCAGCAATGGCAGGGACATCGCGCACCAAATCTTCGTGCAATAGGTTAGAGCCGCGAAGCCGGACCGACGTCTCTGGAGCCTGTGGACGTTTGAGTTTCACAGACCCTGGAGGCTCAGTCCTATGGCCCGGTTGATTATCTGCCCCGCATTCACCGCCTGATAGGTCGGAAACGGCGTGCGCTGTGACACATCGATCTCACGCTGAAGCCACTCCCGTTCCTCGAGCATTCCCAGTGACCTGGAAAGTGCGCGATCGGTAATCGCACCCAGACCGGACCTGATGGCGGAAAACCGGCTGGGAGCCTCCGTCAACGCCAGGACGGGAACGGGCCAGCTTCGTTTCAAAATCCCAAACCCGTCCTCGCCCGGTGCTGCTTCCAGGATGCGGTGGGCCATGGCGGCAACCACCTTGCCTTGCTCCGTCAGACGGAATTCCGGCCGGAGCGGGTGGCCATGACCCGGGTTTTTCTCAAGCAGTCCCAACTGGATCAGGTGCTCCAGGCTGGTGGCAAAGGCACTGCGTGACGCCGTGGTCGCTGCGATCAACGGTGCCTGCCGGCCCGGAACGCCGGAATGCAGCAGCGCCAGAGTTTTGAGGGACCAGGCTTTCGATGTGAGCTTGACAAGCAGCGGCATATCCATGAATTATAGCTACTATATTTTTACTACATAGGAAAGCATCATGCCTGTCGTTTCTTTGGAAAACACCATCACCCTCGCCCTGTCGGTGCGTGACCGCCATGCCAGTGCGGAGTGGTATGAGAAGAACCTGGGCTTCCAGCTGCTCATGCATATTGACGAAGCCGGCTGGAGTGAAATGCAGACCAAGACGGAAGGGGTTACCCTTGGACTGGGCGAGCAGATGGAACCGTCTCCGGGCAACCTGGTGCCGGTGTTTGGTGTTGCGGATATTGCCTCGGCCCGGGCAGCCCTTGAAAAGGAGAATGTGAAATTCGACGGTGAGACCGAAACCATAGAGGGCATGGTCAGCACCGCCACATTCTACGATCCGGACGGCAATGCGCTCATGCTGGCGCAGGATCTGACCAAACAATAATTCTCGGCCGGATCGGAGACGCTGGAAGAATTCGCCCGCTTGTCGCCGGCCGCCAAGCGCTAAATCGGCGATATGACAAACACCTCAGGAGGTGCGCAGGTTTTCGCACACGCCTTTTCCACCCCCTCAGGCCGGAAACAGTTCGGGTACGGACCCTAGCGCTTGAGCTTGCCGTTCAGCCAGTCGCGGAATTGGGACTTCGTGCCGAAAAAGGCGTTCCGGTCGACATCGCCGCGAATACCGGGCACGGACCCTTCCGCCGTATACTGCCAGAACACCCAGTCGTCACGCTGGTCGTAGATGTTGTTCGGGTAGGTGGCGACCGAGCGCAGCCAGAACTGCTCGCCCTTGAGCGCACCCACAAGCCGGTCGCGGTGAAAATCCACGGAGGAGTAGATCACCGGTCGCTTGCCGTAATACGTTTCCATCTCGTCCAGGAATATCTTCATGTCGCGCAAGATCTGCGGCCGACCGGGCCGCGTCGTGCACGTTTTCGAATGGGCGTTCCATTCCATGTCCAGGACCAGCGGAAGCGCCTCCGGGTCGCGGGGAACGATTTCCTTCACCCAGGAAATCTGCTCCTCGACCGGCCGGCAGAAATAATAAAAGTGATAGGCGCCGCGCGGCACACCGGCCTGGCGGGCGCCAACCCAGTTCTCGACGAAGCGCGGATCCACATGATCGCCGCCTTCCGTCGCCTTGATCCAGGCGAAGGCGACGCCCGATTGTTTCGCCCTGACCCAGTCGATGTCCCCCTGCCAACGCGAGATATCGATGCCGTGGACCGCAAAGTCTTCCGGAGTCGGATCCGGAAAGTCGTAAGCCGAACAGGAGCCTAGAACGACAAAGCCGACGATGGAACAAAGGGTCTTTATCAGGGGCAGCACAGCATCCTCGAAAAGGTTAAGAAAAGCTTGTTTTAACGGCTCAAAATGCCTGTGATTTCCTAACGGAACGTGGACAAAATCGCGTTTTTCCGGCAAAGGCACCCGTCCATTTGTGACAGAAGCGGCAATTAGGGCCCGATTGCGGCCGGTCAAGGACAAAGACCGGGGTGCCGGTCTTGTGGCCCGCCCTGTCCGTTCTCCCGGCAGGCACACCCTCTTGCAGGCGCAAGCGGCAGCACCCCGGACGTCACCCCCGAATACTGAAATCCGTTGCACTCCCGAGTCGAATCCTTATGACTTGAGAGACCTTAAAACCACTCCGGCAAGGACCTCATGACAGACCGTCTCAAGCTCGTCACCTGGAACATCAACTCCGTGCGTCTGCGCATGCCGATTGTGGAGCAGCTGATCGAGGAAATCGCGCCGGATGTGATCTGCCTTCAGGAAACCAAGTGCCCGGACGCCAATTTCCCGGAAAACGCTTTCCGCAAGGCCGGCTTCGAGCATATGGCCATCAACGGCCAGAAGGGCTACCACGGCGTCGCGACGCTATCGAAGCTGCCGCTGAGCAATGTGGAAAAACGCGGTTTCTGCGACATGGGCGACAGCCGCCATGTCGCGGCGGATGTTCCCTTCAACGGAGCCAGCCTGCGCGTGCATAATTTCTACGTGCCTGCCGGCGGTGACGAACCCGACCGCACGATCAATCCGAAATTCGGCCACAAGCTCGATTTCATGGCGGAAATGCAAGGCTGGCTCACCGGTGCGGAGACGGCGAAGCCGGCCGTTCTCGTCGGCGACCTCAACGTCGCCCCTTTCGAGCACGACGTATGGTCCCACAAGAAGCTTCTGAAAGTGGTGTCCCACACCCCGGTCGAAATCGAACTGCTGGAAGAAGTCCGCAAGGCCGGTGACTGGCTGGACGCCATGCGCCAGTTCACGCCACTGGAGGAAAAACTCTACACCTGGTGGAGCTACCGGGCGAAGGACTGGTCGTTGGCCGACAAGGGCCGCCGTCTCGACCACGTCTGGGTTTCGTCACCTCTGGCGCCCCACATCAAGAGCACGAGCGTCCTGCGCGACGCCCGCGGCTGGGAAAAGCCTTCGGACCACGCTCCGGTAATCGCGGAATTCTCGGTCTGAGGCGAACCGCCAACCTGCAGCCGCGTGACAAGTCCCTCAGGGCGTGACAATCACCTTGCCGCGCACCCGCCGGGCGGCGATTTCCTCAAGGGCCTCAGGGACCTGTTCCAGCGAATAGACCGCGTGAACATGCGGCTTCAGCTTGCCGTCCCGCACCCAGTCCAGCAATTGCACCATGTTTTTCCGGTGACCTTCCGGATCCCGGTTCAGCGCTTCCCCCCAGAAGATACCGCGCATGTCGCAGCCTTTTAGAAGCAGCAGATTCAAAGGAATTTTCGGAATGTCGCCGGCCGCGAATCCGACCACCAGGAAACGGCCTTCCCAGGCCGTTGCCCTCAGCGCCTGCTCCGACAGATCGCCGCCAACGGGATCGTAGACCACATCAACGCCTTTGCCACCGGTCAACTCCTTCAACGTCTCTTTCAGGTTCTGCCTGGAATAGTCGACCGTCTGATGAGCGCCGAGCGACTTCGCGAAGGTCAGTTTCTCTTCCGAGGATGCACAGGCGATCACATTCGCGCCCATGATCGCGGCGATCTCGACTGCCGCCTGGCCGACACCGCCGGAAGCCCCAAGCACCGCCACGGTCTCCCCGGCGCGAAGCCCGCCCCTGTCACGGTAAGCATGCAATGTCGTCCCATAGGTCACCGTGAGACCGGCGGCGATCTCGAAAGAAATATCCTCCGGCAGGCGCACGAGGTCCTGCGTGCGCACGGCGACCTTTTCCCGGGCCGCGCCCCAGCGCATGTAGCCCATCACCCGGTCGCCGCAGGACAGCTCCGTCACGCCGTCGCCGACGGAGTCAACGACACCGGCGAACTCCGCGCTCGGCGAAAACGGCAGCTCCGGCTTGTACTGGTACTTTCCCTGAATGATCAGCGTATCGAAGAAATTCAGCGCGCAAGCCTTCACCTGGACGACGACTTCGCCCGGTCCGGCTGTCGGCGTGGGAATGTCCTCGACGACAAGACCCGAAGCCGGACCCGGGGTTTTGCAAAGACAGGCTTTCACGGCGACCTCTTGAAGCACAAATGGAAACGGCAGGTTAGCAATGGACATCCGCCGCAGATATAGGCTTTCCGGATAATCTTCGGGGCACGCAGAACCCGGCCTTTTGGCGGCGTACCTTTCAGCTCCGCCGACTTTCCGCTATGAGGGCTAGAGTATGGACCCATAAAATTATGCTTTCAGGCATCAATCCGGCTGCGAAGAGCCGCGTCAAAGCCTTTACCCCATGCATCAACATGGCTCTTGAGGCTTTTCATTGCTCTTCTTTGTCGGATTGATGCCTGAAAGTTCAATTTGATGGGTCCCTACCCTGGAAAAGCGGAAACAATGGAAAGACAGAATGCGCGGATATTTTGCGGTCGGGGCGGAAGGCCTCTCCAAACGGATGAACCTCGGCACGCTGATGCGCTCCGCGCACGCTTTCGGCGCAAACTTCTTTTTCACCGTCGATGCCGACCGCAAACTCCGCAAGGCGCCGCCGTCAGACACCTCCAAGAGCCCCGGTCATCTGCCGGTTTTCACCTGGGACAGCGTCGAGACGATGGACCTGCCCGCCGGATGTCAGCTCGTCGGCATCGAGCTCACCGAGGAGTCCATCGATCTGCCGAGCTTCGGCCATCCGTTGCAGGCGGCCTATGTGCTTGGTCCCGAGCGTGGCTCACTGTCGCCGCAGATGCTGGAGCGTTGCGCTCACGTGGTGAAGATCCCGACCAAGTTCTGCATCAACGTCGCCATGGCAGGCGCCATCGTCATGTATGACCGCCACAGGGCCCTCGGCCGTTACGCGGAGCGCCCGCTGACCGCCGGCGCACCGAAGATCGAACGCCCCAGGCATGTTTCCGGCGGCCCGGTCATGCGCTCCGGCAGAAAAGTACCCGGGACGTGACTTACCCGTTCCTGCGCATTGCGGTCACCAACCTTTGACTTGAGAAAAAACTGAAGAGACCTCCCGCAAGGGAAAATTCCCTTGCGTTCCTCTCCTGGGATCGGTTTTCTTTTATCTCGCTGGAGACTGGAAATGACCGCAATTCCGAGAACGATGACAGGCATTTGGCTGTTTGTAATGGTATTCGCCATGTCGTCGATGGCGCATGCGGCCGGCAAGGTCGCGCTGGTCATCGGCAATGGCAATTACCAATCGATGCCGGCATTGGCGAGCCCCTCGAATGACGCCAACCTGATCGCAGGCAAACTCTCCGAACTCGGTTTCGATGTTGTCCGCGTTATCGACGGCGACCGGCAGGCGTTCCAGGACGGCCTCACCCGGTTCGGGCGCGGGGCGCAAGGAGCCGATGTCGCTCTGGTATTTTACGCCGGCCACGGCGTTCAGGTGGACGGCCGCAACTGGCTGTTGCCGGTGGATGCAGATATCCTGACCGCGACGGACCTGCCCGGCCAGGCGGTCAAGGCCGACGACCTTCTGGAAATCATGGAAGCCTCCAGGGCGCGGCTGAAGCTGGTTTTCCTGGATGCTTGCCGCAGCAATCCCCTGCCGCGCTCCCTGTCCCGGGGAACGACAAACGGACTGGCCCGGCTGGAAGCAAACGCGGCAGGCATGATGATCGCCTTCGCCACAGCGCCTGACGAAATCGCGCTGGACGGGTCGGGCTCCAACAGTCCCTTCACCGAAGCGCTGGCTCGTATGATCGGCACACCCGATCTGGAAGTCCGCCAGCTGATGGGCCGCGTGCGCGACAGCGTCTACACATCCACGGGCGAACGCCAGGAACCCTGGTTAAACGACACCCTCATCGGAGAATTCTATTTCGGTGGAAAATCGGAAGACAGCAAGCAGCCCGTTGCCAAAACCACACCGGCGAGCCGTTCAGGGGACACCGGATCGGAAAGCAAGCGGGCCAAGAACCTGACGGCGGCCCGTCACAATCCCCTGCCGGACTACGCCGCCAAAATGTGCAGCCCGGCACGCACCGGCAACAGCGGCTTGCAGGTCTGCGCCAGTTCCGTGCTCGATCCGCAATATGGAAACCGTTACGGCCCTGGAAATCTGTTCGACGGCAAGACATCGACCGCCTGGGTCGAGGGCGTTTCCGGGGACGGAGCAGGAGAAAAGGTCCTGTTTGCCTTTGACCGGACCAGATCGCTCCAGGGCTTCGAAATTGTCAACGGTTACGCCAAGAACCGGGACATCTTTCGCAAGAACGCCCGCGTCAGAACCGCCAACATTACCCTGTCCGACGGCACAAACCGGATCCTCAGCCTGAGCGACACGATGGGTGCCGAGCGTTACGTCTTCGAAACGCCCGTGGAAGCCGCGTGGCTGGAAATCGAAATCGGTTCTGTTTTCCCTGGATCCAAAT
Source organism: Labrenzia sp. OB1 (assembly GCF_001624695.1). Classification (GTDB taxonomy): domain Bacteria; phylum Pseudomonadota; class Alphaproteobacteria; order Rhizobiales; family Stappiaceae; genus Roseibium. The sequence goes on along the minus strand of NZ_JSEP01000027.1, from coordinate 24,365 downwards.
ACAAGGACACGGCTATTTCGGAAGTGACCCCCTTGTTTGACGAGTGATCCCGACTGACGTCGACAGGAACCCGGATACGGGCGCCTTTACCGGCGCTCAATCGGGAAATCGAATGCCTTGCCGGGAAACGGTTCACCTTGAAGGGTGAAATGCCACCACTCTCCCGGATAATTCCGGAAACCGCCGCCTTTCATCAGTGCCACGAGTGTCCGGCGCAGGCTCTGGGCGGAGACAGGAATGGCGGTCGATCCTGTATGGCTGGCAGGGTCGAAGCAGTCGAAGGGGGTGCCGAAATCAGCGGTCTCCCGGTCCTTGCGGGCACAGGCGGGCGGAGTATCGGCCTCAGGGACCGAGCCGGAAAGCAATTCCAGAGCAACATCGACGGTGGACCCTCTGGCGTGGCTGCTTTTCGCGCCGATATAACCTTGCCGGATCAGGTGCGCCCGCGACACCCTCGGGTAATACGCGGGGTCTGTACCCTTGCCGGAATTGACCCAGGCCACCATTGCGTCAACGGCCTGTTGCGGCCGGTAGCAATCGAAGACGACGAGCGAGTACCCCGCGCTCACGGCGGCGTTCTGAACCCTGCCGAGCGCCTTTGCCGCATCTTGCGTCAGGATGCATTCCGGTGCCTCATAGCCGGGCAGACGTTTGCGCATGAAGTTGTCACGGCTCGCGTAACGCATGTCCTGGCGGATATCGGGAACCGCATCGCGCAGATAAACGAACCCTCGTGGCAACGCATCCGAGGCTGCGTTGGAGACCCCTGCGCAGACAATCAGACCGGCAACGGCAAACCGCCTAATCCACATCGACGGCCGCGTCGGCTTCCAGAAGCTGGCGCAACCTGCCGAAGGCGAGGCGGATCCGGGATTTCACCGTTCCGAGCGGCAGTCCTGTCTGATCGGCGATTTCGCTGTGCGACTGTCCGATGAAAAAGGCCAGCCGGACCACCTGACGCTGGTCCTCGGGCAGTTGTTCCAGCGCGGCCCTGACGCGTGTTTCCCGCAAGCGTGCATCCATCTCGTCGGCGACGTCCGGCAACGGCGCCGGCTGAAGCGCAGGTTCGTCCGGATTGAGTTCCGCGGTCTTTTGCCGGCGCAGACGGTCAATACGGCGGTTTCGGGCAATACGGAAAAGCCAGGTACTTGCGGAGGATTTACAGGGATCGAAAAGATCCGCCTTGCGCCAGAGCGTGACCATCACATCCTGGGCGACTTCCTCGGCAACGGCATTGTCGGCGCCCTGTTTCATCAGATAGCCCTTCAGACGCGGGGCGAAATGATCGAACAATTCGACGAAGGCAGCCTTGTCCCGCTCCGCCGCGACCTTGACGATGAGATCGGAATAATATTGCGCATTCGCCAACGGATACCAAACTCCCTGCCGAGCCAACGGTCATGACCGATCTTTAACACGTTCGCCGGTTTTCGAAAGGGGGTTAAGGCACACCGCCACACTCTTGCCGTGATTAACCGCAACAGGCTGTGGGACAATTCGGGAAACGGTCCCGTTCCGGCGGCCCGCACCCTGACATGAGAAAAAGAGCGACGAAAAACTCAAAAACCAATTGCCATGGCTTCAACCCTTTCGTAACCCGCTTTAAGTTATCATTAAAGCAAGGTTTATATGTCAGACGGCAGTTGAATTGAATTTGACGGAAACTCAAAGCCAAACGGTGTGGAGATGATGAAAGCAAAATCGCTGGTTCTAGCCCTTGCAGGTCTGGCCGTTTCGAGTGCAGTGGCTTTCGCGCAGACCCCGACGCTTCTGAAGCAGCACAACGACTGGGCGGCCTATGCGCTCACAAGTGGCAGCGGCAAGGTCTGCTACGCGTTGACCAAGCCAACCACCTTGCTTCCCGGGGATCGCAATCACGGAGATGTCTTCTTCTTCGTGACGAGCCGTCCGGCGGAAGGCGTCAGCTCGGAACCGAGCCTGCTTGTCGGCTATCCCTTCAAGGACAAGTCTTCGGTGGCGGTCGATATCGACGGCAAGAACTTCACGCTGTTCACCAACAATGACGGTGCCTGGGTGGAAAACGCCGCGACAGAAGCTCAGCTTGTCGCCGCCATGAAGGCGGGCCGGGAAATGAGTGTGAACGGTGAATCAAGCCGCGGCACCCGGACGACCTACAAGTTCTCGCTGTCCGGTGTGACGGCGGCGATCAATACCGCCAGCCAGGCCTGCCAGTAACCGGCAAAGCCTCTCCCGTTTTCGCGACATTGACCCGGCAGGGCGCTTCTGCGCCTTCGCCGGGCTTTTCGGCATGCATCGGTTCGCTGGCCGCATGGCACCAATGCAGCCGCAAAACTTGATTTTTACCGGCGTTTGTGGTTTTGGAAACGGCTTGAGCATGCCGCGTTCGAGTGAACGCAGACAGGATGCTCCAACACTTTAGAAATCGACCGACTTTCTGACTTCCGTTTCCTGCTGGTCGGAGGTCTGATGATCAGGTGACCGGCTGCCGTATCCACCAAACAGGATACGCCACGAAAAACGCCGGACAGGAAAACGGATCACGACATGGCGATTACGCTCGATATCGCGCGGGACAATCCGAACGCGCCGACCGTTCCAGCCGCAGCGGTTCTGCTGCCGGGCGAGGAAAAGCCGGTGCTTGTCGGCCTCAGCCGCGAAGAACTGGGCGAAGCGCTCGGCACGATAGGCGTACCGCAGAAACAATGGCGGATGCGGGCATCCCAGCTCTGGCATTGGCTGTATGTGCGCGGTGTGTCCGATTTCGCGCAGATGACCAACATCGCCAAGGACCTGCGTCAGAAACTTGCAGATAATTTCTCGATTGCCCGTCCGGAGATCGTCTCCGAGCAGATTTCCGTCGATGGCACCCGCAAGTGGCTGTTCCGCTTCCCGCCACGCGGCGCCGGCCGCCCGGTTGAGGTCGAGACGGTCTATATTCCCGAAGAAGGCCGGGGAACGCTGTGCGTTTCGTCCCAGGTCGGCTGCACCCTCACCTGCACCTTCTGTCACACCGGTACCCAGAAGCTGGTCCGTAATCTGACCGCGGAGGAAGTCCTCTCGCAGATCCTTCTGGCCCGCGACCGCCTCGGCGATTTTCCGGATGCGCACACGCCGCAGGGTGCCATTGTTCCCTCCGAGGGCCGGCTGGTCACCAATGTCGTGATGATGGGCATGGGCGAGCCGCTCTATAATTTCGAGAACGTGAAAAAGGCGCTTCTGATCGCCTCCGACGGCGACGGCCTGTCGCTCTCCAAACGGCGTATCACCCTGTCGACCTCCGGCGTCGTTCCGGAAATTTTCCGCACGGGCGACGAGATCGGCTGCATGCTGGCGATCTCCCTGCATGCGGTCCGCGACGAGCTGCGTGACGTTCTGGTGCCGATCAACAAGAAATGGAACATCGCAGCCCTGCTGGACGCCTGCCGCAACTATCCGGGCCTGTCCAACGCCAAGCGCATCACCTTCGAATACGTGATGCTGAAGGGCATCAACGACAGCAACAAGGACGCGCTGGATCTGGTCCGGCTGCTGAAGGGCATTCCGGCCAAGATCAACCTGATCCCGTTCAACCCCTGGCCGGGCTCCGAATACGAATGTTCGGACTGGGAGCGGATCGAGGAATTCGCCGACATCGTCAACCGCGCCGGCTACGCCTCCCCCATCCGCACCCCGCGCGGCCGCGACATCTTCGCCGCCTGCGGCCAGCTCAAATCGGCTTCGGAACGCATGCGCAAGAAAGACCGGGACGCGCTGGCGGCCCAGGCTTAGGCAGTCGAACCAGACTTTCCATTCGGGCAAAGCACATCGCTTTTTCCAGCCGCGTTTCATGAACCGCGATGTTTCAGGTGTCCAACATGCAAAAAGCCGCCCGGAGGCGGCTTTTTTCGTTTCAGACGACTTTCAACTCACACAAGCCCCGCCTTCGACAACGGCAAACTCGAAATCCAGTCGCCCTTGGCCGCAGCGATGGCATTGGCGACGGCCGGGCCGATTGGAGGTGTGCCGGGCTCGCCGATGCCGGTCGGCGGCTCATTGGAGGCAACGATATGCACCTCGACCTCCGGCATGTCCGACATACGCAGCGGCTCGTAGGTGTCGAAGTTGGTTTCCTCGACCACCCCGTCCACCAGCGTCACCTGATTGCGCAGGATCGCGCCGAGGCCGTAGCCGATGCCGCCCTCGACCTGGGCAACAATGTTGTCCGGGTTGATTGGCGTGCCGCAATCCACGGCGGCGGTCACCTTCTCGACCTTCACCGTGCCGTCGTCGCGGAACGAGATTTCCGCCACTTCCGCCACATAGGAGCCGAAGGACTTGTGCACGGCGACGCCCCTGTAGCGGCCGTCGGCCAGCGGATGGTCCCAGCCCGCCTTCTCCGCAGCTAGCTTCAGGACATTCGCCTTGCGCGGATCGTCCCGGATCATCTCCAGCCGGTAGGCGACCGGATCCTTGCCGGCTTCCTTCGCCAGACGGTCGATCATGGTTTCCATGACATAGGCCGTGTGCGTATGCCCGACCGACCGCCACCACAGAACCGGAACCTGCGTTTCCTGAAACGTCTGGTCCATGTTCATCAGCCCAAGGGCATAGGACGTGTCATGCGCGCCCTCGGTCATGTTGTGGTCGACGCCATCCTTCATGAGCATCGCCTCGAACGGAGTGCCCTTGACGATCGATTTCGCCGCGATGTTGTACTTGAACGCCGTGACGTTGTTGTCGGCGTCGAGGCCAACCCTGATCCTGTGAGCCGACATCGGCCGGTAATAGCCGCCCGCCATGTCGTCCTCGCGGGTCCAGACGATCTTCACCGGTGCAGGCTCCATTCCGTCTGCCTGCATCGCCTTGGCCAGCATCGCGATCTCGACGACCGGATGGGCATCCGCCTGGGCGCGCCGGCCGAAGGAGCCGCCTGCCCAGAGCGTGTTGATCCTGACGTTCTGGAACGGGATGCCAAGCACGGTGGCTGCCACGTTATGATCGATGGTCTGGATCTGGGATCCGAACCAGAATTCCGCGGTCTCCCCGTCGAACATCATGGCGATGTCGAGCGGCTCCATGGCTCCGTGAGCCAGGAACGGAAAATCATAGTCGGCGTCGATCACCTTCGCAGAGACTTCCAGGGCAGCATCGACGTCACCGTCCTCGCGCACTTTCACGCCCGGCTGTGCCGTCATCTCCTTGAGTTCAGCGATCATGGCGTCACTCGACCGGGTCTCCGCCCCGCTGTCATCCCATTCGATTTCCAAGAGCGACCGGCCTTTGATCGCCGGCCATGTGCTGTCGGCAACCACGGCGACACCGTTCGGAACCTCCAGCACATTGACGACGCCGGGCACTTTCCTGGCCTCGCTCGCGTCAAACGACTTCACCTTGCCGCCAAAACGCGGCGCCCTGGCGACGGTCGCCACCAGAAGGCCGTCCCGCTGAAAGTCCATGGTGTAGGTGTTCGGAGCACCGACCGTCTTGTTCTTAACATCGAGGCGCGGAAAGGACTTGCCGATATAGACCCACTGATCCGGTGTCTTCAGCACCGGTTCGGCCGGAACTTCTTCACCGGCGGCAAGGCCGGCCAGTTCACCCAGCGTCGCGGACTTGTCGGACCCGTGCGAGACGACACCACCGGAAACGGCGACTTCGGAAGCAGGCACTCCCCAGTCCTTCGCGGCGGCGGCCACGATCATGGCCTTGGCCGCAGCGCCTGCCTGGCGGTACTGCGTGAAGGAGTTGGCCATGGCGGTGGAGCCGCCCGTGCCCTGAACTCCGAACATCGTGTTGGCGTAGAGCTGCGGATTCGACGGTGCGAACTCGACCATGACCTGATCGTGCGACGCATCGAGTTCATCGGCAACAAGCGTCGCAAGCCCGGACGCCGTTCCCTGGCCCTTGTCGAGATGCTTGGACAGCACCACAACCGTGTTGTCCGGGCGGATATGCACGAAAGGCTGGAGGAAATCGCCTTCGGCCGCCGACGCTGCGGATCGCGGCAGGTTCATTGCCAGAACGAGACCGCCGATGGTGCCCGCTGACAGCTTCAGGAAGGTCCGCCGGCTCGGTTGAGCAGCCTCAAGAGGTTTTTGCAGGAGATGCAACATGGCTCAGCCCTCCATCTTGTCGGAAGCAAGGTGGATCGCCTTGCGGATACGGGCATAGGTGGCGCAGCGGCAGACGTTGCCGTCCATGGCGAAGTCTATGTCTTCGTCGGTCGGTTTGCCCGTCTCGCTCAAGAGCGCAGTCGCAGCCAAGATCTGGCCGGACTGACAATAGCCGCATTGCGGCACATCCAGCTCCTGCCAGGCGGCCTGCACGGCTTCGGCGGCCTTGCCGTCGATCCCTTCGATTGTGGTGATTTCAGCGTCTTCCACATCTCCCACCATGGTCTGGCAGGATCTGATCGGCATGCCGTCCAGATGGACGGTGCAGGCGCCGCACGAGGCGATGCCGCAACCGAATTTGGTACCGGTCAATTTGAGTTCGTCGCGCAGTGCCCACAAGAGCGGGCTGTCGGGATCGGTATCGAGGGTGCGCGTTTCCCCGTTGATTTTCAATGTCACTGACATCTTGAGACATCTCCTTTGGCTGGCCTGATCTGGCTAAAGGAAGTAAACTACACCGTGCAGTTTAATGATTGTCTGCGCGTCTGTAAACGCCGTAGTTTACATAGAGCGGAATTTTTGGGATGTAAGGGAACAGGACACAACACGCGAAAAAAAATCAGTCGTGGGAGAACTCGGATCAGGCATGTCCGTATCAGACCGGAAGAAAAAGCAGATCATTGAAGCCGCGATCGCGGAATTTCAGGAAAAAGGCTATGCCGGCACAAGCATGGACCGGATTTCCGAGCGGGCTCAGGTATCCAAGCGAACGGTCTACAATCACTTCGAAAGCAAGGAAGTGCTCTTCCACGAGATCAATCAGTTTCTCGTCGACCAGGTGAATTCCGCGCTTGAAATTCCCTACGACAATACCAAACCGATCCGCGAAATGCTGATGGAGCTCGGCTGGGCAGAAGGCGCGCTGCTGATAAATCCGTGTTTCATGAACCTTGCCCGCATGGTGATGAGCGAAACGATCCGCGACCCGGCGTTGGCGGCGGACATGGAATCGCGCATGACCCTCCAGTCCGATTTCGAAGCCGTCCTGCGGCGCGCCACCGAAGAAGGCCGGCTGTCCGTCGACGACCCGGCGGTCGCGGCAAAGCAGTTTCTCGGCCTTATCAAGTCACGCGGCTTTTTCCCGAACCTCTACGCCGCCCGTGTCCCGGACCGCGCGGAAATCGACAAGATCATTGCCGAGAGCGTGGACATGTTCATGGCGAAATACAGCAAGGAACCGACCCGCGCCGGCTAGGCATCAATTGCCCCCCCCAGGACGCGCGTTGGCGATACCTGCGCCACGGTTTCCTCCATTTTCGGATGCGGCGCGGTCGGTACGGTTTCGGTCAACCCGCCACTCCACCGACAAATGAACGCAGGTGGAGCCGCAAGGGCTTGCGCCGGGAAGAGAACCGGCTAAATTGCCGCAAATTTTCAACACGCGGTCAAACCGCCCGGAAACTGCTCAGGATATGGAATTTGGTCCGGTTTCGGGGCAACTTCACATCCCTGATGGACCCCGGAACAGCAAACTGGACCCTCTCCAAATGGCGCATGGTGACATCAAGAAAGTCGTGCTGGCGTATTCCGGCGGCCTCGACACCTCCATCATCCTGAAATGGCTGCAGACCGAACTGGGCTGCGAAGTGGTGACCTTCACCGCCGATCTCGGCCAGGGTGAGGAACTGGAACCGGCGCGCAAGAAGGCCGAGATGCTCGGCATCAAGGAAATCTACGTCGACGACCTGCGCGAGGAATTCATCAGGGACTTCGTCTTCCCGATGTTTCGCGCCAATGCCGTTTATGAAGGTGTCTACCTGCTAGGAACTTCCATCGCCCGGCCCCTGATCTCCAAGCGGCTGATCGAAATCGCCGAGGAGACCGGCGCCGACGCCGTCGCGCACGGCGCCACCGGCAAGGGCAACGACCAGGTCCGCTTTGAACTCGCCGCCTATGCGCTCAACCCCGACATCAAGGTGATCGCTCCCTGGCGCGACTGGACCTTCAAGTCCCGGACCGACCTGATCGACTTTGCCGAGAAGCACCAGATCCCGGTTCCGAAGGACAAGCTCGGCGAAGCGCCCTTCTCCGTCGATGCCAACATGCTGCACTCTTCCTCCGAAGGAAAAGTGCTGGAAGACCCGGCCGAGGAAGCCCCCGCCTATGTCTACCAGCGCACGGTCGATCCGACCGAAGCTCCCGATGTCGTCACCGAGATCGAGATCGGCTTCGAAAAGGGCGACGCGGTATCGCTCAACGGCGAGAAGATGTCTCCAGCAACCCTCTTTGCCAAACTCAACGACTATGGCCGCGACAACGGCATTGGCCGCCTCGATCTGGTCGAGAACCGCTTCGTCGGCATGAAAAGCCGCGGCATCTACGAAACGCCGGGTGGCACGATCCTGCTGACCGCGCACCGGGCAATGGAATCCATCACTCTGGATCGGGGCGCGGCGCATCTGAAGGACGAACTGATGCCGCGCTACGCGGAGCTGATCTACAACGGCTTCTGGTTCTCGCCCGAGCGCGACATGCTGCAGGCCCTGATCGACAAGAGCCAGGAGCATGTGACCGGGTCGGTTACGCTGAAGCTCTACAAGGGTAATGTCATCCTCACGGGCCGGTCCTCGCCCTATTCCCTCTATTCCGAAGAACTGGTCACCTTCGAGGACGACCAGGGCGCCTATGACCAGAAGGACGCCGCCGGGTTCATCAAGTTGAACGCCCTGCGCCTGCGCACCCTGGCCAAGCGCGACAGGCTCGGCTGAGACCCTTGCGATGACGGGACCGGCGGCAGAGTTGATGAATGATCTCCTCGCCGCCGGGTTCCTGCGACTGGGCGGCTTTCATCCCGCCGGGGACTATCCGCTTCCCCCGCTTTCCGGTGGCCGACCCGCAAAAAGCCTTCTGCTGATCGGCAGCACCGGCCCGGCTCTGTGGCCGGTCTTCGAGAAAAGCCCGGAACATACAGACGGCATGCCCGATCCGCTCGACCGGTATACGAAACGCGTTCTGAGCGAATGCGCCGCAAGGCACGGCTTCGAGGCGCTGTTTCCCTTCGAAGGTCCGCCGTATCATCCCTTTCAGCAATGGGCGTTGAAATGCGGAGGCTTCTCGCCGAGCCCCCTGGGCGTGCTCGCGCATGGGACTTTCGGGCTGTGGGCGGGCTTCAGGGCTGCGTTCCTAAGCGCCGCGAAGCTTCCTGACGCCTTGGCTGTGGCCGAAGACGGTCCTTGCCCGGCCTGCACGGAAAAACCCTGCCTCTCCACCTGCCCGGCAAACGCCATATCGCTGGAAAACGGTTACGACGTGCCGGTATGCCGCGACTATCTGGCGGCCAATCCGGCGGGCGACTGCTGGTCCGGCTGCCTGGCCCGGCGCGCCTGTCCTTTCGGAGCACCGCACCGGCAATCTGCCGGAACAGCCGGTTTTCACATGAGAAGCTTTGCTGGTTAGGAAATCGCCCGAAGCATGCAAAAGGCTTCAGTCGAGCAGTTTGACAACACCATCCCGGTCCGGACAGATTTCCAGCGCATCCGCCGCCGTCCGCCCGTCGCCAAGCGGCGCATCGGGCCAGATTTCGGCCAGCGGGATCAGAACGAAAGCCCGGTCGCCCATGCGGGGGTGCGGTATTTCGAGATCCTTCTCCACCACCTTCTCAAGGCCATAGATCAATACATCGACATCGATAGACCTCGGCCCCCAGCGAACATCGCGCACCCGCCCGAGTTCTGTCTCCACTTCAAGGCAGCGCCTGAGCAACTGGACTGGACTGAGAAGCGTATCGATCACCACACAGCAATTGCGGTAGTCGTCCTGCGGCACCGGCCCCCAGGGCGGCGTCCGGTAATCGGAGGAGCGCAGCACCAGCGTGATGCCTTCCGTCTGATCCAGTTTCCCTATCGCCTTGTCCAGAATGGCCTTCGTATCGCCGACATTGGACCCGAGCCCAAGAGCACAGCGTGTCGGAGCGCGGCGGATCGGAGTCTCGCCGGTTTCATCGGTGTCCGGCGTCCGGTTGGAAGATGTCATCTCAGTTGGGGTTCCGTTCAAGCGAGGTTGCCTCAAGCATACGCACGCAATCCGCATGTGGACCCACATCATGTGCCCGCACGATCGCCGCCCCTTTCAAAAGGGCGGTCATATGGACAGCGAGTGAGCCATAAAGACGGTCTTCGATATCCGCACCAAGCACGGCGCCGATCATCCTCTTGCGGGAGGCTCCGGCAAGAAGCGGCAGCCCGTGTTTCTTCAGCGTGTCCAAGCGATTGAGAACAAGAAAATTCTGGTCGATGGTCTTGCCGAATCCGAAGCCCGGATCGAGAATCTGCTTTTCCCGGGCGATACCGGCCCGGCTTGCAAGTTCCATCGAGGTTTCGAAGAAACTGTCGATGTCCCCGAGAATATCGAGGTCGCCGTCGATGCCTGCTCGATTGTGCATCATCACCACAAACGCTCCGGCCTCGGCCACCGCATCCGCCATGGCCGGATCCTTCTGCAGGCCCCAGACGTCATTGACAATGACGGCTCCAGCCGCGCAGGCCCGCCGGGCGATTTCAGCCTTGTATGTATCGATGGAAACCGGCGTTCCGAGGCCGACGACGTCTTCAAGGACGGGTGCGAGCCGGGCCCATTCTTCTTCCTGCGCGACCGGCACCGAGTTCGGCCGCGTGCTCTCCGCTCCGATGTCGAGAATATCGGCGCCCTTATCGATCATCGCCCTTGCATGGGCCAGCGCCGCACCGGGCACAGCATGCTGTCCGCCGTCGGAGAAGGAGTCGGGTGTAACATTCAGGATGCCCATCACCTGCGGGCGGTCTGTCGGCAGACGGTATGCAGCGGCTTTCGCCATGTCGCGGCTCCTCAGGGACAGCACCCAGAATCAATCCGGCTCCTGATGCCTGCTCCGGCGGAACGGGTCAAGCGCCGTCATGCTCGCGTTCCCCTGTTATCCCGGCTCCGCGCGGATCCGCCTTGCGGCGTCAGGGATGCATATCAGCCGCAAGGTATCTTATCGGGCAGCGGCCGGCTGCGGCACCTGGCTTTTGAAAAACAGACTGCAGGCGATGCCGGCGATCGGCATCATCGGCAGGATCACGGCCAGCCCGAAGACCGGGTCATGCAGGGCTGCCACGATCAGGCTCACGACAATACCGCCGCCGAACTGCAGAAACCCGACGAGAGAGGAGGCAGCGCCGGCGATATTCGGAAATGGAGCCATGGAGTCCGTGAAACTGGCCGGAAGGACCAGCGCCAGGCCAAACGCAAACAGGGCGACCGGCCCCATGACGGTCGTTACGGTCGGTTGCTGGGTCAGGTTCAGCCAGCACATCAACACAGACGCGGCAACCCAGATCGCCATGCCATAGGGCACCAGTTTGCGCGCCTCAACAACCCTGAGCAGCCGACCGGTCAGGACTGTGCCTGAAATGAAAGCCGCTGACTGGATGATCATGGACAGACCGAACTCGGACGGCGTCAGGCCGACTTCATAAATCAGTACGAAAGGCAGGACGGTCGCCAGCGCATAGAGTGTCCCAAGGCCGAAGCCGATCAGGAGACTCGGCCCCAGAAAACGCGGATCCTTGAGCAGGGTCAGGTAATTGGAAACCAGTTGCCGCGGATTCAGGTGATGTGTGCCGGGGTTCGGATTGGTCTCTACCTGAAAGACCACAACCGCCAACATCAGCACGGCGCCGTAGATCACCATGCACCAGAAAACCTCCTGCCAGCCGAACAGCTCCAGCACGAAACCGCCGATGGTCGGCGAGATCGCCGGGCCGAGCGCAAGCATCATGGCGATGGTGTTCATGATCCTTGACGAGGCCTGGCCGGAGAACTGATCCCGGACCATCGCTCGGGAAACGGCAATGCCGATGGCCGCCCCGAGGCCCTGAAACCCGCGTGCGGCGACCATGAACTCCACCGTTGGCGCAAGGGTCGCCAGCACACTGGAGATCAGATAAAGAGACAGAAACGCCAGAGTGACGGGCTTGCGCCCGAAGGCATCGGTGACCGGGCCGCAGATCAGCTGGGCAAGGGCAAAACCGGCGAAATAGGCTGTCAGCGTAAGCTTGACCGCTGCATCGCTGGTACCGAACGCCTCGACAAGCGCTGGCATCGCCGGCGTGTACAGCGCCATCGAGATGGGCCCGATGGCGACAAGCCCGGCTCCGAGAAGCGCGGTACGCCTTGCGCTCATGATCGGGATGTCGGAAATCATTTCTGTTTCCCTTTGGAAACCTCTTGCAGCATGCTGTCCTTCATCGTCTGCAACAGATCTTCCAGAACGTCCTGTTTGTCCGACGCAATCTCTTCGAGCGCTTGCGAGCGCACCGCGTGAAGCGCCACGCCGATGCGTTCAAGCAGCGGATCGGACTGCGGTGTCAGCTTGATGAGTTTTGCCCGTTTGTCTGTCGGATCGGCGCAACGCTTGATAAGTCCGGCCGCTTCCAGGGAGTCCAGATATCCAACCAGGGTCATCGGCTCGACATACATGTTTTCGGCCAGCACAGCCTGCCTCTGCCCGGGACTGCGCCAGACATAAAACAGGGTTCTTGCCTCGCCGACCGTCAGTCCCGTGTCGACTTCCAGCAGGGCTGTCTCAAAGCGCCTGCGGATCAACCGTGCCAAATCGACGACCAGCATGGTGACACCTACGCTCGGAGGAGGAACAGACATCGACACTCCAATTTAGTAAGGTTACCTTACGAATTACGCCTTCAACCATATACTGTCAATGCGCACTTGTGACATTGCATTGCACAATCCGTCCCGGCCACGTATAAAGGCGCCAAATTCGGCGAGCAGCCGATCTGTAGATATCTCACATCCAGACATGCTGCGGGTCCTCTAAAGGGCCCGCTCTGTCTTTTGGAGCCACTCATGAACTTGCGCAATATTGCCATCATCGCACACGTTGACCATGGCAAAACCACACTGATCGACGTTCTTCTCAAGCAATCCGGCGCGTTCCGCGACAACCAGCGCACGGAAGAACGGATGATGGACTCCAACGACATAGAGCGCGAACGCGGGATTACAATCCTTGCCAAAGTGACGTCGCTGGTCTGGAAAGACACCCGCATCAACATCGTCGACACGCCCGGCCACGCCGACTTCGGCGGCGAAGTCGAACGCATCCTGCACATGGTCGACGGCGTGATCCTGCTGGTCGATGCCGCCGAAGGCCCGATGCCGCAAACGAAGTTCGTGCTCGGCAAGGCGCTGAAGCTCGGCCTCAAGCCGATCGTCGCGATCAACAAGATCGACAAGCCCGAGCAGCGCGCCGAGGAAGTACTCGACGAGGTCTTCGACCTGTTCGCCGCGCTGGACGCAAATGAAGATCAGCTCGATTTCCCGGTTCTGTACGGCTCCGCCAAACAGGAATGGATGGCGCTTGAGCCGGACGGACCGCAAGACAAGATGGACCCGCTGTTCGACATGGTTCTCGACCGGATCGCCGAGCCGGAAGCCGAGCCGGGCGAATTCCGCATGCTGGCGACGACCATTCAGTCCGATCCGTTCCTCGGGCGCATCCTGACCGGCCGCATTGTTTCAGGCACCGCCGTGCCGAACATGGCCGTCAAGGCCCTGGCGCGGGACGGCAGCGTCGTCGAGACAGGCCGTATTTCGAAGGTTCTTGCCTTCCGTGGCCTGGAGCGCCAGCCGATCGAACAGGGCGAAGCCGGTGACATCGTCTCCATCGCAGGCCTGACCAAGGCAACCGTGGCCGACACGCTCTGCTCCCCCTCCATCAGCGAGCCGCTGCAGGCCCAGCCGATCGATCCGCCGACCCTGTCCATGACCTTCCGCGTCAACGACAGCCCGCTGGCCGGGACCGAAGGCGCCAAGGTGCAGTCGCGCGTCATCCGCGAGCGTCTTATGAAGGAAGCCGAGGGCAACGTCGCCCTGAAAGTGGAAGAAACCGACGAGCCGGACGCTTTCGTCGTTTCCGGCCGCGGCGAACTTCTGCTGGCGATCCTGATCGAGAACATGCGCCGCGAAGGCTTCGAGCTCGGCGTCGGCCGTCCGCGCGTCGTCTTTCAATATGACGACGCCGGAAACCGGCTGGAGCCGATCGAGGAAGTCATCATCGACGTTGACGAGGAGCACTCCGGTGCTGTCGTGCAGAAGCTGCAGGAACGCAAGGCCGACCTTCTGGAGATGAAGCCCTCAGGCGGCGGACGCACGCGTCTCGTTTTCCATGCCCCGACCCGGGGCCTGATCGGCTACCAGGCCGAGCTCATGTCCGACACCCGCGGCACGGCTATCTTCAACCGCCTGTTCCACGGTTACGAGCCCTTCAAGGGCCCGATCCAGGGCCGTCATACCGGCGTGCTCCTGTCCAACGGCACCGGCGAGGCCGTGGCCTATGCCCTGTTCAACCTTGAAGACCGTGGCCCGATGATGATCGACCCGGGCACCAAGGTCTATCCGGGCATGATCGTCGGCGAGCATACCCGTGGCAACGACCTGGAAGTCAACGTCCTGAAAGGCAAGCAGCTCACCAACATTCGCTCCGCCGGCAAGGACGACGCGGTCAAGCTGACCACGCCGAAGAAACTGACCCTGGAAGCGGCGCTCTCCTACATCTCCGACGATGAGCTGGTGGAGGTCACCCCGGTGTCTATCCGCCTGCGCAAGGCGATGCTCGACCCGCACGAGCGCAAACGCGCCGAACGCACGGCCAACAAGGCCTCCGCGTAAGGCAACTGCCGAACCCTCCGCCCCGGCCTTGCGCCGGGGCCACGTCACGCGTGCATTGAAGGTCCCGGATCATGTCCGGGACCTTCGCTTGTTAGGGTCTCCCGTTGCGGGACAAGGCCGTCGTATTTGAACGGGAGGTTGCGCCAAATACCTCTATCGGGGATGTGACCCTCCGAGTGTCACCCCGGACAAGCGAAGCGCAGATCCGGGGTCTACTCGCCGTGCGACTCGCTGAAACAGGGGAGTTTCAGGGAGCAGTGCTTGTTCAATTCACGTGCTCTCTGGAAATGAGTAGGTCCCGGGTCTCGCTTCGCTCGCACAGGGTGACGCAGGTATTTGCCGCAACCTCCCGCTCAACTGAGACCGCCCTAAGAACCGGGTGCCAACCGCAGGCATCGCCGCGAACCCGCATCCGCCCCTCCGCAAAGCTTTGCCCGCAAAGCCGCCCGCCTTGGTTCAAATTATCAACCGGCCGGACAAAATTGAAATGCCATCCCTGTTTCCTTCTCGGCAGATCCCCTAGATTCAGCGACAATCAAACAGACGCGGCCTGCCGAAAGCCGGACGGCCGCTGACCAGGAAAGCTGATTTCATGAAACACTTCGCGCTCGCATTGGCGATGGCCACAGGCCTTGCAACCTCTGCCCATGCCGCCACCTTCGGCCCGCTGGTGGAAGCCGCCGAACTGTCCGCGTCGCTGGAGACAGCGCAGCCGGTCCTTCTCGACATCCGCAACGCGGGCTATGAGGATGGTCATGCGGACGGCGCCCTGTTCGCCCCCTATCGCATGTTCCGCGGACCGGCGGAAAACCCCGGCGGTCTCGTCGACGTCGAAAAACTGGAAGCCGAACTCGAAGAGCTTGGCCTGGAGCAGGACGCCCCGATCGTGATCCTATCCGAAGGCAAGACCGACACCGATTTCGGCGCCGCGGCCCGGGTCTACTGGACCTTGAAGTCCACCGGCTTCACCGACCTGTCGATCCTAAACGGCGGCCTCGTCTCCTGGCAGGCAGCCGGTCTGCCGGTGAACAAGACCGTCGAATCCGCCATGCCGAGCGAGCTTGAGCTGACCTTCGACGACACTTGGCTGGCGACGACCTCCGACATCGCGGCAGTCGCCACAGGCGAGAAGGATGCGCTTCTGGTCGATTCCCGCCCCGCCGCTTTCTTCAACGGTCAGAAGGCCCATGCGGCGGCGAAACGCCCCGGCACTCTGCCCACCGCGACAAACCATGCCTACACCACCTTCTTCGACAAGGGCTCCCCGGCCATGTCGACAGCCATCGATCCGGCCGCCCTCAAGACGACACTCGGCGTCCAGGATGGCAAGGACACGGTCTCCTTCTGCAACACCGGCCACTGGGCCGCGACCCACTGGTTTGCCGTCTCGGAAATTGCAGGCGTCGAAAACGCCAAGCTTTATCCGGGTTCCATGGTAGAATATTCAAATACCGGATTTGAAATGGCCAACACCCCGGGCCTCCTGGAAAACCTGTTGAGCCAGATAAAGCAGATTATCAACTGACGTGACCACACTGACCGACAGCTCCTTCAACGCCACGGCGCCAATCCTGCGCCGTGGCGTCCTCGTTCTGGCCGGCCTCGCTGTCGTCTTCGCGGCGGCGCTTCTGGCCGGTGGCCGCTTCGGCCTGATGCTCGCCATCGGGCTGGGCTTCGGCATCGTGCTGGAAGGCCTGCGCTTCGGGTTCGCCGGTCCCTGGCGCGCCATGATCCTGCGCCGCGATCCGGCCGGCATCTGGGCCCAGCTCCTGGCAATCGGCCTGGTCACACTGGTGGCCCTGCCGATGATCTCCACCAGTTCCGGCGAATTGGTCGGCGCGGAAGCGCCCGTCGGGTTTGCCATGATCGCCGGGGCGTTCATTTTCGGGGCCGCCATGCAGGTGGTGCTCGGCTGCGGCTCCGGCACACTGGTCAACGCGGGCTCCGGCAACGCGGTTGCCCTGGTGGCCCTGCCTTTCTTCGCCATCGGCAGCTTCGCCGGCGCCTATCACCTGATCTGGTGGACGGATCTCGGCGCGCTGCCGATCATCAAGTTTTCCGGCTGGCAGGGCGTCGCCCTCACGCTGCTCGGTCTCGCGGCCATCGCCGGCCTTTTGTGGAAGCTCGCACCACCCGAACACCGCCGCCTGCCGCGCCGGCTGATCATCGCCGCCGTTTTGCTCGCGGCGTTCGCCATCCTCAATCTTCTCGTCGCCGGACAGCCCTGGGGCGTCGTCTACGGGCTGGGGCTGTGGGCCGCCAAGGCGGCTTCCGCCGCTGGCGCCGATCTCTCCGGCTCACCATTCTGGAGTGCCCCCGGCTCGCTCGATCGCCTGAAAAAAAGCATCCTGACGGACTACACCTCGTTGACGAATATCGGCATCGTGCTCGGCGCTTTTCTCGTTGCCAGCTGGCGCGTCGGCGGCCTGTCGCAAAAGCTCCCGAAGCTTCCGGCCCTGGCCTGGATTGCCGCCATCGTCGCGGGCTTCCTGCTCGGCTATTCCTCGCGCCTCGCCTTCGGCTGCAATGTCGGCGCGTTCTTTTCCGGCATTTCAACGGGAAGCCTGCACGGCTGGGTCTGGTTCGCCGCCGCCTTCGCCGGATCGGTCTACGGCGTCCGTCTGCGGCCGCTCCTCAAGCTGGAGCCGAAGCCATGACCCGGCTGGTCACCGCCACCATCGCGGTTTTGGGGATTGCCATCCTGATCGCCCTCGACGCATCCGCCACCCCGCCAAACCCCTACAAGGCCCCGCCGCTCCTTGCCCTAGGCTCCGGCACCGCGCCTTCCGGCGGCTTCTGCGGCGCCTTGCCGGATGGGGCAGGGAAGTAGCCTCCTCAGCAAAACGTTCAACTTGCCCTTGTGCGCCGCAGCAGGCTTAATGCGCGCCGGTGGGATCACAGGCAGGAGGTGGCGTTGAGCAAGACCGATCAGGGCAATTTTTTCGAGGATTTCAAGATCGGGCAGGTGATCCGGCACGCAACGCCGCGCACCGTCACCAGTGGCGACCAGGCGCTTTATACGGCGCTTTACGGCTCGCGCTTCGCTGTGCAGTCCTCTGATGCCTTTGCCAAGGAACTCGGCTATGCCCATGCCCCCATTGACGACCTGCTGACCTTTCATATCGTCTTCGGCAAGACCGTTCCGGACATATCGCTCAATGCCGTCGCCAATCTCGGCTATGCGGGCGGGCGCTTCCTGGCGCCGGTGTTTCCCGGCGATACGCTCTCCACCGTTTCGGAAGTGATTGGCAAGAAGGAAAATTCCAACGGCAGGACCGGCGTCGTCTACGTGCGCTCCACCGGCTACACCGACAAGGGCACGGAGGTGCTGGACTACGTGCGCTGGGTGATGGTCAACAAGCGTGTTGCGTCCAATCCGGCACCCGAACCGGTGGTGCCGGACCTTCCGGCCGCCCTCGACCCGCAGTCTCTCGGCATGGCCGTGCCCCTGCTGGACAGCGCCAGATGGGACAACGACCTGTCCGGCTCGCAGTACCGCTTCGGCGACTATGAAATCGGCGAGAAGATCGACCATGTCGACGGCATGACCGTGGAGGAAGCCGAGCACCAGATGGCCACCCGGCTGTACCAGAACACGGCCAAGGTTCATTTCAACCAGCACACGGAGGCGAAGAGCCGCTTCGGCCACCGGCTGATCTATGGCGGCCACGTCATCTCCATCGCCCGGGCGCTGTCTTTCAACGGACTGGCGAACGCCTTCCACATCGCCGCCATCAACGGCGGCCGTCACGTGGCCCCGCTGGCAGCCGGCGACACCGTCTATGCCTGGTCCGAAGTCCTCGACAAGTCCGATATCGACGGGCGCACGGATGTCGGCGCGCTGCGCCTGTGCCTGATCGCCACCCGCAACCGGCCCTGCCACGACTTTCCCGGCAGGAACCCGGATGGCGCCTACGCGGACAACGTCATTCTCGATTTCGATTATTGGGTCTTGATGCCGAAATAGCCTTCGCGATCAGGATCATCGACGTTCGATCCAAGTCGAAGGAACGTGCGAAAGCTCAGCGGTTCGCAAGGTGCTCTACGGCTTGGCGGCAGGCACCACTTCCGTGGCGATCGGCCCGACGCCGCCCCCTTCGTCCGCGGTCTTCGGTCCGAACGGCACCCAGCGCTTGAAGAAGCCGCCGACAGACCCGCCGCGCGGTTTTTCTTCAGCCACGAAGGCCGTTTCAACTGCAGCTCCCGGCCGCTTCTGAACTTCAGGAGCGTTTACGGCTTCGGTCGCTGCGGTCTCTACCGGCTGATCTGTGCCTGCAGGCTGTGCACCTGTTTCGGCATCGGTTCCGGCGACTGCGGTTCCGGTTGCCTGGTCCTCCTGCCCGCCGCCGAGAACTTCGGCGATGCGGTTGGAGCGTTCTTCCCAGCGTTTCTGACGTTCCTCGCGCGCATCGAAGCGCGCGGCAAGCATCTGGAACTTCGCGTTGTCCTTGCGCTGCTTCGCCGACACCGCGGAAGCGATCCGCGGGCTGATCTTCAGATCCGGACATTGCGCGCTGGCGCGGAACGGCACGCCCTGAACCAATGTGGTCGAGTCGAAGACGTATTTCCGTTCGCAGACAGCAATCGCCGGCGGTGTCTGCGTGACTTCGAAATGATCGTAACCTGTCTTCAGCATCTTCCAGAATTCCAGATGCTCGCTGTCGCGGTGGCGCGCCATGTTTTCCGGGGTCATGCGGAAGGGATAGGCCTGAACCTGGAAAGACCGCTGCCCGCCCTTGAAGCTGTCGCGTGCCAGCGCATAGATATCCTGAACCTGTTGATCCGTCATGGCGTAACAGCCGCGCGACGAGCAGGCGCCGTGAACCATGAGGTGCGACCCTGTGCGGCCGTGCGAGCGGTCATAGGCGTTCGGGTAACCGAGATTGAAGGCCAGGTGATAGCTGGAGTTCGGGTTCATCAGAGCCGGGGTAATCTCGTAGAAGCCTTCCGGCGCCTGGCGGTCGCCTTCCTTGAACTTCGGACCAAGCTCGCCGGACCACTTGCAGATCTCGAAATCTTCCAGAAGCTTGTATTTGCCGCTGCGCGTCTGTTTCCAGACCTCGAGCGAGGATTCTTCCTTGAAGATCCGGATCATGATCGGCGAAGTGGCGCTCATGTTGAGATCGCTCATCTTGCGCTTGATTGACGCGCTGACCGGACGCTGCGCCTTGGGACCATATCCGAATTCATCGGCCTGGCAGGATGCAAGGAAGCCGGCAGCAAGCAACGCACAGGTCAGCCTGGTGGAGTTGCCACGCAGACTTTCCAGACCTTGCCGGATGCCGGCACGCATCTGCATGAAGCGCCGAAAGACCATTTCACTATCCCAAACTCGCCCGAACTTGCCGGAAAACGACAAAAGATTTCAGCCGTTTGCCAAGACGACCAGCTCGCACTTCCAGTCATTCGCCCCCGCGCAAGGCTAGGGAATGATGGTTGACGATAGGTTACTGAATCCCGTTCTCACCTGCGAACCAATTTCCGGTGATGACAACAATTTTCGCAGAAAGACAGAATTCAGTCCTTCTCCATGGTGACCTGAGTGAGGGAAAATTCTGGCCAGACAATGGCAAACCCGGCAGATTTGCGCCGGGAATCGCGAATATTCTGCTGAAGTTCCAGTAAATTGGCGTAACTGACGCCCTCAACGGCCAGACAGAAACCCCAACAGCTCTCAACCGAGCGTGCGGCCTATGGAGATGAATTTCTCGCGCCGCTGCTTGCGCAGTTCGTCGGCGCTCAGACCCGACAATGTTTTCAGGGCGGCCTCGATGGACTTCCCGGCGGAATCGATCACGATCTCGCGGGCACGGTGCGCGCCGCCGACCGGTTCCTCGATGATACCGTCGATCGCGCCCAGCTGCTTGAGATCCTGAGCGGTGATTTTCAGCGCGGTCGCCGCGTCCTGCGCCTTGGTGCTGTCCCGCCACAGAATGGAAGCCGCGCCTTCCGGCGAGATCACCGAATAGATGGCATGCTCCATCATCAGCACCTTGTTGGCGGTCGCAATCGCGATAGCCCCGCCCGAACCGCCTTCACCGATCACGACGGAAACGGACGGTGTCGCAAGACCGAGACCGGCATCGGTCGAGCGTGCAATCGCCTCCGACTGCCCGCGTTCTTCCGCGCCACGGCCCGGATAGGCGCCCGAGGTGTCGACAAAGGTGATCAGCGACAGGCCGAAGCGCTCGGCCATTTCCATGATCCGCACCGCCTTGCGATAGCCTTCCGGCCGGACCATGCCGAAATTATGCTTCAGCCGCGTCTCGGTATTGTGGCCTTTTTCCTGGGCCAGAACGGCAACGGACTGGCCGCGGAACCGGCCGATCCCGGCGATCATCGCGTGATCTTCGGCAAATTTGCGGTCCCCGGCGAGCGGAGTGAAATCCTCGATCAGCCCGGCGATATAATCGTCGGCATGCGGCCTGTCCGGATGACGGGCGACAAGCGTTTTCTGCCAGGGTGTCAGCTTGGAATAGAGTTCCTTCAGCGTTTGCGAGGATTTCGCCTTCAGCCGGTCGATTTCATCCTCGACATTGACCGCTTCGCCACCGGCGGCCAACGCCCGAAGCTCCTGGATCTTGCCTTCTATGTCTGCAACGGGCTTTTCGAATTCCAAATAGCTGCGCATTTACTCGCTTACCTGAGACAAGCCGGCACCGCCTGAAAAGAGCGGCCACTCCGGAAAACAGTTACATGGGCATTCTTGGCCCGGACGGCATGACGTGGAGGGCTGTAACAAGAGACGCAGGGAGGCGCAAGCCTTCGCTTGGCCATCCTGTCTCCAAATTCGGGCTTACAGGGGACAATCCGGCCACTCGCCGGGTCATTCTCCACGCTAGCGGGCCATTTCAGCGGGAAGCCTGATCGCTGCCTGCGCCCTCGATGTTCAGCTTGGAGGCTTCAACGACCAGACGGCCGGTTTGCGTATCGATCGAAATCCGGTAGGGGATCAGGACATTCTCCCGGCCCATCGGCGCGACCCAGACCTCCATATTGGCCTTGGCCATATGCTTGACCGACTTCTTGGACGGGCGGTGACCGGCGACCGGAACCCAGCGCGCCTTGCACACCACCACCGGTCCGTCATAGCCACGCCCTGAAACCTCCCTGGTTCCTTCGTAGCTCAGCTTGATGTCGAACCGGGTCCAGCCGTCGAAAATCGGCAATTTACGCGAGCAGGCCTTCGGCCCCAGGCTGTCCCTGGCACGACCGACCGGCATCAGCGCCGCGCTCAGCGGATCAATGGCGTTGCTGGTGTGACGTCTGGTGACCTTGATGCGTTCCGCATTGGGTTTGAACTGCGGCGCTACATCCATCGAACGGATACTACCGGAACCCTGGCTCAGCTTGACGTGAAAATCGATGTTGGCCGCATGGGAGGCCATACGGTACTTGGAGGGCACGACCCGCGACCCCACCAGCCAGCCGGACGCCTCCGCCCCACCCTTGCCGGTGGAAAACAGCGTTCCGATGCCTGCCGGCTCGAGGCTGACCTTGGCGGAATAGGCGTTGCCCTGCATGACCAGCGACAGCGATCCACGGCCGACCTTGAAACCGGCAATGGAGATGGAATAAAGCCCGCCGACACTGCTCTTTTCTGCCTGAGCCGGTGAAATCAGCAGCGCGCCCGCAAGCATCGGCAGAGCGACCAGCCGTCCCGGAACGAGACCGGATAAAAACCTAAAACCAAACACCTCAAAACCTCCGCGCTGCCTTATCCGGCAGCGAATTGCGCCCCCGCGCACCATAAAGTGTTCCGTAACGGCAAGGATATCACGAATTCCGCCCGATGAACGCAACCAATCATTCTAAAATATGGTAACCGAGTGGTTAACGACCGGTATCGAGAACTGTTGAAAATGGCGATAGCGGCAATGAATTTTCTTTCGCTTGCCCTCCGGCGAACCTTCCTGCGGAGAAAAATCACAGAATCTTGCCAAATCGCCGGAGATGTCTTGACGCTGGCGCGCACTGCCAGTATAGCGGGGCAACTTTTTTCCGAGAATTGCCGGAGACGATGTCGCCGGACCTAAGGTCCGCGCCGGTTCCGGTTTGGACTTGCCGGGTTCCATGTAACGGCCCGGCCACGAAAACAAAAGGTGATATCATGGCACGCCGTTGCGAACTTTCCGGTAAAGATGTGATGACGGGCAACAACGTCTCGCATGCGAACAACAGATCCCGTCGCCGGTTCCTGCCGAACCTGTGCAACGTGTCCCTGATGAGCGAGACGCTTGGCGAAACCTTCAAGCTGAAAGTCTCCGCCCACGCCCTGCGCTCCGTTGAGCACCGTGGCGGTCTCGATGCTTACTTGAGCAAGGCCTCCGACGCGCAACTGTCCGACGCAGCCCGCAAGATCAAGGTCAGCATCAAGCGCAAGCAGGCTGAAGCCGCTGCTGCCTAACGTCCAACCCTTAGGGTAAAATCATGACGGATACCCGGAATTTTTCCGCGGGCCATCACGCCATCGCGATCCTCGCGATGGCGATTGTCGTTGTGGCCTCCAACTATCTTGTCCAGTTTCCCGTCGACCATATTGTCGGCGGCGTCAATCTGGCAGACACGCTGACGTGGGGTGCCTTCACCTATCCCGTCGCATTTCTTGTCACGGATCTGACCAACCGCCGCTTCGGACCGGCGGCCGCCCGCAAGGTGGTGATCGTTGGCTTCCTGATCGCCGTGGTTCTCTCCATCTGGCTGGCAACCCCGCGTATCGCGATTGCTTCCGGCTCCGCGTTCCTGGTTGCCCAGTTGCTCGACGTCACGATCTTCGACCGCCTCCGGCGCTCGACATGGTGGAAGGCGCCGGTCGTTTCCTCCCTGATCGGCTCTGTGGTCGATACCATTCTGTTCTTCGGCATCGCCTTCTCGGCGAGCTTCGCATTCATCGACATCTTCTTCGGCATGGAAGACGGTTCGCTCCGCCTGCCTGACCCCACTCGAGAGACTTCGAGCACATGAAAAAAGCGCCCACCGGGCGCTTTAGAGTCCTGCCGAACCCTTGGGTCATCCCGGACGGTCTGCAGCGCTAGCTGCGTGGCCAGATCCGGGATCCAGACATGTTTCGCGTCATAGGCGCGTCTTGTTCCATGATTTCAAAAGCTTGACTGGTTGAGTGCTCGCTTGCGCACGCACTGATGTGCCGGATTCCGGATCAGCACGCAGCGACGCTGCACTTGTCCGGAATGACGTGCAGATTTGTCACCGGTCCGAGAATCGCCCACAGACGCCTTTCCAGGGCACCGCATACCGCTGCAACACCTCTCACGCCTGACGGCAGCTTATACCAAACGACAAAATTCAGGACCGATGCGCCCAGTCACGCATTCCGATTGACATGATTTTCCATGGCTGATCGATGAGCGTGTTCCAGGCCCGGCAGCACAGGTCGACGATCTGGTCGTAGTCCTTGAAGACCCGGTTTGAGAGCCAGTTTTCTCGCATGTACTGCCATAGGTTTTCGACAGGATTGAGTTCGGGAGATCGGGGTGGCAAAGGCAAGAGTGTGATGTTGTCCGGGATGGCGAGCTTGTTTGACGTGTGCCATCCGGCCTGATCAAGGATGACCACGCCATGGGC
>NZ_JSEP01000026.1 GCF_001624695.1 Labrenzia sp. OB1 | reverse complement strand
CCCATGGCGTGGTCATCCTTGATCAGGCCGGATGGCACACGTCAAACAAGCTCGCCATCCCGGACAACATCACACTCTTGCCTTTGCCACCCCGATCTCCCGAACTCAATCCTGTCGAAAACCTATGGCAGTACATGCGAGAAAACTGGCTCTCAAACCGGGTCTTCAAGGACTACGACCAGATCGTCGACCTGTGCTGCCGGGCCTGGAACACGCTCATCGATCAGCCATGGAAAATCATGTCAATCGGAATGCGTGACTGGGCGCATCGGTCCTGAATTTTGTCGTTTGGTATAAGTAATTGATTTCCAATTATAATCACCCAAACAAGTCATTCATTACGAATAGAATTACTTTTTATTGCATTTATTTGCCTATGCAATTTTAACGATTTTTTTTCCACGCCACCCGATAAAATTACTGACTACCCTAGTCATATAGAGAGGCGATCATGAATAATCTCAAAAACATAAATATCAAAACCTTAGTCATCCTTAGTTTATTTACACTTACTCACTCACCTCTGATCACAACCGCCTCTGCGGATGAGGGAGCCTTGGTATCTGTATACAGTCTTTATAATTACGCTCCCTACGACAAAACATTTTCCTACGAAACCACCGGAGGCTTAAACCCGTCGAGTTTTACAATTAATACCAATTCAAACTCTGGCGGCAAAATCTTTTATAATGTCCCCAACGGCTCTTACACGATAAAGCAATTACCTCTTGAAGGAACTGTAGTAAATAGCTTCTTGTGCAGCCCTGGAACAGTTGATTTGAACACCAACACATGGACCTTTGAGATAACAAGCGATACTAAGCAGGCAGGTTGCTCAATCCTAAACGGACCACAACCTGGAATTTTAACGATTGAGCAAACACTCATTGGAGCTCAATCAGTTGGAACAATAGCATACAATGTTTCGGGGCCGACCACCGCATCTCCTTTTGTAAACACCTCTCCTAACCGGATGGTCAGCACTACTGCAAAGCTTGACCCTGGCAGCTATACAATTCGCCAAGTAAACGGCGACAGTCTGACCCAGAACTTGAAATCTGTGGAGTGCGGAGGAAACCCCGAAAATTCATTTCAAATGGAATCCGGACAAGAAATTACATGTCAGTTCGTGAATGTTGAAAAAAGTAGTGTAACAATTTCGATTGGATCCCATAACGCTCAGCCTGCCTCTTACAGTTTCCTCAGTGATATCCCAGGCTACGCAAATATAGAAATAACCACAAAAGAAGCAATGGGAGGTCCGTTCGCTGTTTTTGGAGCTGAAGTCGTCGCGTCAGTTCCTGCTGATACGTATCAAATTACCTGGAACCAAACTCCTGCCGGCTGGAAAATTTCTTCAGTAGAAGGCAATCATTGCCAACTGGTCGGTGACACTATCAATGTTGACTTCCTGCCGGATTACTCGGGCAGGGAAACCTGCACTATCGTCATGGAAACAGCAATCATCACGGAATAAACTCCGCGGGCTTTCGGTTTTCGACAGCACCGGGCGTTTCATATGGCAACGTCCGGTGCGACTACCGTTATTTACGGAACGGTCCTAATTCTTTTAGAAGCCAGGCCTTCACCCGACCGGCTTCACCAGCCGCATGCGCCAGGTCACGCCCTTCTTGTCCGACACCAGCCGGTAATCGTCCAGAACGTCCCACTTCGCCGTATCGTCTATTGCCTGCCAGAGGGCGTCGATCAGGCGGTTGGCGCCGGATTCGGGGCGTTTGGGGGAGTACATGGAGAGGGCAATGACACCGTCCGGTTTCAGGAAGGGACGGTAGCGGGCCACGAGGGCGGCCGGGTCTTCGGCGAAATGCAGCACCTCGTTGAAGACGATGGCCGAGAAGGATTCGCCATCCTTCGGCTCGAACGTGTGCATGTCCCCTGCCCGCAACGAGGCGATGGCAGGGTCGACATCGGCAATTTCAAGGGAGGCCGGGGAAAGGTCCATGCCGACATAGCGCTTGATGCCCATGGGCTGCAGGCGCTCGTACAAGAGCCCCTCGCCACAGCCGATATCGAGAACCTCGTCCATCGACCCCGTCAGATTGAGCCACATGCCGATGATGCCGTAACGGCCGCTTTCGGGCAGCGAGCGCAGAAAGGCCCAGCGCCCGGCTTCGTATTCCTCATCCCAGCCTTCGGCGGTGGTGGCGTTTTTAGACATGGTGTTTCCTGACGGCAAAGGCGGGCCGAGAGGCCCGCCGGAACGAATGGATTTTCAAAAGCATCACTTATAGGGATCTGCCGCGTCGCGCAAACCGTCGCCGAGAAAATTGAACGCCAGAACCACGATGATGATCGGCAGCACCGGCGCCATCAGCCAGGGATAGACGGTGACCACGGAAATGTTCTGCGCCTCATTCAACAGAACGCCCCAGGAGACGGCCGGACGGCGCAGGCCGAGATTGAGGTAGGACAGCGCGGTTTCACCAAGGATCATCGCCGGGATCGACAGGGTCGCCGAGGCGATGATGTGGCTGGTGAAGCCGGGCAGCAGATGGCGGGTGATCACCCGGCCGGGCTTGGCGCCCATGAGCACCGCGGCCTTGGCGTATTCCTCCTCGCGCAGGGACAGCAGCTTGGAGCGCACGGCACGCGCCAGCCCCGGCCAGTCGAGCAGACCGAGAATGATCGTCAGGCCGAAATAGATCCACACCGGCCCCCAGGTGACCGGCAGCGCCGCCGAGAGCGCCATCCACAGGGGCAGTTCCGGCAGCGACCTGATGATTTCGATCATCCGCTGGATCATGTTGTCGAGGAAGCCGCCGAAATAACCGGCAATGCCGCCAAAGAACAGCCCGAGCACGATGGAGATCGTCACGCCGACGATGCCGACCGTGAGCGACAGCCTGGCGCCGTAGACAAGACCGGAGAACTGGTCGCGGCCGAGCCTGTCGGTGCCCAGAAGGAAGAGGGTTCCCCCTTCCGCCGGACAGAACAGGTGAAAGCTGGTGTCGAACAGCCCCCAGAACTCATAAGGCGCGCCGTTGCAGAAGAAGCGAATCCGCTGCACATCGCTCGTGTCGTCCGTAAAGACCCATTGCAGGGTCTCCATGTCGAGGGAGGATTTCATCCCGTAGACGAACGGCCCGACCAAGCTGCCTTCGTGGAACAAGTGAACCGGCTGCGGCGGCGCATAGAGGTGGTCGCTGTCGCGCAGGTTCGGCGTATAGGGGGCAATCGTCTCGGCGAAGGGAACGCAGAGGTAGAACAGGATCAGGACAATCCCCGACCAGACGGCAAGCTTGTGGCGCTTGAACTTCCACCACATGATCTGCCACTGGGACGCCTGGAAGAAGCGTTCCTGCTCGGCCGTCATCTCCTCGGTGACAGCGGGATTGAAGGGAGCCGGATCGACGTAGTGCTCGACCTCGCGCTTCGGGGTTCCATCTTTCGGGTCCATGCTCATGACGCCGCCCTCCCGCCGAGGCGTATCCTGGGATCAAGGACCGCAAGCAGCAGATCGGAGATCAGCATGCCGATGAGCGTGAGCATGGCGACAAAGAGCAGGATGAAGCCGGAGAGAAACTGGTCCTGCGACTGCAGGGCCGACAGCAGGACCGGACCGACGGTGGGCAGGCTCATAACCACGGAGACGATCACCGAGCCGGACACCAGGGACGGGATCAGGTTGCCGATATCGGCGATGAACGGATTGATGGCCATCCGCAGCGGATATTTAATAAGCAGCTGGTTTTCCTTCAGGCCCTTTGCGCGGCCGGTGGTGACATACTGCTTGTGCAGTTCATCGAGAAGATTGGCGCGCAGACGCCGGATCATGGCGGCGGTGCCGGACGTTCCGATAACGATTGTCGGAATGACCAGATGCGCCAGCACCGACATCGCCTTGTCGAAGCTCCACGGCTGATCGATATACTCCGGCGCCATCAGGCCGCCGACCGACAGGCCGAACCAAAGGTTGAACAGATACAGCAGTATCAGCGCCAGCAGGAAGTTCGGCGTTGCCAGCCCGATATAGCCGATGAAGGTGAAACCGTAGTCCCCCCAGGAGTATTGCCGTGTCGCCGAGTAGATCCCGATCGGAAAGGACACGACATAGACGAACAGGATCGTGGCGAAGTTGAGCACGATGGTCAGCGGAAGCGTCGGGCCGACGACCTGATCGACCGGTTTGTCGAACTCGAACGACCAGCCCCAATTGCCCTGAATAAGACCGTCCAGGCCATGCGGCCCCGGCCACAGGCCGATCCAGACGAGGTAGCGTTCGAAAAACGGCCGGTCGAGCGAGAACTCCTTGCGCAGGAATTCCAGCTTGGCGATCGAGGACTGCTCACCAGTGGATTTCAGCGCCGCAATCTGGTTGGAAATGTAATCTCCGGAAGGCAGTTCGATGATGAAGAATATCAGCAGACTGATCACGAACAATGTCGGGATCATCATCAAAATCCGGCGAAGAATATAATAAAGCACCTAATATCCCCTCTGCCCCGATTGTGTTCTCAAGGCAGTCCCCGGAGCAACCTGTTCTCGAACGGACCAAGGTTACTCCAACACTTTTCAACCGATCAACCTGTCCGCTTTCCCATACTCTCATGCGAAAACGGATCGATCCCGCCTTAATCCGCGAAGGCCACCTGCACCCGCGTTGTCAGTATGAAGCGGCGAAACCGGCCGCCTCACACTTTCCTGCAAGTCCGAAACCGCTGATTCAATGCGTTTCGGGCTCAAGATGTCAGTCGGCCTTGTAGAATTCATCCATGCGGTGAATGCCGAAATGCGCGCCCGGATCCCAGCCGTAGATGCCTTCAAGCGGAACATTCTCGAGATTCTTGATCACCACCGGCTGGGGAACGCTGGAAACCAGACCGATATGGATGGTTTCTTCCGCATGGATCTTCAGAATTTCCTCCCAGATCGTCGTCCGCTCCTCCGGTGTTCTGGAAGTGAGCCAGGAGTTGTACAGTTCCATCAGGCGCTCGGCAGGTTTCCAGTCCGGCTTTTCACCGCCCTCGCCGCCGGTCTCATAGTAGTCGCCCCAGGCGTTCCAGCTGAATCTGTCGCCATGCACGGGTGCGTAGTCGTCCGGCGGCATTTCGGAGGTCGGTATCCCGTTTTCAAAGCCCCACCAGACGGACATGACCAGTTCGCCCGTAATCGAGCGCTCACGCATGTTGTCGCGCTGGCTCGGCTTTGCGAACAGTTCAACGCCAACCTCTCTCCACATCTCGGTGACAAGTTCCAGGGCATCATCCTGCACCTGTTCCTCGCCCGCCGTTTCAACGATGATTTCCAGCGGTCGTCCGTCAGGCATCAGACGGATGCCTTCGTCGTTGCGTTCGGTCAGCCCGATTTCATCCAGAAGCGCGTTGGCCTGCTCGGGATCGTATTCCGCCCACTTGTTCGTGTATTCGACCTTGTAGAGCGGGCTTGCGGGCAGAACGGTGTCGTTGCCCGGCTTGCCGAGGCCGAAAAACAGGACGCGGTTGAGCAGCTTGCGGTCGATTGCAAGCGACAGGGCGTGACGGAAACGGGTGTCCCGCAGCAACTCGCGCCAGACCGGGTCCTTGACGGTCAGGTTGGGCAGAATGGCGATTTCCGAGCCCTTGGTGTTGGCCCAAAGAGCCGTCGTATAGTCATTCTGCTTTTCGCCCTTCTTCAGCACGGTGATATCGGCAAAGTTGAGATTGCGGGCCTGAAGATTGCTCTCGCCCGCCTGAGACTTTGCCGGGATCAGTTTGCCGTCGGCGACAGTCATGATGATGTCGTCGATATAAGGAAGCTGCTGACCGGCGGTGTCGACCCGGTGGTAAAAGGGATTGCGTTCCAGAATGAACCGAAGATCGCTATCGCTGCGCTTGCGCACCCACGGCTGCAGGCTGGGCAGATCGATATTCCGGGCATTGTACATGTCGTCTTTTTTGTTGTGCAGCGGCGCCCAGCTGCGGGCCTTCACCTTTTCCGCTTCGCTGGTGATGAAATCCGGGTCGCCGTATTTTTCATGGAACTGCTTCAGGTAATGCGCCGGGCGGTAGATAAACGGCGACCGTGATTTTGCCAGTTCCGGCAGGAAAAGCGGGTTCGGTTCCTCCCAGGTGAAGCGCACTGTGGTCTCGTCCAGAACTTCGAAGACCGGAGGCTTGCCGTTGACCTGAAGGAACGGCGGCAGTCCGGAGGGGTTCAGGCTCTCGTTGCTGACGACATCCTCGAAATAGTACCGGATGTCCTCGGCGCCGAAAGGATGACCGTCCGACCATTTGTGCCCCTTGCGGGTCTGCAGCGTAAAGATCCGGCCGTCCTCGACGGTCACGTCCTTCAGGATGTCGGGAGCGAGTTCAAGCTCCTCATCGTAGCCGACAAGGCGTGCATAGCCCCATACGTTGATCAGCCGGACATCCTTGGCGCGGCCGATCAGCGTATCGATCGAACCGCCTTGCTTGCCGGTCTGGCGGCCTTTGGCTTCAAGGTCCACGATCAGAGGTTCGGCGGGCAGCCGCTCCGCCACTGGCGGCAGGGAAGGATCGAGGCCCGGTGTTTCTTTAAGCTCCAGCGCGGCCAGGGGCCCCGCCATCATTGCGGCGGTCAGGAACAGACCCGCCCTAAGTGAATTCAAGAGATTCATGCTGCAGTCCCCTCAAGCGCCCCGGCATTCTTAAGGCCGGGTGCGCAGACAAAATGATCCGGTTCCATCTCGACGAGCGACGGCTCCATACCGTCTGTCAGGCGGAAAGGTTCCGGCCAAAGTTGCGGCTCGGATGCCCGTTTGGCATCGAGAGCGGCAAAATCGAGTTGCGCCGACAAGTCCGGTTCTGGAACCGCGGACAGGAGCGCCTTGGTATAGGGATGAAGCGGATTGCCGGTGACGGTGCGCGTCTCGCCCATTTCCACGAGGCGGCCCCGGCACATAACGGCAATCCGGTCGGCAAGATAATCCACTACCGCCAGATTGTGGCTGACGAACAGGTAGGTCAGATTGAGATCCCGTTTCAGATCCTGCAGCAGGTTGAGGATCTGCGCCTGAACCGACACGTCAAGAGCGGAAGTCGGCTCGTCGCACAGGATGAACTCCGGATTGAGCGCGAGCGCACGGGCGATGCCGATGCGCTGGCGCTGTCCGCCGGAGAAGGAATGCGGATAGCGGCGCAGGAAGCGCGGATCGAGGCCGACCAGGTCCATCAGGCTGCGTGCGCGTTCAGCGCGCTCCTGCGGTGTGCCGATGCCGTGCACCTCAAAGGGTTCCATCAGGATGTCGTTGATGGTCATACGCGGATTGAGCGAGGAGAACGGATCCTGGAAAATCAGCTGTACCCGCCGGCGGTAATCCATCAGATCCGCGCCCTTCAGCGCGGCGATGTCTTCCAGACCCTTGCCGCGGTTATAAAGGATCTCGCCGCCCTGAAGGCCGATTGCCCGCAGGATCGCCTTGGCGGCGGTGGTCTTGCCGGATCCGGATTCGCCGACCAGCCCGAGACACTCTCCACGGCGGATGGTCAGGTTGATGTCGTCCAAGGCGGTGAGGGTCTTGGCCTTGCCCCCGAGAAACGAGCCTTTGCGCAGGGTGAATGTCTTGGTGACATCGCGCATTTGCACCAGCGGCTCGCCGGGCGCGACGTCGCAGTGCGGCCGGTTGCGGGTCAGATCTTCCGACTTCAGGATGATCGGGCGGATCGGCACCAGCCGTTCGTCCCTGTCCATGTGGAAACTGGGAACCGCGTTGAGCAGAGCCTTGAGGTAATCGTGCTTCGGATCGGAAAAAAGCTGCTGAGCGGTGCCCTTTTCCATGATGCGGCCATGGTAGATGACCGCGATCTCGTCGGCCATGTTTGCCACAACACCGAAGTCGTGAGTGATCAAAAGGACCGACATGCGCAGCTCGGCCTGAACCTCACGAATAAGCTTGAGGATATCCGCCTGGATTGTCACATCCAGGGCCGTGGTCGGTTCGTCGGCGATCAGAAGCGCCGGCCGGCAAATCATCGCCATGGCGATCATGGCCCGTTGCCGCAAGCCGCCGGACAGCTCGAACGGATAGGTGTCCAGCGCCCTTTCGGGATCCGGAAACTGGACGAGACGCAGCATTTCCCTGGTGAGTTCACGGGCCTGCGCCCCCGAGACGTTGCGGTGCAGAAGCGCCGCCTCGCCGATCTGGTCGCCGATGGTGTGCAGCGGCGACAGGGAGGTCATCGGTTCCTGAAAGATGATAGCGATGCGGTTGCCGCGCAGATGCCGCATCCGCGGCCCCTTGCGCTCCAGCGTCGCGATGTCGACTGGCGGCTCCGCACCGGTCGGATCGGCCAGGATCACATTGCCGGAGGTTATCGACGCCGCCTGAGGCAAAAGACCCATGATCGTCTGGGAAATGACCGTCTTGCCTGAACCGGATTCCCCCACAAGCGCGACTGTCCGGTTTTCGGGCACCACGAACGACACATCGTCGACAGCCCGGACAAAACCTTCCGCTGTATTGAAATCTACTGTCAGTCCCTCGATCGAGAGAACATTCACCACGCTTTTCCTTCCCGACCAGGATTGTTTGCGAAAGGCTTACTAAGCCCATGTTGCAATACAAAGACAACCAAAATCGCGCGAAGATAGCAATGCAGAAAAGCGGTGAACGTGTCTGTGACAAGCATCACATTTGAGAAAATTCTCTTTTACGTTCAGAATCTTGGTTGAACCGGCAAGAAATACAGCCGCTCTATTGGGCCGCGCTTACCGGCACATCCTGTTCTCCTGAGGCAATCGGAGACGCCTCCGCGAACGGATCCAGCCAGTAAACCTCCATGAGACCGCTGCGGCCGCGCAGATGATGCTCTCCGACGGGGCGGTGGTTTCGCTCGGCGGGAAGCTGCGCCACGGTATCGGCGCTGGCGAGGATGGTCACTTCCGGAGAACCGGGAGCTTCCTTGCCCAAGGTCTGCAGGCGCTCGGCCGCATTCACCGTGTCACCGACGACCGTATAGTTCCAGCGGTCCAGCGCGCCGACGTTGCCGACGACGGCATGGCCGGTGTGGATGCCGATCCGCAGACACATTTGCGGCCGGCCGGTCCGCTTCGCCTCCTCGTTGGCCGCATGAAAGGCCGAGGCGATCCGGCGGGCGGTCCTGACCGCCGCTTCTGCATGATCGTGGCGCGCATCCGGAGCGCCCCAGAAAGCCAGCATGCCGTCGCCCAGGAATTTGTCGACCGTCCCCCCCTCTCCCTCGACGGCCTCCACCAGAATGGCGAAGTGGTCATTGAGAAGGCCTGCGGTTTCTTCCGCGCTCAGATGTTCGGACAAGGCCGTGAACCCGACAATATCCGTGAACACGATTGTCAGCTCCGCGCGCCGTGCTTCGGCCGCCTTGCCGCCGCCGAGGCGCATGAGCTTGATGAACAGAGAGCGCGGCACATAGGGGTTCATGGCCTTCAGGCCTTCCACCATGGAGTTGAAGGCCAGTGCGACCTGATCGACCTCCGCGACCCGGCTGCGCGGGAGCGGTTCGACCTCATTCAGCGACAGACTGCCCACGCGCTGCGACTGAACCGCGAGATTGCGCAGGGGGCGGGCAACCCGCAGGCCTATCCAGTAGGCGATCAGCACCGAAATCGCCAAAGCGCCGAAGCCGACCAGCAGCGAACCGGTCAGCCGCTTGACTTCCCTGGAAACGGTTGCGCCGCGGAAATACTGCCCGACAATCCAGGGCTGATCGCTGAACCCGTCGAGGCTGGCCTTCATGACGATAAAATCCTCGTCCTTGGCCCGGACACTGGAGACTTCGATGCCCAGGTCGGCTGCTTTCTTGAACTCCTCCAGCGGTTCCTCATCGCCCAAGGCGGCGATCACCGGGTCTCCCGCGGTTTTCCAGGGGGCCGGTAGCGCGTTGTTCATGCCTCCCCCGGTCTGAAGCCAGTCCTGATCGGAGTGCATGATCAACTGACCTTCTCCGGAGATGATAAAGACGGTGTTGTCGTTGCCTTCATCCTGGGAGGTGACGATATGGGCCAGGTCTTCCATTGTGCTGGCGGCCGTCAGAGTTCCGATCATCTCGCCGTCGCGCACCAGCGGAACCGATACATTTGCAAACAGACCGACTTCCTGACGCACGAGCGGGCCCCAGGTCGGAGGACTGTCGGCCGCAAGACGGGGAAGTTTCTGGACGTTCATACCGGGAGGCGGCACATCGGTTTCCACCCGCCACAGTTTCCCCGAAGGAGCCCGGAACATGCCGATCCGCCGTCCCTCCAGATCGGTCAATGCCAACGTGCTCACATCCGCATTGGCGCTCAGGACAATCGACAGGTCTTCCAGGGTCTCGTCCGGGTTGTCGAACCCGATGGTTCCGTTGTCGAAATAGGGTTTGATCCCGACAACCGCATTTTCGACAGATCTGAAATGCGTGCGAAGCTGGGTGTCCAGTGCTTCTGTACTCAATATGGTCTTGTCGTTGAGAAGCGAAAACGTATTACGGAAATTCGCCGAGACCGACAATCCAAGGACCAGACCGATTGCGATTGCCACGAAAGCGCCGAAGCCGAGCCCGACGATTGTCGTCAGGGACCACTTCAGGCGCCGTCCGCTGCGTTTCATGATCGCCATCGGGCAGAATCCTCTTTCGGTAACAGTCAGCTTACCTGCCAAAGTGTTTGCGTCAAATTAAGGCGAAAACCGCAAGGAATGTAACTGAACGGTCGGAAATTGTATCAGGGCCGGGTTGCTGCCCGTTTTCTCAAGGCAAGATCCTGCAACAGTATGATCGTCTTGGCGTCACAGATCTCTCCGGTTCGAATCATGTCCAGCGCCTTTGACAGAGGCACGTGAAGGACTTGTATGTCTTCGCCTTCCTCTCTTTCGCCTCCACCTTCGGAAACCTTGTTCTTCAGATGGTATGTGCCGGTGAAAAAGGAAAGGTATTCGGTTACTGAACCGGGACTCATATGCAGATCATAGAGATGCTCCAGAACCGAGACGTCAAAGCCTGTCTCCTCGATCAGCTCCGCCTGCATCCGGTCCTCAGGATGAGCACCTTCCAGCAGCCCGGCGGGTGTTTCAATAAGGAAAGGGTCCTTGCCGTTCAACCAGACAGGCAGACGAAACTGCCGGGTCAACAGGACACAATCCGTTTCGGGATTGTAAAGCAGGCAGGTTACGCCGTTACCCCGGTCATAGGCTTCACGGGTCTGCTCCTGCCAGCTCCCGTCCCGGCGTCGCAGTTCGAACCTGTACCGGTTCAGTTTTCCCCAGTCGTCGGAAAGGACACTGGTTTCAAGGATTTTCAGGAATTCCGGCTCAGCCATCATGTCATCCGCAGAACAGATTTTTTGGGAGGCCTTGTGGAGAACAGGCCCTGCGAGCCGGTCAGCCGGGCGTGGTATCACCGCCGGCATCCGGCGCCAGCCCGAGCTCCGCCAGGATCTCCTGCGTATGCTCGCCGAGCCCGGGTGCGGCGTGGTCCAGAACGAGCGAAGCGTTGCGGAATTTGATCGGCGTGCGAACCGAGGCGACCGAACCGCCCGCGACCCCGCTTGCTGGCAGTTCGACCTTGAGCTCCCTGTGCTTCACCTGCGTGTCATTGAAGACATCCTCGACGGAATTGATCGGCCCGGCGGGAACGCCTTCCAGTTCCAGCGCATCGAGAAGATCGTCGCGCATCCGCGTCTCGGTTTCCGCGGTCAGAAGCGGCACGAGCTCCGAGCGTGCAGCAACCCGCGCGGCGTTGGTGGCGAATTTCGGTTCCTCCGCCAGCTCCGGCAGGCCAAGCGCGCCACACAGACGCCGGAACTGGCCGTCATTGCCGACGGCGATGATCAGGTGCCCGTCCCTTGCCGGAAAGATCTGGTAGGGAACGATGTTGGGATGAGCGTTGCCGAGGCGCTTCGGGGATTTGCCGGCGACAAAATAATTGAGCGCCTGATTGGCTAGTACGCCCACCTGTGCATCCAGAAGGGCCATGTCCACCCATTCGCCCTCGCCTGTCTGGTCGCGCCGGCGCAGCGCGGAGAGAATGCCGACGACGCCGTAAAGACCGGTGAATATATCGGCGAAGGCAACGCCGATTTTCTGCGGCTCTCCTTCCGGTTCGCCGGTCAGGTCCATGATCCCGCCCATGCCCTGGATCATGAAGTCATATCCCGCGCGATGAGCATAGGGCCCGTCCTGGCCGAAGCCGGTGATCGAGCAATAGATCAGCTTCGGATTGACCTTCCGAAGGCTTTCATAGTCCAGGCCATATTTGGCAAGACCGCCGACCTTGAAGTTCTCGATCAGGACGTCCGCATCCGCGACCAGTCTGCGGACGACTTCCCGGCCTTCTTCGGTGCGAAAATCGACCGCAATCGAGCGCTTGCCGCGGTTGCAGGCATGAAAATAGGCGGCATCGCGGTCCTGTCCCGCCTCGTCCTTGAGGAACGGCGGGCCCCAGCCTCTGGTGTCGTCTCCTTGAGGGCTTTCGACCTTGATCACGTCCGCGCCGAGATCGGCCAGGGTCTGGCCCGTCCATGGGCCAGCCAGAATCCGGGCGAGTTCGACAACCTTGATGCCATTGAGCGGCGCGTTCATACGCGAATCCTCGAATTTCAAGCTTCCGCGACCTTGCGGTAGATATGGTAGCGGCCCTGATGAATGCCTTCAGGCTTCTCAAGGGTTTCGAAATTCGACAGATGAAGTTCGAGTGCGGTCAGCACGTATCCGCCGACAGCCATGCGCTCGTCGAGCAGCGGTTCAAGCCAGTTAACGATGGCTAGATCGTTGGTGGGATCCGCGGAACCGATATCGATATGGGCAAAGGACGCCTTTGCTCCGACGCGGGGACCGCAAAAGGCCAGCGTGTCGCGAATGTCGCCCAGGATCATATGTTCGGCATCCGGCGCGCAGCTCGGGTGGCAGTTCATGGCCAGATCGAACACGAAGATGTCCTTTCGGGGATAGATTTCCCGCAGGTGATCATAGGTGCGGCCGTTGCCGAGGCCCAGTTCAAGGACAGGTCCCTCGACTTCGTTGACCTTGTCGACAAGATGCTCCAGCAGGATTTTCTGGGAGGTCATACGGCGGATAAAACTGTCCAGACGGCTCATTAAAAAACTTCCTGTTACTGACAACGCTCCTCACATAGACAATGCCTTGCGTCAGGTCAAAGCCGTCTCCGACAATTCGCTGTTACGGTCTTCCGGCCGACCCGTTGGCCTGGCAAGGGAAACAGGTCTTTGCCATGAACTCCGATCATGCTAACGGCTAAGCCAAAGGCGGGTTTCCTTGTTACCCGCCGCGATTTGTTCAGCTGATCTGCTTCAGGAGACCTCGATGCGTTCCGAAACGGCGCCGGCCATCCGGCTGGAAGACTATCAACCGCCCGCCTACCGCATCGATACGGTTCATCTGGACGTTCTTCTCGATCCGGCGGCCACGAAAATCACGGCCACGCTGTCGATTGCCCGCACACAGGGTACGGAAGCAGGCGCGCCGCTGGTTCTGGATGGCGACGAGTTGACCCTTGCCGGCCTGAAACTGAACGGCGAAGACCTGCCGGGATCCGCTTATGTGGCTGCGCCTGACCGGATTGAAATCCAGAGCCCGCCGGCCGCACCTTTCGAGCTGACCATCGAGACCGAAATCAATCCGGACGCCAATACAAAGCTGATGGGGCTCTTCCGGTCTTCGGGAACCTATTGCACCCAGTGTGAAGCGGAAGGCTTCCGCCGCATCACCTATTTCCTCGACCGGCCCGATGTTCTGGCAGTCTATACGACCCGCATCGAGGCGCCGAAGGCGGAATGCCCCGTACTGCTCGGCAACGGCAACCGTCTCGAGGAGGGCCCTGTCGAAGGGACCGACCGCCACTATGCCATCTGGCACGACCCGCACCCCAAACCCGCCTATCTGTTCGCCCTTGTCGCAGGAGATCTCGCCGAGGTTCCGGACCGGTTCATCACGTCTTCGGGGAAAGACGTCGCGCTCAACATATACGTCGAGCACGGCAAGGAAAGCCTGTGCGCCTGGGCGATGGATTCGCTCAAGCGCTCCATGCGCTGGGACGAGGACGTCTTTGACCGCGAATACGATCTGGACGTCTTCAACATCGTCGCTGTGTCGGATTTCAACATGGGCGCAATGGAGAACAAGGGCCTCAACATCTTCAACGACAAATACGTTCTGGCGGACCCGGAAACGGCGACCGACCAGGACTACGCCAACATCGAGGCGGTGATCGCGCACGAGTATTTCCATAACTGGACCGGCAACCGCATCACCTGCCGCGACTGGTTCCAGCTCTGTCTCAAGGAAGGCCTGACCGTGTTCCGCGACCAGGAATTTTCCGCCGACATGCGCTCGCGTCCGGTCAAGCGCATCGCCGATGTGCGCCTGCTGAAGTCCCACCAGTTCCCGGAAGACGCCGGACCGCTTGCCCACCCCGTGCGGCCCCGGCTCTATCATGAGATCAACAACTTCTATACGGCGACCGTCTACGAAAAAGGCGCCGAGGTCGTGCGCATGCTCAAGACCCTGCTGGGCAGTGAGACATTCCGCGCAGGTCTCGACCTTTACTTTCAGCGCCATGACGGCGAGGCGACGACCATCGAGGCGTTTCTGGCGTGTTTCGAGGAAGCCGCCGGCACCGATCTCGGCCAGTTCGCCCTCTGGTACGATCAGGCCGGCACGCCGGTGGTGACGGTCAAAACGCGATACGATTCCAGGCGACAGACCTTCTCCGTGTCCCTCTCCCAGGAAATCCCGCCCGTACCGGGACAGAAATCGAGCAAACCCGCAGTCATTCCGCTTCGCTACGGTCTCATCGGCCCCAATGGCGAGGACATTGACATTACGACCGCGCCCGAAGGGGGCCGGGTTGAAGGCGATGTCATCGTGCTCGAGAAAGCCAAGCAGGAAATAACCTTCCGCGATATTTCTTCCGCGCCGGTCCTGTCGCTTCTGCGCGACTTCTCCGCACCTGTCCGCCTCGACCACGAACTCCAGTCGGAAGACCTTCAGTTCCAGGCTGCTCAGGACAGCGATCCCTTCAACCGCTGGCAGGCGGTGCAAACCCTTGCCATGCAGGATCTCGTCCGGCTGGCGAGCCTGAACCGGGAGGACAAACCCGCCGTCCCGTCCCAGGATGTCCTCCGTGTCTTGGGGTCCGTGCTGAGCGACACGTCGCTCGACGCGGCGCTCAAGGCCCAGGCCCTCACCCTGCCGAGCGAAGCGGACATTGCCCAGGAGATCGGCAAGGATGTCGATCCGGATGCCATCCATGCGGCCCGCAAGATGCTCCGGCAGGCCGTTGCCCGCCAGCATGGCGACATTCTTCTCGGCCTGGCGCGCGGCCTGTCCGGTGAGGGTGCATATTCTCCCGATGCCGATGCAGCCGGGAAACGGGCCCTGTCCAACCGGGCGCTTTACTATTACGCGGCCTCCGGTTCGCCCGATGCCGCCGGTCTGGTCTGGGACCTGTTCACCAAAGCCGACAACATGACGGACCGGCTGGCGGCGCTGACCCTTCTGTTGCATGATCATATGCCCCGCGAAACAGAGGCAATCGCCCTGTACAAGACGCGGCACGAGACAAATTCGCTCGCCATGGACAAGTGGTTCATGGTTCAGGCCACTGCCCCGGGAGACGAGACACCGGCGAAAATACGCTCCCTGATGAAGCTACCGCTTTACGAAGCCGGCAATCCGAACCGGGTGCGCGCCTTGCTGCAGTCCTTCGCCACCGGGAATCCCACACAGTTCGCCCGCGCCGACGGAACCGGATTTGAGTTGATTGCCGAATCGGTTCTGGAGATCGACAAGCTTAATCCGCAGGTCGCCTCACGCCTTCTCACCAGTTTCCGCTCCTGGCGCGCGCTTGACCCACAACGATCTGCCCTTGCTGAAACTGCCCTCCTGAGGGTTTCTTCATGCGAAGATCTGTCAAGGGACAGCCGCGATATCGTCGACAGAACACTGCAATAGTGGGCAATACTGTGAAAGGTTAACGCAAGACCAGCAAAAACGGACGAGCGTTAACCATTTTCTTCTTTGCCGGGGCTGGACAAAAACAGACGTTTTGATTCAAATGGAAGTGATTCGGGGCAAGCTCCGAGGCGGCGGATTTTGAGGCACACTTCCTATGGCGCGAGCATTTGCTGGCGACGCGATTTCGCGGCGCGGCGAGAAGGAGTCGGACGACAAGACAAGCGCAAGCCAGCCGGGCTTGCCCTTGCAGCCCCTGTTCACATCCCTTCTGGAAAGCCTTGCGCGCACCGACGGCTTCATGCGCCGCGCCATTCCCGGCCTGGCGATCATCTTCATAGTCATACTTGCAATGTTCCGTGCCGGCGAGCTGATCAACAGCTTTTCCGAAACCCGGCAATCCGCGCAGAGCACCCTCAGCCTTATGGCGACAGTCGTCGCCAACAGCCTTGAGGCTACCGAAGCCACCCTGCCGGAAGCAAGTTACAGGACAATCCTGAAACGCGACCTCGCCAACAGCCTCCCTGCCGGTGCAACCAGCAAGGGCCGGATTTTCCTGATCACGGATGAGACGGGCAAGATCGTGGCCTCCGCGCCGCCGCAACCAGCCCTGGAAAACCGCCCGGTCACCGATATTCTCAGCCCGTCGCAGCCCCTGACCGTCTTCGGCGCGCGCGCGGGCGTTCTGTCCGTTCCCGCGGACATCGGCGGCGGCGATGGAGACGAGCAGGTGTTTGCCACCGTTCATCACCTCGACGGCCGCCTGGGGATGGTTGCCGTCCTGCAGCCGGAAAGCCACGTCTTTGTCGAGTGGCGGAATGAGCTATCGACGAATGTCACACTCTTTGTCGGCACTTCCCTGGTACTGCTGGCGATGATCTACGGCTTCTTCAGCCAGGCCACGCGCGCCGAGGCCACGGACGAGATGTATGCCGCCACGAGGGCCCGGATCGACACCGCCCTCACCCATGGACGCTGCGGACTGTTCGACTGGGATCTGTCCAGAGGCCGGATGTTCTGGTCCTCATCGCTCTATGAACTTCTCGGCCGCGAACCGAAGGACGACATCCTGAGCTTTGCCGACGTCGCCGACATTACCCATCCGGACGACATCGACCTGCTCGGTCTTGCCGAACATCTGCTGGAAAGCGGCGAAACGCTTGTGGACGAGACATTCCGCATGCGCCATGCCGACGGCAGCTGGATCTGGCTGCGTGCCAGGGGCGAGATTCAGTCGGAGCCAGGCCGGGCCGAGCCGCATCTGATCGGCATCTGCATCGATATCACCGAGCAGCACCGGCTTGCCGAGCAAAGCCGGATGGCGGATCTGCGCCTGCGCGATGCCATCGAGACGATTTCGGAAGCATTCGTTCTGTGGAACCACAAAAACGAACTGGTGATCTGCAATTCCAATTACCAGTCGCTGCACAGCCTGCCGAGTTCGGTGATCAAGTCAGGTACGCCCTACAAGGACGTGATGGCTGCCGCCTCGAACGCGGAAGTCGCGCCGCAGCCGGTCACCGTCACGCAGCGCGGCGGTGCGCCGGACGGCTCCTATGAGGCGCAACTGGAAGACGGCCGCTGGCTGCAGATTTCCGAACGCCGCACCAAGGATGGCGGTTTCGTTTCGGTCGGCACCGACATCACTGCGCTGAAGAAACACGAAGAGAAGCTGCTGGACTCCGAACGCCGGTTGAAGGCCACCGTCACCGACCTGCAGAAATCCCGTCAGACACTGGAAGTCCAGGCCCGTCAGCTCGTGGATCTGGCGGACAAGTACCAGGAAGAAAAGACCCGGGCGGAAGCGGCCAACAAGGCGAAATCGGAGTTCCTGGCCAATATTTCGCATGAGCTCAGAACCCCGCTCAATGCGATCATCGGTTTCTCGGACATCATGACCCAGGAAATGTTCGGGCCGATCGGCACCGATCGTTACAACGACTACTGCAAGGACATCTATTCCTCGGGAACTTACCTGCTCAACGTGATCAACGACATTCTCGACATGTCCAAGATCGAAGCCGGCCGGATGACCATCGAAACGGAAGCGGTCAATGCTTCCGCCGCAGCGGAAGACGCCAGCCGGATCGTCACGGGAGCCGCGACGGAAAAGAACATCACCGTGAACACCGATCTGCCCGCGGACATCTCCGTCCAGGCGGACAAGCGGGCATTGAAGCAGATCCTGCTGAACCTGCTCGCCAACGCGGTAAAATTCACCCCCGACGACGGCACGGTCACCCTCAGGGCGCGTCCGCGCGGCGACAAGCTGCGCTTCGAAGTGAGCGATACCGGCATCGGCATCTGCGAACGGGACATCGAACGTCTCGCCCAGCCCTTCGTTCAGGTGGAAAACCAGTTCACCAAGACCCACCAGGGCTCCGGCCTCGGTCTTGCCATCGCCCGGTCCCTGGTCGAGCTGCACGGCGGCACCCTGACAATCCAGTCGGAAGTCAGAAAAGGCACTACGGTCAGCTTCACGCTTCCGCTGGCGGACCCGGACGCTGCCTGACCCGGATACGCCGGATTTCGGCACGATTCTAGAGAAAGCCGCGTTGAATTGAATGCAGGAAATCGCCCGAACGCGTTTATAATGTAAATGCTGCTGCGGGCGTCCTTCTGAACCCCACGGCTCCGATTGGACGAGGCGGGCTCTAGTTTGCCGACAGCGGCGGAGGTGCCGGCGGAGCGCTCAGGATGGGAGCGCCTTGCGTTTCCGGATGCTCCGCATCCAGTCCCGCAAGCCGGAAGATCTCCTCGACCCGCTGCTCGAACTCCATCTTCTGACCCATGTTCATGACGGAAGCGACTTTCTTCTTCTGGTCGCCGGCAATGTCCAGATGCATCCCGTGTCTCCTGTTGGCGTTCTGACACCCGCTGAAGTTGAAACCGGTCCTGCTGAAATCCTGGCTCATCTCTTCGGGAAACTGAGTGCGCTCCAGCGCGATGAATATGAGGGTCGCCCGGTAGAAATTGAAGCTCTGACCTTTTGTCTTGCCGGCTTCGAACCTCTGGCTGTTCGGCCTTTCCGGGCGCATATTAGGCGGTTCGGCGCCATGTCCGACGCCCGTTCCCGCCGAGGCCACCAGTCTCGGCAGTTCCGATCCGAAGTATCTCAGGTGCTTTTCCTGATACTTGGTGACAATCCGGATAACTTCCTGACGTGTTTCCCTGTTTTCGCAGTAGACAAGGACGGTGTCGGTCTTGACCGCGCCGGGTGCTGCGACTTTCGCGCTGCTGACGCCGCGCAGATGCCAGACCTTCTTCAGGATCGCACTGAACGCATTCGCCCGCGTCGCTTCCTTCAGATTGATATAGACACGTTCGGTGCATACGGGCATCCGAATCTTCTGAATATGGATGAATGCGCCAACCCAGTCTCTCGGTTCCGGAAAATCGGCAAGATTCTTCATTTCTTTCAATTCGTTGGTCTGGCACCAGTATATGATAGGCCCTTCAAGCTTGTTGTGCAGTTTCCTGTAGAGCGTTCCGGAGAAGGTGGTCATCGTCCTTTCGCTGATACGCTTGCCTGCGGTCGCGCCGCAGATGTAGCCATAGATCTCCCTGACCGCCCGGTTGTCTGGCGACATATGCGTCTGTCCTTTCGGCCGGCCTGTGGCCCGGGCCTTTTGCATCAGTTCCGCCCGTCTCAACCAGGCCCAGTCCACAACGTTTTTCAAGTTCCGATGAAGCGCCATTTGATCTCTCCATGCACCGTCTGTTGTCTCAATATGGAGAATCCAACCGAGGTGAACCTGTGTCGCGCGTCACCACCGCGCATAATACCAGCCGCAATAAATAAGAACCTATTTGACCATGACATGAGCGCGACGCTGCGGAGCGCGCTCATGTCATGACCTCCGGTGGCTTGTTCAGGCCGTCGCCCGATGCAGAGTTTGCATTGCAAATGCGTTCGGGCGATTTCCTGAATTCAATTCACGCGGCATGCTCTTGAAAGGTCCGATTGCTGCATGCTTGTCCGGGAGGGGAAGAGATGGCGTAATTCCTGCCGTGGGGACGGCAAGTATTTGCCAATCCGCAATCAAGCCGGCTCCTGTCCCTGCCGAGTTGAAATACTCTGCAGGAACCGGCCTGACGCGCAGCTCTTCTGCGTGAAGTCCCCCTTTGCAGGA
The DNA here is from genome assembly GCF_001624695.1 of Labrenzia sp. OB1. Lineage (GTDB taxonomy): Bacteria > Pseudomonadota > Alphaproteobacteria > Rhizobiales > Stappiaceae > Roseibium. The sequence goes on along the minus strand of NZ_JSEP01000026.1, from coordinate 46,611 downwards.
AATGGCAGGCCTGGTGTCAGGGGTCTGTTTCCACCGTCTCCACTTCCCCCACCAGCCGGACGAACGCCGCCCGCACCCTTGCCTGAAGGTCGGCAAGTTCCGTTTCAAGCCGGGCGAATGTTGGAGTTCCCGAGACCTGGACCAGAAGGTTGAGAACCCCGCCGGGTGCTTCTGCCGGGACAAATTTTCCCTCAAGGGTCAAGCGCAAAACCTGCGTCAGGCGCTGATAGAGCCGCAGCGCTTCAAGCAACAGTTCAGCCTCGCCGATATCCAGGCAGCCGGCATTGCGCAGGAATTCCAGCGCCTGTTCGGTTCCCTGCGCCAGGACAGCCGGGTTTTCCCGGGCGTGCGCAAGTTGAAGGCACTGGGCAATAAACTCGATGTCGACCAGACCACCTGCGACCTGTTTCAGGTCCCAGATGTCTCTTGTGCCCTTGTCCTTTTCAATCCGGGCGCGCATCGTTCGCACATCGTCGGCAAGCTTCTTCCTGTCGCGCGGCTGCGTGAGTGTCCTGCAGACATTTTCGTAGATCTTCTGCCGAAACTTCTGAGACGTGGAGGCGATCACCCGGCCACGGGTCAGGGCCATGTGTTCCCAGGTCCAGGCACTCTTTTCCTGATAATCGATGAAACCGCCCAGATTGGTCGCCAGCGGTCCGGCATTTCCGGACGGACGCAGACGGAAATCGACTTCGTAGAGAGAGCCCTCCGCCGTTGGCGCGGACAAGGCGGTGACCAGACGCTGCGTCAGGCGCGTGTAATACTGAGGGATCGCCAAAGGCCGCTTGCCATCGGACATCTTCGCGTCCGGCGGGGCTTCGTAGAGCAGGATCAGATCGAGGTCGGAGGCAGCGGTCATTTCCCGGCCGCCCAGTTTCCCCATGGCAAGTACGGCAACATTCCCGCCCTCAACCTTGCCGTGGCTTTCGCCGACATGGTTCATGACCTGCGTCAGAATACGGTCAACCACCACCTCGGCCAGCCGGGCCAGCGCGAAGCCGACCCTGTCGGCGGACAGCGTATCGGAAATCAGACGCAAGCCGATCAGAAACTGCTGTTCCTGGGTGAAGATCCTCGCGCGGTCCAGGGCCTCTTCGTAAAATCTTGCCTGGGCCAGTGTCCGGTCGAGACCGGTGCGGAATTCCTCGACGCTCGGCATCGCGCCGAAGAAGGCCGGATCCAGCACGGCATCGAGCACATGAACCCGTTTGGAAACCGTGTCTGCCATACGCGGGGCGGCGCCCATAGTGGTGGCGAGCAGCGTCAGGAGGTGCGGATTCGATTTCAGAAGGGCAAAAAGCTGCACACCCGCCGGCAATTTTACCAGAAAACTGTCAAAGGACCGTAGCGCCGCGTCGGCGTTTTCCGTTGCGGCCAGCGCACCGAGGAGGGTCGGGTGCAGTTCCGTGAGCCGTTCGCGCGCCTGGGACGAGCGGGTGCACGGGTAGCGCCCGAAATGCCAGGATTTGACAATGACGGCGGCGTCTGCCGGGTTCTTGAAGCCGAGCCCGGAGAGCGTTTCAAGCGTGTCCGGGTCATGGTCGTCGCCGGTAAAGACGAGATTGCCGAGTTCGGACGACAGCGCCGGTTCGTCCTCGAACAGTTCCGCGTAGTGATGCTGGACCTTGCGCGCGTGTTCCAGAAATTCCGCTTCGAAGGCCTGAAGGCTGCCAAACCCCATTAGCGCGGCAATCCTCGTCATCCCTTCCCTATCCTTGGGCAAAAGCTGGGTCTGCTCGTCGTTGAGCATCTGGATTCGGTGTTCGACATTGCGCAGGAAGCGGTAGGCTTGCGCCATCTCGTCACGGGCGTCCGAACGGATCCAGTCCGCCTCGCATAGCGCGTCCAGCATGTCCAGTGTCCGGCGGCCCCGGAGGGCGGGATTGCGCCCGCCGGCGATGAGCTGCTGTGTCTGGACGAAGAACTCCACCTCGCGAATGCCGCCACGACCCAGTTTCACGTTATGCCCCGCAACGGCGATAACGCTATGACCCTTGTGCATATGGATCTGCCGCTTGATCGACTGGACGTCCGCGATCGCGGCGAAATCGAGGTACTTGCGCCAGATAAAAGGAACGATTTCCTGCAGGAACGCCTCACCTGCGGAAATATCGCCCGCGCATGGCCGCGCCTTTATCAGCGCCGCCCGCTCCCAGTTCTGGCCGAGGGATTCATAGTAGACCAATGCCGCGGGGACGGACATGGCCAGCGGTGTCGCGCCGGGATCGGGCCGCAGGCGCAGATCGGTCCGGAAGACATAACCGTCGGCGGTCCTGTCCTGCATGATCTTGACCAGCCGCCGCGCCAGCCGGACAAACTCCACCGGGGCTTCCGCCGTGCCCGCCATGGGGGCCTGTTCCGGATCGTAGAGAACGATCAGATCGATATCGGAAGAATAATTCAGTTCATTGGCACCGTGCTTGCCCATGGCAAGCACAATCAGGCCGCTGCCTTTTTCCGGTTTTTCCGCATCGAACGGATTGAACTTGTTGCGGTTGGCAAGATCGTCCAGGCAGAAGCGGATCGCCGCCGTGAGCGCGGCATCGGCGAAGCCGGCAAGGCCGCCGGTCACCAGGTCGAGATCCGCAGCTCCGCAGACATCGGCCAGCCCGAGGGTCAGGGCAAGGTCCTGTTTCAGCAAGCGCAGCGCCCGCATGATGCCAGCCTCGTCCCCGGCACGCGCTTGTTCGGCATCGGCCAGAATTCGTCCGACACGGGCTTCGGGAACTTCCTCCAGGATTTGCAGAAGCCTTGGCGGATCGGTCAGCATGAGATCGCGCAGGAAAGGCGAATTGCCGATAATGCCCGTCAGGAAGTCTTTCACCTCCGGCTTCGACTTAAAGAGCGCGCCGAGAGGCGCCCCGGCTTCCGCATGCGCAAGAAGGTCCTTCAGAAAGAGAGCCGCATGATCAGGATCGGGCGCGGCCGGAACCACGGCGATACGATCGGCGAGTACGGCATTTCCGCCATCACCTTCCAAGTGGCAACCTTGCGTTTTCGGATGTCCTGTCCCGTCCATCACCATCCCCGTCACCCACCGTGGCCAAATCGATCCGGGCGGAAAGGCCCGGCCCCTCACTGTTGAAGTGTAATTCTCCACCATGCAGGCGCGCCACCGCCTTGACCAGACTCAAGCCCAGGCCCGTGCCCGGTTCAGATCGGCTTTCCTCGAGGCGGACAAAACGTTCCTTGACCCGGTCCTGATCCTTTTGCGGAATGCCGGGACCGGTGTCCGTCACAGTCAGGACAACGCGGCTGTCCTCTTCCCTGCCGGACAGGCGGATCAACAGCTCGCCGTTTTCCGGCCGGCCGTATTTCAGGGCGTTCTCAATGAGGTTCACAAGGGCCTGGCTGATCAGATCCTTGTTGCAGTCCGCGTTGAGCCCCGCGGGAACATCCGTTTCAAGCCGGCCGCCTTCGTCTTCGACCAGGGGCTCGTAGAGATCCGCGACCTCCGCGACCAGCTTGTCGATATCCACCGGCCCCATGACCGATCCGGGAGCCGTGGATTCGATCCGGGCGATCCGCAGGAGCGCATTGAATATCCGCAGCAGATTGTCGGTTTCCTCAAGCGTCGCTTCCAGCGCCGGACGATATGCCGTTTCTCCCTCCGCCTCGCGCAAAGTGGTTTCCACGCGGGTTCGCAGCCGCGTCAGCGGGGTTTTGAGGTCATGGGCGATATTGTCGGTCACATCCCTCATCGACTGCATCAGCAGTTCGATCCGCTCCAGCATGGCGTTGAGACTGACGGCCAGCCGGTCGAATTCGTCCTCATTGCCCGCCAGCGTCAACCGTCTGGACAGATCGCCGTTCATGATGGTGCGGGCAGTGGCCGAAATCTCGTCGATGCGCTTCATCACCCTGCGGCTGACGAACAACCAGGTGATCGCCGCCAGGATAACCACCAGGATCAGCCAGAGCCGCAGCGCATTTGCCAGAAGATTGGAAAACAGCAACTGGTCGCCGAGATCCCGGCCGACAAGCAGGCGGAACCCGCCGCGCAGCTCGAAAATGCGGACCATCGCCTGGCGTTCGATGTCTTCCGTGTCCTGACCGAGTCGCGTGTAGCGCACCCTGCGCAGCCCGCCATCGGCCTCTTCCAGCACGACGGTCGGCAATCGCGCGATGTTTCCGGTCAGGGCATTGCCTGCGAAATCCACCAGCAGGTAGAGGCTGGCGTCGGGGTGGCGGGAGCGGCGGTCGATGGTGTCCACCAGATCGCGCAGCCCTCCCCGCACGTAGATATCGGACAGACCCTTCAGCTCCGCGTCAACAGTCTGCACGACCTGTTCCGACATCAGCGTGTCGGTGCTGTCTGAAATATAGAACAGCAGAAATCCGGACATCACCGTGAACACGGCAATATAGAGCAGCGACAGCTTGAAAGCGGTCGTTCTGGTAAATTTAGTGAACCGTGTCACGGATGGTGTACCCGGCGCCTCGGATCGTATGAAGGAGCGGTGTGTCAAATCCCTTGTCGATCTTGCCACGCAGCCGGGAAATGTGGACATCGATCACATTCGTCTGCGGATCGAAGTGATATTCCCAGACGTTTTCCAACAGCATCGTGCGGGTGACCACCTGGCCCGCATGCTGCATGAGATACTCCAGCAAGCGAAACTCGCGCGGCTGGAGCGGTATGTCCGTCTCGCCGCGCCGGCAGGAGCGCGTCATGCGGTCGAGCCTCAGATCACCGACGGTGTAGGTCGTTTCCACCTGCTGGGCCGATTTCGGCCGCCTGGCAAGAGCCTCGATACGGGCCTGAAGCTCGGTGAAGGCGTAGGGTTTGGGCAGGTAATCGTCGCCACCGGCCTGAAGACCCTTCACCCTGTCGTCCACCTGACCAAGTGCGGAGAGGATCAGGGCCGGAGTGTGGTTGTTTTCCCGGCGCAGTTCCTTGATGAGGGAAAGCCCGTCCAGTTTCGGAAGCATCCGGTCAACGATGAGAATATCGTAGCTGCTGTCGATGGCCATCTGCAGGCCGGTTTGTCCGTCAGCCGCCTGATCCGCCGTATGGCCGAGCTCGCTCAGGCCCTTGACGAGATAGCCGGCAGCTTCGGGGTCGTCTTCAATAACGAGAATTCTCAACATACCCCCCTTTTACCTTGAGTTGTGCCGGAATAACAATGGCCCGGGTGGCCCTGGCGGGTTCTTTACATTGAACCCAAGGCAAGGACCGGTCCGTCGGGGTTTGGGGCAGAGGGCAGACCGGCCCTGCCGTCAGGCCCGGCTCCGAAGAGCCGGGTCCCGATCAGGCGAGGTTCATGGGAAGTGCCACGAACCGTGTCGTTTCGTTGGCTTCAACCCGGAACAGAACCGCCTTGCGGCCATCCTTTTCAGCCTTTTCGAGTGCCTTGATGACATCCGCGGGGTTTTCGACCTTCATGCCGGCGACTTCCAGAATGGCATCGCCGGGATTGAGGCCTTTTTCAGCGGCTGCGCTGTCAGGGTCGATCTCGGCGATGAAAACGCCCTTCCCTTCAAGACCGGCTTCTTCCCGGCTCATCAGCACGAGGCCGAGTTCATCCAGGCTGGTTTTGGTCTTTTCAGTCTGCGATGCCGCCGCGGCCTGCTCCTTTTCCTGCAAACGGCCCAGCGTGACCGAAACGTCCTGCTCTTCGCCGTCGCGCCAGATCGTCACGTCGATCTTTGTGTCCGGATCGTAGGTTGCGATGATCTTGGAAAGCTCGCGCGGCCCCTTCACGCTGGCACCGTCGACGGCCAGGATGGTGTCGCCCGAGCGCAGTCCAGCTTTCTCGGCCGGGCTGTCTTCCTGGGCTTCCGCGACAATCGCGCCGCGAGCCTCATCAAGGCCAAGGCTTTCGGCGATATCGTCGGTGACATTCTGGATCTGAACGCCCAGCCAGCCGCGAACGACCGTCCCGTCATCCTTCAGCTCCATGATCACATCTTGCGCGGTCGAGGCCGGAATAGCGAAGGCGATGCCGACGTTGCCTCCGGAGGGCGAGAAAATGGCCGCGTTCACTCCGATGACTTCACCATGCATGTTGAAGGCCGGACCGCCGGAGTTACCCCGGTTGACGGGCGCATCGATCTGGATGAAGTCGTCATAGGGACCAGCACCGATATCACGGCCGCGGGCGGAGACGATGCCGGCCGTAACCGATCCGCCGAGGCCGAAGGGGTTGCCGATGGCGACAGTCCATTCACCGACCTGCGGTGCTTCCTTGGCGAACTCGACATAGGTGAAGTCCTCGTCGCCTTCGACCTTCAGCAGTGCCAGATCCGTGCGTTTGTCGGCACCGATCAGGGTTGCGTCATATTCCTTGGCGTCCTGGCCGATGACCGTGAACTCTGTCCCCTTGTCGATCACGTGCTGGTTTGTGACGACATAACCGTCTGCGGAAATGAAGAAGCCGGAGCCCTGTGACATGCCGTACTGACGCGGAGAACGACGCTGGTTCTGTCCTTCCTCGCCACCGCGGCCGCCGAATTCACGGAAAAACCGCTCGAAGGGGTGTCCTTCCGGAAGTCCCTTGAAGAATTCCGGTGAATTGTCCTTGCCGCCGAAGTTCATCATCCGCGGCTCCACGGCCTGCTTCACCTGAACGGAGACAACGGCCGGGCTGACAGTGCGGACAACCTGGGAAAAGTCGGTCGGCGCCTGCGCATCGACACGCACCGCATCCGCCAGAGCCATCTGGCTGGGGACAATGGTTTGCGCACTCAAGAGGCCTGCGGCGCCAAGTACAACCGCTCCCGCCATCAGCTTGGCGCGGCGGGACCGCAAGAGTGAGACTGAGCCACGATTTTTCATATCTATTTCCTCTACCGACATTCGACTTGAAGGTCACTTTGAACGCGAGCGGGGATTCGCGCGTCTGGTTCGAAGAGGAAGGTAGGTGAGCCAGCCTTACAGGCGCCTGTCGGTGGCATTACGATTTTGTAAGGTAGCATCGGAGCCGGTGACAGTTGCTCGCATTTAAAACAAAACGCTTCGAAAGCGTCAGATATTCTTTAATTTTTAGGTATTTATACTAGTGATAAAAGAGGCAATACCCTTCCGTTGAAAATCGAGTCGCCCCCTCCAGATGACCGCCTTGAGTACCCTTGTCGAAAGTTGCCCAAAGGAAAAACGCGATCATCTTGCCGGATTTGTGGCCGATCAACTCGCCACGGGACTGAATTCCCTGGACGCTGGTGAAGTCGACTCGCTCAACGCCGTTCTGGCAAATACCCTTTCGGATCTTGAACACTCGACGAAGCGAAGGATCAGCGAGAAGCTCGCCGGCAGTTCATCCACCTCGCGCGACCTGGCACGCCTTCTGGCGTCCGAAGAGGCCTCGATCACGGCCCCCATTCTCGAAAAATCTCCCGCTCTGAGCGAAGAAGACCTGATGCAGCTCGCACGCGAAAAAAGTCAGGAGCACCTGAAGGCGATCTCGCAGAGAGGGGTTCTCGGCCGCGAACTCACAACCCTGCTTCTGACCCTGGGAGACGCGGAAGTTCGCAGGTTCATTCTCTGCAATCTGGGGGCGGATATCTCACCGGAGGACTTCGACCGGCTCGTTGCGGAACTGCCCGGAAAGATGGGCAACAAGATCTCGCATCTGCGCAAGTCGAACGAGCAGCTCATCCAGGATCTGCTCAGGGAGGAAGGGGATCTGACCGTCGGACCGGATCTCTCCGAGCGCGACACCCGCATTCCGATAGCGGACTGGCTTGCCATCCTCAAGAAGGGCGGCGTACATCTGGATCAGGTTCTGACCCAACTCTGCCTTGACAAGAATCTGATGGCCGTCGCCTCTCTCATCGCGGAAGTCTCGGGTGTGCCCGAACAGACCGTGTCCCACCTCTTGGTGCGTTTCGATGCCACCGGCCTCGCCGTTATATGCAAGACGCTGGGTGTCGGCGATCTGGCTTACTCGACATTATGCCGTGTCCGGGGAAGCCACCTGCGCCTGCCTGCATCGATCATCACGCTGTGGGCATCCAACTACAGCCTCCTGGATGCGCGCGATGCGACCCGGCTTCTGAACCTGATGGTCATGCAACTGGAGAACGCCCAGAAAGCCGCCCGGCCGCCAAAGGAGCTCGCCTGCATCACCACGTAGCGGCCGGCACGGAACCTACGCGGGAAACAGGACCGGCGCATCGCCGTTGCACCAGCGGGGCCATTTGCGCATGACCGCCAGGTATGGTTCGGAGCGTTCGAACGCTTCCAGCCAGAGCAGCAGCGCACTCCAGTCCTGACTGTCGAACCAGGTCCGGTCCGTGTTGGCGAACTGGCGTACAAACGGCAGAATGGCATAATCGGCAATCGACGCACGCGGACCCAGCAACCAGCAGCCATCCCGGCTCAGAGCATCGTTCAGGTGCGTCAGGAATACGGCTCCGGCCTGGCGCTCATGGTCGCGATCGGCATCCGGATGGCGCGTATCATACTTGTAGCGGTCGAGATGTTTCTTAAAGGGACCGTCGCAGGCGCGGATCAGCTCAAGGGCGGCGTCCAGGTCCGCGCCACCAGTCCTGAGCCAGTCTTCCGGATCGTTGCGTTCCAGCGCCCACAGCATGATGTCCAGGCTCTCGTCCACAACAGCATCTCCATGCTTGAGGCACGGAACGGTGGCGGATGGAGAGGTTTCCAGGAATTCAGGAGCTTTCTCACGCAGGACGATTTCACGTATTTCGACCGTCTGACCGCTCACGAGGATCGCAAGCCGCGCCCGTATGGCATAGGGGCAGCGGCGGAAAGAATAAAGGATTGGATGTTCAGGCATAGCAATCCCATGAAGCAAAGCTGGAATAGCGTCAAGACTATCAATCGCGCAACCAGCTTGAGAGAAAAACCCCGCGTGCAGAATTCGCGCTGCTTAAGTAATTTTCCCGGGGTCTTCGCGACATTATTCACCGCTTATAAAGAAAATTCTGAGAAAATCCCCTTGATAGGGTACATGCATGATCGATACGCTTCTCCATCTTGCCAAAGAAAGTTCTTCGACGAAAAAGCACCAGCTTGCTGAGCATGTTACAGACTTGCTCGCGGCAAGAACAGATAGTGGCGGCTCGGAAGAATCGAATCTTCTCAATGGCATGCTGGAAGGCGTTTACGGTTCGCTTGAAACGGACACACGCAAGCAGGTGTCCGAGCGCCTTGCCGACATCCAGGCGACCTCTTCCAGTCTGGCAGCCACGATTGCCGCAGACGACCTTCCTATCGCCAAAGCCGTTCTGGAACGTTCGCAATCCCTGCAGGACACGGATCTGCTGAAGATCGCCGAAACCAAAAGTCAGGGACATCTCCTGGCCATGGCCAAGCGCGATCACGTTGGCAAAGGCCTTTCCGAATTCATGCTCAAACGGGGTGACCAGGCGGTCAAAAAGACTCTTGCCGCCAATCTGGGTGCCGAAATCACAATGACCCAGTTCGAGGCCCTGGTTAAGGAATTGCCCCAGCAACTCGGTGATCGCCTCCGGCATCTGCGTAAATCGAACGAGGAGGTGCTGGATGACCTTTTCAAGGACGATGAAGAAGTCGCCGCCGGCGCCCAACTGGTCCGGCGGCCATCCAAAGTCAGTCCCAAGTCCTGGCTTGTAGGTATCCGGCTGGGCAAGACAACCTTGAACAAGGCGGTCTATCAGCTTGCCGTCGAACACAATCTTCTGGACGCGGTCGCCCTTTTATCCTTCTTCTCCGCTCTGGATATGAAATACGTCCACAAGCTCATGATCCGCTTCGACTCCACCGGTATCGCCACGGTCTGCAGGGCCACGGGCATCGGTGCGCAGGAGTTTCAGGCGATTTGCAAGGAACGCTGCAAACACTTGAAGTTTCCGGAAAGCACCGGCAGCAAATGGCTTACCAACTACCATATGCTGGACGAAACTGATGCGCGGCGGCTGCTCGCGCTCATGAAGATCAGGCTGAAAACGGTAAAACAGAAAGAGGCGGCATAGAGCGTAAGCCGGAGCCTAACCGTCAAGCTCACTGGTTGCCTGGCCATCGCCCCCTCATGCGTATTCCGAGCGCTTATACCAGCCGCAATAAATAAGAMCCTRTTTGACCATGACATGAGCGCGTTCCGCGAGGAGCGTGTCGCAGGGCGATGCGGGGCATCGGCCAAGACGCGCGACGCTGYGGAGCGCGCTCATGTCATGGCCTCCGGYGGCTTGTTCAGGCCCGCCTGACTACGCCCACGTCCCTGGACCGGCCAACCGGGCCGATCTGCGCGCCGCGCCTTGCAGACCGTCAGCCATCCAACAGGTTCTTGTTTGTTGCGGTTGGTATGGCCCATTCCCAATTTCCGCTTCATCTGTCCTGCGCGCGCAGCAACTCGGGGTGCCACTCTCACACAAGGAGACAACTGTCCGGCTCGCCTCCGGCAACACCGCAGCTTGCCGGCGCGATGCCGCAATGATTTTCATGTAGATTTTTTTGCACCCCTCAAAAAGACGAGCAACCTGAAATAAACCCTACTCCTTATTTAAAATAACCGTATAAATTATTGCGATAATTACCTAGAGTAATTTCATTTAAAAAATTATCTGTTCTTCTTTATGCTGTTGTAAACATCTACTCGTTATTCGTAATACAGGTAAAGCGGATAACCCGACATGATCACCGAACTTCTCAACGTTGCCCAGGAAAGCTCACCGGAAAAACGCCATCAACTGGTTGAGCATGTCACCAGCCTGTTCGTAAAAGGTGCGGACAGTTGCCGGACGGAAGAGATCGCGATCTTCAATTCGGTTCTGGAAAGCATGCTCCCCTCGATGGAGGCCGCTCAAAAAAAAGCGATTTCGGAAAAACTTGCGCCAATTGACAGCACTTCGCACGAGGTCGCCTGCGAACTGGGCCGTGAGGAAATCGACATCGCCCGCCCCATGCTGACATCTTCCAATGTTCTCGACACAGCCGATATTCTTCAGCTCGCGAAAACGATGGGGCAAGGTCATCTTCTGGCAATTTCGAAGCGCAAGCATCTCGAACCCAGAGTGACGGACGTCCTTCTGGAGCGCGGCGAAAAGCCCGTCAAGCAGTCCGTCGCGGCGAACGCGGGCGCAGAAATTTCCGGCTGGGGGACCCGCATGCTGATCAAGCTGGCGGAGAGCGACGAGAATATTCGCGACTCGATGATGGAACGTTCAGACATCACGGAAGTCGACTATGACAAATTGATCGACCTGATGCCGGAGCAGCAGAAGATCAGGATCCGTCAAATGCGCGACGAAAATGAAGCGCTCCTTCACGACCTGTTCCATGAGGCCGGCAAGATCGTCACCAGCACCAAACTGGAACGCAAGGCAAGGCGCATCTGCGCGAAGGCGACCTTGAAGGAAATCCGGACCGGCCAGCGCTCGCTGGGGAAGGCCGTGACACAGCTTTCCCTTTCCAACAACCTGCTCGACGTTAGCTTCCTGCTCGCAGAAATGTCCGGCCTGGAGCAGAAATACGTTACCAATGTCATGCTTCGCTACGATGCCACAGGCATCGCGGTTCTTTGCCGGGCGATGGGCGTCGAAGACAGTGAATATTCCGCATTGTGCCGGGCACGCACGAACCACAGCAAACAGCCGCAATCGACAGTCGAGAAGTGGACGAAGGACTACGAGGCTCTTTCCGGCAAAGACGCACGCCGCCTGCTATCGTTCACGAAAATACGGCTCGGCACTTTGCAAAAAAACTTGCCTGAAGGTTCCCTCCCCTCTTGAAGACCGGCATTTGGCGGAGATCGCCGCACCATTCCTCAGGTCTTTGACGGGGCTTCCCGCGTCACCACCGCCGCGCCGGCCTCCAGTGTTCTGTGAACCGGGCATTTGTCGGCGATTTCCAGCATGCGTTGCCGTGTCGCCTCACCCAGATCTCCCTCAAAGGAGATCAGACGTTCGAACCTGTCGATCTTCCCGCCCTGCGCCTTCAGGCCGTCCGAGCAATCCTCGCAGTCGGCGGCGTGAACCTTGCCATGCAGGACACGCGTGCCGATCCTGTCCACATCGATACCTTTCCTGTTGGCATACATGCGCAGCGTCATGACAGTGCAGGCTCCAAGCGCGGCCGACAGAAAGCCGTAAGGCGACGGCCCGCTGTCCAGACCACCGACAGCCACGGGTTCGTCGGCAAGCAAGCTGTGAGCTCCGCTCGACACCATCACCTGATACTTTCCCTGGCCCGTTTCCAGGACCTCGACCCCGTCTTTGTCCTTGTTGGCGGTTTCGCGCACGCCCATGTCCAGATATCTGCCCGCCCAGGCCGCAATCACCCTGGCGGCATAGGAGGCGTCCTTTTCCGCCGATAACAGGTGGTCGGCAGTATCCAGCGAGACATAGCTTTTCGGGTGACGGGCGGCGGCGAAGATATTGGTGGCGTTTTCTATGCCGACCGTCTCGTCGAGCGGCGCATGCATGACCAACAGGGCCTTGTGAAGTTCCGCAGTCTTTTCCCTGACCGACTGCCCTTGCAGATCGTCGAGAAATTCGCGGCGGATCGTAAATTGGCGCCCGCCAAGGTTTACCTCCCCTGCACCGTTTTCACGTATTTCCTCGATGGAGCCGTTGAAATTGTGAAGAACATGATCGGCATCGGCGGGCGCGCCGATCGTCACCACAGCCCGCGCTTCGGGAATGTCGCCCGCGACGGCAAGTATCGCCGCGCCGCCGAGCGAATGTCCGATCAGAAGCTGCGGTGCTTCATAGGTCTTGCGGAGGAAATCCGCGGCCAGCTTGAGATCCTCCACATTGGAGGAAAAGCCCGTGGAGGAGAAATCTCCGCCGCTACCGCCCAGTCCGGTGAAATCGAAGCGTAGAACCGCAATTCCTTCCTTACTGAGCGCCGCGGCGATGTGGCGGGCGGCAACGATGTCCTTGGAACAGGTAAAACAATGCGCAAAGAGCGCGAAGGCCCTGATCCCGCCGGCGGGAAGATCCAGTCTTGCTGCGAGCCGAGCGCCATGCGCACCGTCAAATTCCAGTTTCAGCGGACGGTTTGCCATTCGTGGATCTCCTCGCGGGATGAGCATTTGAAGAATGCTTCACAAGTAACCACGCGAGCCGGGCATGCAAATCACACCCGGGTACAACTTCGTGAAGGGATTGGCCGTCGGAACCGGGATACCAGCCCGGCGGACGATATTTTCCCGCCGGCCGCTCGACCGGACAAAGCTTTAGCCGTTATCCTCCAGCAGCGCCTTCAGCCTGCGTTCTTCCTCCTCGGACAGGCCAGCGACAGGGCTGTCGGCAGCCTGCGCCGACTGTGCCCGCCGTTTGCGCAGGGCAAGGATAATCGCAAAAAGACCCGCAACCAGCGCCAGAGGTCCTGCCGCCCAGAGGGCAAGCGTGTTCCAGGCGAACCTGGGTTTGAGCAACACGAACTCGCCGTAGCGGGAGACGAGATAGTCGATCACCTGCGCATCGCTGTCGCCCGCGACGAGGCGCTCGCGAACCAGGACCCGCAGATCCTTGGCGAGAGGCGCGTCGCTGTCGTCTATGGACTGGTTCTGGCACACCATGCAGCGCAGTTCGGCGGACAGGACCCGTGCCCGCGCTTCCAGCGCCGGATCGTCCAGAATTTCGTCCGGGGCCACGGCCATGGCCGGCGATGCCAGCAGGCAGAGACACAGGAAAAAGCTGGTGAAAAGGGACCGGATCATCGCATGCCTACTCCGCCGGCGCCGGCGCAGCCGATTTGCGCTTTCTGGCCGGTTTCGGCGCCCCGACGCGAAGCCGCCTGTCGGCGATGGACACAGCGCCGCCCAGCGCCATGATCACGCAGCCGATCCAGATCAGGGTAATAAGCGGCTTGAAATAGACCCGGACATCGACAGCGCCGTCACCCCGGCTTTCTCCAAGGGACAAATAGAGCTGCGAGAACCCGGTGGTGTGGATCGCCGCCTCCGTTGTCGGCATCTGCCGGGCCGTGTAGACCCGCTTTGACGGATCGAGTTCGGCGACGAAGATGCCGCCCTGGCGGATCGTGAAATGACCGACTTCCTCGGTGAAATTCGGGCCGCGCCGGGGCGCTGCGCCATCGAACGTCAGCTGATAGCCGGACAGCTCCACGACGTCTCCCGGCCGCACGGTCGCTATCCGCTCTTCCTGAAACGCCGACGCGGTCACGATGCCCAGAACAGTCACACCGACGCCAAAATGGGCCATACTGGTTCCCCAGGCAGATCCGGGCAAACCGATCAGGCGCGAAAAGGCACGGGACGGGCCAATCTCCAGGATTTTCACCCGGGTCAGAATTTCAGCGACCGCACCTGCCATGACCCAGACCGCGAGGCCGACGCCCAGCGGCGCCAGAACCATGTCCATGCCCCAGAGCCAGAAGGTGAAAACCGTCATCAAGATGGCGAGGCCGAATGCCGCGTATAGCCGTTGAGAGGCCGCCAGCAGGTCGCCGCGTTTCCAGGAGAGCACGGGGCCGAAGGGAACTGCGATCAGGAGCGGCACCATCAGCGGTCCGAAGGTCAGATTGAAGAACGGCGCGCCGACGGAGATTTTCTCTCCTGTGACGGCGTCCAGAAACAGGGGGTAAAGCGTGCCGACAAAGACGGCGGCGCAGGCGGAGGTGAGGAACAGGTTGTTCAGCACCAGGGCCCCTTCCCGGCTGATCGGCGCGAAGAGACCTCCCTGCTTGAGGGCCGGAGCCCTCCAGGCATAGAGCGCCAGGGACCCGCCGATGAAGAAACACAGCAGCGCCAGAATAAACACACCACGGGTCGGATCGGTGGCAAATGCATGCACGGAGGTCAGGACACCGGAGCGGACCAGGAAAGTCCCCAGCAGCGACAGCGAGAAAGTGAATATCGCCAGAAGGATGGTCCAGATCTTCAGCGCCTCCCGCCGTTCCATCACAATCGCGGAATGAAGCAGGGCCGTTCCTGCCAGCCACGGCATCAGGCTTGCGTTTTCAACCGGATCCCAGAACCACCAGCCTCCCCAGCCGAGTTCGTAATAGGCCCAGTAGGACCCCATAGCGATACCCAGGGTCAGGAAGCTCCAGGCGAGCAACGTCCAGGGGCGTACCCAGCGCGCCCAGGCGGCATCCGTGCGCCCCAGGATCAGGGCGGCGACCGCGAAGGAAAATGTGATCGAGAAGCCGACGTAGCCGACATAAAGAAGCGGTGGATGGATCGCCAGACCGATGTCCTGAAGTATGGGATTGAGATCCGCGCCCTCCAGGGGCGGATTGGCAACCCGGGCGAACGGATTGGACGTCGCCAGCAGGAAAAGAATGAAACCGGCGGAAATCCAGCCCTGGACTGCCAGGGTCGCAGCGCGCAGGTCCTTCGGGAGATTGCCCCCGAAAAACCCGACAAGCGCGCCGAAGAACACCAGTATCAGCACCCACAGCAGCATAGAGCCTTCATGATTGCCCCACACGCCGGTGAACTTGTACACGAGGGGCTTGGCGGAGTGGGAGTTTTCCAGAACGTTCAGAACCGAGAAATCCGCGGTCAGATAGGCGTTCGTCAACACGGCGAAGGACAGCAACACCATGATGAACGTCGTCACGGAAACCGGTGCGGCGACGGCCATGAGCCGGTCGTCTCGGGCAAGCGCGCCCCACAGGGGGACAACGGATTGCACAAGCGACAGAGCAAAGGCCAGCACCAGCGCGTAATGTCCGAATTCGACGATCATTGGCTCTCCCAAATTCCGTTCACCAGATCACTCCCCCCACAAGATCGCAGCCCCGAAAACTCGCAGGCCCAAAAGGTCAGTTGGCCGCGGCTTTCCCGCCCTGCCAATGGCCTTGCTTCTTCAGTGCTTCGGCCACTTCCTTGGGTATGTAGTTTTCGTCGTGCTTTGCAAGCACGCTATCGGCGATAAAAATCCCGGCCGGACTGACAATACCTTCCGTCACCACACCTTGCCCTTCACGGAAGAGGTCCGGCAATATCCCTTTATAGGTGACCGATATCGTGTTCTCCATGTCGGTGACACGAAAACTGACTTCCGCATTGTCGGAGCGAACGACCGAGCCCTCCTCGACCAGGCCGCCCAACCGGATCCTCTGACCGGACGGAAGAGGGGTCAGGGCGATATCGGTCGGGCTCTGAAAGAAGACAAGTTCGTCATAGAGAGCAAAAAGGATCAGTCCGAACGCCGAGGCGAGCACAACGCCTGCCGTTCCGATAAGGGTCAACCTTCTTTGTTTACGCGTCATTTGTTTTCCGCCCGCTTCCCGCTGCCTTCTGCCCCTTGAGGCGCGGAAGTCTCTTCTTGTCTCATGATCCTGTTAGACCAAGTTGCCTTGCCGCGTCCTTGATGGAAGACAAGTCCTCCGGCTTGTCGGCAAAAGCGGCCTGCGCGTCTTCAAGCGCATTTTCCGCGCTCTGCATTTCGCCCAGAACGACATAGGCCTGCATCAACTGCCCCCATTCCGACACGGAGCCCCCCTCATCGGCGAGCCGCTCGGCAAGGCCGGAGACCATGGAGCGGATCATCGCCTGCCTGTCGACCGGGCTCATGTCCTGCGAGGCAGCGACATCTTCCTGTGAAGGCCCGCGCGGCGCCAGCGTCTGGCTCGTCCGATCCGATTGACCGTCCGCCCCTGCAAGCTCCGCCAGTTCATTGCGTGCGGCCCCGAGCCAGGCTTCCGTGCCATCGGCCCCGGCGATGAGATTGCGCCAGGCCTCGATTGCCTCTGACTTTCGGCCTTCCTGTCCAAGGGCAATCGCCAGGAAAAAGCGCGGCTTGACCGCGGAAGCATCCATCGCCGCGGCCTGTTCGAACGCCTGCCGCGCTTCCGCCGGGACAAGGCCCTGATTGGCGATGACCATCGCCTCGCCCATGTCGGTCAGCCAGTCCTGCCTCGGTCCGAGCAGACGGATTGCCTGTGCGTAGGCGCGGGCGGAGTCCTGCGCCCGGCCGATCGACAGGTAGACCGGTGCGATCACCACCCACCCCTGGCCATCTTCCGGGTTTTCCGCCAGATGCCGCTCGACCCGGGCCACGAGAATATCCACCGATTGCTCTTCCGCCGGAGCCTGGAGCCTTGCGGCGAGCGGAGCGTCAGGCACATCCGGCGCTCCGAAGAAGAGATAGAGGCCTACGGCCACCGCCGGCAGCGCGAACAGCGCCAGTCCCTGGACGAATTTCAATCTCGGTGCCTGGCTGATCCTGCCGGCTTCCCGCTCATGGTTGTCATGCGCGTTGAGCAACCGCCGGGCGATTTCCGTGCGCGCCGCACCGGCGGCTTCCGGTTCGATCAATCCGCGTTTCAGCTCGGCTTCGATGGCGCTGAGCTGGTCGCGGTAAACGGCTTCGTCCGCGTTCCCGGACGGGCCGTCCTGCGAACGACGGGCTCTCGACATGGGCACAAGCACGGACAGGGCCGCAGCCGCTGTCATGACAGCGATAAGGATCCAAAATACCATGGGGCACTATAGACCGCCCAATCCCGACAAAAGCAAGATGGCACCGCTGTGACCGGCGGTCGCGGCTCAGCTCTCCGGCAGCGACAAAGGACTACCTGCCGCCCAGTGCGCTGGCGACCAGCTTGCGCTCCGGATTACCTTGTTCCGACGTGCTCAACTTGCGCGCCTTGGCCACGGCCGCCTGACGGCTGCGGCGGAGCTGGTTAGCGTATTCGGACCCGAAATAGATCTCCGACAGCATGATCGCCACATCGGCCGCAGCCAGGTGGGCCTGCAACTGCCGGCCCCGGGCTTTGCCGAGATCGGAGATTTGCGACCGGGTGACGATTTCCAGCGTCTGCTCGACGGCCTGCCTGGTCCGTTTTCCGACCTCGTTCACGGCAAAGGTCTCCGAGGCGTTTCGGACCATGTTCACCACGCGCAACGTCCGCACCGCATCGTCGATTGCTTCCTGATCGATCTGCAGTTTGCCGTCCTGGTCGAATTTTGGCACCTGGAGCGCACGGCGGACGGCCCCATGGGCGTTGTTCAACTCGTTTGTCACAACACTGGACAGGCTGCGCTTGCTTTCCGCCAGACGCTTGCGCCATTTGCCGGAGACGGACAGGTCCATGTCCCGTTCGACACCGCGCACGAGCGAGTGGTATTCCTGGAGCGCTTGCGAGAAGGCGACCGGATCCGGATTGTTGTTGCAGTGCTCAAGCGCCAGGATCTGCAGCCGTTCGGCCTCGCTCATCACGACATCGACAAACGGCGCGAACTGCGATTTCTCGATTGCCTTGGGATCGTCGTCACCGGCGAGGCGCCCGGCAAAGCTGCACAGGGCGGCCGGCGCTTCGGAGCGTTCAACCAGGGCGGCGGCGATGATGGAAACATGGTCGGGAAACCGGTAGGAACACTTGTCCACCAGACGCAGCACATCCTTGTCGCGCTTCAGCCTTTGTTCGTTGATGCGTTCGGGAATTTTCTGCAGAAACGGCACGAGCCAGCGCTCGGCGGAAAAAATCTTCTGAATGTCCCTGAGTTCGGCAATACCGCGTTCTCCACCGAGCTCGATACCCATCCGGCGCCGCTGCGTATCGGACACCTCGCTGTGGTGCAGGGCTTCGCCGAGGGCATCCACCGCCCGCGTGCGCAGCGCCTGGACGAGCGCGGAGACCCGTTCGCCGCTGATCTGCATATTGCCTGCCTGTTCCAGGACGGTCTGGAAATCTTCCGGCATGAGGTCGCGCCCGAGCCATTTCCAGACACGGTCGAGCACATTGCGGTTGATGCGGGCTTCCTGCCGGATCGGCAGGGTTTCGTTGATCAGAAAGTCCTCCAGCGGCGCGAAGAACATGCGCTGGATCTGGTTTCGCCTCTGGAGTCCCCCGTCGATTTCAGGCTTCGGCTCGTCCTGTTTGCGCAGAAGACCAAGAGCCGCAGCGAGAACCACCTGAAGGTTGGGATCGGGATTCTTGTGAAATTGGGCCCGTTCCATATTACGGACCAAAGCCTGCACGGCCTGCGGCGTGAGACTGCTCAGATACGATTTGATTTTATGTTCTAGCTGGTCCGAGTGGGTCATTCACAGCGTCAATAGCGATCCGAATCTCCGCAATACTAACGCCACAAGGTTTAACTAAATGTTGAGAATAATTTAAGTAATCCGAAACACACGCTTGACCTGCGGTCCTTCTGCGGGACCGTCAGCGACCCAGGCTTAACCGATGACCTGCCAGGCGCCCCGATCCGTTTCGCAGGCAGTGCCCCTCGCCTGCAGAACGCGTCCCTGCAGAACCATTTCGTGGGTGAATTCCCGGCAGCTTGTCTCGTTGACGAAATAGACCGGGCCCGGACGCACCTGACCGCTGCGGCCGGTGCGCTCGTTCTGCCAGGCGACCGCTACACCCAGTCCCCGCGCCCGCAGGGCCCGATCCTGTGCATCTTCCGCCGCGCGGCGGTCGGAAGGCTCGAGCGCTTCGCCGAGTTCGTTGTTCACCAGAACGGAAATGGCGGTATTCGCCTCGGACCCGGCCACACCGGACTTCGGATCGCCAAAGAACGAGCCCAATCCGGCGGTGTCGCCGGAATTGGACGTCATGGAGCATCCCGCCATAACCATGGCAAGAGCAACACATGTGGCACCGCGCAAAAACATGCTCGAAAGCTCCCGGAGCAATCAGTTTCAAGGCAGGCTCTCCCGGCACCGGGACAGCGGACCGATGTCTCGACCCGGCGTCCTCAATCGCGCCTCCCGGGCACGGAATGATCATGGAAGCCGGTCAGAACCCGCAGATGAACCTTTGTTATTTTCAATTTGTGGCCGAACTAGGCCTTCATACAGTCTTTGACGCCATAGTCTGCGTCAATTTTCATCACAATTTATTGGTCTTGTCCTTAACTTCCGATTGCTCTCGTCTCTAGCGTCTGTCGACAAGAGCCGGCAAGGTCAGCCTGGCTTTCAGGCCGCCCAGCGCCGATCCGTCCAGTTCGAGCGTGCCGCCGTAAAGCGCGGCAAGATCGGCCACGATCGACAGGCCCAGCCCGGTGCCGGGCACGGTTTCATCAAGCCTTCTGCCGCGTTTGACCGCCTCCGCCCGCTCTTCTGGCGTCAGTCCGGGGCCGTCGTCCTCCACGGTTATCGTGAACATGTCCCGATTGGTCGCCGGGTCGATCAGCGACGCAACCGTGACCGAAGCCCGGGAGGCCGCCCATTTGCAGGCATTGTCGATGAGATTGCCGCCCATTTCCTCCAGGTCCTGGCTTTCCCCGCGAAAGCGGATCTCGCCGTTCTGCTCAAAGCCGACCGCAATGCCCTTGTCCTGGTAGATCTTGTTCATGGCGCGAATCAGCCGGGAAAGCACGGGCTCCGTTTCGCACGAGACGCCGATCACCCGGCGCTGCGCCGCCATACGCGCCCGCTCCAGATGATGCTGTATCTGGGTGGACATGATCTGCGCCTGTTCGGAAACCTTGTCCGCCAGTGGCCCGCCGGCCGTGCGGGCTTCATTGGAAATCACCGACAGCGGCGTCTTCAGCCCGTGCGCCAGATTGCCGACATGGGTGCGCGCCCGTTCGACGATTTCCTTGTTGGACCCGATGAGCGCGTTCAGTTCCACCGCCAGCGGCGCGATTTCGCGCGGCAAGGCCTCGTCGATGCGCTCGGCCTCGCCCTGACGGACGGCCGACAGCGATGCCTCCAGGCGGGCAAGCGGTTTCAACCCGATGCGGACCTGCAGGAAGATCGCCAGGATCAGGCCGAGGCCGACAATGCACAAGGTCAGCGCTGCCATACGGCCGAATTCGTAGATATCGGCCCAGAAGTCCGCCGTCGCGGCTGCAACGGCGATGATGTAAGGCGTCTCACCGACCGAAATATTCTGCTGCAGGACGCGAATTTCGTCTCCGCCGGGCCCTGCGACGAACCCCGCGCCGCTCTCCTTGTCACCGATCGCCGGCACGTCGAGCGGATCGCCCACAAGGGATTTCGAAGCTCCGATGATTTCCGCATTGCCTGCCTGGCGAACCGTCCAGTACCAGCCGGACAGCGGCAGGGAAAAACGGGGATCGCCGCTGTAGTCCGCCACCGACAGCGTGGTGCTCGCCCCGTTGTCCGCGGCATCGGTCTCCAGCATTCCGGAAATCAGCGCGTTGATGTGAATTTCGAGCTGACTGTCGAAGGCGCGCTCGCTTGCACTCTGATAGAGGCTCACCAGGAAGATACCGGCCAGGGCAAGTGCGACAGTAGCCCAGACAGCGGCCACGAAAACAAGACGCCCGGCAAGCGAGCGCTGCGGCTTGCGGGCCGTTTGCGGCTCCCCTGCCGGCGTCGACTCACTTGTCACCGTCTGCTCCCAGCCGGTACCCGAGACCCCGGATGGTTTCGATCAGATCCGAGCCGATCTTCTTGCGCAAACGGCCGACAAAAACCTCGACCGTATTGGAGTCCCGGTCGAAATCCTGATCGTACAGATGTTCGGTGAGTTCCGTTCGTGAGATCACCTTGCCCTGATGATGCAGCAGATAGGACAGCAGCCGGTATTCATGGGAGGTCAGCTTGATCGCCGAGCCATTCACGGTGACCTTGCCTGCGCGCAGGTCGAGACGCACGGCGCCGCAGGTCAGTTCGTTGGAGGCATGACCGGCCGCCCGGCGGACAAGCGCGCGGACCCGTGCCAGCACTTCCTCCATGTGAAAGGGCTTGGCAACGTAGTCGTCCGCCCCGGCGTCGATCCCCGCGACCTTGTCCGACCAGCGGTCCCGGGCGGTGAGGATCAGCACCGGCATCGTCCTGCCGTCGCGGCGCCAGGTTTCCAGAACCGACAGCCCGTCCAGCGTCGGCAGGCCGAGATCGAGAACAACCGCGTCATAGGGTTCGGTGTCACCCAGATAGTGCCCGTCTTCCCCATCGGTCGCACTGTCGACCACATAGCCGGCTTCTTCCAGAGCGGTGACGATCTGGCGGTTCAGATCGGTATCGTCTTCAACAACAAGAATGCGCATGAGTTCCGACTTTTCGAAGTTCAGTGAAATGATCCGGCGGCCCCCACGCATGCGCGGGACCGGCCCCTTGATCGTCTATCTAGCGGGCGCTGACTGTGACCGTCGTCACCTTGCCGCCGTTCTTGACCGAGAGAACATAGACATAGCCCCCGCCCTGCTGACACAGCTGGGCCTTCAGGATTTCCCCCTGAACCCGGCCTTTGACGGACCCCAGCGAAGCCGCCTGGCCGCTGGCGACGACCTTGCGGGCCGCCGCGTCCGACAGACAGGCCGCCTGCGCCGGTCCCACCGCGGCGAAAAGGAGCACAAGTATGACAAATATGTGTTTCACGGGTTTGATTCCGGTTCTGCTCACGAAGTGTTGGGCAAGGTGTAATCAATTTCACATGAACGCAAGCTGAACCGGTTGTTTTGGATTGGGAGGTGGGAGGCTTTTGGGCTTTGGAAAAACATCTCGGGCCCGACATGAAGGCGGCTTGCGGATGAGCAAGCTGCCTGATCGGACAGTCACACCTACGAAGTTCGAGGGGAGCTTTCAGTCCGGAAGCTGCCGTTTCTCCGGCACCATGCCGCTGCGGTGCAGCCAGTCGATGGAGACGTTCGCGGCAACTGCTAAACCAGGACACTCGGTAATTTTTTCAGGACCCTGCTACGCGGCTGAACTGTCACGTGGAAGCTGGGTTGGTCCGTAGTAAGCGGCTGACTGGCTGCTGTACCAGGCCCAGACCCAGTTTCCGTAGTCATAGTGCCACCATTCACTGGGCAGGTTGGTGAAGCCAGCCGCTCCTGTCGCTTTCAACAATGCCGTTCGGCGCTCTGCGTAGAGAGGTTCGACTGGAGCCCCGGTCCAGCTTCTGTCGTTTGGTTCATCAAAGTTGCTACCTGAACTGATGCGGTGGATGCCCCCACCCAGCGGCATCGAGTATACCAAGACGGTTCTATATTCACCGAGCGGAGGGCGCATCAATGACATCGAAGATCAGCATTCTGGCGATCGACTTAGCAAAAGGCAGCTTTCAGGTTTGTGCGGTCGGATCCGATGGGACGGTTCTGTATAATCGTGCACTGTCTCGGAACCGGTTGGCGACACTTCTGGGCGAGCAGCCGGCCTGTGTCGTTGCTATGGAGGCATGCGCCAAGTCGCATCACTGGGGCCGGATGGCACAGTCTCACGGTCATGAAGTGCGTCTGGTGCCGGCGGCGTATGTGAAACCGTTCGTCAAGCGCCAGAAGAATGACCGCGCGGACGCGGAGGCTATCGCAGAGGCGGCCATGCGTCCGACTATGCGGTTCGTGGCAGTGAAGAGTGCCGAAACCCAGGGCCGTGCTGTCGCGTTCCGCACCCACCAATGCTTGGTCCGGCAGCGCACGCAGCTCATCAACGCGCTCCGCGGACATCTGGCCGAATTCGGGCTGGTGGCGCCGAAGGGACCGGCGAGCCTGAAATTACTAGAGAATGCGCTGGCGGACGAGAGCWGCGACCTGCCTGACCCCGTTCGGGAGATGGGGGCGGTGTATCTCGAGCAGATAGCGCGGCTGACCGACGTGATCGAACGGCTGGCAAACGAGTTGGAGGATGCATCGAAGACAGATTGTGAGTTGCGGCGGCTTTGTACCATCCCCGGGATCGGCCCTGTGACGGCAGGGGCCGTTGCGGCGTTTGCGCCCGACCTCGACACTTTTGACAGTGGGCGGAATTTTGCGGCCTGGCTCGGCCTCGTGCCACGGCAGAGGTCCACGGGGGGCAAGGCCAGGCTGGGGGCGGTCAGCAAGATGGGGCAGACCGATATCCGCCGACTGCTAATCGTCGGAGCGATGAGCGTGATCCGCTGGGTGGTCCGAAAGGGTGGCAGTTCGAATCGCTGGCTCGCTGCCCTCGTAGCACGCAAGCCCAGGATGGTCGCGGCCGTTGCGCTGGCGAATAAAATGGCCCGGATGATCTGGGCCATGTCAACCAAGCAAGAGGATTATCGAATKGCGTGACCTGAAACCGAGAAGGGAAAAGGCACGACATGGCCGCAAGGCCTGGGTGAGCGATCGACGAGGAGTACGCGACACGGACTTCGAAGTTCAAGGCAGGGAAAATCAGACCCGGGGCTCGAGCGCTTGCAGCTCTCTGAACCGATGTGAACCCAGCTTTCCGAACAGCATACCGGCCCGTGGCGTTATCGAAGGCCACAATTTGAGGCCTGACACACGTCCGATCGAAGACCCCGCCGAAAAATCGAAGATAAAGCTTGCCAAACAGGGGGCATCCACACACGTCTTGGTATACTCGATGCCGCTAGGTGGGGGCATCCACCGCATCAGTTCAGACGTCTTTCTGAATGCACAAAACCACTCAAACGCGACACGCATTAAATCACTGGACAAATGGCCGTTTCAAAACAGATCTCACACGGTCTTGAAATTATTCCGTCTTTCCAAAACGGGAGACAAAACAGCCATTGTTACGAAAGAAACGAGAGGTCGTTTGTGCGCAAAGGGACTATGCGTCTGAGCAGCGACAATGTCCGCTTGCCAGATCCTCGACGTTAAACCCGCCAGTCTGTTGCCGGCCCATTGCTGCCGCTCGTCCGCCCCCATGCTGCTGCGGTGCAACCTGTCGCAGGAGACATGCGCAACAACCGCAAAGCCAGGGCACTCGGTAAAGTCGGCAGAGCGGATTTTGCTGCCGTTCAACAATTCAAATGTGGGTCCGCATCCTGCAAAGCACAGTTCATCGTCCTCTAGTCCGACGGCGGTTGAACCCAGGCTGTTGAAAGCGCCCAGTCCTCGGCTCCGACCATCAGAAGATCAAAGACTGGATCTTTGATGTCGTAATAGGCGTCTTCGTCTGTCGGAAAGTGAAGCGCAAGTTGTTGCTTGATCGCGCCGTATGCCTTTGCTGCCAGTGGATGTGCGCGAAGGTAATCTCGGCAAAGGAGTGGATAGCGCTGGTTGAAGCGACCTTTCTCGCGGACATGTATGTTCGCCACAAATGGTTCGTTACAGCGAAAGAATTGTTTAGCCAATTCATCCTGCGGCAAAGACATGCCCGGTGGACAATGGTCACAGATTGGCCGACCGAGGCTACATCCCGCTGCAACCATTGCTTCCGTTTCGAGGTCTTTCAGCGACGCCAAGCTGATCTGGATATCAATGACATTTTTGGCGACAAGATTCGGTACTGCGGTCGAACCAATATGATGGATTAAACCGCCTTCAGGTAAGGCTCTCTCAAGCAATGCTTTGATAATTGAAAATTGGGCCGGCCAATTCGGATTGGCAGGAAGAATTTTGATCGACATTGTCTGCCTTATCTCATTGCTATGGTTCTTCATAGCAGACCTTCATAGGCTGCGCAGCATCTGGAGGTTTCGGCCCGGAGCTGCTGTTCGTCCGACTCAATGTCGCTGCGGTGCGGCCAGTCGAAGGAGACGTTCGCGGCAACTGCTAAACCAGGACACGCGGCAAAGTCGGCAGAGCGGACTAAGCGGATCTTCAGGTATACAATCCGAACGACCGGTTACGCCTTCCCAAATAACTGTTCAAGGTCTTTGCCGAGGCTTCGTTGACCCGAGCGGTAATCCATGACCTGCCTTCGCGTCGGATTGGTATAGTAGTGAAGATGAACAAGCACGCCATGCGTGTCGCTGAGTTCAAACTTCGATATGAGGAAACCCGCCTTGAGCTTCGGGATTATCACCGCATTGTTTGTTGCACAGTGACGACTATAGACGACTTGAAAACCTTGCGTTTTAGCTTCTGTCAAAACTCGCCTGACAAGTTTCGAATACACTCCTTGTCTTTGAAACTCCGGCAATACTGCTGAATTGATCATATTGAATGTCGATTTGCTCTCCTGTTTGCCCCAACTCCAGCCAACAAAGCGGTTCTCTGCGTCGAAAACCCCGAGGCAAAGCTCGAATGGTTTACCGAGTCTGGCTTCCAACAGAGCCATTTTTTCTTTTTCACGCTCCGAAAGTGCGTCTGAAAGAGCGTAGGAATGATCCTGAGCGAAGGCTGTCGGAACATGCGCATTGAAATTCGGCACGAATTCATCCCAAGTCAGGTTTCTGATGCTTAAGGTGTCTGGCACGTTCACTCTCTCGGAATTTGACATCATATTGAACAGACTGACACTTCCGCATCTCACGGTCAAAGTGATGCACTGTAGAGAATGAGAAAAGCTGCTGGCTTGGCCGATTGTGAGACTGAAGCCGACATTCATGCACTTCGCAGCATCCGTGACTTTGGGCTCGAAGCTGCCATGCGGTGCTGCAGCATCGTTCATCGAATCCCGGTCGAGTGGACGTCCGCTTTTCGTCACATGACACAGCCTCCGTGCAATTGCGGCGAATTCACACTCTCCGCGCTTCTCTGACCTTTGTTTGTGTTGCAGCGAACGCCTGCTTTCAGCATGAAATCTAACGGCGATGAACATCCAAATTGGCACGCGTTAAGGGCGCAGAATCGTCAGCCTAATACGTCCGGCAAATCCCGCGCTCCTTGCAGCACCCGGATAAGTCTCACCTCGTCGCCTGCATGGAGACAGAAAAACAGGTGGCGGCCGTGTCTGGCTGAACGCACTCCCTCGCCCAACGCGTCTCGCCGGGGAGGATTTTCAGGGGTGCGCAATTGCTTGTCATCCCGGTTTGCCGCGCAGCGGCAAGACCGTGATCCAGTATTCCGCGTGGTCCGAGATGGAATAAAAAAAACCGAGGCGGCAGGTTACCGGGTCCCCGCCTTCGCGGGGACCCGGTAACCGAGAGAGGGGTGCAGACAGTGTTGCGCGCCAGTTCTCGCTTGACCGGACAGGAGTGAGCTCGCCCGTAAGCA
Organism: Labrenzia sp. OB1; assembly: GCF_001624695.1. Lineage (GTDB taxonomy): Bacteria > Pseudomonadota > Alphaproteobacteria > Rhizobiales > Stappiaceae > Roseibium. The sequence goes on along the minus strand of NZ_JSEP01000026.1, from coordinate 19,963 downwards.
ATGCCCTCTACAGCGCTACCAGTTCCTCTGTCTGCAGGTCGTCGTAGCGGCCCTTGAAGTGTTCGAAGACCTGAAGGGTGCGGCGGGCGATGCCGGTCCAGCCGAAGGAGCGGCGGGCGAAGCGGGCGCCTTCCACGGCCAGCGTGTCGCGCAGCCAGGGATATTGCATCGGCATGTTGAGCATGGCGGCGAACTCTTCCGGCCGCTTGGGGTCGGCGACCAGGGCGTGGCGGCCGAACTCGATCTGTTCGTGAAGACCGCCATGAACGGTGACAACCGTCGGCGTACCGCAGGCCATTGCCTCCACCGCCGTCATGCCGAAAGGCTCGTAGCGGGAGGGCAAGGCGAAGATGCCCGGAGCCCGGAAGAAATCGGCCAGATCGTCATCTTCCACGTAGCCGCGCCAGCTTATGGCGTCCGAGACGCCCATGTCGGAAGCAACCTGCTTCCACTGATTGAGGAGCGCGATATCGCTGTCGGAATTCGCGCCTGCCGCCAGCACCAGGCGCGCTTGGGGCTGCAGTTTGAGCAGGTGCGGCAGGCTTTCGATGATGAGGTCGTAGCCCTTGTTTTCCGCCGCCCGGCCGACGACATAGATATCCGTCTCGCGGATATCGTGCTTCTGCCGCGCCGCGGCCACCCTGTCCGGCGTCGACGGCGTGAACCTGCCCTCGTCTATACCGGGCGGGATCATGGTGATGTGTTCCCTGGGAAGCTGGTAGTGCTCGATGATCAGATCGGTCTGCTGCTCGGTCGTCGCGATGACGTGATCGCAGTTGCGGTAGAGCACGAATTCCTTCTGGATCCGTTCGTCGAAGCGGTAACCCGCCATCTCTTCATCACTGGCCCCGACCATGTCGTGGCGTTTCCACCAGCCAAGGGAGTGCGGCGTGTGGATGTGGGGGATCTGCAGTTCCTCGGCGATCTTCTGTCCGGCGACGCCCGCGTCCCAGTAGTGGCTGTTGATGACGTCGTAGTGAATGTTGCGGTGACGGATCATGGCAAGCGCGTTGGTGACGAAATCGCCGTACCAGTCGTGCATGTCCTCCTTGCGGATGAAATCCTCACCGCCGAATGGCACGCGCACAACGCGCAGGTTGTCATTGACGACATCCTCGGCCGGCTGCCCCTCGAACTGACGTGTCATGACATCTACCCGGTAGCCGAGGCGGGCAAACCGCTTGGCAAGCTCCAGCACGAAAACCACCTGGCCGCCCGTGTCGGGTTTTCCCAATTCGGGTGTCCCGGCGACATAGCCGTGCAGCGAAATCATCAGGAGTGATCCGATGTTGTGCTTGTTCATGTGGTCCAACCTTTTTTACGTGTTTAGTTCTCCGTCTTCCCAGGCTTTCAGTTGGCTCGTGTCGTTCAGGCTGCTGCTTGCTGCAGCATTCCCAATTCTATCAATCCCTCGAGGACCCCGGCGGCATGGTTCGCGCTCGCTCGGTAAGTCTTCCGGCGCGGCATCGCGGCGAGGAGTTCCTCTCGCGCGTTGCCGACGGCAATTGCCCTGCCCGCCGCTTCGAAGAGGGCCAGGTCGTTGCCTGAGTCCCCCGCCGCTACCGTGTTCTGCATCGGTATCCCGAGGTGATCGGCAAGGTGGCGCATGGCAGCGTCCTTGCCGGCACCGGGCGCGAGAATGTCGAGATCGCTCGCGCCTGAGTAAATATATTTAAGCGGGATGCCTTCCTTTTCCAGGCGTTCCAGTATGCGTCCCACCTCCACCTTTCCCGGGACGGAAAAGCTGGCTTTCCCTTCCGTCTGGAAAATGTCCGCATGTGGCGGAAAGCCAAGTTCCATGACCAGCCTGCGGACGTCCCTGTCCGGCCAGTCGAGGAATTGCGTCTGCCAGCTCTCCAGCCAATAGCGGCCCAGCCGGATTTCGGTTCCCAAACCGGTGATAATCGCGTCGGCCGTGAAGTCCGCGGGAAAATAGTCCGCCAGCGTCCGGTCGACGCTGACTGCCGGGCGGCTTGAATTCAGGGCCAGCCTGGCCCCTTCGTGGCGTAGCTTGAGCGATTGCCAGAGCCGGTTCAGGTCTTGCCAGTTCCCGGTCAGCGTATCGTCGATATCGCTGACCAGAAGCCAGGGCTGAGGACTGTCGGTTTTGCCGCTCACAATCCCTCAACCTCCTCCTCGGGGGCAACATATGTCGTGGTGTAGACCTGCTCGGACGCGTCCTCGGTCACCGGGCGCCGCAAGGTTTCTATATCGAGGTTCTTCAGGCAGACGGCGGCGCTTTCGGTATAGAAGCCGACGCCGCCGTCGGCGAAGGCGTCGTCAACCAGACTGAGCACCACATAGCCGTCGATGGAAAACTCGATGTACTGACCGTGGGCGACGACTTCGATCTGCCATGGGCCCTGACCGCCGCCCCGGAAACTGGCGTCCTGAAGCGGATCGAAGCGGAAGGCGTGCTCGAATTCAGGCGTCGGATTGGCGCCCCAGGCACGCATCTGCGCCATGCCGTTGACCAGGTCGAGGGACAGGTAATAGCCGTCGCCTTCCTCGTTCATGCGCAGCACCAGCCCGGTCTTGCCCGATCCTTCCAGCATCAACTGCGTCCGCAGACGGAAATCCTCGTGTTTTCCCGGCAGAAGAAACGCTTCATAGCCGCTCTTGCATGACAAATGCAGGCCGTCGGAACGGTCTATCGCGGAGGCGTGGGGGTTTCCGTAAAGCGTCTTGCACTGATAGGACGCCGTCACGCTTTCGCGATGCGTTACCAGAGCGTCGAAGCCCGAATAGGATTTGACCTTCAGCCGGCCGGCCTGGTCGCTTACCAGTCGCTTTGGCGGCGGCAGCAGCTTCTTGACCGTTTCGCGTCCGTGGACATTTTCCGTCTTGGAAAAGAAGTTGAAGAGCAGAAGGTCGCCATCGGCGCGGCAGATCCGGCCGGCATAATTGCCCGACGGCAGGATCACGTTGTCGAAGAAATTCTCGTAAGGCCCGGCGATTGAGTTGGCATACCAGTAGTGGATCTTGGTGTCCTCGCGGATCGAGCCGAGGAGGTAATAGCGGTTGTCGAGCTTGAAGAGATTGGGAACCTCGACATCATCGTAAAGACCCGGACGGTGCAAGGGCGCCTCGAAAGTGAATTTGTCCGCGCTTGTCTCGCGGGCCAGGCCCACGCAACCCCGGCGAATAACCGGCCCGTCCTTCACCCGCGCCGAACTCAGCATCAACCGCTCTCCGGTCTCGCTGTCATGATAGAAGAACGGATCGCGAAAGCTGACCCAGTGGCGGCCTTCATCGATCGAGCTTTCATAATGCGGCGCCGGAATTTCAAGCGGATAGGCCCCGCCTTCGCAGCGCTCCCAATGATAAAGATCCTTTGAGCGCGCAAGACCGACGCGCTGGACACGCCCATATTCGGAACGCGCGAGGCCGGTATAGAACATGCGCCATTCCCCCGGCCGGTCAGGATCGGCGGTCACATGCATGGTCCACAGCATGTCGTCGTCCCAGGCGCCGGGCTCACCGACAAAAAGCGCGTTCTTGACACGGCGCCAGGTCATGCCGTCGGGACTGACTGCATGAGCTATGAAATCGTGATTGGGCAGAACCAGGTGAAAGAGATGAAAAAGGCCGTCATGAAAAACGACATCGACGTCGCCGATGTCAGACCTGAGAAATCCGTGGGATGCGTACATGCTCCAACCCTGCCCAGTTGCTGCCGTGCGTTCAAGTGCTGTGGCGAATAAATTTGCATTGCAGCATTTAACGTCGCCTTTATGGCACGCTCCTCTTTGCATGCGGCGCGTCATACAGCTAACCTGAAGCCGCAGTCAGGGAAAATTACATGCATCACCGCATTCGGATGCCGAACCTGCCACGACCGTATATGGCGCAGTCCTCAGGAGTGCGGACGCTTGCCGTCGTGCTTTTGGCGATCCTGTGTCTGGCGGCACCCTGGACGAGCGCACGTGCCTCTTCCTGTTCCCTTGCGCTGGTCCTCGCCATGGATGGATCGGCGAGTGTCGATGCACGCGAACATGCTCTTCAGCTCAACGGTCTTGCGAACGCCCTTGAGGACCCGCAGGTGGTGGAGGCGATCGAAGCCGTCGGCGGCATCTGGGTGACGAGTTTCGAGTGGAGCGGCAGGTACCAGCAATTGCTGCAGCTCTCCTGGCAGAAGCTTGTCGATGCGCGCAGCGCCGAAAAGGCCGCAGCAGCCCTGCGCCGTTCGCGCAGAGGTTTCACCGAGTTTCCTACCGCTATCGGCTACGCCCTTGGACACGCTTCCGTGCGGATGCAGGAAGCTCCCGAGCCGTGTGCCCGCAAGGTGATCGATATCGCCGGCGACGGCATCAACAACGAAGGCTTCGGCCCGGAGAGCGCTTATCGCGCCTTCGATTTCGCGGACATCACCGTCAACGCTCTGGTCATCGCCGGTCAGGACACGGCCCCGGTCAATTATTACCGCACCAGGGTCCTCAAAGGCCCCGGCGCGTTCGTCGAAGTGGCGGAGGACTATGAAGACTATGCCCACGCCATGAAACGCAAGCTGCTGCGCGAGATTTTCGGCAGCGGGTACGCGGCTTTGCGCTGACCACCGGCACTTGCCGGGCCGGAAGGGTCAGTTCCGCGATGCCTGGTAGCCTGCCTCTTCCATCTGGCAGTAAAAATCCTTCAGGGATTTGCCCGGCTCTTTGGAGAATCTTTCTCCCGTCTCGCGGATCTCGGAAATGCGGTCCAGACGGAACATGCGGAAATCCTCGCGCAGTTCGCACCAGGCGACGAGCGTCCAGACCTTGCCCCAGAACCAAAGGCCCAGCGGACGAACCACCCGGGAGGTTGCATCGCCCTTCCCGTCGCAATAGGCGATGGACAGGCGCTTGCGGGCATCCGCCGCCGCTTCGAGAAAATCGATATACGCCCGGACCTCCTGGGTCATTTCCGAAGCGACCGCGTGGATCTCCACCTCGTTGTGGCGCACGCGCATTCTTTCCGGCAGGACAGCGTCGATCTTGATCATCGCCTCTTCGGCGGCCCGGGCCATCGCGGCCCCGCCCCACGCCCGGATCAGACGCGCACCGGCGAGCAAAGCGACAACTTCGTCCCGGGAGAACATCAGGGGCGGCAGGTCATAGCCGTCGCGCATGATGTAGCCAACCCCGGCGGCCCCTTCGATGGGAACGCCGGAGGCCTGCAGATCGGCAATATCGCGATAGACGGTCCGCTCCGAAACTTCCAGCCATTCGGACAGCTGACGCGCCCGGACAAGCCGGCCGCCGCGCAGATGCTGCACGATCTGGAAGAGGCGGTCGGCACGTCTCATGATGCGGGCTCCTTGGGGGCTGTGAACAATCAGGTTTTGGGTCGCGGCGCGAGTCGGATTTCGGTGTCCGAACAGGAGGAAAACCCGCAGTGGCGCCACCCACCGTAAGGACTTTCAGACGCAATCGGGACCGAAATCCGCCGCGTCTCGAAGAGATTTGGCGCAAAACGCCCATTTCGGCGTCGCAATGTCATGAAAGGGAACACCCTTCCGGCGACCTTGTTTCTTGAACTGGGCGTTTTGCATACAAACCTCGACCAAATACTGATCGTCCACAGACTCTAGGGCGCGAACAAGCCGATGGAATTGCCGTCAGGATCAATCCCGTAGGCAAACCGGCCTGCGGGAATTGCGATAGGGTCGGAAATGACTTCTCCCCCCGCCCTGGCAAAACGTTCCATCGTTGATTCAAGGCCATCCGGACAGGCCAGATGGATGGTCGATCCGGTGCCTTTTTCCGGCGGCTTGCCGGGATAGAGATGCCCCGCCGTGCCGCCGTTCTTGACCGGAAACATCGCGAATTCATCCGGACCCATATCGGTGACACGGACAAGCTCCGTCTGGAATACGTCGTTATAGAACGCAACCGCCTTGTCCAGATCCAGGACCGGAATCTCCATCCAAATGGTGAAGTTGTCGGGAATAAAGCTCATGCAAAGTCTCCTTTGGCGTTGTAACGGAGACCAGCTTAACAACCCCCTGCTGACAGCCTTCTGTCAGGAGAGCGCAAGGGGCCGCGATTTGCAAATTCATGTCAAGTCTGGACAAATTTCCTGGCCGCCGGGACTGCCCTGTCTTTTTACTGACAGTCGCGAAGCCCCCCCCCCCGGACATGGTGGAATGCGCCGCCCGCCTGACGCACCCCACCATGTCCAACCAGCAATCCCTCTCCAGCACTCAACATATATTCGAAGTTGTATGACTGCCCTTTGCGCAATATAGAAAGAATAGTTTCCATTGGATCTAATACATTGACCTTTTATTAAGCTTGCTCACACCAAAACACTTGAAATAATTACGTAGACATGTACGGCGCGTATCGGACCGCAACCGTAGCGGGACAAGCAATACGGAGCACCGGAGAAATGCCGCAACCTTGTAGCTGCGTCTGCCGGTCCGCCGGAGGCGCCTGTTTTGGAAGTGCTTCAGGGAAGACCGGGCAGAATGCTTGCGCCGCAGACGGTACCAGACGGCACAAGACGGTAAGTCGCACTTAAAGGTGCCCTGTCGTCTTCAGTTGTGAGTTCACACCTTGGCAGACAGAAAGGGACCCAGACAGATTGATGTCTTTAAACTTCAGAACATTTTTCAACCGTCCCCGTCTTCTGTCGAATCTGGCGGGTGTGGTGACGTTTGTCATGATGATGACAATGGCCTGGATCGGCATCGCTTTCGATGCACACCGGGACCTGCACAACCGCACATCCGATCTGCTTGGCGTCTGGCTTGACAACATCGAGCGCAGCAAGCTGGTTTACGAGCGGGTGGAATCGCTTCCGGTGCAGGATTGCAGCGAACAGCACCTGAACCTGCTCAACTCTCTGGTCTATAAAAACAGACAGATCACGAACATCTGGTTTTTCCCGGACGGCGATACCAAATCGGCCTGCGCTTCCAGTTTCGGCCGCTTCGAGCCTGCTTTAGACTTTGGTCCCCCCGATTCCATCAATCTGTTTTCCGATGGCCGCTCGCTCTGGTACCGCGTTCCGTTCGACAGGGTTGAAGGCGTCGGCTCGGTCACGCTCTTCAAGCAGAACCGCTATGCGGTGTCCTTTTTCCGAACAGGCAAACTTCAGGGCTCCTCGGAAGACCTGATGTTCGTTTCGGATATCGAGGATCCCCATGTCGGGCTTTATTATGCCGAGGGAAACCCGGATCTGCTGACGCGCGCGCACAACAGCCTCGGTCCGGTCATCGGCCATGTCTACGCGAAGGCTTGCGGCGAAGGGTTCGTCAGGCTCTGCTATCTCACCATGATCCGGTTTGATCAGGTCGTTGAAGAAAACAGCACGCTGATCGCGATCTTTGCCGGTTTCAGTCTCTTCACAGGCCTGCTGGTGTCGCAACCGGGTGTGCCGCCTCGTGCGCGAGTGCAACAGTCCGTCCGGCCGGATCCGTCGCGCCATCGTGAAGGGGGGCGCCGGCTTCGTGCCGCACTTCCAGCCCTTCGTGACACTGGACACCATGAAATGCGAAGGCTGCGAGGTTGCCGCCCGTTTCGAGGATGCGCAAGGCAAGCTGTTTCCCGATGAGTTCATTCCGATCATCCTGGAGTTGGAACTGACCTGGGAATTCACCGAGATCATCATCGCCAAGGCGCTGAAGGAGCTGACACCGCTCCTTGCCCGGCGGCCGAACTTCAAGGTCGGTGTCAATTTCTTCCAGGCGGATCTGGACGACGAGCGAATCCAGACGGTGATCAGGTCACCGGTCTTCGAAACGGCAACACAGGCAAAGATATCGTTGAGCTGCGAGATTCTGGAAACCGGTATCGGCACCGGCACCAGCATCGCCAAGTCACTGGAATACCTGCGCAGCATCGGCTGCCAGATCGCGATTGACGATTTCGGCACCGGCTATTCCAACCTGGCCCAGATCAAGGCCCTGAACCCCGATCTGGTCAAGATCGACAAGATCTTCATCGATGACCTGGGCACGCAGTCGGAGAGCGCGCGCGGCGTCTTTGTCCACGCGATCCTCGGCATCGCAGATGCCCATGGCATGAAGGTCTGTGCGGAAGGCGTCGAAACCGCCGAGCAGCTCGCCTTGCTGAAAACACAAAATGTCGATTTTGCGCAGGGCTACTATTTCGCCAGGCCCATGCCGATCCACGATTTCGCGCTCTACCTGCTGGATCAGAGCCTGCAGCATAAGATGCCGACCACGGGCCGATTGCCCAAGCTGAAGTCCGCAGCCCTGGTTTGAAACCTGAAGGAATTCCGGTGGCGTTCTCCGACGACCACCGCTCGGGACCACGGGCGCACGCAGCCCTGTGCCCGCCCCGCTTGGTGACGGCCCTGCCGAACGGCCAAATTTGTCCTCGCCATATCTTCCGGACCCTTCAGAAGGCTCCCGGCCGGTGTCAGCCACCGCTAGCGCGTGTCGCGTTGAATTGAATTCAGGAAACCACCAGAACGCATTTGCAATGCGGACGCTGCCCCGGCACCTTCCCGAACCAAGAACCCGTTCAAGCGCGACGCGCTCTAATCGGTGCCGATTGATCTGTCTCAAGGTGGATTGCCCCTGCAAACGGCAATTTGGGAATCTCACAAGGAGGCAATAATGAGCCACGTTCCCCACGAACTGCATGAAGAATTTCCTGAAGCGGCCGAGACGCTGCACGCCCTCAAGACCAACGACGCGCATTTCGCCCGGCTTGCGGACGAATATCACACCATAAACCGGGAAGTGCATCGCATCGAAACGGATGTGGAGCCTGCGTCCGACGAGGCTCTTGAGGAGTTGAAGAAAAAACGCCTGCACCTGAAAGATCAGATCGCCGCCCTTCTGGCGGCTGCGGCTGACACCGCGTCCTGAGCCCCTCCTTTTCAGGCCGGTGTTAGAGCCCGCGTCGCCCCCGTCCGGCGGCGCGGGCCACCCTGTCTCAAGCGACATGGCTTCCCGTCCACCTCCCTTGTGTTCAGGCTCGCGAGGCGCCGGGATCAATAGCTTACCCGCAAAAAGAAGGCGCCGCAGCTTTGAAAAAGCCGGGCGCCAGTCTGGGGAGGAACGACCCTCATCGTTCACCTGAGAATGTGGGTTCTCGACCCCAGACTTGCAAGGCAAGCCTGTGTGAAGCTTGCGTGAGGCACCGTCCGCCGTTCCCCGGAAGCCCTTGACGTAGCGGCAGAAATGCTGTCTTAGTGCCGAAAAGCTCCACTTCGGACCCGGCCCATGGCATCTGCCCGTTTCGCGCTGTTTCTACTCCTGATTTTGCCGTCCGACGCCCTTGCCGCGGAGCACTGCGTCGATGTTCAGGCAAAAAAGGGATGGCAGCAGATGTCCCTACCCGAGGGCAGGATCGGCAAGATTGGCTATTCGGGAAGCTGGAGCGTGATCAACGGTCAAGCCGCACCTGTCGGCCCGCGCGGCTATTCCGGACAGTCGGCCCAGAAACTCGGTCCGCTATTCGGATACAAATACGATCAGGCCTACGCCTTCGGAGAGATGCTGGTGCGCGACCAGGCTGGGAGGATCGTTCCTTTCGCAGAATTCGCGGCACTTGCCATAAACTCCCGCGATCCCGCCGGAACCTATGCCTTCCGGATCAACGACAAGGATATCGCCCTGTGGGACAATGCCGGCGCGATCCGGGTCTGCATTTCAATGCGCTGACAACAGACTGCCCTTCCCTCTCAACGCACATCCATTAAACGAGATGACAGACCGGTCTCCTCACCGGTACGGCAGGGAGCATCGGCCTGCCCACGGCAAGCTTCATATTCGACAGGGGCGGCACGCCCTGCCGGGACGGAGCGATCGAGGGATCCGATTTTCAATCGTGGCAGAGGATTCCAGGACAAAGGCTCCGGTCCACCTGCTCTCAACAAGTGACGATCGTCACACTTTTTGAAATTTTCCCTTTTCCGTCAGTGAGCGCGGCTGTTCAAAGCAGGCTAGCGATCCGCCAGAAAATGAGCCGCCACCTGCCGCTGATGCGGGCGCGTGCGGTGCTCGAAAAGATAAATCCCCTGCCAGTTGCCCAACGCCATCCGCCGGCTCGCAACCGGAATGGACAGGGACACCGGCATGAGCACGGCCTTGATGTGGGCGGGCATATCGTCCGGTCCCTCGAAGGTATGAACGAGATAGCTCATGGACGGATCATCGGCCGGGGGCACAAGACGGCTGAAAAAGGCCTTGAGGTCTTTCTGCACATCGGGATCGGCATTCTCCTGTATCAACAGCGAACAGGAGGTGTGGCGGACAAACAGCGTGACGAGCCCGTCACCCGCGCCCTCTTCGCCAAGCCAGCCGGCCACCTGACCGGTAAACTCGTAAAGGCCCTGACCGTTGGTGCGGATCGAGAATGTGGTCTGCATGCGAACCCTTTAAAAACAGGATCGGAATCCGTGCTCATCCGGACACCGGATGCTGCGATGGCGACAGGTCGGGAAGGCTTAAGGGATAGGGTCATACGTTGCAAATCCGGACAAAAGATCCATCTGCGGGGTGGCTTGTCCTTGTCCGTGCCCTCAGCCGCTGTAAAGGAACACGATGTCCGTTTCCCGCAAAAAGATCCTGATCGCCTGTCTCGGCACGCGCGGCGACGTTCAGCCCTATTCCGCGCTTGCCAGGGAATTCTGCCGTGCAGGAGCGGACGTCGTCCTTTGCACGGGCGAAGGCTTCGAGGAGATGATCGAGGCCGCCGGAGCGACGGCCCGGCCGTTGCCGATCAATTATCAGACGCTTCTGCAAGATCCCGACATCAGGGAGGCGCTGTTTTCGCTCAGGGGCGCGGTCCGTTCAGCCCGCAGAAACATGCGTTTGCAGCAGGATGTCACGCTTGCGCTCTGGCGTGCCGGGCTTGAAGAGAAACCTGATCTCATCCTGTTCAACCTGAAGGCCACAGTGACGACCCTCGTAGCCCGGCGGCTGAATGTGCCAGCCCTGCCGACGGCTCTGCAGCCGGTCACCGCGCCGACGGGCGATTTTCCCGTGCCGCTTTTCGGCCTCCCGGATCTTGGCAGAACCTTCAACCGATTGAGCTTCCCGGTTTTTCGCCAACTGATGAGGGCGGGGCTTGCTTCGACGATGAAGCCGCTGCGGGACGAAGCGAACAAAGAACTGGCCGTCCCAGGCTCCCACCTTGACGGTCACATGCCGGATGGAAGCAAAGCGCTGAGCCTGCAGGCCTATTCCCGCGCACTGGTGCCGACCCCATCCGACTGGACGGAGGAGAACTGGCAATGTGGCTACTGGCTGAGTGAACCCGATCCCGAATATCAGCCTTCCGCGGAATTGGCCGCTTTCCTTGAGTCGGGAGCCGCTCCGGTCTATCTCGGTTTCGGGTCAATGCCGAGCAAGAAGCCGCAAAGACTGACGCAAGCCGTCCTTTCGGCCCTCAGGATCACCGGACAGCGGGCGATCCTTTCCACGGGCTGGGGCGGATTGGAAAAAGATGCAATTCCCGTCGATCTGGAAGACCGGGTGCTGCTGCTGGAAAAAGCGCCGCACAGCTGGCTTTTTCCGCGCTGTTCAGCAATCGTCCATCATGGCGGAGCCGGAACGACGCATGAAGCGGTTCGCTGGGGAAAACCTTCTCTCATCTGCCCCGTCTTCGCCGACCAGCCGTTCTGGGGTGCCCGTTTGCATGGCATCGGTGCCGGGCCGGCGCCGATCCCGCAAAAAAAGCTGGCACCTGAAAATCTCGCGGCAGCGCTTCGGGATCTGGAGAAACCCGGTTACCGGGACGAAGCGGAACGTGCGGCCGAACTCATGTCGAGCGAACCCGGCGCCAGGGAAACGGCAAGACGGCTGATCGAACGGTTCCTGCCGAGATAGAGCCCTGCCCGGGGATTGCTGAGAGACTGGACCGGCCTTTCATTGGCGCTGCCGTATCTTTTCAACGGGTCAGACCCCTATCGCAGCTTACCGCCCTTTTCTTTTTCCGTCGGGCCTGACACAACTGTTGGAGCAAGCTTTTCAAGGAGTCACCAGCCCGTGTTCCCTGCCCGCTATACCGTATTTGTTCTTTGCATCCTCCTTGCCGTCATCAGCATCATCTTGATGTTTGCCGTTTCAGGCCATTTCCTTTGGCCGTTTCTGGTTTTCGCGGCTCTGTCGGTGATCGGTGTTCTTGACCTGCGTCAGAACGCGCACGCGGTCCTGCGCAATTATCCGGTGACCGGACACTTCCGGTATCTTTTCGAAGCCATCCGCCCGGAACTCCGGCAATATTTTTTCGAAAGCAACCAGGACGGCAAACCGTTCTCGCGCGAGCGCCGGTCCATGGTCTACGACCGGGCGAAGAACATCGAGGACGTGTTGCCCTTCGGGACGGAACAGGACGTTTACGACGGCTCCTATTCCTGGGTGAATCACTCCATCTGCCCGAAGCCGGTCAGCCACGAAGACCTGCGCGTCACCATCGGTGGACCGGAATGCAAGCAGCCTTATTCGGCCTCGCTCTTCAATATATCCGCGATGAGCTTCGGCGCGCTTTCAGGCAACGCCATTCTGGCACTCAACAAGGGCGCGAAGGCCGGAAATTTCTTTCACGACACCGGTGAAGGCAGCGTGTCGCGCTATCACCGGGAAGGCGGTGGCGATCTCGTCTGGGAACTGGGAAGCGGTTATTTCGGCTGCCGGGCCGAGGATTGCACCTTCGATCCGGAGAAATTCAAAAGCCAGGCGGCGAATCCGCAGATCAAGATGATCGAAATCAAGATGAGCCAGGGCGCGAAACCCGGTCATGGCGGCGTGCTTCCCGCACCAAAGGTCACACAGGAGATCGCCGAAGCCAGAGGCGTTCCCATGGGCCAGGACTGTGTCTCTCCGTCGCATCATTCGGCATTTTCCACGCCGGTCGAACTTCTGGAATTCATCCGGACGCTCAGGGACCTGTCCGGAGGCAAGCCGGTCGGCTTCAAACTGTGTCTCGGTCATCGCTGGGAGTTCATGGCGATCATCAAAGCCATGCTGAAGACAGGCATCAAGCCGGATTTCATCGTTGTCGATGGCTCCGAGGGCGGGACCGGCGCAGCGCCCATCGAGTTCGCCAACCGGCTCGGAACGCCTTTGCTTCAGGGGCTTTCCTTCGTTCACAACTGCCTTGTGGGCGCGGGCCTGCGCGATGACATCAAGATCGGCGCCAGCGGCAAACTGTTCAGCGCTTTCGATCTCGCCGGAACCATCTGTCTGGGCGCGGACTGGATCAACTCGGCACGCGGCTTCATGTTTGCCGTCGGCTGCATTCAGTCCCAGAGCTGCCACACCAACCGCTGTCCGACCGGCGTCGCCACACAGGACCTCAAGCGTCAGCAGGCTCTTGTGGTTCCGGACAAGGCGGAAAGAGTGACGAATTTCCATCGCAACACACTTGATGCACTGATCGAATTCACCGCGGCGGCCGGCCTAAACCACCCGCGCGAATTCAAGCCGGAGCACTTTTATCTCCGGGAAGGTGAGCGCGAAATCCTGCCCGCGAGCGCGGCTCTCACCTGGCTGAAAAAAGGCGTCCTGCTCGACGAGGCACACAACATTCCCGGTTATTCGACCTATTGGGATATGGCTGTCGCGGAGGAATTCGAACCGGTGCGCTCCGTCTCCGCTGCCAAGGCCCTGCATGGACACCACGCGCATCATTAAAGAACCGTCGCGTTGAATTCTGAAGATCGCCCGAACGCATTTGCAAAGCAAATGCTGCCTCGGGCGTCTTCCTGACTCCATGAAGCCGCTTAAACACGGCACGCAGTAGATCAGCGGACGTTCAATCTTGAGACGCGCAAGATTATGGGCCGAAAGTTAATCTCCTAGATGCCCTCCGCGAGGCGGACCGCGAACTCTCCGGCTTCGTGCGAGCGGATGACGGCATGGCGGACGAGGTCGTCGAAATGGCCGGAAAAGAGCTGAACGTGGCGGGTGTTGGAGAACGCCAGGTAGCGCTGGCCCAGATATAGCGCCGCCCACTTCTGGCCGAACACCGTGAAGGGCGCCGAATACCGGTCGTTGGCCCCGAACAAATGCAGGCGCAGGGAGGGATAGAGGTCATTCAACGTCCGGCCCATCACGTCCAGCTGCTCGCGGCGGGCGTCGGCAGGCAGTCCGGCCCACATGCCCTCTCCCTCCGCAAAGCCCTCCAGGGATTCCCTGGGCAGCGCGATCTCCATGTCGGATTCGGCGCGGCTCAGGAGTGCGCGCTGGTCGCGGGTCCCGATGATGGCCTGATCGGCGGTGCGCAGCGTTTCGCCGGCATATTCGAAGGCCAGAACGGCCTCGGTCTTGAGCACATCGGGAAGGTTGGCCGGGACGTGGCGGATCTTTGTCCCCACCGCGTCCCGGTACCAGGCAAGCAAATGCTCATCGACCGGGTGGCGGTCAGTCTCGGCCACCTGAACCGCCTGATCGAGGATTTCCGCCGCTGCGCCCCTGTGGGTCGACAGGCCCAGCAGCCAGTCCGAGGAGACGCTGAGTGCCGTCGCGATGGCAGCCAGCGCCTGGCCATTGGGAAGGCGAGGCGCTTCCTCGGACAGCAATTGCGAGACCGTGGAGCGGTCCAGTCCCGCCCCCCGCGCCAGATCGCTGCGGTTCATCTCCCGGCTGCGCAGAGCGTCGGACAGGCGTTCGCGAAAAAGTTCGGCACGGTCTCTTTTATCCATGAAGGGAGTATTGTCTCCAGGATTTCGGAAAATCAACAGGTGGGCGGATTATACTTTTCCAACATGATAGCCCTTGAGGGCTGCCAGATATGCAGCGCCTGCAAGAGTGGAGTTCCCCTGATTGTGCGTCCTTGCGGGCGGGACTCCGGCGGAAGCTTTACTCCGCAGCACTGAGCGCGAGAAAACCGCCGGACTGACGTTCCCAGAGCGCTGAATAGAGCCCACCGCCGGCAAGAAGCTCCCTGTGGCTGCCCTGCTCGACAATCCTGCCCGCCTCCATCACCACCAGCCGGTCCAGAGCGGCGATGGTCGAAAGTCTGTGGGCGACAGCCAGCGTGCTCCTGCCGTCCATCATCCGCGCAAGATTTTCCTGAATGGCTTGTTCGGCCTCGCTGTCGAGGGCAGAAGTGGCTTCGTCCAGGATGAGGACGGGTGCGTTTTTCAAAAGCACCCGGGCGATGGCGATGCGTTGGCGCTGCCCTCCGGAGAGCTTTACCCCCCTGTCGCCGACATGGGCGGCAAGGCCTTCACGGCCTTTGCTGTCCTTTTGGTCCTCGATGAAATCCAGCGCCTCTGCAGCCCTCGCGATCTCACGGATTTCGTCGTCGTTCGCATCCGGCCTGCCATAACGGATGTTGTCGCGGATGGAGCGGTTGAGCAGGGAAATATCCTGGGTCACGACTCCGATCCGGCTGCGCAGCGATGCCTGCGTCACGTCGCGAACGTCCTGACCGTCAATCAGGATGCGGCCAGCGGATACATCGCGCAGGCGCATCAGAAGCGAGATCACGGTCGACTTTCCCGCCCCGGAAAGACCGACCAGACCAACCCGTTCGCCCGGAGCGATCGTCAGGTTGAAATTCTCCAGAATCGGGGCGCGGTCCTTCTGATAGGCGAAGGTGACATTCTCGAAACGGATCTCGCCGGCACTCACATCGAGTTCGGTGGCCCCGGGATCGTCGGTGATTTTCGGCCGGCTGGTCATGATCGGCATGGCGTCGCGGATCGTGCCCAGCGTGCTGGTGATCGACTGGCCGACGCCAATGAAACTCGACGAGGCATGCGAAAGCGAACGGGTCACCGTCAGGCCGGCGACAAAATCGCCAATGGTGACCCAGCCTCCGGTCATGCCCCAGAAGCCGATCGACACGACGCCCAGGATCATCAGGACGTTGAGCGCATAGACGCCGCTGTCGGTCAGGATATAGGCCCGGTTTTCGTTGTGGCGCGTGTCGATGGTCTCGCCGATGACCTTGCGGATCGCGCCGGCCTCAGAATCCTCGGCCGCGAACAGCTTGACCGTGGCGATGTTGGAATAGACCTCCGTCATCGCGCCGGCGGCCCGCGACATGGCGGCAGCCACTTTTTCCGAGCGCTGCATATAGGTCGGGATTGCCAGCCAGGCGACCAGCATGTTGGCAACGATCCAGAAGAAGACCGGGATTGCCAGCGGCCAGGCAAGCGCCAGCAACAACAGAAAAGATCCGCCGAACTGGATGATCAGAAAGGGAATGGTCTCGATTGCCAGCATCATCTGGCGATGAACCGACATTGTCACCTGGGCGATCCGCGAGGCCACCTGCCCGGCGAACGTGTCTTCGAAAAACGCCAGATCCTGGGCCTCGACCGCCTTGTGGGCCTGCCAGCGCATCGCCGCCGGCAGCAGGATACGCACGGTCTGGAAGGCGAATGTCTGGCGCAGAAGGAAGGCCAGCGGATCGATGATCACGAACAGCACGAAGATTGCGCACAGGAACCAGACGTGTCCGTTCAGGAAGTCCTGCGCGCCTTGCGAGGTCACGCCGTCGACGACGTAGGAGATCGTCCAGGTGCCCGCCAGGCCCAGTCCCGAGGAAATCATGGCCAGCAGCGAGACGATGACCAGTTGAGTGCGGAACATGCCGGCGAAGTGCAGGACAAGATGCAACGGACTCTTGTCCGGCAAGGGTGTCAGCGGAAGATCGAGCGGCTTCAGGTGTGTCTCGAATGGGTGAAAATACCGGTCGATCAGCCGCGCAAGAAACGGCTTTGCGAATGACACGCGTTCAAACTCCTCACTGAAACATGATTTATGCCTGGGGCTCGATCCTGTAGACGCAGCGCCGGTCGCCGGAAAGCTGGTGTTCCGTGCGAGTGACGACCGTGTCCGCTCCGAGAACATCCCTGAACAGTCTTAGTTCGGACTGGCAGAACCCATTGCAGGCGGTTGCGGCCGCGCAGATCGAGCAGTTGTTTTCAATCAGGAGATAGCCGGTTTCATCCTTGGCCACCTCGGCCATATATCCTTCCAGATTGCGCAACCCAGCCAGAATCGTAACCTTGTCCGACAGTTTATCAGCACCGCCCATAGCCTGCGAATAAGAATGGCGGCTTTGGGCTTCCCGATGAGAGATCAGCTTTTCGAGGCCATCTTCGCCGAACAGGTCGGTAAGCCCGTCGAGCAACCCCAGAACCAGGTTCGAATGACTGTCCGGAAACTCCCGATGGCCTTGGGCTGTCAGGTCCCAGACGCGCTTCGGCCGCCCGACAGCACCCTTGACGTCGTCAAAAGTCACCTGCTCTTCCTGCAGCAGCCCGTCCAGGTGCTGCCGGACAGCTACGGCAGTTACGTTCAACCCTGCCGCCAGGTCTGCCGCAGTCTGGGGACCGGAGCATTTCAGCGCGTTCAGGAGTCTGGTTCGGGTGCGGTCGGCCATGTCGTTCTATATACTCCAATTCCTCCATAAAAAAATAGTTGGCTTTTCTTATTCGCGCCCAACGCTGCTTCCTATTGACTATCGCCGGATTAAGGTAAACGCTGTACTGCCAGAGGGGGTTGAGGCACCGGGGTTTGCGTCTACCGGATTTTCGGCGAAGCTTTGACGGGGAAATGCAACCGTGGCTAACCACGAGTTGAAATTGATTTGCTTCCCCGACGTCAATACAGTATCCGGCGCGATCATTTTATTTACGTCGTCTACCTGTATTGATTCCCGGCAACGTCGAAATATCCGAATTTTATTCATGACAGGTGAGATGACTGTTCTTTCACCTGCATGCACGAAAAAAATAAACGATGCGGGAGATATTGATGAACAAAATCAGGGCATTCGCAAGATGGATGATGATTGACCCGCGTCATCCAGAGATTGCCCAGGCTCAGTACCGCGAGCTGAAGACCCAGATTCCGTCGCTGTACGCGCTCCTTATGGTCAACGCCATCGCGGTTTCCTATACCCATTACGACAGCACCCCCTTTTATCTGACCGTCGGCATCCTTGCCCCCATCCTGGTTTTCACCTGCATCCGGCTCCTTGTGTGGGCCAGTTCGCGCACAAAGGAACTCGGGCCGGAGGAAGCGATCAGAAAAATGCAGCGGACCGTTCTTACGGGCAGTCTCATGGCGGCAATCTATATCGCCTGGTCGCTCAGTCTGGACGGGTACGGCAGCGAGGCTGAACGCGGCCATGTCGCTCTGTTTATCGCGATTACGGTGATCGGCTGCATTTTCTGCCTGATGCACCTGCCTCAGGCGGCACTTATGGTCATGTTCATCGTGACGGTGCCTTACCTCATTTACTACATCCAGCAGGGCGAGGATGTTTATACCGCCATCGCATTGAACATTTTCCTCGTCTGCGTGGTTGTCCTGCAGGTTCTTCTGCGCAGTTACAGAAGCTTCTGCAAACTCATCCAGTCTCAGGCGGAGCTTGCGGCAAAACAAGTCGAAACCGCCCGGCTGAATGCCGAAAACGCACGCCTCGCCCAGACAGATGTCCTGACCGACCTGCCGAACCGCCGCTATTTCTTCAACCGGCTGGAAGCCCTGATCGAGGCGGACGAAAAGAACGGAAAACGATTTGCCGTCGGTGTTGTCGACCTGGACCGCTTCAAACCGATCAATGACACCTATGGTCACCAGATCGGAGACCTTCTCCTGTCGGAAGTGGGCAACCGCCTGAAGGCGATGGATCTGCCCGGCGTCGAGATCTGTCGTCTCGGCGGCGATGAATTCGGCTTTCTCTTTCCTGGCGACCCGGGGGAGGCCGAAACAACCGGCCAGGCCATGTGTGCCCGCATCAGCGAGCCCTACAAGGTCGGCGACCTGAGGATGTCCGTCGGGGCTTCCTGCGGCATCGCCCTTTATCCGGAAGCGGGAAATTCGGCTCATGTTCTCTTCGACCGGTCCGACTACGCGCTCTACCATTCCAAAACCACGACGCGCGGCAGGACGACCGTCTACTCCACTGAACACGAGGCGCGCATCCGTTCCGAAAGAACCATTGAATGCGCCTTGCAAGGCGCAGATCTTTCAAGGGAGTTCCAGGTTTACTTTCAACCGATCGTTTCTCTGCCGGACCGCACGGTTATCGGTTTCGAGGCCCTTGCCCGCTGGCAAACCCCGGATCTGAACTGGATTTCTCCCGATACCTTCATTCCGATCGCGGAACGTACGGGGTTGATCCACCGCCTTACCCTCTCGCTGTTCGACAAGGCGCTGACACAGCTCAAGTCGCTTCCCGGCGAACTGGCCCTGTCGTTCAACCTGTCGGCGCATGATATCACCTCTCCCGAAACGGTGAGCTCTCTGCTCGAGGTCATCCGCCAGCATGGGTACGATCCGTGCCTGATCACTTTCGAGATCACCGAAACGGCCGTCATCGGCAGTTATGAGTCGGCGGAAACCTGCCTGCAAACCCTGCGCGAGGCAGGTGTCAAACTGGCGCTTGACGATTTCGGAACCGGCTATTCCAGCCTCGGGTATCTTCACCGGCTGCCGATCGATTGCGTGAAGATCGACCGCAGCTTCATCTCGGGGCTGGACGATCCGGTCGCCAGAGGCGTGGTGAAGTCCATCGTCAATCTCTGCCAGTCCATGCAGATGCTCTGCATCGTGGAAGGCGTCGAGGAAGCCACCCAGCTGGATGTGCTGCAGTCCCTGCAGTGCCGTCTGGTGCAAGGATATCACTTCAGTCCGGCCCTGCCCTTTGCGGAGCTTCATGACACCGCCCAGAAGACCGGTACCGTCGCCGGCCTTCCTCTTGCCGGTTGCGCCAAGAGTGAAACACGGCAGGTTTCCAGCGCCTAGGTGTGAGTTCCAAGAAGGTTGTTCATTCGCATTGAAGGTCTGAGACTGGTTGGTGACCAAACACAATCAGTTTCAGGATCGATGGAATGAACAACCCGCACAAGAATGCCCGCACGTGTTTTTACAGTCGAGAGCAAATTGTTCTGCGTCACCAGAACGGAGAGGCTGCAGCGACTATTGCGGCGGCTTTCGGGATCTCGGTGCGCACTGTCCACAAGTGGCTGCGCCGGTATCGTGAGGAAGGGCCTCAGGGGCTCGTCCATCGCAGCAGTGTCCCGCGTACGTGCGCCCAGG
>NZ_JSEP01000025.1 GCF_001624695.1 Labrenzia sp. OB1 | reverse complement strand
TCATGTCACCACACTCGCCTGTGTCGCGCAGTTGCAAGGTGAAGACCTCGAGCTCCTGGAGGCCATCGTCGAAAACGATGACAACCTGACCTATGGCAGCATCGTCAGCGTCCAAACAGGTCAGGACGACTATATTACAGCGCTCACCGACGACGGCATCCACGAATTGAAAGACATGCTCGCCGAAGCCAGAAGCTCAACCGAAAACTGGAACGGCTTCCTCGATGACTTCGTCTCAGATCCCCACGTCATTGCCCGCGTCAAGGCCCAATCGCCGCGGTAACAATCGGCCGGTTACGGTTATGGAGGTATCACGCGTGGGTTCCGTAACGGCTTTTCCCGCTACAGCTTGGGGGGGCGGCGACAGTGACCAGCTACGATCCCAATGACGCGCTTCGTGCGCGACAGTTCAACCGCTGCATGACGCAAAAGGGATATGAGGTCATTTCCCGTCCGGTCTGCGCCGACGAGCGTGATGCGCTTGCCTGTACGAGCCGCGCCGGACAGGCGCGGGGGGGCCGGATGAGCTATGTCTCCGGTGAACCGGGCATCGCCAGCCGATGGCTCAGGACGCGGTGAGCGTGAACAGGGAGGCCTTGTGGGCGGAGCGGCTGGAAGCCGACAGCGCTCTCACAAGGTATTCGTCAGGGTGACACCGCGAAGTTGGCGGCCCAGGTGTTCTTTCCGCTTCGAGGTGAATTGATGATCTTAAGCTCCAGATTCGAGCCGCCGAGGCACCTGCGGACCCAGTCCGCAAGGGAGAACGCATAGTTCATGTTCATGTCCCTTCCAGGGTGATCTGTAAGACTTTGTATGGTGTTGTTGAATTTTGAACTGTTCCTGCCCGATGCAAACCGCATTTTCACCTTCGTAAGGGACCCGTCGAATTTCAGAGCCCAGCCAAGGCACTCCTCCTGGCGGCTGCCGGCAAGAGCGCAAAGGCTCCCGTGTGCCTGGCCGTCAATGAGACTGCTGATCTGGGCCATCCAGTCCGGATCGTTTGTGAGAGGGTTGAACGGGTTTGCCGGAAAATTGTAAATCGGTATGTCTTTGTCGATGCTCAGGATCTGACTTGCGGTAATCTCGGGGTTCATGTTCATGCTAGCCTGAGGATGGATGATATTCATGACGCCATCGTCGTCAGGACCATAGTTTTCTATATAATTCTCCGCGGCTCGGCTGTTTCTTGGCGGTTTCCGGCAGTAAGCCGGGGCCATGTAGCAGCGCATCGTGGTAAGGTCAGTGATGCCGACATAGGAGACGAGCGGAAGCCGGCGCCGGAGCGCCCACATCCTTGCCATTAGCGGTGTGCTGCTGAGCGCATTCCTGAAAGAGTTGGCACGCAAGCGTGTCATCACCAACTGGGTGCGGTTGTCGTTTTGGTATCTCTTTACAGTGACACCAGCGCCTACGTAACCGCTCACTGCTGGGTCATCTAGATCGAGATCGCGCCGCCCACTTGTCTGTATCTGCCGCTCCAGTTTTTCCAGCAATTCGCCGTATTGATCCTGTTTGCCCCTGGAAGCCAGCACTCTCACCTTGGCGATAGCAGTGAGAACCGCAAAGTTGCGTCCTGGACCAGCCGGCATCTTCATGGCTTCAGTCACAGGCTGCATCGTGAGGGATTGGCGAAAGCCTCGCCCGTACCAGTGCTTCGTCTCGTAGTTTTTAAGATAGATGAGATACTGATCGTAACCCATTAAC
Organism: Labrenzia sp. OB1; assembly: GCF_001624695.1. GTDB lineage: Bacteria > Pseudomonadota > Alphaproteobacteria > Rhizobiales > Stappiaceae > Roseibium. Next base: position 71,021 of record NZ_JSEP01000025.1, on the reverse strand, counting down.
GGCATGGGAAAGCTTCCTTTGGCAGTTGTTGCCGGGAAAATCCCGAGGCCCGCTGTTCAGGCACTCTGCAATCAGGCGGAGCGCTTCCCGAACGAGGCATCTGCTCCGGCAAGCTTGATATTCTGGTCGCGCGAAACCTCTCTTCGAGATCATCAGCCAAAGGTTACGACAATTGACGAAGGGCCACCTGTGCCGCAGGGCACAGCAAAAACGGCAGTGCGCGCACGAGGAACGCTCGCCCATTTCGAAGCTGAGGGTGGACCTGACGCCTCGCACTTGTTTCGCGGACAGGAGCGAGGCGAGGTTCGTGTCCTAGAAAAGCCCTTCGATCTGCCCGTTGTCATCCAGCCGGATGTGATTGGCTGATGGCACGCGCGGCAGGCCGGGCATGGTCATGATCTCGCCGCAGATCGCCACGATGAACCCGGCGCCGGCGGCCAGGCGCACTTCGCGCACCGGGACGCTGTGGCCGGTCGGGGCACCCCGCAGTTGCGGATCCGTCGAAAAGGAATACTGCGTTTTGGCCATGCAGACCGGCAGATGGCCGAACCCGTCCGCCTCCCAACGCCTGAGCTGATCGCGCACGGACTTGTCCGCCAGGACCTCGTCAGCCCGATAGATTCGCTTGGCGATGGTCTCGATCTTCTCGAACAAGGACAGGTCGTCGTCATACAGCGGTGCGAACTGGGCCGTGCCACTTTCGGCAAGTGCCGCGACATGTTCCGCCAGCGCTTCCGTGCCCGCCGAACCGTCGGCCCAATGGGTGGCGAGGATCGCCTCGACGCCGAGTTCGGCGCAATAGTCCTTCACCGCCTGAACCTCTGCTTCCGTGTCCGCCGTGAAGTGGTTGATGGCGACAACCGCCGGAACGCCGAACTGCTTGATGTTCTCGATGTGACGGCCAAGGTTGGCGCAGCCCTTGGTCGCGGCCTTGACGTTTTCGGCTCCCAGATCGTCCTTGCCGACACCGCAGTTCATTTTCAGCGCGCGTATGGTGGCGACGATGACGACGGCATCCGGGTGCAGCCCGGCCTTGCGGCATTTGATGTCGAAGAACTTTTCCGCCCCGAGATCGGCGCCGAACCCGGCTTCCGTGACGACGAAATCCGCCAGTTTGAGGGCGGTCGCGGTTGCGGTCACGGAGTTGCAGCCATGGGCGATGTTGGCGAAGGGGCCGCCGTGGATGAAGGCTGGATTGTTTTCCAGCGTCTGGACCAGGTTCGGCTGCAGCGCTTCCTTCAGGAGAACGGTCATCGCACCATCGGCTTCCAGGTCCCTGGCGGTTACTGCCGATCGGTCGCGGCGGTAGGCAACGATGATGTTGCCCAGACGCCGCTGCAGGTCGTCGAGATCGGTCGCCAGGCAGAGGATCGCCATGATTTCCGAAGCCACGGTGATGTCGAACCCGGATTCGCGCGGAAAGCCGTTGGCGACACCGCCAAGAGAGCAGACGACGGACCGGAGCGCCCGGTCGTTCATGTCGATGACCCGCCGCCAGGTGACCCGGCGCTGGTCGATTTCGAGCTCGTTGCCCCAGTAGATGTGATTTTCGATCAGCGCGGCGAGCAGATTGTGCGCCGAGGTTATCGCGTGGAAATCGCCGGTGAAATGCAGGTTGATGTCTTCCATCGGCACCACCTGGGCATAGCCGCCGCCGGCCGCGCCGCCCTTCATGCCGAAGCAGGGTCCGAGCGAGGGTTCGCGCAGGCAGATCATCGCGTTTCTGCCGATCCGGTTGAGACCGTCGCCGAGGCCGACCGTGGTCGTCGTCTTGCCTTCACCCGCAGGGGTCGGGTTGATCGCGGTGACCAGGATCAACTTGCCGTCCTTGCGGCCATTGAGGCTTTTCAGGAAATCCGCGGAAATCTTGGCCTTCGTCCGGCCATAGGGCAGAAGTGCCTCTTCGGGGATATCCAGCCGCGCTCCGATCTCCGTGATGGGTTTCATGCTGGCGGCACGGGCAATGTCGATATCGCTGGCCATTGGCTCTTGCTCCAAGCGTTTTCTGATTTATCGGGGATTAAGTGGACTGAGACCGCTGTGCCCCCTTTGCATGAACGCTACGGGTGAGGGCAGTGCAGCAATTGTTTCATATGCGACAGGATGAGCCCCGGAAGCGACGGTTTCACGGCATCTACGGGCGAGTCCGAGATCCTCGGTTACTGTGAGAGGGGTACGCTGCGGTGCACCCGTGGCATAGGCGGCGCCCGGACGTAGCCGCGACACGGAAAGATTGAACTTCTCTGTGGCGCGGGATCGTGACGAAAAACAGCAGCACGGTCAAGATGGTGAGCACGGAGCCGATCCTTATCATGACTTCACCGTCCTGGTGGATTGCCTGCACGATGCCGGGGATCAGGAGGGCACGCAGGACGCTCAAGCCGTACAGCATAAATGCCGGTTTTGTACGGCCTGCACGAGGCATCGCATCGCGCCGCGCGCGGCGGATCATCTGGCCCCGGGATCATTTGTTCGTATTGGGCTATTGTTCGGTGTTGTGCATTTTAACGGACATGAGGAACGCGCCGGCCGCAACCAGAACCATTCCTCCCGTTTCCCGCGCTGTGGGCAACTCGCCAATCAGGATCACGCTCCAAAGAGCAGCAAACAGAAGATATGTCGTGTCGAAGACGCCTACGGTCGGCGACGGCGCCAGTCTGTAGGCCTGTGCGACGGCTGTTGCGACGATCGCGAGAAAAACGCCGAGCACAGCGAACACAAACCAGTCTTCAGGCATCAAGGGCTGCCAGACCGCAAGGGCGAACGCGTCCTGTTCGTCAGGCATAAACTGCGCAATACCGAGAAGGACCGCGCCACTGGAGATTACGAGTGTCACATTCAGGTTCCATGCCAGAACCATGGGGGCTTCTGACTGGCATCTGCTGCGGGTGAGGATGGCGGCAATTGCATAGAAGAGAGCCGCGAGCAGAGGCAGGAGTGTCACCAACGTCAGAGTGCCCACCTCTGGTGACACCGCCAGCGCCACGCCTGCAAGTGTGAAAAGAACCGCGATCCACTGCTGTCGGCTTATCTTTTCCCGAAGCAGGAAATGCGACATGACCGCCATCCATGCCGAGGAGGAATAATAGCATGCTGCCGCTAGGGGAAGTGACATCGAGGGTAGCGCTGCATAATAGCAAAACCACACTCCGGTGAGGCAGAGGCTGCGGGCCCAGACCCAGGCCGGCCGCCTGGGAAGTAGGTTTGCCGGATGAGTCAGAGTGCAAATCGCGGCTGCGATCACGGCACCAGCCACAAGCGAGCGCAGAAAAACGATCTGCCCGAGACCGAAACGGTCGCCCGTGATTTTCACGAAGGCGTCGGAAAGCGACAGCAAAAAGACCGCAAACAGAATCGAGACGATGCCGAGCGTGCGGGAATCCAGTCGGTTCAAATTTGAAGCTATCCATTCCATAATTGATGAAGAACAGACATCAACATGTTAGAAAATGGAATTATCGTCTAAAATAGATGAGATTTTGGAATGGAAAACATCACGCGGGCCTTGCCTCATCTCGGACGTCTTCGCCCGTTCGAGGCGGCGGCGCGTCTGGAGAGTTTCACGGAGGCGGCGCTCGAACTGCGGCAAACTCAGACCGCAGTCAGTAAACAGATTGCCGCCTTGGAAGAGGATCTAGGCGTTCGTCTGTTTGAGCGCCGGAACCGGGCCGTGTTTCTAACCGAAGAAGGACGCCGGTTCGGAGAGGTGGTGAGTGCTGCGCTGGGCGACATAGCGGCGGAAGCGGCCGAGCTCCGTGGAGGCGGGCGTCCGGGCGGGCTGCTGCTTCATTGTCAGCTATGTGAGGCGTTTTACTGGCTTATGCCGCGCCTGTCGCGTTTTCACGAATGCAATCCGGGTATTGAACTTCGGATAGTAAGCTCCCTGGCGCCATTGACTCAAGCCACCGAGCCCTTCGACGTTGCAATTCAGACTTCCGGACGCGCTTCGGGCAGTGCCCGCCTCGCTTTCACGGCATCAGAAGAGATTTTCCCGGTTGTGTCCCCCAGGCTGATAGCGGGAAAACAGCTTCCCCTGTCCCTGGGGGACATGGCAGATTTTCCCTTGCTCTCACACAGAGTGCTTCCGAAGGACTGGATGGATTGGCCGGATTGGTTCAACGTCGTTGGTACGCCTTTGCGGCGCGACATCCGCACGATCACCTTTGACAGCTTTCCGCTTGTGCTTCAGGCCGCTGTTGCAGGTCAAGGCATGGCCTTGGGCTGGGGACGGACCGTGGAGAGTCTGCTGGACGAAGGCAAGTTGATACGCCCCTGTCGGGAAATCGTAGAGCGCCCGACTGAAATCTCGGTTTTTCGGGGCACCAGATCCGGTAATCACCGGGAAGTTCAGGGGCTCCTTGACTGGCTCCGGGATGAATTTTCAAGACCGGCCTGATTGTGCCCGTGGTCTCCCAAAAAGCGACATTGCGATTGCAATGTCTACCCAAACGGATTTTACTTCCGTCATGACAGATAAGCATATTCTCGCGCGCTTGCCTGCGCGCCTCAAGAAAGCCCGGCGGGCACAGGGGCTGTCGCTCGAAGCGGTAGAAAAGCTTTCGGGCGTCTCGCGCTCCATGGTGAGCCAGATCGAACGCGGCGAATCCAATCCCACCGTCGCGACGCTGCTCAATCTGACCCGGGCGCTGAATGTCGACTTTGCCGGCCTGCTGGGTGAGGAAACCGCGGAGGACCGGGTCGAAATTCTGCATGAGCATCAGACCCCGGCGCTGGACCGCGCCGGAGAGGGCTGCAAGATCCGCATTCTCTCGCCGCCGCAGGACGCCGGCCGCCACGAGGTCTATGAGCTGATATTCACGCAGGGCGGTGTGCTCGACAGCAGGCCGCATGAACGGGGAACCCGCGAGCAGCTGATCGCCGAAGACGGGCAACTGCAGGTGACCTCCGGTGTCGCCAGCGGCATCATCAGCAAGGGCGACACCGCCCGCTATGCGGCCGACGTGCCCCATTGCATCGAGGCGGTCAACGGACCTGCGCGGGCCATATTGCTGGTGGTGAAGTTCTAAAACCGCCCCGGAAACAAATTTCCGTCATAATGGAAAGAGAATCTTTTATTCCGAATAAAAATCCGGCATAGTGGATGAAAGTTCCATTTTGCCGGAGAAGTCCCGTGTCCGACGCTTTCCTGACCCATATCACCGAGACCCTGAAAGAGATCGAAGCCGAGGGACTCTACAAGCGCGAGCGGCTGATCACCTCTCCGCAGGGCGGGCGCATCACGGTCGGCGGGCGGGACGTCATCAACCTTTGCGCCAACAACTATCTCGGCCTGGCCGATCATCCGGCGCTGGAAGAAGCGGCACGCAAGGCGCTCGGCCCCAAGGGCTACGGCATGGCGTCCGTGCGCTTCATCTGCGGAACCCAGGACATTCACCGTGAACTCGAGCAGCGTCTGGCAAAATTCCTCGGCAAGGAGGATTCCATCCTGTTCGCCGCCTGTTTCGACGCGAATGGCGGACTGTTCGAACCGTTACTCGGTCCCGGGGACGCGATCATATCGGACGCGCTCAATCACGCCTCGATCATCGACGGCATCCGCCTGTGCAAGGCAAAGCGCTTCCGCTACGCCAATTCCGATATGGCGGATCTTGAGGCAAAGCTGAAGGAAGCGCGTGCGGCAGGCTGCCGGCACATCATGATCGCCACAGACGGTGTCTTTTCGATGGACGGCTATCTGGCCAATCTCCCCGGTATCACCGAACTCGCCAATCGCTATGACGCGGTGGTGATGGTGGACGACTGCCATGCGACCGGTTTCATGGGCCCGAAGGGCGAAGGCACACCCGCCCATTTCGGCGTTGATGTCGACATCCTCACCGGGACGCTCGGCAAGGCGCTGGGCGGCGGCATCGGCGGCTACATCGCCGGACCGCAGCCGGTCATCGACCTTCTGCGCCAACGGGCGCGGCCGTATCTGTTTTCCAATTCCCTGCCGCCTGCGGTCGTCATGAGCGGCCTTGAGGCGATCCGGCTGGTGGAGGAGGGGGACGAGCTGCGCCGGGCCCTCTTCGACAATGCCCGCTACTGGCGCGCCGGGCTGGAACAGCTTGGTTTCACGCTGCTGGCGGGCGAACACCCGATCATTCCGGTGATGCTTGGCGAAGCACACCTGGCGCAGGCGATGGCCTCGCAACTCTTCGAGGAGGGCGTCTACGTCTCCGGCTTCTTCTTCCCGGTGGTGCCACGGGGACAGGCACGCATCCGGACGCAGATGAACGCGGCGCTGACCCGGGACGATCTCGACCGCGCACTTGAAGCTTTCGAAAAAGCCGGCAAGGCGACGGGGGCCCTGTCATGACCAGCAACCAGATGAAGGCCCTTTGCAAGTCCGAGCCGAAAGAGGGCCTGTGGATGATGCGGGCACCGGTGCCGGACATCGGCCCGGACGATGTTCTCATCAGAATCAACAAGACCGGCATCTGCGGTACCGACATTCACATCTGGAACTGGGACGAGTGGGCGGCACGGACCGTTCCCGTGCCGATGATCACCGGTCACGAGTTTGCCGGCGAGATCGTCGAACTGGGCAGAAACGTCACCGACTTTCAGATCGGTCAGCGCTGTTCCGGCGAGGGGCACCTGATCGGCAAGAACTCCCGTCAATCTCGGGCGGGAAAGTTTCACCTTGATCCGGAAACCCGCGGCATCGGCGTCAACGAACAGGGCGCTTTTGCTGAATACCTGCGCTTGCCTGCGTTCAATGTCGTGCCACTGCCGGACGAAATCGACGATGAGATCGGCGCCATTCTCGATCCCCTCGGCAATGCGGTACATACTGCGCTCAGCTTTGACCTGATCGGAGAGGACGTGCTGATCACCGGTGCGGGGCCGATCGGCATCATGGCCGCGGCGGTTGCCCGTCATGCAGGTGCGCGCAATGTCGTCATCACCGACATCAACCAGGCGCGGCTCGATCTGGCTGCCAGGGTCGCAGACGTCTTTCCGGTGAATGTCGCCGAAGAAGATCTAAAGGGCGTTGAAAAGAAACTGGGCATGCGCGAGGGCTTCGACGTCGGGCTGGAAATGTCCGGAAGCCAGGTGGCCCTGGATCAGATGGTCGAAAATCTCGTCATGGGCGGCCGGATCGCGCTGCTTGGCATTCCGCCCGGCAAGTCACCGGTTGACTGGTCGAAGATCGTTTTCAAGGCGATCACCATCAAGGGGGTCTATGGCCGCGAGATCTTCGAGACCTGGTACAAGATGATCGCCATGCTCCAGAACGGCCTTGATGTGCGAAAGGTCATCACCCACCGCTTCGCCGTCGATCAATTCGACGAAGGCTTTGCCGCGATGAAATCCGGCGAGGCCGGCAAGGTGGTTCTCAACTGGAGATGATGGACGGCGTCGGAGCGCTAGCCAAATCCCTACCTTCGCAGGGACGCCGAGGCGTGCAATGCCAACCCACTCCGTCACCTTATGCGACTGGAGCGTTTTCTCTCAATTGAGGCCGGAAACTTCGCTACCGGCGTTATGTCAGGCAAACCCTGCCTTCTGCGGAAGACCGAGCTTCTTCAGGGTCATTACCACCGGGCAGAGACCGGTGAAGGACGCCTGTATCAGATGCAAGCCGAGAATGCCTGTCAGCCAGAGCCAGTTGATGTTGACGTAAACGGCGAGCAGCACCGAGGCGAGTACCAGCACGCCGACGACCAAGAGAATTCCCCGTTCCACTGTCATGACAGTCTCCGATAAGTAAATAGTTTCGATACTTTGAAACTAACCCCTCCGGTTACCGCGAGCCAGTAGAACGGCCGCGCCATTTCAGCGCAGCCAGGCACTCTCGAAGCTGATATCCCTACAGCCGGAGAACCTGGCGGTTCTTGCCAGTTCGGCTTCCAGTCGCGCAAGGCGGCCCTTGGTCATGCGGATGCCGTCTTCCGGCCAGAACGCACGGATGTTCAGCCGCCCCTCGGCCCTGAAGACCTTCATGTCGATGCGGCCGATCATCCTGTCGCGCTCCAGGACCGGAAAGACATAATAGCCGTATTTACGTTTGGGTTCGGGCACGAAGATCTCTATGCGGTAGGAAAATCCGAAGAGCCGCTCGGCGCGTTTGCGGTCGCGCAGCGCCGGGTCGAAGGGGGACAGGATGCGGACGCGAGCCGGAGGCTCGGGCAGGGCGTCCAGCGTCTCCAGCGTTTCGGGATAGGCGAACGCCTTGCGCGGCGGACCGTCCACGCACTCGATTTCGATCTCCACGATGGAGCCTTTCTCAAGAGCGCGCTGGCACCAGAGTTTCGCTTCCTGTGGTGTTATCAGGTCCCAGAAGGCAGCGATTTCCCCGGAGGTGGCGAACCCGAGCCGGTCGAGCGCGGAGCGGGCCGCCCAGTCGATCGTCTCCCCGGTGTCGATACGCGTGGCCCGATGCTCCGCCGGAATGACGCGTTCGGTCAGGTCATAGATTTTCTTGAACCCATCCCGTCCGCAGACGGACAACTCACCCGTACGCCAGAGGAATTCCAGCGCGGTCTTTGACGGGTGCCAATCCCACCAACCGCCGCTGCTGCGCTTTTCGTCTTCGCCGACCGTCGCGGAGGTAACCGGGCCATGCGCGCTGACCTGTTTGAGGATCGCGTCGAATTTTTCCTCAAAACCGTCGCGCCGCCAGTTTCGCCAACGCCCGATGAGCCTCTCCTTGTCGCGCGAAAACCGAAGGCGCCAGTGTGGAAAGAAAGCCGCCGGAATCACGGCTGCGTCGTGGGTCCAGTGCTCGAACAGATGCCGGTCCCGTTCCAGCAGCCGTTTCAGGTTCTTTTCCTTGTAGGCGGGTCTGCGAGCCGCAAGGATCATGTGGTGGGCACGGGCGACCGTGTTGATACTGTCGACCTGCACGAATCCGAGCTCGTCGATGACCGCCGCCAGGTCTTCGCCCTTGCCATTTCCTTTCGGAGCGCTGCCAAGGCCATGTTTGTCGAGGAAGAGGCGCCGCGCGGATGCGTTCGGCAGTCTGGGAGGCTTGATGGACGTCATGTCAGGAGGTTAGCACTTTCACTTCGGAGGTGGAACGCCGCCTGGCCTTCTTCCAGAGCAACTTTCGCGGCCGGGACTTTGACAATCCCCGGGTTGGTTCTATTCAGGACGGGTTCGACACCCTTGAATTTCGGATCCGGCGATTTGGAAAATGAAGTACCCAATGCAATGAAGAGGCTCGGATGAGACGGAGAACCAAGGCGTGACGGGGCTGACGGCGGTCTCACCTGAGCTGATCCTCGTCGCGGTGCTGGTCTTCATCTGGGCGGGATTCGTCAAGGGGCTGGTCGGTTTCGGCTTGCCGACGATCGGTCTCGGTCTGATGACGGTGTTCGTCGGTGTCGAAAAGGCCATGGTGCTGATCCTCTGGCCGGCGTTCCTCGTCAATGTCTGGCAAGCACTGTCCGGCGGATATCTCAAACCGCTGCTGCGCCGCCTGTGGCCGTTCCTGCTGGCGGCCGTTGCCATGCTGTCCGCCGGCACCTTCATCCTGACGCAGATACCGGACGGTGCGGCCGATCTGCTGCTTGGTGTGCTGATGGTCGCCTATGCGGTTCCCATGCTCATCGGCATTGTCGTGAGCATTCCCGCCAGGCTGGAAGTCCCGCTTGGCGTGGGACTGGGGCTGATCAACGGCATCCTCTCCGGATTGACCGGGTCCTACTCGGTGCCCGGCGTCATGTATCTCCAGGCGCTTGGTTTGAAACGGGACGAGCTTATCCAGGCCATGGGACTGCTGTTCCTGCTGTCGACCATTGCGCTGGGGGCATCTCTGGGCGGGTTCGGATTGATGGGCGGGCGCGAAGCCCTGGCGTCGCTGGCGCTGGTGGTTCCCTCGCTTGCCGGCGTCCTCACTGGCCAGAAAATCCGCCGGCGAATCTCCGAGACCGCCTTCCGCAGGCTGATCCTCGCCTCGATCCTGCTGCTTGGCCTTTACCTCATACCCCTGGGGCTCTGGCGGCTGATTCATTAGGGCGTAAACTCATAAATGAAGACCCCCGAACGTCGGGCTGTCACGGCCCTCAGCCGGGACCCGCAATCGACAACGAGGCCCCGGCTCAGGGCCGGGGCGGCGATGACCTATCGCGAGACCATCCAGTCAGGACAGTGTTGAGCGCCGGTTACTTGGCGACGAGGCGCATTGGCGGTGTTGCCGTGCCGACGCCGGAGGTCTGCTTTGTGTTGGCCCATTGATAGGACTGGCGTTCCTCGGTTGGCGTGCACAGGAAGCGCTCCCGGTAGCATTTGGTGAAATGCGAGGTCGAGGCGAAGCCGCAGGCCAGGGCGACGTCCAGAACCGGACGGCTGGTCCGGCGCAGAAGGTCGCGGGCCGTTTCCAGACGCAGGCGCAGGTAATACTGACCCGGCGTGCAGTTGAAATGACGGCGGAAAAGGCGTTCCAGCTGGCGCGGCGACAGATTGACCGTCATGGCAAGCTGCTGGCAGCTCAGCGGGTCTTCGATATGCAGGTCCATGATGCGAATGGCATCGAGGATCTTGGCGTTGGAGATGCCTGTGCGCGCCTCGATATCGTGCCGCTGGGCGGATTCGCCCGACCGCATGTTCTGGTAAAGCGCGACCTCGGCCACTTCATGGGCGAGATAAGCGCCATGCTGAATGGCGATCAGCCGCAGCATCATGTCGAGGGACGCCATGCCGCCGGCGCAGGTGATACAGTTGCGGTCGATCGCGAAAATGTCGGAAGTGACCTCCACGTCCGGAAATTCCTCCCGCAGCGAGCGCAGGTTTTCCCAGTGAATGGTGCAGCGCCTGCCGTCGAGAAGATTGTAGCGGGCAAGCAGGTAAGCTCCGGTGCAGATCGCGCCGAAGGTCCGGCCCATCGCGTTGAGTCGGCGCAGCTTGCTGCCGAGGTCGGGGTCCAGGGGAAGCCGCTCTACGTCAATACCAGTACAAAGAAGCGTGATATCGGCGTCGTGAAGTTCACGAATAGATTTATTTACGGTAACTTCGCAAGAGTTACTTGCCAGGACTGAATTCCCGTCAAGGGAATAAGTTGTCCATGCATAGTAGTCTCTCCCAAGTAGCCTGTTTGCTATTCGCAAGGGCTCAATGACGCTGGCGAATGCGTTCATGGAAAACCGGTCCAACAACACGAATGCTATTGTCTGGCCTGTTTCTTCGTGTGTGCGTCCGGACATTTACTTGGCCTCATTGGAAGGTATTATTGAAGATTGTCTTTATTTTGCAGTAAGTTTTGCAGTTTTTATTGATGTGTCAAATAAAAAAGGCAATTTAAGATCAATCTTTGTTTGAGGTGTCACATTTATGGTGAAGGCGCGTTAAAACCCGTCATCCAAATACGAAACACTTCGTTGGCGGCGGCCGTCTTTTTGACAGCAAGACCCACTCTACGTTCCGATAGGAAAGGGTGGTCGATGGCGATGGCGATGGCGGCGATCGCCTCGTGCCGGGCCACGTGACCAGCCGGCAAGAGGGCGCCGCCAAAGCCCAGCCGGACCAGTTCCAGAACCTGCTGGTCGTGAACCGCTTCGGCGGAGGACGTCAGGGTCAGCTCTTCCCGCGCAAGTTCCGCAAGCAAGGCGTCATAGCGGGGGCAGTATCTGCGCGCTATCAAAGGCACGGCGTGAAGCTCGCCGAGGTCCAGTACCCGCATGGCCGCAAGCGGATGGCCCTTGTTGAGCGCCAGCACATAGGGTTCCCGGATCAGTTCGTGGAACCGGTGGCTTTTCGGGGCGCAGGCCTGGTCGACCAGTGCCAGTTCGGCGTCCGCGGCATTGGTTTCAAAACGCAGCTCCAGTTCTGGACAGGCACGCTTTAGTCCCTGAAAGGCGCCGCGGAACGGTTTTAGGAGAATGTCGGGCGACGTGTAGAAGCTGGCATGCCGCTGTGCCAGCGGTCGAAAACTGTCTTCCGCGTTCTGGACCGCGCCAAGGATCGACAGGGCGTGCTGGTAGAGCCGGCTGCCCTGCGTGGTCGGGCGCAGACCTTTGCGCGTGCGGACAAACAGCGGCGCGGCAATATTCTCCTCCAGCTTGTGCAGGGCCTGGGACAGGGATGGCTGCGCGATGCCATGCGCGGCGGCGGCAGCGCTGATGGTGCCGAGTTCAAAGGCGCTGACAAAGTAGCGGAGCGGGGTTACTTCAATCATAGGAAAAACCAATTCAAGATATAGGTCGCATAGGAATATACTTTGATTTGGCCTCCGGGGACAATTGCGGCATCGACCCCGCCTCTAACGGCGACTACAGGAGATCCGACATGACTGCCGTTACGACCCCGGACCAGCGCCTTGAGCAGGACCGGACCTTTCCGTTGCCGCGCACCGAGCCGATTGCGATCCATCAGATCCTGAACCTGTTCGAGAAAGGCAGCCCCGAGCTGCTCGCCCTTATGGCCGAGGATCTGGATTTCCGGATCGATCACTATCGAGACGAGCTGGATGTATCGTGGCAATCCGCCAGAAATCTAGCCGAGATGACGTCGGTCCTTCAGCGGCTGGCGCAGGGGGTCTTCACGAAGGGCACGCGCATTGCCGGCCTGTCGTCGGTGGCGCTTGGAGAGGGCTGGTTCCTGACCCGGTTTCACCAGGTGTTCTTCTATGAGGTGCGCCAATGCGACTGTGAGAGCGTCACCTTAATTCTCAGCCACGAAAAGGACGGCAGGCTCGACTATTTTCGGGAGACCGTCACCAATGTTGTTGACCTCGGCGAACGGGAAGTCGAGGCCTGACGGAGCTGTTGCCTTTGCCGTGATCGAAACCGGTTGCCCGTGACCGGGTGGCCGGAAACGACAGGGCGTGTTGGCTGCGCCCCAAAACCTGACCAAAATTAGAAAGATTTTTTTGTGTCAAGTCGCTTTAGTGGTCCAGAGTTGCTTCAAGTCAACGCACGAGTGGTGCTACATGAGACACAATACCCATTATGCGATGACTCACGGAAGCCGATTGAAATGAATGTACTTGCCAAACCCGCAGATCTGGAAGCCGCCGCACCGGCCGGTGTGTTCGTGGAAGAAGTGAAGACCGTCCAGCATTACACGGACCATCTGTTCCGCTTCCGCATGACCCGCCCGGCAAGCTTCCGGTTCCGGTCCGGCGAATTTGTCATGATCGGCCTGATGATCGACGGCAAACCGCTCTACCGGGCCTATTCCATCGCGAGCCCGGCATGGGATGAGGAGTTGGAGTTCTTCTCGATCAAGGTTCCGGACGGACCGCTGACGTCGCATCTGCAGAAAATCCAGCCCGGCGACGCTGTTCTGATGAAGAAGAAGTCGACCGGCACGCTCGTCAACGACGCGCTGGTTCCAGGCAAGCGGGTCTATATGTTCTCCACCGGAACCGGCATTGCCCCCTTTGCCAGTCTGATCCGCGATCCGGACACCTATGAAAAGTTCGATCAGGTCATCCTGACGCATACTTGCCGGGAAGTCGCCGAGTTGAAATACGGTGAGGACCTTGTCCAGGAAACCATCAACGATCCGCTGATCGGCGGGTTCGCAAAGGACAAGCTGGTGCATTACACGTCCGTGACGCGCGAGGAGTTTCCGCGCAAGGGGCGGATCACCGACCTGATCAAGTCCGGGAAGCTGTTCGAGGATCTTGGCGTTCCGCCCCTGGATCCGGCCATCGATCGCGGCATGATTTGCGGTTCCATGGACATGCTCCGCGACACGAAGGCGCTTCTGGAAGAAGCCGGCCTGAGCGAAGGCGCCAACAACAAGCCTGCTGAATTCGTCGTCGAACGGGCGTTTGTCGGCTAGTCGCAGCTTGCATTGAAGAATCACCTGAAGGCCGGATCAGTCCGGCCTTTTTCGTTTTTCCGCTCTTCGAAAACGTCCCGCAAACCGGCCTGCCGACGTGTTTGGGAAAAATGCGTGCAAAATTGCGCGCTTATCTGTGGAAGGTGCGCTGAGGGGCGTCCGGATCAATATCAACTGCTTGGGCCTTGCAATACTCTCCGGTCAAATTGCTTTGAAAAACATGGGTCCCAACTCTGTGGTGCGTGTTTTGGTTTGGGTTGCTTGAGATGAAAATCATTGCTGAACTTGGCATCAACCACCGCGGGTCTACCGAAGTTGCCGGGCAGCTCATAAACATCGCGGCGGAAGCCGGCGCCTGGGGCGCCAAGTTCCAGTATCGGGCAAAGCACGGCTTCTATCAGGCGACGAATGAGATTGGCGACGAGATCCTTTCCCGGGAGATCGACGACAATTACATCCCGCCCGAGCGCGTTCTGCAGTTGGTGGACCTGATAAAGCAGCAGGGAATGGCCGCGGGGATCAGCTTTTTCAAATCCGGGGACGCCGCGGATTTCGGCGATGACATTTCCCGCTTCGATTTCTTCAAGGTCCCTTCGGCGGAACTTCTCAACGAAGACCTGATTTCGGCCATGGCAGGCTTCGGGAAACCCTTGATCCTGAGCACCGGCGGCCACTCGGAAGAAGATATCTTCAATGCGATTGACCGTACCCGCGACATCCCGGATGTCATCTTTCTTCACTGCATCTCCAATTATCCGGTTCTGCTCGGAAATCAGCAGATGGGGTTTCTCCGGACTCTGAAGGAACGCACCGCATTGCCCGTTGGCTATTCCAGTCACGATCAGGACTGGGAGGTCTGTCTTGTTGCAGCGGCCAACGGCGCGACCGTTTTCGAACGCCATCTGACGATGGACAAGTTCGGCAAGGGTATCGACGACAGCTCGAGTTCCGATCCTGAAGAATTTCGCCGCATGTGCAGACTTCTAAATGCCTATGAGACGGTTCAGGGCACCGGACGGCGCGAGGTCAATCAGGGTGAGCGCATCAACATGCAGAACCTCGGCTCGTCGCTCTATGCCAGCCGGGACATCGCTCCGGGCGAAACGCTCGATGCGCGAAACACCGTCATCAAGGCACCGAGGAAAGGCCTCACCTGGGCGGATGTGAAACAACGCGGCTTGAAGGCGGTCAAACGGCGGGTAACCGAAGGTTCCGCCATTTCAGATCTCCATTTCAGCGGCCCCAAACCGCCGCTGAACAAGAAGCTGATCGCGTTCTGCGATGAAAAACAGCTCTCCATCCCGGTCCGCCTGCATGACGCCAAGGCGCTGCAGACCCGTTTTCCAATCAAGAACTACGAACTGCACCTGTCGTATGAAGAGGTCGCCACCTTTGGCGGTTCGATGGAGGAGGGGCTCGCGCGGCTTGACCTGTCGCGTCACTATTCCATTCACATTCCCGACTATATCGACAGCAAGACGCTGATCGATCCGCTCTCGAGCGATGAGGCGACGGTTGCGGGCAGTGACCGCGTGATCGGCACCTGCGTGGATCTGGCGCTGGAACTGGAGTCGAGGACCGGTGCGGCGGTTCCTGTCGTCGGTAGTTTCTCCAGACTGCTTGAGGAGGGCAAGCGGGCAACCTACGGCCGCCTGCAGGATTATCTGGACCGGACCGGCCGGAAACGGGGCATACCTGTTTATCCCCAGTGGCTGCCGCGCATCGCCTGGTACTTCGGCGGGGCGGATATACTGGACATGTTCTGCGGGGCGGACGACATCGAGATCCTCAATGACATCGGCATGGAACTGTGTCTGGATCTGTCGCATCTTATCCTCTCCGCGAATTACGCCAAGCAGGACTGGCATGGCTGGTACGAAAAGCTCGTGCCGCTTGCCCGTCACCTGCATATAGCCGACGCTGTCGGCATCGACGGCGAGGGCATCGAATTCGGCAAGGGCGATCTCGGAGACCCGGGTGCCTATATCGACGGTCCGGGCCGCAAGGTGCTGGAAATCTGGCAAGGTCATCTGTCCGAAGGTGACGGATTTGAAAAAGCGATCCTGCAACTGGGAGAACAACATGGCTAAGGTACTGATCACCGGCATTTCCGGTCAGGACGGTGCTTTTCTGGCGCGCGCCCTTCTTGAGCGCGGCGACGAGGTCTACGGCGCCATGCGGCGGGGAAGCACGTCCAAGACGGGGCGCCTGAAGGAACTCGGCATTCGCGAGAAAGTGAAACTGTGCACCCTCGAGGTCACGGAATTCGCCAATGTGCAGAATGTCCTGAACGAAATTCGCCCTGACATGATCTTCAATCTTGCGGCCCAGAGTTTCGTCGCGGACAGTTTCCAGTTCCCGCACTATACGTCCGACGTGAACTACATGGGTGTGTTGAACATCCTGGAGGCCATGCGTCTTCTGAAGCTGGATGCGAAGCTGTATCAGGCATCGACATCGGAAATGTACGGCGACGTGCTGGAAAAGCCGCAGTCGGAAAAGACGCCGTTCAATCCGCTGAGCCCCTATGCGGTTTCAAAGCTTGCTGCCCATTCCCTGGTGGTGAACTACCGGCAGGCTTATGACATGTTCGCGACCTCCGGCATTCTCTTCAATCACGAATCCGAGCTGCGTGGCTATGAGTTCGTCACCAGAAAGATCACCAGCTGGCTCGCCCGCATCAAGCTTCAGAACGCCGAAGCCATGCCGCTGGGAAATCTCAGCAGCGTTCGTGACTGGGGATATGCCCCCGAATATACCGACATGATGATCAAGATGCTGGATCACGGTGAGCCGGACGACTTCGTCATCTCGACCAATACCGAATACACTGTTCGGGAATTCCTTTTCATGGCGGCGCAGGAAGTGGGGTTCGACCTCTATTCCGAAGGCGAGGGCCTTGAGGAGAAATGCTACAATCGCAAGACGGGCAAACTGGTCGCCTATGTCGATCCCCGCTATTTCCGCGCTTCGGATGTTGTCTATCTGCGCGGCGACAACAGCAAGGCACAGAAGCTTCTCGGCTGGAAGCCGGAGATCCTTGCGCCGGAGATTGCCCGCCGCATGGCGATCTACGATCTGAAAAAGGCAGCCGTCAGCAACCCCGGTCTTTGAGGGAACGCGGATTGAACGCCATGAAGCGCGCAGTTGCGATCATTCCCGCACGGGGCGGGTCCAAGGGTATTCCGGGAAAGAACGTCAAACCCTTCCTGGGAGTCCCCCTGATTGCCCATACCATACGCGCTGCGCTGGCCGCCGAGACCGTTTCAGATGTGGTCGTTTCCAGCGATGATCCCGGGATTCTCGACGTTGCCGCCAAATACGGCGCGACCGGCGTGTTGCGGCCAGCGGAGATTGCCGGCGACGAAGCCTCTTCGGAAGCAGCGCTTTTACACGCGGTCGAAGCCTGCAGGGAATGTGAAGATGCCGAGACGATCGTCTTCCTGCAATGCACGTCTCCGCTGACCACACCGGACGAGATCGATCTGGTGGTGCGTACAGGCGAACGCCTGGCCGCCGATACGGTTTTTTCGGTCGTTGAAGTGCATGCGTTTCTTTGGGAAATCGCGCCCGACGGCACGGGGATTGGCGTCAATCACAACGTCTCAAAACCCCGCCAGCGTCGTCAGGACCGGCCGGAACAATTCAGGGAAACGGGAGCGATCTATGCACTGCGCAAAAGCGGGTTCATTGAAGCGGGGCAGCGGTTTTTCGGAAAAAGCGTGCCGGTCGTTCTCCCAGACGCGACGGAAATCGATCTCGACACTCCGCGCGATTGGCTTGCCCTGGAGGCCTTTGCGGTGGCGTGTGGACGCAAACCACACCTGGGATAGACCCCACAAACCGAACGCCCGGCGAGGCCTGCTGCGATGACGAACATATTCGAGACCCTGTCGGAAATCGGTGCGGCGAGCGAGGCGCATCGGGAAGTCTTCGCGAAAGGAACCCGCGACCGCGGCGATGTCACCGTTTACAGGGACCGCCAGTCAGGCGTCATCTATATCGACGGCTTTTATGGCGGCGACGAAATCTACGAGGAGGGGGAGTATCGACAGGTCAATCTGGCGAAAACCGGTTCGCGCGATTACGAAATCACCCGCGATGCCACCCGCCGGTCCTCTGCCTGCAAACCCTTTGTCTGCGGACGGAATATCGTAGACTTCGGGTGCGGCGACGGCAGCTTTCTCCGCAACGTTCAAGACGAGACCGCGTCCTGCTGCGGTGTGGAACTGCAAAAAGACTATGTGCGGGCGCTCAGGGACGAGGGCATCGCTTGCCACACCTCCCTGGCAGATCTTGAAGACGGCAGCATGGATACAGCCGTCAGTTTTCACGTCCTGGAACATTTGCCCGATCCGCTGCCGGTGCTGCGGGAGCTGAAACGCGTGCTCAAGCCCGGTGGAACCCTGATTGTTGAAGTGCCTCATGCCGGAGACCTGTTGCTGCGCGAGTTGAAATGTGATGCCTTCAAGGCTTTCACATTGTGGAGCCAGCATCTGGTCCTGCACACTAGGGACAGTTTGCGACGGCTCCTGGCGGCAGCGGGATTTGAAAATCCGGTTGTGGAAGGGGTCCAGCGTTATCCGCTGTCAAATCATCTCCATTGGCTCTCGGCCGGCCGGCCTGGCGGCCATAAATCGACGCTTGCGGCGCTCGATACGCCGGATCTCCTGTCTGTCTACGAGGCGGCTCTGAACAGGATCGATGCAACGGATACGCTGATGGCAGTCGCCAGAAACCCAGGCTGACTGGAAAGCAGACTTTTAAAGGCCGAGACGCTTGTTCCGTCTCTCCGGCGTCCAGTTTTCCATCTGGCGATCCAGTTCCGCGATAATTTCTGGAACGAATTCCGAGCACGGCCGGTCCGTATAGGGACGCATATAGGTCATGGTCGGATACCAGGGCGGGTTTTTCTGCCCGAGAAGCAGGGCGGGTTCCTGCTGACCGAAGCGGATGCACGGAATGTTGAGGATACCCGCCATATCGGCAACGCTCGTATTGGCGGAAACGACAAAGTCGCAGATACCGGTCAGGGCCGCGGCGCCGAGCAGGTCGTCGAACAGATCTACATCCTCGAAAAACTGAAATTTTTCGGGAAACTTCGTCTGGAAGAACTCGATTTCCTTTTGAATTGCCTTGTATTGCAGGTTCACGAAGATCGCGTCGCGCGACTCCAGGACAGGCGAAATGGCGGGTGCGGAGAGATAATATCTCGCGCGGTTCGCTGCCAGGTTCTGGGACCGCCAGGAAAACCCGATAACCGGCTTGTCCTCATAGCCTCGCAATCTTTCCAGATACTCCCGGGCCCGGTCTTTCTGGAACGAATAGACGGGGCTTGGAGCAGATTTGAAGGCCTCGAGATTCGGACGGAAGAACTCGACCAGATCACTGATATTGGCTGTCACATCGAAATCCGAGGCGGTCGCTTCGAGTTCCGCGTTCATCAGGGCTGCACGGCACTCGATCTGGGGAAAGGAGTGCTGCATTAAGGCCGCGCCTTTTTCCGAGACCTCGACAATGACCTTTCCGGCCTTCTCGGCAAGCTGCGGCAGCATTGTCCCCGCTTTCAGGGCATCGCCGAGCCCCTGATCGGCCCACACGAGAACTGTCTTGTCGGAAATGTCCTCGCCTTCCCAGGCAGGCACGTTGAACTTCCTGCGTGTGACCTGGGCAGCGGCATCGCCAAAACGGGCTGTGTGCAATCGCCAGCCGTTTTCCAGATCGCCATTGGCAAGATAGGCGAGCGAGAGGTTCCAGTTGACCGTCTGGTTCGTCCCTCCAGAAATCTTTTCAGCCAGCTTCATCATCTCGAGCGATTCCACCTGATCGCCGTGCATCAGCAAGGTTACTCCCATGGTTACGCACTTGTGGAAATTGTTGGGGTCCGTTTCAAAGCTTTTGCGCGCGTATTGAATGGCTTTCGCGGTTTCGTTCATGCTGAAAAGCAACCGGGCGGCCTCGTGCTGGATATCGCTGTTGTCGGGAAAACGCTCCAGCGCATCGCTCAACTCGTACTGGGAGGGCTCGAATTGCTTGAGTTTCTGCCTGCAGCGCGATCTGTGAATGTAGTTGATTGGGTTGTCCGGGCTGAGCATGATCGACTTGGTCAGGAAGGTGATGGCATGCTCCGGCCTGTTGGCATTCATGAGCAGGTTCGCGTAGTTCTGGTAGGCCTCCAGATAGTCGGGATCCTCGACGAGCAGGGACTGCAGGATCAGTTCAGCCTCCTCGTATCTTTTCAACTGTGTAAGCGCGATGGACTTCATGTTCCGGGCTTCGCGCTCTTTGGGGTTGATCGACAAGGCCTTGTCGCACACGAGCAGCAGGCTTTCCGAATCCGTCCCCACATCCATCATGGCCCGCGCCAGATTGGCGTAAAACGGGGCTTGGTTGTTGTTGGCCGCGATGGCTTTTTGAATATATTCAATCGCCCGCTTGGGATTGCCCAGTTGCCGGTAGGTGACGCCCAGCAGATTGAGCGCATCGGCATTGTTGGGCGCTTTCTTGAGGACCTGCTTGTAGCACCGCTGCGCTTCCTTGACCTCGCCTGCCTTTTGCAGGGCAAGTCCCTTCAGCATCTTCTCCCGAAGAGGGTTCGCAGCGGTTTGCGTGGCCATATTGTCTCTATCCTCATGGAATCACGATCCGAAGGATAGCAGGAGCCCGCGCGAAACAAAGGTACGCCGCTCAATTGAGCCAAATCGTCTGGGGATTGCGGGCCGGGTGTTTGCCATTCACAACATGCTCGCAGGCGGGCCGTTTTTTACTGGCCAAAGCGCAGGTTTCGGAATGGCCGTACCTTGGGCTGAAACTTGCTGTCGTTCGATCTGCCGCTTTTGGAGGTCGGCGTGATCGTATTCAGGTCGCAATGAAGGAAAATGGTGGGCGATACTGGGATTGAACCAGTGACCCCTCCCGTGTGAAGGGAGTGCTCTCCCGCTGAGCTAATCGCCCCAAAATCCTGATTTGGATGGCGGGTGTCTAAGGGATGTGGCAGGACTTGGCAAGGTCTTTTTGCGGCCTCGGGCGCTGTTCCCGGCGCGTCCGGCTTTCGCTTCTCTCTCGACAGCTCAAATCCCGTTCTTCGTAGAATTGCCGTAATTTCTGCCCATTGAATGTACTGTTCTTTCGTCTCTCCCCGATTGATTTCCGGAGTATTTTTGATGTTTTTCAGCAAGTCTTCCGCTGCATTCTTTTCACCAGCAGCCATATTCTTTCTCTGTTTGCCAACCGCCGGCTGGTCCGCAGGCAACGGGCCGGTGACATCCATTACGCTGTCGTCCGGCGGCCTCGCCGAGGTGGTGCGCAAGGCCGATATCGACAGCACCGGCCTCATCGAGATGACACTGCCTCTGGATCAGGTGAACGATGTCCTGAAAAGCATTGTCGTCTATGACGGCAAGGGTGTCGTTGAGGGGCTGACGCTGCCCGGTCCCGATCCACGCGCCGAAACCTTCAAGAATCTGCCGTTCTCTCAAGACGATCTCCAGTCTCCGGCGCGTCTTCTGGCGCAACTGCAGGGCACGCGCGTGCGCCTGGAAATGGCGGGCTCGACAATCGAGGGCCTTGTGCTGGGTGTCTCCGTGAAGGACCAGGGGGACAAGGGGCAGGCAGACATCGCTTCCGTGCTCAGTGATGACGGGCGGATCGTCGGTGTGGACCTGACCCCGGAGACGGAGATCGTTTTCCTTGAGGATGAAATCCGCCAGCAGGTTGCCAGGGCTCTGACTGCGGTCGGAAACGGAAAGTCGGATGGCGCGCGCTCCGTCACGTTGAAAGTGACCGGGGAGGGGGAACGTGAAGTGACCGTCTCCTATGTGGTTCCGGCACCGATCTGGAAAACCGCCTACCGGGTGGTGACCCTGCCGGCGGGCAAGGCCCGGCTGCAGGCCTGGGCTGTGCTGGAAAACGCCAGCGGTGAGGACTGGGAGAACGTGCGCGTCACCCTGTCCTCCGGCGCTCCTGTCACCTTGAAGCAGCGCCTGCATGACCTTTACTGGAAAGAGCGGCGCGAAGTTCCGGTCGATGTCTCCGAGGGCTACGTTCCCAGGCCGGACAGCGGCGCCGAACCCGTGTTCGAGCTGGCCGAGACGGACAGCCGTCTGAAACGAGGCGGTGCTGCCGCGAGCGCCTTTCTTGCGGCGCCTGCCGCAGCGCAGGAAGCACCTGCCGTCCTCGCCGCCGCCAATGTAGGCGAAGCGGTGGAGGGGGCGGTCACAGCCGCCTTCACGCTGCCTTTCCCGGTGACCCTTAAAAGCGGAGACACTCTTTCCGCGCCGATCGTCGATCAGGTCGTGAGCGCTGAAACCGTTTCCGTGTTTCAACCGGAAAGCGGGCTGCCGCATCCGGTGGCGGCAATCCTGATCGAGAATGAAACCGATACAAGCCTGCCGAAGGGCATCCTGACCGTTTATGACGAACGGGAAGGCTATGTCGGCGATGCGCAGATTGGCGGAATGCCGTCCGGCGAAGGCCGCATGGCGAGTTTCGCAACCGACAGGAAGGTCCGCATCGCACAGAAGACCGAGCCGGATGACAGGATCGTTTCGATCAAGGTCGCCGAGGGTGTTCTGACCGCCTCCGTCCGTCAGCGTTCCGAAACCGTCTATGCGATAAAGGGAGCGCCGGACGCGGAGCGCACGATCGTCATCGAACACCCAAAGCGGCCGGGCTGGACGTTCACCTCTGCGCAGGAAACGGAGGCAACGGCAACTCATCATCGTCTCAGGATCCATGTGCCCGAGGGCGGTTCTGAAACGGTGCGCGCGGTTGCCGAGCGTATAGTTTCGGAAACCTACGCCCTGATGTCGACCGGTGAAAACCTGCTTTTGAGTCTGGCGGAGCGGTCTCCGGACGCGGAAACCAGCAAAAAGCTGCAGCGTCTGGCCAGCCTGCAGGCCGAAATCTCGCAGATCGAATGGCAACTGCGGCGATTGCTGGAGAACAAGGACGAAGAGACAAGGGACCAGGAGCGCCACCGCGCCAATCTGATCGCTGTTCAGCCGGGCGCCGACCTGTACAAGCGTGCCGCGCGCAATCTCGCCGAGTCGGAAACGCGCATCGAGGAAATCGACACCCAGAGCACATCGCTGAAGGACAGGCAGGCGGAGATCCGCGCGACGCTGGGTGAGGCGATCAGAACATTCTGAATGATCCGGAACTGAGCTCTGCCAAAATCCCCTGAGTGCAGGAGCGCGGCGCCAGGGTCAGGTTACGGCGCCGGGACGTTGCGGTGAAAGCTCTGCGACGGCTGCGGCCAATTCGTCGAAATGGGAAATCACCCGGTCCGGTGCGAGGTCGCGCACCGGCACGGGCGTGTAACCGAAATCGACCGCGATTACCGGAATGCCTGCGTTGCGGGCAGCGTTGATATCGGTGCCGCTGTCACCGATCATGATGGAGCCCGCCACCTGGCCGCCGGCCCGCTCAATGGCGCCGTGAACCGGTTCGGCATGGGGCTTGGAAACCGCAAAGGTGTCGCCTCCGACAACGGCGTCGAAATATTTGCCGAGATCGAGCTCCTTGAGCAGCGGAAGGGTCAGCCTTTCGGCCTTGTTTGTGCACACCGCGAGTTTCCAGCCTTCGTTGCGGAACACTTCAAGGGCCGGAAGCACGCCTTCGAACGGCCGCGTCCGAACGGCTAAATTGCCTGCGTAGTGGTCGAGGAAATGGCTGTAGAGCGGCGCGATTTCGGGGTCTGTCCAGGCGACGCCGTTGTAGTCCAGCCCGCGCTGGATGAGAACTTTCGCCCCCATGCCGACCATGTGGGCGACATCTTCTTGCGGGATCGCGGAGTGGCCGGCCGTGGTCATCACGACATTCAGCGTGGCAACCAGGTCCTCCATGGAAGACACCAGGGTGCCGTCGAGATCGAACACCAGAACAGACATGAAAACTCCGGCAAAGACGAAACGAAGCTTTGCCTAGCCGTATTGGGGCGCCGCCGCAAGGTCCCGGAGCTCCCTAAAGCTTGTAGGCCGTGCGGAAACCGCCCCAATGGCGTCCCTCAACGATGATCGGCGCGTCGATCTCCTTCATCCAGACGATTTTGCCGCCGCCCATGTCGCGGGCGTAGGACTGGATCAGGAAGGGGCGGGTATTGCGCGCCGCACTGAGACCGGCCCTGTCGTCGAATATCCGCTTGTTGCGGCAATTCGCCGTGTTCCAGGCAGGATCGTCAGGTCTTTGCGGTTTCGAATAGATCAGATTGTGAACGGGCAGATAGCCGTTCCGGTCGATCGCGGCACAGAACACCATGCTATTTCCGGCGCCAAGAATTGCCTCCTGGATGTCCGGCAGGACTTTTTGCAGATGGGCAAGGGCGCGGTTGGAAAGCTGCAGGGGATTGGATCCCTCTATCGGCATGTAGTTGGTGTCGAACAGGTCGTCCTGGCTCAGCTGGCGGTTTGCCAGAAGACCTTCCATTGCTGCGATTATCTGGGTCGCACCCGATTGCGCCAATTCCACCTCTCTGGCGTGCGTGGAATGAACGGAAGCGATTTTCGCGACAAGTCGTTCCTGGAAGTTCGAGGCCGGATTGTCGAAGCGGCTATGACAGCCATTGTCGGATACGGAAACAACCGAAATGTCGGCTCCGCCGATGCCGTCAAGCTCGAGATGAGCTCTGCTGCCTGTGCGCAGAAGTCCGTCGCTGTCCGGCTTGAACAGAACGCCACCTTCCGAGATATCCAGTGTTTCGATCTTTGCCGCCGTTCCACCGGTGGTGACGGTCCCGCCCAGCTTGACGGGAAGCCTGTCATGCTGCCGCCGGTCACCTATTTCGGTCTGCCGGATCATCATGGTGAAACGCGACTGCAGCGAATACGCTGCTGTGCTCATGTCCGTCCCCAGGGTCCGGGCGCGCGTTCCTCCCTCTTCCGCGGCGGAGGCGGAATCTGTAATCGTGTTGACTTTCTTCACCACTTCCTGGACGAAGTTCGCGGTCTGCTGGGCCTGTTCGCCGATCAAATTGGTGGTTTCGACCTGGGTCTGTACTGCTCCCTCGACAGCGGCAAAGCTCGGCCGGATACGTCCGATAACATCGATAATCTGGTTGACCGAACCGAGACTGTTCTCGGCCGAATGATTGAGCCGGTCGATATTGGCGATGATCTGTTCCGTGGCCGACTGGGTCTCGACGGACAGTGCCTTGACTTCGCTGGCGACCACAGAAAAGCCCCTGCCGGCTTCTCCGGCCCGGGCGGCCTCGATTGTGGCGTTAAGGGCCAGCAGGTTGGTTTGCTTTGCTATGTCCGAAATCAGATTGACCACATTCGCAATGTCATCGATGGCCTGCTTGAGTTCCATCACCCCGCCGTTGGCCTGGTCGGCCACATCCCGGGCTTCGTCGGCAAGCTGATTGGAAAGCCCGACCTGGCTGCCGATTTCGCCGCTCGACGTTGACAGCTGCTGAATGGAATCCGCCAGCCCGGAAGCATTTTCTCCTGCGGTTGCCGACTGATCGGCAAGCGATTGGCTGTCACTGCGGATGGTTTCCAGCTTGTCCATCTGGCTGTCGAGCTGGTCCTGAACCTTCTCGGCGGCTGAACTGATGGCTTTCGCCGCCACCGTCAGATCGTCCTCGAGGCTGTCCAGAACGAAACTCATCCGGTCTGAAGAATTTGCCTTTTCAGAAACGGATCCGTTTTCGTCTTCAGATGCCTCAGGGGGAGCAAAAATATCAGGAGAGAATTCCTCCCGTGATTTTTGTCTTGATCCAAGTCGAAGTATGTTCATTTGAATTTTTGCTTTCCAGTCCCCAGACTAATTTCATTATTATGCATGGGTATCCTGAAGGTATGGTTAACCAAGAGTTGGACACTTTCGAATGCGCAGTTTCTCCGGGTGAAGTAGGGAATGTCACTGGACCGCCCGAGCCCGGCCATGTTAAGCACCCGGCGGCCAAAACGAGATAACCTGCCATGCTTGACCGCCCGGACGATGGCCAGGGTTTCGTCCACCGGCAAAGGTGCCGGAGGAGGGGGCAAGAGGAGCGTTGAATGAGCGACCAGTTCAAGAAGCAAGCTGCTGAACGCGCTGCGGAAGACGTCACTTCCGGCATGCGTCTTGGTATTGGTACCGGGTCGACGGCCGAGCTTTTTGTATATGCGCTTGCAAGGCGGGTTGGTGACGGGCTGGATGTGATTGGCGTGCCGACATCCGAACGGACCGCGGAACTGGCCTCCAGTCTGGGAATCAGGCTGACGACACTGGACGAAATGCCACAACTGGACCTGACAGTTGACGGTGCTGACGAGCTTGATCCGCATCTGGTGCTGATCAAGGGAGGCGGCGGCGCGCTCCTGCGCGAAAAAATCGTCGCATCGGCTTCCGGCCAGATGATCGTCATAGCGGACGCCAGCAAGCAGGTTGAAACCCTCGGGCGGTTTCCTTTGCCGATCGAGGTCATTCCCTTTGGGCTGGAAACCGCAAGGCTCGCAATTCTCAAGGTTCTGGAAGACCTTGGCCTTCCTTCGGACCTGGAGTTGCGTGGCGGCGGCGACCGGCCGTTTAAAACCGATGGTGGCCATTTCATTCTGGATGCACGTCTTCAGGAAATCAAACAGGCCGAACTGCTGGCTGACCGACTGGTCGCGATCCCCGGCGTTGTCGAGCACGGCCTCTTCATCAATCTTGCAACTAAGGCTTACGTGGCAGGCGCAGATGGGGTAAAGACCGTCTTGCCCATCCAAGTGGTGTGATTTGGCTTTTCGAACGAGCGATGAAAGCCGCCTAGGAGTAGAAAAATGAAACTTGTCAAGACTTTCCAGCGTGCAGCTGTAGTGGGCGCAGCCATGATTGCCGCCGGATTTCTTTCCACTGCCGCGTCCGCGCAGAACGCCGTTTCCGAGAGTCACATGGCTGCCGCGAAAAAGGTAGCTGCTGCGACCAAGGTCCTCGAGCCCTTCGACGATATTCTGCCGATCCTCGCCGAACAGACCCGTACCGCGTTCATTCAGACCGATCCGACCCGTGCGGAAGAGATCATCGAGGTCACCCAGGAAGTCGCGCTTAAGCTGGCTCCCAAACGCGTGGAACTGAACGGTCTGGTCTATCAGGCCTGGGCAGACATGTTCACCGAAGCCGAGCTGAACAGCCTTGCCGAATTCTACGGCACGGAGTTGGGACAGAAGCTGACCAATTCCATCCCGGCCATCACCCAGTATTCCGTCGGCGCAGCCCGCGAGTGGCAGGACAAGATCTCCACGGAAATGGTAACGATGGTTCAGGAAGAACTCGCCAAGCGGAACGTGGTGGAGTGAGGTACTGTGATTTCGGCGATCGCATCGCGCTTTTGCTGAATTACAGGTGACACACAGGATAGTGAGACTGGTTTGATTTCCGGTCTGCGGGCCGCGAACGCGGCCCGATCCATTCTATCGCGAACATTTGGTCGCCACCTTCGGGGGAGGGCGGTTCTGCGCCGCTCTTGCATGGTAACGGCAACCGCTTATGTGGGGCGGACCGGAACCATCTCCGCCGGACCCGCGTTTGTCCGGCCAGGCGGCGCTCCAAAGCTGCGCAAGACATATCAAGAGGCCGAAAAATGAGCGAGTACGACTACGATCTTTTTGTTATTGGCGGTGGGTCCGGCGGAGTCCGAGCCGCTCGCATAGCGGCAACCCATGGCGCACGTGTCGGGATCGCCGAAGAATACAGATACGGCGGAACCTGCGTTATCCGCGGCTGTGTGCCCAAAAAGCTCTTCGTCTACGCTTCCAAGTTTTCCGAGGAATTTGAAGATGCGGAAGGCTTCGGCTGGACTGTCGGCGAGCGCGGCTTTTCCTGGAGCAAGCTGGTTGCCGCCAAGGACCAGGAGATCACCCGCCTGGAAGGCCTTTACCGGCGCAACCTGGAACGTACCAACGTCGAAGTTCATGACAGCCGTGCCGTGATCGAAGATGCTCACACAGTGCGCCTGCTGACGACCGGGCAGAAAGTTACCGCCAAGTACATTCTTATCGCCGTGGGAGCCTCTCCGAATGTCGATGCCGGCTTGCCCGGTGTTCAGCATGTCATCACCTCCAATGAAGCGTTTCATCTCGATGAGCTTCCCGAGAAGATCGTGGTTGCCGGAGGCGGGTATATCGCCGTCGAGTTTGCCGGCATCTTCAACGGCCTCGGGGTCGACACGACGCTGATCTATCGTGGTGAGGAAATCCTGCGCGGCTTCGACATGGATTTGCGGACGATGGTTCGCGAGGAAATGGAGAAGAAGGGTATCAGGGTACTTCTGAACGACGTCTTCACCGGGATCGAGAAACATGCCGACGGCTCCCTGAGCGGCAAGACCAAAAACGGTGAGACTCTGGACGCCGGGCAGATCATGTTCGCGATCGGCCGCAATCCGCACACCAGCGACCTTGGCCTTGAGAAGGCCGGCGTTGAAATGGATGCGTCCGGAGCGATCAAGGTCAGCGCGGACTCCAGGACCAATATCGACTCCATTTACGCGGTCGGCGATGTCACCAACCGCGCCAATCTGACACCGGTGGCGATCCGCGAAGGCCATGCCTTTGCCGACACCGTTTTCGGCGGCAATCCTTGGGCGGTGGATCACAGCCTGATCGCCACGGCTGTATTTTCTCAGCCTGAAATGGGCACGGTCGGGGTGACGCAGGAAGAAGCTTTGAGCCGGACGGCCAACCTCGATATCTACAAGTCAGGTTTCCGGCCGATGAAGCACACCTTGTCCGGCAGGGACGAGAAAATGCTTATGAAGATGATCGTGGATGCCGACAGCCAGAAGGTCCTGGGTGTGCACATAGTCGGGCCCGATGCCGGCGAACTGGCGCAGATACTCGGCGTGACGCTGCAAATGGGGGCAACCAAGGCGGACTTCGACCGGACCATTGCCGTGCACCCGACGGCCGCGGAAGAACTCGTGACCATGCGCGAGCCGACGGAGCGTTTGCGCGGATAGCACCCGGCGAGCGCACTGGGCGAGGGCGAAGCGCAGCCGCGCTTCTACCCGGCCTTGACGGCGCGGGCCTGAGGCTTCGGATCCTCTAGGGAAAGCGGAGGCTCTTCGGGGTCGCCTTTGTTGTCGAAGAAGTCGGAAAACAGCGAATAGCGGTTGCGTCCGAGTTTCTTCGATTTGTAAAGCGCTGCGTCTGACCGTGCGACGAGACTTTCTGTTGTCGAACCGTCTTCAGGGGCAACCGCGATCCCGACGCTCAGTCCTATCGTCGCCTCTCCCTCGTCCCGGATCGCGATGGGCGTCTGGGCCGTTTCCACCAACTCCGTGCTCAGCTTGTGCAGATTCTCTCTGTCCGTTGTCTTGCGGTAAATGATCATGAACTCGTCGCCGCCGACACGGCAGACAAGGCCCTCCTGGCCAATCACCTTCTTGAGGCGCCCGGCCATGGTCTTGATGACCAGGTCTCCTGCCGCGTGTCCGAATGTGTCGTTGACCGCCTTGAACTTGTCGAGATCGCAATGAATGACGGCAAACTGCTTCTCCGGCAGTGATTTCACGGAAGTTGCCAGAACCCGGTTGAACTGCAGCCTGTTCGCCAGACCCGTCAGGGTGTCGTGCAGGGCAAGGTGGCGGTTCTGCTGTTCACTCGCCTGCAGGGACGAGGTCAGCTGGCCGATCCTCCAGGCGATGCCGAACGCCAGTGCCGCCAGGGAAATGCTCAACAGCACGATGACCGGAATAATTGTCGGCCAGATGGCGTTGCCGATGGTCTGGCTGTCCCATGTGAAGAAGCCGATGGATTCTTCGTCCGGGTTCGCAATCATGTGAAACGCGGCAGAGTCCGCCGGTGCGTCCGTTACGAATTTGAGCGACGCAAAATTCAACTGGGCATTCACTTGTCTGAGCAGGGTTTCGTCAATGTAGTGGGCAGACAGGATTACCGTCGGTGGACCGTCCGGAAGCACATTCTCGTAATCGTCCGGAATAACAGGCACCGCACCGAACATTGCGGGCCTTCCATCTATTTCGGTGAACCCCATGAGGGCGTATTCGTCAGGGTTCACCCCCTGCAGAGAACGGTGACCGTATCCCTCGGGAACGCGCACCCTGTTTTTTTCAAACAGGTCTTTGGTTTTTTCAAACAGGATTGCCAGTTCCGGAGTTTCGGCAATCGGCCGCTTCAGAATATGGGTGTAGTGTTCAAAGGATTCCGCCAGAACATGACCGTCACCGGAGATCACCATGACCTTGCTGTGCCGGTAGTCGGACCACAGTGTGTCTATCGCCTTATATGCGTAGTTCGCGTTAAAATTCAGAACCAGTCCGGCAACGGAGTTATCCGACGAGGCGACAGTGATCTGCTCGCGCACCAGGACGCGCATACGATCCGCGAGTGTATTGCGGAACAATCGCTGTTCGTTGGCGATCGCCTGCTCGGTCGATGCCTGCGAGGCGATAAACCCGACAAACAGCAAGGACGCGGACGTTACGGCAATCAGAAGACCGGCAAGAAGAAATGCAAGCCGCGATATATGCTGCCGTGCCACGGTCACGGGCTGATCGCTGTATCTCCGGCGGAACTCGGTCAAACTTCAATCCTGTTAGAGGCCGCACAACTTTGCAGGCTCTTGTCAATTTACTGTATGTAATGAGAAATATATGGACAAATAATTTATGAGTGTACGGGTGGTAATACGTACGAGGTTTAGGGAGCTTTCTTAACATTTGATAAGTAAATTTTTTAACAATGTCAAACATGACAATGTGGATTCGAGTGGATGTAATCTGTTTGTCTTCCCAGAGATTGCGCGCGAAGGTTGCTTTCTTGTATTTTGACGCGATTGCAGTGTATTTGCACGTGATCCTGTGTTCAGCCCAATTGTAACGGAAACCCGTGGATGTCAGGCACGGCGTCCGTCGTCCGGGCCCTGCCTTGCAGTTTCAGGTGAGCTTGCCGATGGCTTTAACGAACGTTTCTATTTCGGTTTCGGTGTTGAAGGCATGCACGGACGCGCGCACCACGGCATCAAGATTGCGGTGAGGCAGGTCGATCCTGGCGGAACTTGCATTGCTGACCGAGACATTGATCTGTGCCGCCGAGAGGCGAGCTTTTGTCTGAGCCGGAGTCTCACCCGCAACGGCGAAGGTCACGATTCCGCCCTTCCGGCGTCCCTTGTCATGCAGCGTGACATCCGACAGACCGGAAAGCTCCGATCTCAGGTAAGCTCCCAGAGCGCACACCCGATTGCCGATCCGTTCCATTCCGAACCCGATCGCATAGCCGGTGGCAACGCCGAGACCTATCTGGCCGGCAACATAGCGCTCCCACGTCTCGAAGCGCCGCGCATGCGGGACGAGTTCATAGGACGCTTCGTCAATCCAGTCAGCGGACTGCAGATCGACGAATGGAGGGTCAAGCTGATCCAGCACAGCGTCGCTGACATACAAAAAACCGGTGCCACGCGGTCCGCGCAGATATTTGCGGCCTGTGCCGGAGAGGATGCCGCAACCGATTTCGCCCACATTCAGGGGTATCTGTCCGGCGGACTGGCACGCATCCAGCAGATAGAGAACATTCGCCGCCCGGGCAATTTCCCCGACCTCCTCCGCCGGGTTGATCAGTCCGGAGAAAGTCGGAATATGGGTCAGGGCTATCAGGCGCGTCCGCGCGCCGATGGCCTCTTTCACGCCTTTCAGATCGATCTGCCCGCTCGCGTCGTCCTCGACGATGTCGATTTCGATACCCTTGCGGCGCTTCATTTGCAGAAAGGCGACATAGTTGGACACATATTCCGCCCTGCCGGTCACGATCCGGTCTCCCTCGCGGAAATCGATGCCGTAGAAAGCCATGTCCCAGGCGCGGGTGGCATTTTCCACATAGGCGATTTCGTGAGGTTTGCCGCCGATCAGCGCGGCAAGGGCGCTGTAGAAGGCATCCAAGTCCGCGCTCGCATGCGCGGCGGCTTCATAGCCACCCAGCCTGGCTTCAAGGTCCAGATGCTGCTTCACGGCATTGAGGGACGGCGCAAGGGCGAGGCCCGTGCCGGCATTGTTAAAGTGGATCAGCTGCCCTACACCGGGAGTATCTTCCCTTAGAGCTTCGACATCTTGCTGCGAAAGGGACGGAACACTCATGAGACCCCCGGGGACTTGGCTTGGATTTCAGATTTCAGGTTACAGAATCAAGTTTAGCGCTACATGACGATCACATATTTTGGTTACGGTTCACTCGTCAATATTGACACTATTCCCGCCGCCACTCAGACAGTCCCCGGAAGACTGAGCGGATGGATGCGTGAATGGAAGGTCTGCGGGGAGGGGGAAGACGGTCAGGGCCGTTGCGCCTTGACCGTACGCAAACAGGAAGGTGTCGAGATCCGCGGTATCATGGCGCGGGAACCGCGCAGCGGGCTGAAGGATCTGGAACTGCGGGAACGGCGCTACCACAAGGTGGACGCCATTGGCGCGACGTTCCGCTGCGAAGCGGAACAAAAGCCGGGTTCGGACGACATGTTTCTTTTCAAGGCGGCGCCCGGCCACCACCGTTGGGGATCGCGCAGCCATCCCATCCTTCAGAGCTATCTCGATTGTGTTCTCGCCGGATATTTCCGGATCTGGGGGGAAGAGGGCATCGAGCACTTCATCGAGACCACCGATGGCTGGCACGTGCCGGTGCTGAAGGACCGGCACAGGCCACACTATCCGAGGACGATCGTTCCGGCCCCGCAACTGGCCGATCTGATCGACGCCAGGCTGGCAGCGCTGGGTGTCAGCTATCTGACGCCGGACGAACACTCCTAGCCGAGCAGCGTCTGCAATCCGTGACCGGCGGCAAAGGCGATGCCCGCCGCCAGCATGCCGATCGCCATCGTTTCCAGACCGCAGGAAATCCAGTGTCTCTGCGACCAGTGCGCACGGAAGGAGCCGATGGTGAAGAAAGCCAGCGCCGTCATGACAGTGGCGGTCATGGCGCTCGCCGGGAGATCGAGGACAAAGGGCAGAAGCGGGATCGAACCGAACACGATGAAGGCGGCGAATGTGTAAAGTGCTGCTTTCAAGGGTGTGCGGGCCGCATCCGTCATGCCGTATTCCCCCTGCATCATGGTTTCGATCCAGGTCGTTCTGTTGGAGGAGACAAGGCGCACCATGGTTTCCAGGTCCTCGCCTTCGAACCCCTTGGCCAGAAAGATCTGGCGGATCTCTTCCCGTTCGCCGTCCGGTGCGACGGAGATATGTTTTTCCTCCACCGCCTTGAGCCTGGCGTAGTCCTCGTTTTCGGATTTTGAACCGCTG
Organism: Labrenzia sp. OB1; assembly: GCF_001624695.1. Taxonomy (GTDB): domain Bacteria; phylum Pseudomonadota; class Alphaproteobacteria; order Rhizobiales; family Stappiaceae; genus Roseibium. The sequence goes on along the minus strand of NZ_JSEP01000025.1, from coordinate 38,074 downwards.
AAATTCGCCGCAGCCATGGAGAAGCCGTCGGCAAGCAGATTGGCAATACCAAGGATAAGAATGACCTTCGATGACAGGTCGGCGCCCAGCGAGCCGGCGACGACGGCAAAGGTGGTAACCGCACCGTCGATGCCGCCATAGATCCAGTCCCTCAGGTAACTGGCATCCGGCCCCGACGCCAGCCGGGAGGCGATGTCTGCCGGACGGTGGCTGTGTTCAAGTCTTTTGCCTGGCATGGCTGCGTCCTTGCGAATTTGATTGAATACATTTCACGTCGGGTAAGCGGGCACCTTGATCAGCCTCAAAAGACCCGGAATTCCACCATATGGCCGAACTGGGCCCACTGGCTGAAAATCGAAGTATAATAGCTGGATTGAACGGTGGCCTTAACAGCTTTCGGGGTGTATAAGGCCGCACGTTTGCTGAGTTCGGGCGGCGTTCTCGCCTGATGCTCTCAGACAATTGACAATGTCGCGGACCGCGTGGCCCTGACCGGATAAATCATGCGTTCCAGGTGAATGCAGCTGATCTGGAACATATCGGCGGGTCCATTGAGGAGTAGGAAGTATGTCGCAGAAGTGGAGCCCGGAAAGCTGGAGATCGAAGCCGATCCTTCAGGTGCCGGAATATCCGGATCAGGCCGCTGTGGCGGATGTTGAACAACGCCTTGCGACTTATCCGCCGCTCGTTTTTGCAGGTGAGGCGCGTTCGCTGAAGCACCAGCTGGCGAACATTGCCAATGGCAACGGTTTTCTCCTCCAGGGCGGCGACTGCGCCGAAAGCTTCGCCGAACATCATCCCGATCACATCCGTGACTTTTTCCGTGTGTTCCTGCAGATGTCGGTGGTGCTGACCTATGCCGCCAGCCAGCCTGTCGTGAAGGTCGGCCGGATCGCCGGCCAGTTCGCCAAGCCGCGTTCGTCCAACTTCGAGAAAAAGGGCGATGTGGAGCTGCCGAGCTATCGTGGCGACATCATCAACGACATCAATTTCACCACAGAGAGCCGCGTTCCCGATCCCGGCCGCATGGCCATGGCCTATCGCCAGTCGGCCGCGACGCTGAACCTGCTGCGCGCCTTCGCCCAGGGCGGTTTCGCCAATCTGGATCAGGTGCACCGCTGGATGCTCGGCTTCATTTCCGACAGCCCGCAGGGTCATCGCTATCAGGAACTCGCCGACCGGATCTCGGAAGCCCTCAACTTCATGAAGGCTTGCGGCATCAATTCCGACAGCGTTCCGCAGTTGCGTTCGACCGATTTCTTCACCAGCCACGAAGCGCTGCTTCTGGGCTATGAGGAATCCCTGACACGCGTCGATTCCACGTCCGGCGACTGGTACGCGACTTCCGGTCACATGATCTGGATCGGAGACCGGACCCGTCAACCCGATCACGCGCATGTGGAATTCTGCCGCGGCATCAAGAACCCGATCGGATTGAAATGCGGTCCGTCGATGACGCCGGACGGATTGCTGGAACTGATCGACATTCTCAATCCGGAAAACGAACCCGGCCGGCTGACGCTGATTGCCCGCTTCGGGGCGGACAAGGTTTTCGATCATCTGCCGCAACTGATCCGGGCCGTCGAACGCGAAGGCAAGTCGGTCGTCTGGTCCTGCGACCCGATGCACGGCAACACCATCACGGCGGGCGGATACAAGACCCGGCCGTTCGATCGCATCCTCAAGGAAGTGGAATCGTTTTTCGAAGTCCACAACGCGGAGGGTACCCATGCCGGTGGTGTTCATGTCGAGATGACCGGCCGGAACGTGACCGAATGCACCGGCGGTGCGCGGGCGCTGACGGCTGAACAGCTCGGCGACCGTTACCACACCCATTGCGATCCGCGTCTGAACGCGGATCAGGCCCTTGAGCTGGCTTTCCTCATCGCCGAAAACCTCAAGAAGGAGCGCGATGGCCGCCAGACGGAACCGATGGTCGCCAGCGCGTAAGCGGGGTCTGATTGCCGAAAACGGAGCGGGGCGGCAAAGGCCGCCCCTTGGCTCTTGCTGCAGGAGTGCTGCAGCGTGACGTAGACCGGCAGATTTGCTGCCGTTGAGAACATTATCCGATTGTCACAACTGATATGATGATCAGACCATTTTACTCGTAAAAGTAGTTTTTTTTGATGATTCGAGTGTTCGGTAAGGCTCATTTAACGCTCAGAGCGCATACCTTTCTCCATGGCGATGTCTTACGCTAGGGAAGGAGGTGGAGTTTGCGTGAAAAGTGGGACCTTTCCAGCATTTCCTGCCTGATCACGGAGGACAATCCTCACATGCGCACGATCCTGCGGTCGGTGCTGTCGGGATTCGGAATTCGAACTCTTTTCGAGGCCGGCGACGGCGCGGAGGCGCTTGAGCTCGCGGTGGACCGGAGGCCCGACCTAGTCTTGTGCGATTGGGAGATGAAGCTCTTCGGCGGCAGCGAGTTTCTGCGCATATTGCGTGCCGACCGGGACCGTCAGCTCAGTACGACGCCTGTTCTTGTGGTCACCGCGCATACCAGGCGGGCCACGATACTGGAGGCCGTTGACCTCGGCATTCACGGCTTCGTCGCCAAGCCGATTGCCCCGGCCATCCTCTACCAGCATATCGGCAGCATTCTGGAACGCCAGCGCCTGTATGGCCGGACCAGAGGCATTCCCGCTCCCGGAAACACCTGGACGGACCGCGAAACCGACAGTCTCGACCTGTCCGGCATGGCCGCGCCTGCTGCCGGCTCAAGAGAGAACTCGCTGGCGCTGCTTTAGGGTCCCCTAGGGCGCTGGGCGATCAATGAATACGAAATGCAACGAACCTGCCTCGGCATTTCGGGCCGCGGATATCTGATCGAACCGGATTGTCGGCCTCGAGGCCGAACGGCCGTGAAGGGATTATGCGTCTTGTCCCTGTTCTACGGGCCTGGGTGATTGCAACCGCCAGGCCTTGCGGCTACATCATGATGCCATGACACTTTCTGGCGATGTTCCCATGATTTCAGATCGATTCAAACTGGCTGTCGCGCAGCTCAACCCGACTGTCGGCGATGTTGATGGAAATGCGCAGCTGGTGCGCGAGGCCCGCGCGAAGGCGGCTGCCGGAGGCGCCGATCTGGTGCTGTCTTCCGAACTCGTCCTCGCGGGGTATCTGCCCGAGGATCTGGTGCTGAAACCTGCATTCGTGCGCCGCTGTATGGATGCCGCGCAGTCTCTTGCGAAGGAGACCGCCGACGGTGGCCCCGGGCTGGTGATCGGAACGCCCTGGAAAGGCGAGGACGGCAAGGTTTATAACGCCGCGCTTCTTCTCGATCAGGGGGAGATCAAGGCGGTCCGCTACAAGTACGACCTGCCCAATTACAGCGTCTTTGACGAAAAGCGCGTATTCGCCGCCGGCCCCTTGCCGGGACCGGTCGATTTCCGCGGCGTGCGCATCGGCCTTCCTGTCTGCGAGGACATCTGGAACGACGAGGTGTGCGAGTGCCTTGAGGAAACCGGCGCGGAACTGCTGCTGGTCCCCAATGGATCGCCTTACTGGGAAAACCGGGCCGAGGAACGCTTGCAGGTGGTCGTTGCCCGCGTGGTCGAGACGGGTCTGCCGCTGGTGTACTGCAACCAGCTCGGCGGTCAGGACGAACTGGTGTTCGATGGCGGTTCCTTCGCCCTTCAGGGCGACCGGTCGCTGGCTTTCCAGATGCCTCAATTCGAACCGGGGCTCGCCATCACCGACTGGGTACGTTCCGGGGATCACTGGATTTGCGAGAACGGCATCACCGCGCCGCTGCCCGACCTCGATGAAGCGAACTGGCGGGCTTGTGTCCTGGGTCTCGGCGATTACGTCAACAAGAACGGTTTTTCGGGCGTGGTCCTGGGCCTGTCCGGAGGGATTGATTCCGCGATCTGCGCGGCCATGGCGGTCGATGCCCTCGGCGCCGACAAGGTGCATGCGATCATGTTGCCCTACCGCTATACCTCCGAAGAGAGCATCAAGGACGCCGCAGCATGTGCCTCCGCCCTCGGTATTCGTTACGACACGGTTCCGATCGCCGAGCCCGTTGAGGGCTTCCGGACAGTGTTGAGTGACCTCTTCAAGGGCACGAAAGAGGACACCACCGAGGAAAACCTGCAATCGCGCGCACGTGGCGTGATCCTGATGGCGGTCTCCAACAAGTTCGGCTGGATGGTGCTGACCACCGGCAACAAATCGGAAATGTCGGTCGGCTACGCCACGCTCTATGGCGATATGAACGGCGGCTACAATCCGATCAAGGATCTTTACAAGACCCAAGTCTACCATCTGGCGGCCTGGCGCAACGCCAACCATCCCGAAGGTCTGCATGGCCCGGCAGGTGAGGTGATCCCGGACAACATCATCACAAAGGTTCCGACCGCGGAACTGCGGGAAAATCAGACAGATCAGGATTCCCTGCCGCCTTATGATGTGCTGGACGATATCCTGAAATGCCTGGTGGAAGAGGAAATGTCGGTCGGCGAGATCGAAAAACGCGGGCATGACCGCGCGTTGATCCACAGGATCGAACATCTCCTGTACATTGCCGAATACAAACGACGCCAGGCCCCCCCTGGCGTCAAGATTACCGAACGGAATTTCGGCAAGGACCGCCGCTATCCCATCACCAACCGGTTCCGCGACCGCAGCTGACGCGATCCGGGGCTCCTGTCAATGCAGGCCCCATGACCTATTTCACGTTCCTGCGCGAGAATGTGCGCTGGCTGTCGGCCAGCTATCTGCTCGCCATGTTTTCCGGCTTTGGCCAGACGTTTTTCATCTCGCTTTCGGCGGGCCAGTTGCGGCTGGAGTTCGGTCTCAGCCACGGAGATCTGGGACTGCTCTACATGTTGGCGACGCTCGGCAGCGCGATGACGTTGCCTTATGTCGGCAAGAGCGTCGACCACTTCCCGGTGCGAACGGTCGCGGTCGTGGTGGTGACGGCACTTGCCCTTTTCTGTCTCGCCATGGCGAGCACCTTTTCCGTCTGGATGATCGCCTTGTCTTTCTATGGGCTTCGCCTGTGCGGGCAGGGCATGATGACCCATACCGCGGTCACCGCGGCCGGGCGCTGGTTTTCCGAGCAGCGTGGCCGGGCGGTTTCGATCGCGCTTCTGGGCTTGCCGACGGCCGAGGCCCTGTTCCCATTGTGTTTCGTGACCCTGGCGGGCTTCCTCGGCTGGCGCGGAGCATGGATCGTCGCAGCCCTGGTTCTGCTTCTGGCGGTGTTGCCCGTACTTATGACGCTGCTCGCCAGGAACCGGGTGCCGAGTGCGACGGAAATCGCCTCCATAAAGCCGGAAGGCCGGCAGTGGACGCGAAACGAGGTGCTTCGCGACCCGCGCTTCTGGCTGGTGTCCTGCGGCATCAACGCCCCGGCCTTTATCGGTACGGCGATTTTCTTCCACCAGGTCTATCTTGTCGAGCTGCGCGGCTGGTCGCTTGAAGTGTTCGCCAGCGCCTTTCTTGTCATGGCCGCCGGCGTCGTCTGTGCCTCACTGGTGATCGGGCCGCTCATTGACCGGTTTTCCGCCCGCCGTCTCCTGCCGTTCACACTCATAGCGCTGTCGCTGGCCTGCCTCGTGCTTGCGCAATATCATGCACCCTTTTCGCCGTATATTTTCCTCGGTCTGATAGGCATCTCCAATGGCTTCAACAGCACGCTTGTCAGTTCCTTCTGGCCCGAGGTGTATGGAACGCGCCACATGGGCGCAATTCGCGCCGCCGCCTTCTCCGTCGCGGTCTTCGCTTCGGCCGCCGGGCCCGGTCTGGTCGGCTGGCTGATCGACATCGGTGTGCCGTTCGACCTGCAGGTGAGGGTGATGGGGCTTTACTGTCTCATCTTCTGCGCTGTTCTGGCGCTGATGGCCCGGGCGTACCGGGAGAGGGAAACAATCTTGAAAACAGAATGAGTTTGGGGTTGCCGTGCGGCCGATCCCCGGCTAACTCAAACGCCATGACTGTCATCGTACGTTTTGCGCCGTCGCCGACCGGCCACATCCATATCGGCAATAGCCGTCCTGCGCTCTTCAACTGGCTGTTCGCCAAAAAGGCGGGCGGGCGGTTCATCCTGCGCTTTGACGACACCGACCTGGAACGCTCCAGGCAGGAATATGTTGAATCGACCGAACGCGACCTTCGCTGGCTGGGGATCCAGCCGGACCGGGTGGAGCGCCAGTCGGAGCGTGTTGCCAGCTATGGTGCCGCCGCGCAGAAGCTGAAGGATGCGGGGCTGCTATACCCGTGTTACGAGACCCCGGAGGAATTGGAACGCCGCCGGTCTCGCCAGCGCGCCATGGGCCGTCCACCCGTTTACGACCGCACGGGCCTCAAGCTGACCGCGGAAGAGCGGGCGGCTTTCGAGGTGGATGGCCGCAAGCCGCATTGGCGGTTCCTGTTGCCCAATCACGACGGCGACCCGTTGCAGACCCGGCGCACGGAAGTCTCCTGGGACGATCTTTGCCGGGGCACGCAGGCTGTGGACCTGGCGTCGCTTTCCGATCCGGTTCTCATCCGTGCCGACGGCACTTTCCTTTATACCTTCACGTCGATTGTCGACGACATGGACATGGGCGTCACTCACATCATCCGTGGCGAGGATCACGTATCGAACACGGGTGTCCAGATCGCGATTTTCGAAGCGCTCGGCGCAACTGCGCCGGTGTTCGGTCACCACAATCTCCTGACGACACAGGAGGGAGAGGGGCTATCGAAACGCAAGGGCGCACTGTCGATCGGATCTTTGCGGGACGAAGGCCTGGAGGCGATGGCGGTTGCCTCGCTTGCCGTGTTGACAGGAACAAGCCAGGCCGTCGAACCAGTCGCGACCATGGACGCTCTGGCGCAGAAATTTGATCTATCCAGCGTTTCCCGGTCCCTGGCGAAATTCGACCCTGACGAACTCCGGAACCTCAACGCCCGTCTGGTCCACGATCTGCCTTACGAGGCGGTCAAGGACAGGCTGGCCGGCATGGATATCCCGGCGGACGCGGACTTCTGGGAAACCGTGCGCGGCAATTGCCAGACGGTCGCAGATGCTCTCGACTACTGGAAGGTCGTCACCGGGCCTGTCGAAAGCCGGATCGAGGACGAGGACAGGGAGTTTGTCATCAGCGCCAAGGCTCTGCTTCCGGACGGGGAAATCACTCCGGATACCTGGGGCCTCTGGACGGCGGCGCTGAAGGAAGCGACCGGACGCAAGGGCCGCGGTCTCTTCATGCCGCTACGGCGTGTCCTGACAGGTATGGATCACGGCCCTGACATGAAGGCCATGCTGCCTCTTATTGGGCGACAAAATATTCTGGACCGACTACCCTGACGGACGTCTTGTCGCCGGGGGCAGGACGGAACCCCGTATCGTTGCTCTTGAACACCGGGGCCAGGGGCGACTCCATGGAAGGATTGCCTCCCGGCAGTGCCCGTACGGACAGCAACGGCAACCCGTTCACGGTTTCCGGCGAGCCGGCGGGCGGGGGCTGATCTGAAGACAGTCTCATGGCCGCCTGGCGCAGCGAAACAGTGACGTCAAAACCTTTTTCAAGGTTGATCAGGGTGTCCGGATCCTCGTGAACAGGCAATTGCGCTCTTCGCAGCGGCGGCCGTGCCAGGGGCGAAGGCGTATCGCTTGTCTCATCGAATGTCCCGCCGCGGCTCGGCTGCAGGGTTCTCCTCGGCAGGCCGGCGCTGATATCGGCGAAGAATACGCGGTTGCCGGACCCCGAGGTCAGCTCCGTCCAGTCGGAACGCATTTTGGACTGTCGAGTCGAACGGCAGCTGCAGCCTTCCACGAATTCCGATTTGTAGCGATCCGCGAAGGGTTGTTCCGAATAGAGGGCCCCGGCCAGAGATGTCATTTGCGCCTGGTCGCCTCCCGGATTGCGGTAGACGTAAAGTTCTGTCTGCGCGGCCGGGCAGATTTCCGAACAGCGGGCCTCGTCGTAGGCAAACTGGTTTTTGCCGGCAGAAAAGCTCAGCGGGAAAAAGTAGCCGTCGCATGTCCGCACGCAAAGGGTGCGGAATGTGCCGCCGGAAGGAAGACGCACGCGCGACGCCGCACTGTTCTTCCGCGCCCGAACGGCTGCAATTTCCCTGTCTCCCGTTTTGGCGGAAGCCAGGTTCACACTTGCGCGTGAGCGTTGCTCCGACTGGGAGCCCGGGTTGAACAGGCGTGACAGCAGGGAGCGTGGTTTCTCCTGAGCGCCATCTTGCCCGCTCTTTGCCTGCCGCGCGGCAGGCGCATTGCAATTCTGCCTGGCGAGTTGCGAGCGCACCTGCTTCAGCCGTTTGGCGGTGCCTGAAGAGCCGCCGCCGGCCTTTGCAAGCTGGCGGTCGATCGCGGACAGATTGGTCTTCATGCGCTTGATCTTGCCGTTGAGGCTCCGGCAGTTGGCAGAAGCTGCGCTGGCGCAGCCGAAATATCCTGCATCGCGCTCCGCCGCCGAGATCGCCTTCTGCTGCTGTTTTTTTGCCGAGATCCATTTCTGCGCGGCGGGTGATCCGGAAGCAGAGCCGGACTCCAGCCGGCGCAATTCGCTCTTCAGAACGGAACAGCTGGCGGCAACGGCTGCGTTCAAGGGCAACAGGAATGCGGCGCACACGACAAGTGCGCGCACGAAATCATCAGACCTGACGGTGCGGCGAAACCACATAACCCTTCCCCTGCAGCGTACTGCCTTGCACCGGATCGGCGTTGGAGCATCCTCTTGTTCAAATGAACGCTGACAAGAGGCTCCGAAATTTGAAGACTGATCCGGGACGCCGACTTCACTATCGCTGCTGCCCCAACCTATAGCAATGAAAGCTCTGACGTTAGGTTAATACCGGCGCCGGGCGGTGTTTTCGTCTGCCCAGGTTTCGCAATGCGGCGGCAGTCGTTTGCAGAATGACCTGAAAGCGTAATATCACGCGCCCTTATCCTGGGGCGACGTTGGATTTGCCGCGGTGAGCAGGCGCTCGAAGATGTCGTCAAGTAGCGCTTTCTGCTCTTCCGTGAGGGCCTCTTGAAGATTTGCGGAATAGGCAAGGGCTTCCGGGATCAGCTCCTCATACATGGCGCAGCCCTTGGAGCTGAGCTTCAGCATCTGCTCGCGCTGGTCGTCCGGATTCCGGCCGCGCACGATCAGCGCACGCTGTTCCAGGGCGGCGACGGCGCGGCTTACCTTCGTCTTGTGCATGGCGGTAGCCTGGCTGATGTCACGCGCGGTCATGGCGTGATGCTCGCCGAGGGTGGCGACCACCCGCCATTCGGGAACGCCGATGCCGTATTTGCCGGCATAGATTTTCGAAAAGGAGCGGCTGACGGTCTCCGCAAGATGGTTGAGTCGGTAGGGCAGGAACCTGTTGAGCTTCAGAACCTGCCGGAGTTCGTCCGGCTCGCCGGTCTCGTCGAGGGGGGGAAGGGGGTTGTCGGACATGGGTAGGAAGCTGCCTCGAACATTCGGTTTTGCACTGTCACACCCGGCGCGCGCCGCAGCCGGCAGATAAAGCTGCCGTCATCCGGCCATTATCAATTACTAGAGCACTTTCTGACCAGTTTGTTCAAAATGAACAGAAAATGCTCAGGCAAGTATAGCCAATTGAACAAACCGGAAAAGGCAGCCTGAGCTGCTTTGAAGAAAATACACGAATGCAAGCAAGGTTGAGGGAGAGCTTGGTCTGATATAGTCGAGAGGCTAAGACATTAGCTAACCTATCTGTTGATAAGAAAGGATTAGTTAACGAATTGGGGAATGAAAGTTTGCGAATCGGGGATTGAAACTGAGACGCTGCAGTCAACAGTAAAAGGCGTTTTTCCGAATGAAAAACAAGATAAAGCGGACCGTCAGACGTCAGGAAAGCGAGACTGCTATGACAGACAACGCGAACAAGTCGGATGGTGTACTCGGCGCAAACGAACGGTTCGAGGAACTCGGACGTGGATGCTACGCCTACAGCGCAGACGGATGTTCCAATACCGGTGTGATCATCGGCGAAAAGGCGGTGCTGGTCGTTGACGCTCAGGCGACACCTCAAATGGCGCAAAAGGTACTCCAGAAAATTCGTGACATTACGGACAAACCCGTCAAACAGGTTGTTCTGACACATTTTCATTCGGGTGGCTGTCTTGGAGCCACGGCTTTTGAACCGGGAGAGATTGTCGCTTCCGACCTGACCCGGCGGATGATGGACACACGCGGCAGGGAAGAGATCCGCGTCTCCAGGCAACGCCTGCCGGGTCTGTTCGTGGGACTGCCCGAAAATGCCGATGTCGTCAGCCCGACAATGACGATTGCCTCCTCGATGACGATTGACCTTGGAGGGCTTGATGTTCGGCTGATGCATCTCGGTCGTGGACATACGATGGGTGACCTTGTGGTCTGGGTACCGGACCAGGCGGTTCTGTTCGCGGGCGATATGGTCCAGAAATCCGCGGTACCTTGTTGCGGCGACGCGCATTTGGCAGACTGGCCGCGTGCACTCGACCGCATTTCCGCTTTCCGGCCTGCGGCTCTCATGCCGGGGCGCGGACGCCCGGCGATTGGCGCTTCCGCCGTTACCCAGGCCATCGAGACAACGCGCGATTTCGTCACAACCCTGAACGATGCCGCCTCTGCCTGCGTCGTCCAGAGCCTCGGTTTGAGGGATACTTTTCTGGCCGTGAGGGATGCCCTGGAGCCGCGCTTCGGAACCATGACCGATTTTGAATTCAATCTGCCCCTGAGCCTGGCGCGGGCTTATGACGAAGCGCTGGGCCTGGATCAGCCTCAGGTGTGGACTCGCGAGCGCCTTGCGGATCTGGACGATGCCCTGGGCGACCTTTCGTCCATCGCCAAGCCTGCTGGAGAGACTGCTGAAACCGCCGCGGACGATGCTTCCGGGGTGGGCGCTGATCTGGAGATGCAGGAGCCCGGTGCCGAAGAAACAGCCGACGAAGACGGCAAGCGGGAGCTTGTTGCCGATAGTGATTTCGCAGCTTCTCTGGAGCAGCTTGAAGAGGACGCAGGTCCGGACGTCTCTGCGGAAGGCTCCTCCGGGATGCAAGACGAAGATGCTGAAGCCGTCCAGTCCGGAGATACGGCCGGGGCAGACACGGAAAAAGTTCTGGAAAACGCCCGCTGACAGCAAGCGGAAACGGCCTTTCAGGATATTTGCCATGCGCGCGCCGTTCAGGCGCGCGTTTTGTATATTTTAGGGGCTTGCTTGATCGCGGTGGGGCAACCCCCACATGTCATTCGATTCACACCTGGAGGTCCAAATGCGTTTCCTGACCGCAATCGCTGTCGCCCTTGTCCTATGCGTTCAGGGGGCAGGAGCATCCCTTGCCGCTGACGAACCCGATCTGATCTTCAAGAAATCGACCGTTTGGAAATTCCTGACACCCGACCACAAGCTGGCCACCTACGCAATCGACGACCCGGTCGTTGAAGGTGTCTCCTGCCATTTCACGGTTCCTGAAAAGGGCGGTGTCTCCGGCTGGCTGGGTGTTGCCGAAGAAGTCTCCGACGTCTCGCTCGCCTGCAGACAGGTGGGGCCGGTTACCATCAAGGAAGAGTTTGAGCAGGGCGAGGAAATGTTCCGCCAGCGCCGCTCCTTCGTCTTCAAGAAGATGCGCATCGTTCGGGGCTGCGACATCAAGCGCAACGTGCTGGTTTATCTGGTCTATTCCGACAAGCTGATCGAGGGCAGCCCCAAAAACTCGACGTCAACCGTTCCGTTGATGCCCTGGGGAGACCAGGCACCACCGAAGTGCGGCGATTTCCTCACGGATTGACGCGAATAACGCTCTTGTCTGGCGCCGGAGCGGGGATCACTCCGCTTCCAGGCTCTCCAGATGTTTACTGACGGGCAGATCCGCTCCGGCGCAGAAATGCTTGTAAAGCATCGCCATGATGTCTTTGACCGGTTCGCTCGCAAGCCTGTAGTAGATGGTGGTGCCTTCCCGGCGGGTGGTCACCAGTCCCTGAGCGCGCAAAAGGGCAAGCTGCTGGGAGACCGTGGGCATGCGCAGACCCGTCTTTTCGGCAAGTTCACCGACGCTGCGCTCTTCTTCCAGAACGAGGCACATCAAAAGAAGGCGCGGCGCGGACGCCATCATCTTCAGGAACTCGGCAGCGGATTCCGCCTTCTCTTCAAGTAGATCATAGTCCATTGAGCAACCTTGCCAAACATGCCGGACGACTTCAAGCAGGAGGCATTCCCGCCTCGGAGCCTCCTGTGGGCCAATAAAGGCGGACAAGATGCTTGAACACCTCCAGTTCGATCAACTTTTCAGCTTTCACACCATCGTGTATGAAAGTGGAGAAGTTGATCGTCAATTGCTTTTATATGCGGCTCGCAGCCGTGACAATGATGTTTCCATTGCCGCAACCGGTTCCGGACAAGAGGCACAGGCTTTTCTGCTGCATTTCCTGACCGAAAGCCTTGGTGCCATCGGTGATTACGATGATGGCCGCAAAAGGACCTGCCAGTACGATGGCGAGGAAGATGAGGACAAAAAGGCGGTTCAACATGGTCGTCTCCTGAAGGCAATCCGTTTCGATTGCCCGGAGATTACCGGCGCTGCCTTGAACTCATGCTGAGTGGTTCGTTCAGCTTGCGTTCAGCTATCTAAACAAAATGAAAACACCTTTGAAATCAGTGTTTTGATGCCTTCAAAGGTTCTGCGTCATGGCCGTTCTGAGCGCTTCGAGCAGGACGTCGTCACGTCCGTAGATGTCCTTTCTGAAGTGCGTGGACCCGTCCTTGTTCATCCAGGCGGTCAGATAGGTCAGGTGAACCTCGATGGGGGTTGGCAGCGTGACGACCCGCCGCTCTCCGCTGTCGCGCACCTGTTCCCATTGCCCGGGTGTGGAGTTGACGTCCTGCAGCACCACATCGGCAAGCGCGAAGGGATCGGAAACCCTTATGCAGCCATGGCTGAAGGCCCGTTCGGAGCGTGAGAAAAGCGATTTCGACGGCGTGTCGTGAATGTAGATGTTGAACTTGTTGGGAAACATGAACTTGACCCGGCCAAGCGCATTGCCCTTGCCCGGGTCCTGGCGCAGCCTGAAGGGGAAATTGCCCCCCGAATAGCTGTTCCAGGCAACCTGAGTGGCAGGAATTTCCCGATCGTTCTCGAAGATCCGGATGTTTTGTGCGCTCAGGGCGGACGGATTTTTCTTCAGCTTCGGAAGGTATTCCTTTGTCGCAATTGAATAGGGCACGTTCCAGTAGGGATTGATCTCCACATATTCCATCTGGTCGGAAAACACCGGTGTCGCATGATATGGCTTGCCAACGACGACCCGTGTCGTGTGGACGGTCTGGCCGTCGCGCACCACTTTCAGGTTCTGGTCGGCAAGATTGACGAAGACGTAGAACTCCCCGAGGTCGTCCCGCATCCAGCGCCGCCGCTCCATGTTGAGCTCCATCTGGATGAGCTTTTCCTGGATGGGGATATTGATGCGCTCCAGCGTGTTCTTGCCGATGACACCGTCCGTCTCGAGACCGTGGTAGTCCTGAAAGACCTTCACCGCCTCCACGAGCGCGCCGTCATAAATCTCGCCGGTGTGATCTCCAGCGCCCGGAATGTCCTCTTCCATCAGCCGGGTGCGCAGCGCCGCCACACGCGGGTCGCTCATGCCGGGTTTGAGTACTTCGCCGTCCGGGACCGGCGTGAACCCGCCTTCCGCGGCCTTTTTTCTGTATTGGGCAAGTCGCCGCTTCAGTCTGGCGTAATTGTCGGAACGGGGCGCAAGGGTTTCGAGAAACGCACTGAAATCGACTGCATTTTCCGCCGTTTCGAACAACTCTTCCGGTTCAGGGCGGTCCGGAAAAACATTGAGCGCCTGGTTGACCTTGTTCGGCTGGACACGGCCGGAGGACAGATGTGTGGCATAGCGCAGGAACTGATTGGAAAGCTGAAGATCGAACTGGGCCCACTCATCGGGCGTGCGTGCCGTTTCCGACAATTCAACCAGGTCCAGCGGGCCATAGTTGTTCGGATTGAGTGCGTGGTCGTTGGCTGCCGCCATCGCGGCAATCACCAGATGCGCTTTTTCGCTCAAGCCGTTTTTGTCGAACCACACGGGGGCAAAGGCTCTGTTGCCGTAATAAAGCGCCAGACCTTCGGGGATATCCGTGGATATGGCGGCCTGAATCGCTTCCGCGATCGGCGTTTGTGGCTCACCGGCGGCCGGTGGCGGAACCGGTGCGGCCCCAGAAGTCTCTGGCGCCGCGGACTGTGTCTGCGCGAAACCGGTGGACAGCGCCGGTGGCAGCGCCACAAGGCACATCAACAGCAAAGCAGAAGATAAAGAACGGAACGAACGAATGCATTTCACGGGAAAGCCCCCTCTGATTCCCACATGCACAAGACTAGTCGAAGTCGTGCCGGCCGCCAACGCCGCATTGGCGGCTTTCAGCATTTGACGGCAATTGCGGTCTTGACCGGCTTCCGTCTTCCGGTCCATAAAGCCGCCATGATGACGGCCACACGGAACATCATTTCGATCACCATTATTTGCAGCTAGCGACACCGCTGGCTGTGGCCGATCCCTCATGGCATGATTTCCCCTGAGACGGACCGCCCGGCCAGCCGGCCAGGAGACCGTTTGACATGAGCGCCGCCGAGACCGGGCAATCCGGCACCTTCAAGGGTTTGAAGCTCACCAACACATTGACGCGCCACAAGGAAGACTTCCGGGCGATCGATGATGACAACGTGCGTCTTTATGTCTGCGGGCCGACCGTTTACGATTTCGCCCATATCGGCAATGCCCGGCCTGTGATCGTCTTCGACGTTCTGTTCCGCCTGTTGCGGCATCTCTACGGCGGGGATCATGTCACCTATGTGCGCAACATCACCGACGTCGACGACAAGATCAACGCACGGGCGCTTAGGGACTTTCCGGATCTGCCGCTGAACGAGGCCATCGCCAGGGTCACGAAGAGAACCGCAGACCAGTTCCACAAGGACATCGGCGCGCTGGGTGTTCTGGAGCCGAGTTTCGAACCGCGTGCGACCGGCCATATCGGCGGCATGATCGAGATGATCGCGGTGTTGATCGGAAAAGGTCACGCCTATGAAGCGGGCGGGGAGGTGCTCTTCGATACGGCGTCCATGCCGGACTATGGCGGTCTTTCCAGACGCAAGCTGGACGAACAGTTGGCGGGTGCCCGTATCGCCGTCGATGAACACAAGAAAAATCCCGGCGATTTTGTCCTCTGGAAACAATCCTCCGGTGATGAGCCTGGCTGGGAGAGCCCCTGGGGCCGCGGGCGCCCGGGCTGGCATATCGAGTGCTCCGTCATGAGCGAATATCACCTCGGAAAGGTGTTCGACATCCACGGCGGCGGGCTGGATCTGATTTTCCCGCATCATGAAAACGAAATCGCCCAGTCGCGCTGCGCTCATGGTACGCAGACGATGGCCAACTACTGGCTTCACAACGGCTTTCTGCAGGTCGAAGGCAGCAAGATGTCCAAGTCGGAGGGCAACTTCTTCACCATTCAGGAACTGCTGGAAACGGAAAGTTTCGGCGGACGCACGTGGCCAGGCGAAGTTCTGCGGCTTGCCATGCTGATGACAAACTACCGCGAGCCGATAGACTTCTCTGTGCGCAAGCTGGAGGAAGCGGAAAACCTTCTGGCCAAATGGCCGGACCCGGTGCCGTCGCAGGCCGAGCCCGCGCCGGAAATCGTCGCGGCCCTGTGCGATGACCTGAATACCACGGCGGCCATTCAATCCCTGCATGCGCTGGCCGGCGAAGCGGCGAAGGACCCGGATAAACTGGCAGTCTATTCCGCTTCAACTGCCTTGCTCGGCCTCACGCCGGTCAAGGCCGACCTTTCAGGCATCGACACGGCTGCGGTTGAAGCATCCGTCGCGGCCCGCCTGACAGAGCTCAAGGACAACAACTGGGCGGAAGCAGACAGGATACGGGATGAGCTGACGTCTCAGGGAATTCTCCTAAAGGATTCAAAAGACTCAGAAACCGGTGAACGTCTGACCTCCTGGGAGGTCAAGAGGTGAGGGCCGTTCTGGCGCACACGCTGCAGGCCCCCCTCGGTCCCCAGCGGGGACATCTCGCTTGTACGCCTGCGGCAAGGAAAATTTCTGATGGCGAGTGAAGCAATGGATCTTTCCGGTGGCTGCCAATGCGGTGCCGTGCGCTACCGGGTGACGGGGGAGGTCGGCTACCCGCATCTGTGTCATTGCCGCATGTGCCAGAAGGCGTCGGGAAATTTCTTTCTGCCACTGATCGGAGCGGCGAAAGAAGATTTTCAATGGACCCGCGGAGAACCCTCCTGGTTCCATTCCTCAAAACCGGTCCGGCGCGGGTTTTGCGGGAATTGCGGCACGCCGCTCGCCTTCGAGACGGTCGGAGACGACTATATCGCCTTCACCCATGGCAGCCTTGACGAGGTTGCGGCCGTGATCCCGGTCGAACAGTCCGGGGTCGAGGGGCGGGTGCCGTTCTATGCCGAATTGTTCACCCTGAGCGAAACGCACTCCAATCGGGACGATCTGCCGGGCGGCATCGGCGATGTGGCGGCAACGAACCGGCAACATCCCGACCATGAAACGGAAAACTGGAGCTGCGAAGCGACATGAGTGACGTTCACACAGGCGGGTGCCAATGCGGTGCTGTCCGGTTCCGGGTTTCGGGAACTCTCGGCAAGGCATCGATCTGCCATTGCCGCATGTGCCAGAAGGCATTCGGCGGCTTTTACGCGCCCCTGGTCAGTGTAGCCAGGGAGACAGACCTTGTCTGGACGCGGGCCGAGCCGAAGCGGTTTCAGAGCTCCAATGTGGTTGCTCGCGGCTTCTGCCCGGAGTGCGGTACGCCGCTGACCTATGAAGCGCCGGATGGAATTGCGCTCGCGATTGGGGCTTTTGACGAGCCGAACGCCATCGCGCCCGTCATCCAGTATGGTGTGGAAGGCAAGCTTCCCTATACCGACCACATGGCAGACATCTCGGCGCGCACGACCGAAGACGATTTCGAGGCGCTGGCCTTTCTGGCTTCAATCGTCTCGAACCAGCATCCCGATCACGACACGGACACCTGGACGCCGGTTCAGCCCGGCGAAACGGACAACGGATAACAAGACAAAAAGGACCGGTCGCATTGCGCTTTTGCGCTGATGCTGCGCGGCCCGGGCAGGAAACGTCAATGACCAAGGAACGTCTCTATCTATTCGACACGACGCTGCGCGACGGCGCGCAGACCAGTGGCGTGGATTTTTCGGTCAATGAAAAGATCGTCGTCGCCGAGCTGCTGGAGCGGTTGGGGGTCGATTATGTCGAGGGCGGATACCCTGGCGCCAATCCGACCGATACAGAGTTTTTCAGCCGGAAACGGACGGAAAATGCAATCTTTACAGCCTTCGGCATGACCAAGCGGGCCGGGCGTTCGGCAGCCAACGACCCCGGTCTGCAGGAGATCCTGTCCAGCAGCTCGGACGCCTGCTGTTTCGTGGCCAAGGCGTGGGATTATCACGTCCGCGTCGCGCTGGGTTGCAGCAACGAGGAAAATCTGGACTCCATCGCGGACACGGTTGCCGCCACGGTTGCCGCCGGCAAGGAGGCGATGATCGATTGCGAGCATTTCTTCGACGGTTACAAGGCCAATCCGGACTATGCGCTCGACTGCGTGCGCGCCGCCTATCAGGCAGGCGCCCGCTGGGTCGTCCTGTGCGATACCAATGGCGGCACCTTGCCGGACGAGATCTTCGACATCGTCACAAAGGTTCAGGACGTCGTTCCCGGCTCGCATCTCGGCATTCACACCCATGACGACACCGGTCACGCGGTCGCCAACTCGCTGGCGGCTGTCGACGCCGGTGTCCGGCAGATCCAGGGGACCCTGAACGGTCTCGGCGAACGTTGCGGCAACGCCAACCTGATCACGCTGATTCCGACCCTCAAGCTGAAGTCCTCCTTCGCGGACCGCTTCGAGATCGGTGTCAGTGACGACCAGCTCAGGGAAATCACCGCGATCTCGCATGCGTTCGATGAAGTCCTGAACCGGTCTCCCGCCAGACAGGCACCCTATGTCGGCGAAACCGCCTTTACCACCAAGGCCGGAATTCATGCCTCCGCGATCCTGAAGGATCCTCAGACCTATGAGCATGTCACACCGGGAAGCGTCGGCAATCAGCGCCGCGTGCTCGTCTCCGATCAGGCGGGCAAGAGCAATCTGATCGGTGAACTCAACCGGGTGGGCATCGAGGTTGAAAAGTCAGATCCGCGCCTGGACCGGCTTTTGGCGAAGGTCAAGGAACGCGAGACGGAAGGCTATGCCTATGAGGCCGCCGATGCCTCGTTCGAATTGCTTGCCCGCAAGGAACTCGGCGATGTACCGCGCTTCTTTGAAGTCAATTCCTTCCGCGTGATGGTGGAGCGCCGGTTCAATGCCATCGGAGATCTGCTCACCGTTTCGGAAGCCGTGGTGAAGGTCGATGTCGACGGCGAGGTCCGCATGTCGGTCGCTGAAGGCAACGGCCCTGTCAACGCGCTCGACATGGCCTTGCGCAAGGACCTCGGCAAATACCAGTCTGCCATAGAAGGTCTGGAACTGATCGACTACAAGGTGCGTATCCTCAATGGCGGCACCGGCGCGGTAACGCGCGTGCTGATCGAAAGCCACGACACGAAAACCCATCGCCGGTGGTTCACTATCGGGGTTTCCTCCAACATCGTCGATGCGTCCTTCCAGGCGCTGGTGGACTCCATCACTTTTGCGCTTCTGAAAGCGAACGCCAGCTGATACGGGTCAGCCGGAAACAGTTTCATATCGGCCGCCGCGAGACAGCACGCCCGACTGACATCCGGTCAGCCACGCCGCGTTCGAAATCGGATGACGGCGGGTTTATCCAGAAAGGGACATTTCATGCCGCAGACGGTGTCCGACACCGACGCGCAGGCCGATTTGCGTCAGGGTCTCCTGTTCGGCCTCGCAGCTTATGGCATGTGGGGCTTCTTTCCGGCCTACTACAAGCTGACGGAGACGGTGCCGGCCGATATCGTCGTCTCTCACCGTATCCTGTGGTCGGTGCTGTTCGTCGGGCTGTATCTTTACCTGCGCGGCCGCTGGCCGGAAGTGCGCGGGGTCTTTCGAGAGCCGAAGGTGCTTATGGCCCTGAGTGCATCCGCCACCCTTATCGCGGTGAATTGGCTGGTGTTCGTCTGGGCGATCTCCAACAACCAGGTTCTCGACATTTCGCTCGGATATTTCATCAATCCGCTGGTGAGCATTCTGGTGGGGCTTGTGGTTCTGCACGAAAAACTGTCTCGCGGGCAGGCCGTCGCGATTTCGATCGCGGTGCTGGCTGTGCTCCTGCAGGCTGTGCTGGCGGGCGGGTTGCCGTGGGTGTCGCTTGTCCTGGCGTTTTCCTTCGCCGGGTACGGCTACATCCGGAAAGTTACACCCGTCAAGGCAACGCCCGGCCTGTTCGTCGAAACACTGCTGCTGTTTCCCCTGGCGGCATTTTATATTCTGTTGAACCTGAGCTGGGGCGTGGACGCGCTCATTCTCAACGATCTGCCGGTTCTGGCGGCGCTCGCGGGAACAGGCATTGTCACGGCTCTGCCGCTGATCTTCTTTTCCTCGGCCGCCCGCCGGGTGCCGCTCTTCATGCTTGGGCTGATGCAGTATCTCGCACCGTCCATCCATTTCCTGATGGCTGTCTATGTCTGGGGGGAGCCGCTGGATCAAACCGGGCTGATCGGCTTCGTCATGATCTGGGCCGCACTGGTGGTTTTCACCTGGGACAGCTGGCGGCGTTACCGCAAAAGCCGGTCCGTCACCAATAAACAAGCAGCGTGAGGAGCCGCTAGAGTTCCGACACGGAGAGCATTTCTTCGGAAACCTCCCGGGGAGCGCCTGAGAGAGACCGGCGCAGCATTGGCAGGATATCGTCCAACTGATTGGCAACCAGATAGGGTACTTCGGTTTCAGGCCGGATATAGCCCTGCGCCCGCATGTGATCGAGAAGTTCCAGCAGCGGTGACCAGAAACCGTTGATATTGGCCAGCGCGACCGGCTTGCGATGCTGGCCGAGCTGTGCCCAGGTCATCATTTCAACAGCTTCCTCAAGCGTGCCGATGCCGCCGGGCAAGGCGATAAAGGCGTCCGACTTCTGAAACATCAGATGCTTGCGCTCGTGCATGTCCTTGGTGACGATCAGGTCGTCTAGGGATTCCAGCATGACTTCCCGCTTTTCCAGGAAGTGTGGAATGATGCCCGTGACGTCTCCGCCCGATTCCAGCGCTGCATTGGCGACCGTCCCCATCAGGCCAACAGATCCGCCGCCATACACCAGGCGCAGACCTGATTCGGCTATGAGTTGACCCAGCCGGGTTGCCGCCGCCTCATGTGAGGGATCCGAGCCGAAGCTGGATCCGCAATATACACACACGCTTTTGAGCTGACTTTGAGTGACCGTATTCATGACTAAAAGATGTGGCATCGTGACGGGTGAGACGTCAAGCCTTCTGTTCGAAGGTCCTTGGCTCTCAAGCAGGATTTCTTGCCGCGCCTGTAAAAGGCGGCTATGCATGAAACCTGATGGAATTATGCGACGGCGCAACCGCCGCTCCGCACTGAAGGGGACAGTTTCAGAAAGGCTTCGGAGAATCCTTCCGCCTTTCTGATGGGATGAGCAATGAACAAGCAGACACTGATCTGGAGTTTGATCGTAGCGGTGCCCGCCGCCGCAGCGGCGGTGACAGGCTATATCTATCACGAGACCGGCCGGTTGCCGTTCCAGACGCCCGCCGAGACCGCTTCCACGCAAGCCGTGACCGACAACAAGCCGCAGGATCAGGCGGCTGCCTCGGATGCTCAGCCCCTCGACGAACAGAGTGGCCAGTCAGCGGTGGCAGACCCCCAGGGTCAGGCCGTTGAGACGGCTTCCGCGACAGTGCCGAGCTTTGACGTGGTCGGTGTCGAACCCACGGGCGAAACGGTCGTTGCCGGTCGCTCCGAGGCCGGTGCGATAGTTGCGCTGACCGCCAATGGCATAGTCGTCGGCAAGAGCATCGCCAACGAAGCGGGAGAGTGGACCATCATTCTCGACGAACCGCTGAAACCGGGCGATTACGACGTCGGTCTGGAAATCCATGACGAGAAGGGCCAGGCCATCGCGCAATCCGAACAGCGTGTCGCGGTGTCCTTTGCAGAAGGCGGCAACCAACAGCCGCTCGTTGTCCTGAACTCGCCGGAAGGGCCGTCCGACATTCTTCAAATTCCCGATGCAGCGCAGGATGTTGCACAGACAGAAGGGGCTCCCGCAGCAAGCGAAGAGCAGGTGGCCGAAGTCACGGCGAAACCGGACGCGGCGGAAATCGGCGCATCTGAAACAGTCGTCGCGTCCGCCGAACCGGCCGCGGCGGAGAACAAACCCGCTCTCCCGGGTCAAGAGAGTACCGCGGTGGCAACTCCCGAACCGGTATCGGATGACGACGGCCCGGGAACGGATGTTGCCGTGGCAACGGCGTCCGATGAACCGGCTGCCGGGACGGCGGAACAGGAAACGGTTGCCGAGGCATCTCAGGAGAACCCCGCCGCCTCGAAGAGCTCCCTTGAGACCGCCGAAAGCCAAACCTCCCAGCCGCCCGCTGCAACCGCAGACAGCGGATCGGCCGGTGTTGGGGCTCCGACTGTCACGGTTGAGGCGGTCGAGTCGGAAACCGACAAGGTTTACATCGCCGGCACCGGCGAACCCGGATCCTCGGTCCGGGTCTATGTCGGCGATGATTTTCAGGGTGAAGCCAAGATCGATTCCACTGGAAAATGGCTGGTGCAGGGAACCAAGAACGTTGCCGAAGGTAATGTGGAAGTCCGTGCCGATCTGATCGGAGACGACGGTAATTCGGTGGACGCCCGCGCGGCTGTGACCTTTGAAAAAGAACAGGACCAGCAGATCGTTCTCACCAAGGTCGTCGCGACCGGCGTCAGCGGCGGCAGCGGTGACCAGAAGGCTGACGTGCGCAAATCGCTGCCGGTGGTCATCATCCGCAAGGGCGACAACCTCTGGCGGATTTCCCGTCGTCTTTATGGCGACGGTTTTCGCTACTCCACAATCTATCAGGCCAACCAGGATCAGATCCGCAATCCTGATCTTATCTATCCAGGACAGGTTTTCCTGACACCGGAAGGGGATCTGAACTGGCCAAAGGCACCAGCCGACAACGGCTGAGTTCAGTTCGGGCTTTTCAAGCAAAAAAGGACAGGAAACCGCACCCGGCTTTCTGTCCTTTTTGATCTCCCCCCCTTGTCTTGGGGATAATCCATCGCATATCACCGATAAGATCTATCGGGTTTCCTGCGCGCGGCTCACCGGACGCGGGCAGCCCGGTTCAACCTTGAAACCCGGCATGCCGGCTGTCGCTCGCCATTGCGTCAAAGCGGCTGACGCGGATTTCTTCCAGGGAGCTGAAAAATGAGCGGGGCGGGATCGCCGTCGGACACGAAAGGCGCAACACCGAGGGAGGAAATGTCGAGTTGCGAGGATCTCGCCGCCATTTTCCGCGCTCTGGGACACCCTGCGCGTCTTGCGATTGTCAGGCAGCTTGCCAGGCAGAACGATGCCTGTTGCGGGGAAATCGTGAGCCATCTTCCGCTCGCCCAATCGACAGTTTCCCAGCATCTGCAAGTGCTCAAGGAAGCTGGTCTTCTGTCCTGCGATACCCGTGGACGCAATTGCCACTATCTCTTGAATCGGGAGAAGCTGCGTCAGGCTGAACAGAGTTCAAACGATTTCTGGTCCCGCCTCAATTCCTTTGAAACGTCCGGTCTTCAATCAGACGAACCGTCTGTTCCCACCACAAAATAGAGAGTTACAGGCTGCCTCGGCAGCCCGGAGATTTTATTTGACAGATCCATCAGCCACCTCGCCGCGAGAGCCATCTGACGCGGCATCAGGCAGCCAGCCGAAACAGGCCCGGGTCAAGGCAGTGAACGCCGATGAAGGCAGCACACTGACGACGCTTGCCAACCTGTGGCCCTACATCTGGCCCTCCCAGCGTCCGGACCTGAAGAACCGCGTCCTGATGGCAATCTTTGCGCTGGTCATCGCAAAATTCGTCACGGTGCTCTCACCCTATTTCTTCGCCTGGGCAACCGATGCGCTGACAGGGGAGGGCACGCCCAACCTGCCGGCTTTCCTCGTCGCGCCGGTCATGCTTGTTCTGGCCTATAATGCCGCCCGCATTCTGGCTGTCGCCTTCAACCAGCTTCGCGATGCGCTGTTTGCCCGGGTCGGGCAGCACGCCGTGCGCCAGCTCGCATACCTGACTTTCCGCCATCTGCACGAACTGTCGCTTCGTTTTCATCTTGCCCGACGAACCGGTGGGCTCAGCCGGGTCATCGAGCGCGGCGTCAAGGGTATTGAATCCATTGTCCGCTTCACAATTCTGAACGGCATCCCCACCGTTCTGGAATTCGCGCTGATGGCCGGGGTGATCTGGTATCAGTTCGGATTTTTCTACGTCACCATCGTGGCTGTGATGATCGTTGCTTATGTCTGGTTCACGATCAAATGCTCCAACTGGCGCATCGAAATCCGGCGTGAGATGAATGACAGCGACACGGACGCCAACTCTAAGGCCATCGATAGCCTGTTGAATTTCGAGACCGTCAAGTATTTCGGCAATGAGAAGATGGAAGCGCAGCGCTTCGATGAAACCATGGCGAACTACGAGAGCGCGGCAACCAAAACCTGGACATCGCTCGCGTGGCTCAACTTCGGTCAGTCGGTGATTCTCGGCTTAGGCATGGCCGCCTGCATGGCGTTGTCCGCCCAGGCGGTTCTGTCGGGCGAACAGGATATCGGCGATTTCGTCCTCATCAATGCGCTGCTGATGCAGATCTCCATTCCCCTGCATTTCATCGGCTTCCTTTACCGGGAGATCCGGCAAGGGCTCGCGGATATGGAAGCCATGTTCGATCTGCTGCTGGTTCCCACGGAAATCTGCGACAAGCCGGACGCCGTTCCTCTCAAGGCGGTCGAGGGCACGATCACCTTCAAGGACGTCCGCTTTCACTACGATCCTGACAGGCCTATCCTCAAGGGGATCGACTTTGAGGTGCCGGCCGGAAGGACAATCGCGATTGTCGGCCCTTCCGGAGCAGGCAAGTCGACGATTTCCCGGCTGCTGTTCCGCTTTTATGACGTGACCGGAGGAGCGGTGGAGATCGACGGGCAGGACTTGCGCGATGTCACCCAGGAAAGCGTGCGCCACGCCATCGGCATGGTGCCGCAGGACACGGTGCTCTTCAACGACACCATCGCCTACAACATCCGCTACGGCCGTCCGGACGCGAGTGAAGAGGAGGTCCGGGACGCGGCGCGTATGGCGCAAATCCACGATTTCATCGAAAAACTGCCGAAGGGCTATGCATCGGAAGTCGGCGAACGCGGCCTGAAACTCTCCGGCGGCGAGAAACAGCGCGTGGCCATTGCCCGTACGATCCTCAAATCGCCGCCGATCCTGATCCTCGATGAGGCGACATCCGCGCTCGATACCCACACTGAACGGGAAATCCAGTCCGCGCTGGACGAGGTTTCACAGAACCGTACGACCCTGGTCATCGCCCACCGGCTGTCGACGGTGGTCAACGCGGATCAGATCATCGTCCTGGAAGCCGGCCGGATCGCCGAGCGCGGAACCCATACGGAACTGCTGGACGGCGGCGGGCTCTATACCTCCATGTGGGCGCGTCAGCGTGAGGCGGACGAAGCCGAGGAGCGGCTGCGGGCGGCACGGGAAAACGACGAACTTGGCATCGTCACGCGTGGTCAGACAGCGGACTACGTGCCGGAAAACTGAGACTGCGGGGTCTGTAGGGCGGCTACGCCGCCCGGTCTTTTCGGGGCATCTGGTCGTTGGCGCATGTATTGCCCCCGAAAGAGGCAGGGCAGCCTGAATCGTGCGCGGGCCGCGGACGGAACAGAATTCCGGACACTGCCCGGACCAATGCTCTCAGTTCGGCATGCCTGGCGCTTCGGGCGCGGGCCTCGTATTCGTCTCCTGTGTGCATCATCAGCTTGGTTCTCCGTGTCGGTGCGGAGTTTATCGCATGTTGCGTTTCCTCGAAGAATTGGGCTAATTTGAAAGACATCTTTCGAAAGTTTCGGATAATGCGCCTTGATGACCTGAAATTCTTCAAACGTGTCGCGGAACTCGGCAGCCTGTCCGCCGCCGGGCGTGAAATCGGCCTGTCGGCTTCCGCTGCCAGCAGCCGGCTCACCACGCTGGAAAAGAACCTGGGAGCCCAGCTTGTTTCCAGGACCACCCGGCGTACACGGCTGACGGAAGCTGGCGAAGTGTTCCTGCGTCATGCCAGTTCCGCCGTGCGCGAAATGGACCAGGCCCAGGCACTGATCGATGCAGCTGAGGACACGCCCCGCGGCACTCTGCGGATATCGTCCAATGTCTTCTTCGGCCGCAAGCACATCCTGCCTCACCTTGCTGAATACCGGGAGCTCTATCCGGATCTCCATCTTCAGGTCGACATGACGGACCGGATGGTCGATCTTCTGGAGGCGGGATACGACCTGGGTATTCGCGGCGGCCCGATGCCCGATTCCAGCCTTATCGCCCGCAAGCTCGGCGGCAACCGGCGCGTTTTATGCGCCAGCCCAGACTATCTTGCCCGCAAGGGGACGCCGCAGACACTGGACGACCTGCGCACCCACGATTGCATCGGCTTCGATTCCATGCCCGTGTGGTACTTCAACGGCCCGGATGGCGAGATTGCCTATCAGGCCGAATCCCCGGTGATCTCGGGAGACAATGGCGATTTCGCCTATGATGCGGCGATTTACGGTCTCGGATTGACGGTCAAGTCTCTGGCGCATGTCTGGGAGGACCTGCGCGACGGCCGGTTGGTGGAACTGCTGGAGGATTATCCGATTACCCGTACCGGCAACATCTATGCCGCCTATCCGCCGACCAGGTTCATTCCACCCAAGATCACCACCTTCGTCGACTTCCTGATCTCGAAATTCGGCCGTCCGGCTTACTGGGAAACCGACTACCGGAAGGCCGCCACCGGCACATCCGGGCAAAGTGCTTTGAAAAGCGCTTGAAATTCCGCAATGCCTGTTCTCTTCCGCTCCAAAAGCCTCTAGAAGCGAGGGGAGAAAAAAAGACGCAACTGGTGCATTTGACGAGCTGAAACGCGCCTGTTCTGAAAGCGGAAAGTGACAATGTCGATTGTAGATTCAGTCTCCAAGGCCATGGTCCCGATTCACCGGGAGGGCTGGCCCTTTATCGCGATCGCGCTCGTCGCGACGCTGGTCATCGGCTGGTTCATCGACCCCCTGTTCTGGATAGGGCTCATTTTCACTGGCTGGATTTGTTACTTTTTCCGCGACCCCAAGCGGGTGACCCCCGTTGGCGAGAGTCTGGTGATTTCCCCGGCCGACGGGGTTGTCAGCCATGTGGGCCTTACGAGGCCGCCGGCAGAGCTGGAGCTCGGCAACGAACCGCTTATGCGGGTTTCGATCTTCATGAATGTGTTCAACTGCCATGTGAACCGTGCGCCGTTCGGAGGCAGGATCACCCGTGTGGCCTATCGCGCCGGCAAGTTTCTCAATGCCGATCTCGACAAGGCGAGCGAGGACAACGAGCGTAACGGTCTGGTGATCGAGGCAGGCGATACGCAGATTGGGGTGGTTCAGATCGCCGGTCTGGTCGCCCGGCGGATTGTCTGTTTCGTGCGCGAAGGGGAATCTATCTCGACAGGGGACCGTTTCGGCCTGATCCGGTTCGGCTCCAGGCTGGATGTCTACTTCCCGGTGGGGACTGTGCCGAAGGTGGCCTTCGGCCAGACCATGATTGCCGGTGAGACGGTCCTTGCCGATCTGGCGCAGCCGCAAGCTCCCTCGCAGCCTCTGACCCGTGTCAGCTGAGGAGCGGGCATTGTGACTGAGTCTCCCGAACCCAAGGTGGCGCAACCACGGCGGCAACCGAGATTCCGCCGCGTGCCCATGCGGTTGATCATCCCGAACCTGGTCACGTTGCTGGCCCTGTGTTCCGGCCTGACGGCTGTGCGCATGGCGTATGAAGGGTTCTGGGACTTCGCCGTCGGTGCGATCCTCCTTGCGGCGGTTCTCGATGGTGTGGACGGTCGGGTTGCGCGGTACATGAAAGGGACGTCCCGTTTCGGTGCGGAGCTGGATTCGCTCGCCGATTTCGTCAATTTCGGCGTCACTCCGGCGCTGATGCTGTATCTGTGGATCCTGAAGGACGCCGGTTCGCTCGGCTGGATTGCGGCACTGATTTTCGCTATTTCCGCAGCTCTCCGCCTTGCCCGCTTCAATGTGGCACTTGAAGATCCACAAAAACCGGCCTGGGCACATAATTTCTTTACAGGTGTGCCCGCACCGGCGGGAGCTTTGACGGTGCTGTTGCCGCTCTACCTCGACTTTCTCGGGCTGTTTCCACACTGGTTCGCCGACGAAGCCTTTGTAGCGTTCTATACGATCGCCATCGCCTTCCTGCTGATCAGCCGTCTGCCGACCTATTCCGGCAAGTCGTTCGGCACCCGTGTGCGGAGGGACTTCGTCTTGCCGCTGTTTGTTTTCGCCGTATTGGTCGTGGCGCTTGTCGTCAGCTACCCGTTCCGGATGCTGGCCGGAGGGTCGGTGCTGTATCTGCTGAGCATTCCGTTCTCCTGGCGGGCGCACCGCAACCTGGTTCTTGCCGATGCCTCCATGGTCCTGGATGACGATGGCGACGAATGCGACACCGATCTCGACAATCTCGGAGACCGGGACAAGGATCACGGCGGGTAGCTCGATGTTCAGGATGCCCGGGCGCTCGCGTTTCGGGTTTCCAGGCACCGGGTTGCCGTTCATTTAAAGGCCCTCGAAATCTTGAGGAGCCAAATACATGTTAACCGGAAAAACTGTTCTGATCACGGGCGCCAGCAGCGGCATCGGTGCAGCCGCAGCGCGGCTGTTTGCCGGCAAAGGCGCCAACCTCGTACTTGCGGCCCGACGCCAGAACAAGCTGGAAGAGGTGAGGGAGGCGTTGCCGGAGGCGGCCGGACGGATTTGCGTTTTCGCAGGCGATGTCGCGGACCCGGATTTCTCGGAAAACTCCGTCAGGGCCGCCGAAGAGGCCTTTGGCGGCCTGGATGCGGCCTTCAACAACGCCGGGATGCTGGGCGACATGGGCCCTGTTCCGCAAATGACCCTGGACTCCTGGAACGAGGTCGTCACGACAAATCTCACCAGCGCCTTTCTGGCGGCAAAGTATCAGATTCCCGCAATGAAAGCCCGCGGAGCCGGATCGATCGTCTTCACTTCCTCCTTTGTCGGTCACACCATCGGTCTGCCGGGGATGGCCGCCTATGCGGCGGCGAAGGCCGGCCTGATCGGTCTGACCCAGGTACTTGCAGTGGAACACGGAACAGACAACATCCGCGTGAACGCCTTGTTGCCGGGGGGGACCAAAACGGAGATGGCTGGCGACGACCCTGCGTTTCATGACTATGTCGCGGGACTGCACGTGCTCAAGCGGATGGCGGAGCCTGATGAAATTGCGCGGGCCGCCGAGTTTCTGCTCTCCGACGCAGCCTCCTTTGTCACAGGATCGGCTATGGTGTGCGACGGTGGCAACTCTATCTGCAAAGGATGAAACGCGACCGGTGGGCGGGGGGGGAATCCCGCCTCCCGCCCGGAGACGGATATCCGCTTGCCCTGGCAACCGGGCCCGGCAATACAAGGCAGACGCCCTGAGGAGCTTCAGTCGTGACCGAAGAAACAGACCTGCGCCCGAGCACGGAAGCCGACATTCAATCTATCGAAACTCTCTACAGGTCGGCGTTTCCGGAGGAGGATCTGGTTCCACTGGTCCGTCAGTTGCTGCGGGCGCGGGACGGTGTC
This sequence comes from Labrenzia sp. OB1, assembly GCF_001624695.1. Taxonomy (GTDB): domain Bacteria; phylum Pseudomonadota; class Alphaproteobacteria; order Rhizobiales; family Stappiaceae; genus Roseibium. The sequence continues at coordinate 9,226 of NZ_JSEP01000025.1, read as the reverse complement.
CTGTCGCTGGTGGCGGTTTCGGGCGATGATATTGTCGGTCATGTGATCTACACCAGATGTACCGTCGAACCGGGCGGTCACACGCTCGCATTGCTTGGACCGCTTTGCAGCGCGCGCTCCGTCCGCAAGCAGGGCATCGGCAGCCGTCTGGTCCGGGCCGGGTTGGAGCATCTGGCAGCCTGGCAGACGGTGCAGGTGCTTGTTCTGGGCGATCCGGAATACTACGGGCGCTTCGGTTTCATGCCCCGGTGCCCGATTGCGCCCCCTTATGAAATCCCTGAAGACTGGGCCGCGGCGTGGCAATTTCTGAATCTGGACGGGAGTAAAGTTCCCGGGACCGGCCGGTTGGTCGTACCGCCGCCATGGCAGGAACGCACGCTTTGGATAGATTAGGATAAGCGAAGTTTGTCAGGGGCGCTTAAGGACAAACATCTGCTCACTGACGTGCTTGCCCCATTGGTCACCGACATATTCTTCGGCAAGCACGAAACCGTGTTTCTCGTACAGGCCGCGGGCGGCATCGAGACCCTTCAGGGTCCAGAGATGGACCTCATCGAACCCGAGGCTGTCGCAATGGGTCAGAGCTTTCAGGAGGAGGGCCTTGCCCAGCCCCTTGCCGCGCAGGCGCTCGGACAGGATGAACCAGCGCAGATGGGCGATGTTGCCGGCAAGGTCTTCACCATCAATGGTAATCGACCCGATGATCTGCCCGTCCTCGACAACGCTCCAGCTGTTGTTCGCCGGATTGCCGACACGCGGCATGAACTCGGCCATGGCTTGTGAGACAAGGCTTTCAAAGGCTGGTCCCATGCCGACGATCGGTCCGTGGGTGCGGGCATGCATCGCCGCGATGTCACCGATCATGCCGGTCTGATAGCCTTCCACGATTTCAAGGGAGGGTGGCAATGCGTCCGTTGCCTCTTCCGGCGATGGCAGTGCATCGGCATAGGCGGAGAGGCTTTCTGCCACGGTTTCCGCGGTCATCCCCCTTACCCTTGAAAGAGCGCCGCGTGCCAGCCGCTCACCAAACTGATCGACTGTCCGGAAGGTCTTCTTGCCTTCCGCCGTCAGGTTCAAACCGAAGGCCCGGCGATCTGTCTCCGACCGGGTCAATTCAATCTCGTCCCGCTTTTCGAGAGTTTTCAGCAGCCGGCTGATGGTGGATTTTTCCAGTTTCAGCCTGGCCGCGAGCTCTTTGGCCGTGATGCCAGGATGAAGTCCGATTTCCATGATGGCGTGAACGCCCGAACCGGAAAGGTTGGTTCCGGCGATAGTCTTGTCGAGAAAGCCGAATTCCCGGACCAGCTTCCGGGAAGCGGCACGGACGTCCTTCACAAGGGCGGGAGAGGCTGTGGTCATTTTTAAAACCCATATAGTTGTATTGCGCAACTATATGGGTGGTCGGATCTTTTTTCAAGTGCGGGGCTTCCGCAGGACTGAAAACCATTCGTTCAGTTCGCATGCAAACAGCCGCGCGCTGTCCCGGACGCAGAGCGGATCGGGGATTGGAAAGGCGATGTCTGCCGGTAGAAAAGATCACTCGAACAAAAAGGACTTGTGGCGCCGGTCCCGGTTCACGCGTCGCGTCACCGTGAGGACTACGGTGAGAACACAGCTTTTCAACAAAAAGGGCCGCCGGATGCCGGCGGCCCTCCTGTGTTCTTTTGGGGGCTTCACTCCGCTGCGTGCGGCAGGTCCTCTTGCGGGGGAAGCTTGGGGGAGGCCGGTTTCGGCAGCGTGACCACCGTCGCGGCAACCCTGTCATTGTTCTCCTCCAGCGTATCGACATGTGCTCCGCCTGTCGCCGGCAGCATCGTGTAGCCCAGCTTGCGCTGGAAGAAGGCGATGATGGTCGCGAACAGATTGGACCACACACTCGGCGCTGCGATCATCACGGGGATCATCAGAAGCGTCAGCAGGGTCGAGAAGGCGAGGCCGGAGATGACCGCCGTCGCCAATTGCACCCACCACACCGCTGTAATGCCGCCATAGGCGATCACCTGGTTGAAGAAGTCGAAGTTGACCATGGTCGCCATCGGGATGAGACCCGCGATGGTGGTGATCGTGGTCAGCAGGATCGGCCGGATTCGCTGGGCGGATGTTTTCAGGATCGCGTCCAGCGGTGGCAGCCCGTCTTCAATGAACCGGTTGTAGGTGTCGATCAGAACGATGGCGTTGTTCACCACGATCCCCGCCAGCGCGACCACCCCGGTCCCGGTCATGATGATCGAGAAGGGCTGGTTGGTGACAAGCATCCCCAGCAGCACACCGAAGACCGACAGGATCACCGTCGAGAGAGTCAGGAAGGTCTGATAGAACGAGTTGAATTGGGTCAGCAGAATCAGGAACATCAGGAACAGCGAGGCCACCATCGCCTTCATCAGGAACTCGCCCGATTCCTGCTGGTCCTCGTCCGCGCCGCGGAACTTCAGATAAACGTTGTCCGGCCATTGCTGACCGTCCAGCCACGTCTGGAAGGCCGCGACCTGTTCTGTCGGGTTCGATCCGGATTCCGGGTTGACGGTGGCTTTCACCATCATCGAATAGAGCCCGTCCCGGCGAACGATTTCCGAGACCTTCGGCGCCGGTACGCGGCTGACGAAATTCGCCATAGGCACCAGGCCGAGACTGGTCTGCAGGCGCAACTGGTCGAAGCGGCCGATACTGCGTTCGTCTTCCGGCAGCCGGACGCGGATATCGACCTCATCCTCGCTGTCGCCCGGACGGTAGGTCCCGATCAGGACACCGTTGGTGACAAGCTGGACCATGTTGCCGACAGAGGCGATATGGGCCTGGTAACGGCCGGCCTGTTCCCGGTCGATGGAAATCTGCCATTCGATGCCGGGCAGGGGACGGTCGTCCTCCTGGTCCATCAGGACGTCCTCGCCATTGATGTGGTCCCGGATCCTGGCAACCGCCGCGACCATGTCGTCATAGTCGGTCGATTTGACTTCAAGCTGGATATCCTTGCCGGTCGGCGGACCACCTTCGATCTTGCGGGTTTCAACCTTGATGCCGGGGATATCCGCGGTCTGGGTGCGGATGTCGGCGAAGATTTCCTTCGCCACACGCCGGCAGCAGAAATCGGCAAGCTCGATGTTGATTTCACCCATGACGTCGGCAGGCTTGTCCTGGACGTCACCGACGGCCGGGCCGCCGGAAGAGCCTCCCGGAGGGAACGCATTGGTGATGACGTTCTCAATGCCGGGTATCGTCATGATCCGGTCTTCCACCTGGACGACCAGATCGCGCGCCTCGCCCGCCGACATGTTGCCCCGTCCCGAAACCAGCACCACGGCCTGTTCCGGTTCTTCGTCGATGAAGAACTGAACACCGGTGGGATTGGCCACGAAGGCGCCGATGATTGCGGTGCAACTGACAAGCAGCAGAAGAAGCGCGGCTATGTTGCCGACGGGATTGCCGGCAAAAAGCTTCAGAACCCGGACATAGATGCCGGTGAACCCGCGGACATTCTTGACGTCGAAGGCTTCCGACCCAGAGAGCTTGGCTGCTTCAATTCTGTCCAGTTCGGCGCGTTTGGCCGCGCGGGCCTGCGACCAGAGAACGAACGGACGCAGGATGCGGTAGGAGAAATAGCCGATCAGGACAAAGGCCAGAACGCCAAGCACGATTTTCAGGGGCAGGATCAGGCCCGCTGAAACGAACCCGGACAGGACGAGTGGCACGAACGGGCCTGAGATCACCGCGAGAGCGAAGAGCAATGCAATGGTCAGGGCCAGCAGCGCAGTGGCATGGCGGCTCATCCAGTGCGATACCTGGGCCAGTATGCCGCCGGTCACCGGCAGGAACACCATCGCTGTGAACAGCGACGCGGTCAGGACGATGATCACCATGATCGGCAGATAGCTCATGAACTCGCCGGCGACACCCGGCCACAACAGCATTGGCAGGAAGGCCACCAGTGTCGTCGCGGTCGAGGACACGATCGGCCAGAACATCAGCTTCGCGGCCCGGATATAGGCCTCCCGGTCCTCCATGCCTTCCTGGATCTTCCGGTCGGCATATTCGGTCATCACGATCGCGCCATCGACGAGCAGGCCAACCGTCAGCACGAGGCCGAACATGACCATGTTGTTGACCGTCTGGCCGATGCCGCCGAGGATGAGGAAGCCGACCATGAAGGAGGTCGGGATCGCCAGGCCGACAAGCAGCGCGGATCGCAATCCGAGCGCCGCCAGAACCAGGACCATCACCAGGAAGATCGCGGTGAGGATCGAGGACTGCAGCGAGCCGAGCACTTCGAAGATGTTGTTCGACTGGTCGAGCATCAGGTCGACACGGATCGTCTCCGGCCAGTCCTCCGATGCCTTTTCGACGACTTCCCGCACGGCAGTGTTGTTCTCGATGATGTTCGTGCCGATGCGCTTGACGACCTGAAGGGAGATCGCGGGATTGCCGTTGACGCGCGTATAGGCGTTCGCATCCTTGAAAGTACGGCGGATTTCGGCAACATCTGCCAGGGTGACGACACCTTCGCCACTCTGTTTCAAGGGCAGGGTGTAAACATCTTCGGCGGTTTCGACGAGACCGGGAACCTTGACGTTGAACCGGCCCTTGCCGCCATCGATGAAACCGGCCGGAACCAGCTGGTTGTTGAGCTGCAGCGTATTGAGCAGTTCCTGCTGGGTGATCGAATAGGATTCCAGCTTCTGGGTATCTATCAGAACTTCCAGCAGCTCTTCCCGGTGGCCGGTGAGATCGGCCGACCGCACGGAATCGATCGCCTCGACTTCATCCTTGAGCCTGCGGGCATGCTGATAGAGCGTGCGCTCGGGAACATTTCCCGAAAGGGCGATGATCATTGTCGGCGCCAGCGCGAAGTTCATCTCGGTGATCGTCGGCTCTTCGGCTTCCTCCGGCAGGTTGCTTTTCGCCTGATCGACCTTGTCGCGTACGTCCGCCAGCGCCTCGTCCTTGTTGAACGAGATGTCGAATTCAAGGACGATGCCCGCGTGGCTTTCCGACGCGATCGCGGTGATTTCCTTCAGGCCGTCCAGACCGCGCAACTCCGTTTCCATCGGCCGTACCAGCAGACGCTCGGAATCCTCCGGCGAGATGCCCTGCTGGGTGACGGAGATGTAGAAGATCGGCAGGTCGATATCCGGACTTGCTTCCTTCGGAATGGAAATATAGGTCGCGGTGCCGGCGATGATCAGCGCCAGCATCATAACGAAAACAGTCTTTGGGCGGCGAAGAACGCCTTCGAGCAAGTCTATCATTTGCTGACCTCTGCGGTCTGAAGAACCGGTTCCACAATCTGTCCGTCCGAGACGTATTCCTGCCCAACGGTGATGGCGGTCACTTTGTCCGGCAGTCCGCCGATCCACATGCCGTCCTGGTCGCCGCCCAATACCTTGACTGGATAAAAGATGGTTTTGTTGTTTTCGTCCACGCCGCGAATTCCAACTTGTCCCGCATCGTTGAGCGTCAGAATTGCGGGTGAGATCAGATGTGCCTTTTCAGCCGGCAGCGTCAGCATTGTGACGGCGGTGACTCCGTCCCGGGCCCTGCCGTCAGCGTTCGGCAATTCAATCTCGATGCGAAACGTCTTTGTGTCGGGATTGGCCGATGGCGAGATGTAGCGCACCTTGCCATCGAGCGATTCTCCGGTCACCAGTTTGACCGTCGCCGGCATGCCTTCGGAGACGTGGCTGATTTCCAGTTCGGATACCTGCCCGATGGCGATCATTGGATCGGAATTGATCACGGTCGCGCAGATATCGCCTGTTTCGAGGTGCGCTCCGACTTCCGCCATCGGGCTTTCGATAACGCCGTCGATCGGGGATATTATCACGGTGCGCTGGAGTTCGAGCTCAGCCTCCTTGAGGCGGGCCCGGGCAGCGTCGCGCTGAGCGACGACGGCGGCAACACGATTTTCGGCGGTGAAGCCTTTGCTGTTCAACTGCGTGGCGGCATCGTGATCGAGTTTCGCCTGGGCAAGCACGGCCTTGGCTTCCAGAACGCTTGCCTCGCGGGTTCCCCGGTCAAGGACACATAGAATATCGCCCGCAGACACACGGCTGCCCTCACGGGCCGGGCGCTCGATCACGGTGTCGGTGGTCACTGTCCGCACGGCGACCTTCGCCTCGGCTTCCGTTCGTCCGCGAACTTCCAGAACTGCCTGACGGTCTTGTGCGATCAGTTCCTGAACCTGAACACGGAAAGGGGCGCTGGTTGCCTGGCTGACGCGCATAGCCGGTGTCGGCGCCGCATTTTCGCCTTCGCCCACTCCGCCGATTACCACTGTGCCGGTGTACATCCAAAAACCGATGCCTGCCGCAAGTCCGGTCGCCAGGATGTAGGATAATTTCACACGCATTATGTCTTGTCTCCGAAACTTCAGGCTTACTCCGCAGCTGCCGCAAGTGGCTTGGCCGCGTCTTCAGCAATTTTGATAAGGGCCTCACCATGTTCTTCCAGGTGGGCGAGAGTGAAATTCATGCAGGCAATGCCGTAGTTCCGTGTCCATCCGGAGCCGGGGTGCGGGCAGGCCGTGTCCTCGTGTGTGTCCGTCAACAGGCGCAATTCCTCCTGCACCTGGGCTTTGCGGCGCTCCAGCGCGCGACGGACGACATCCGGCGGAAGCTGCGCCGCATTCAGGGCGATAAGCAGAAACGGCGATTTGAAGGTGTCCCGTGCCTGGGGCTCGCAAAGTGAGCTTGTGAACTCCGCTCGCCCGGCCTCGGTGATCGAGTAGACTTTCCGCGCGGGTTTGCCGGCCTGGGGTTCCTCGCGCACGGTCACCAGCCCTTCCGATTCAAGGCGTGCCAGGGCCGGGTAGATCGACCCGAAACTTGCGTCTTCGAAATAGCTGAACCGCCCTTCCGTGGACTCCTTGCGGATTTCATATCCGGTGGCATCCCCGAAAGACAGGATCGCAAGACATAAGCTGCGTACGCTCATTGACTTCTCCGCGACCGGGAGCTTGCTCCCGGATTGACGGTCTTCCCCAATTGAGGGAATGGCAGGGACGGTGACGATTGGCAGGCATGTCAAAAGTCACATATACCGGACCGATATATCGGACAAATATATGTCTTCATCGCTTCATTCAAGAGTGCGCCGCACAATTTTTGCATGTTTGGAAAATAAAATCCGTCGGCCCAAACCGATTTGAGCCTGATCGCTGCTTTTGACAGCTTGTTGAAGGTGCAAGGCGGGCGTTAGGGTGAAGATACTTCTTTACGCAATTGCAGCATCGGGAGTGAGCTGGATGAACAGGATTGGCAGGAATGCAGGCCGGCTGAAATTGCCACGCGATCCTCTGTTCAGGTTATTGGCGATCAACGGTATCGCCGGTGTTGCTGTCGCCGGACTGGTTCTGAGCGGCATATTTTGGTCGAACATCGGCAATTTGCGCGTGCTGGTGCTCAATTCCGAAGACCCGGTTCTGCCTGTCGTCATGTTGGCGGTTGCGCTGGTAATTACGCTCGGATCCGTCGTCATCGGATCAGCCATCATGCTGCTTGGCGAAAGCGACACAGGGGGCGCACCACCGCTGAGATACGGGCGGATGCCTGTGAAAAGCGATCTCAAGACACTGCCTGTCGTCGCGGGTGGCCGCCGCGGCCGATAAAACTTAGTCCGCCAGCGTCCTGTAGACGACATTCGCTTTCGCGCCGTTCGTCTGGCGCGGGTCGAAATCGGCGAACAGCGTCATGGCGGCAGCCGCGAGAAGAAGCAGCAGTCCTGCAGATGAGAGCTTCATCTCTTCGGGCCTTTCGGTCATGACGTTCTCCTTGTTTGCCAGGCGATTCATAGCGTTGCAGCTTCTAAAGTCCCGGTAACAGCTCCTGTAAAATTTTACTTACCGGCATTTTTGCCAAGGAGGATTGTCTGCATGCTTGCACGGCTTGACCGGATGCGCTCTTTTGTCGGCAGCGAAAGACTGCCTGGAGTGAAAAATGAGCGATTCTTATCCGCGCGACATGATCGGATACGGCCGGACACCACCGGATCCGCAATGGCCCGGGGGAGCGAAAATCGCGGTTCAGTTCGTGCTGAACTACGAAGAAGGCGGCGAAAACAACATCCTGCACGGTGACCCTGGGTCCGAAGCGTTCCTCTCGGAAATCGTCGGGGCGCAACCATGGCCCGGCAAGCGTCACTGGAACATGGAATCGATCTACGAATACGGCTCGCGGGCCGGTTTCTGGCGGGTCTGGCGCATGTTCACCCAGCGCTCCCTGCCGGTCACGGTCTATGGGGTGGCGACTGCGCTGAAGCGCAATCCCGATGTGGTTGAGGCCATGAAGGAAGCCGACTGGGAAATCGCCTCCCATGGGTTGAAATGGATCGAATACGCCGATATGGCCGAGGAGGAGGAGCGCCGCCAGCTACTGGAAGCGATCCGCCTCCATGAAGAGGTGACCGGAGCCAGGCCACTTGGCTGGTACACCGGCCGATGTTCCATGCAGACCCGCGATCTGGTCATGGAGGAGGGCGGTTTTCTCTATGATTCCGACAGCTACGCGGATGATTTGCCATACTGGGTGGATGGCCCGAACGGCGATCATCTCGTGATTCCCTATACGCTCGATAGCAACGACATGCGTTTTGCCGCCATCCAGGGGTTCAATTCCGGGGACCAGTTCTTCACCTATCTCAAGGATTCCTTCGACACCCTCTACGCCGAAGGGGTGGACGGCGCGCCGAAGATGCTGAATGTCGGCCTGCATTGCCGTCTGATAGGGCGACCGGGCCGTGCGGCCGCACTTGCCCGTTTCCTCGATTATGTCATGGGACATGAGGACGTGTGGGTCGCGCGGCGGATCGACATCGCCTGGCACTGGCATGCACACCACGGCCGAAGCTGACCCGATCACTCTCGCTTCGCTCGTCCGCGACGAGGCAGGAGCAACCGCCCGTTCTGCCACGGTTCCCGGAAGAACATTTCTTCCTCGTCATGCCATGGTCAAGCCCACTGCTGTCCGGTTTAAATTGGATTAAGGTTTAGGGTCATCTGCCTTGTGTCTGTTTCCGGTGGTGGTTTGTGAGTGTTTAGTGCGTTGATTGTGCGTCGATGCATGAGGTTGAGGCGAACAAGGCGTGCGAAGGCGAGTGGTTGCTTGACTGCGGTCTGGGTCGCCTGAGCGGCTCTCAGCAGGATATAGGCGATCAAGGCGATGAAGATCTGGATGCGTACGGCATTCTCGGACGTTCCGAGGAAATGCCGGATCTTCAGGTTCTGCTTGATCCACTTGAA
>NZ_JSEP01000024.1 GCF_001624695.1 Labrenzia sp. OB1 | reverse complement strand
TGCCCATGGCGTGGTCATCCTTGATCAGGCCGGATGGCACACGTCAAACAAGCTCGCCATCCCGGACAACATCACACTCTTGCCTTTGCCACCCCGATCTCCCGAACTCAATCCTGTCGAAAACCTATGGCAGTACATGCGAGAAAACTGGCTCTCAAACCGGGTCTTCAAGGACTACGACCAGATCGTCGACCTGTGCTGCCGGGCCTGGAACACGCTCATCGATCAGCCATGGAAAATCATGTCAATCGGAATGCGTGACTGGGCGCATCGGTCCTGAATTTTGTCGTTTGGTATTAGCGACCGTTTCCACCAGCAAATTTGCCGGGTTGGAAAGCAAAAAAACACCCTTTCACACGGCCGAATGCCACCTGACCGCCTCAATCCGGAACCATGAGCTTGCCCTGTAGTTGTTTTATTGACACCGGAAACAACCAGGGACGCCAAACAATGCTCCGCGCCAATCGGCAGCGAAATCGGATTTCCCGCCTCATAGCCAGGCAGATCGGTGAAATGTGGCGATGTTTTTCGTTTCTGTTTTCCTCGACACCGTTGTGCGTGACGATTTGCTTTCCACCATCGCGTTGATCTGAGGGGGCGTTCGGATTATCGGCCTGCGCGCTTTTTCGAAAACGACGTCCTTCGATTTCGTGGTGACGGTCGCGACCGGTAAGTTACCGGTAGGTGCAAGTCAGGCGACTAGCTGGTTGGACTTCGCGCAGAGCTCCCTTGCCAGAACGACGCTTTTGTCCGTGCAATTCGTCGTGGCGCTGGCGCAGGGTCTCCGAAAAATTTCAGCAACTCTCGTAGAACACTCCAATCCGGCTAATGCAGGACGCTTTGCGGGAGACACGCGTTACCCGAACCAATATCTACGCAAAAATGCGCGAGGCTAATGTTTTGGCTCTCTCCGACGTGTAGGCGGTTGTCCTGGAAACCACCAAGAACATTTCAGTGCTGCAGAGCCCTCAATTGGAAACAGGTCTATGCCAACGGCTCAAGGCTCATCGATGCGGAATAAACATCCCTCTTCCCCAGCCCTTATGCCACCTGAACATCCGTCACACCCGGCACCGCCTTCAGTGCTCCGGCGATTTCGGGTGACAGACGGAAACGGCCCGGCAGCTTGACTTCCACTTCGCGCGCACCGTTTTCCAGAAGAACGATGACCGTCACATCGCCCTCTCCGCGCATGGTGAGATGTTTGGCAAGGCTCTGGATGGGGCGTTCGTCGCGGACGAAGACACGCATGCTCTTCTGAAGGCGGGCGGCGACCTTGTCGATCGGGTCCACCTGCTCGATCCTGAGCGAAGGTTCGTCGTCACGCATATCAGCGCCGACCAGAATCACGACGGATCTACCGGTCTGCAACGATTCACGGAACTGCTCCAGCTTTTCACGGAACAGCAGCGCCTCATACTGGCCGGTGGCGTCGGAGAGCCGGGCAATGCCCATGCGCGTGCCGGTCTTGGTCTTTCGTTCCTGCATGGAAATCACCGTGCCGGCCAGACGCCCGGCGGAGGCCCCCTTCTTGACCGCCTCGGCGAACTGCGTCCACGGCTGGACACGCATCTTGTCGAGGATACCGGCGTATTCGTCGATCGGATGGGCGGAGAGATAAAAGCCGATGGCGGAATGCTCGCGCTGCAGCTTTTCCTCCGTCACCCAGTGCTGAACTTCGTCCAGTTGCAGCGGCTCTTCACTGTCGCTGCCACCGAAAAGCTCGTCCTGGCCAAGCGTGCGGTTTTCCTCCGTACGCTGCGCCAGACCCATGACCCGGTCGAGCCCTTCAAAGACCCGCGCCCGGTTGGGCTCCAGTTCGTCGAAGGCTCCGGCGGCAACGAGATTTTCCAGCGTGCGCTTGTTGAGCATCTTCGGCGAGATCCGGCGGGCGAAGTCGCCGAGGCTCTTGAAAGGTGTGTCTCCCCTCACCTCAACGATATGTTCAACCGCCTGTTCTCCCGCCCCTTTGATCGCCCCCAGGGCGTAAAGGATCTTTCCGTCCGCCACGTCGAAATACACCTGGCCGCGGTTGATCGACGGCTGCTCGATCTTTATCCCCATGCGCCGGGCTTCCTGGCGGAAGTCTCCCAGCTTGTCGGTGTTGCCCATATCGAGCGTCATCGACGCGGCCATGAATTCGACCGGGTAGTTCGCCTTCAGCCAGGCCGTATGATAGGACACCAGCGCATAGGCGGCCGCGTGCGACTTGTTGAAGCCGTAGTTGGCGAATTTCGCCACAAGGTCGAAGATCGTCCCGGCCTGGGTCTTGTTGACCCCCTGATCGACCGCCCCATCCACGAAGCGGGCCCGCTGCACCTCCATCTCCGCGGCGATCTTCTTGCCCATCGCACGGCGCAGAAGATCGGCTTCGCCAAGCGAATAGCCGGACAGCACCTGGGCGATCTGCATCACCTGCTCCTGGTAGACGATGATGCCGTTCGTCTCCATCAGGATCGGTTCCAGAAGCGGATGCAGACAGTCCGGATCCTGCTCGCCGTGCTTTACAGCGTTATAGACCGGAATGTTCTCCATCGGCCCCGGCCGATAGAGCGCCACCAGCGCGATGATGTCCTCGAACCGGTCCGGCTTCATGCCGGCGATGGCCCGGCGCATGCCCTGGCTTTCCAGCTGGAACACGCCGAAGGTCTCGCCCCGCGCCAGCATCTTGTAGGTCTGTTCATCGTCGATCGGCAGCCCGGCGACATCTATCGTGACGCCGCGCCGCTCGATCAGCTTCACGGCGGTGTCGATGACGGTCAGCGTCTTCAGGCCGAGAAAGTCGAACTTCACCAGCCCGGCTTCCTCGACCATCTTCATGTTGAACTGCGCCACCGGCATGTCCGAGCGCGGATCGCGGTAGAGGGGCACGAGCTGTTCCAGCGGCCGGTCGCCGATCACCACGCCTGCCGCGTGGGTGGAGGCGTGCCGGTAAAGCCCTTCCAGCTTCTGCGCCATGCCAAGCAGGCGCTCGACGTTCTCTTCGTCCTTGGCCGCCTCGCGCAGGCGCGGCTCGTCGGCGATGGCCTGGGCGAGAGTTACCGGATTGGCCGGGTTCGCCGGCACCAGCTTGCACAGCCGGTCAACCTGTCCGTAGGGCATCTGCAGCACGCGGCCGACATCGCGCAACACGGCGCGCGCCTGCAGCGATCCGAAAGTAATGATCTGCGCCACCTGCTGGCGGCCATATTTCTCCTGAACGTAGCGGATCACCTCTTCGCGCCGGCTCTGGCAGAAGTCGATGTCGAAATCCGGCATCGACACACGGTCGGGATTGAGGAAACGTTCGAACAGCAGGGAAAACCGCATCGGGTCGAGGTCGGTGATGGTCAGCGCCCACGCCACCAGCGACCCGGCCCCGGAACCACGGCCCGGCCCGACGGGAATATCCTGCCCCTTCGCCCATTTGATGAAGTCGGCAACGATCAGGAAGTAGCCGGGAAATTTCATCCGTTCGATGACGCCGGTCTCATAGTCGAGCCGGTCCCAGTAATCCTTTTCCTCAAGTCCCGGCGCAAGACCGTGAGCGTCGAGACGTTCGCGCAGCCCCTCGCGCGCCTGTCGTTTCAGTTCCTCCGTTTCCGCCTGCTCGGCTTCTTCCCCGTCCGCGTCGGCGCTGGTGAAGCGCGGCAGGATAGGGTCACGTCGCAGAGGGCGGAAATGACAGCGTCTGGCGATTTCCACCGTGGAGGCCAGCGCTTCGGGCAGATCGGCAAAGAGCGCGCACATTTCCGCACGGCTCTTGAAATAATGCTCCGGGGTCAACCGGCGGCGATCGTCCTCGATCAGCACCCGGCTTTCGGAAATGCAGATCAGGGCGTCATGCGCCTCATAGTCCTCGCGCTTGGGAAAAAACGCCTCGTTGGTCGCAACCAGCGGCAGGCCCATCTCATAGGCGAGCGCGAGGAAGGCCTCCTCGGTCCTGCGCTCCACCTCCATGCCGTGACGCTGGATCTCGACGTAACAGCGGCCGGAAAAGCCCGAGGCCAGGTTCTGCAGCCGGTCCCTGGCCAGATCCTTGCGTCCGGCGACCAGAGCCGCGCCGACGGGCCCCAGAGCGCCACCGGTCAGAACGATCAAGTCATCGGATTTGGACAGAAGATAGTCGAGGGATACATGCGGCCGCAGCCCAGTTTCCGTATCCAGAAAGGCACGTGAGGAGAGCTCAATCAGGTTGCCGTAGCCGCGTTCGCTCATGGCGATCAGCACCACATCGGCCAGAGCGGGCTCTCCCCGCCGTCCGCTCTCCAGTCCGTCGTCGAAGAACACGGACAGCTGGCAGGCGGTGATCGGCTGGATACCCGCTCCCCAGGCCTTGCTGGAAAACTCCTGCGCTCCGAACAGATTATTGGTGTCGGCAATCGCCAGCGCCGGCTGACCGTCGGCCTTGGCAAGGTCCAGCAACTTCTTGATCGGCAACGCGCCTTCCAGCAGAGACAGCGCGGAATGGACCCTGAGGTGAACATAACCCGGCCCTGCGCCCGCCTGTCCGGCGGCCTCGGAGGGCACGGTGGCAGAGGAGTGGGAATCGGTCATGGCGGCGCTTCTCGAATCTTCCGGAATCAGCTCCCAAGTGAAGCGCTTCAGAAAAGATATGTCGAGCCGTCAAAGCGGTTGTCACCGCTGTTCTTTGCAGCATCGGCCTGCCGGACGCATACCGAAAACGCATACCGGACGGAAATAGAAGCAGCTCCATGGCGAGAGTAAAAACACGCCGGAATCAAATCTGCGACGCACCGGAGTGAAGCTCTCACCCGGCAGGCATTGTCCCTCAGCCAAGAGAAAACAGCACATCACCCCAGACGGCAAGCGTGGTGCAGAAGCACATCAGGGAACCGAATGCGGCAAAATCACGAGCGATATAGATCATCACACCCTCCAACCTTGGCTTATGGCTTGAAGTGACTATGTTCCATTTTTGTTCACTTTGCAAACACTTTTTGTTCCTGTTGCCATCAAGAGGATCAAATTATCTGAAAATCTAGGGTTTTTGCTTTGTTCCGCTGATCCTGACACTTGCCGGAAAGTCGTGTCCGGTGCCATGTCGTGCAGGCCTCAATCGATTGAGCGTGGCAGAAACGGGGAAATTTGACCTGGCTGGTTTTCAGGCATTGGCGCGTGTCGACCCGGGAGCCGGATTGCCCGGAACGCACATCGTCCGTGCGGTCAGCCTAGAGAGGCCGCACCAACCCGTCCTTCAGGGTGATCGAGCGATCCATCTGCGCGGCGAGTTCCAGATTATGTGTGGCGAACAGCGTCGCGACGCCGGAGGCCCGCACGAGCGCCGCCAGGGCGTCAAAGACGTATTTGGCCGTCATGGGGTCGAGATTGCCGGTCGGTTCGTCCAGCAGCAGGATGCGCGGCGCATTGGCCACCGCGCGGGCAACCGCAACCCGCTGCTGCTCGCCGCCGGACAGCTCCGAGGGACGGTGTTTTCCGCGCTCCCCAAGCCGCATGTAGCTGAGCAGTTCATCTGCACGCGCGGCGGCGACCTTTTTCGGCAATCCGCGGATCATCTGCGGCATCATGATGTTCTCCTGCGCGGTGAATTCCGGCAGCAGGTGATGGAACTGGTAGACGAAGCCGATGTCGTTGCGGCGGATGGCCGTGCGCTGGTCGTCGGACAGCTCCGAACAGTTGACCGGCCCGAGAAACACATCTCCCTCGTCGGGGCGCTCCAGCAGCCCGGCGATATGCAGCAGGGTTGATTTCCCGGTTCCGGACGGCGCGACCAGCGCCACCATTTCCCCGGCCTCGATCCGAAGGTTCGCACCGTTGAGGATATGAAGCTGGCGGTCGCCCTCATCGAAGCTGCGCCCAATGCCCGCGAGCTCCAGAGCAGCTGGTGCGAGACCGGACGCCCGGCGCGGGTCTGCGGCCATGTTCATCGGCGCGTCCTCACTCATACCGCAGCGCTTCAACAGGATCGAGCCGCGCAGCCCGCCAGGCGGGATAAAGTGTCGCCAGCAACGACAGCACCAGCGCCATCAAAAGCACCGTTATGGTTTCGCCGCTGTCGATTTCGGCCGGCAGCCTGGACAGAAAATAGAGCGTCGGATCGAAAAGCTGCGTTGACGTCAGCCACGAGACGCCCTGGCGGATGCTTTCGATATTCAGGCAGACAACCAACCCGAGCACAAACCCCGCGAAGGTGCCGACACAGCCGATGCTGGCGCCGGTGATCAGGAAGATCCGCATGATGGATCCGCGGGTCGCGCCCATGGTACGCAGAACGGCGATGTCCCTGCCCTTGTCCTTCACCAGCATGATCAGCCCGGAAATGATATTGAGCGCCGCGACCAGAACGATCAGCGTCAGGATGATGAACATCACGTTGCGTTCCACCTCCAGTGCGGAGAAAAACGTCACGTTGCGCTGGCGCCAGTCCGTGACGAAGGTGGGACGCTCGGCCGCTTCCTCGATGGCCTTGGCCATGACGCCGACATTGTCCGGATCGACCACATAGATCTCGATTCCGGTCGCCTTGGTGTCCATGTTGAAATAGGCCTGCGCCTCTTCCAGCGGCATGAACACGAAGGTGCTGTCATATTCGCTCATGCCGATCTCGAAGATGGCCGACACCGGATAGGCCTTCAGCCTTGGTGTCACGCCCATCGGCGTGACGCTGCCACGCGGGGAGATGATGGTGATGTTGTCGCCGGTGGACACGCCGAGCTGCTGCGCCATGCGCGAGCCGATGGCGATGCCTTCGCCTTCGTCGAAGCCGTCGAGGGAGCCGGAGCGGACGTTGTTGGCAATCAGCGGTACCTGGCGCACATCAGCTTCATGAAGGCCGCGCACCAGAGCTCCCAGGTTACCTGCCGGACCGGAAACCAGTGCCTGCCCCTCGACGAAGGGAATGGCACTGACCACATCCGGCACACCTTCAAGCCGCGCCGCCACCGCGTCATAGTCAGTAAGCGGCAGATCTATCGGCTGGACGAGCATATGGCCGTTGATGCCGAGAATCTTGCCCAGGAGCTCTGACCGGAAGCCGTTCATCACCGCCATGACGATGATCAGCGTCGCGACACCCAGCATGATCCCGGCAAAGGAAAAACCGGCGATGACGGAAATGAAGGTCTCGCGCCGCCTTGAGCGCAGATACCTGCCGGCGATCATCCACTCGTAGGCGGAAAACGGACGTGTGGGCTCTGCTGATTTCCGGCCTTCTTCAACGTCCGCAGTATCTACCGCTGTCATCGTCCATCCACTTCAGCAATGCCCCACAGGCCCCAATGACTTGTGGCAGCTTGCGGCGGCCCGCGGCCGAATCCCCGCTCCGAGCATCACCGCAGTTGCCTAACCCGTCAATGCCGCCGTCAGCTTGTTCAGCGTCGCTTCCGGGGAAAGCATTTCCTTTTCCCCAGTTGCGCGGTTCTTGACCTCCAGAAGGCCGTCTTTCAGCCCGCGCGGCCCCGCAACAACCTGGAACGGCAAGCCGATGAGATCCATGGTCGCGAATTTCGCACCCGCCCGCGTGTCCGTGTCATCATAGAGCACTTCCATGCCGGCAGCTTCCAGTTTGCCGTAAAGGTCCTCCGATACACTGTCGGTAAGGTCGTCTCCCGGTTTCAGGTTGATCAGGCCGACATGGAAAGGAGCAACCGATTTCGGCCAGATGATTCCATCTTCATCATGATTGGCCTCGATCAAGGCGCCAAGAAGGCGGGATACGCCGACTCCGTAGGAGCCCATATGAACCGCAACCTCGGTGCCGTCCGAAGTGGCGACCTTCGCACCTAGCGGTTCGGAATATTTGGTGCCGAAATAAAATGTCTGACCGACCTCGATGCCGCGCGCGACGATCCGCTTGTCTTCCGGTACGGAGGATTCGAACTCCGCCTTGTCGACGATGTCTTCCGTTGCCGCGTAAAGCGACGTCCAGTCGTTGACGATGGGCGTCAGGTCACCGGCGAAATCGACATTCTCGCCCGGCGTTTCCTTGTCCAGATAGTCAGCGTGGCAATAAACCTCGCTCTCGCCGGTCTCGGCGAGCACGATGAACTCGTGGCTCAGATCGCCGCCGATAGGTCCGGTCTCGGCGCGCATCGGAATTGCCGTCAGCCCCATGCGCTTGTAGGTGCGCAGATACGCGACGAACATGCGGTTATAGGACTCGACCGCCCGTTCCTTGTCCAGATCGAAGGAATAGGCGTCCTTCATCAGGAATTCCCTGCCCCGCATAATGCCGAAACGCGGGCGGACTTCGTCGCGGAATTTCCACTGAATATGGTAAAGGTTCAGCGGCAGATCCTTGTAGGAGCGCACGTAGCTGCGAAAGATCTCGGTAATCATTTCCTCGTTTGTCGGGCCGTAAAGCATATCGCGCTCGTGCCGGTCGGTGATGCGCAGCATTTCCTTGCCATAGGCATCGTATCGGCCACTTTCGCGCCACAGGTCGGCGGACTGGATGGTCGGCATCAGCAGTTGAATGGCCCCTGCCCGCGCCTGCTCTTCCTCCACGATCCGCTCGATCTTGCGCAAAACTTTAAGTCCCAGCGGCAGCCAGGAATAAATCCCGGCGGATTGCTGGCGAATCATGCCGGCCCGCAGCATAAGCCGGTGGGAAACGATTTCCGCTTCCTTCGGTGTTTCCTTAAGGATGGGCAGAAAGTATCGGGAAAGACGCATGAATATTCTCTCGGTCCTGGCAACGCCTGTTTGCGGCGCAGTCAAAGCGCAAGCCGCGCACAAAAACAAGTCCTTTACGCTAAGCCAGCAATCTTTTGCGGAATTTGCCGCAAAATAGACCGACGTCCCCGGACGCAATGCATTTTGCCGCCTAATTTTAAGCCGAGCGCCACCGTGATCCGACGGCTGATTTTCCGCTTCCGAATTAGGCAAGCAAAAAATGTAGG
The DNA here is from genome assembly GCF_001624695.1 of Labrenzia sp. OB1. Taxonomy (GTDB): domain Bacteria; phylum Pseudomonadota; class Alphaproteobacteria; order Rhizobiales; family Stappiaceae; genus Roseibium. The sequence continues at coordinate 67,655 of NZ_JSEP01000024.1, read as the reverse complement.
CTACACACTACAAATAGGTGACAAGTCAGATTCAATCCGTTAGGTTTTCGTCTTATAAGAAAAAGACGCCTTGGTAGTAATGCCAAGAAGCTGAAGGTCATCGCGGTCTGAGTCTTGGGAGGAAGGACCCTTAGGCGCGCCTCACGGTTCGCAGCCGCCCAACCGGATTGTTAACCCAATCGGTAAGGGAACAGGGTCAGTTTAGACGCGGAACTTAACAAAGGCAGGGCTTGGCTCTGCCTTTTCTTTTTATGACTATCAACCCGATAGTATTCGTCCCTATTTTCCGGAGGCAACCGGCCTCATTCGAGGATGTCCCTTAGCCAGGATCCGCCCCGGAGAAGGCCGCTTTAAACTGAAGTCAGAAAACCGCCCGAACGCATCTGCAAAGCAAACACTGTCCCGGGCGTCTTCCTCAAACCGGGAATCAGCTTAAACGCGACACGTTCTAATTTCCGGGATTACCGTAGCTCTCGGCAGGCGGGTTGAAGAACGGAATATCGTCCAGCCCATACCCCGACGCCCGCATGCCGACAAAACCGGCGAACAGGACCGTGGCGACGATGGTTGTGAGCACGATCACCTTCAGAAAACGCGGCCTGTCCGGAGCGCTTGGCTCCGAACCCGGAATCACGTCTCCCGCCTCCTCCTGGGTCCGGTGCATGCCGAAGGGAAGAATGGCAAACAGGATAATCCACCAGATCAGGAAGTAGATCGCCAGGCCGAACGTTACGGACATGCTTTTACGCCTCTTCCAGTTCGGTCAACGTGCCCAGAAAATCCTTCGGATGCAGAAAGAGGACCGGTTTGCCATGGGCGCCGATCTTCGGTTCGCCATCACCCAGAACCCGCGCGCCGTTTTTCACCAGCTGGTCCCGCGCAGCGATGATGTCGTCAACCTCATAGCACACGTGATGAACGCCGCCGGACGGGTTCTTCTCCAGGAATTTCGCGATGGGCGATCCCTCGCCCAACGGTTCCAGCAGCTCGATCTTGGTATTCGGCAAGTTGATGAACACGGTGGTCACACCGTGGTCCGGCTGGTCCTGTTTGCCGGAAACCTCGGCGCCGAGCGTGTCCCGGTAGACCGCCGTCGCCGCGTCGATATCCGTTACGGCGATAGCAACATGGTTGAGCCGGCCGATCATGCATATTCCTCCTCAATCGGCAGCCGGGACCGGCCACCTGTGAAAGGTTATAGCCGGGTCACCATCACCTTGCAGAGCGTCTTTTTGCCCCACACGCTCTGGATCTCCGCACGCGCGGCCCTCCGGGCGGCTTCGCCGATCAGTTCCTTGTCCTTGCGCCGGGCTTTCGGAATACTCTTCATCGCGCCGTTGACGGCCTTGATGACGATATTCTCCATCGGTTCTCCCTCGTCGTCCGTGTCCGGCAGACCGAGCAGAGTGACTTCCGGATCGGTCAGAAGCTCCCCGGCCCGATTGATGACCAGCGCGATGACGGCAGCACCCGCAAACGACAGCTTGCGCCGCTCGGCGACACCGGTGACTTCCGGATCGTCGAGAATGTCGCCATCCTTGACCATGATCCCGAAGGGAGCCTGATCGATGACGGCGGCTTTGCCGGCTGTCAGGCGAACGATGTCGCCGTTCTTGCCGCGCACGACTTCCGGAACGCCCTGTTCGCGGGCAAACTCGGCCTGGGCGGCAAGGTGCAGCGGTTCGCCGTGCACCGGCAGCAGGACTTTCGGCTTCAGCAGCTTGTAGAGCTGTTCCAGTTCACCCCGGCGCGGGTGGCCGGAAACGTGAACCAGCGCATCCTTGTCGGTAACGATGTCCGCTCCCAGATCTGCGAGATTGTTGAGAACCTCGGCAACCGCCTTTTCATTGCCGGGAATGGTCCGGGAGGAAAAGATCACCATGTCGCCCTTGGACAGCGCAACGTTGCGGTGATCGCCGGACGCGATCCTTGCAAGCGCGGCACGGTTCTCCCCTTGCGAGCCGGTGCAAAGAAGCACCGCCTTTTCCCTGGGCAGATAGCCGAATGCATCCTCGCCATGAAAAGCCGGCAGGCCTTCCAGGTAACCGAGTTCGCCAGCAACCTCGATCACCCGGTGCATTGAACGGCCAACCACGACAACATCGCGTTCGTTGGCGGCGGCGGCCTCTGCAATGGCCCGAATACGGGCAACGTTGGAGGCAAAGGTTGTGACGGCGATCCGCTTTGTTGCCTTGGCCATCACCTTCTTCAGCTCTTCGGCAACATCCGCTTCGCTCGGGCTGACGCCGTCGCGGATCGCGTTGGTGCTGTCGCAGACCAGTGCCATCACGCCTTCGCGGCCGAGTTCCGCCAGCCGGTCCAGGTCGATCGGCAACCCGACGCCCGGGGTCGTGTCGATTTTCCAGTCGCCGGTATGCAGAACCATGCCCGCCGGCGTGCGGATTGCCAGCGCACAGGGTTCCGGGATCGAGTGGGCCATGGCGACGAACTCGACGTCGAACGGCCCGATATTGACCCTGTCTCCCTGCTTCACCACCGTCACCGGCACTTCTTCAGCACCCGGCTCGCTTTCCGTCTTGGCGGCCAGCAACCCGGCCGTGAAGGCCGTCGCATAGACGGGAACCTTCAGAAACGGCCAAAGATGAAGGATGGCGCCATAGTGATCCTCATGGGCGTGAGTGATCACCATCCCGGCAATATTGTCAATTTCGTCTTCCAAAAACTTGATGTCAGGCACGACCACGTCGATACCCGGAAGCTCGGGACCGGCAAAGCTGACGCCGCAATCGACGATCAGCCAAGTCCTGTTGTCTTCAGGGCCGTAGCCGTAGAGACCCAGGTTCATGCCGATTTCGCCAACCCCGCCCAGTGGCAGAAACACTATGTCGTTGTTGTTCTTTTTGGCCGAAGCCATGAATTGCTCCTTTAAAGCTGTGCACAGGCAGGCGGTTAAGCCTCAGGCAAAAACACATCGCCTGCATAAACGGTGCGCTGGCCGCCATCTTCCTGTTTCAACACGAGATAGCCGCGCGCATCCATATCGGCAAAAATGCCGGTAATTTCTTCCCGGGCGGTTCGGACCGTAATCTCCTTGCCCAGATGTGCCGCCCGACTGAGCCATGCGGTCCGAATACTCTCGAACCCGTCCGGCTTCTGCCAGCGGTTGAGCTGCTCCGCCAGGCATTCCGCGAGACTGGCGAAAAGCCTGTCCGCGGGCACCTGAAATCCGAGACTTCTCAGATCGGTTGCCTGATAGAGCGTAAGCGGCGGGTGGGAGACACAATTCACACCGAACCCGATGACCACGGTCCGCCGGCCATCGGCCAGGGTTTCCGCCTCAAGAAGTATTCCTGAAAGCTTGGCTCCGCCGACCAGGAGATCATTTGGCCATTTCAGCGATACCAGTTGCAGTGTCCCGGCTGCTTTGTCAACGGCTTCCGCCAGAGCAACCGCCGCCGCAAGCGGCAATTCGGCTATTCTGTCTGCCGGTTCAGGGTCAATCAGCAGAACACTCGCAAACAGGTTGCCCTCGGGCGACATCCAGTCCCGGCCGCGCCGGCCGCGGCCTTCGGACTGCGTGTGCGCCCGGATCCATAAATTACCGGGATGGCCGGCGCGCGCCCGTTCGAAACATACCGAATTGGTCGAGCCGACGGCATCCAGCTCTTCATAGAGAAAATCCGGCGCACCGGGCGCCGGACATTTCAAGCCCTGGGCGGTCATGCCGGAGGTCAGAACAGGGACTGCGCCGCTGCGCTGGCGGCATTGACCACATGTCCGGGAGCCAGCCAGAAGAAGATGACAAAGACACTGGAGAGGCCAAGCACCACCCGAAGTTCCACGGGCATCTTCTCGAAAGCCTCAACCGGCTCGTCAAAGAACATCACCTTGACGATGCGCAGATAATAGTAGGCGCCGACCACCGACATCAGCACGCCGATAACCGCCAGCGGATAAAGCCCGGCCTGGACCGCCGCAACGAAGACGTACCATTTGCCGAAGAAGCCGATCAACGGCGGAATTCCGGCCAGCGAGAACATCAGCAACGCGAGCAGGATCGCCATCGGCAGGTTGGTTTGCGACAGTCCGGCGAGATCGTCGATTTCTTCCACCATGCCGTCCTTGCGGCGCATCGACAGGATGACGGCGAAAACACCAAGCGTCATGCCGAGATAGGCCATCATGTAGAAGATCACCCCTTCCACACCGGTCTGCGTGCCGGCGGCAAGCCCGACGAGCGCATAGCCCATGTGCCCGATGGAGGAATAGGCCATCAGCCGTTTCAGATTACGCTGACCGATGGCGGCGAAGGCGCCGAGCGCCATGGAGGCGATGGACACGAAGACAACGATCTGCTGCCAGTCGCTGGTGACCGGCTGGAAAGCCTCGATGACGATCCGCACCAGCATGCCCATGGCAGCCACTTTCGGAGCGGCGGCCAGGAAGGCGGTGACTGGGGTTGGTGCGCCCTCATAAACATCCGGGGTCCACATGTGGAACGGCACCGCGGAAATCTTGAAGGCAAGGCCGGCCAGAATGAAGGTCAGGCCGATCACAAGGCCGATCGAGTCACCCTCTTGTGTCAGAACCTCCGCGATTTCCGCAAAGCCGATCTGCCCGGTAAAGCCATAGACCAGCGACATTCCGTAGAGCAGCATGCCGGAGGACAGCGAGCCGAGAACGAAATACTTCAGGCCGGCTTCCGTGGACCGCACGCTGTCACGGTTGATCGCCGCCACCACATAAAGCGCAAGGCTCTGCAGCTCGAGACCGAGATAAAGCGCGATCAGGTCGTTGGCGGACAGCATGAGCATCATGCCGAGCGTCGCCAGCACGATCAGGATCGGGTATTCGAAATGATCGAAGGACTGGCTCTTGGCATAGGCCCACGACATCGCGATAGCAAAGAACGACCCCGCCAGCACAAGCAGTTTCAGAAGATAGGCGAAGTCGTCAAGAACGAAGGATCCACCGAAGGTCTCGCCAAAGGTCGGCACAAGCAGAAGCACCAGGAAGGTACCGCCCAGCAGGCCCATCGCACCGCCGAAAACCGCGTAGCTGACGCCTTTTCCGCCAAAGGCGCCGACCATCAGCAACGCCATGGCTCCGAGGGCCAGGATGATCTCCGGCAGGACCGGCATGAGATCTGGCAATTGGGTCATATCCGACATAGCTCTGTCTCGTCCTCGAAACCTTAGTGAGACACGGCGGCGGGCGCCGCGTGCTGGGCGACACCCGCCGCGTCAAGTGCCGCTGTGTAGTGATTGATGAGATTGTCGACCGCCCCCTGGGTCACGTCCAGGATCGCCATCGGATAGAAGCCGAAGAAGATCGTCAGCAGGACCATCGGGATCAGAATAACCTTTTCCCTGAGATCCAGATCGAGGATCGACTTCAGGCTTTCCTTCTCGATCGCGCCGAAAACAACCCTGCGGTAGAGATAGAGCGCATAGACGGCGGACAGGATCACACCGGTCGTCGCGAAGACCGCGACCCAGGTGTTCACCTGGAAGATGCCCATCAGGACCAGGATTTCGCCGACGAAGCCCGAAGTGCCCGGCAGGCCGACATTGGCCATGGTGAAGATCAGGAACACCACCGCATATTTCGGCATCCGGTTGACCAGTCCGCCATAGGCGGCGATCTCGCGAGTGTGCATCCGGTCGTAGATCACCCCGACGCACAGGAAGAGCGCACTGGCGACGATGCCGTGGGACAGCATCTGGAAGATGCCACCCTGAACGCCCTGATGGGTCATCGTGAAGATCCCCATGGTCACGTAGCCCATGTGGGCGACGGAGGAATAGGCGATCAGCTTCTTGATGTCTTCCTGGGCGAGCGCCACCAGCGAGGTATAGACGATGGCCACTACCGAAAGCGTATAAATCAGCGGCGCGAACATATCCGAGGCGATCGGGAACATCGGCAGCGAGAAGCGCAGGAAGCCGTAACCGCCGAGCTTCAGGAGAACGCCCGCCAGAATGACGGAACCGGCCGTCGGGGCTTCCACGTGCGCATCCGGCAACCAGGTATGCACCGGCCACATCGGCATCTTGACCGCGAAGCTCGCGAAGAACGCCAGCCACAGCCAGGTCTGCATGCCGGGCGGGAAGCCGTGCGTCAGAAGCTGCTCGATGTCCGTCGTTCCTGCGTTCCAGTACATCGCCATGATCGCGATCAGCATCAGCACCGATCCGAGCAGCGTGTAGAGGAAGAACTTGTAGGATGCATAGACGCGCCGCGCGCCGCCCCACACGCCGATGATCAGGAACATCGGGATAAGGCCGGCCTCGAAGAACACATAGAAGACCACCAGATCAAGCGCGCAGAATACGCCGATCATCATCGTCTCAAGCACCAGGAATGCGATCATGTATTCCTTGACGCGCTTCTGGATGCTTTCCCAGGACGCCAGGATGCAGAACGGCAACAGGAACGTGGTCAGGATCACGAACAGCACCGAAATGCCGTCCACGCCCATCCTGTAGCTGACATTGCCGCCTAGCCAATCGCGATGCTCGATGAACTGGAAGCCCGGATTGTCGTAGTCGAAGTTGCCCCAGATGAACAGCGACAGGACGAAGGTCACGCCCGTGGTCACCAGGGCGACCATGCGGATGTTTCGCCTGCTTCCCTCATCCTCGCTGGGAACCAGCAGGATGAAGACCACGCCAAGCAACGGCAGGAAAGTCGTGAGTGACAGAATTGGCCAGTCAATCATTAGTGTGCACCCCCGCCGGTGCCTGCACCGGTGAACATCGACCAGGTTATGAGCGCAGCCACACCGATCAGCATCGCAAAAGCATAATGATAGAGATATCCGGTCTGCAGTTTCACGACCCAGGTCGTGACGTTCTGGACGCGGGCAGCAACACCGTTCGGACCGAAGCCGTCGATGATTGTGCCGTCGCCCTTCTTCCACAGCATGCGGCCGATCCACATGGCAGGCCGGACGAAGATGAAGTCATAGAGCTCGTCGAAATACCACTTGTTGAGCAGGAACTGATAGAGGCCGGAATGGCGCTCCGCCAGTTGCTTCGGCATCTCCGGCGAGCGGATGTAGAACTGGTAGGCCACCAGGAAACCGAGAACCATCATGATGAAGGGCGAGACCTTCACCCAGGCCGGAACCTCGTGCATGGCATGCAGAATGTGGTTGGTTTCACTGGTGAACAGCGCCCCCTTCCAGAACTCCGCATAACCTTCCCCGTAGAAGATCCCGTAAAAGACCATCCCGGCAAAGGCCGCGCCGATCGACAGGATCCCCAGGGGGATTGTCATGACCAGCGGCGATTCATGCACGTGCTTCATGACATCCACCGGCGCGCGCGGCTTTCCGTGGAAAGTCATGAAGGTCAGGCGCCAGGAATAGAAGGCCGTCAGCGCCGCGGCGATCACCGTCAGCCAGAAGCCGTAGAGCGCCATCGGGTTGGCGTGATCGCCGGTGGACCCCGCGAACGCCGCTTCGATGATGGCATCCTTGGAGATGAAGCCCGCAAAGCCGATATGGGTGAACGGAATACCGACGCCGGTCAGGGCCAGCGTGCCGATCATCATTGTCCAGTAGGTGATCGGAATGTGTTTTCTCAAACCACCCATCTTGCGCATGTCCTGCTCGTCGGAAACCGCATGGATCACGGACCCGGCGCACAGGAACAGGAGCGCCTTGAAGAATGCGTGTGTGAACAGGTGGAAGATGCCGATGGAATAGGCCCCGACCCCGAGTGCGACGAACATGTAGCCGAGCTGGGAACAGGTCGAATAGGCGATCACCCGTTTGATGTCGTTCTGCACAAGACCCACGGTCGCGGCGAAAAACGCTGTCGTCGCGCCGAAGAACACGATCACGGCCAGCGCCGTATGCGACAGTTCCATCAGCGGCGACAGGCGTGCCACCATGAAGACACCGGCGGTCACCATCGTCGCGGCGTGGATAAGCGCGGAGACCGGCGTCGGGCCCTCCATCGCGTCCGGCAGCCAGGTGTGCAGCAGGAACTGGGCCGATTTACCCATCGCTCCCATGAACAGCAACAGGCAGACGACGGTCATCGCCGCATGCGCATCCAGATGATAGCCGAGGAAGGTCATCACCTCGCCGTGCTCCTCGATGAAGGACGGCGCATCGTTGAAGATGGTGGTGAAATCGATGCTCTGGAACAGATAGAACACGCCGAAGATACCGAGCGCGAAACCGAAGTCGCCGACACGGTTGACCACGAAGGCCTTCATGGCGGCCGCATTCGCGGACGGCTTCTGGTACCAGAAACCGATCAGCAGGTAGGAAGCCAGACCGACGCCCTCCCAGCCAAAGAACATCTGCAGCAGGTTGTCCGCGGTTACCAGCGACAGCATCGCGAAGGTAAACAGCGACAGATAGGCGAAAAAGCGCGGCCGGTGCGGATCGTGGTGCATGTAGCCGATGGAATAGACATGCACCAGCGCGGAGACGGTGGTGACCACGACCAGCATGACCGCCGTCAGCGTGTCGACACGGATCGACCAGTAGACATTCAGGTCTCCGACATTCAGCCAGCGGAACAGATTGAAGGCCTGCGCTTCCGATCCGCCGAACCAGAAGCCGCAGAACGTGATCCAAGACAGCACCGCCGTCACGACCAGCAGTGAACTGGTAATATATTCGCAAGCCTTGGCGCCCAGGGAGCGTCCGAAAAGGCCGGCAATCAGAAAGCCGATAAGCGGCAGGAACAGGATTGCGGAATACATCGGCCCCTACCCTTTCATCACGTTGACGTCTTCCACGGCGATGGAACCGCGGTTCCGGTGGAAGACCACCAGGATCGCCAGGCCGATCGCCGCTTCGGACGCGGCCACGGTCAGCACCAGCATGGTGAAGATTTGCCCCATCATGTCGCCAAGGAACGACGAGAAGGCGACGAAGTTGATATTCACCGACAGCAGCAGCAGCTCGATAGACATCAGGATGACAATCACGTTTTTCCTGTTCAGGAAGATCCCGAAGATCCCGATCGTGAACAGGATCGCCGCGACCGAAAGATAGTGCGACAGACCGATTTCCATGGACGCCTCGCCGTGCTCCCCTCGTTTACCCCAACCGGAAACCGCACGGAGGAGCGTGCCGGTGTCCGGGCTTTCCCAGACCAACCTGCTTTTGCGGGTTGCCCCGAGAAAGCAGAAAAGTTGATCAATTCAAAAGTGCTGGAGCACCGTATCCGCGATGGTTTCAACGCGGGACGCTCCTGAACGCAATGAAATTGCGTCAGATACCTTTTCCCGTTTCCACTTTCCGGACCTCGATGGCGGTTTCGCGGTTACGCGCAACCTGATCCGGGATGCTTTGACGTTTGACATTCGGCTTGTGGCGCAGCGTCAGGACGATCGCCCCGATCATCGCCACCAGCAGCACCAGGCCAGCGACCTGGAAGAAGTAGATGTATTTCGTGTAGAGCACCGACCCAAGTGCCTGGATGTTGCTGGTTTCGGTCAGCGGCGGCATCGGTTCGGCGCCGTGTCCGAGCATTTCCGGTGCAATGACCCAGGCCCCCAGGCCCATCAACAGTTCGACAAGCAGAATCAGCCCGATCAAGGCTCCGACCGGCATGTACTGCAGGAAGCCCTGGCGAAGCTCGACGAAATCCACGTCCAGCATCATCACCACGAACAGGAACAGCACCGCGACCGCGCCGACATAGACGACAACCAGCAGAAGCGCGAGATATTCCGCCCCCAGGAGAATGAACAGGCCGGCGGAATTCACGAAGGCGAGAATCAGGAACAGAACCGAGGACACCGGGTTGCGGGACGCGATCACCATGAAGGCGGACGCCACCGTGACGCCGGCAAACAGGTAGAAAAAGAGGGCTTTCAGGATCATTTCTAAGACCTGTCTGTCGTATGGCCTGTCGGCCGGAAGTGCGGTGCCCGGCCGGATTGCCGGGCGGAAGTCGAAGTGTCCGGTTAGCTCCTAGCGGTAAGGAGCGTCCATTTCAATGTTTCGGGCGATTTCACGTTCCCAGCGGTCGCCATTCGCAAGCAGCTTGTCCTTGTCGTAGTAAAGCTCCTCACGGGTTTCCGTAGCGAATTCGAAATTCGGTCCCTCGACGATCGCATCCACCGGGCAGGCTTCCTGACAGAAGCCGCAGTAGATGCATTTGACCATGTCGATGTCGTAACGCGTGGTCCGGCGGGTGCCGTCGTTGCGGCGCGGGCCGGCCTCGATTGTGATGGCCTGCGCGGGGCAGATCGCCTCGCAGAGTTTGCAGGCAATGCAGCGCTCTTCACCATTGGGATAACGGCGCAAAGCGTGTTCGCCGCGAAAACGCGGGCTCACCGGTCCCTTCTCGTAGGGATAGTTGATTGTCGGCTTCGGCTTGAAGAAGTAACGCATCGCAAGAATGAATGCGGATACGAACTCCTGCAGAAACAGCGATTTGACGGCTTGATTAAGTCCCATCGCTTTTTTGCCTCTCTTTCCTCAACCTGCCAGCTGGCTGGCGGCCCAATACCCGATAATCGGAAAACCGATCACCGGAACACCAAAAATGACGACGCCCAGAAGCGTCTTGTATCTTGCCGCGGCACCACCGTCGCCTCCGGCCTGTCTGTTTTTCGTTTCCATCGCCTGGAGCATCCCTTTCAGGATCTTCCAGTCGAGCCAGCCGACATAAAGGCCGACAGCGGCACCGATCAGCCCGGCAAGCGAGATGCTCACGCCGCGCCCGGAGCCCAGCCCATGATCATCAGCACTGCGGCCACGACAACGACCATACCCAGCGACAGCGGCAGGAACACCTTCCAGCCGAGACGCATCAGCTGATCATAGCGGTAACGCGGCACCATCGCCTTCACCATGGCGAACATGAAGAAGCCGAGGAAACATTTCAGCAGGAACCAGACGATGCCCGGAACCCAGGTGAACGGCGCGAAGTCGAACGGCGGCAGCCATCCACCCATGAAGAAGATGCTCATGAGCGCGCACATCAGGCAGATGGCGACATACTCACCGAGCATGAACATCATGTACGGCGTGGAACCGTATTCGACCATGAAACCGGCAACCAGTTCAGATTCCGCTTCCGCCAGATCGAACGGCGGGCGATTGGTTTCCGCCAGCGCCGAAATGAAGAACACCACGAACATCGGGAACAGCGGCAGCCAGTACCAGTTCAGGAAGGACAGCCATGGCACGCCAAGCAGCGTCGCGAGCCCGGTCTGCTGGGCCATAACGATGCCGGAAAGGTTCAGCGTCCCCGCGCACAGAAGCACCGTGACGATCACGAAGCCGATGGAGACCTCATAGGACACCATCTGCGCGGCAGACCGCAGCGCCGACAGGAAGGGATACTTGGAGTTCGATGCCCACCCGCCGATGATCACGCCGTAGACCTCGAGCGAGGACACGGCGAAAACGAAGAGCACGCCAAGATTGATGTTGGCGATCACCCAGCCGTCGGCGACCGGAATAACCGCCCAGGCAGCCAGCGCCAGCAGAACCGACACCAGCGGAGCCAGCAGGAACAGGATCTTGTTCGAGCCCGCCGGAATGACCGGTTCCTTCAGAACGAACTTCAGAAGGTCGGCAAAACTCTGCAGCAGGCCCCAGGGGCCGACCACGTTCGGTCCACGGCGGATCTGGACGGCTGCCCAGATCTTGCGGTCCGCATAAAGAACGTAGGCGACAATCACCAGAAGCACGACCATCAGCAAAATGCTCTGGAATGCCATCCACAGGAACGGCAGACCGTAGGTCGTCATGAACTCAGCCATATCGGTCCCCTACCCCTTATTCTGCTGCTTCCGCCGCCCGCGTTCTGGCGAGCGCCGAGCACTCCGCCATCACCTTGGACGCGCGTGCGATCGGATTGGTCAGATAAAAGTCCCGGATTACATTTGCAAATCCGGCGTTGTTCATTTTGGCCTTTGCGTTGGCCAGTTTTGCAATATCCGCGGCATCGCCCAGCTCGATCGCGTCGATGCCCGTCATATGCGGCACGGCTTCGAACAGCTTCGAGCGCAACTCGCTCAGCGAATCGAATTCCAGCGTCTGGCCGAGACTTGCGGACAGCGCCCGCAGGATCGCCCAGTCTTCGCGCGCATCGCCCGGCGGGAAGGCAGCCCGTTCGCCCAGTTGGACGCGGCCTTCTGTATTGACGTAGATCGCGGACTTTTCCGTATAGGCGGCGCCCGGCAGGATCACGTCGGCGCGATGCGCACCCTTGTCACCGTGAGTGCCCTGATAGACGACAAACGCGCCATCGGGAACCTCGACCTCATCGACACCGAGCAGGAACATGACATCGAGCGCACCGGATTCGAGCATGGCGGCGGTGTCCTTGCCACCCTCGCCCGGAACGAATCCGATGTCGAGCGCACCCACCTGGGCCGCTTCGGTATGCAGGATGTTGAAGCCGTTCCAGCCGTCCTTGATGACGCCGAGAGACTTAGCCGCCGCCGCAAGAGACGCCAGAACCTCGGCCCCGTCGGCCCGGTTGAGCGCGCCCTGACCGATGATGAACATCGGTCGTTCGGCCTTGCTCGGAGCATGGTCGACAAATTGTTTCAGGCTGTCCGGACCGGCGCCGATATAGGTGACCGGATAGGTCAGGTCGGCGTTTTCGCCGATCAGGCCGATCTGAACGTCACCGCGCGACCAGCGCTTGCGGATGCGCGCATTCAGAACCGGTGCTTCCTGGCGGGGATTGGTGCCGATCAGCATGATAGCGTCGGCCTCTTCGATCCCCTGGATCGTGGAGTTGAAGATATAGCTGGCGCGGCCGTTCTTCGGATGCAGCGGCGACCCCGGGAAACGGCTGTCCATGTTGGCGGAGCCGAGCTTTTCCATCAGGCTCTTCAGCGCGAACATTTCCTCAACGCCCGAAAGCTGTCCTGCCAGCGCACCGATACGCTCGGCCGGTGCCGCTTTCACCTTTTCGGCGATGATTGCGAAGGCTTCCGACCAGGAGACCGGCTGCAGCTTGCCGTCTTTCTTCGCGTAAGGCCGGTCGAGCCGCTGGGTCTTCAGGCCGTCCCAGATGTAACGGGTCTTGTCGGAGATCCACTCTTCGTTGATCTCCTCATTGAGCCTGGGCATCACGCGCATGACTTCCTTGCCGCGCGTATCGACCCGGATCGCCGATCCGAGCGCATCCATCACGTCGATGCTTTCCGTCTTGGTCAGCTCCCACGGACGGGCATGGAAGGCGTAGGGCTTGGACGTCAGCGCACCGACCGGGCACAGATCGACAACGTTGCCCTGCAGTTCAGAGGACAGCGCCGCTTCCAGATAAGTGGTGATTTCAGCATCTTCACCGCGGCCGATCAGGCCCATGTCCGCAACTCCGGCCACTTCCGTGGTGAAGCGAACGCAGCGCGTGCAGTGAATGCAGCGGTTCATGATCGTCTTGACGAGCGGGCCGATATGCTTGTTCTCGACCGCCCGTTTGTTTTCGTCGAAGCGCGAAGTATCGACACCATAGGCCATCGCCTGGTCCTGCAGGTCGCACTCGCCGCCCTGGTCGCAGATCGGGCAATCCAGCGGGTGGTTGATGAGCAGAAACTCCATCACCCCTTCGCGAGCCTTCTTGACCATCTCGGATTTCGTTTCGACCACAGGTGGTTCGCCATTGGGGCCCGGACGCAGATCCTTGACGCCCATGGCGCAGGAAGCGGTCGGCTTCGGCGGTCCGCCCTTGACCTCTACAAGGCACATGCGGCAGTTGCCGGCAATCGACAGCCGGTCGTGATAGCAGAAGCGCGGAACCTCGGCGCCCGCCTCTTCACAAGCCTGAAGCAGCGTATAGTCCGCCGGGACATCCACTTCGTTGCCGTCGATGATGAGCTTCGTCATCCGTTGCTCTCCAAATCCCGTTCCGCTTACTCAGCCGCCACCATGGTCGAAGACGTCTTCGACCTGGCCACAAAGTCATCGATGCGCTCTTCGATGACAGGCCGGAAATTCTTGATCAAGCCCTGGATCGGCCAGGCGGCCGCATCCCCGAGCGCGCAGATCGTGTGCCCCTCGACCTGCTTGGTCACCTTGAACAGCATGTCGATCTCCTCATAGGAGGATTCGCCCTTCACCATGCGCTCCATCACGCGCCACATCCAGCCGGTGCCTTCCCGGCACGGCGTACACTGGCCGCAGCTCTCGTGCTTGTAGAAATAGCTCAGCCGGGCAATCGCCTTGATGATGTCCGTCGACTTGTCCATGACGATCACCGCCGCCGTGCCGAGGCCGGAGCCCATGCCGCGCAGCGTGTCGAAATCCATCGCGGCATCCTTGATCTGCTCCGCCGTGCAGCAGGGCACGGAGGAACCGCCGGGAATAACCGCCAGAAGATTGTCCCAGCCGCCACGGATCCCGCCGCAATGCTTGTCGATCATTTCCGAGAAGGGAACGCCCAGGGCTTCCTCGAAGGTCGCCGGCTGATTGACATGCCCGGAAACACAGAAAAGCTTGGTGCCGGTGTTGTTCGGCTTTCCGATGGCGGAGAACCAGGCCGCGCCACGGCGCAGAATGGTCGGCGCCACGGCAATCGATTCGACGTTGTTCACCGTTGTCGGGCATCCGTAGAGACCGACATTGGCCGGGAACGGCGGCTTCAGGCGCGGCTGGCCCTTCTTGCCTTCCAGGCTCTCCAGCAGCGCGGTTTCCTCGCCGCAGATGTAGGCGCCGGCGCCGTGGTGAACGTAGATGTCGAAATCGTAGCCGTTCTTGTTGTTCTTGCCGATGAGACCGGCATCGTAGGCCTGATCGATGGCCGCCTGCAGGCGCTCGCGCTCACGGATGAACTCGCCGCGCACATAGATATAGGCGGCGATCGCACCCATGGCGAAACCGGCAATCAGACAGCCCTCGACCAGCGTATGCGGGTCATGGCGCAGAATTTCACGGTCCTTGCAGGTGCCGGGTTCCGACTCATCGGCATTGACCACCAGATAGGCCGGACGGCCATCTGATTCCTTGGGCATGAAGGACCATTTCAGGCCGGTCGGAAAGCCCGCCCCGCCACGGCCGCGCAGGCCGCTGTCCTTCATTTCCTGAACGATCCAGTCGCGGCCCTTGTCGATCAGGCCCTTGGTGTCGTCCCACTGGCCGCGCTTCTTCGCGCCTTCCAGGCCCCAGTCATGCAGACCGTAAATATTGGTGAAGATCCGATCCTGATCTTTCAGCATCTCTTCCCCCTAGTCTTCGCTCTTGGAGGAGGCCACTTGACCGGCATCCACGCGCTTGGAAAATTCCGTATCCCCGCCACCGGCGAGCGTTTTGGCCTGTTCGATCCAGCCGTCCCGTTCGATCCGGCCCTTGAATTTCAGCCGGCTGTCGACCCAGGCAACCTCTTGCGGACCCCAGCTTGCGACCTGGTCGAAGTGGTAGAAACCGAGTTCATTCAGCGTTGCTTCCAGCTTCGGACCCACGCCCTTGAGCTTTTTCAAATCGTCCGGCTTGCCGCCACGCGCCTGCGTCAGCGTTTCCGGTGCTTTTTCATTGCCGGCGGGCGCCTGGGGTGTTGCCGCCTTTTTCTCCGGGGCGTCCCCTGCGGTCTTTGCCTTGACTGCCGTTTTTTTACCCGGATCGGACTTTTTCGGCGCGGAAGCTGCCTCGTTCTCGACCGGTTTCTTTTCCGCACGCGCCGCGACTTCGGCTCTCACCCGTGCAACGGCATCCTCCGCCGGAGTGGGAACGCCATCGTAATCATTGCCGCCTGCGTTTATGGGGGCACCGGCAAACAGATGGGAAGCCTTTTCGGATCCGTCGACGATATGGGCAACGGGAAGCTCGCCCCTGGTATCGTCGTCGATGTCGGAGAGTGTGGTCTGACCGCCCTCCGCCATGGCGAAACGGCGACCGTTCTGCGGGCCCGGCGTGACTTCCTTGCCGGCGGCAATGTCGTCGATCAGCTGGTTGAAGCTCTCCGGCGTCAGATCCTCGTAGGTATCCTTGAAGATCTGTACCATCGGTGCATTCACACAGGCGCCCAGGCATTCAACCTCCTCCCAGGAGAACATGCCGTCGTCTGAAATTTCATGCATGTGCTTGGCGATACGGGACTGGCAGATCTTGATCAGGTCTTCCGAGCCGCGCAGCTGGCACGGAGTGGTGCCGCAGACCTGGATATGGGCTTTCTTGCCGACCGGCTGAAGCTGGAACATGGTGTAGAAGGTCGCCACTTCCAGAACACGAATCCTCGGCATGTCCAGAAGGTCAGCGATGTAACGGATCGCAGGCTCGCTCACCCAGCCGTCATTCTGTTCCTGCGCACGCCACAAAAGCGGAATGACCGCGGAGGCCTGACGGCCGGTCGGGTACCGGTCGATCAGCTTCTTTGCCCACGCGAGATTCTTCTCCGTGAAATCGAAGCTGTCTGGTTGTTCCGCGGCAAGTCGGCGAACTGCCATGGTGCTATCCCCGTTCTTTCAAAGTGACCGGAGCCGGACGGGCGGCTGCCAGGGTCGAATATTTCTGGCGGGCGGTCCGCATCAGCGGTCGACCTCACCGAACACGATGTCCATGGACCCGAGCACCGCCGAAACATCAGCGAGCATGTGGCCCCGGCACAGAAAATCCATTGCCTGAAGGTGCGCGTAGCCCGGCGCCTTGATTTTGCAGCGGTACGGCTTGTTGGTGCCGTCGGCAACCAGATAGACGCCGAATTCGCCCTTGGGCGCCTCAACGGCGGCATAAACCTCACCGGCGGGCACATGATAGCCTTCGGTGTAGAGCTTGAAGTGGTGAATAAGCGCTTCCATGGACCGCTTCATTTCACCGCGCTTCGGCGGAACGACCTTCCCGTCGGTCGTGGAAACCGGTCCGGTCTCGACGGTCAGCTTTTCCAGACATTGCTTCATGATGCGGACCGACTGGCGCATCTCTTCCATACGGATCAGATAACGGTCGTAGCAGTCGCCGTTCTTGCCGATCGGAATGTCGAAATCAAGCTCGGAATAACACTCGTAAGGCTGCGATTTGCGGAGATCCCATGCCGCGCCCGAACCGCGAACCATGACCCCGGAGAACCCCCAGGCCCAGGCATCGTCAAGATCGACAACACCGATATCGACATTGCGCTGCTTGAAGATGCGGTTGTCGGTCAGCAGACCCTCGATGTCGTCCAGCGTCTGCAGGAACGGATCGCAGAAATCCCAGATATCGTCGAGCAGATCGCGCGGCAGGTCCTGGTGCACGCCACCCGGGCGCACATAGGCCGCATGCATGCGGGCCCCGCAGGCGCGCTCGTAAAACACCATCAATTCTTCACGCGGCTCAAAACCCCAGAGCGGCGGCGTGAGGGCGCCGACATCCATCGCCTGGGTCGTCACGTTCAGAAGATGAGACAGAATACGACCGATTTCGGAGAAGAGCACACGCACAAGCTGGCCGCGTTTCGGCACTTCGATACCGACCAGACGCTCAACCGCAATGGCAAAGGCATGCTCCTGGTTCATCGGCGCAACATAATCGAGCCGGTCGAAATACGGGATAGCCTGCAGATAGGTCTTCTGCTCGATCAGCTTTTCGGTGCCCCGGTGCAACAGGCCGATATGCGGATCGACCCTGGTCACGACCTCGCCGTCAAGTTCCAGCACCAGGCGCAGCACACCATGGGCAGCCGGGTGCTGCGGACCGAAGTTGATGTTGAAATTCCGTACCTGAGCCTCAGCCATGTTGAGGATCCTGCTGTTGGGTGAAATACGCGATGACTTCAGCACCGGTCATTCTGCTTGTCTCGTTGGCAAAGGCGAAATTGGCAGGCTGTTCGTCGACAAAGATTTCGCTCGTCAGTTTGAAGACAGACGGATCGTCGAAAGCCTGAGCGGAAGCGCTTGTGTGCGAGCCGTCGGCCATCCTCCAGAACAGCGACGTTCCACACGTCTTGCAGAACACACGCTCACCGTAGCCGGAGGACTTGTAGACGCCGAGTGCATCTTCATTTTCCAGCTGAACGTCGTTGCAGCCGACAGCCATGAAGACACCGCCAGTCCAGCGACGGCACATGGAACAATGGCAGATACCCATTTCGGGTTTCTCCGGCTCCGCGGTGAACCGCACCGCGCCACAAAGACAGCCGCCTGAAAGCCGTTCGCTCATCCTTGCCCCGCCCTAATTCGTCGTTGCTTTTTCGTCGCCGGGAAGCACGTAGTCCGTGCCTTCCCAGGGCGAGAGAAAGTCGAAGGTCCGCATTTCCTGGTTCAGCCGCACGGGCTCATAGACGACACGTTTCTTCTCGTCGTCATAGCGCACTTCCACGAACCCGGTGACCGGGAAATCCTTGCGCAGCGGATGCCCGTCAAAACCATAGTCGGTCAGGATGCGGCGCAGGTCCGGATGGCCGGAAAACAGGATGCCATACATGTCATAGGCTTCGCGCTCAAACCATTCAGCGCCGGGAAACAGCGGCGTCAGAGAAGCAACCGGTGTGGTCTCGTCGGTCGCCACCTTCACGCGGATGCGCTGGTTCTGGACCGGAGACAGGAAGTGATAGACCACATCGAAGCGCTTCTCGCGCTCGGGGTAGTCCACGCCGCAGATATCGGTCAGATTGACGAACTTGCAGGAGCTGTTGTCGCGCAGGAAACGGATCGCGTCGAGCACGCCGGTCGCATCCACGGTCAGCGTCAGCTCACCGTATTCGGCCTGCCAGGAAACAAGGATTTCTCCCAGACCAAGCTCAATATGCTCGGCGAGTTCCTTCAAAGTCTCGTCCATCGCGTTCGACCTCACTCCTGGGGAGCCTCAAATTCAAGACGCCGGGCGTCTCATACCTTGAATCCGCCGCCACCGGGCGGCAGATTTCTATCGTTCAATCGTACCGGTACGGCGGATCTTCTTTTGCAGCATCAGGACACCGTAAAGAAGCGCCTCGGCGGTCGGAGGGCACCCCGGCACATAGATATCGACGGGGACAACACGGTCGCATCCGCGCACCACCGAATAGGAATAGTGATAGTAGCCGCCGCCGTTGGCACATGATCCCATCGAGATCACGTAGCGCGGCTCCGGCATCTGGTCATAGACCTTGCGCAGGGCCGGTGCCATCTTGTTGGTCAGCGTACCGGCGACGATCATCACGTCGGACTGACGCGGAGAGGCGCGCGGAGCAAAGCCGAAGCGCTCGGCATCGTAGCGCGGCATCGACATCTGCATCATTTCCACGGCGCAGCAAGCCAGACCGAACGTCATCCACATAAGCGAACCGGTGCGCGCCCACTGGATGAGATTGTCGGTCGAGGTAACAAGAAAGCCCTTGTCGCCGAGCTCATTGTTGACTTCGAGGAAAAACGGATCGTCCGCGCCAACCGGATTGCCGGTATTGGGATCGATGATGCCTTTCGGCTGCCGTGCGACGAGCGGCTCGGTCGAGGTCAATCCCATTCCAGCGCTCCCTTTTTCCATTCGTAGATAAATCCGATGGTCAGCACACCGAGGAAGACCATCATGGACCAGAAACCGTACCAACCGAGTTCGCCGAACACCGTTGCCCATGGGAACAGGAAGGCGACCTCAAGGTCAAAGATGATGAACAGGATAGACACAAGATAAAAGCGCACGTCGAACTTCATGCGCGCGTCGTCGAAGGCGTTGAAGCCGCACTCATAGGCCGACAGCTTTTCCGGGTCCGGATTCTTGTAGGCCAGAATGAACGGGGAAATCAGCAGAGCAAGGCCGATCACCAGGGCAATGCCGATGAAGACGACAATCGGGACATATTCCCGCAACAGTTCTTCCATGTCTTTCGCGTCCTTGCATATGGAGGCGGATCGGGAGGCGATCCAGGCCGGGGCTGCGGCCCTCTCGTCACATCTCCCGACCGAAAGCGCTTGAGCCCGCC
This sequence comes from Labrenzia sp. OB1, assembly GCF_001624695.1. Taxonomy (GTDB): domain Bacteria; phylum Pseudomonadota; class Alphaproteobacteria; order Rhizobiales; family Stappiaceae; genus Roseibium. Next base: position 47,886 of record NZ_JSEP01000024.1, on the reverse strand, counting down.
GGCCGAGTGAAACCAACATGCGAGCGCACGCTTAGCTTACGACTTGGTGCAACGCAAGACCCAGATCTGGGCAAACTCCTGCCACAGTTGGACCAATTTCCCGCGCACCCTCTACAATTCCCTCTTTTCAGCCACTTTGCAGCGGCACAAAACTTTGCACAAGCAGACAAGGAAATATGCCGCACCTGCGATAGAAATCCACCCCTCCCACAGAATCGGATCTGAACCATCGGTATAGCAAAAGGCGAACAATTTGAAGCCGCTGCGTAACCATGGGAATCGGCCTGTGGAACCGGTCAGCGTGTCACCTGGATGCGACGCATATCGCGAAGCTCCGCAGACGAAGCTGAGATTTCGCATCAAGTTCTATTGGGAAGATATTGAGAATTCGATAAAAACCGTGAGTGGCGCGAGTGACGGGACTCGAACCCGCGACCTCCGGCGTGACAGGCCGGCACTCTAACCAACTGAGCTACACCCGCACATTCACGGCAGTTAAGCGCCCTTCCCTGACCGCTGTCTCAAGCAATCTGGAAAGTGGCGCGAGTGACGGGACTCGAACCCGCGACCTCCGGCGTGACAGGCCGGCACTCTAACCAACTGAGCTACACCCGCTTGCGGAATGAACGAGCGTCCGTTCCGAAGTGGCGCTGATGTACGGCGGCTGGATTGCGAAGTCAAGCGCCGAACACATTCTAATGTGTCGAATTTTTAAAACCCCGCCGGTTACGACACTTCGGACGAATGAATTCCCTTCAGTCTTTGTGGATAAGGTCTCAAGAAAGCAGCAAGCGGTCGGATTCGGCAAAACCGGTTGGTCCGCGCTTTGTCATTTTCCTCAATGCCTTGCACCGATCATGGCGCTAAAAAGTTTCCCAGAGGCCAACAATCGGGACATGACGCGCATCATATCACGATCAGGCAACACCATTGCATATGGCACCCAGGCACGGATCGTGACCTGGCGATACAAATCGGAAAAAAGACCGGGGAAATGGTGGGCGATGAGAGACTCGAACTCCCGACATCTTCGGTGTAAACGAAGCGCTCTACCAACTGAGCTAATCGCCCTCTATGAGGTGAGACGCCTTTTAGGTTGTCCCTTGGCACTTGGCAAGAACAAAATAAAACAGATCCGGCTGATCCCCACCTGCTGTGGATGAGTGCACGCCTGCCCCCGCTATGGTCCTTCCCGATCAAAGGAAACCCGGACAAATACCGCCTCCCCGGCGGTCCCTGCGGCGAGCCTCTTGCTGCTCGGCCTCGCGAGCTTTCCGCTTGCCTCCCTGACGCATGCGGCCAGATCCACGAACGGTGTCAGCGGTGTCGTCATCGGCGCGGGAATCGATTGCTGAAAATGAGAGACCCCGCATCCGGCACCGGATACGGGGTCTCGCGAAGAACTCGCGTGCGAGCGCCTTAGGCGTTCACAGCGTCCTTCAGGCCCTTACCGGCCTTGAACTTCGGCGTCTTAGAAGCCGGGATCTGGATCGTTTCGCCAGTCCGCGGGTTCCGGCCTTCGGTGGCAGCACGTGCGGAAACCGTGAAATTACCGAAGCCGATGATGCGGACTTCGTCTCCGCCTTTCAGCGTCTGAGTGACCACGTCGAAAGTTGCGTCAACTGCTTCGCCTGCCTGCGCCTTGGTGAGGCCGGTCTTTTCTGCAACAGCTGCGATCAGATCGTTCTTATTCATAGCAGATACCTTTCTAAGAAACGGCAGATTGCCGACGATTCCTGTCAGCGCCGTTGCGCGAAATTCGTGCGAAATGACTCGAAACGCAAGTGGTTTTTTCGCAGAAAACCGCCATTTTGACCAATTATTCAAAAGAAAAGCCCCGGATTTGCCGGGGCTTGACATTTTTTGCGCTTGCAAGAGGCTTTTAGTGAGCGAAAAGGCCCGCTTTTTCCTCTTCCGACTCACCCGCCTTGGTTGCGGCTTCCGCAGCGTTTTCATCCCATTCAATCGGCTCGGGAACCCGGACGAGAGCGTTCTTCAGCACCTCTTCCATGCTTGAAACCGGAATGATCTCCAGCGAGTTCTTCACCGAATCCGGGATGTCGGCCAGATCCTTGGCATTGTCTTCAGGGATCATAACCAGTTTGATTCCGCCCCGCAGTGCGGCCAGAAGCTTCTCCTTCAAACCACCGATCGGAAGGATTCTGCCTCGAAGCGTGATTTCGCCCGTCATTGCCACATCCCGGCGAACCGGGATGGCGGTCATCGTGGAGATGACCGCGGTTGCCATGGCGATACCGGCGGACGGACCGTCCTTCGGTGTCGCGCCTTCCGGCACGTGCACGTGAATGTCCTTCTTGTCGAAGGTCGGCGGCTTGATGCCATAGGCGATCGCGCGCGAGCGGACATAGGAGGCCGCTGCCGAAATCGATTCTTTCATCACGTCCTTCAGATTGCCGGTGACAGTCATCTTGCCCTTGCCCGGCATCATCACGCCTTCGATGGTCAGCAACTCGCCGCCGACCTCGGTCCAGGCAAGACCGGTGACAACACCGACCTGGTCTTCCAGCTCGACTTCGCCGTACCGGTAGCGCGGCACACCGAGATATTTCTCGACCACTTCTTCCGTAACGGTGACGCTTTCCTTGTCGCTCATCAGGATATCCTTGACCGCCTTACGGGCAAGGGTCGCCATTTCGCGCTCAAGATTACGCACGCCGGCTTCACGGGTGTAGCGCCGAACAACGAGATGCAGGGCATCGTCCTCAATGGAGAACTCGCCTTCGCGCAGCCCGTGATCCTTCTCCGCCTTCGGGATGAGGTGACGGCGGCAAATTTCCACCTTTTCCTCTTCCGTGTAACCGGCAATCCGGATCACTTCCATACGGTCCATCAGCGGACCGGGGATGTTCAGCGTATTGGCCGTCGTCACGAACATCACGTCCGAAAGGTCGTATTCGACTTCCAGATAGTGATCCATGAAGGACGAGTTCTGTTCCGGATCCAGCACTTCCAGAAGCGCCGAAGACGGATCGCCCCGGAAATCCATGCCCATCTTGTCGATCTCGTCGAGCAGGAAGAGCGGGTTGGACTTCTTCGCCTTCTTCATCGACTGGACGACCTTGCCCGGCATCGAGCCGATATAGGTCCGGCGATGGCCGCGGATCTCGGCCTCATCACGCACGCCGCCCAGCGACATGCGAACGAATTCACGGCCGGTCGACTTGGCGATCGATTTGCCGAGCGAAGTCTTGCCGACACCGGGAGGACCAACAAGGCACAGGATCGGACCGCGCAGCTTGTTCGCCCGGCTCTGCACCGCAAGATACTCGATGATCCGTTCCTTGACCTTTTCGAGACCGTAATGGTCCGTGTCGAGAACCTTTTCGGAAAACGCCAGATCATGCTTGATCTTGGATTTCTTGTTCCACGGAATGCCGATCAGCCAATCGAGATAGTTGCGCACGACGGTCGCCTCGGCGGACATCGGGCTCATCTGCTTCAGCTTCTTCATTTCGGCGGCAGCGCGCTCGCGCGCCTCCTTGGTCAGCTTGGTCTTCTTGATCTTTTCCTCAAGCTCCGCGATCTCATCGCGGCCGTCCTCGCTGTCGCCAAGCTCCTTCTGAATGGCCTTCATCTGCTCATTCAGATAGTACTCGCGCTGGGTCTTCTCCATCTGCCGCTTGACGCGGGAGCGAATGCGCTTTTCGACCTGCAGAACGGAGATTTCGCTCTCCATCATGCCCAGGACGCGCTCAAGCCGCTCGGCGACGGATACGACACCAAGGATTTCCTGCTTTTCCGGGATCTTGATCGCCAGATGCGAAGCGATCGTATCCGCCAGCTTGGAGTAGTCGTCGATCTGGTTGACCGCGCCAAGAACCTCCGGAGAAACCTTCTTGTTCAGTTTCACATAGTTTTCAAACTCGGAAATCACGGAGCGGGCCAGCGCTTCCACTTCGATTTCCTCGCCGTCGCGCTCCGGAAGAACCGTTGCAGTGGCTTCGAAATAATCCGCGCGGTCGCTGTAGTCTCCGATCTGGGCGCGTGCGCCACCTTCGACCAGGACCTTGACCGTGTTGTCCGGAAGCTTGAGCAACTGCAAGACGGTCGCGAGCGTTCCGACGTTATAGATCTGGTCCGGATTGGGGTCATCGTCGGCGGCATTCATCTGGGTTGCCAGAAGAATGTGCTTGTCCGTGGTCATGACCTCTTCCAGGGCCTTGATCGATTTCTCGCGGCCGACAAACAGAGGCACGATCATGTGCGGAAAGACGACGATGTCGCGCAGGGGCAGTACAGGATAGACGGCGGTGCCGTCCGGATCGATGGCGCGTGTTTCTGCGTCGCTCATTTTTTTTCCTTTCTCGGCGTGTTCCGGCCCCACTCGCTAAAAGGCAGCCTGAACACTGAAATACGGCTTTCGGCTGTTGTTCCGATTGGCCGGACCGCAGCACCCCGACTGGGCATGCCGACAATCCGCACGAGCCGTCCTTTAGGGCTATTAGGTGGACACCTGACCTGCCGGTGTCAAGGTCGCGCCATACGATGGCGAAGTCTTGTCTGTTGACGACTCGCTGCCCCGGTGGATAAGCCGCCGGCACGGCACAATCGGGCGAAAAAAGCAAAATGCCGCCCTTGTCGAGCGGCATTTATTCACGATTTTACCGTGTCCGGATCCATCAAGCGCTTGTCGCGGAGGTTTCCTCGCGATCCTCGTAGATATAGAGAGGACGCGCTTCGCCCTTCACCACTTCCGGCGAGATCACGACTTCCTTGACACCCTTGAGGCCCGGCAGCTCGTACATGGTATCGAGCAGAATGGACTCAAGGATGGACCGCAGACCGCGAGCGCCCGTCTTGCGGTGGATCGCCTTGCGGGCAATCGCCTTGAGCGCATCCTCATGGAAGGACAGTTCGACCTGTTCCATTTCGAAGAGCCTCTGATACTGCTTGACCAGAGCGTTTTTCGGCTCTGTCAGGATGGTCACCAGAGCGTCCTCGTCCAGGTCTTCCAGAGTTGCAATCACCGGCAGACGACCGACGAATTCAGGAATGAGACCGAACTTCAGCAGATCTTCCGGCTCCAGCTCCGAAAACAGCTCGCCGATCCGGCGGTCTTCCGGGGCATGCACCTGGGCCTGGAAGCCGATGGAGGTCTGGGTGCCACGGTCGGAAATAATCTTGTCGAGCCCCGCAAAGGCGCCGCCGCAGATGAACAGTATGTTGGTCGTGTCCACCTGCAGGAATTCCTGTTGCGGATGCTTGCGGCCACCCTGGGGCGGGACGGAAGCGACCGTGCCTTCCATGATCTTCAACAGTGCCTGCTGCACGCCTTCACCGGAAACGTCCCGGGTGATCGACGGATTGTCGGCCTTGCGGCTGATCTTGTCGACTTCGTCGATATAGACGATGCCGCGCTGAGCGCGCTCGACATTGTAGTCGGCCGACTGCAGAAGTTTCAGGATGATGTTTTCAACGTCCTCGCCCACATAACCGGCTTCGGTCAATGTGGTGGCATCGGCCATTGTGAACGGCACATCCAGGATCCTGGCAAGGGTCTGCGCCAGAAGCGTCTTGCCGCAGCCTGTCGGACCGACGAGCAGGATGTTGGACTTGGCCAGTTCCACATCGTTGTTCTTGGAGGCGTGGTTCAGGCGCTTGTAGTGGTTGTGGACGGCAACCGAGAGAACCTTCTTCGCACTGCCCTGCCCGATGACATAGTCATCCAGAACATCGCGAATTTCCTGAGGGGTCGGGATCCCGTCCCGTGACTTCACCAGCGAGGATTTGTTTTCCTCGCGAATGATATCCATGCACAGCTCGACACATTCATCGCAAATGAAAACAGTCGGGCCGGCGATCAGCTTACGCACCTCATGCTGGCTCTTGCCGCAGAAGGAGCAGTAGAGCGTATTCTTTGAATCGCTGCCGCTGGCCTTGGTCATACAATTAACCTCGCGTTTTCGGGGAGTGTCTCCCCTTATCTTTCCGGATGCGGTCGAATTATGACTGAACCGGTTTTGAAGAGATGCATTAGCACCCCTTCACAATCTGATGTCACCATGCTTCACCATTAAAAATCAATATAGGTTTAAGGCGAAGATGAAAACCCGGCATTATTCGGGCTTTTTCCGGTCTTAAATCATGGAAATTGTTACCATGCTTAAGACCGGGTAAGCCTGATCACTTTTCAGTCTCTTCACCGAGCGTCGTGCGATCGGTTATCACCTTGTCCACGATCCCGAATTCCTTGGCCCTTTCGGCGGTCATGAAGTTGTCGCGCTCCAGCGCTTCTTCGACCTGATCGAGGCTCTGTCCGGTATGTTTCACGTAGATGTCATTCAGCCGGCGCTTCATCGCAAGAATTTCCTGTGCATGAAGCATGATATCGGCTGCCTGACCGCGAAAACCGCCTGAAGGCTGATGAACCATCACCCGCGCATTCGGCAGAATGAATCGCATGTCCTCATGGCCGGCGGCCAGCAAAAGCGATCCCATCGAGGCTGCCTGACCGATACACAGCGTCGAAACCGCCGGACGGATGAACTGCATCGTGTCGTAGATCGCCAGACCGGAGGTAACGAGACCACCGGGGGAGTTGATATAGATCGCGATTTCCTTGCTCGGGTTTTCCGCTTCCAGATAAAGAAGCTGGGCACAGATCAGGGTAGCCACGTGATCTTCGACCGGGCCGGTCAGGAAGATGATGCGCTCCTTGAGCAATCGCGAATAGATATCGAAGGCCCGCTCTCCGCGGTTTGTCTGTTCGACAACCATCGGCACGAGCGTATTCATGTAGATATCGGCAGGATCCTTCATACCTCATCCATAAGCTTGAGATGGGCCCGGCAGTCAGCCGGACCTGATTCAACCCCCCGAGCGCATCGATCAGGGGCCTGAGTCGAAAAAAGCGACACCCCGTATATATGGGATGTCGCCCTCAACGCAAAGTCATGACAGATACGGCGTGAAGGCAAAGTTAAGACCGCCGCCGCATCTGGGGATTAGTGGGAACAAGCTCAGGCTTCTTCCTCTTCCTCCGCGACCAGTTTCTCCAGCTCTTCCTTGGTCACCGTCTTGTCGGTCACCTTGGCGAGTTCAAGCATGAAGTCGACGACTTTTTCCTCGTAGATCGGAGCGCGCAGGCTTGCCAGCGCCTGCTGGTTGTTCTTGTAGAACTCGAACACCTGCTGCTCCTGGCCCGGAAACTGACGGACCCGGTCATATAGCGCGCGCTGCAGTTCTTCGTCGGTGACCTGAATGTTGTTCTTCTCACCGATTTCGGAAAGCACCAGACCGAGACGCACACGGCGTTCGGCGATCTTGCGGTATTCCGCCCTCGCCTCTTCTTCCGTGGTATCCTCGTCCTCGAAAGTCTTCTCGTTACGCTTCATGTCCTCTTCGACCTGGTTCCAGACCACGTCGAACTCGGAGTTCAGAAGCTTTTCCGGAAGGTCGAAGGAGTAATGCTCGTCCAGCTTGTCGAGAAGCTGACGCTTGACGCGCTGACGGGTCATCTGGCCGAACTGGCCCTCGATCTGGCCGCGAACGATTTCCTTCAGCTTGTCGAGCGATTCAAGGCCGAGGCCCTTGGCAAACTCGTCATCGAGGGTGACTTCACCCGCGACAGAAACTTCCTTTACGACAACGTCGAAGGTTGCCGACTTGCCGGCAAGGTGTTCTGCCGGATAGTCATCCGGAAAAGACACTTCCACGACCTTCTCGTCACCGGCCTTCAAACCGATCAGCTGCTCTTCGAAGCCCGGAATGAACTGACCGGAGCCCAGAACCAGCATGCCGTTTTCGTCGGCGCCGCCCTCGAAGGGCTCACCGTCGATCTTGCCGAGATAGGACATGGTGACACGGTCGCCGTTTTCGGCGGCCCCGTCCTTGGCTTCGAACGGCGTGTTGTTCTTGGCGATGTCGGCAACCTGGGTGTCGACTTCCTCGTCGGCGATCTCGACGACCGGACGCTCGATTTCGATACCGGAGAAATCGACGATCTCGAAGGACGGCAGAACATCGTAGGTCATCTTGAAGGACAGATCGGCATCGCCCGCCAGGATCTTTTCCGCTTCTTCGTCGGGCAGATCGATTTCCGGGGTCAGAGCCGGGCGCTCGGAGCGCTCCTCGACAGCCTTCTGGGTGGTTTCCTGGATAGTATTCGACAGGATTTCCGCCATCGCCTGACGGCCATACATCCTTTTCAGGTGCGCGAGCGGCACCTTGCCCGGGCGAAAGCCCTTGATGTTGGCTTTGGACTTCATGTCGTCCATGTATTCATCGAGCTTGGCGGCGAGATCGCCGGCCGGAATGTCGATCTTGAGCTCTCGCTTCAGGCCCTCGGCGAGGGTTTCGGTTACCTGCATGGGTTTTGTCGTCCTCGATCCTGAGCGGCAGTCCGCTCCGGAGGTTTTGTTTTTAAAATTCCGTGTGCCGCATCGCCTGCACTCCCCTTTTCCCGGAAGCGTCCGAATGACAATGCATCGCCCCGGACGGAATCCGAGACGCACGATGGATGCGCGATAAAGGTTGGTGTGGAAAGTGTCAAGGGGAGAGCGGGGAATTGCGGGGTGAAACCTGCATCAAGGCGGCTTCGATCCGGCCTTTGATTTCTGCCGGGAACACACAAATGCACCGCCCATTCATCCAATAGCCGCGCTCAAGTAGGCCGGTGGCCGGTAATGCGATCAAGCTATGGTACGGATGAAGGGACTTGAACCCCCACGCCTTGCGGCACCAGAACCTAAATCTGGCGTGTCTACCAATTCCACCACATCCGCATCTCAGGGAGATTTTGACCCCCCTGTCTGAAGCGGGGCCTCTATAGCACTGCTGGTTTTTCCGTCAAAGCAAAAAGCTCCGGCCGTATTCAGAGCCCGGCAGTTTTGTCCACAAGCGCACGGATCGCGGTTTTAAGAGCAGGAGCCAGATCCTCGGCAATCAGCCCCGGCCCGGCAACCCGGCCTGCTTCGCCATGCAGCCAGACTGCCTGGCAGGCAGCCTCGAAACCCGGCACGCCTTGCGCCAGAAGCCCGGCGGAGATCCCGGCAAGAACATCGCCGGACCCGGCCGTCGCCAGGAACGGTGGTGCGTTGTCATTGATCGCGGCCCGCCCGTCAGGTGCGGCGACCACCGTATCGGCCCCCTTGAGAAGAACAATGGCGCCGGAGCGTCCCGCCGCCCGGCGCGCGCGGGCGAGCTTGTCGCCTTCAATGTCCGGAAACAGCCGGGCGAATTCGCCGTCATGCGGGGTCAGCAGAACCGGCGCCGGCGTATCGCCAATCAGGGCAAACAGCTCTTCCGCATCGTCTGCAAAGCTCGTCAGCGCATCGGCGTCCAGCACGGTTGCACGGTTTTGTTTCAAAATCGCGGTGACCGCGGCCCGGGTCCTCTCACCGACACCGTAACCGGGCCCGATCAGCACGGCATTGAACCGCCTGTCGGCAAGAAGCGCATCCATGGCTTCCGGTCCGGAAACCTTCTTCAGCATCACCGCCGTCAGATGGCAGGCATTGACCATCATTGCGTCCGGCGGCGAGGCCAGGGTTACCAGCCCTGCCCCGGCCCTCAGGGCCGCGCCTGCCGAAAGCCGCGCCGCGCCCGTGGCCGACATCGGCCCGCCGAAAACAACCGCATGGCCTCTGGTGTATTTGTGGCCTAGCGGATCGGGCCGCGGCCAGTCACCCAGCCAAAGCTCCGGTACATTGTGAAAGGTCGCGGGCGCGATCCGGCCCAGCACATCTGCCTTTATCCCTATGTCAGCGACCGAGACCGGGCCACACAGGCACCGGCCGGGATCGAGAAGGTGCCCCGGCTTGCGGCGGAAAAAGGTTACCGTAGCGTCCGCCTTGACGGCCGCCCCCAAATCCGCGCCGGTCGCACCGTTCACGCCGGACGGCAGATCGACCGCTAGCACCGGACGGCCAGATCGGTTGACAGCCTCCGCAAGGGCCCGGGCCGAGCCGGCGAGCGGCCGGTCGAGCCCGGCCCCGAACAGCGCGTCGATGATCAGATCCGCATGCTCGAGCTCGGCGCTCAGAGCAGGTGCAGTCCCCTCACCATCGGGAACGACCATTTGCGCAAGCACATTTTGCGCGCTCATGCGCACATAGGCCTCGAGCGCATCTCCCGTAAGTGTTTCAGCCGCCTCGAGAAGGTGGACCCGCACCGTGTGTCCAGCGGCGGCAAGACAGCGCGCGGCGATGAACCCGTCGCCACCATTGTTACCGGGGCCGCACAGGATGGAGATCCGGGCGGTTGCGGGGATCATTTTCGTGGCAGCACTTGCCACCGCCTGCCCGGCCTTTTCCATAAGTTCGATACCCTGCACGCCACCGGTTATGGTGATCCGGTCCGCCTGCCCCATTTCCGCAGGCGTCAGCAGAACCGGGTTGGAAAACGCAATGTCCGGGTTCATCTCAAAAGGCCTCCAGATACCCGTTTTGCAACCTGCACAGCTTCGCCGTTTTTGTCGAGTTCTCGGAGTGACATAGAGCCGCTCTCTTCGGTTTTGTCTATTTTTTAGGCTGTTTGCATATTGTTTAATCACAAGATCAGTGCTTCAAACGGAACTCCTCGGAAGAACTGGTTGGTTTTGCCGCTTTTAGTGGCGGAAATCTCCACTCTGAGAAAATATGTAGGAGGCGGCATTGGTTTGGCACGTATCGTGCTTTATAGCCAGCAACGGCCCTCACGGGCCTTTCGGAGCATCCCGCGTCCTGCCGGATCTGGACGAGATGCCCCGAGACCGCAAGATCGATCAACCTGCATTCATATGAGACCATGTGATTGCGGGACGATTGAGGGTCTGCCTGACCCCAAGCCTTCCGAAGGAAGGTCCGCCGAATAATTCCGGCCTGATATGTGGAGAGAGACAAAAGGTGATGAAAAAGATCGAGGCGATCATCAAGCCCTTCAAACTGGACGAGGTCAAGGAAGCTCTGCAGGAGGTCGGCCTCCAAGGCATCACCGTTACGGAAGCCAAAGGCTTTGGCCGACAGAAGGGACATACGGAGCTTTATCGCGGCGCCGAATATGTTGTGGACTTTCTGCCGAAGGTGAAGGTCGAAATCGTGCTCGGCGACGACATGGTCGAAAAAGCCGTTGACGCGATCCGTTCCGCAGCCCAAACCGGCCGAATTGGCGACGGCAAGATCTTTGTTTCCAATATTGAGGAAGCTGTACGTATCCGGACGGGCGAATCCGGTATCGACGCTATCTGACCCACCCGTTCCCGGCATCCGCCGGTGATCCCAATTCCGGTCTCGAGCAACGGGCCAACATTCAAGGACCCCAGCCGGGCCGGAACCAAACCCAACCGTTCACACTATAAATCAAGGGATGGACACTATGACCACTGCCGCTGAAGTCCTGAAGGAGATTCAGGATAAGGACGTGAAATTCGTCGACCTGCGCTTCACCGATCCGAGAGGCAAAATGCAGCACGTCACCATGGACGTTGCTCTTGTAGACGAAGACATGTTCGCTGAAGGCGTTGCCTTCGACGGCTCGTCCATCGCCGGCTGGAAGGCCATCAACGAGTCCGACATGATGCTGATCCTCGATCCGGAATCCGCGCATATCGACCCGTTCTTCGCCCAATCCACACTGGCGATCTTCTGCGACGTCGTCGACCCGATCACCGGCGAAGGCTACAACCGCGATCCGCGCATGACCGCCAAGAAGGCGGAAGCCTACGTGAAATCCGGCAGTTTCGGCGACACGATCTACATCGGTCCGGAAGCTGAATTCTTCATGTTCGACGACGTTCGCTTCACCGCTGACCCGTACAACACGGGCTTCGTTCTCGACGGTGCCGAACTGCCTTCGAACATGGGTTCCGAGTACGAAACCGGCAACCTCGGCCACCGTCCGCGCACCAAGGGCGGCTACTTCCCGGTTCCGCCGATCGACAGCGCCCAGGACATCCGCTCCGAAATGCTGTCCGTCATGGGTGAAATGGGCGTTCCGACTGAAAAGCACCACCACGAAGTGGCCGCTGCCCAGCACGAACTCGGCATGAAATTCGACCACCTGACACGGTGCGCCGACAACATGCAGGTCTACAAATATGTCGTGCACCAGGTTGCCCATGCCTACGGCAAGACCGCGACCTTCATGCCGAAGCCAGTTTTCGGCGACAACGGCACCGGCATGCACTGCCACCTGTCCATCTGGAACAAAGGCGAGCCTGTGTTTGCCGGCAACCAGTATGCCGACCTGTCCGAGACCTGCCTGTACTTCATCGGCGGCATCCTGAAGCACGCCAAGGCCCTGAACGCCTTCACCAACCCGTCGACCAACTCCTACAAGCGTCTGGTCCCGGGTTATGAAGCACCGGTTCTGCTGGCATACTCCTCGCGCAACCGTTCCGCCTCCTGCCGTATTCCGTTCACGGCGTCTCCGAAGGCGAAACGCGTCGAGGTCCGTTTCCCGGATCCGACAGCGAACCCGTACCTGTGCTTCTCCGCGCTGCTGATGGCCGGCCTTGACGGCATCAAGAACAAGCTGCACCCGGGCGATGCCATGGACAAGAACCTCTACGACCTGCCGCCGGAAGAACTCTCCGAAATCCCGACGGTTTGCGGATCGCTCCGTGAAGCTCTGGAAGCTGTCGATGAGGACCGCGAGTTCCTCAAAGCCGGTGGCGTGTTCGACGACGACCAGATCGATGCCTACATCGAACTGAAGATGGAAGAAGTCGAGCGCTTCGAAATGACGCCGCATCCGGTCGAATTCGACATGTACTACTCGGTCTAAGAGCTTCCGCTCTTTTGGATAAGGAAAACCCCGGTCATATGGCCGGGGTTTTTTGTTGAGGTGCCGTTCGCCTAGCATGCCGTTGCAGGATTCAGAGGAAACCTCTGAGTCTGCCGGCTCAAAACGAAAAAGCCTCCCGGAGGAGGCCATTCGTTCGCGTGATGTTGACTACCCTCAGTAACAGACCTGGCGATACCCGACGACCACATACTGGCGATGGTAGGGGTTCCAGCGGCGGATCGGCTGATTGTGGCAGCGTACGGGTGCGTGATAGCGCGGCTGAGCCTGCGAGGCGATGATGGCACCTGCGGCGAGACCAAAAATGGCACCTGCGGCGATGGCGCCTGCACGGCGGTTTCCGGCCTGGGCTTCATTCGGCGTCATGGTGACGGCGGCGGTTGCGACGGTGGCAACGGTTACGGCGGCGATGGCGAACTTGCGAAACATGTCTTTTCCTCTCAACTGGTCTTCAGCGGCATTGGGCTGGCTGATGAGGAAACACTAGCCACCGCGGAAATTTTTCTCTGTGACCGGTGTCACGCTCTGGTTCATTGAAAAAACAGAAGAGGAGAGACCTCACGGCAACGGAATTCTTGTCCGTGCGGGTGACCTCACCGGTCCGTCCGGCAACGAGCATTGCCATCATGGCTCTCGGATCACATGCGACAGGCGTCCTTCAGGTTTTCCGGCTATCGCGATTTACAACGCCCGCTGCACGCGCTAGAGCACGTCCGAAGCGCCGAGAGGCGATACCCGAGAAAAAAATCACGGACAGGCAGGCATGAGCGAGTTCAAATCGGACTTTCTGAACGTTCTTTCGCAGCGCGGTTTCATTCATCAGGTTTCCGACCCGGCCGGGCTGGACGCGCTTTGCCAGAAAGAGGCCGTCACCGCCTATATCGGTTTCGACTGCACGGCGCCGAGCCTCCATGCCGGCTCCCTCGTTCCGATCATGATGCTGCACTGGCTGCAAAAGACCGGGCATCGCCCGATTGCCCTGATGGGCGGCGGAACGACACGCGTCGGCGATCCGTCCGGCAAGGATGAAAGCCGCAAGATCCTCACCGAAGAGATCATCGAACAGAACAAGGCCGGCATCAGGAAGGTGTTTGAGAAACTCCTAACATTCGGCGGCGGACCGACCGATGCCGTCATGCTGGACAATGCGGACTGGCTCCTGAAGCTCAACTATGTGGACTTTCTGCGCGACATCGGCCGGCATTTTTCCGTCAACCAGATGATCCAGCGCGATTCCGTCCGTCTGCGCCTGGAACGCGAACAGCATCTGTCCTTCCTGGAATTCAACTACATGCTGCTCCAGGGCTACGATTTTCTTGAACTCTACCGGCGCACCGGCTGCCGCCTGCAGATGGGCGGGTCCGACCAGTGGGGCAATATCCTGTCCGGGACGGATCTCGTCCGGCGCATGGAAGACACGGAAGCTTTCGCCCTCACCTCCCCGCTCCTGACCACTTCGTCCGGCGCCAAGATGGGCAAGACGGCTGCAGGTGCCGTCTGGCTCAACGAGGAACAGCTCTCCGCCTATGACTACTGGCAGTACTGGCGCAACACCGAGGATGCGGATGTTGAACGTTTCCTGAAACTCTTCACCATTCTGCCGATGGATGAAATCGCCCGCCTTGCGGCCCTTGAGGGTGCGGAGGTCAACGACGCAAAGAAAGTACTTGCGACGGAAGCGACCGCGTTGATCCACGGCCGGGACAAAGCCGAGGCGGCGGCGGAAACCGCCCGTCAGGCCTTTGAGGAAGGTCAGTCCGCCGAAGGCTTGCCGACGGTGGAAATCTCCGGATCAGAGCTTGAAACAGGCCTGGGCGTTCTGTCCGCGTTCGTGACCGCCGGTCTTTGCGCCTCCAACGGGGACGTACGCCGGAACATCAAGGGCGGTGCCGTCCGGATCAACGACCGCAGTGAGCAGGACCACAACCGGCAGCTCTCCCTCGCCGACGTGACACAGGACGGCGTCATCAAGCTGTCGCTCGGCAAGAAGAAGCATGTTCTGCTGAAGCCTGTCTGAAAGGCCCGCTGGACCGCCCCCCCTTGCAACAAGGGTGGCAACCTCTGACGGACAATACCCTGCAGCCAGGTCAGTTCGACTGGAACTCGAACATCTTGCGGAAAATGCCGGGAGCGATCGCGGAGATCGGATTGACCGAAAGAACCGGATCGGAAAGTGAGCCCGACAGCCGGTAAGTGACACCGATCAACCCTTCACCCGAACCGCCGCCAAGAGCGAAACCGAGCAGCGGGATCTTGGCGAAAAAATTATTGAGCGCGTAGATCGGCACGAAAGTGCCCGTGAGATTCAGGGTCTGCTGGGCCAGATCGACGGTTCCGCTGACGGTCCCCCCCAGCGCGTTGCCCTGCAGTGCCCCGCGGCTGATGCTCAGCAAGTCGGCTTCGCGCGTGAAATTGATGTCGAGCGTGTCGAAGCTTGCGGAACCCGTGTTCCGGCCCGCCGCCACCGGCGAATCCGTCCCGTTGTTGCGCCTGCTGATCTGATCGCGTTCGCGGATGCTCCGGATTGCCGGATCTTCGGTGATGCGCAGGGAGGTCACGTTGAAGTCCCCCACCCAGCTGTCTTCATCGGCCATAACGACATTCAGCACACCCGTCCCACCGCGCATACGCTCGTAGAGATCCAGGAACCTGAGCGTCGCACCGGTATTCGCGAAGCGGCCATTGGCCAGTTGCGACCCCTCGTTGTCGTTCACTGTGAATTCGAAATTGGCGCGGCCGTTGACCATACCGCGCAGATCGGCCGAGACGAGCCCTCTCTTGCCCGTGTCAATCTTGCCGGAGAAATTTTCGATTGTCTGCTTGTTGAAGCCCGTCACCCTGTCGATGGTCGCGGCGATTCTGGCCCCGCTTGAAAAGTCACCGGCTCCCTTGCTGCCGCCCGGACTGCGTATGCTCTGTATCAGCCCCCTTCCGTCGAAGGACGAACCGGCGAAGATAATGTCGTAACGCCCATCCGACGCCCGCTGGATATCAACCTCGATATTATCGCCGGGCCGCAGCCTGAAAGTTCCGAAGGACGCCTGGGTCAACTCACCGTCGCTGGTCAACCGCAGCGCACCGCTGATGTTGACGCCCTCCGAAACAAGTTTGAAATCCTGAATGCGACGCTCGTCGGCGGTCTCGACCATCTTGAAGGACGCCGTCGCAGGCACGCCCTTTGCTTTCCGCCAGCCAAGTGCGGACAGCCGCACGTCTGTCTGCCTCAGGTCGACGACGAAATCCTGCCCGTCGGCAACCTTGGTGACGCTGAGCGTCATGCCACCGTCGAGAAACGCGGTCAGGTCGATACCCTTGTCCTTGAGCTTTTCGGCGGTCACCGATACGACGACATCCTGTCTGCCCTCGATGCCGGAATCGCCCAGCGGGACGAGCAGATCGATATCCGCCTTGAACCCGTCGAGAACGCCCTTGCCGGCGATGGCGACCTGATCCTTGTCCGCTTGCAGCGAAACATCCGCGTCGGCAACCGTGTGGCCCATGATCGGATGCGGGTCTGTAAAGTTCTTGAAGTTCCCGTTCGCCTGCCAGTCCACATCAGCCAGGTCGATCTGTCTTTGCATCGGAAATGTCGCTTCGATGTTCATCTCGCCGGTGCCGCTGACCCCATCGTTCCTGATGCCGGCGCGCTCCAGTATCCGGAAAGGTGCGCTGTTCACCATCGCGCCCAGGTCTTCGACGTCGCCTTGCATCAGCGTGGAAACACGTGCGGTCTTGCCGTCCCGGAGCGGCAGATTGTAAATCTCGAAAACTCCGGACGGCAGGATAACCGTTCCGTCCTTCGAAGACATCGCCGACCCGCCGGTCGCCGCAACGCTCAATGTTTCATTTTCTATCGTCAGCGTGCCCTGGAGACCGCTGATTTGCGGAACGTCGCCCACCGGCGTGACGGCCCCGCCGGAAAACGTCATGTCAACGCGCATTCCATTGCCGGACCAGCCAGGATCCGGGTCGCGGGGATTGAAGGCGGGCGGACGCAGGGCGCCTGTATAGGAAACGCTCTCGATCAGTCCTTCCTTGATCCGGTCCACCACCCAGCGCCGTGCCGGGGGAACCAGTGTGATCGGCCAGACCTGTTTTGCCAGGGCGACAGGTATCTTCTCGCCGTCGGCCGCGAGCGCCAGATAAGGCCCCTCAGCGGTAAACTGAAGCGTTGCGACACCGTGAACAACGGCTTTCCCGGATCGGGCCGTGAAGCGGTCGATGCTCAAGAGCCGTTCCTGCGGGTCGAAACGTCCGCGCAGTTGCATGCCTTCCAGCATGTTCGGGTCTTCAGCAACATCCGCCGGACCGAACTGGGGATATTTGCTGTCCAGACTGACACCCCATTCGGGCGTTCCGTCTAGGCCGGGCATGAGAGAGCCTGTAAAAAAGAGCCGTGTGTTGCCTCGGATCACATGCGATGTCGTGATGTCGATTGCCTGCTGGCCCGCCGTGAACAACAGCGACAATGCCGCGTCATCAAAGGCCACAAGGGTCTTGCCGAGCTGGAACCAGCCATCGCGCACCCGGGCAACCGCATTCGCCGAGACAAACTTGCCCTGCTTGTCCAGACTGGCTTCCATTTTCGCGGAAGCCGGCAAGCGCAGGCCCTTTCCGTGTTTGGATGCCGCTTCCGGTCCGAGCAATTCGGCAAGCGTAATGCCGTTGACCACGAGGCCGATATTCTTGAAACCGGCATTTTCCGAAGCGCTCCGGGCAAGTTCCAGACGCCAGTTGGATATATTTCCGGAAATCCGGGCATAGACACGGATCACCCGGTTGCTTCCGCGGAAAATATCCGCGTCGATATTTTTGAACCGCCGGGAAGCGGGTCCCGCAAGTTCGAAGGAGCCGTCCTCGATGCGAACAACCTTCAGGCCGCGCCGGGCGAACTGATCGTCCACAACATCGCTGATCCGGTCGACAGCTTCCATCAAGGGGCCCAGTTCCGGCACCTTGGCGGGCCCGCCGCTCAAGGCCAGTCGGACGTGCGGCTGTTCAAGATCAAGCGATGAAAAATGGATCCGGCCGGAGAAAAGCGCGTCCATGTCGATCGGAGCGGTCAGTTTCGGCAAACGGATGCTGACAGGCGACGGCCCGTCGATGTCCGCCCTTGCATCCTCGATGATGACATCCAGGCCGCCGGGCGCGGTAAAATCGAGGCTCGCGCGGGCCACTGACAGCGTCACGGGGCCCCGTGTTCCCTGCATCGCGAGAAGATGGCCAAGAAAGGGAATGCGCACCGGGCCGGAAGCAAACAGGACCGTCAGCCCCGCAAGGGCGCCAATGAGCACGACCGCGAAGAAAATGCGCACAAGCATGCGACCGGTCTTTCGCGGAGGGGCTGTCTTAGATCCTTTCGGTCTGCCGTTTTTGGGCAAGTAATTCAGTCCATTCTTCCGCCTGAAGGCGCCTGGGCGGTTCAGTGTGATCCCGGGGACAAATCGCCTGCTTCGCTCGGTGTCGCATTGAACGATTCACGGGACACTCTATGGTACAGCGAATGCAACTGCAAAAGCGACAGTCGCAACTTGCCAGACTGCCGGTTCCCGGCATTAACCCACAAACTGTGACAGAAGGAAGGCGTAATGGGAGACCTGAACATTGGAGATACGGCACCGGATTTCGATCTGGAAAGCGATGGCGGTGGCCGCGTCAGCCTCAGCGCATTGAAGGGCAAACCCGTGGTGGCGTATTTCTATCCCAAGGACAACACGCCCGGCTGCACAAAAGAGGCCATTGCCTTTACCGAATTGATGCCGGAGTTCGAAAAATCGGGCGTCACGATCATCGGCATTTCGCCGGATTCAGCAAAGAAACACGACAATTTTATCGCCAAGCATAATCTGGCGGTTCGCCTGGGCGCCGATACGCACACCGGCACGGCGGAAGCCTATGGCGTATGGGTCGAAAAATCCATGTACGGCAAAAAATACATGGGCGTGGAGAGGTCCACATTTCTTGTGGATTCGGCAGGAAAAATCGCCGGGGTCTGGCGCAAGGTGAAAGTGCCCGGCCACGCGCAAGCCGTTCTGGAAGCGGTTCAGGCCCTTTGACACTCCGTAGCGGCGACACAAGGACGGCGCCCTCCTCCGTCCTGCCCCCCACTCTTGTTTCCGCAGCCCGCGCCATCGTTGCCTCTCCGGACACCTCAGAAAAGGTCCGGTTGGCCTACGCGGTGTCGAAAGCCTGGTTTCAACGGGACCTGGCGCTCGGGTCGCCGACAAAGGACGGGACCATGCCCGACCGGCCCGGCCGGCCGGACAAGCCGGTTCTGCTGACCCCGCGCGACATGCCGAAACGCAGTCTGACCGGCAGGTCCGGGCGTCTGGCCCTGATCCATTCTCTCGCCCATATCGAGCTGAATGCGGTCGATCTTACCTGGGACCTGATCGGACGGTTCGCCAATGTCCGTCTGCCGCGTTCCTATTACGACGACTGGGTCCGGGTCGGTCTGGAAGAAGCCAAGCATTTTTCCATGCTCCAGGACCGCCTGGCGAAGCTGGACGCAGCTTATGGCGACATGCCGGCCCATGACGGCCTGTGGGAGGCGGCACAGAGCACCGGGAACGATCTGGCCGCACGGCTGGCCATCATCCCCCTCGTGCTGGAAGCCCGCGGCCTCGACATCACCCCTCCGATGATAGAAAAGGCACGCGGCATCGGCGACGAAGACACGGCCCGATGCCTGGACGTGATCTACCGCGACGAAAAGAACCATGTCGCTTTCGGCGCCAAATGGTTCCGTTTCCTGTGCGATCGTCAGGGAATCAGGCCCGAACCTGCATTTCATGCTTTCGTGCGCAAACACTTCCGCGGCGCGCTCAAACCGCCCTTCAACGACCGCGCACGTTCGGAAGCAGGGCTAACGCCCGGTTTTTACAAGCCTCTCGCGCGCTTGACCGGCTGATTTCAAGGCCGCGAAGACGATTTATTAACCTTACCAAACTCTAATCAGACTCAGTTCTTTTGCAGAATGCAGGCAGTGACTGAGTGAACATGCGACAGCGCCTAAATACGAATCGGCCTTACCAGACGCCGTGGGTGGCGCCACATCATCCGGCACCGGATAAAGGCGCCAAGGCGACAACCTACAGTGTCCGGCCCTTGCACCTGATTTGCGGTGCACTTGCCTGCGTGACTGTAACGCTGGCAGTGTCCGCGACCGTCGGCTACCTCCTCTTGCAACACGACATGACGGTCGAGGCCAGTTCTGAACGCACGGAACTTGTTCTGGAATACCAGGATCGCATCGACCGGCTGCGGGCGGAGATCGAAACCCTGACCAGCCGTCAGATGGTCGACAGGCAAACCGTCGAGATACAGGTCATGGATGTTCTGCGTCGCCAGCAGGGCCTCAATCAGCGCCACGCGATCGTTGCCGATCTCGTGGCCCGAGCCGAATACAACGGCATTTATCTCAACAGCGACCAACCCTTGCCACCGCAAAAACCGGCCTTGGATTCCGGCAATCTCGCCGCGATCGGAAAAGAAGACAAGTCGGCGATCGGTGGTGAGAGTCTGTTGATCGACGAACCGGTGAAGGCCCTCGGCCTGCGAGACGGTTCATCGGACACCATCGATCCGCTTACGATCCTGCAGAAGACGGATTCAGATCCGCTTCAATCCCAATCAACCGTAAAAAAAAACACTGAAAAACAAGCCGCTCTCGACGCGGTAAGAGCTCACATCTCGGCGATGGATGAAGAAAGCACCGTTGCGGTGGATGCCATCACCATCGCCACGGAAAGCCGCATAGACGACATTCTCGACATCACCCGCGCCATCACGCCATCCATCAATGCGACGCTGCGCAGGAAAACCGCGATCGGCGGTCCCTTTCAGCCGATCACCGAAGAGAACTTTCCGGGCCGGCTGCAGCGGGCCACCAAGGCTCTTGAAGCCTTGCGCCGGATCAAGTTCACCACCTTGCGCCTGCCGATAAAACGACCCGTTCGAAACAGTTCCGTTTCCAGCAGCTACGGCCCCCGGGTGGACCCCTTCCTCGGCCGTCTGGCCATGCACACCGGCATCGATTTCAAGGCAGCTTATGGCACACGCGTCTTCGCAACCGCTCCCGGCACGGTGGTCGGCGCCGGGCGCAAGGGAGGCTACGGCAAGATGGTCGAAATCCGCCATGCCAACGGCTTTGTTACCCGCTACGCCCATCTGAGCCGCCTTCGCGTGGCAAAGGGAGACCATGTACTCGCCGGCGACCTGATAGGCAACGTCGGCTCCACCGGCCGCTCGACCGGAGCCCACCTGCACTACGAAATCCGCCGCGGCGACAAACCGAGCAATCCGGCGGCATTTCTCTCCGCCGGCGACAAGCTGGCCGCGCTTTCGCTTTAGCAGAGATCTGAAAAAACGGACGCCTGTTGCTCCCCTTTTGCCTGCTGGCAAATCCCCAATTCATCATCCCGCACGCAACGTAGCGAAAATCCGGGATCGATGAGCTGAGGGGAATCATTAGAAAATAATAACTATAACAATGACTTGTTACTCTCCGGTCCCGGCTTGCTCACCGCTTGGCCGGGATGACGGCGATGACGTCATGGCCTTGTCACTAGGTTTAGGCTGAGGGGGCCAATGCCCCCTCTTCCCTGATCGGGCAGGCCTATTCGATATCTTCGACCGAGACCGGATCGCCGCCGAAGACCCGCTGCGCGAGCGCGGCTTCCATGAACTTGTCGAGGTCTCCGTCCAGAACGTCGCCAGGAGACGTGCTTTCCACACCCGTCCTGAGGTCCTTCACAAGCTGATACGGTTGCAGGACATAGGAGCGGATCTGGTGGCCCCAGCCAATATCCGACTTGGACGCAGCCTCGGCGTTTGCCGCCTCTTCCCGCTTTTTCAGTTCCGCCTCATAGAGCCGGGCCTTCAACATGGACCACGCGGTCGCCCGGTTCTTGTGCTGCGAGCGTTCGGACTGGCACTGGACGACAATCCCCGTCGGCTGGTGCGTGATGCGCACGGCCGAATCTGTGGTGTTGACGTGCTGTCCGCCGGCGCCGGATGCGCGGTAGGTGTCGATCCGGCAATCGCTTTCGTTGATGTCGATGTCGATGCTATCGTCGATCACCGGATAGACCCAGGCGCTGGAAAAGCTTGTGTGGCGGCGCGCGTTGCTGTCATAGGGTGAAATCCGCACAAGACGGTGCACCCCGGACTCGGTCTTCAGCCAGCCATAGGCGTTCTCACCCTTGATCAGCAGGGTTGCGGACTTGATGCCCGCTTCCTCACCATCGTGATATTCCAGCAGTTCGACCTTGTAGCCGCGTTTTTCCGCCCAGCGGCGATACATGCGCAGCATCATCGACGCCCAGTCCTGGCTCTCCGTGCCCCCTGCACCGGAGTTGATTTCCAGATAGGTGTCGTTGGCATCGGCTTCCCCGGAAAGAAGCGAATTGAGCTCGAGTTCGTGAACCTTGTCCTTGAGGCTGCGCAGCGCCTGCTCGGCTTCTGTCACAACGGAAGTGTCATCTTCCATTTCACCGAGTTCGATCAGCTCGATATTATCGGAGAGATCCTGTTGAAGAGCCGTGACACCGCTGATGCCGTCATCGAGCTGCTGGCGCTCGCGCATCAGCTTCTGGGCCTTGGTGGGTTCGTTCCAGAGATCCGGATTTTCCGAAAGGGCGTTCAGTTCTTCCAGCCGGACAAGTGCCTGATCCCAGTCAAAGATGCCTCCTCAGCAGGCTTATGGCCTGCTTGATTTCGTCGACGATCGCTTCCATTTCGGCGCGCATCGGATACCTCGCTTGATTGACATGAAGTGGCCCGGCCACCTTCAGGAGACGCCGGGCCCGATCGGATTTCAAAGCCCCTGAATCCCAACAGACGCCGCTGGCTCTTGAATTGGAGCGGGACATTACCCGCACGGGTTGGCGCTGTAAACCACGCAAGGACCGGAAGCGTTTCGCTCATCGGTCCGAAGGCGGCCGGGGTCAATAAAGGCCGCCCGTCCCGCTGAGAACCGCGCCCGCGGCTTCCGGGGAAACCGAGTGCGGCACGCCCATGGTTTCCTGGAATCCGATCACCGAGTAGCTGTCCGGCGGAGCCATGCCAGGCTTGAAAGATTCCAGGATCGACCCGGGCGTTCCGGCGGCTGTGCGCATGCCGGTGCGGCGGTTGATCGGGATAAGCTGCAGGCCCTTGGGCACCCGGAATTCGACAGGCGGCTTGTCCGACAGCGCCTTCTTGACGAAATCAGTGAAGATCGGTGCAGCAACCTGGCCGCCGGTCGCTCCGCGTCCCATAGGCTTCGGATTGTCGTAACCGACGAAAACGCCAACCGCGAGATCCGGCGTGAAGCCCATGAACCAGGCATCCTTCTCGTCATTGGTCGTACCGGTCTTGCCGGCGACCGGACGGCCGACCGCACGGACAGACGTCGCTGTACCGCGCTGCACGACCCCTTCCATCATGGAAGTGATCTGGTAGGCGGTCATCGGATCGAGAACCTGCTCGCGGTCATCGATCAGCGTCGGTTCTTCCTGGCCTTCCCAGACATCCTGGGTACAGCCGTCGCAGATGCGGCTGTCGTGCTTGTAGATGGTGCGGCCATAGCGATCCTGAATCCTGTCGATCAGGGTCGGGCGGACTTTCCTGCCACCATTGGCGATGGTCGCATAAGCCGTGGTCAGGCGCAGGACAGTGGTTTCCCCGGCGCCGAGCGACATGGACAGGACCGGCAGCATATTGTCGTAGATGCCGAAGCGCTTGGCGTATTCGGCCACCAGCGGCATGCCCATGTCCTGCGCCAGACGTACGGTCATGACGTTTCTGGAAAGCTCGACCCCTGTGCGAAGCGTGGACGGCCCATAGAATTTTCCACCGTAGTTCTGCGGCCGCCAGGTTCCCAGGCCAGGTCCCTGATTGATCTCCAGCGGAGCATCCATGACCACCGACGATGGCGTGTAGCCGTTATCCAGGGCAGCGGCATAAAGGAACGGTTTGAAGGACGAGCCGGGCTGACGGTAGGCCTGAGTGGCCCGGTTGAACTCGCTCTGGGCGTAGCTGAAACCGCCGACCATGGCCAGAACGCGGCCGGTATAGGGATCCATGGCGACAAGCGCGCCGGAAACTTTCGGGATCTGGCGCAATTCGAACGTGCCTGGAGCCACATCGCTTTCATGCACGTAGATCACATCGCCCGGGGCGAGCACGTCTGAAACCGCGCCCGGTGCCCGGCCTTTGACGCGGGCCCATTTCATGGTCTCCAGGAAAAGCGGCCCTGTCTTGCGTTCGTCGGAAAGCTCACCGCTGTCAAGCCTTACCGGCTGGACCCCGACAAGTGCCTGATCGCTACCGCTCTCCAGGACCACCGCCAGTTGCCACTCTGGCAGATCGCTCAAGGCTTCGATCTTTGCCAGGTCGACACCCCAGTCGGCCCCAAGGGGGAGCTTCTCCACCGGACCGTTCCAGCTGCCACGCTGATGGTCGAACTTGATCAGCCCGTCCATGAGCGACTTGCGCGCCATTTTCTGCAGTTCCGGATCGAGTGTCGAGCGGACGGACAGACCACCCTGGTAAAGACGCTTGTCACCGAAGATATCGGCAACCTCGCGGCGGACCTCTTCGGTGAAATACTCCGCCGCAAACAGCTGCGAACCGTGTTCGCGGCGCTTGACGACAATAGCCTTTTCCTTGGCTTCGTCGCCTTCTTCGAGACTGATGTAGCCATCGGCGATCATCCGGTCGATCACGTAGTTACGGCGTGCGATGGCCGCTTCGGTCTTCCTGTAGGGATGATAGTTGCTCGGCCCCTTGGGAAGCGCCGCCAGATAGGCGATTTCATCCAGCGACAATTCGTGCACCGACTTGTCGAAATAAATCAGCGAAGCCGCCGCAACACCATAGGCGCCGAAGCCAAAATAGATCTCGTTTAGATATAGCTCGAGGATCTCGTCCTTCGTATAGGCCTGTTCGATTCTCAACGAGAGAACGGCTTCCTTGACCTTGCGCTCATAGGCTGCCGAACGCCGCTGTTTTTCCTCACTGACCAGATCGGACAGGAGGAAGTTCTTTGCCACCTGCTGAGTGATCGTGGAAGCGCCCTCGGGCCGCCTGCCGGAGCCATAATTCTGAATGAAGCGGACCGCCGCACGGGCGATACCCTCAGGATCGACGCCGATATGGGTGTAGAAATTCTTGTCTTCCGCCGCAATAAAAGCCTGCTTCACCTTGTCCGGGATGGCCTGGATCGGCAGAAACATACGCCGTTCGGTCGCGTATTCGGCCATCAGGCTGCCATCTGCCGCATGGACGCGTGTCATCACGGGCGGTTCGTAATTCTGCAGGGCGGTAAAATCGGGCAGCCCCTCCGTGAGATGCTGCAGATACATCCACACGCCAGCCGCCACCAGCAGTCCGAGGACAGCTCCGATGCCGAACAGATAACCGAAAAACTTCACCAAAAATTTCATACCGCGGGCTCGTCTTTCCCCGTCTTCAAGCGCGTATAGCTTTTTAACATGGATACATTAACTCGGCATTAGAGCACTTTTAAGGAACATACGACTCCGGTGGACCAATTCAGCTTGTTTAAATCGTCGCGACACTTGTCCGACGCCTGGTATCGCCCTGCGCCGCGCCATGGTCGTTAGCTGATTTGTCTCCATCAAATGGCTCCGTGTTGCTTGAAAGTGCTCTAGAAACCGTCCGAAACATTTAGCTGCCTTCCTCGTGCACCAATATGGCGATGCTGAGGCAATTGTCAGTCCCCTCCTCCGATTTGCAATGGCGACACAAGGATTTTACTGAGAGGCCGCTTCCTGCTGGCGCGCCAGCCGGGGACGGAAAAAACCGTGCACAGCTTCGGTAATGGCCCCGGCCATGCGTTCGCGCCACTCATCGGAGATCAGCAGTTTCTCGTCATGTTCATTCGAAAGATAGCCGAGTTCGACGAGAACCGACGGCACGTCATGCGCTTTCAATACGCGAAAACCCGCCGATCTGTGCGGATTGTTGATAAGGCGGACTGCGCTTTTCAGCTCGTTCACAAGCGTTCTGGCAAAATACACCGAAAAGGAGCGGGTTTCCCGGCGCGCCAGATCGAGGAGGATATCCGTCACTTCGCCCGGTCCCGTTTCCAGATCCACACCGGCGATCACGTCAGACATGTTTTCCGTCTCGGCGATTTCCGCGGACAGCTGATCTGAAGCCTTGTCCGAAAGGGTATAGACCGTCGAACCGCGCACCAGTTTCCGGCCCTGGCGGACCGAATCGGCGTGAATGGAGATGAACAGATCGGCGGCCAGTTCATGACCGATCTCGACCCTGCGCCCGAGCGGAATGAATGTGTCGTCCTCACGCGTCATATGCACATCGTAGAGACCGGTGGCGTCCAGCTTTTCCTTCAGGAGCGATGCGAATTCAAGAACGATCGCCTTTTCATGGGTCCCAGCCGCGCTCGTGGCGCCGGTGTCGATCCCTCCATGACCGGGATCGAGAACGATAAGCGGCTTGTCGCCGTTCTTCGGCGCAGTCAGCCTGTCGCTTTTGGACGCGGTTTTTTCGCTGTCAGCTGAAGGAACGGACCGGGATGTTTCTACGAAGGCTGCGAAGTCCTGCGGCGAAGAGCGCACCAGATCCATGACGAGCCGCGCCGGCTGGTCGTCCACGGCAGGCAAAAAGAAGCTTTTGTCCACGCTGACCGGTCCGGTCAGATCCATGACGATACGCGATTTCCCAAGAGCGAACAGCCCGAAACGCCAGTCACTGATAAGACCTCTTCCGGATTCACCCACATCCTGCGGTATGGAAAAAGTCACTTCCGGCAAATCGAGAATGAGCCGGTACGGATTTGCCAGACCGGAGATCACGGGCGTGACCTGTGTATCCATGTCAAGAACGAATCGGGTCCGGTCTTCATCGCCGGCAACTCTGGCGCCCGTCACGACGGGGGGCGTGGTGTCGGCAAGGGCGGCAACGGTGTGAACAGTGAGCGCAAAAGGACATAAAGCCAAAACAAGGCTCGTCCGCGCGACTAACCTGCGAATGCCGCCAAACACCCCGCCAACCTGCGGTTTCATTCCGATTTTCAATTCCATCATACTGGCCATGCTGCTCGAAAACCGTCCGCGTCGAGGCTCTTGCACTCCGTCATACGCCATCAGCGTAATGAGGAAAATAGTTCCGCTATGTCACACTGCTTGCAATGCGGAGCCTTGGATCGTAAAAGTACCTTACGGATTTAGGTTCGAATCCGATACCTTCCCAGGTGACGAAATGGGATGTCTATCCACAACGTCATCGTAATCCAAGGCCTTTAAGCGACAGAACAGAGGCCGTTCTGCCGTTTGTTCAAGTGCCCGGACTGCAGTGGAAAGAGTATCGGCCTCTCTTCGATATCGCTCCGCCTCGCAGCATCATGCCTGTTTCCTTATGGCTGATCCCCGGCGAGGTCAGCAGCGGACCTTGAGAGTGAACCTTTTCCGGAACCGGGTGTAGATGTAGCGGCGAAGCCAACCTGCATGCCGGTGTAATGAAACAATGACTTTAACTCCTGGGCCTGCGTTGCCCCGAAGGACCCGCGTGATGCACATGATGATCGACATGAAGCAAGCCCCCGCTTTTGCGGCCGCTTGCGTTGATCATACGACCGCGCCGGGCGCAGACGCCCTTTCCCATCTTATCAAAACAAATACGGCAGCCATCCTCCTTTCGGGCGATGCGCGTTTTGGATACGCGCCCAGCAGCGCTGCCGTGGAGACGTTCAATAATGGCAAACAAAATGCTGATCGACGCGGGCCACCCGGAAGAAACCCGGGTCGTCGTCGTGCGTGGCAATCGGGTTGAAGAATTCGACTTTGAGGCAGCAAATCGGAAGCAACTTCGCGGGAATATATATTTAGCGAAAGTAACGCGAGTAGAACCCTCGCTTCAGGCGGCGTTCGTTGAATATGGCGGCAACCGCCACGGATTTCTCGCGTTTAGTGAAATTCATCCGGACTACTACCAGATACCTGTCGCGGACCGGGAAGCCCTGCTCGCGGCTGAGGCTGCCGATCGTCAGCGCGACGACGCCGATGCAGAAGAAAAGCCGAAGCGCCGCCGCCGCACCCGCGCGGCCAAAAACGACACAGCGGAAACCGTCGCCAGCGAAAAAGTCGAAACCGAAGACGCGCAGGCGGATGCCGGTGAACAGGCGGATGGCGGTGAAACAGATGTAGCCGCTCCTGCCGACGAGACCTCGGAAGGCCTGGAGGCCAAGGCTGCGGAAGACGAGGACACTCAGGACTCCGATAACGGCGACCAGTCCTCGGGTGACGAGGAAGAAGACGAAGCTCCGGTCCGGGCACGCGGCCGGGGTCGCGGACGCGGTCGTGGGCGTAAATCCGAAGAAGATGACGACGACACCGACGGTGACGACGACGCTGTTGAATCGGTCGGTGCCGAAGATGCCATGGAAGAGGTGCCCGAACGCCGCGCACCGATCCGCAAACAATACAAGATCCAGGAAGTCATCAAGCGCCGCCAGGTCATTCTGGTTCAGGTGGTCAAGGAAGAGCGCGGCAACAAGGGCGCTGCTCTGACAACCTATCTGTCGCTGGCCGGCCGCTACTCCGTGTTGATGCCAAATACCGCCCGCGGTGGCGGTATCTCCCGCAAGATCACCCAGCCGACGGACCGTAAGCGCCTGAAAGAGATCGCCTCCGAACTGGAAGTGCCTGAAGGCATGGGCGTGATCCTGCGCACCGCCGGCGCCAGCCGCACCAAGGCTGAAATCAAGCGCGATTTCGAATATCTGATGCGGCTTTGGGAAAATGTGCGCGAGCTCACCTTGAAGTCCAGTGCTCCAAGCCTCGTCTATGAGGAAGGCAGCCTGGTCAAACGCTCGATCCGCGACCTTTACAACAAGGACATCAACGAGGTCCTGGTTTCCGGCGATGAAGGCTACCGCGAGGCCAAGGACTTCATGCGCATGCTCATGCCGAGCCATGCCAAGAACGTCCAGCCCTACCGCGACCCCTCGCCGCTGTTCATCCGCTTTGGCGTGGAACCGCAGCTCGATGCGATGTTCTCGCCGCAGGTGACGCTGAAGTCCGGCGGTTACATTGTCATCAACCAGACTGAAGCTCTGGTCTCAATCGACGTGAACTCGGGCAAGTCCACCCGCGAGCACAACATTGAAGACACCGCGCTGCAGACAAACCTGGAAGCAGCTGAAGAGGTTACCCGGCAACTGCGTCTGCGCGACCTCGCCGGCCTTGTCGTCATCGATTTCATCGACATGGAAGAGTCGAAGAACAACAGATCTGTCGAACGCAAGCTCAAGGATTGCCTGAAGAACGACCGCGCCCGCATTCAGGTCGGCCGGATCTCGCATTTCGGCCTGCTGGAAATGTCGCGCCAGCGCATCCGCACCGGCGTTCTGGAAAGCTCCACCACACCCTGCCCGCATTGTCAGGGCACCGGCATGATCCGGTCCGTGGAATCCATCGCACTTCATGTCTTGCGGTCGATTGAGGACAATCTGCTCAAGGGCTCGTCACACAATCTGATCATCCGCACGACCACACAGGTTGCACTCTACATCCTGAACCAGAAGCGCGCGAACCTTGTGGATCTTGAAACGCGCTTTGCGATCGAGATCGAGGTTCACGCGGACGACACCATCAACGGCCAGCTCTACGTTCTGGAACGCGGCGCCCTGGTGGACAGGGAACGCTTCCCCGCACCACCTCCCGTGGTTCAGCCCCACACAATTGAAATTGAAGATGCCGACGAGGCTCCAGAGGAGCATCCGGAGGAATCTGAAGAAGAGCAGTCCCTCGATGACGAGGGCGGAGACCGCCGCCGCAAACGCCGCCGCAAGCGCCGGCGGGGCGGATCGGACTCCCAGCCCGAGGGCACCGACTTCAACAACGATCCCGGCACGACGTCCCGGCAGGCGTCGGACGCTGCAGGCGATGCCGAAAGCGAAGACGGCCAGCCGCAGGAAGCCCGTTCCGGTGATGAAGAAGGCGGCGACGACGAACCGCGCCGCAAGCGCCGCCGGGGCCGCCGTGGCGGCCGCAGGGGACGCAAGAACGGTGAAGGCGGCGACTTCAACGGCGAAGACGACGCGAACGGCGACAGCGATACCCCTGCTGAAGCTTCAAAAAGCGAAGCTCCTGAAGGTGTAGAGGCGCCCTCCGAACCGGAAGCAGTTGCTTCCGCAGAGCCTGAGACACCCGAAGTACAGGCAGAACAGGACGCCCCGGACACAGCGAACGCGGAAGCTTCCGCCGCCTCTGTGAACGAGGTTGCTGCCGTGGAAGCGGACACTGCCGAGGCTGACAATGTCGCGGCAAAGGCTTCGGAAAGCGAGGATGTTACGGCGTCCAGTCCTTCCGATGTGTCTGAAAAAGAAGATATCGTCGTCGAAACTCCGACGTCCGAACAACCGGTCGCCAATGACGCTGCAGCGGAGAAGGAAGCGGAAGCTCCCTCTGCCCCGGCCGAACCTGTGGTCACCAGCGAAACGTCTGGTGAAAACAAGGAAGCCAAGCCGAAACGTGCCGGCTGGTGGCGTGGTCGGTCCTTCTTCTGATCACCGCTGAAAACTTTACCGGAGGAATATCCGGATCAACCTGCTTGCAATTTCAAGCAGGCTGATCCGGGAAATGTCTGCACTTCCTCCTGGAGAACTGAATTCAGATTACCCGATTGCCGAATATGCTATTTCAGGAAGGCCGACAGCCGGCTCAACGCCTCTTTCATGTCTTCGTGCGTTCCGGCGAAGGAAAAGCGCAGAAACTCGTGCCCGTGCACCGGGTC
Organism: Labrenzia sp. OB1; assembly: GCF_001624695.1. GTDB lineage: Bacteria > Pseudomonadota > Alphaproteobacteria > Rhizobiales > Stappiaceae > Roseibium. Next base: position 17,379 of record NZ_JSEP01000024.1, on the reverse strand, counting down.
GAAATCGACACCCGGCGTCGCGGCGACACCGGCCTGATGCAGCATCTGTCTTGCAAATTCCAGACTGTTTGAACTGAAGCGGCTTATGTCCGCATAGATATAGAACGCCCCGTCCACCGGCAGCAGCCTGTCGAGGCCGATGTCAGGCAGTCCTTTCAGCAGCAACGCCCTGTTGGCCGCGTAGCCGGCCTTGACGCCTTCAAGTTCCTGAACCGCGTCAAGTGCCGCCGTTGCCGCGATCTGGGAAAGCTCCGGCGGAGAAATGTAAAGGCTCTGGGCAATACGCTCCACCGGTCTGACCAGCTGTTCCGGCAGGATCATCCAGCCGATCCGCCAGCCGGTCATGCAGTAATATTTGGAGAAGCTGTTGATGACGATCGCGTTGCTGGAGAACTCAAGCGCGGTCTTCTGTTCCCCGGCATAGTCAAGGCCATGATAGATTTCGTCGGAGATGAACCAGATTCCCCGGCTCTCACAGTAGCCGATCAGATCTTCCAGCGCGTCCGCGCTCATCATGGTGCCGGTGGGATTGGCGGGACTGGCGACCAGGACACCCTTCACAGGTCCGTCCTTCAGGGCTTCTTCCAGATGTTCCGGCGTAAGGCTCCAGCGGGTGTCCGCACCGACTTCCACCTCGACAGGCACCAGGCCGAGCGCCTTCAGGATATTTCGATAGGCGGGATATCCCGGTGCTGTCAGGACCACCCGGTCACCCGGATCGAAGGCGGCCAGAAAGGCCAGGTTGAAGCCTGCCGAAGATCCTGTCGTGGCCATGATCCGCTCGATCGGCACCTCAACGCCGTAGGTCCTCTTGTAGTGCCGGGCCAGCGCATGGCGAAGCGGTTTTACCCCGAGCGCTTCCGTGTAACCGATCCTGCCGTGCCTGAGAGCCTCATCCGCTGCCGCGAGGGCCGCTTTCGGGGCCGGGGCCGAAGGCTGACCGACCTCCATATGCACGATCCTGCGGCCATCCGCCTCAAGTCGCGCCGCCTCCGACAGAACGTCCATGGCGATGAAAGGGGCGACGTCGCTGCGGCGGGAGGGCACAAAGGCTGAGGATGTCATGACGACCTGTTTGTTCCGGAGTTGGTATAACGTCAGGGTTCTCTTGGGTACGTTCACTGGAACGCGGAAGGTTCACGGCCCTTCGTATCGCGGATTCTCGAGCGGGATACAATCCGGCCGCGACATCCGTTGAAAGGGCGCTTCCATTCCGATCCTCTCCGATTTGTAATTACCTTTTCTTGACCGGATCCGCCATGATCCATACCTTCGCCATACATTCATGCGCCTGAGTAGGACAGTATTTGGACGATGAATGTGAGGTTCAATTCGCTGTTACGCTTCGGAGGTATGCGACTTGTCGCGTTTGCTGCCCTTTTCCTTCCAGCCTGAAGAACACTCCGGAATGCGGTTGATGCGCAAGGCCGTTGGCATTGCATGTTCGGCCGCTCTTCTTCTGCCGTTGGCCGCAGCACCCGTGCAGGCTCAGGGCGGACGCCTGCCGCTGGTGCGCGACGCGGAAGCCGAAGAGCTCTTGAAGGATTACGCAAAGCCGATCTTCAAGGTGGCGGGAATCTCGAATTCCGAACCGCAGATCATTCTGGTCAACCAAAAGACCTTCAACGCCTTTGTGCCGGATTCGCGCCGTATGTTCATCAATATCGGCGTCTTGCTCGAAGCGGAAACGCCCGGAGAAGTCATAGGCGTGATCGCCCATGAATCCGGCCATATCTCCGGACGGCATCTCGTCCGGCTGCGCTCGGCCGCGGCCAATGCCCAGATCGTCGCCGTGATCGGCATGATCCTGGGCGCCGGCGCCGCCGCAGCCGGTGCCGCAGCCGGCTCGGGTCAGGCAGCCTCCGGGGGCGCGGCCGCCATTCTCGGATCGGGATCAGTGGGACAAAGGTCGCTGCTCGCCTACCAGCGCGGCGAGGAAGCCTCCGCCGACCGGGCGGCGCTCAGATATCTCGATGCCACCGGCCAGAGTGCCCGGGGCATGCTGAAAAACTTCCAGCGCATGTCCGAACAGCAGCTGTTCTCCCGCAAGTTCGCAGACCCTTACGCCCAGAGCCACCCGATGGCCCAGGAGCGTTATAACGGTCTTTTGAACGACGCCCAGAAGTCGAAATATTTCAACCAGCCGGAAGACTACGTCCTGCAATACCGGCACGATCAGATCCGTGCGAAACTGTTCGCCTTCACCAGCCACCCCTCGGCCACCCTGCGGGCCTATCCGCGCAGCGACAAGAGCCCGGCAGCCCAATACGCGCGGGCAATCGCGGCCATGAAAAGCCGGGGCAAGGGCGCGGTGAAGGAGATTGATGCGCTGATCCGCACGCAGCCGAACAACCCCTATTATTACGAACTCAAGGGCCAGGCGCTGCTGGAAGGCGGAGACCCGAAGGGCGCGATTGCGCCATTCCGCAAGGCCCTGTCCTTCAAACCCAATGAACCGCAGTTTCTTGTCTGGCTCGGATATGCGCTGGTCGGCGCCAACGAGGCGTCCTATCTTCCGGAGGCGGAGCGCATCCTCAAACGGGCCATTCAAAGAGACCCGAACTCGGGCGTTGCCTACAGCCAGCTGGCGATTGCCCACGGGCGCCAGGGCGAGCGGGCCGAAGCCGATCTGGCAACGGCGAAGGGCCTGATGGTCAGCGGTGATTTTCAAGCAGCGCAGCGCTACGCCGCCCGTGCTCAAAAAAGTTTGAAGCGCGGATCGCCCGCATGGCTTCAAGCTGACGACATTGTAGCGTACAAACCACCAGATCTGCCGAATCGCCGCTGACACCTGTAACGCGCATGGTGGCAATGCCGAATGGCTGTGAGCTTGTTGCCTGGAGCAAACCGCGATCTGACGAACGCAGACAGGATGCTCCAATAACTGAAAATAGATCAACTTGTCAGCCGACATGCGATGACACTTGACAGCAGGTTGGCCGAGGGAGCCCCATATGACCTATATCACCAGTTTCAGCCGGAAATTGTGCCCGCCCGCATTGCTGCGCATCCTGTCCGCAAGTGCGCTTGTCCTGAGCCTGATTGCCGGCGCCGCCACCGCGCAGGAGGTCAATCGCGGCGAAATTGAAAAAATCGTGCGCGAGTATCTTCTTCAAAACCCGGAAGTCATCACCGAAGCGCTGACCGAACTGGACCGCAGGGAAAAGGAAGCTGCTGAAACCGCTCGCCTGCAGATGCTGAGCGAAAGCGCGGACATCCTCTTCAACTCCACCCGCCAGGTGGTTCTAGGCAACCCGGAAGGGTCCATTACCCTGGTCGAATTCTTCGACTACAACTGCGGCTACTGCAAGCGCGCGTATGGCGACATGGCACGGCTGATCGAACAGTATCCCGACCTGAAAGTCGTGCTGAAGGAATTCCCGGTGCTCGGCCAGGGCTCGGTCGAAGCCGCCCAGGTCGCGGTTGCGGTCAATACCGTGGCGCCTGAAAAATATGCCAAATTCCACGAAGCACTGCTTCTTGGCCGCAGCCAGGCAAACCGGGCAAGCGCTCTTGCAGCTGCGACCGCTGCCGGCATCGGGGAAGAGGACCTTCTGGCGGCGATGGAAACCGATGAAGCCGGTCAGACGATCGAGGAAGTCTATTCGATCGCCAACCGCCTCGGTCTTACCGGAACGCCGTCCTACGTTGTCGGCGACGAGGTCGTCATGGGCGCAGTCGGCTTCGATCAGCTGCGGGAAAAACTCGACGCCATGCAGAATTGCGGCGAGACAACCTGCTGAGCTTCCTTGCTGACAGACCCAAGTCTGTAGGAAACGGGTCTTCCGTCATGTCTAGGGGAAATCGGGGGTTTTCCTGATCCGATTCAATCCCTATAAGAAGCGTGGCTCGTGTCCGGAACGGTCACGGGCCACAACCCTTTGTCCGCTTTTATCGGCGGTGCAAATAGCGCAGATGCAAGCTGGTCTGGAGCGGATCCAGATCCGTCGGAAAGAACCGCCAAGGCTGTTCATCCGGCACATGCGCTCCTTGCAGACCGAGTACGAGAGCCAAACGATATGCGTAATGATAACAAGAAATTCGACACGGCCATGATCCGGGATCTCGCCATCCTTCTGGATGAGACTAATCTGTCGGAGATCGAGTTGGAACAAGGCGATACGCGCATCCGCGTCGCCCGCCAGATGTCGGTCAATGCCCCTGTCAACATGATGGCTCCCGCCATGGCGCCTGCAGCGGCTGCCCCGGTTGCGCCAGCCCCCGCAGCAGCGGCGCCCGTCCAGGATTCGGCTCCGCATCCCGGAACGGTCCTCTCGCCGATGGTCGGCACTGCCTATCTTTCTCCCGAGCCGGGCGCCGCCCCGTTTATCCAGGTTGGCGACAAGGTGACAGAAGGCCAGTCGATCCTGATTGTCGAAGCCATGAAGACCATGAACCACATTCCCAGCACCAAGGCAGGAACCGTCAAACAGATACTGGTAGACGACGCCCAGCCGGTGGAATTCGGCGAACCGCTCATTATCGTCGAATAAGGGAGCCGCCGTGGCCATGTTTTCCAAAATCCTCATCGCCAATCGCGGCGAAATCGCGCTGCGTATCCTGCGTGCCTGCAAGGAACTCGGCATTTCAACCGTGGCGGTCCATTCCACCGCGGACGCCGACGCCATGCATGTGCGTCTTGCCGACGAAAGCGTCTGCATCGGCCCGCCCTCGGCGCGCGAAAGTTATCTGAACATTCCGCAGCTTCTTGCTGCCTGCGAGATCACGGGTGCCGATGCGGTTCACCCCGGATACGGCTTTTTGTCCGAGAACGCCCGCTTCGCGGAAATTCTGGAAGCCCACAATATCGAATTCATTGGCCCGTCCGCCGAGCATATCCGCATCATGGGCGACAAGATCCAGGCCAAGAAAACCGCCATCGAGCTGGGAATACCGGTGGTGCCCGGATCCGACGGTGCCGTGACCCCGCAGGACGACGCCCACGCGATCGCTCGGGAAATTGGCTATCCGCTTCTGGTCAAGGCTGCCGCCGGCGGTGGTGGCCGCGGCATGAAGGTCGCCATGACGGAGGCGGATCTCGATACCGCACTTTCCACCGCACGTTCGGAAGCCAAGGCGGCTTTCGGCGATGACGCCCTCTATATGGAAAAATACCTCAGCCAGCCCCGCCATATCGAAATCCAGGTTCTGGGCGACGGCAAGGGCAACGCGGTGCATCTGGGCGAACGGGATTGCTCCTTGCAGCGCCGCCACCAGAAGGTTCTGGAAGAAGCGCCCTCGCCGTCCCTGAATGCCGAACAGCGTCACGAAATCGGCGAGATCGTCGCCAAAGCGATGCGCAAGCTGAAATATCGCGGCGTCGGCACGGTGGAGTTTCTCTACGAAAACGGCGAATTCTATTTCATCGAGATGAACACCCGCCTCCAGGTGGAGCACCCGGTCACCGAGATGATCACCGGTATCGATCTTGTCAACGAGCAGATCCGGATCGCCGCCGGGGGCTCTCTGGATATGGTGCAGGAGGACATCCGGTTCGACGGTCACGCCATCGAGTGCCGGATCAATGCGGAAGACCCCGTCACATTCGCACCCTCACCGGGCACCATCACCTATTACCATACGCCCGGCGGACTTGGCGTGCGGGTCGATTCAGGCGTCTATCAGGGCTACAAGATTCCGCCCTATTACGACAGCCTCATCGGCAAGCTCATCGTGCACGGCCGTAACCGCGTGGAATGCATGATGCGCCTGCGCCGCTGCCTCGATGAATTTGTGGTTGACGAAATCAAGTCGACTATTCCGCTTTTCCGCGATTTGGTGGACAATCAGGACATCGCAAACGGTCAGTATGACATTCACTGGCTGGAAAAATACCTGGCCAAGAAGTCAAGCTGACCGAATTTCGGCAAGGACCAGCCCGAGCCGGACGGACTGTGAGGCCCCATGGCTGGATATAAAGACGACGTCGTGATGGAAATCACGCCGCAGGTGCTTTTGAAAGCTTACGCCTGCGGCCTGTTTCCCATGGCCGAATCCGCCGACGATCCTGGTCTTTTCTGGCTGGAACCGGAACAGCGTGGCATTCTCCCGCTTGACGATTTTCACATGCCCCGGCGGCTCAGGCGCACCATCCGCAACGACGTCTTCGAGGTCAGGGTCAGCACCGACTTTCAGGGCATCATCGATGGATGTGCCGAGCCAATGCCCGGCCGCCAGAAAACCTGGATAAACCGCGAGATCCGCCGTCTTTACGGCGAGCTCTTCGAGATGGGCTATTGCCACACGGTGGAAGCCTGGCAGGAGGGTGAACTCGTCGGTGGCCTTTACGGCGTCAGCCTGAACGGAGCTTTCTTCGGCGAAAGCATGTTCACCTTCCGCACGGACGCGTCGAAAGTCTGCCTGGCTCATCTCGTCGCAAGGCTGACCGTTGGCGGCTACAGCCTGCTCGACACCCAATTCGTGACCGATCATCTGAGCAAATTCGGGACGCGGGAAGTCTCCCAGACCGACTACAGCAATCAGCTCTCAGAGGCCTTGAAACTCGAGACCGACTTTTATGCCCTGTCGCCGCAAGCCTGCGGACAGGAAATTCTCGACGTGCTGGACAGCCGCAAGGCCCCACAGGCGTAGATGGTGGCCTCAATGTGCCCGCCGCACCATCACCCGGCCGGCTGCGCCACCATGGCTTGCAAACCGGTTGAGTTTGCTACCTGATTCGTTTCTTGCCAGCATTCCCCAACGTAACATCGCGTTCGTCAGGATCGGTCATGTCAGGGGACGTCAAGGATAGCGGCAACAAGGCGGGGTCGGGGAAGTCCAGGCAGGCCACCGGTTTACCGGAAGAACTCCTCGGGTGTCCGGAAATAACCGCCCCTGCTCCCGACCGGACACCGGGCATTGCCCGCACCGGCCCCACTCCGGAGGAACGAACGGGCCGCAGCGCCGACCCCAGCCATATTATCAGCGACCAGAAGTTCAACAAGGACCTGGCGACTTTGCGCGGCCTGCATTCCTTTCTGATCCGCGAGGCGACCACCCTGCCCGAGAATTTCTCGCTGGGCGAACTCAACTGCCTGAAAGCCGCCGGCGCGACAGTGCAAGGCCGGTCACCGACGGACAGCGAATGGCAGGCGGTGGAGCAGAAAACCCAGATCCTGTTCGCGCTCCTCACCGATGCCAACCGCAAACGGTTTCTGGTGTCGCAAATGCCGAATTTTCTGCCCAGGATCGCGGTCTGGCTGGTTGCGGTCTCCATCGGATCGATGATCCTGTCCGTGCTCATGGCCGAGGTGACGCTCTACAGCAAAGGCGTCGATGTCGCGCTGATGGTGCTGTTCTTCCTGCTTTGGCTGATGTCTCTCGGCGCGATCGGGTCGGCTGCCTTTATCGGCTTCAACGCCATCTCGGTCACCAGCGACATCACCTTCGACATATCCGACACCCGGCTGATCATTCAACGGATCGTGCTGGGCGCCCTCTTCGCGCTGTTCTTCACCCTGCCCTTCGGGTTCCATGAGTTCCTGAGTTTCGTGAAAAGCCTCAGCAATTCCGCCCTCAACAAGACCACCGTCCCGACACGGTCCGAGATTGCCTTCACCAACCAGTCGCTGCTGCTGATCATGCCCTTTGTGCTCGGCTACAGCACGTCCCTGGTGATCCTGATCCTCAACCGGATGATCTCCGCCGCCAGCACCCTCTTCGGCGCTCAGCCGGCGTCAGCCAAAAGCATAAGCAAATAAGCCTTTCACGCGAACCTGGGCCCACGGTTCAAAAACAAAGCCCCGCAACTGCGGGGCTTCAGGATACGTTTTGACTGAATGACCGAAGGCGGCAGGCAAACCGCCTTGCCTCAGTTGCCCGGCGTCCAGGCTTCATAGTCGCCGCTGACCTCGGGACGCGCTTCCGGCGTCAGGATCGAGCCGTGAGGACGGTACGCGGCCGGTGTGCCGGTGTGGTTCTGCTCATGCGGCTTCTGCCAGTGCTTGGCGTGGTAGGTTTCATCCACCGGCGGCGTGTCGACCCTGTGGTGCATCCAGCCGTGCCAGCCTGCGGGAATTTGCGAAGCTTCCGCGAGATCCTTGTAGATCACCCAGCGTTTCTTGCCCGCGCGTTCCTTGTAATACTTGTTGCCGAGCTCGTCTTCCCCGACGAACTCGCCCTTGCGCCACGTGAAGAAGCGGGTGCCCATGGTCTGGCCGTTCCACCAGGTGAAGATTTCAAGCAGCAGAGTTTTCATGGCCCTCAAAAGGTCCCTTGATGACAGATTCTGGAACTCCGGAAACCGCTGAACCTGGATGCCGGATTTCGGCGGACTATGGCGGCAACAGGCGCTTGTGTCCAGTTCGGGCATCCTGCAACTGAGGATAAAACGGCATGCGGGCCGAAACTCAGTGAGACTTGGCGCCCTTGACCGCGGCGAATCCCGCGTTGCGGATGTGTTTTGCCGCCGCCGAATGCTGTATCGGCTCTTTCTTCTTCTCGCCCGCGAACACCGGCCCCCGGCCCGTGTTCTGTGCAAAGGCCGCCTCGACGGCCCCTTCCACCTCGGCACGCTTTTGTGTCGCCATCTGGTGATGCAGGCGCGCACCGGCCAGGGTCTGCATCTTCTCCGCCTGTGCATCCAGGGTCTTCTGTATGCCATAGATGTTGTAGAAGCCGGAGTGCTCCAGTGTCATGGGCCGATCGTCATTCAGGACCCACGTCAGCCGCTTGTACAAGGTGGAGGGAGACACCGGCTTGACCAGCACATGATGCGCGCCGGCGCGCAGCGCCTTGTCCACCAGTGGCCGGGTGCCATGCGCGGTGATGAAGAGAATCGGTACGTAGCAAAGCGGTTCCATATGGCGATGCCGCACGAGACGCAGAAACTGGTACCCGGAGGTCGGCTCCATGCGCCAGTCGGTCAGAATCACGTTTGGCGGCTCGGCAAGGCTGGCCTCCAGCGCATCGTCGGCCGAATCGAAGACCCGCACACGTGCGACCTTGAAGCTGAGAAGAATCGACCTCAGAATCGTCTGCATCGGCTTGCTGTCTTCGACAACGACCGCGTCGACATCCTCCATCGAAAGCCCGAAGGCGGCATGATGCTTCATGAAATGCGGGTCCCTATCCTGTCCTGCCCGCACTAAACCAGACCCGGCTTAAACCCCGTTGAAATCGATCCCGTCCATTTTCTTCAAATTTTCATAAAACTTTACGCATTGTCATCCACAGAAACGACCGCGTGCGCGGTCGGAACCGCTTCGCCGGGAAAGCAAGCGCTAAATTCCAGATGGTTGCGCTTGTCCGGCGCCCTCCCCACTATCCACATTCGCACACAAGATTTTGCGTTTGCCTGCAAACTGGGCACTAGCTGTTGTCACTCACGCCTTGACCTTAAGAATTCGTTTACATTAGTTTCACTATCATTGCGATGTGCGTAGTCGGGAGCCCTTCCGGGCGCTCCGGTCATCCAGAAAGTAAGTGTCAGCGTCCCCATTCCGGCTTTTCAGCCTTAAGCCGGAGGCAGGGTTTCTTTGTGCCTGTTTCTGCGTTCACATCGTGACAAAGCTGTTGAATAACACTATATATAGTGGACCAGATAATCAGATACGCTACATACAGGCTCAGAGCCTGAAAATGACAAGGCGGCATTCGGCTCTGGAATTTCCCGTGTTCCTGTGAACGCGATCAGGAGACTCCAGCACTTTTGAACCGGTCGGTTCTGGATGATCAATCGATTCCGGTTGGCATCCGTTGATCGGGGGCCGGCGGCGACGCCGGGCCGGATGTGATGCGGACGAGAAGTCCGGTTCGGGCAGAACCGGTATGCGATACAAGGGGACTTAGAGAATGCGGATCGAGCGGCGCTATACCAAGGACGGTCAATCGCCTTACGCCACCATAGAATTTCGCACGGCCACCAGCGAGATCCGGAATCCGGATGGTTCGGTCGTCTTCCGCCTGGCCGATATCCAGGTCCCGGCCCAGTTTTCCCAGGTCGCAGCCGACATCCTGGCCCAGAAGTATTTCCGCAAGGCCGGCGTCCCGGCAAAGCTGAAGCCGGTTGAGGAAAACACCGTCCCGTCCTGGCTGTGGCGCCACGAGGCCGATGAGACCGCTCTTGAAGACCTGCCTGAAGACGAGCGTTACGGCTCCGAGATCGACGGCTGTCAGGTGTTCGACCGCCTGGCGGGCACCTGGACCTACTGGGGCTGGAAAGGCGGCTACTTCGACGGCGAAGCCGACGCCCGGGCTTTCTTTGACGAACTCCGCTATATGCTGGCGACCCAGAAGGTGGCGCCGAACTCCCCGCAGTGGTTCAACACAGGCCTGCACTGGGCCTATGGCATTGACGGCCCGAGCCAGGGTCATTTCTATGTCGATTACCAGAGCGGCCGCCTGACCAAGTCCAAGACCGCCTACGAACATCCCCAGCCGCATGCATGCTTCATCCAGTCCGTCGGCGACGACCTGGTGAACGAGGGTGGCATCATGGACCTGTGGGTGCGCGAAGCGCGCCTGTTCAAATACGGATCGGGTACCGGCTCGAACTTCTCCCATGTGCGGGCGGCCGGCGAGCGGCTGTCCGGCGGCGGCAAGTCCTCCGGCCTGATGAGCTTCCTGAAGATCGGTGACCGGGCGGCCGGCGCGATCAAGTCCGGCGGCACCACCCGCCGCGCGGCCAAGATGGTTGTGGTCGATGTCGACCATCCCGACATCGAGGAATACATCAACTGGAAGGTCAAGGAAGAGCAGAAGGTCGCGGCGCTCGTCACCGGTTCGCGCATCTGCCAGAAGCACCTCAGCGCCATCATGCGCGCCTGCGTCAATTGCGAGGCCGACAACGGCGAATGTTTCGACCCGGCCAAGAACCCGGCGTTGAAGCGTGAGATCCGCGCCGCGAAAAAGATGATGGTTCCGGAGAACTACATCCAGCGCGTCATCCAGTTCGCCCGCCAGGGCTTCACCAAGATCGAATTCCCGGTTTACGACACTGACTGGGATTCGGAAGCCTACCTCACGGTCGCCGGCCAGAACTCCAACAACTCCGTGCGCATCACCGACGGCTTCCTCAACGCCGTCGTCGAGGACAGCACCTGGGACCTGACCGCCCGCCGCAGCGGCGAGACGCTGAAAACCGTGCAGGCAAAGGAACTGTGGGAGCAGATCGGCTATGCCGCCTGGGCCTCCGCCGATCCGGGCCTGCAGTACCACACCACCATCAACGACTGGCACACCTGCCTTGCCGATGGCGAAATCCGCGCGTCCAACCCATGCTCGGAATACATGTTCCTGGACGACACCGCCTGCAACCTGGCGTCCCTGAACCTGATGCAGTTCCGCCGCGAGGACGCTTCTTTCGACATCGACAGCTACGAACACGCCGTGCGCCTGTGGACCGTCGTTCTGGAAATCTCGGTGCTGATGGCGCAGTTCCCGTCGAAGGAAATCGCCGAACTGTCCTACAAGTTCCGCACCCTCGGCCTCGGCTACGCCAACATCGGTGGCCTACTGATGACCTCCGGCATTCCCTATGACAGCGAGGAAGGCCGCGCCCTGTGCGGTGCACTGACCGCCGTCATGACCGGTGTCTCCTACGCAACCTCGGCGGAAATGGCCGGCGAACTCGGCTCCTTCCCGGGGTACAAGAAAAACGCCAGGCATATGCTCAAGGTGATCCGCAATCACCGCCGCGCCGCCTATGGCGAAGCGAACGGTTATGAGGATCTGCACACAAACCCGGTTGCGCTCGACCATGCCAACTGCCCGGACAAGGTGATCGTGGACCGGGCCAAGAAGGCCTGGGACCGTGCGCTTGAGCTCGGCGAACAGAACGGCTTCCGCAACGCCCAGTCCACCGTCATCGCCCCGACCGGCACCATCGGTCTGGTCATGGACTGCGACACGACCGGCATCGAACCGGACTTCGCTCTTGTGAAGTTCAAGAAGCTGGCCGGCGGCGGCTATTTCAAGATCATCAACCGCGCCGTTCCCGAGGCCCTGAGCAAGCTCGGCTACTCGGAAAGCGAGATCGGCGAGATCGAAGCCTACGCGGTTGGCCTCGGCTCAATCGATCAGGCTCCCGGCATCAACCCGGCGGCCCTGAAGTCCAAGGGTTTCACCGACGAGAGTCTGACCAAGCTGAAGGATGGCATGAAGTCGGCCTTCGACATCAAGTTCGTCTTCAACCGCTGGACGCTCGGCGACGAGCAGCTTGCAAGCCTCGGCGTTTCCCCCGAGCAGATGGACGATCCGGAATTCGATCTCCTCACCTTCCTCGGCTTCTCAAGGTCGGAAGTCGAAGCCGCCAACACTCATGTCTGCGGCGCGATGACCCTGGAAGGCGCTCCCTTCCTCAAGGAAGAGCACTACCCGGTCTTCGACTGCGCCAACCCGTGCGGCCGTATCGGCAAGCGCTTCCTGTCGGTGGAAAGTCACATCCGCATGATGGCCGCGGCCCAGCCGTTCATCTCCGGCGCGATCTCCAAGACGATCAACATGCCCAACAATGCGACGGTGGAAGACTGCAAGGAAGCCTATCTGCTGTCCTGGAAGCTGGCCCTCAAGGCCAACGCGCTCTACCGTGACGGCTCCAAGCTCTCCCAGCCGCTCAACTCGCAGCTTCTGGCTGACGATGACGAGGATCTGGAAGACACCGCCGAGGAAATCGCCGCAAGGCCCCAGGCAGCACGGGCCGAAGTGGTCGCCGAGCGCATCGTGGAGCGGATCGTCGAGCGGGTCGTGCGCGAGCAGGAAAAGCTGCCTGCGCGGCGCAAGGGCTACACCCAGAAGGCCAAGATCGGCGGACACACCGTGTTCCTGCGGACCGGCGAATACGACGACGGCCGCCTCGGCGAGATCTTCCTCGACATGAACAAGGAAGGCTCGGCGCTGCGCGCCTTCATCAACAATTTCGCCATTTCCGTCTCGCTCGGCCTGCAATACGGCGTGCCGCTGGAGGAATATGTCGACGCGTTCACCTTCACCAAGTTCGAGCCGGCCGGCATGGTCCAGGGCAACGACGCGATCAAGAACGCGACCTCGATCCTCGACTATGTCTTCCGCGAGTTGGCGGTCTCCTACCTTGGCCGGCACGACCTGGCCCACGTCCCGCCGGAAGCCTTCAACGGTCCGGTCGATCCCGGCGCGGTCAGGAGCATGGACAAGGGTGCGTCCGGCGGCGTCGTCTCCCACGGCCTCGTGCGCGGCCAGACCGAGCGCTTCCGCCTCGTTGCCGGTGGCGACCCCGCCGGCGAGGCGACCGACGTCATCTCGGTCAAGACCGCCAGCAGCCCCGCCGCCCAGGTCTCCGCCGTCGCCACGGCCTTCGCCCGCGGCTCGGAAGCCGCCGCCGCGGTGGAAATCTCCACCCCCCCGGCCCAGCAGCCCAACACCGCGGCCCAGCAAATCGCCCAGGCCCGCATGAAAGGCTATGAAGGCGAAAGCTGCTCCGAATGCGGTAACTTCACCATGGTGAGGAACGGAACCTGCCTGAAATGCGACACCTGTGGCGGCACCAGCGGGTGTAGTTGAGGCAAAGCTGTATTGGTGAGAGGACCAAAGTTTTGTTCATAGCACCCAATGTTTTGTACCAACCCGAGGAAATTCCTTGGGTTGGTGCGGAATGGGAGATGGGTGAAAAACGACGGTTGCGGTAATATGCGACACTGGCGAAGAGGTCAGCCTTATGCTTGTTGTCCCGTGTCGCATAGGTTTCACGATTTAGGCCAATAGTCAGCTCATGCGCGCCAGAAACGACAAACCCGCTCGATCAAAAATGATCGCGCGGGTTTTCTCTATTACATGTCTTAAAGATGACCTCGCAGCCCTCAGCAGAACGACAGTTTATGGGGCCTCGTTTTTTAGAAGCAGCCTTTGACACATAGCTCGATGTGACATTGCGAAGAACGTGCAATGCGTGCTCCTCGGCAGCACTCCCTTCATAAGAACATAGATCGGTGTCCAGGAGCTCAGATTGAGCACATTCAAGTTCGCCTCTTTGCGAGTCATTCCTCTACTTGTTTCGAGAGCGGCGCAAGCGCAGCTGCTTTTTCAAACTCTGCTGACGATCGCGCAGGTGAACACCCGTAGACGTCCATCAATGCATTCCAGAATCGGAACAGGAGCGCTCTTCGTTCGTCTGGTGTCCAAGTCTCAAGTTCTTCATCCACATCCGCACGCGCGCTGACAGCCGGGAAGCGTTGCGATTGGTATTGGCCAGGCAAGACGGTGTCGGTCAGATCACCTGCACCCAGCTTGATCCCGATCGGGCCTTTGCCGCCCATGGCTTTAATGGCGGCAATGCCCTTGCGAAGAAACTCATCCAGCGGTGTGAACGGCAGCGCGGAGGCGAAACACTGGCCACCGCTGTTCTCGGCGAAGCAGTTGCTATTGACCGCCCAAAGCTCGCCATTCGACTGGAACCATTGCGTCGCGTTCGTGACGATCATGTCGTTGCGTGCGCCGGTGATATGGCCCCAGACCGACAGTGCGCCATCGCCATTGAGACCCCAATCACCATCTCGCCCACGAATGTTCAGCCCTACGTCCGAAATCCGCTGTTCAAGCTCGACCCTGGCAGGCACCGACCATTCGCGCGGGGCGATGCGTGCAAAGATCCGCGTCCCTTCCCGCAGCTCAACACTGCGCTGCGGCTCCCCCATCGCATTGTTGCGAAACTCAAGCTTCTTCTCCGCCGACGGCCAGATGGCCGGATCGCCACGGCTCGGTGCCTGCCATGAAATCGGCGGCGGAGGCGTCTTTGCCGGCGCTTGCTCGGCCAGGATGGGCACAATGCAGCTCTTCAGAACCTCGGTGAAACGCTTCTGCTCCACCTTGATCTCTTCCTTCGTGGCGCCGTCCTTCAGGTGATAGACTTTCGCGCCGCTCCGGTGACGCCAGTCAAACGGGAGCGCCACGGGACCGGGATAGTGCGCGCCGTTTGCCACCAGGATGATGCGGCCCTGCGAGAGCGCATGTTCCGCATAGCCAAGCTCGGACATGACGTTCGGGTTTTGCAGATGCTTCGGCTCTGAACGCTTGTCTGCGGCCGTGTTCGGCTGAAGCGCTACGGGATCCGTTACTCCAACCGGGGTCATATCCGCGACGAACACATTTGCTCTGGCGATCTTGTCCAGAATCGTCTTCGTGATGTCCGGGGTTCCGGCAACATTCTTGGTATCGTGATCGACCTCGGGTCGCACCGCTTCCTCATAGTTGGGATCGAGGGCGATGAGTTTACATGCACCTTTCAGCGCATCGCGCACAAAATAGTGGTGCAACTTCGGGTCGCGGTCACTTTGCCAAGACCAGAAAATCGTTGTCTTCAATTTCTATCCCCTACAGATCGCCCTGCATTTTGGTACATCAGCGAACAAGTTCATTGCCTAATCCGATGCAGCCGAAAAAGCTTATCGAAGAAATTAGTAATGCGTTTTTCAGCGCCGTCACCAACCAGTTCATTCGCCCCGAACCGATAGACCTCATATCCAGCAAGGCGCAATTCGCGATCAGCCGACACCATATCTGCATAGACCTTCAATGACGGACGGTCGTTTTCCGAGAAGTGATGTTTGCCATCAACTTCAATCACGATGCGCTGATGGTTAGGAAGAAGCAGCAGGAAGTCCATGCGCTGACGCGGCAGAGGCAACCGATGACGTAGGGTCTTCACCACGGCAGGGTCATAGTGCAGATAGACCTGCGGCAGAAGTGCAGGCAGCGCCTCGCCGAGGGCGGGCCGATAGGCCTTGAAGTAAGTCGCGAATAGCTTGCGTTCCGCTTCCGAGGCCAGCGATTCCTGGAGTCGAAATCCAAGTTTTGCGGCATCAGCACCCGGCGTGACTTGGCCCCACCAGGAAACGAGCTCCGACCACAGAAGACCGTTTGCGCCGATGGGGCTGTCGTAGATCAAGCAGTTCTCTTCTCCAGACAAAATGACGATGTCGTTGTTAATTGCATCGGCAAAGCCAATCTCCGGCTTAGGTCCTCGCGACGCAAAGACCAGGTTTTTTGGCCGACCACTGACCCCACGCACCAGAGAGCGGAAACTGAACCGCGGGTGCCCGGATATCTCGCCGTCCTGAGCAAGCTCGTATCCATCCCGCGCGAGTATTCTGTTTAATGCTGCGACCGTCTTTTTCTGCTCATCGCCCGTTCGGGAAAGGGGATGAACGCCTTGCTCAAGCAAGGCGCCGAACCTGGCCTTTGAACAATTGAAGGCCCCGATTTCGCCGAAAAGATGTTCGACGGACCAATCGCCTGGATTTTGATCCATGTGCCGGACGACCTGGTCTCGCAGGCTTTTGCCCCGGCTGCCGAAAAAGTCTTCGAAGGGCGAGGAAAGTGGGAAGTAGCCTTCGACCACTTCCACCGTGTTGCGCTCTCCGGCAAGGTCGTCGCCAAGGATCCGCGCTACGTCTCGTCGTGTGATCTGCGTCAGTGGCGGATCATCGGCTTCTAGCACCTTGCGACCAGCCTCATCGAGCGGGATGTCACCACGAGCAGCTGCGAATTTAACCGCAAGCCGAGCTAAGTCCTCCTGCGTTAAGTTACTGAGCGCCAGTTCAACACGCTGCCCGATCGAGAAGCCCTCCGGCGCAGGTACAATCAGCCCAGCAACTTGCTCTGGCTCCTGGCTCAATTGGGCGTGGCTCATTCCCCGAAGAAGCCTGTAGATGAGTTCGTAAAGGTTATCCCCCACGCCCAGTCCCTTTTAGGATCACTCGCAAAAACGCAAACATGCGCGTAAACAGATAGTCAACCTGATCCAGAGAGGTTAGAGCTTCCTGTGTTGTCTCAGAATGACGAATGCGAAAGCTGTTCCCTATCGAGGTTAGCTCAGCAGCCTCTCGCGCAAGGGCTTCTCGAAATCCAGAGCCGGGCGAGGCGACACGATCTAGCAGCGCATCGGCCTGCGCGCGTTTATTGACGCCAGGTTCCAGCGTCTTCATCCGTTCAAAAGCGTCCCACAGCTTTTCCAACGCGTCCTGCCGATCTTCGGACTTGGGAGAGAGAAACCGTTGGCGCGCAACTCCGAGCAACCGGTCTGTCTCCGTATCGCCAGTCTGAAACATTGTCCAACCGAGCGCATCGGCGATCGGCTGAGGAAGAAGCCGGCGGGCCTGCCCGGACGATGTGATACCAAACGACAAAATTCAGGACCGATGCGCCCAGTCACGCATTCCGATTGACATGATTTTCCATGGCTGATCGATGAGCGTGTTCCAGGCCCGGCAGCACAGGTCGACGATCTGGTCGTAGTCCTTGAAGACCCGGTTTGAGAGCCAGTTTTCTCGCATGTACTGCCATAGGTTTTCGACAGGATTGAGTTCGGGAGATCGGGGTGGCAAAGGCAAGAGTGTGATGTTGTCCGGGATGGCGAGCTTGTTTGACGTGTGCCATCCGGCCTGATCAAGGATGACCACGCCATGGGCA
>NZ_JSEP01000023.1 GCF_001624695.1 Labrenzia sp. OB1 | reverse complement strand
TGCCCATGGCGTGGTCATCCTTGATCAGGCCGGATGGCACACGTCAAACAAGCTCGCCATCCCGGACAACATCACACTCTTGCCTTTGCCACCCCGATCTCCCGAACTCAATCCTGTCGAAAACCTATGGCAGTACATGCGAGAAAACTGGCTCTCAAACCGGGTCTTCAAGGACTACGACCAGATCGTCGACCTGTGCTGCCGGGCCTGGAACACGCTCATCGATCAGCCATGGAAAATCATGTCAATCGGAATGCGTGACTGGGCGCATCGGTCCTGAATTTTGTCGTTTGGTATTAATCAGTAACTGTTCTCTCGCCATTGAGAGACCGAGCCACGCACATCACGCGGCAGAGCCGGCGCCGCTTGCAATCTGTGTGAATTCTGCAATAAGCCCCGCCATCCGGTCGCAGCCTACCCGGACATCAAAACAAGGGCCCCAAAATGAAAACACTTGTCATCTGCTCAGGCGGACTCGATTCCGTGTCGCTTGCGCATATCACCGCCAGTGAGCATCAGCTCACCCGGCTTGTCTCCTTCGACTACGGCCAGCGCCACCGCAAGGAGGTCGACTTCGCCGAAGCTGCCGCTAAGCGGCTTGGCGTTCAGTTCCACCTGATCGACATGCGCGGCATCGGTGCGGCGCTCTCCGGCTCGGCGCTAACCGACGATATCGATGTGCCCGACGGGCATTACGCTGAAGAAACGATGAAGGTCACCGTGGTGCCGAACCGCAATGCGATCATGCTGTCGATCGGCTTTGGCATCGCGGCGGCGCAAGGAGATGAGGCCGTGGCCACCGCAGTGCATGGCGGCGATCACTTTATCTACCCCGACTGCCGCCCCGGCTTCACCTGCGCCTTCGACGCCATGCAGCAGGCGGCACTGGAGGGCTATGCCGCTGTTCGGCTGCACACGCCCTTTGTCGAACAGAGCAAGGCCGAGATCGTCCGCCAAGGCGCGCGGCATGGCACGCCCTTTGCCGAGACATGGTCCTGCTACAAAGGCGGCGAGCTCCATTGCGGGCGCTGCGGCACCTGTGTGGAGCGGCGCGAGGCCTTCCATCTTGCCGAGGTCAGCGATCCGACGGCCTATGTCGACCCGGACTATTGGACTACGGCGCTCGCCACGCGGAGAGAAAGCTGATGTTTCGTATTCGCAAGGAATTCCACTTCTCGGCCAGCCACCAGTTGAGCCACCTTCCCGACGACCACCAATGCGCGTGGTTGCATGGGCACAACTATATCGTGGTGGTCGAACTGGCCTCGGAAACCCTCAACACCGAGGGTTTTGTGCGCGACTACCACGACCTGAAGCCGCTCAAGACCTATATCGACGCTACCTTCGACCATCGGCATCTGAACGATGTGCTGGAGGTCCCCTCGACGGCTGAAAACATGGCGAAACATTTCCATGACTGGTGCGCCGCACGCTGGCCCGAGACCAGTGCTGTGCTGGTCAGCGAAACCCCTAAGACATGGGCGGAATACCGGCCATGACCCTGCGCATCGCCGAAATATTCGGCCCTACCATTCAAGGCGAAGGCGCGCTGATCGGCGAACCCACCGTCTTTGTCCGCGCCGGCGGCTGCGACTATCGGTGCAGTTGGTGCGACAGTCCGCATGCGGTGGAGAGTCAGTATCGCCATAGCTGGGCGCCGATGGAGATCGATACCGTCTGGGCTAAGGTAGGCAAGCTCTCGGGCGGGCGGCCTCTGACCGTGTCGCTGTCCGGGGGCAATCCGGCGATTCAGAATTTCGGTCCGCTGATCGCCAAGGGCCAGGCGGCGGGTTACCGTTTTGCCTGCGAAACCCAAGGCTCGGTGGCGCGACCATGGTTTTCGGATCTCGACACGCTGGTGCTTTCGCCGAAACCGCCCTCAAGCGGCGAATTGGTGGATTGGGAGGCATTCAGCTCCTGCCGCACTATGGGCACCGGCGCACGCCAGCAGGTGATGAAGATCGTGATCTTCGACGAGATCGACTACCAATGGGCCCGAGAGATCCACAGCCAGCACAGCGATCTGCCGCTCTATCTGCAGCCCGGCAACCCCGAGGTCGACCCCGCAACCCCGGTTGATCTGCATGTACTGGCCGAGCGGCTGGGCTGGCTGACTGAGAAGGCGATGGCCGATGGCTGGTTCGCCCCCCGTATCCTGCCGCAGCTTCACGTCCTGATCTGGGGCAACAAGCGCGGCGTCTGACCTGATGGAGACTCTCATGTCCGAAGACATATACAGCAACCTCAAACAGCTCGGCGGCGAGACCCGCATCCCGGAAAGTCCGGAAGCGGCGGAGCTTGAGCGCGTGCCGAACCCGCAGGCCGATGTGGCCTATAACGTGCGCTTCACCGCGCCGGAGTTCACCTCGCTCTGCCCGATGACCGGACAACCGGATTTTGCTCATCTAGTGATCGACTATGTTCCCGGTTCTTGGCTGGTCGAGTCAAAATCGCTCAAGCTGTTCCTGACATCGTTCCGCAACCACGGCGCGTTCCACGAGGATTGCACGATCTCTATTGCGCGCCGTCTGGCTGACTTTCTCGACCCCCAATGGTTGCGGATCGGCGGCTACTGGTATCCGCGCGGGGGCATCCCGATTGATGTGTTCTGGCAGACCGGACCAATGCCCGATGGCGTGTGGATTCCCGATCAAGGCGTGCCACCTTACCGAGGCCGCGGCTGAGAGCGGCAAAAACTGGCCTGCATATAGTGGACATAAGCGCACATCGCAGCGGATGTCTGCAATCCGCCCCTTCTATAGACCTTCGCACGTAGTGCAACGAACGGCGGCTTTGCAGATCGGGCCTAAAACCTGCGAACGTCCGATATGGGGACGCGAAGCAGACATTGGTCACAAAACGCATAGAGCGCTACTCAGGTGCAGAAGCCTACCGTCGAGCTTCGTCTACATGTGAATGCCACCAGGCAATTTACTCATCTGCAAGCAGCCTCTCTCCCTCCTGCCCGTTTCGACCTCTCTTGGGCCTGATCCGGGCCCAGGTACCAGGAAATTTTATCTGCTATGGAGCTTGTCATTTGGACGATCAAAAACTTGCCAACTGGCAAGCTGTTTTTGGGGAGGGGAGTCCCTTATCAGGAGAAAAGCCCAGCTCTGAGCCGCGCGCCGTAGAGGCAAAGCCCCTGCCGAGGATCGGCCCGGCCAGTCAGGGCCGGTCCGGTCCAGCAGCGCAGATCCTGAAATTTGAAGTATGCAGACTGGCGGCAGAGTTCTTGCCGCCAGTGCTTTGCGCGTTAGGCTGCGGCTCTCAAGCCTTTCAGTTCCGCCATCTTCTCAGAAAGCGTCCAAAGGGCCTTGTTCAGTTTCACGTCCTGATAGATGCCCTTGACCGCTCGGGAGCTGGAGCGGCGAAGGCGTCCCTGTTCATCGCGGAACCGTGCCTGCAAGCCACCCCGGATTGCGTTTTCCTGAACCACGTTGCGCGTTGTCCAGAGGTCGTTTTCCCGGTCGCCCGTGCGGCGGGCGTTCAAAAGCTGGCTCGGCTGAATGCGGGTCGTGGTTTCCCCTTCGCTGTCTCCGAAGCGGGCAATGTGCGCAGCCTCCGCAAACACCTGCTTTTCGTTACGGTCGAGGATCAGACCGCTCCAATCGGCTGGCGCGGCAAGGGCCTTTTCCGCTTCCTTCAACACGCGGAACGTGCCGTCAATCACCTTGTGTCGCACGTCTCCACTGTGACGAACCTTCACGCTTTCGAGGGTGGAGGTCTGGGCGACAAGGGAATTTAGGCACCGGGTGCGGAACAACCCGGCCATGATGTCGAAAGCGGACGTTCCGTCATTTGCGTTCTTGAGCAGGATTTCGCAAACGGTATCACCAACACAAAACTTGCCATCGTGGTCGAGACGGCGAAGCCGGATCAGGTGCTTGGTGAAGTCCTTCTTGCTGGCATCGCGGGTACGGCCTTGCTTCACACCAACCGGCATGAACCCTTCGTCTGTCAGGGCACGCAGAACTTCGATGGTAGGGATCGGCTGGAACCGTTCGGAACGGCTCTCATGGGCTGAGGCCGCGAAGATCGACGGGGCACTCCGGCACATTTCGTCTTCGCTGAGGGCGCGGGCGGAATCAAAGCGTGCGGTGCGGACATATACTGAGTTCATTGGTTTGCTCCTGTTTCCTGAACTTGGCCGGGTTGGCTCGTTTCATTTTCCGCGTCGTCGGAAACGGGGGAGGGCGGTCAGGGAACGGAAAGGCGGAGGGGCGTCCCCGTGCGCACAAGGCGAGAGCCGCGGAGCGTTGGGAGGCCGCCGTTCCGGCCGCGCAGCGGTTCATCCTTGACCGGTCGGGGGCGGAGCCCCTTCAACAAACCAATGACTGGCGAAGCCAGGCAGATATCTGCAAAGCAGATCCAGCGCGAACGATCGTTCCCCGAATGGGCCGAGACAAAGGTGGTTTCGGCCGCTGGACTCTCTCGCCGGTGGATGGCTCCCTGAGACTGCTGCCGGCGTTAGAAAGTTCCGGCAGAAATCGTCTTTGGCTCGGTGGAGGCCGCTCTGCGGCCGGAAGAGAGCGTGGTCCCGATGGGCGCGCCCTACACCAAATCAAGATTTTGAGACCTGAAGCTCACACGACGCACTTGGAAGATAAAATCGAACTATAATCTCTATTTTTGTCACATTGCACAAATAATAAATTGGCTGTAA
Organism: Labrenzia sp. OB1; assembly: GCF_001624695.1. Lineage (GTDB taxonomy): Bacteria > Pseudomonadota > Alphaproteobacteria > Rhizobiales > Stappiaceae > Roseibium. Next base: position 80,793 of record NZ_JSEP01000023.1, on the reverse strand, counting down.
GGCGTCTCAGCACCTTCCTTCCAGAATAACTATTCTCGCCTTTCCTCAAGAGAAGGCCAGCGCATAGGGAAAATAATGACCAATACACCAGAGAACGAGGCTGATCGATGAGCGTGTTCCAGGCCCGGCAGCACAGGTCGACGATCTGGTCGTAGTCCTTGAAGACCCGGTTTGAGAGCCAGTTTTCTCGCATGTACTGCCATAGGTTTTCGACAGGATTGAGTTCGGGAGATCGGGGTGGCAAAGGCAAGAGTGTGATGTTGTCCGGGATGGCGAGCTTGTTTGACGTGTGCCATCCGGCCTGATCAAGGATGACCACGCCATGGGCACCGGGCGCAACCTGTGAGGATATTTCCTCAAGGTGCCATTGCATTGCCAGCGTATTGCACCTCGTCCTGGAACCAGATTTCTATCGGCGTGCCGTCTTCAAGTCGTCCGCGGAGTTCGGCCAGCTCGTTGGGGAAGTTTTTTTGAACGCCTCAATGGCAAATTCGTTTTGCGCCGGATGCTGTGGCCGGGCGGTCAAACGCCGGTAGCCTGCGCTCTTCAGTTCCCGCGAAACGGTTCGCTCATCTACGGCAATGCCAAATTCAGACAATATCCAGGCCGCAAGATCCTTCAGGCGCCAACGCACAACGCCGTCCACCGAAGGATACGGGCCCCGTGCAACACGATCGATCAACAGAGYGCGCTGGCTGTCATCAAGCTTCTTGCGCCGACCGGCTTTCTTAAGGTCAATCAATCCCTCGGGGCCTTTTGCATTGAAACGCAAGACCCAGTCGCGGATCACCTGGACCGTCACGCCGCCGACCGCACCCGCATCGCTGCGCAAGCCGCCGTCATAGATCACTGCAAGCGCCAAAAGGCGCCGTGTTTGATCGGCATTCACCGAGCCACGGGCTAGATGACGAAGGGTTGGAGCATCAAAGTCATCTCGAAGACGGATAGGGGCGGACATGGCAAACTCCTCATGTTCCCCATCAGGAATCATATTCGCGAAACTTTGGGAATCCAAAAGAGTCGTCAAATTCGTCGCTTGGTATAATGCCGGGAGCAAATTGAAAAAGCGTAAGCAACCTGACGTCTTGGAGGCATCAGGTAGTTCCCAAAGTGCGAAGAGCCAAAAATCAATATCTGAGGATGGAATGCCCAAGGCTTCGCCGTCGATCTACGGAGGCGACACCGCAAGTTTGTCCTCAAGCAGCGCGGCCTCCGGCCTACGTCCGGATAATCCGATAGATCTTGCCAAGATACAGCCGCCGACGCCCGAGCTCCAGCCCGAGCGCGAGCTCTTTTCTAGACCGTTCCTAAAGAGCCCAAGCCAGGTTAAGGCTGACGCAGAGTTCAAGTTGGGACTTTGCTATTTGAATGGTACGGGTGTGCCCCAAGACCCAGTTAAGGCATTTGAATCGTTCGGCAAAGCCGCGTTGCTTGGAGAGAGCTGGCTCGGTTTGTCTGAACATTTTCGGGCGTTTTGCTAAGTGGATTTCCGCCTCGATTATGCCGCCACCATCATCGGCGTCAGCGCGTTGAAGTAGGCCTGATCCGGCGTCTGCCGGTCAAGGGATGAATGTGGGCGTCGGCTATTGTAAAAGGTCAGATAGCGGCTGATGCCAGCGCGGGCCTCGGACACGGTCTTGTAAGCGTGGAGGTAGACTTCCTCGTATTTGATCGAACGCCAGAGCCGTTCGACGAATACGTTGTCCCGCCACGCACCCTTGCCGTCCATCGAGATGGCTATCTCAGCTTTCTTCAGCACCGCCGTAAAGTTGATGGAAGTGAACTGCGAACCTTGGTCAGTGTTGAATATTTCTGGCTTGCCATAGCGAGCCAGTGCCTCCTCGACTGCCTCGATGCAGAAGGCTGCCTCCATCGTGATCGACAGCCTCCACGACAGAACCCTCCGGCTGAACCAGTCCACAACGGCAAAGAGATAGACAAAACCGCGAGCCATCGGAACGTAGGTTATGTCCATTGCCCACACCTGGTTGGGCCGGGTGACCGAAAGCTTGCGCAGGAGGTAGGGATAGATTTTGTGCCCTGGCGCTGGTTTCGAGGTGTTCGGGCGGCGATAGATCGCATCGATGCCCATCTTCTTCATCAGCGTGGCGACGTGCAGCCGCCCAGTCTCCAGCCCTTCTCCATTCAAGAGCCCTTGCAACATTCGACTTCCGGCAAAGGGATAGTCGAGATGCAGTTCGTCGATCCGGTGCATCAGAGCCAGATCGCCATCGGATACTGGACGCGGCGAATAGTAGACACTGCTACGGCTGAAGCCGAGAAGCTTCGCCTGGCGCACGACGGATAGCTTATGCTCGCGGTCGATCATTTCTTTCCGCCCAGCAATCCCGCCTTGCCGAGCGCTCCGGCTAAAAAATCATTCTCCAGCGTCAACTCCCCGATCTTGGCGTGCAGCGTTTTGACATCGACGGTTGGCCCCGCCGGTTCCGTCTTCGCTTCATCGCCGAAAACGCCTGTCGCCCCCTCAAGGAGCTGGTCTTTCCAATGCTTGATCTGGTTGGCGTGCACGTCGAACTGCTGGGATAACTCCACCAGTGTCTGATCGCCTCGGATGGCGGCGAGGGCAACTTTTGCCTTGAAAGCCGGGCTGTGGTTCCGGCGCGGGCGTCTCGTCATGGTCTCTCCTGTTCCCGGCATCTAAGCCGAAGTCAGGCAGAAATTCCACTTATCCTGGCTGTGTAGATTTTCCGAGCCAGCTCTTTCGCGCGGTTCAGAGCTTTTTGAACTGCGGTGCGTCGTCGCCGATCTCGTAATAGCCGGCCTTGTCCTTGACAAAGATATGCTTGCCGGTGGTCAGGCTGTCCTCCGTGTCCAGGCAGCCGGCCGCGATGGCGATTTTGTCATCGCCGTCCATCCGGTAGAAGAGGCTGGAGCCACAGGCCTTGCAGAACCCCCGTTCCGCGAAATCGGAGGAGCGGTACCATGTCAGGCCATCGTCGCAGGTAAAGCGGAGCGTGGCTGCGGGCGCGACCGTGCTGGCCCACAGATGGCCGCTCGTGCGCCGGCACTGGCTGCAATGGCAGACTGTCACCGTGTCCCGGACCGTGTCCACCTCGAAGGCCACGCTGCCGCACTCGCATCTTCCTGTAATCATGGTCACTTTCCACCCATCTTCATTTATGAGGCCTTACCCGCAACAGTTAGAACCCGGTTGCAATTTCGGGCCGGAATTCGGTTCTCTTTCCGGCGGTTCCTGATTGGTCGCGGTCGGAGGTCAATACGATTTCGGCGGCGGCTTTTCCGATCTCCCGTCGCGGCGTGCGGGACGTGGCTATTTTGACCGGCAGGCTCTCGACAAGATCGAGCCCGTTAAATCCGGCGAGAACGAGTTTCCCCGGCACGTCGATGCCGGCGGCGATACAGTGAAATGCACCTCCGACCGCGATGTCGTCATTCGAGTAGTAGATGCAATCCAGTTCGGGATTGTCCTGCAGGATTTGCGCCGTCAGTTCGCGGCCCGCCTTGACGGAGGAAACGCCGTTGCCTGTCTGCACGGCCACAAGCGCGAGGCCTTTCGCCGAAAGCGCGGCTTCAAACCCCGCGAAGCGTTTTCGGGCGCGGGTGTCCTTGTCGAGGTCGCTGCCGACATACCCGAACCGGCGGCAGCCTTTCGCGATCATGGCATCGGCCATCGCCTCACCGGCAGCCTTTTGGGACAGCCCGACGCAAGCATCGACCGGCGTGCCGTCCACATCCATGATCTGAACCACGGGAATATCCGCATTCTCCAGCAGCCGCAGCGTGTCGCCCGGCTGATCGAGCCCGGTAATGATCAGACCGGCGGGATTCCAGGAGAGCATGTTGCGGATGATCTCGTACTCCCTGTCCGGATCGTAATCGGTAACACCGAAAACCGGCTGCATGCCGCTGCCTTCCAGGCCTTCGGCAATGCCCGAAAGCACTTCGGCAAATACGATGTTCATGAGGCTTGGAACAACCACGCCGATCAGGTCGGATCGCTGGCTGGCCAGCGACATCGCCAGGTGATTGCCGACATATCCGAGTTCCTTCGCCGCCCGGCCGACTTTTTCCTGGCTCGATTTGGAGACGTCACCGGCTCCCCGCAAGGCGCGTGATGCGGTCATTTTGCTGACCCCCGCCGCGGCAGCAACATCGCTCAGGGTTTTTCTTTTTTTCATGGCCTTGGCATCGATCGGGCAATGGTTCCGGGCGCTGAGCGCATTCGTCATTCCAAATGAAGTAAGCTCTCCGAGCGTTGAAAGCAAACCTCATGAACATTGACAGAGACCGGATTATAATGCCACTGGTATCGATACCGGTCTCGATATCAAGCTCGATACCCGTTCTGTTCTTCCCGGGTTGGCGCTTTGGCTGCCGGGCCGGTCAGCTGCCAGACCGGGTCAAAGGAAACTGAAATGACTGACAAGACAAACCCCACCCGGAACGTTGCCGCCTTTGGCCTCGGATCCATGGGCTACGGGATCGCAACATCCGCCCTGCGCGGCGGACACCCGGTCTGGGGCGTGGACATCAACCGGGAACAGATGCGGCGGTTCGCAGGTGAGGGCGGACAGACGGGCGCTCTGGAAGAGGCCGCGGACAGACTGGATGCGGTGATTGTGACCGTGCTCAATGCGGCCCAGGCCGAAGCTGTCCTCTTTGGCGAGAACGGCATCGTGCCCAGACTGAAGGCCGGCGCCTCCGTGCTGTGCTGTGCCACCGTGCCGCCTGTCTTCGCCAGAGACATGGCCGCCCGCTGCGCAGGCCACGGCGTGCATTATCTCGATGCGCCCATTTCAGGCGGGTCGACAAAGGCCTCGCAAGGCGAGCTGACGATCATGGGCGCCGGAACACCCGAGGCCTTTGCGGCCCTGCGCCCGGTCCTGGACAGCATCGCGGAAACAGTTTTCGAACTTGGCGATGAAGCCGGCGCCGGCAGCGCCATGAAGGCAGTCAATCAGCTGCTGGCGGGCGTTCATATCGCGACCATGGCGGAGGCCCTGACTTTCGGCATGACACAGGGGGTTGCGCCGGACAAATTCGTCGAGGTCATCAGCCAATGCGCCGGGACAAGCTGGATGCTTGAAAACCGCGCGCCGCATATCGTGGCGGGCGACTACACTCCGCACAGTCAGATCAACATCTGGCCCAAGGACCTCGGCATTGTTCTGGACATTGCGAGGTCGGCAAGTTTCAGCGCCCCGATCACGGCGGCAGCGCTGCAGCAATACCTGGCGGCGGCCGGAATGGGGTTGGGCGGCGAGGACGATGCGGCGGTGGCCAAGGTCTATGCCCGTAATGCAGGTCTCACCCTGCCGGGAGAAGCATGATGCGGTTGGGATGTATCGGCGACGATTTCACGGGATCCAGCGATCTGGCCAACACGCTGGCGAAGGGGGGCATGCGTACGGTGCAATATACCGGCGTGCCCGACGTTCCTGCAGGGGATGATGTCGAGGCCGGTGTGGTTGCCCTCAAATCCCGCTCGATCGCTCCGGCCGACGCCGTGGCCCAGTCGCTGCAGGCCCTGGAGTGGCTGAGGGCGCAGGGGTGCGAACAGTTCTTTTTCAAATACTGCTCGACCTTCGATTCCACGCCCGAAGGTAATATCGGCCCGGTTGCGGATGCGCTGGCCGAAGCGCTTGACGCTCACAAGGTGATCGTCTGCCCGGCGTTTCCCGGCACGGGCAGGTCCGTCTATCAGGGCTACCTGTTCGTGAAAGACCGTTTGCTGAACGAGTCGGGCATGCAGAACCATCCGTTGACCCCCATGACGGATCCCGATCTGCGCCGCTGGCTCGCCCCGCAGACACGCTACACGGTGGGCCATATCCCGGCTGCGACGGTGTTCGCAGGGGCCGGGGATATTTCCCGGTCGCTTGAGGATCTGCATCGCGCGGGTCACCGGCATATCGTCGTGGATGCCATCCGGGATGAAGACCTGTTCGAGATCGGCCGCGCGGCCAAGGGGTTACCGCTGGTCACCGGCGGTTCCGGTGTTGCCTTGGGATTGCCCGCCAATTTCGGTGCCGTGGCATCCCAGGTGCCTTGGAGCGGGCAATCCGGAAAATCGGTCGCCCTGTCCGGCTCGTGCTCCCTCGCCACAAGAGGCCAGGTCGCGCATCACGCCGGGCGGCATCCCGCGCGCGAGATCGTTGCGGCAGATGTTATCGAGGCACGCCTGACGCCCGAAGAGATCGCCGCATGGCTTGTCGAGACCGATGGCCTGCCCTTGGTGTTCAGTTCTGCCGATCCGGAGGCTGTCGCCACGGTTCAGGAGACATACGGGCGGGAGCGGTCATCCGAGGCGCTGGAAACCTTCTTTGCCCGGGTCGCGGCGCTGGCCGTTGCCGGTGGCGCGACCCGCGTCATTTCGGCCGGTGGCGAGACATCGGGAGCTGTCGTGGAAGGGCTGGGCCTGACGACGCTGGAGATCGGGCCGGAAATCGATCCCGGCGTCCCGGCTCTGCGGGCACGGCGCGACCTTGTGGTGGCGTTGAAGTCCGGAAACTTCGGGGCCGAGGACTTCTTTGAGAAGGCCGACAGGGTTCTGGCAGGCAAGTCATGACGGAAGCGGGTCTGCGCGAACAGATATGCGTTCTGGCGAAGTCGCTTTTCGACCGGGGCCTCACCCATGGCAGCACGGGAAACATCTCCGCGCGCACCGGGGACGGCGGTTTGCTGGTCTCTCCGACCGGAAGCTCCTTTGGCCGCCTCGATCCGGGACGCCTCAGCCGCTTCGACAGCAAGGGTATCCTGATCGACGGGGACAAGCCGACCAAGGAGATGCCCCTGCACAGCGCGTTCTATGAGACCCGCTCGACAGCCGGTGCCGTTGTTCACCTCCACTCCTGCCACTCTGTCGCCCTGTCCCTGATGCCGGATATCGATGACGACAACTTCCTTCCGCCGTTGACGCCTTACGGCATCATGAAGCTCGGCAAGGTGAAACTGCTGCCCTTCTTCCTGCCGGGCGATCCCGCGATGGGCGATGCGGTGCGTGGTCTTGCCGGGAAACGCTCCGCCGTGATGCTGGCGAACCATGGTCCGGTGGTCGCCGGCAAGGATGTCGAAGCAGCCTGCAATGCCATCGAGGAGCTCGAGGATACGGCCCGGCTTGCGATGCTGACGAGAGGCCAGCAGCCGCGCCGGCTGTCAGATGAGCAGGTCAGGGCTCTCGTCACCCAATTCAACATCGAGTGGGACTGAACAGCCGATGGAATTTTCCGCAAATCTTGGTTTCCTCTGGAACGAGCTCCCACTGCCCGACGCGATCGTTGCGGCCAAAGATGCCGGTTTCGATGCTGTTGAATGTCATTGGCCCTATGATGTTCCGGCAGATGAAGTCAGGGCTGCCCTGAAGCAGACAGGTCTGCGCATGCTGGGCCTGAACACCCGGCGCGGAAACATATCCAACGGCGACAACGGCCTTTGCGCCATCCCCGGTCGGGAAACCGAGGCCCGCGCCGCGATTGACGAAGCCATCGCCTATGCCCGTGCCATTGACACGCCGAACATTCACGTCATGGCCGGATTTGCGGAAGGCAAGGAGGCGTTGTCGACTTTTGTGAAAAATCTGCGTTATGCCTGTGACACGGCTGCGGCGGACGGTATCACCATCCTGATCGAGCCGCTGAACCCTTATGACGCGCCGGGATATTTTCTTTCGGATACGCAGCAGGCCGGCGAAATCATTGCCGAGGTGGGAAAAGCCAATCTCAAGCTGATGTTCGATTGTTATCACGTCGGCAGAACCGAAGGGGACGTGCTCGGCAGGCTGAGGAAATGTCTGCCGCTCGTCGGCCATATACAATTCGCCTCGGTTCCGGATCGTGGTGCTCCGGATCATGGCGAGGTCGATTACAAGACGGTGTTCGCGGAGATCGCCGCCCTGGGCTGGAGCCACCCCCTGGGCGCGGAATACAAGCCGGTGGAGAAGACGGAAGCGACACTGGGCTGGTTGGCTTCGGCCTGATTGCGGCCAAGAGATCCACGCCTCAAACCGTTGTCAGCAGCCAGTCCCGGAACGCGGCCACCGGGCGGGTGAGTGTGCGTGTCGGAGAGCGGACGAACCAGTAGCCGGTGTCCAGTTCGACACGGGGCCAGTCCGGCATGACGAGATGTCCGGCGTCAAGCTCCTGTGAGACGAAGCGCCGGTCGATGACGATGGCGCCCATGCCGGCGATGGCCGCCTGGATGGCCAGATCGCGGCTCTGCAGGACCATGCCGGATGTCGTGTCGCCATGGTCCAGACCGGCTTTTTCCTGCCAGACGTTCCAGTCATTGCGCCGCGAAGCGCTGTGAAGCAGGCGGAATTCGTTCAGTATGGAAGGATCGGCAGGGTCCTTGCCGCTCAGGAGACCTGGTGCGAGGGCGACGGCCAGATGTTCCCGCCACAGAAGACGGCTTTCCACGCCCGGCCAGTTGCCGGTGCCGAGGCGGATGACGCAATCGTAGTTTTCGCGGTCGAGGTCGATCATGCGCGTCGAAGCAGACAGCAGCAGTTCCACATCCGGCTGGATGGTCTGAAACTGTGGCAGGCGGGGGATCAGCCAGCGTGTGGCGAAGGTCGATACCGTGCTGATCCTGAGTTCCGTCCGCCCGCGCCGCCTGAAACTGTCGACCGCCTCTTCTATCCGGTCGAAGGCATCGCCCATGCTCAGCGCAAGCCGCTGGCCTTCCTCCGTCAGGCTCAGGCCACGGCCGTCGCGGTTGACCAGCGTCGCGCCCAGCTCGCTCTCCAGCTTGCGCATCAGATGGGACAGGGCCGAGGGCGAAACCCCCAGCTTTTCAGCCGCCAGCGCCGCCCGGCCGTGGCGGGCCAGCAGGGAAAAGGCATGAAGTGCGCGCAGGGATGCCATTTGCACCGCTTCCTGATTGTTGAACTTAGTTCAATAATGGATAGCGCGGTACGTGTCGAGCCGGAGGTGCGTTGACCTGAGCCCCGGCCTACCTGTCTGTGCCGGGTTCTTCTCGAGGCCGGTTGACCAGGGAGACGAGCACGAACGAGATGATCATCAGCAGCACCCATGCGTTCAGCTTGGCGAGCGAGACAAGGGACCATTCCTGAGCCTGATCGGGATATTGCCAGGCTCGTGCGAAGGTCCCTATGTTTTCCGCGATCCAGATGAACAGCGCTACCAGGAAGAAGCCGAGCACGAGCGGCATCTTGTGACGGTACTGGTAGACCGAATAATGCACCCAGGTTCTGCCGTAGAGCAGGAAGAGCAACACAAACAGGCCGATACGGATGTCGATGACGAAGTGATGCGCGAAAAAATTCACATAGATCGCCAGTGAGAACAGGTAGGTCGTCCAGAGAGGGGGATAGTGGCTGTAGGCGAAATGAAAGATCCGCGAGACCCTGGCAAGATAGCTGCCCACGGAAGCATACATGAAGCCGGTGAAGAGCGGCACGCCGCCGATCCGGAAAAAACTCTCTTCCGGATACACCCAGGAACCGGCAGCGGTCTTGAAGATCTCCATGGCGGTGCCCACCACATGGAAGATAAGAATGATTTTCGCCTCACCGATGGTTTCCAGCCGCGTGGCCAGCATGGCCACCTGGACGGCTACCGCAAACAGGAACAGAAAGTCGTAGCGGGTCAGCAGTGTATCGCCAGGATAGACGAAGCGGGTCAACAGGATTGCCGCCAGCAAAACGCCACCGAATATGCACGCATAGGCCTGCTTCAGGCCGAAGGCGAGAAACTCGGTAAGGGCGATACTGAACCAGCCGGTTCCCAGATATGCCTTTAACCGGGGCAACAGCCAGTGGATGAACCGTTCGGTGCGGGAGCCGGGTGGAGGCGGTTCCTGAAGCTGCCGCGTGAGATCGGAGGGAAACATCAGCTGTTCTCCCGGCTTCGATTAATTCAGTGAGCCCAGCACGGCCTTGAGAAAGCCGGTCAGGTCGTCGGTGACGAAATCGACATGGGGGTAAGGCTCGCCTTCAACGTCCCAGGTTTCCCTGAACACCTCACCGGCAACCTGCGGAACGATCAGCGTCGTGCACATTCCAAGCTGATGCGGCACGACAAGGTTCTTCGAAAGGTCCTCGAACATGGCCGAGCGTGCGGAGGAAATGCCGGTTCTCGCCAGAAATCTGTCGTAGGTTTCCCGGTTGGGCTTGGGGATCAGGTCCGCTTCGACAATGCCGAAAATGTCCTCGAAATGATCGGAGATGCCAAGGGCCGCAGCGGTGCGTTCCGCGTGCGGTCGGTCGCCGTTGGTGAAGATGAACTTCTTGCCCGGCAGTGCCTCGATGGCCGCCCCCAGCTCCGGGTTCGGCGCGAGACCCGAATAGTCGATGTCATGCACGAAGCGCAGATATTCGTCCGGATCGATTTCGTGCCGCCTCATCAGCCCGCTCAGCGTTGTGCCGAACTCGTGATACAGCGCCTTTTGGCGCACCATTGCTTCTTCGCGGGGCAGGTTCAGGGTTTTTTCGACATAGCGCGCGATCTGCTCGTCGATCTGGGAAAACAGGTCGGCGTCATGCGGATAGAGCGTGTTGTCCAGATCAAAAACCCAGGCTTCGACGCCCTTGAAGATCCGGAGGTCGCGCCTGTGCGCTTGCGGGCCCTCGTGGGGCAGGGGACGTTTTCCGGTCACGGGCGTATCAGGGTTCCCGCACCGCCATCGGTGAACAGTTCCAGAAGAACCGCATGCGACACCTTGCCGTTGAGGATGACAACCCCTTCCACACCCTGATCGAGCGCTTCGATGCAGGTCTCCACCTTGGGGATCATGCCACCGGAAATCGTGCCGTCTGCCATCAGCTCGCGGGCCCGTGCCACGGTGAGCTGCTTGATGAGATTGCCGTCCTTGTCCAGAACGCCGGGAACGTCAGTCAGGAACAGCAGGCGCGTTGCGTTGAGCGCACCGGCGATTGCCCCTGCGCAGGTATCGGCGTTGATATTGTAGGTCTCGCCATCGCTCCCCGGTGCGACGGGCGCCACCACCGGAATGATGTCTTCCTTGAGAACCAACCTGAGGACGGTCGGGTCGACGGTTTCGGGTTCGCCGACAAAGCCGAGATCGACGACGCTCTCGATATTGCTGTCCGGATCGACGATCCGGCGCTGCAGCTTGCGCGCGGTGACCAGGTTGCCGTCCTTGCCGCACAGGCCGACCGCCCGGCCGCCCTCGGCATTGATCATCTGGACGATTTCCTTGTTGATCGATCCGGCAAGCACCATTTCCACGACTTCGACGGTGGCCTTGTCGGTGACCCGGAGGCCGCCCTTGAATTCGCTGACGATATTGAGCCGCTGCAGCATCTTGCCGATTTGCGGCCCGCCGCCATGCACCACCACGGGATTGACGCCGGACTGACGCAACAGCGTGATGTCCCGGGCGAACGCCTGACCGAGTTCAAGATCCCCCATGGCGTGGCCGCCGTATTTCACCACGACCGTCTTGTTGTCGTAGCGCTGCATGTAGGGCAGGGCATGGGCGATGATATGGGCGCGGCTGGTCATTTCAGGCGTGATCATGGACTTCAGATACTCTGCGTGGCTGAGAAACGTCTCGCGAAAGAGACCTGCTATAGCCGGTTTGACGGGTCTTCACAATCGGCTGCCGGGGAACGCCTTACTGGGTCGCCAGCAGGTAGAGCTCGGCCCGAAGCTCGTCGACACCCTTGTTCTTCTCCGAGGAGGTGGCGATGATTTCCGGATGGGCGGCAATCCGTTTGGCCAGAAGCGCCCTTGTTTCCGTGATCAGCCGCGCCAACTGGGGCGGCTTGATCTTGTCGGCCTTGGTCAGCACCACCTGATAGACGACGGCCGCCTTGTCGAGCAGCGCCATCGTCTCCAGGTCGTTCGCCTTGATCCCGTGCCGGCTGTCGATCAGCAGGATAACCCGGCGCAGGTTCGGCCGGCCGCGCAGATAGGAAAACACAAGACGCGTCCAGGCATCGACCAGGTCCTTCGGCGCCTGCGCATAGCCGTAGCCCGGCATGTCGACGATGGTCAGCGGCGTATCCGGCGCGACGAAGAAGTTGAGCATCTGCGTGCGCCCGGGCGTCGAGGAAGTCCGCGCCAGGCCCTTGCGCCCGGTCAGCGCGTTGATCAGGCTGGACTTGCCGACATTCGAGCGGCCCGCAAAGGCGATCTCGGTGTCCGCCGCTTCCGGCAGGTTGGCCATGTCGGTGACGCTGGTCAGGAACTCCCAGGGGCGGGCGAACAGGAGCCGGCCCGCTTCCAGGTCTTCCGGAGAATAGGTTTGATCATCGCTCATGAGCGCCTTCTACCCTGCTTGCCCGGCGGCGTCGAGCCTGCTGTGCCCACTGTCGTATCCGGCCGCCGCCGCTTCCAGAACATCGATATCCGCGCCTCGTATGGCGGAAAGGTTGCGGGTGATCTTTTTCAGGGGCCAGTTCCACCAGGCAATTTCCAGGAGACGCTCGATGGTGTCTTCATCGAAGCGAAGCCGCATTACCCGGCCCGGATTGCCGACGACGATCGCATAGGGAGGAACGTCGGAGCCGACCACCGCGTTCGCGCCGATAATCGCGCCGGAACAGATGGTGACGCCCGGCATCACCGTGGCGCCGGTCCCGAACCAGACGTCATGTCCCACGATCGTATCGCCGCGCAGGTGATCGGAAATCGTGGCGGGGTCGAACCCTTCACGCCATTCATCGGCAAAAATATTGAACGGAAAGGTCGAGAACCCGGTCATGGCGTGGTTCGCACCATTCATGATGAAAGTCGTGTCCTGCGCCAGCGCGCAGAACCTGCCGATCTTCAGCCGGTCGCCGACGAAGTCGAAGTGATAGCGCACATTCCGGCTCTCGAACTCGGCGGCGTGAGCCTCATCGTTGTAATAGGTGAAGTCGCCGACCTCGATGGTCGGGCGGGTTATGACGTTCTTCAGGAAAACAGTGTGCGGTTCGCCGTTGAACGGATGAAGGATATCGGGGGACGGGCCGTGCATGGGACCTCCTCAAAAAGCAAGAAACAAGGGAAGACTGAAAACGCGTTCAATACGCGGTCGACCTGCCGGTGAGCGGCTTCGCCTTGCGGATCAGGTCTTGCTTTAACAGGTCATCGGTCAGGGCATCCTTTGGAATGTCACAACAAGCGCCGCTTCACTCGGCACTGACAGGGCAAATTCCTTACATCCGCCTGGCCACCGGGTCAAGGCGGGAAGAGCCGCAAGCCTATTCGCTCCGGCAACCTTCCAGCCAGACGTCGCCATTGCCGCTGGGCGTGCATTCGCCTGAAACCAGCTTTTCGACGCGCGCGATGCGCTCTTGAAGTTGCGCGTCTTCCCGTCTCAGGTCGTAAGTTCCCGGCGCGATCAGGACAGCCACGAGCGACAGGAACTCCCTTTCGGTCAATTCGGCGGGCGGCCGCTGGTAAATGGCCTGGCTCGCCACGAAGAAACCTTTCATCCAGCCATCCGGTCCCCGGCCCATTTCAAGCGTATCCAGCCACAGGGCCATGATCTGGTCTTTTGTGAGTTTCCGTTCCAGGCCGATAGCGTAGCCGGTCTGACGGATCTTGCCGATACCCGGTTTGAATTCCCGGAAACCCACGCGTTTTGCCAGGGATTGCGTAACAGTCGTGACGCCGGCCCCCGGTGTTGTGACATCCACACCCGCATGCTGATGAAAGGCCGGATCCTGAACCATGAGGAGTGTCTCCAGCCGGTCTTCGCCGAGATCTTTCCCGCCGCGGCCCTCGGCCACCAGCGCATCGGCGCGCAGGGCCAGCCCGTCCGCGTCTGAAAGGGCGTCGAAATAGCCGGAAACCCCATAGATCAGGCCCGCTGCGACAAGCAGCAGAAACACGGCACCAAGGAATTTGAAAAGTCGACTCATGAAAGCTCCACGGAACGTGGTCGCCAGATGACGCGCGAAAAGCGGCAATGTCATGATGGCCCGCCAAGGGCGTCGGCCGTCATGAAAAAGGCCCCACCTTGCGGCGGGACCTTTGTTTTATGAGGGTTTTTACCGGCCGCCTCAGCTCTTGTCGTCGGCTGCCGGCTTCTTGCGCTTGAACATGCGGGACAGGTTGTCCCAAAGCTCCACCTTGACGCCCTGACGGCGCATGATGACGTATTGCTGGGTCACCGACAGGCTGTTGTTCCAGGCCCAGTAGATCACCAGACCGGCCGGGAACGAGGCCAGCATGAAGGTGAAGACCACCGGCATCCAGGTGAAGATCATCTGCTGGGTGGGGTCCGGCGGCGCCGGGTTCATCTTCATCTGGATGAACATGGTGATGCCCATGATCAGCGGCCACACGCCCAGCATCAGCATCTGCGGCGGATCCCAGGGGATCAGACCGAACAGGTTGAAGATGGTCGTCGGATCCGGCGCGGAGAGATCCTGGATCCATCCGAAGAACGGCGCGTGGCGCATTTCGATGGTGACGAACAGCACCTTGTAGAGCGCGAAGAACACCGGAATCTGGATCACGATCGGCAGACAGCCGGCCAGTGGGTTGATCTTCTCTTTCTTGTAGAGCTCCATCAACGCCTGTTGCTGTTTCTGCTTGTCGTCCCCGTATTTCTCGCGGATCTCCGTCATCTGCGGCTGCACGAGCTTCATCTTGCTCATGGAGACGTAGGACTTGTTGGCAAGCGGGAAGAAGATCAGCTTGACGAGCACCGTGACGAGAAGGATCGCGACACCGAAGTTGCCGGTCAGGTGGAAGAACCAGTCGATGGCGAAAAACATCGGCTTTGTGAGGAAATAGAACCAGCCCCAGTCGATCAGCAGCTCGAAGCGCTTGATGTTGAGGGCTTCCTCATATCCGTCCAGAAGCTTGGTTTCCTTGGCGCCCGCAAACAGGTAGGAGCTCGTTTCGGCAGTTCCGCTCGCCGGCACCGAAACGGCGTTGCCGAGATAATCCGCCTGGAAGTTGCCGGTTTTGGCCGAATAACTGAAGCCCGGCTGAAATTCCTGGCCCGGGAACGGGATAAGCGTTGACGCCCAGTACTTGTCGGTCATGCCGAGCCAGCCCTGGTCCACCTTGGGAGGACGGATCGTGCCTTCCTCTTCAAGATCGGAATAATCGACCTCCTCGAGCCCTTCCTCGCCGAAGACCCCGAGCAGACCCTCATGCAGGATCCAGATACCGGTGGTCTCGGGAATGTTGCGGCGGGCGATGAGGCCGTAGGGATAAAGCGTGAGCGCCGCGGCCGTGGTGTTCTCGACCGACTGTTCGACGGTGAACATGTAGTTGTCGTCGACCGAATAGACGCGCTTGAAAAGGACGCCGGCGCCGTTGTCCCAGGTCAGGGTCAGCGGTGTCGTCGGGGTGAGTGTCGCCTGACCCTCGATGGACCATTCCGTATCGGGGCCGGGAAGGGAGAGGCCGGCGTCGGGATCCGCCACCCAGCCATAGTCGGCGTAATAGGGATTGGGGCTGCCCGAGGGGGAGAACAGCACGATGGTCGGGCTGCTTTTCACGACCGTCTCGTGGTATTCCTTCAGCCGGAGATCGTCGAGACGGCCGCCAGTCAGATTGACCGAGCCTTCCAGATGCGGCGTATCGATGGTGATGCGCTTGGTGGCCGAAAGGGCCTGCTCCCGGCTTGCAAAGGCTGATTGGCCAGCTGCCGCCGGTGCGGGGGCCGAAGCATCCGTGCCGGGCGCGGTTGTTGGCCTCGGCGCGTTCGGATTGCCGCTGTCGGTCTGTGTCTGGCCGCTTGCGGCGGCATTCTGCTGTGCCTGAAGTTCGGCCTGCGCTTGCTGGCGCTCCAGTTTCGGCCCGGCGATGAAATACTGCCACCCGAGCAGTACGATCAGGGACAAGACGATTGCTAGAATCGTGTTTCGGTTTTCAGAAATCAACTGGAGTTACCCCTGTTTCCTGCGCAAGTTCGTTTGATCCTGCCGGTTCGTCCGGCGCGGCTTTTCCCGTCCGCGCGGCGTGGCAGGGTCAAGCACCTGGCTCAGGCCAGACTTAAGGTCTGCGACGAGTTTTTGAAAGGGAAGAGTGAGCGCGCTGTCCCGTGCGATCAGGACAAAATCCGCATTTAGCGGTTTATCTCCCGGTCCGAGTTCCGCGACGGCGGCTCTGAGGCGGCGTTTTATGCGGCTGCGCACGACGGAATTGCCGGTCTTTTTGGTGACCGTATACCCCACGCGCGCTGGGCCATCCGCATCGCGTTTCAGCCCCTGAACGACAAAAGCGCGCCGACCCAGCCGGCCGCCTTTGGCGACCGCCAGGAATTCGGAGCGCTTTTTCAAAGTGTCCATGAGCAGCAGCTGGTTGTTGGCAGACGCCGCCAACCCGGCGCGCTGCGGGCTCAACGCCGGTTAGGCGCTCAGGCTGTTACGGCCCTTGGCACGGCGACGAGCAAGCACCTGACGACCGTTCTTGGTTGCCATACGTGCGCGAAAGCCGTGGCGACGCTTGCGGACAAGACGGCTCGGTTGATACGTACGCTTCATTGTTCTTCCCCACGCGGATTAATGCGCGGCCCTTGTTCATTTTAATTCTTTGGAGGAAGCACTCGAAGCGCATGAAGCGCGGCTTTTCTCAGCCTTGGGTCCGAATGCATGTCCCGGTCGAGCGCGCTTATAAGGGCCATGACGCTTCAAGTCAACTTTGCGGGCAAAGAATCTCTCAATTCCTGTGCGCCCGGGAAACGCAAACGCACGCCGGTTGGCGGTCGGCTGCTCGGCGAGGGCCGTGCTGTGTAACGGCGGCGGCCGGATCACGCCGGGGTGAACTTAAGTCGGCCGAACGTCACTTATCGGTGAAGCATGGTTCTTTTTACAGAAATTAAGATACATCTGCCAGTCTGGATAATATTTCACATACCCCGAACAGGTGAAAACGGGCGAATGAAAGAAAAACGGGACCGTAAATGCCGGGTGACAAGGCGAGCGCAGTGACCGTGCCGAAGGAAACAGAGGTAACAGCCAGCGAACCGCGCAAGCGCTCGATTTCCGCCCGCATCCGCACATGGCTGCCGCTGATCGTCCTTGTGGGCCTGATGGGACTTGCTTTTGCGCTCGGGCTGCACAAGCAGCTGACGCTGTCGAATCTCATCATGCGGCGGCAGGAACTGGCCGGCTATGTGGAGGCCAATATCGCACTGGCTCTCGTGGTCTATGCGGCAACGTATGCCTTGGCGGTTGCACTTTCTTTTCCCGGCGCGTCCCTGCTGACCATCGCCGGTGGGTTTCTGTTCGGCTGGATCCTCGGCGGTTTCGCCACGGTTTTCAGCGCGACCCTTGGCGCCTGCGCTGTCTTTCTGGTCGCCCGAACCTCCCTGGGCGATGTCCTGACCCGTCGCGCCGGACCGTTTTTGTCCCGGCTCGCGGACGGGTTTCGCAACGATGCGTTCAATTACCTGCTGTTCTTGCGGCTGACGCCGGTCTTTCCGTTCTGGCTGGTGAACATCGCCCCGGCCATATTCGCCATGCCGCTGCCGTCCTATGCGCTCGCAACCTTCGCCGGCATCATTCCCGGAACCTTCGCCTTCACCTTCATCGGTTCCGGTCTGGACAGCGTCATTGCGGCGCAGGAGGCGGCGGATCCCGGCTGTGCTGCGGCCGGTAGCTGCCGGATCGAATTGTCCGCCCTGGTCACGCCCCAGCTTCTGGCTGCTTTTTTCGCGCTCGGCATTGTCAGTCTTGTTCCCGTAATCCTGAAGAAGCTGCGGTCCCGCTGATCTTCCGCAGTTCATACCCCAGATTGGAGCCGCAGATGGCACACCTGCTGACCCCGGATATTTGTGTGATCGGCGCCGGTTCCGCCGGACTATCCGTTGCCGCCGCGGCTGCGGCTTTCGGCGTCGAGGTGGTTCTGATCGAAAAGGGCCTGATGGGCGGGGATTGCCTGAACTATGGCTGTGTTCCCTCAAAGGCCCTGCTGGCCGCCGCCAAGGCGGCCGCCGCGGAAGAGAAAAACAGCAGGTTCGGAATTTCGGCGACAGGCAGGACAGTCGACTTCTCCCGTGCGAACGATCATGTCCGTCAGGTGATCGCCACCATCGAACCGCACGATTCGCAGGAACGCTTCGAAGGGCTCGGCGTCACCGTGTTGCGCGAAACCGCGTCCTTCACGGCGCCGGACATGCTGATCGCCGGAGCGTATGAGGTCAGGGCACGCCGCTTCGTCATCGCCACCGGCTCCTCGGCCATGGTGCCGCCTGTCCCGGGACTGGACGAGGTGCCCTGGCTCACCAATGAAACCCTTTTCGATCTGCGCGAGGTGCCCGGGCATCTGGCGATTGTCGGTGGCGGTCCGATCGGACTTGAAATGGCTCAGGCGCATCGCCGTCTCGGCGCAAGGGTGACGGTCTTCGAAGCGCAGAAAGCGCTGGCAAAGGATGACCCGGAGCTGGCCGCGCTCGTTCTGGATTCGCTGAAAGCCGAAGGCGTCGAGATCCTGGAGAATACCGCTGTAGAGAAGGTCGGAAAGACCGAAGGCGGCATTCTCGTGACGGCAAAGACGAAAGACGGGAAAGCGATTGAGGTCTCCGCCAGTCACCTGCTGGTGGCGGCCGGACGTGCGCCGAATGTCACAGGTCTGGGACTGGAAGCCGCCGGGGTCGTATTCGACCGGAAAGGTATCAGTGTCGACAAGGGACTGCGCACCGCGAACCGGAAGATCTATGCCATCGGCGATGTCGCTGGCGGACTGCAGTTCACCCATGTCGCCGGCCATCAGGCCGGGCTGGTCATCCGGTCCATCCTGTTCCGCCTGCCGGTGACGATGAACGACGACATGGTGCCCTGGGTCACCTACACTTCTCCGGAACTTGGCCACGTCGGTCTTTCCGAAGTGGCTGCCCGGGAGACATACGGCGACAAGGCCAAGGTGCTTGTCGCGGATTATTCAGGCAACGACCGGGCACAGTCCGAGGGCGAGACGACGGGCAGGCTGAAGCTGATTGCCGGCCCCGGAGGCAGGCTGCTGGGGGCCGATATCGTTGGCGCGCAGGCGGGCGAGATCGTCAATCTCCTTTCGCTGGCTTTGTCGAAAAAGATGACCATGAAAGACCTTGCAGGATTTGTTGCACCGTATCCGACACTCGGGGAACTGGTGCGCCGCGCCGCAATTTCATACTATGCTGAAGCGCCCAAAAATGTTTGGGTGCGCCGTGCAATCGCATTTCTGCGCAAGTTCGGATGATCGGTTGCACATTGGGTCGCGTATAAAGACATTATCTGGCGTCGGGAACCTTGGGACATAGCGACATGAAGCATGAGGGCGCGCCGCATGGAGCGGTTGTCCCGCCGGAGGGTGACGCAGGGTGTCAGCAGACGGGCGACAGCTTCGGCCATTACAGGCTCGGCGGTCTCTCCGGCAAGCTGCTGCTCCTGACCGTCGTCTTCGTGATGGTGGCCGAAATCTGCATCTACGTGCCCTCGATCGCCAACTTCCGCAACACCTGGCTGATGGAACGCCTCACCACGGCAGGTGTCGCAGCGTCTGTTCTCGCGGAAACCAACACGATTGCCCCCAGGCTCCAGGAAGAATTGCTGCGCACCACCGGCGCTCTCGCCATTTCGCTTGATCAGGGCAGCCGCCGCAGTCTGATCGCCATGAGCAACGTCCCGGACGAGGTCGATTTTGTCATCGATATGGCCAATGTCTCTCCCTGGTCGTCGGTGCAGAACAGCTTTGCCATTCTCACGTATGGCGGTGGCGGCGTGATGCGGGTCATCGGCGCCGGACAGATGGGCCATACGGAGCGGGTAGACGTGGTTCTGCCGGTCGCGCTGCTGCAAAAGGACATGCTGGCGTTCTCGGGCCGAATCCTGGCCCTGTCGCTGGTGATCTCGATCATCACCGCCAGCCTGGTTTATATCGCCCTGAGGGCATTGTTCATCCGTCCACTGCGCCGGCTGACCCGCTCCATGGAGCGCTTCGCCGAAAGCCCGGAGGACGCCTCGCGCATCATGCACGTGTCAGGCCGCCGGGACGAGCTGGGAGATGCGGAAATCCGCCTCGCCGGCATGGAGGAGGCCCTCTCGAGGGCCCTGCACCAGAAGCAGCGGCTGGCCGACCTGGGGCTTGCCGTTTCCAAGATCAATCACGACCTGCGCAATCTTCTCGCTTCGGCGCAGCTCTTTCTGGAGCGTCTGGAGCACGTGCCGGACCCGACGGTCAGCCGGCTTGCCCCCAAGATTCTGGCAACCCTCGACCGGGCCGTCAGCTACACCCAGGCCGTCATGTCCTACGGCAAGGCCCAGGAACGCGCACCCCAGCGCCGTCTCCTGACCCTGCGCCGGGTGGGCGACGATGTCGCCGACGTTCTGGGGCTGGTGGACCACGAGTTGGTGACCTTCGACAACAAGGTTCCGGAGGGGATCGAGATCGACGCTGATCCGGAACAGATTTTCAGGATCCTTCTAAACCTTTGCCGCAACGCGCTGCAGGCGCTGGAAGCGGAAAAGGATGCGACGCTGGTCAGGCGGATCACCCTGGAAGCCGAGCGCACCGGCTCCTGCGTCTCCATCGCCGTGATCGATACCGGGCCGGGTATACCCGAAAACACCCGCAAGGCCCTCTTCAAGGCCTTTCACAGCGGCTCCAAGCACGGCGGCGTCGGCCTGGGTCTTGCCATCGTTGCGGAGCTCTTGAAAGCCCACGGTGGCTGCATCCGCTTCGACGACACCGGCCCGGGCACCTGTTTCCGCCTCGAGGTGCCGGATCGGAGCACCTGAGGGCAAGCCGTGCGTGGGCTTGAGAGAGCACCTGGATCTGGCAGCCTCTCACCGGAAGGGATGCGGGGTTGCAACAGGTGTCCAGAGAGGCACAGGAAGGAGAGGGACCGACGCCCGGCATGTTGAGTTGAGTTATTGCGGGAAGCGACCGCGTTCTATGTGAGGGATCGGCAAGGCCAACAGGTTTGCGACAGGCCCGATGAAGCGAAAAAAATCCGCTGAATTCAAACCCCCTCCCGCCGGCGGCGGCCGAACTTGCGGAAATCCGTCAACCTGCGAAGCTTTGTGACCGTTCCATGAAAAAAGTTCGAAAAGTCGCTTGCATTCCCTGCCGGACCGAAGTACGTAAGCGCCCTGTCCGGGGCACGTCCCCGCAGCGCCAAGACCGGTCATCCCGGGGCCCTTCAGGACCCGATGACAAGATCTTTGCCTCTATACGCACCGGTAGCTCAGCTGGATAGAGCACCAGACTACGAATCTGGGGGTCAGGGGTTCGAATCCTCTCCGGTGCGCCATTTCTCTTTGGTCCATTCTCGTCACATGGTTTACATTTGATACCAGAGAGACAGTTTACACTTTCTCCGGTGTGAGAGGCTTTTTGCCGGTTCTGCACGGCTCTCTTTATTTCGAGAAATTCCAGATCCTGATGCCGCCGTCGATTTTCATCATGCCGTGTCTCTGACTGGCGATAACGCTGTACTTTGATCTTCTTTGGATACACGCAAATCGGCGGTTTCGAAGGATTGCGGAGTCCGTTTGGCAACGAGAAGGCCATGCCGTTGTCAGCCGACATGGCTGAAGGGCGACAGCGTCGAGGGCACCTTTCAGGCGAGGGTGCCTTCCACTTTTTCAAAGCAAGCCCAGAACCCCTATGCTACGAATTTATTCGAACGCATCCGGTCGCCCGCTTTTCTGACGTCTGGGGAAGTCGGGTGCTTCCTGATTTTCCGTGTCGCGTTGCGCGGCCTTGAGCAGTCAGCCGAATTGAATGGAGCCGTGAATTGACCACGACAAGCTGTGCAGATTACATCGCCGAACTTCTTGCTGAAATCGGTGTCACGAGGATTTGGGGTGTAACCGGCGACAGCCTGAACGGCATCAATGACAGTCTCCTCCGGCAGGGCAAGATAGAATTCATGCATGTCCGCCATGAAGAAACGGGCGCATTCGCGGCCGGCGCCGAGGCGGCGGTGACCGGCAGAATTGCCGTCTGCGCGGGAAGCTGCGGACCGGGAAATCTGCATCTGATCAACGGGCTCTACGATTGCCAGCGCAACCAGGTCCCGGTTCTGGCGATTGCTTCGCACATTCCCTCGACCGAAATCGGCACGCATTACTTTCAGGAAACGCATCCTCAGGAGCTCTTCCGCGAGTGCAGCCACTATGTTGAGTTGATCACAGATCCGGCACAGTTGCCGCGCGTCATGGAAACGGCCATTCGCACCGCCGTGGAACGTCGCGGCGTTTCCGTGATCGTGCTTCCGGGCAATACGTCTCTTGAGCCGGCTCCGGCGAAGCCCGCCCCGATCTCCTTCGCTCAACCACCGCAAATCACCCCGGCCTTCGCCGATATCGATCGGCTCGCCGACCTTTTGAACGGCTCGGAAGCGATCACCCTGTTGTGCGGAAGCGGCACGGCCGGCGCACATGACGAAGTCGTCGCGCTGGCGGATGCCCTCGGCGCTCCCGTCGTTCATGCGCTTCGCGGCAAGGAGCATATCGAATGGGACAATCCCTTCGATGTCGGCATGACCGGGCTGATCGGATTTTCCTCCGGCTACCATGCCATGGAGAACTGCGACACGCTGCTCATGCTCGGTACGGATTTTCCCTATCGCCCGTTTTATCCCGAGAAGGCGAAAGTGGCCCAGATCGATATCCGTCCGGAAGCAATCGGACGACGCCGGGCGGTCGATATCGGGCTGGTCGGGGATCTTCGCTCGACCATTGCCGCGCTCCTGCCGCGCCTGAAGCGCAAGGAAGACAGGCATTTTCTCCAGAGCGCCAGAGACCACTATGCTTCAGCCCGCAAGGGTCTGGATGACCTGGCATTTCCCGATAAATCCGACCGTTTCATTCATCCGCAGCATCTGACGCGCCTCCTGAGCGAACACGCCGAAGACGATGCAATCTTCACGGCTGACGTGGGAACGCCCACGGTCTGGGCAGCGCGTTATCTGAAGATGAACGGCAAACGGCGTCTGCTGGGGTCCTTCAACCATGGCTCGATGGCAAACGCCATGCCTCAGGCCATCGGTGCGCAGGCAGCCTTTCCGGGCCGACAGGTGGTGTCCCTGTGCGGTGACGGTGGCTTTTCCATGCTGATGGGGGATATTCTGTCACTGCGGCAACTCAAGCTCCCGGTGAAGCTGGTCGTCTTCAACAATGGCTCGCTCGGCTTTGTTGCCATGGAAATGAAGGCCTCGGGATATCTCGATGCCAATACGGATCTCGACAATCCGAATTTCGCGGCGATGGCTGAAGCGATCGGCATCAAGGGCATCCGGGTTGAAGATCCGGACAAGCTTGAAGACGGCGTGTCAGATGCACTGGCGCACGACGGACCTGTATTGCTGGACGTCAAGGTCGCAAAGCAGGAGCTTGCCATGCCGCCTTCGATCAAGCTTGAACAGGCCAAGGGTTTCAGCCTGTTTATGATAAAGGCGATCATGAGCGGGCGCGGTGATGAACTGGTGGAACTTGCCCGCACCAATTTGAGGCCGCGCGGGAAGCGGTCCTAGAGCGCGTCGCCTTTAAGCGACCACACGGCGTCCGGATGGAGCTTTGCCTGTCAAGCAGACTGACGGTGGGAAACGGCTCGTTGGCGAAGGCGTGTCGCATGGAACAGCCTGCCTTGCCGCGTTCGAAACGCGGTCAGACGGGCCGGAACAAACCCGTCGGACGGGGAGCCCCAGAGCTTCAGGCTCTAACTGCGGGCGGTGTTGCTCGCAGGGGCTGCGGAAGCCGCTGGTTTTTTCGCTTTGCGCCCCTTGGCCGGCTTGGGCTCCGGCAGGTCGGGCTGCGATGCAAGGCGCGCAGCGCGCAGCCTCATGGTTTTCGCATCGCGCAGCTCGGATTCGGTCCGCAGCATTTCCTGCGAGATCCGCTTGGTTGTTTCCGCCTTTGATTCCGCGGTCTCGCGCCGGGTCTGGCTGAGCTTGCCGCTATTGGTCTCGGTGGACATTGCTTCCGATCCTTTCAAAAGTGCAGAACAAAAAAAAGGCCGGGAAATTTCCCGACCTCTCATCTCATCCCGTTGGTCCGTGCCAGTACATCCGTGGTCACAGACCGGGAATGAATTTATTAGACTGCCTGCAGGTTGTCAGCAGCGGACTTGCCGGAGCGACGGTCCTGGACAACTTCAAAGCTGACTTTCTGGCCTTCGACCAGGGAGTGCATGCCAGCGCGCTCAACAGCGGAGATGTGAACGAACACGTCTGCTGCGCCGTCTTCCGGCTGGATGAAGCCAAAGCCTTTGGTGGAGTTGAAGAACTTTACGGTGCCAATGGTCATAACGATTTCCTTTCAATCGGTCATGAGAGAATGCCTGCCCCGCAACATGCGAAACGGGCGGTTTTGTCGACGTTGATAGGGAAGATCGTTCAGGCCGCGGCAAGCCGCGCAGTCACAAAGTTCGTCAAACAATATCGATGGGAGATACATAGGCCAGCTGCGTGACCAAAACAAGGCACGTTTCTGAAATATGATGACTTTTTAGATAAAAAACACTCCGAAGAAAGCTGAAAAACAAGTGCACATTTAAATGGTTTACGTGTTTTTCCACACTGTTGCGATTGAGAAGGGGGTCAAATTACGTCGAGAATCTAGAAAAAAGCAGCAATTTCGACATCTCCGGGTGTCTCCCTGAAGTAATGGCAGTTGCCGTATCGGGCGAATTGCGCTTGGTCGTCGTCAGGTGCTCCGGCCCGGTTCTGACAACGGCGGTCATAACGTCGAAGCCTTGCGGTTGTTTGTGAACTCTCCGCAAGAATGCTAGATTGCCTTTAGTTGAGAACACGCCTGTTTCAATATTTTTTTGGTGAACGATGGCTGAGCTGACGAAGCGTAAATTTTTGAATCTAATTTCTTTTTTACTGTCGCTGATCATTTTCTGGCTTACCGGGGCAACCTCTTCCGCCAAAGGGAGCAGGTTGGAGCTGGCGGATCCCGTCGAGACCGGTGTCTGGAAATTCTCCGGCCGGAGACCGGCGTCTTCGGTTTCCCTGCCGGTTGAAGTGCCGGTTGGCGCCGGGCAGACGTCCGGCGCGCTCGAACGCGGAACCGACGGGATCATCACCATTGCCGCCTATGGGAGCGAATCTCCCAATGCCAAGGCCGGGTCGGGAAGCGACCCGATCAGTCCCAATCTGCCCACGCCCGGAAATAATGCCGGCAGCGGGCCCAGCGCCTCTCAGGAAAGGGCGACGCTGCAGCGTTTGTTGAATACCAAGGCGCGCATAGTCGGCGAATCCGAAAGATGCAAAACGAAAATTCTGCGCGGGCAGGAACCCTTGCGGTGTTTCGCGGATGTTCTTGCGAGATATGAGGCGCGCCTGGCACGCGAAGCCGGTCGCGGCAGCGGCGTGGCGAAGGCGGCCTTGCCGATCGTAAGGCAGATGGCCAGAGATATCCGCAGGGCCAAGAGCAACGCGCAGGGCCTGGAGATCGTTCGAAGAGGGATCGGGAAAGTTCAGCGAATCCGTCTCGTCAGATCGCAGGACGCCGTTGTCGCGAAGCTTCAGCAACAGCAACGCGCCGTTCTGGTGGACACCCTGCAGGCGGTCGAGATCAACCTTGCGAAAGCGATTGCGATTTGAGTGAAAAGTTTTTCGGGATCATGGAGAGGTTTGAGTCTCAGCGATTTCTGGCAAGACTGTTCGGTCTCGCCTGCGGGATTTGGCTTGTCGCATGGTGTTGCGGACATGCGTCGGCTCAGGGTCAGTTGTCCGGCACCAGAATGGCGCTGATCATCGGCAATTCAAACTACACCTCCGAAAGGCTCCCCAATGCCGGGAACGATGCGCAGAGTATCGCCACCACCTTGCGGACGCTCGATTTCGATGTCCGGCTGGTATTGGACGCGACGCGTGACCGTTTCCTTGGCGAAATAGAGGAATTCGCGGAAGACACGCTCCGCCGCAATGCCGGTGTCGTGCTCGTCTACTATGCCGGCCACGGGGTGCAACTGGCGGGAAAGAACTATTTCATCCCGGTCGATGCAAATATCAGCGACGTCGACAGTCTGGTGGATCAAAGCCTCCACTTCGACAAGCTTTTGAACCTGATTGGAAAAAGCAACGCGTTCAAGATGGTCTTCCTTGACGCCTGCCAGAACAATCCGTTTCATGACCGCATCGACAGTATCGAGGCCGGCCTTGCCCCGCCCCCCGATGTCAGCGGCTTCCTGATCGGGTTCGCGACGCAGCCCGGAAAGGTCGCCTTCGACGGTGCCGGCAAAAACAGCCCTTACACCTCCGCCCTTCTTGCCAACATGCATGCCCCGGGGCAGGAAGTCCTGTCCGTGCTGGCGGAAGTGAACCGCTATGTTCGCAAGGACACCGGTGGTGCTCAGGTTCCCTACGTGCAGTTTTCGGTCAAGCCCGAGTTCTACTTTCTGCCGGGCGAAAAGCCCGAGCTGGATGTCGAGGTCAGACTTTGGAAACTGGCGGCCCAGCAGGCGGATCCCGAACTGATCGACTTGTATATGCAACGCTATCCGGAAGGACGTTTTGCCGGTGAAGCGCGGACCCTGCTGGAGAAAAGCGGATCGGGCCCGGCCGTCTCGCTCACGCAGGGCCCGAAGAACCGCGAAACGCTGGAGGAGGAAATCTGGTCGAATGCGCTGGCGTCCCGAAACGGCTCGTTGCTCGAATATTACATCGAACGCTTTCCGAACGGGCGCAATCTGCAACAGGCGAAGGAAATTATCACCCAGATTGCACCCGGGGATGAGGCGAACGTCACGCCTGCCGAACTCTGCCGGCAATTCGCGACACATCCCAATGATTCCACGATTGTCTATCGGGGCGTGTCTCTCAATCGTCTGGCGAAGAACTCCGCTGCCGCCATCAGGGCTTGCGAACGGGCCGTGGGAACATTTCCCGAAGATCCGCATTACAAGGCCCTGCTTGCCCGTGCTCTGGCTGCGGGCGGCGACACCGGTCGTGCGATAGATTTTTACAAGCAGGCCGCGCTGGCGGGAAATACGCGGGCGCTGGTCAGCCTGGGCCTGTTTTATGAACTTGGCCAGAGCGTTCCGAAAAACCTCACAACGGCCAGGGCACTGTTTGAGGAAGCCTACAGCCACGGCAGTACGGACGGAGCGATCAATCTGGCCGTATCGCTTTATTCGGGAACCGGGGGCACGCGGGACGTTGCGCGCGCGGTCGAACTTCTGGAGTTTGCGTCGTCGGAAGGGGCGGCCAGAGCGACCTATAATCTTGGCGTGTTCGCCAAGGAAGGCATCAACAAGTCGCCCGAAAACGCCGTGGCCTATTTCGAGCTCGCTGCCCGGCAAGGTTATGCGGAAGGTGCGCTCGCCGCCGCGGCGATTTACGATGAAGGCTTTCACACCGACAAATCGCCTCAAAAGGCTTCGGAGCTGCTTTTATCGGCTCTGACCTCGGACAACGGCGAGATACTTTCAAAATTGGCGGCTGACGCAAACAGCTGGTCGCTTGACACGATCAGGGCCGTACAGTCGCAAATGAAAACAGCGGGGTACTATGACGGTACCCTGGATGGCGTGCCAGGTCCGCGGTTCAACCGCGGGCTCGAACTGTGGCGTCTCTACGGCGGTTCGCCGTCCTGAACACTCTCATGCGGATCTGAAGCGGATTTCCATGGCAAGGGCAGAATATGGAACTGGACGTCCTTTATCTGGCTGACCTGCGCTTTCCCGGCGGCACATCCACATCTCTCAAATACGATCTCAGAGCCTGCAAACAGGCAGGGCTGAGGGCAGGGGTCGTGCCCCTGTTGTCTCCCCTGTTCGCCAGATGCCAGATTCCCAATTCCGCGTTGCTCGCTGAAATTGAGGCAACCGGAACGGTGATCGTGCCACAAGACGAAAGACCGAAAGCCAGGGTGGCGCTTTTGTATCATCCTTCGCTTCTGGACAAGACCGTACATTTGCCCGCCGGGTTCGATGCGGATGTCTTCTACTGTGTCGTGCATCAGCCGACACGGGACCGGCGCGGGCGGCCCTACTACCGGACCGAGCACTGGTCCGGCCTTGCCGCTGACTGGTTCGCTCATGATTTGCGGTTGCTGCCGGTCAGCGACGTCGTGCGCGAGGATCTGGCACGGCATGGCTTTTCACATGCGCTCCATCCTGCCAACTGGAACAATCTGATCGATCCGCAGGACTTTCCGCAAAAGCGGGTTCAGGAATTGACGTCACCGTTAAAGATCGGCCGCCACAGCCGGCCGAGCAGAGACAAGCTGCCCTCTCCACAGGTTGCGCTGCAATGCTATCCGCAGCATCCGGACTATACGCATCTGATGATGGGAGTTCCCCAGGACTTTCTTGACGCGTTCGATACACTGCCGTGGAACTGGCAGATTTATTCGTTCTCCTCCCGGCCAGTATCCGAGTTTTTGCAAAGCCTCGATATCTATAGCTATTTTCATTCAGACAGCTGGGTTGAAGCATTCGGCTACAACGTGCTCGAAGCGCTGGCGACCGGGTTGCCCTGCGTCGTGCCGCATTATCTGCAGGAGACGTTTTCCGAGGCCTGCTTTTATGCCGGGCCTGCGGAGGCTCCGCAGCTATACGCTCGCCTTGGATCCGACCGGGCGTTGAGGGAAGAGGCCTCCCTGAGAGCGCGCGCCCTTGTCGGATCCCGTTTCGGGCTGGATCAGTTCGCGAAAAAGTTTGAAAAGGTCGTCGAGGCACCGAAGACCTCTTCACCGGGCAACGGAAGACTGCCCCGGACATCAGAGCGGCCGGTTGTGCTTTCTGTGACCTCCAACGGCGTCGGCCTTGGTCATCTTACACGGCAGCTTGCCATAGCCGAGTCCCTGGGTCCGGCTGTGAAGGTGGTTTTCTTTTCGCTTTCAGAAGCAATCGAAGTGGCCCGGTCCATGGGGTATCTGGCGGAATTCCGCCCCTTCCACCGTCGGCTGCTACTGGATGTCGATGAATGGAATGCCTTTTTCTTTCAGGAAATGCGCGAAGCCCTGAGCCACTACAAACCCTCCCTGGTCCTGTTCGACGGTAATATGCCCTACAGCGGATTTGTCGACGCTCTGGAATCCTACGGCAAATGCTGTCGCGCCTGGATAAGGCGGGGACTGTGGCGCACGCCGCAGCCCGACAGCATCGCCCGGGAAGGGTTTTTCGACGCCGTCATCGAGCCTGGAGAACTTTGTGAAGCCATGGACCTCGGATACTCAAGGATGAATCCGGACAGTGTTTCCAGCGTGAATCCCGTGCTTATGACACAGCCGGCTCAACTCCTTGACAGGGCCGCCGCAAGGCGCGCGCTTGAACTGCCGGAGGCCGCAACACTCTGTCTCGTCCAACTCGGGTCGGAAGCGAATTTCAACATGTCCGTTCCCCGTGAACTGCTGTTCGATTTTCTCGACAGGCATCCGCAGGTGATTGCGGTCGATTTCAGGTCGCCGCTGCATATGAAAAGTCACGGCGATATTCACGAGCGCTTTCTGCAGCGGCGGCTGTTTCCACTGGGCCGCTATCTGAAGGCGTTCGACTTCGCTGTCTGCGCCTCGGGATACAACACGTTCCACGAAAACATCGCAGCCGCGCTGCCCACGCTTTTCATTCCCAACAGCAACCCGGAAACGGACGATCAGGACGCAAGAGCCCTGCATGGCGCGCGCGCCGGCTGGAACCTGGCAAGCACCGCCGAAGACCCTTACGAGATTGAAACCCAACTCCGAAAACTGCTTGATGCCGAAATCCGGCAAGATCTGTCCCTGGCCTGCGCACAAAAGACCGGCTGCTGGGACGGGGCCGGGCAAATTGCCCGTCGGTTGCGGATACAGGCCCGGCTTCCATGGTCCACCCAGGCAACGGCATCATGATACGACATCTGCGAAATATCGGTCTCAGATTTGCCTTGCGCAGTCTTCGCATATTCGGCGCCGCAGACAAGGCAGATGCGCTCCTGCTGTCGCAACAGCGCAAACGCGGCAGTGTTGCTTTGATCTGGGCGCTCGCAGAGACAGGGGACCGTCTGTCCGCAGGTCTGTCTGAAAAACTTGCCAAGCTGAGCGGGTTCGAGACGGTGGTGGTTGTCTGCCCGCCGCGAGTGTTTTCATTGCTTCGCAGCGAAGGTCATTTTTTTGAAACCCTGCCCGCTCCCGACGAGATCCTGAGCAGTGGGATCTCGTCGAACTGGGCGCTCTACCTTCGGCGGCGGATCGCGCGCATTCGCAAAAACTGGGGCCCTGATTTCGAGGCGGTCGTGGGACCGGAGCCGGAGGTTTACTTCGAGGCGATCCTGAACGGGTCTGAGGACAGCGGTTTGTCTTGATACCGGTCGGGGAAACCCGCTCGCCCGGAACGGCGGTGCAAGAATGTGAAATCCCGATTGTCATCGGCTTTCCGCAAGGCTAGCGTGAGCGGAAACGGTGCGGCTCGCTCGCTTCGTTGACCCGCACATTTCTCTCCTGCCATCAAGATGAGGCGTTTCATGGCGCAGCTCCCCAATTCCCTTGAATCCCGTGATACCGCGGTTCAGCTTCACTCCTATGCTGACGCACGCCGTCAGGAGGAAACCGGCGCGCTGGTGATCGACCGGGGCGATGGCATCTATGTCGAGGATATCAACGGCAAGCGCTATATCGAGGGCATGTCCGGGTTGTGGAGCGTTGCGGTCGGCTTCGGCGAAAAGCGTCTTGTCGATACCGCCACCCGTCAGATGGAGAAGCTGCCCTACTATCACACCTTCACCTACAAGACCCACGGCCCGTCGATCGAACTGGCGGAGAAGCTGATCGAGATGGCGCCCGTGCCCATGTCTAAGGTCTATTTCACCAATTCGGGCTCGGAGGCCAACGACACTGCGATCAAGCTGATCTGGTACCGGTCCAACGCGCTCGGACAGCCGCAGCGAAAGAAGATCATTTCGCGTGTCCGGGGTTATCACGGCGTCACGCTCGCCTCCGCCAGCCTGACCGGCCTGCCGAACAATCACCGGTCTTTCGATCTGCCGATACCGCAGGTCCTGCATACGACCTGCCCGCATTACCGCTCCATGAAGAAGGACGGCGAAAGCGAAGCGGATTTTGCCGGACGTTGCGCTCAGGATCTTGAAGACATGATCCTCGCCGAAGGCCCGGACACCATCGCTGCCTTCTTCGCCGAACCGGTGATGGGCGCCGGCGGGGTGATCGTGCCGCCGGAGGGCTACTGGCAGGCGGTGCAGCCGGTCCTGAAAAAATACGGCATCCTCTTTGTCGCGGACGAGGTGATCTGCGGATTCGGGCGTACGGGCAACATGTTCGGCACCCAGACCTACGATCTGCAGCCTGACATGATGACGCTGTCCAAGGCGCTTTCCTCTTCCTACCAGCCGATCTCGGCTTTGTTGATCAATGACGATGTCTACCAGCCGATCGCCGATGAAAGCCACAAGATCGGCGTGCTCGGCCACGGCTACACCGGAAGCGGTCATCCGGTGGCGGCTGCCGTCGCGCTGGAAAACCTGAAGATCATCGAGGAGCGCGATCTGCTCGGCAATGTGAAGGCTGTGGCACCGCTGTTCCAGAAGCGGCTCGCCGGACTGGCGGAGAATCCGCTGGTGATTGAAACACGTGGCATCGGCTTGATCGGGGCGGCGGAATTGTCCCATCAGGCTCTTGCCGCGACACCGGGCGCGCTCGGTGCGAAAACCAATGCGGTCTTTCAGGAGAACGGCCTGATCTCCCGCAACATGGGTGACGCAATGGCCTTCTGCCCGCCGTTGATCATCACCGAGGCTCAGGTCAACGAGATGTTCGACATTGCGCAGGCCGGGCTTGATGCGGTGGCGAAAAGCCTATGACCGGATGGTCCGTCGTCGGCACGATCAGCGGCACCTCCGCCGACGGCATCGACCTTGCGGAAATCGAGACGGACGGAAGGACGGTCGCTCGCTTCGGCCCGGCGGAAACGGCGTCCTACCGTCCGGAAACGAAACGACTGGTGCTGGAGGCCGCCGCCGCAAAGGGAACACGGCGCGAAGGCTGGCCCGATCTTGGCCGTGCTGTCACCCGGGACCACGCGACCGCGATACGCACCTATCTTGAGAAACACGGCCTTTCACCGGATGCCGTCGTCTTTCACGGCCAGACGGTCTGGCACGACCCGGTGGCGGCAGAAACCATCCAGCTTGGCGATCCGCAGGCGCTTGCCGACGATCTCGGCCTGCCGGTGATCGGCGATGTCCGGCTGGCGGACATGGCGGCTGGTGGGCAGGGCGCACCGCTGGTGCCCGTCTACCATCAGGCGCTGGCCAGGTCTCTGGTCGGTCAGGACAGGGAACCGCTGTGTTTTCTGAATATCGGCGGCGTCTCCAACCTGACCTATATCGACGCTGAGCGCCTGCTTGCTTTCGACATCGGGCCGGGAAACGCGCTGCTGGACGACTGGGTCCGCCGCCATGGGGCAGGGGACTATGATGCCGGAGGCAGGCTTTCGGCGGCGGGGCACGTGGAGGAGCAGCGACTGAACGATGCCCTGGACCACCCGTTCCTTACCGAGCCAGGCCCCAAATCCCTCGACCGTTACAGTTTCTCCGGAAGCTTCGCCGAAGGGCTTTCCCTGGAGGACGGCGCGGCGACCCTTCTGGCGTTTACCGCCGGGGCCATAGCAAAAACCGAACAGCTTCTGCCGGCAACACCGGGGCTCTGGCTGGTCTGCGGCGGCGGGCGCCTCAACCCGGTGCTGATGCGGGCGCTGGCGGACCGGCTCTCCGGAGAGGTTGTTTCAGCCGATGCCTTCAAGATCGACGGCGATGCGCTTGAAGCACAGGCAATGGCGTTTCTGGGCGCGCGGCTGAAAGCCGGGTTGCCGACGACTTTTCCGGAAACCACCGGGGTGAGTTGCCCGGTGACCGGTGGCAAGATTTTTACCCCCGTCGCCTGACCGGGATTTTTAAGAAAACGTCTGTGAGGAAGCGTGAAGAGAATTCTTGAGCCCGCGCGCGAAATCGATGTCATCCACGAAACCGACGTGCTTGTGGTCGGTTCCGGCCCGGGCGGTCTGGCGGCTGCCCTGGGGGCGGCGCGGGCCGGTGTCGAGGTGACCCTTGTCGAGCGCTTCGGATGTTTCGGTGGCAATATCACCGCGGTCGGTGTCGAGGGGTTCGCCTGGTACCGGCACGAAAACACCATCGACACGGAAGGCGTCGGCCGCGAGTTCGAGGACCGCGCCCGGGAAGCAGGCGCGGCAACGCCGGAACCGCAATCCGACAGCCACGCCATCGACGCCGAGGGCTTCAAGCTGGTCGCCGACACTCTGGTGGAAGAAGCCGGCATTCATCCGATGCTGCACCGGGCCTTTGCCGCGCCCATCATGGAAGGTAACGAAATTCGCGGCATCGTCACTGAAAGCAAGGCGGGCCGTGAGGCAATCCTGGCACGAAAGGTGATCGACGCCACCGGCGATGCCGACGTGGCTTTCCGGGCGGGTGCCAAGACGAAAAAGACCCCGGTGGAAGAAATGCAGGCGGCGTCCGTCATGTTCTCCATGACCGGTGTCGACAAGCGCAAATTCATTGAGGCCGTCAACGCGGATCCGCAGACCTACAAGGACTGGGAAAGCGGCGAGTGGTCGGTGGAAACCACCGGCAAGGAAGACACGATGTTCTCGCCCTTCCTGCGCAAGCCGTTCGAACAGGCCATGCAGGCCGGGATGATTCCGGCGGCCCTGCAGACCATTTCCGGAACCTGGGGCGCCGTCTATGACAGCGGCGATCTCACTTATCTCAACCTGGTGCATCTGCCCGAATGCGACGGCACCGATCCCGGCTCTATGACGAGGAACGAGATCGAGGGCCGCCGTCAGGCAATGCTGGCCGTGGAAGCGCTGAAACGCTTTCAGCCCGGTTGCGACACGGCAAAACTCCGCAATTTCGGCATGACCATCGGCATCCGCGACACCCGCAAGATCCTGGCCGCCTATGACATGACGGGTCAGGACGTGCGTGGCGAGGGCCGCTTCGAGGACAGTGTCGGCATCTTCCCGGAATTCATCGACGGCTACGGCATCCTGATCCTGCCGACAACAGGCCGCTACTTCCAGCTCCCCTACCGCACGATGCTGCCGAAGGGCGTCAAAAACCTGCTTGTCGCCGGCCGCGCGACCGGCGGCGACAAGGTCAGCCACGCCGCCACCCGCAACATGATGTGCTGCACGGTGACCGGTCAGGGGGCGGGGGTAGCTGCCGCGCTGTCGGTCAAGCATGGACTGGATCTGGAGGCGATGGACATGTTGCTGTTGCAGGCGGAATTGAAGCGTCAGGGCGTGCGGCTGCATTAGGTTCGATTTGACAGCAGAAATGCGGGTAGGCGTGGGGGTCTACCTGCACAAGGGAGAGTACGGGACGCCGGTCTGCCCGTACAAAAAGAAATGCGGGCCAGCGTCTCCTCAGAAAAACAACAGAGATCCATACCTTCCCGCCACTCTTGCGCAAAACCCGTGCAGCCGCTAACCAGATCGTATGAACGGATCTGAAATCTACAGGCGGTTGATCGGGCTTATCGAGGAGCGGGTGTTGAAACCCGGCGACCGCTTGCGCGAGGCGGATCTGGCCGAGGAATTCGGTGTTTCCAGAACGCCGATCCGCGAGGGATTGAAGCGGCTGGAAGCGCAGGGGCTTGCCGTTCACGAGCCCAATCGCGGCATGGTCATTCCGACGCTTGATCACGGTCAGATCAACGAAGTCTATTTCATGCGCGAAGTACTGGAAGGCACCGCTGCCGGACTTGCCGCCAAGCACGCCTCCGAGCCGGAAATCGAAATTCTGCAGGATCTGGTGACCGCCGACCGCAAGCGCATCGCCGACAAGGACAGTCTGGTGCGCTCCAACCGGGAGTTCCACCGGCGCCTGTGCCTGGCCTCGCACAACCGCTATCTGGTCGACCAGATCGACCATCTGCGCCTGTCGCTGATCCTCATGGCCGGCACGACGCTGGATACACCGGAGCGCCGCGAGACGGCGGTCGAGGAACATGCGGCGATTGTCGATGCGATCGGCAAGGGCGACAGCGCGGCCGCCGAAACTGCCGCCCGCAGGCACATTGCCCACGCCCACAAGACACGACTTCAGCAAATCTGATCTTCCGGCGAAGAGCCTTCAGGTGCCCGGACGGCCGCCCGTCGCCGCCGTCAAGGCAAA
Organism: Labrenzia sp. OB1; assembly: GCF_001624695.1. GTDB lineage: Bacteria > Pseudomonadota > Alphaproteobacteria > Rhizobiales > Stappiaceae > Roseibium. The sequence goes on along the minus strand of NZ_JSEP01000023.1, from coordinate 45,816 downwards.
CGATGTTGTCGTGCGCAAACGGCCGGGGTGCGGCACCGGAGCGTTTTCAGCACTCGACGATGTTCACCGCCAGGCCGCCCTTGGAGGTTTCCTTGTACTGCTCCATCATGTCCATGCCGGTCTGGCGCATGGTCTCGATGCAGCCGTCCAGCGGCACGAAATGGGAGCCATCGCCGCGCAGCGCAAGTGAGGCCGCCGTCACCGCCTTGACTGCACCAAGGGCGTTGCGCTCGATGCAGGGCACCTGCACGAGGCCGCCGATCGGATCGCAGGTCATGCCGAGATGATGTTCAAGGGCGATTTCAGCCGCGTTTTCGATCTGCTCGTTGCTGCCGCCGAGCGCGGCGCACAGCCCGGCGGCGGCCATGGCCGACGCCGAGCCGACCTCGCCCTGGCAGCCGACTTCCGCGCCCGAGATCGATGCATTCGCCTTGATGATGCCGCCGACTGCGGCGGCGGTCAGCAGGAAGGTGCGGATGCCGGCCTGATCAGCGTCCTTGCAATGGTCGAGATAATAGCGGGTCACCGCCGGGATGACCCCGGCCGCTCCATTGGTTGGGGCGGTCACGACCCGGCCCCCTGCCGCATTTTCCTCGTTGACGGCCATGGCGTAGACGCCGAGCCAGTCGACCACATTGTGCTCGAAGCGCGGATTGCCGCGGCCTTCGTGGATGAGTTGCTGATAGATGTCCGCGGCGCGGCGTTTGACCTTCAGCCCGCCCGGCAACTGGCCGGTCTGGGTGATGCCTCGGTTGATGCAGGCATCCATCGCCGACCAGAGCTTGTCGATGCCCGCTTCCACGTCTTCCCGGGGCTGCGTGACGCATTCGTTCCGCAGTTTCATCTCCGCGATGGAGAGCTCCGCTTCCTTGCCCATGGCAAGCATCTGGCTGGCGGAGGAGAAAGGAAAGGGCACGTCCTGCCTGGCAAGCTCGGTGATCGGCTCGTTGGTGGTCTTCGTGAGTTCCGCCTCGCTGACCACGAAGCCGCCGCCGATTGAATAATAGACGAAGCTGTCGATAGCGGCGCCGGACGCATCGAGCAGTTCAAATGTCATGCCGTTGGCGTGCAGCGGCAAGGAAGGACCGTAGTCGAAAATCACGTCCCGTTCGGGAACGAAAGCCAGTTCGGGAAGTCCGGGGATCTGCAGCCGTTTTTCCGCGTTCAGGGCGGCGAGCATAGGATCGACCTGATCGGGATCGAGACTGTCCGGCCTCGCTCCCAGAAGTCCCAGGCAGACGGCCTTGTCCGTTGCGTGGCCTTTTCCGGTGAAGGCGAGCGAGCCGTGCAGGGTGACGGTCAAACGCGCAGCCTTTGCCTCCGCACCAGCAAGACCGCGAAGCCGGTCCAGATAGCGCTGTACCGCGACCATGGGCCCAACGGTGTGGGAGCTAGATGGGCCGATGCCGACTTTAAATATATCGAAGACGCTGATGAACATTCGTACCGCGCTGCCTGTCTCTTCCAAGCTGACCTTGTCAGCACTCTTTTCACGCTAACAGATAGTCCTTTGTGCACAGGCGTTCAAACGGGCAATTTTGTGTTATTTGCGACATCGTCCGAAATGGATCTTCCCGAGGTTCGCCTGAGCGGGAAGAAATCCTCACTGAAACTGTTGTTTGCGAAAGGGCGCTTTGTTAGCTTGCCGCTCCCGTAAAGGATCGCCTCAAGCCGCAAGAGTATCCGATGACCGCGCAGCCCCCTTCCGACGTGCAGGACATTCTGAAGTCCAGAAAAGACGCCTTCCTGATCCCGGAAGGGATCATCTATCTGGATGGAAATTCCCTTGGCGTGCTGCCGCGCCATGTGCCCGCGCGGCTCACCGAGGTGGTGACGCAGGAATGGGGGGAAAGCCTGATCACCGCCTGGAATACCCACGGCTGGATAGACCTGCCGGCCCGCACTGGCGATCGCATTGGCCGGCTGATAGGCGCGCCCGCGGGCACCGTCGTTGCCTGCGACAGCACCTCGGTCAATGTCTTCAAGGTCCTGTCAGCGGCGCTGTCCCTGCGTCCGGATCGCAAGGTCATTCTGTCGGACACCGGAAACTTCCCGACCGACCTTTATGTCGCCTCCGGGCTGAAGGATCTGCTTGCGAGGGGGTACGAACTCAAGGTGGTCGCGCCGGAAGAGGTCAAGGCGGCAATCACCGGCGAGGTGGCCGTTCTCATGCTCACCCAGGTCGACTATCGGACGGGGCGTCTCCACGACATGGAGGATCTGACCCGGACAGCGCATGCCGCCGGTGCGCTTGCCATATGGGATCTGGCGCATTCCGCCGGAGCCCTGCCGGTCAACCTTGCAGGTGCGAAGGCGGATTTCGCCGTCGGCTGCGGCTACAAGTATCTCAATGGCGGACCCGGCGCGCCGGCGTTTCTCTATGTCTCGCCGGAGCATCTGGACAAGGTGACCTCGCCGCTGACCGGCTGGATGGGCCATGAGGCGCCCTTCGCATTCGACCTCGATTACCGTCCGGTCTCGGGCATCGGCCGCATGACGGTGGGAACACCCGCGGTCCTGTCATTGTCCGGTCTTTATGCCGCGCTCGATGTCTTCGAGGATGTCGACATGGCCGATCTTCGCCGGAAGTCGATTTCCCTGAGCGAGTTGTTCATCGCTGAAGTCGAGGCCAGATGTCCGCAGCTCGAACTGGCAAGTCCGCGGAATCCGGAGGATCGGGGCAGTCAGGTGTCGTTCCGCTTCAAGGAAGGCTACGAGGTGATGCAGGCGTTGATCGCAAGGGGGGTGATAGGCGATTTTCGGGCACCGGACGTGATGCGGTTCGGCTTCACGCCGCTTTACCTGTCGCGTCAGGACATTATCGACGCGGTCGCGGTACTCGCCGACATTCTGGATACGCAAGGCTGGGACCGCCCGGAATTCAAAATCAGAGCCAAGGTCACATAGCAGCGGCTTCCACCTGTGCTTCCAGCATCGACATAAGCTGCTCCTCGGGAATGGCTTTCGAGTAAAGATAGCCCTGGAAACGGTGGCAGCCGTTTTCCAGAAGCCAGGCCCGTTGTGCGATCGTCTCAACGCCTTCGGCGATCACTTCCGCGCCGAGTGCGTTGGCCAGGGAGAGGATCAGCTTCACGATGGCTCCGCCGGAGGCGATGTCATCCATGAACATCCGGTCGATTTTGATCCCGTCGATCGGATAGTTTTGAAGATAGGCAAGGTTGGAATAACCGGCGCCGAAATCATCGATGACAATCCGGTATCCGGTGCTTTTCAGCAGGGAAAGCGTTTCGGACGCATTGGGAATGTCGCCAAGAAGAACGCTTTCCGTCAGTTCCAGTGAGATCTTTTCCGGATTGCAGCCGGTCTCCCGAGGCAGGGCTTGCATATGAGTCACGAATTGCGCGTCGGACAGCTGTTTCGGAGACACGTTGAGTGAAAGCGGAATGTCGTGGTTCATCCGCGCGAGCTGTGCCTGCATATGGGCCACATTGCGGCTCACCCAAAGACCGATCTGGTTGATAAGACCGGTTTCCTCCGCGATCGGTATGAAGTCATCGGGGTAAATGAGGCCCTTTTCGGGGTGGTTCCAGCGGACCAGGGCCTCGGCGGCAATCACCTTGTCGTTCAAGGTGCATGCGATCGGTTGGTATTCGAGCGTGAACTCGTTCACCCGGATCGCGCGTTCAAGATCTTTCTTGATCGCCAGATGTTCATCGCGCAGGTGCCGCATCTGCTGCCGGAACCGAACGCATTTGTCCGTCGGGTCGGTCTTGGCATGATAGAGCGCCAGATCGGCGTGACGCATAAGGTCGTCGATGCTGACACCATCTTCAGGATATTGCGTATAACCGATACTGAGGCCGACGCGTCTTGGCTTGCCGTCGATCAGTTGAGGTGTCGAGAAGGCTCCCAGAAGTTCCCGGCCGAACCAGTCCGGCCCCTTGGGGCCTGCCTTCTCGAGATGGCAGATAAGAAACTCGTCGCCGCCCAGCCGTGCGACGATGTCGTCCGGCTCCGCCACGTGTTTCAGCTTCTCCGCAACGAGTTGCAGCAGGCTGTCACCGGCTGCATGGCCCAGGGTATCATTGACCGTCTTGAAGTCATCCAGATCAACCAGATAGAGCGTCGCCATCTGGTCCCTGTCCGACGCCGTCTGCAGGACCTGAGCGAGCCGCTCCTGAAGGTACGTCCGGTTGGACAGACCCGTCAGCGTGTCATGGCTTGCCAGATATTGCGCCCGTTCCTTGGTTTCATGCAGTTCGGTGACGTCGATCTCACTGACGAGATAGGCCGGCTGGCCGGAAACGGCATCCTGGGAGGAACGGATCGTCACTTCGTGCCAGCGAGGGCCGGCGCTTGTCCTGACACGGGCGACACGTCCCGAAGTGCGGTCCCGCTCGACGAGCTCCAGGAATTCCAATGCGTCCCGCGGTTCGACGAAATGGCCATGAAACGGTGTATCGAGTGAGTTGCAGGCGGCTCGCGCTGCGGTGTTCCTGTAAAGAGGCGTACCGTCCGTCGAATACAGTGAAATCATGACGGTGGTATGCATCAGCGCTTCGGCGCTTCTGAGGGTTTCCGGTTGCTGTTTGTGATGTTCGCGCGCTTCGCACAGAAGGGCCATCCGGCCGTCGATCAGTCTGATCCCGCTCATGTTTATTTGCAGGACCTTCGGCTTTCCCCGGGGATAGAGCGTCCAGATTTCTGAAAAGCTAACATCTTGTTTGCAAAAATCCTGCTGATGTTGACGCAGCCGTTCTGCGACCGCAGGAGACATATCTTTGGACAGATCGCGAGAGCGGAGTTCTTCAAGACTGACTGCGTCGGTAACTTCCAGGGCCTTGCGGTTCGCCCAAAGAAACCGCTTGTCGTCGAAATCGAAGATCCAGACGGCAACATCCAGTCGGTCGTAAATCGTCGCGATGAGATCCGGATCGATTTTACCTTTGGCGATACTGTTGAACAGTGCCGCGCGGTTCTCTTCCGGCTCGAGGCACGTATCTCCGGAAAGATCAGGATTGTCCGGCAGTTTCTCCTCCACGATTCATGCCCTGGCGGGGCGATATCCGGCCGGTTCCCGGCCTGACGCCGAACATTCTAGTTACTTCAAGTGTAATATTCGTAAAATATCATGAGGAATTCAATGGAGAAGAGTATAGAAAAATAAAAGGAATCGAAGAAATTGGTAGTTATCCAATGGATATTATATATATTGTAAAAATTGCCAGTATCAATCTGTAATTTTACTTAAAATCCAGATTGATTCCCCTAGGTCGAGAACGCAACCGGAATAAGTGGCTGTCCACCGGAACATGTAGTGCCGAGCTCAACAAACAGGGTCTTGTTTGTTGAGCTCGGTATAAGGTCCGGCTTTAAGAGGGTATCTAAAGATCAGCAGGTCCGCCGGAGCACGTGTTCGCGTAAAGGCTCCGGAAACAGTGTCTCGGCGGGTCGATCAGCGGAGCGGATTGTCCGGATGGATGTGCCTCCCTTGGTCCGCAACCCGGCCAAAATCCACCGTGACACGGGATTATCCGTTCCCGGGATTTGCGAATTATGGAAAATCCTGCTCTTTCTGCAGTTGAACCCGGTGATTTTGAGTTGATTGCGCTGTCAATGGAGTTAGAAGATCTTGATGCCGCGCCGGTGCGGACCATTTCGCGTCCGCTCCACCAAGCCTGAAAACAGGCATGTCGTGGCCAAAAGGTTGCAAGAAAGACCGCTACGGGGGGCGGCGAGGAGACTGAATGCTTGAGCTTGATCAGCTCGTAATGGATTTTGGAAAATTCCGGGCGGTAAACAATTGCTCGTTTCGTGTCGGGGAAGGCAGCATAACCGGATTGATCGGGCCCAACGGGGCCGGAAAAACCACGCTGTTCAACCTGATCGCGGGTGCTTTCCACCCGAGCAGCGGCAGTATCCGGTTCCTGGGTGAGGACGTCACCGGATTGGCCAGTCACCAGCTGTTCCACAAGGGCCTTGTGCGCACCTTTCAGATACCGCATGAATTTCACAAGCTGACGGCGCTGGAAAATCTGATGATGGTGCCGCCGTCCCAGCCCGGCGAGAGCCTGTTCTCCAACTGGTTCGCCTGGCGCAAGGTCAGCTCGGCGGAGCGCGATGTGGAGCGCCAGGCTTATGAAGCGCTGGACTTCCTCGAACTGACCCATGTTGCGCACGAACCTGCGGGCAACCTGTCAGGCGGGCAGAAGAAGCTTCTGGAACTGGGCCGCACGATGATGACCGATGCAAAGCTGGTGCTGCTGGATGAACCTGCTGCGGGCGTCAACCGGACACTGCTGCGCAAGCTGGAAACCAAGATCGAGATCCTGAACCGGGACCGCGGATACACCTTCATCCTTATCGAACATGACATGGAGATGATCGAGAAACTCTGCGCTCCGGTCATCTGCATGGCTGAAGGGCGGGTGCTGATCGAAGGCGATTTTCAGACGGTGCGCTCCAATCCGCAGGTGCTGGAAGCCTATCTGGGAGAAACGACAGGAGACGTGGCATGAAGGCGCTTCTGTCGATGGAAGGTCTCACCGGCGGTTACGGTGACGCGGACATCCTGCTGGATGTATCCCTGCATGTGGACGCGGATGAGATTGTCGCCATCGTCGGACCGAACGGGGCCGGCAAGTCTACCGCCATGAAGTCGGTTTTCGGTCTGCTGACGATCCGTGGCGGTAAAATGCTTTTCGACGGCGACGATATCACACGCTGGGCGCCGAACCGCATCGTTCAGCGGGGCATCTGCTATGTGCCGCAAGTCGACAATATCTTCCGGGAGATGTCGATCCACGAAAATCTGGAGATGGGCGGGTTCCTGAGAAAAGGCGATCTGTCGGCTGCCTATGAGCGCATCTATACGCTGTTTCCGGATCTGAAGGAGCGCTACCGCACGCCGGCCGGCAGTCTTTCAGGCGGTCAGCGCCAGATGGTGGCGATGGGCCGCGCCCTGATGCTGGATCCCAAGCTCCTGCTGCTGGACGAACCGACCGCCGGGCTGTCTCCCAAATACATGGAGCAGATTTTCCAGATCTGCCGGGATGTGCGCGACACAGGCGTTGCCATCCTCTTGGTGGAGCAGCATGCCAAACAGGCGCTCGCCTTTGCCGACCGCGGTTATGTTCTGGCCGCGGGCCGGAACCGGCATGAGGGCTCGGGCGCCAATCTCCTTGCCGATCGTGAAGTCGCCGAAATGTTTCTGGGGGGCTGAGCGGCATGGATCTCTTCGAACTTCTGAATTTCTACGTTATTCCCGGCATCGTGCTCGGGTCCATCTATGCGCTCGGTGCGGTCGGAATCACGCTGATTTTCGCGATTCTGCGCTATGCCCATCTGGCTCATGGCGACCTGGCGACCTTCGGCGCCTTTGTCGCGCTGGCCTGCGTTACTGGCGTGGGCGTGCCGCCGCTGGCGGCCCTGCCTGTCGCGATCCTGGTGACGGCCGCGGTCGCGGTCGGCATCGACAAGGTGTTTTACGAGCATCTGCGGGAGAGGCCGAAGATCGTTACCGTCATGGCCTCGCTCGGCATCGCGCTCATGCTGCGGTCCGTCGTGCAGGTTGTGTGGGGCGTGGACACGGAAACCTATTCGCGCGGCATCGTCCGCCCGGAGGACTATTTCGGTCTGCGCATCCGTGACCGAGAGCTTTATACGGTCGCCGCTCTCATCTTTCTGGTCGGCGGTCTGCAGCTCTTCCTGACAAGGTCCAAATGGGGCAAGGCGATGCGCGCCATGTCCGACAACCCCAACCTGGCGCTGCTGTCGGGTATCGACAACAAGAAGGTCGTGATGCTGACCTGGGTGATCGCCGGCGGCCTGTGCGCGGCTTCCGGCTTCTTCCTTGGCTACAACACCGAAATCAAGTCGATGATGGGCTGGCACATGCTGCTGCCGATGTTCGCCGCGGCCATTCTCGGTGGTGTCGGCCGGGTGGAAGGCGCCGTCCTGGGAGGGTTGATCGTCGGCATTGCCGAAGAGCTGTCGGTGCTGGTGATCCCGAGTGAATACAAGGCCGCCATGGCGTTCGCCATATTGCTGTTCATGCTGCTTGTGCGCCCGACCGGGCTGCTCAAGGGCAAGGTATTGTAAGGGGGCGCGGACATGGAACTCCTGGGTCTTGTAAACTACGCCCTCTTCACGGCGATTTTCATCGCCATCTACGCACTGCTCGCCCTTGGTCTCAATATCCAGTGGGGCTTTGCCGGGCTTTTCAATGCGGGCATAGCCGGCTTCTTCGCGGTCGGCGCCTATACCTCCGCCGTCCTGTCCACTCCGGCAGACGACGGCCGGCTCGGCGGGTTCGATCTGCATTTCGTCATCGGCTGGATCGGCGCGATGCTGGCGGCGGCGCTGGTCGCCTGGCCGATCGGCAAGATATGCCTGCGGTTCCGCTCCGACTATCTGGCGATTGCCTCCATCGGTGTCGCGGAAATCATCCGTCTGGTGATCAAGTCGGAGGAAGTGCTGACCAACGGCGCCCGCGGCATCAACGGCATACCGCGCCCGGCGGGCGATATCGGCTATACGGAATCGCAGATCGCCTATCTCGTCATCGTGCTGGCTGTTCTGATCGTCGCCTATGTTCTTGTGGAGCGTCAGTTCAACGCGCCCTGGGGCCGGATGATGCGTGCGATCCGCGACAACGAGCATGCCGCCAAGGCGATGGGCAAGGACGTCGAGTTCCGCCGCCTTGAAGCCTTCATCTTCGGTGCGGCGCTGATGGGTCTGGGCGGGGCGCTCTTTGCCCATTTCAACCGCTCCATAACGCCGGAGGCCATCGATCCGATGGTGGCGACCTTCCTGGTCTGGATCATGCTTATCCTGGGTGGGTCCGGAAACAACCGGGGTGCGATACTCGGCGCTGCGGTTGTATGGATCATCTGGTCCGTTTCAGAGATTGCAACGGACCGCCTTCCGCATGAATATGCGATCCAGGCAAAATACATCCGCCTGTTCCTGATCGGCCTCATGCTGCAGCTTGTCCTGCGGTTCAGGCCGGAAGGACTGCTTCCAGAACCTCTCAGGGGGGATCTCAGAGGGAGCAGGCGGACAACGAAATCCGGTGCGGACCACACTTAGGCCCGTTCCACAGGCCGCGCATTTGGCTTATGAATGTGAGGCCCCGAAATCCAAAGTCCCGGCAAAGACCGGGTTTATTGAGGAGGTAGACTTATGAAAACCAAGATTCTCGCGCTCGCTGCCGGTTTGATGGCCGCAACAGCCCTGGCGTCCGTCCCTGCGCAGGCCGATGTGAAGATCGGTCTTCTGGGCGGCGTTTCCGGTCCGATCGCCGCCATGGCGCCGGCCATGGTCGATGCTGCACAGCTGGCTGTACAGCAGGTCAATGAACAAGGCGGCATCGGCGATGGCGAAAAGCTTGTCGGCGTGCTCGGCGACAGTGCCTGCAACCCTCAGAACGGCACGGATGCCGCAACCAAGGCCGTGAACATTGAAGGTGTCTCCGGCATCGTCGGCCCGCATTGCTCGGGCGCGGTTCTGGCTGCCGCCGGTTCCGTGACCATTCCGGCCGGCATTGTCATGATCACGCCGTCCGGTACGTCTCCGGAAATCACCGGGCTGGATGACAAGGGCACCGTGTTCCGCACCGTTCCTTCCGACGATTATCAGGGCCGTGCCCTGGCCCGCACGCTGAAGGAACAGGGCTATGGCAAGGTCGCCGTCGCCTACCTCAACAATGACTATGGCACCGGCCTCGCCAACGCCTTCAAGGCTGAATATGCCGATGCGCTGGGCGGTGAAATCACCCAGTTCGCCGCACATGAGGAAGGCAAGGCGTCCTACCGATCCAACCTTGCCGAACTCGCCAAGGGCGGCGCCGACACCCTGGTCATCTTCGACTATGGCGACGGCACCGGCCTGACCATCCTGCGCCAGGCTCTCGAAAACGGCTTCTTCGAAAAGTTCGTTGGCGGCGACGGCATGAAATCCGACGCGGTCATCAACGAACTCGGCGCAGAGAACCTCGTCAGCTTCGTGGCGTCTTCCCCGGTTGGCGAGAAGTCCGAGTCGCTGGACATGTTCAACGAAGCCTTCAAGGGCGTCGGCGGTGACCCGGATGCGATCTTCGCGACCACCTCCTACGATGCGGCTTTCCTGATGGCGCTGGCTCTTGAAAAAGCCGGTGGCAAGAAGGAAGGCGTTGCAGCTGCCATGCTGGAAGTTTCCAACGGCACTGGCGAAGCCATCCGTCCGGGTGAGTGGAAGAAGGCCAAGGAGCTGATCGCAGCCGGTACCGCCATCGACTACAAGGGCGCGGCAGGTGACCACAACTTCGACGCCAACGGCGACGTTCCGGGCACCTACGCCCTTTGGGAAGTCGGGTCTAGCGGCTACGAAGTCATCATGGAAATGAAGTAATTTCTTCAACTGAAGAATGTGCTTGTGAAGCCGGCGGTTCGAAAGAGCCGCCGGTTTTGTTTTTGGGAACCACCGCCCACCGCCTGACGCCATCTCGGACAAGTGCAGCAATGCTGCACGCAGATCTGGGATGACGGATGGGGAAGGTATCTATGCATTGCCTAAACTTCCTTTACCCACATCTCTCAACCCCGTGTATAAGCCCGCCATGCGTGATCTGGATGTTCTCATTCTCGGTGGCGGCGCGGCCGGGCTGATGTGTGCCATTGAGGCGGCGAAGCGTGGCCGCAAGGTGCTGGTCATCGACCATGCCTCCAAGCCGGCGGAGAAAATCCGTATTTCCGGCGGCGGCCGCTGCAATTTCACCAACCTGAACTGTTCTCCGGCGAATTTCCTGTCGCAGAACCCGCGCTTCTGCGTTTCGGCGCTGAAGCGCTACACCCAGCATGATTTTCTGGCGTTGGTGGAAAAACACCGCATCGCCTGGCACGAGAAAACCCTCGGTCAGCTCTTCTGCGACGACAGCGCCAGGGACATCATCCGCATGCTGCTGTCCGAGCTGGAAGCCGCAGGCGGCACCCTGCAACTGGAGACAGAAATCAAGGCGGTCGAAAAGCCTGACGAGCGGTTCTCCGTGTCAACGTCGAAGGGGCCGCTTCGGGCCTCCTCGCTGGTGGTGGCGACCGGCGGTCCGTCCATCCCGAAGATGGGCGCCACCGGCTTCGGTTATGATCTTGCAAGGCAGTTCGGCCTGAACGTGATCGCGCCGCGAGCCGCGCTAGTACCGCTGACGTTCTCCGACACCAACAAGGATCTCTGCAGCCGTCTTTCGGGTGTATCGCTGGACGCCATCGTCTCTTTCCGGAAGACGCAATTTCGCGAGGGGCTGCTCTTCACGCACCGGGGGCTCTCGGGACCGTCGATCCTGCAGATTTCATCCTATTGGGAGGAGGGCAAGCCGGTCTCGGTCAACCTGGCTCCGCAAACGGACGTCTTCGAAACGTTGCGCACTGCGCGCCAGAAGAACCCCAGACAGGATCTGAAAACCGCCCTCGGCGCCTTGCTGCCGAACCGGCTTGTGGAAGAACTCGCGAACGCTTTCCAGCTCAGGGGCCGGTTGGCGGACCAGTCCGACAAGATGTTGCGCCGGACAGCGGACCAGGTGAACAACTGGCAGCTCACGCCTGTCGGCACGGAAGGCTATCGCACGGCGGAAGTCACGCTCGGCGGTGTCGATACCAGGGAACTGTCGTCAAAGACGATGGAGTGTTCGAAGGTTCCCGGGCTCTATTTCATCGGCGAGACCGTCGACGTCACTGGCCATCTCGGCGGCTTCAATTTCCAGTGGGCCTGGTCATCCGGTCATGCCGCGGGACAGGTTGTCTGAACGTCCTGGGTAACGGCCATCACGCACTGCAGCATTTTTTGATGACCGCACCTCATTCGGGACTATACTCCTGACAAAATCGGGGGATTGAATGCGGCGAGTGACGATACACGATGTGGCCGAGGCGGCCGGAGTGAGCCTTGCGACGGTCGACCGGGTGCTGAACGGGCGCCCGGGTGTGCGCCAGAACACCATTGAAAAGGTGAAGCAGGCGGCCGAAACGCTGAACTACAAGCCTGACGTCTTCGCCGCGGGCCTCGCGAAGAAACGCCTCTACCGGTTTCATTTTCTTCTGCCCAACGGTCCGAATGCCTTCATGGAGGATCTGACCCGTGAGGCGCTGTCGCATGCCGAAACCATGAGTGGCGAGCGCATGCATGTTCATGTCGAGCCGATTGACGCATTCGACGGTCACCGGGTTGCCGGGACGCTTGCGATCATCGAACGGGCGATCTGCGATGGCGTGGCGGTGGTCGCACCAGCCTTTCCGGAAGTGCGGGCCGCCATTGACCGTCTCCAGGATCGCGGCGTGCCGGTAGTGACGCTGGTCTCCGATCATCCGTCTTCCACCCGTCAGCATTTCGTCGGCATCGACAACATGGCGGCAGGGCGCACAGCAGGCAGGTTGCTGGGGCGGTTCCTGCAGAAGGAGAAGGCGAAGGTCGCTCTGATTGCCGGCTCTCTCGGGCTGCGCGATCACGCCGAACGTTTCGCCGGCTGCAGGGAGGTGATCGAGGCGGACTTTCCGCATCTGCAATTGCTCAAGGTTCGCGAGGGCCGCGACGACAACGCCCGCAACGCGGATCTGGTGCGCGGACTGCTGGAAGAACACCCGGACCTGGCCGGTCTCTACAATATAGGCGCGGGCAACCGGGGCACGATCGCAGCTCTTCAGGGCACTGGCCGGGCACAGGAGGTGGTTTTCGTCGGGCACGAACTGACCCCTTACACGCGCGACGCCTTGCGGGACGGTGTGCTTGATGCGGTGATCGCCCAGGACCCCGGACACGAGATCCGCAGCGCCATGCGCGTGCTCAAGGCCCTGTGCGACGGCGCGGAAATCATTGACGGGCAGGAGCGCATCGGCATCGATGTTTTTCTGAAGGACAACCTGCCTGCTATTCCCGATTCTTTCGAAAATAGGCAATAATGCCAATGTGAGCCGGGAGGGAGTACCTTTATGGGATGGCAAGTAAGAAGCTGAATTAATTGAACTTTTCTAAAGTGGTCTCCAACATTCAATTTTTAGCATTGACCTTTGGCACTGCGCGCCTCATATCTACGAGATGCGTTTGACACAACAGACCAACTATGCCGTGCGCGCGCTCATGTATTGCGCAGTCAATCCGGACAAGCCGAGCAAAGTCGCGGACATTGCGGCCAGCTTCGACATGTCCGAGACACATCTGTTCAAGATCATGAAGGTGCTGGTCGATTCCAATCTGATCAGGACCATCCGCGGCCGCAATGGCGGGGTTATGCTGGCTCGCCCGGCCGAAGAGATCACCGTCGGCGAAGTGGTTCGGGCTGCGGAGGAAAGCTTCCTTCTGGCGGAATGTTTTGATTCAGGCCGTAAGGACTGCCCCCTGATCGTTTCCTGCGGTTTCAACGGCCTGCTTCACGAAGCGCTGGAAGCATTCATGGAAGTGCTCGACACCAAGTCGATCGCCGATTTGTCAGAAGACCGTTTCGGCATGCGCGACCTGCTCAAGATAGACGCGGCCAAGCCGCCGCTGGCTGCGAACGCTTAAGACCTTTCGCGAAAGACACCGACGACATTTCAAAGCGCCACCATCCGGTTGGCGCTTTTTTTGTGGCCGTGGCCGTTTGTGTCTCTGTGGTCGGGGGAGTGGGAAGTGCCTGGCTGGCTGGCCGCTGAGGGAGAGGAGAGGGCGGTTGGCTTGCCTGGCATTTGCTGCCCCTGATCACTCAGAGGCCCTGTCTCAATCAAAACCGGAGGACGCGATTTCCAGTTCCATTTCGATCAGGCATTGCCTTGATAGAAAAACTTGAGTATGAGTGTCAAGTATAAAGTTGAGTTTTTAACTCACCTTTAAATTCCATACGCCGAACCGCTCACCGGAACGGCCCCGAAAACCGGGCGAAACAGTGAGCAAACCGAAAGCCTAAGGAGCGATTGCGCGCATGACACCGACCGCAAACAGCCAGAAGCGCCGCCTGTCCCTCAGTACCTCGAGCCCCTCCCGGAGAGTTCTCGCCGGAACGCAGTCCATGGAAGCCAAGACGGATTTCGATTCTCGGGAATTGTTCGGCAGGGTCCGGCAGATCCACATTCATCACAATGACGAAACCTACCGGTTGTCGATCACCAAACAGGGCAAGCTGATCCTGACGAAGTGATAACGGTTTACGCCGTCGTCGCCCCGGCCCAAAGCCGGGGCTGGAAAGCGGCAGAGGCAGGTCCGACTCAGGGCCGGGACGGCACACAGCTCTAGAAAGCCGCCTCGACGCCGCCCATTTCCACGTAGACGCTTTTCACCTGACTGTAATAGGCGATTGCCGCATGGCCGTTCTCGCGGCCGATGCCCGATTTCTTGTAGCCGCCGAAGGGCATTTCGATGGGGGTCAGATTGTAGGTGTTGATCCAGCAGGTGCCCGCCTGAAGCTTGTCGACCACCCGGTGCGCGCGCTGGATGTCGCTGGTGAAGACGCCGGCGGCGAGACCGAATTCCGTGTCGTTGGCCCGCGCGACAACATCGTCCTCATCGGTGAAATCGAGGACGCTGAGCACCGGACCGAAGATTTCCTCGCGGGCGATGCGCATGTCGTCTTTCACATCCGCGAAAACCGTCGGCTGCACGAAAAAACCGTCAGGAAATGTATCCACTGTGGCAGCGCCGCCGCCACACACGAGCCGGGCGCCATCGTCACGGCCGACCTGCATGTAGTGCAGAACCTTGTCCAGTTGCTGTCTGGAGACGAGTGGGCCGATATTGGTGGCTTCGTCCAGCGGATTGCCCAGCACCGCCCCTCGGGTGCGCTCGGCAAGGCGGGCAACGAATTGTTCCTTGATGTCTGCGTGGACGAAGACCCTGGTTCCATTGGAACAGATCTGGCCGGTGGAATAGAAATTGGCGTTGATCGCCGCCGACACCGCGTTTTCGATGTCCGCGTCCTGGAAGATGATCAGGGGCGACTTTCCGCCCAGTTCCAGCGTCGTTTTCTTCAGATGTTCGCCCGCAAGGGCCGCGACCTTCGCGCCGGTCGGCACGGAACCGGTCAGGGATATCTTGGCGACGTCCGGATGCGCGACCATCCTTGCTCCCACATCGCCGAACCCTTGAAGAACGTTGAAGACCCCGTCCGGCAGGCCGGCCTCGCTCAGGGCTTCGGCCAGCTTCAGAGCGCTGAGCGGCGTGACCTCGGAGGGTTTGAAGATCATGGCATTGCCGCAGACCAGCGCGGGAGCCGCTTTCCAGCAGGCGATCTGGATCGGATAGTTCCAGGCGCCGATGCCGAAGCAGATGCCGAGCGGCTCGCGCTTCGTATAGGCGAAGGAGCCGCCGAGATCGATATGCTCGCCTGTCAGCGTCGCGGCAAGGCCGCCGTAATATTCCAGGCAATCCGCACCGGATGCGGCGTCGGCGATCAGCGTTTCCTGCAGGGGCTTGCCGGTATCGAGCGTTTCCAGGACCGACAGCTCCCGGTTTTTCTCGCGCAGGATTTCCGCGGTCCGGCGCAGGACGCGGCCACGCTCCGCCGGCGATGTTGCGGCCCAGATCTTCTGGCCGTCCTTCGCGGTGCGGATGGCTGCCTCGATCACGCTGTCGTCGGCGGTCATGATCCGGGCGATCACTTCACCGCTGGCCGGATAGAGCGAGTCGAACGGCGTTCCATCCTGGCTTTCCAGGTAAGAGCCGCCGATATAGTGCGAGGCTTGCGGTTGGGCGCGCATGTGTTGGCTCCTGCTTGACGGTGTGAATGGCGTTATATCAGTGAATGGCTTCAGCGCTGGCTGGTTTCCCACGCCGGGTTGATCCAGGGTTCCTGGTTGGACGCCGGCAGCGGGTCCTTGCCGAGAATATGGTCGGATGCCTTTTCCCCGACCATAATCGACGGAGCATTCAGATTGCCATTGGTGATTTGCGGAAAAATGGAACTGTCGGCAACACGCAGGGCCTCGACGCCGATCACCCGGCATTCCGGATCGACAACGGCCATCGGATCGTCCGTGGAACCCATCTTGCAGGTTCCGCAGGGATGATAGGCGCTTTCCACGTGTTCACGGATGAAGTCGTTCAGCGCATCGTCGCTCTGGACGTCATCTCCCGGCTGGATTTCCTTGCCGCGATAGGGGGCGAATGCCTCCTGGCCGAAAACCTCCCGCGTCAGGCGGATGCAGCGGCGGAAATCCTCCCAGTCCTCCTCGTGCGACATGTAGTTGAACAGGATCGAGGGTTTGCCGTGCGGGTCGCCGGACGTCAGCCGGACCTGCCCTCGCGACTTTGATCGCATCGGCCCGACATGGGCCTGGAAGCCATGACCTTCCGCCGCCGCCTGCCCGTCATAGCGCACGGCGAAGGGCAGGAAATGATACTGGATGTCCGGGTATCTGACGCCCGCCCTGGAGCGGATGAAGGCGCAGCTCTCGAACTGGTTCGACGCTCCGAGACCCTGCTTGAAGAACAGCCATTGCGCCCCGATCAGCGCTTTGGAAACGAGGTTCCAGTGCTTGTAGAGCGTGATGGGCTGGGTGCAGGCCTGCTGTAAATAGAGTTCCAGATGGTCCTGCAGATTGGAGCCTACGCCGGGCCGGTTGGCGATCACGTCGATCCCCATTTCCTGGAGGTGAGCCGCCGGACCGATGCCGGACTGCATGAGGATCTTCGGCGAATTGATGGACGAGGCCGCCAGGATCACTTCGCGGCCGGCCCTTGCCTCGCGGACTTCCCCTCCGGTTTCGAACTCCACACCCACTGCGCGGCCGTTCTCGATGAGGACCTTGCGCACCAGGGCGCCCTTGATCAGGTCAAGATTGCCACGCTTGAGCGCAGGCTTCAGATAGGCATTGGCGGCGGACCAGCGACGGCCTTTGTAGACCGTCATTTCCATGTCCGCGAAACCTTCCTGGCGCTCGCCGTTGTAGTCCGCGGTCACGCCGTATCCGGCCTGTTCCCCGGCATCCTTGAAGGCGTGGAACAACGGGTTCCACTTGGTGCCGCGGGTCACATGCAAGGGACCGTCCGTGCCGCGCCAGCCGCTCTGGCCGCCATGGCTTGTTTCCAGTCGCTTGTAGTAGGGCAGCACATGCCGGTAGCCCCAGCCGTTGGCGCCCATCTCCTCCCAGGTGTCGAAATCGCAGGCGTGGCCGCGCACATAGACCATGCCGTTGATCGAGGACGAGCCGCCGACAACCTTGCCGCGCGGCGTTGCAAGGCGCCTTCCGCCGAGGTGGGGTTCCGGTTCGCTTTCAAACCCCCAGTCATAAAGCGGCATGTTCATGGGATAGGACAGGGCGGCCGGCATCTGGATGAACGGTCCGGCATCGGTGCCGCCGAATTCCAGCACCAGAACCTTGTTCCGGGGATCTTCCGATAGCCTGGAGGCCATGGCGCAACCGGCGGATCCCGCGCCGACGATGATGAAGTCGAACTGTAAGGTCATGAGCGCTCCGGGCGGTTCACTGGTCGGCGTCGCGGCGTGCGTGCGCCGCTATCTGGGTTTCGACATAGTCCTCGACCAGCGCAATGGCGGTCTTCCGGTCTGCCTGCGCACCGCTGAGGGCCTGGCGGATCCAAACCCCGTCGATCATCGAAGCAGTACCTTCGGCGACGAGCCGGGCCTCGGGGCGCGTCATGAAGGCGCGCAGGTCGACCGTGAGGTTCGACGCCAGCCGGGCGGCATAGATCTTCAGCAGCCGGCTGTTGCTTTGCGTTGTCCGGGACTGAACGTAAAAGGCCAGCCACGCGGCGATCACGGCGGGCTGGAACTGATCGACGGCGAAATTGCCCGCGATGATCGCGGAGATCCGCTCGCGCGGCGTTTTCGCCACGGCGAGATTTTCGCGGATGGCGCGGCCGAGTTCGGTCAACAGGTGGCGCATGGTCGCCGCGAGCAACTGATCCTTCGACCCGAAATAGTGATGCACGAGGCCGCCGGACACACCGGCTCGCTTGGCGATCTGTGCCATGGTCACGTCGCTGTAGCCACGCTCGTGAATTGCATCCACCGTAGCGTCGATAAGACTGCGCCGCCGTTTCGCTTCCATTCCGATCTTGGGCATAGCGATCTCCAGATACATCCGGTGTCTTATTTTTAATTGATCAATCAATCAATGAAAACTTGCAAATTTTTCCGGTGGATGTTTGGATTGCTTTTAGGCAGGCTACCGGTCGAGAAACGGGGTGGATTTCCCATGCGCTGAACCTGTAACTTGCGACAATAATCTTGCGACCAAAAACCAGGTCGACTTTCCAAAGGAGGTATTTCAATGAAAATGGCAGCGAAACTCGCTGGAGGACTTGCTCTCGGGCTCATGCTTTCCGGAACGGCGCTCGCGAATGATCCGGAAAGCTGCAAGACCGTCCGCTTCTCCGATGTTGGCTGGACAGACATCACGGCGACAACGGCGGCCACTTCGGTTGTTCTGGAAGCTCTGGGCTATGAACCCGAGGTCAAGCTTCTGTCCGTGCCGGTGACCTACGCCTCCATGAAGAACAAGGACATCGACGTTTTTCTTGGCAACTGGATGCCGACCATGGAAGGCGATATCAAGGCTTATAGGGAAGACGGTTCCGTCGAGACGGTCCGTGCCAATCTTGAAGGCGCGAAATACACGCTCGCCGTTCCCCAGTACACTTACGACAAGGGCCTGAAGAGTTTTCAGGACATCGCCAAGTTCAAGGACGATCTGGACGGCAAGATCTACGGCATCGAGCCGGGCAACGACGGCAACCGCCTGATCATCGGCATGATCGACGAGAACCTTTACGGCCTGGAAGGCTTCGAGGTGGTGGAATCCTCCGAGCAGGGCATGCTTGCCCAGGTTGCGCGTGCCGGAAAACGCGACAGCGATATCGTCTTCCTCGGCTGGGAACCCCACCCGATGAACGCCACCTTCGAAATGGCCTATCTTGAAGGCGGTGATGACATCTTCGGACCGAATTACGGTGGTGCGACGGTCTATACCAACGTGCGCGCAGGCTACGTGAATGACTGCCCGAACGTCGGCAAGCTGCTGGAGAACCTGGAGTTCTCGCTGTCCATGGAAAACGAGATCATGAGCGCGATCCTGAACGACGGCGAAGATCCCAACAAGGCCGCAGCGGCCTGGCTGAAAGTGCATCCGGCAACCTTCGAGAACTGGCTCGTCGGCGTCAAGACTTTCGATGGCGGCGACAGCTTCGCAGCCGTGAAGGGCGCTCTCGGCCTCTAGAAGAGAGTCTGACAGGGCGCCGGCCGCGCGCATCCCGCGTTCAAGCAAACGCGGATCCGATGCACGATTGTTACGGCCGGTGCCCCGTCGTCTTTAACGCAAAGAAGAAGGGGCTGCGGGTTGAACTGGCTGACGGACCACAAGTTGCCGATCGGACCCTGGGTGCGGTCCCTGGTCGATTGGCTCACGGACAACGCCGATTGGGTGTTTGACGGCATTTCGCTTTTTCTGGAGACACTGATCGACGGCATCCTGTGGCTTTTGCAGACCCCGCCGCCACTGGTCGTCGTCGCCATTGCCGTTGTGCTCGGGTATGCGGTGCACCGGACAATTACCTTCGCGGTCTTCGTGGCGGTCTCTCTCCTGCTGATCATCAATCAGGGCTACTGGGAAGAGACCACGGAGACGCTGGCGCTGGTCCTTGCGGCTTCCGTCGTCTGCATGGCGGTCGGCGTGCCCCTGGGAGTGCTCGGCGCGCACAATCCGCGCTTTTACGCGGCGCTGCGCCCGGTGCTGGACCTGATGCAGACCATCCCGACCTTCGTCTATCTCATTCCGGCGCTGATCCTCTTCGGTCTCGGCATGGTGCCGGGGCTGATTGCCACGGTGATTTTCGCCATTCCCGCACCGATCCGCTTGACTCAGCTTGGCGTTGCCTCAACGCCGACGGCGCTGCTTGAGGCGGGCGAGGCTTTCGGCGCGACCCGCTCGCAGCTTCTGTGGAAGATCGAACTGCCCTATGCCCTGCCGCAGATCATGGCGAGCCTGACGCAGACCATCATGCTCTCTCTCTCCATGGTGGTGATCGCCGCGCTTGTCGGAGCCGACGGTCTTGGCGTCCCGACGTTGCGCGCGCTGAACACGATGAACATCGCGCAAGGGTTCGAAGTGGGAGTCTGCATCGTCCTGATTGCCATCGTTCTCGACCGGTTTTTCCGCGCGAATGAGGGAGGCAAGTGATGAGCACTTCCAATGAGACCCCCGTCGTCACCTTCAAGGATGTCGATATCGTCTTCGGCGACAGCCCGGCCTCGGCGCTGCCGCTGATCGATACGGGAAAGACCCGGCAGGAGATCCAGACCGAAACCGGCCAGATCCTCGGTGTGGCCGGCGCGACATTCGACATTTATCAGGGAGAGGTCATCGTGCTGATGGGCCTTTCCGGCTCCGGCAAGTCGACGCTTCTGCGTGCGGTGAACGGCCTCAATCCGGTTATCCGCGGGGAAGTCCAGGTCTTTGACGGCACGGGCTATGTGAACCCTGCAAGCTGTCCCCCGAATGCCTTGCGGGAGCTGCGCCGGAGCCACGTCGCCATGGTCTTCCAGCAATTCGGGCTTCTGCCGTGGCGCACGGTTGCCGAGAATGTCGGCTTCGGTCTGGAACTGGCCGGCGTGCCCGTGAAGGAGCGCGCGGCGAAGGTGAATGAGCAGCTGAAGCTGGTCGGTCTCACCGACTGGGGCGACAAATATGTCCACGAACTCTCCGGCGGCATGCAGCAGCGTGTCGGCCTTGCCCGCGCCTTCGCCACCGACGCGCCGATCCTCCTGATGGACGAACCTTTCTCGGCGCTTGACCCGCTGATCCGCGACAAGCTGCAGGACGAGCTTCTGGACCTGCAGAAGGAACTCAACCGGACGATCATCTTCGTCAGCCACGATCTGGACGAAGCGGCCAAGATCGGCTCGCGTATCGCGATCATGGAAGGCGGACGGGTCATCCAGCTTGGTACGCCGCAGGAAATCGTCAAGAAACCGGCCAACGACTATGTCGCCGATTTCGTCGGTCACATGAACCCGCTGAACGTTCTCAGGGCGCGGGACATCATGGTTCCGCCGGGCAGCCTCTCCGGCTCGCTGGCAAACGGCCTCAACTGCGATGCCAACACCCCGATCCGTGAGGTTGCCAGGCTGAAGAAATCCAGTGCGGAGCCGGTGGTTGTACAAAAGGACGGCGCCATTGTCGGCGTCATCGGCGAGAACGAGTTGCTGGACTGTATGCTGTAGCCAGGCACGCTCGACTGCTGCGGTGCTCTGCCTGCAACAAAAAACGGGACCTATCGGCCCCGTTTTCATCAGGTGCACGCGCGGCGGGTCTGTTCGGCCGCCGCGGGTGAAAGCCTCTTGAACTCAGAGCAGCTCGAGCTGGGCAGCCTGCTTGCCGCGGCCGCGACGGTCGTCTTCGGCGACGAAGGAGATCTTCGCGCCCTCAACCGGCGTTCCGATTCCAGCCTGTTCGAAAGCGGTCACGTGCACGAACACGTCCTTGCCACCGTCATCCGGTGTGATGAAGCCGAAGCCGCGATCATGGTTGAAGAATTTAATGGTGCCGTTCTCACGCATGAAGAAACCTTTCCGTCAGTTGAAAGCGCCCCACTCGTGTCCGGCAAGGCGCGGATAAACGAGCAGTCAATAAGAAACGGAAAGCTTGTTAATTCAGAGCGGCGCTTAATGGAGCATCCGCCGAAGTTCAGTCTCACCGGGTCTACGTCATGTCCCGTACGGCGCAACTCGCGCCGATGCCCGATACTGTATGTCCGCTTGCGCCTTCCGGCAAGAAAAAGATATGAAAGCGGCGTGACTGCTCATGACAAAGTAAACAAATCACTTTCATTTCAGCGAATTAGCATGCCTCGCCCGTGAAGCGATGAAACGGCCGAAGTCGGCAATTCGTCTGTGTCGGTGTGGTTTTTCTGTGCCGGGAGAGCCTGAAAAAACGCCGGGAAACGCAAAGTGACAGCTTGTGACCCCAATCACAGAGTGCCGGGCGACGCCGGGCTAATGTGCCTTCATGAACTGAGGCGGAGAGCAGGGCCTCACAAACACGAAGGGACACCGTCATGTTCAAGAAGATCGCAATCACCACCACCGCACTGGCACTTATCGCCGGAGCAACCCTGACCTCACAGAGCACACCCGCCGAAGCTGCCAAGGGCTGGCAGGTTGGTGTCGGCATCGCGGGCGGACTTGCCGCCGGTGCCATCATCGGGTCCGCCCTGGCACAGCCGCGTTATCACGCCCCGCCGCCGGCCTATTATCCCGGCCCGGTCTACCGTCCGGCACCGGCTCCGGTCGTCGTCTATCGTCCGGCTCCGTGGAGCCCGGCCTGGTACAACTACTGCAGCCGCAAGTATCGGTCTTTCAATCCGAACACCGGATACTTTCTGGCCTACTCCGGTCAGCACAAGTTCTGCCGCTGATCGGCTTTATCTCACGCCGGGCACATTCGGCTCCCGAGGGGGCTCTCGGCAACTCCCTGCAAGGCGAATTCCTCCCCGCCTTGCAGGGATTTTTGTTTGCGGCACGACCTGCGGCCGGCTTGTCCTGTTTTCGGGATTGAAGCCCGGTCAGCCTTCTTCGGCGATCCGCTTGGCGGCCCGCATGATCGTTTCAAGCTGATTGAGAAAACGCGACCTGTCCGCCTTGCCGAAGGCCGGACCGCTCTCTCGGATTTCTCCGGTTTCACGCAGATGCGTATTGAGGTCGCGCATGGCGAGGCGCATGCCGATCGCATCCTCGCGAAACGGCTTGCCGGTGTGCGACAGCACCAGGGCGCCGGTCTTGACGCAGCGCGCGGCCAGCGGGACGTCGGCGGTGATCACCACGTCGCCTTTTCCGGCGCGCTCGGCGATCCAGTTGTCGGCCTCGTCCGGTCCTTCGGCAACCACGACCCGTTCGATCAGGTCTCCCTCGGGCAGGCGCATCCAGCTGTTGGAGACGAACTTGATCGGTGTTCCGTGCCGTTCCCCCACCCGGACGGCTTCGTCCTTCACCGGGCAGGCGTCCGCATCCACATAAAGCACCGTCATTGCCCCGGCTCTCCCTCGCTGTTCTTTAGAAAGGCTGACACACCCTGCGCTGCCCGGTGCCCCGTGGCAAAACACGCCTGCAGCAGGTAACCGCCGGTCGGTGCTTCCCAGTCCAGCATCTCGCCGGCGGCAAAGACACCGGCAAGCTTCCTGAGCATCAGGCTGTCGTCGACTTCATCCAGGCGTATGCCACCGGCGGAGGAAATCGCCCGGCCGATCGCGTAGGACGCTTCGCACGACACGGGAACCGCCTTTATGCGCGCGGCAAGCGCCTCGGGATCCTGTGGAATTGCTCCTGCTTCCCTCAAGAGTGCCTGTTCCACCGGATTGAGTTTCACCGTCTTCTTCAGGTAGGTCGACACCGTTTGTTTGCCTCTTGGCCGCGAAAGCCTGCGGGCAAGCGCCGCGGCAGTCTTGGCTGGCCGAAGATCGATTTGCAGGGATGCGGAGCCTTCGGCCTCAATTGTCTCGCGTATCTCCGCCGACAGGGCATAGACCGCGCCGCCTTCCAGCCCGCTCTCGGATACCATGGCTTCGCCGGTGACGCTTGTTTCACCATGGTGCAGTCCGATGCGCTTCAGCGGGGTGCCCGCAAAGCGTTCTTTCATCACAGGGCTCCAGGACACCTGGAATCCGCAATTTGCCGGCCGGAACCGGGTTATCCCGATACCCCGGCTTTCCAGCATGGGAACCCAGGCAGCATCGGACCCGAGCTTCGGCCAGCTAGCACCGCCGAGCGCCAGCAGGATTGCACGGGCCGGAAAGTTTGCCGGCTGTCCACCCTCGGGCTGGACGATCGCGGTCCCGTCATCGGAAAACCCGGTGAACGTGTGCCGTGTCAGCAGACGCACGCCGTTCGTCTCCAGCCGGCGCAGCAATGCCCGCAACAGGGGAGACGCTTTCATCGATGCCGGAAACACCCGGCCACTGCTGCCGGTGAATGTCTCCTGTCCCAGTCCGTGGCACCATTCCTTCAGCGCCTCGGGTGGAAAGTCCCCGATCATCGGCGACAGGAAAGCCTCCGCCTGCCGGTAACGGCTGCGAAGGACCGCCAGCTCCTCACTGTGCGTAAGGTTGAGGCCGCCGCGCCCGGCCATCAGGAATTTGCGGGCAGGGGAGGGCATGCGGTCGGCAATTGTGACGGCAAGGCCTTGCGCGGCCAGAAAGTCCGCCGCGAACAGTCCCGCCGGACCGGCACCGATAATCAGAACAGCAAGCATGAGGCCTTATAAATCAGGCTTAACGCAAAACGCTACCGTTGAATTTGAACAAGTCAAAATAGCGGTGGATCCAAGACTTAGGGTGGTGAAATTAAAATTAGAGTTATTTTTAAAGTATTTGTTATCGGTCGTATGGGACTATCTTCTTAAAGTCGAAGCGAGGTGATGTGCACCACCTGTTTTTGCTTCGCCAATTAAAGGAGCCCGGGTATGGAAAAGACCACGGACTTGATTGTAGTTGTAGACCCTGATGATGGCGTTCAGGCAGGCGTCAAACGTCTGTTTGGCGACCACCTGAAAGTTGTCTGCTTTGCGGAATCCGAAGAAGCGCTGCTGTTTATCAGGCAGAACACCGGAGTTGCCGTAATACTCTCATGCTATAACCTGCCCGGCCGGGGAGGTCCCTCGTTTCTGCGTGCCTGTGAAACTCTGGTTCCACAGGCCGCCAGGGTCATGCTGACGCGTGAAAATTCGGCCGAGGCGATCACGAACGCCTTGCACGAGGGCCGCGTATTCCTGTTCCTGCAAAAGCCCTGCAAGCAAGCGGAACTGGTAACCGCCGTGGAGACGGCGCTTGGCCATCATCGGCATCTGGCCAAGGATCGGGCGTTGCTGGAACGCACGCTTGCCGGGTCGATCAAGTTGCTGATCGACATGATGGCGCTGTTCCATCCCGAAGCCTTCCGGCGCACGTCCACCGTGCGCAAGCAGGCTCTCAAAATTGCCAAGGGTCTCGGAATCAAGAAGACCTGGGAACTGGAAATGGCGGTGATGCTGTCTCCTCTCGGTGAGGCGTTGCTGCCGAAAGAGATTCTGTCGCGCTACCGTGCCGCCCGCAGCCTGACGGAACAGGAGCGGGACGTTCTCAACAGATCCCCAGCCCAGACCCGGGATCTCCTGACCAACATTCCGCAGCTTGAGAAAGTTTCGGAATATCTGTTCCTGTCCGCGCGCGGCTATGACGGGTCCGGTTTCCCCCAGGACGGACCGAAGGGAAAGGACATCCCGAGGGTCGCCCGCATCATCAAGCTTCTGACCGATCTCTGGTATGCGAGCCCGGATAATGGTCCGGATGCCGCAGCGTTCGAAGCCATGACGATCAATAAGGGCAAATACGATCCGGAACTTCTGGCGCTTGCGAAAGAAGTGCTGATGGACGATGTGCCGGAGGAGAAGAAGAAGTTTGTCACCCAGTGCCACATCCGTTCTCTCAAGCCGGGCGATGTCCTGATCGACGATGCTCTGACGGAAGGCAACCGGGAACTCGTCCTGTCCCGAGGGCACTTGCTGACCCTGACGACCATCCGGCGTTTGGAGCATTTCCACCAGACCACGGGCGTGCGCCAGCCGATCCGTGTCGAACGCCGCCAGACCGCCGAAGAGGCTGTGGTCGCAGAGGCATGAGACGAGAGCCCCTCACAATTTTTGGTAGGGGCTCTATTTTGCTGTGCGCTTGTCCAGAAGGTCCGCCTCGAAGGCCTTCGCCACTCTCAGGAACCGGGCATGCGCGTAGTTCACCGAGAGGATGAACCCCCACCAGCCGTACTTCCGGTATCGCCGCCCGAAATAGGCTTTGAGAAAACTCACCGGAAACTCGCTCAGCAAGCGCCAGCGCGGCAGTTTGCGGCCCCGTGACCGCATGTCTTCCACCTGCATGCCGGAATAGCGATTGTATTTGCCGACCTGAAAGTCCAGAGAGCGGATCGAACGGTGCGCCATTATGCCGGCGAGGTTGTCGATAGTCGCGCCTTCGCCAGGGCGAACCGTGTCATGGACGGTTGAGGTGGAGAACCGGCCCTTTTGCCGATCATAGAGGCGGATCTGGTGATAGCCGTAGGCCCACGGGGCAGGCAGGCTTTCGTGCGCATAGATGTCCCGGATCATGATGCGCCAGCCATCGGCGTCCCGGTAGCTTCCATCGGCGAACTTCGCCTGTATTTCGGCCTTCAGTTCAGGTGTGACTTCCTCATCCGCATCCAGATTCAACAGCCAGTCGTTGCGGCACTCGTCCTCGCCGAAACGCTTTTGCGGGCCGTATCCCGGCCAATCGTTGTGAAGGACCCGGGCTCCGAGACCTTCGGCGACCGCAACGGTGTCGTCGCTGGAGCCGCTGTCGATGACAATGATTTCGTCGACCCAGCCTTTCACGCTTTCAATCGGCCGGGAAATCCGGTCGGCTTCATCCCTGGCGATAATGAAAACGGAAAGAGGCAGGCGGTCTGTCATCTTGTATCCGGCATTGGTTTGTCTGAGCCGGAAACTGCCGGCAAGCCTGTTTAGAGCGTCAGACGTAAATTTGGAACCACATGGTGGCTGAAAGCCGTTCATCCGGCAGCTTTCGACCACAGGCGGACCGGGTTCCTTTGCCCGCAGACGCCGCCGGATCGCGTTTTGTGCGGGACACCGCTACTGCACGCGATCCGCCGTGTCGGCAAACAAAAGAACGCCGGTCAAATGAGTCCGGATAAGCGCCGTATGCTCCAGACGTGCCGGGTCATCTTTGAACGATTGGAAATCAGCTTTTCACCCGCGCGAAGACCGCATCGAGGCCGTTCAGGGAAATTTCGGATCCGGTCACGGTTCCGGAAAATCCTGGTGCGCTCAGGTTTTCCAGATCGAGGCCGTTCAGACTGAACGTTTCCGCGATGGTGCCCAGATTGAACCCGCACAGCACGGTTTCCCCCTGATAGGACCGGATGAAGAGCAGTGTTTCGCCCGGACCGTCGAGGAAGGACATGTCGCCTTTCCTGAGTGCCGTCTGGCTCTGCCGCCAGGCGAAAAAGGATCGATTGCGGTTCAGAACGGACTGCTCGTCCTTGTCCTGTTCGAAGGCGGCCAGGTCCAGATGCTCAGGCGCCACAGGCAACCAGGGGGACGCGTCGGAAAAGCCGGCATTGGCATTGTCCCTGATCCAGGGCATCGGCGTGCGGCAGCCGTCCCGCCCCTTGTAATCCGGCCAGAAGCGGATGCCGTAGGGATCCTGAAGTTTCTCGAAGGGCACCTCGGCCTGCGTAAGCCCCAGCTCTTCGCCCTGATAAAGGCAGGGCGTGCCGCGCAGGCAAGCGCAGAGTGCGATCGCCAGAGGCGCGAATTTCTTCGGGTCAAGGCCCTCGCCCCAGCGGCTGGCCACCCGTTTGACATCGTGGTTGGACAGTGCCCAACTCGCCCAGCCGGAGCCGATGCCCTCATTCATCTCCTCGACGATGCGGCGGATATAGGCGGCCGAACGCTGCGGCGTCAGCAGGTCGAAACTGTAGGCCATGTGAATGCGCCTGTCGGCTTCCGTGTAGGACGCGGTCAGTTCGACGGCCTGCCCGTCCGCACCGATCTCGCCGACCGAGGTTGTCCCCGGATAGCGGTCGAGCAGCGCCCGCAGCCTTTCCAGGAAGAGCAGGTTCTCAGGCCGGGTCTTGTCGTAGAGATGGTCCTGGTGGCCATAGGGGTTGCTGGCTTCCACGGTGGAAGGCGCTTCGCTGGCATCAAGCGGCGGATTGTCCCGCAGCAGCGTGTCATGGAAATAGAAATTCACCGTATCGAGGCGGAAGCCGTCGACGCCGCGCTCAAGCCAGAAACGGGCGGCGGAAAGCACCGCGTCCTGCACATCCCGGTTATGGAAATTCAGATCGGGCTGACTGGCCAGGAAATTATGCATGAAATACTGCCTGCGGCGGCTGTCCCATTCCCACGCCGGTCCACCGAAGATGGACAGCCAGTTGGTGGGCGGCGTGCCGTCCGCCTTGGCGTCGGCCCACACGTACCAGTCGGCCTTTGGATTGTCTCTCGATGCACGGCTCTCCCGGAACCAGGGGTGCTGGTCGGACGTGTGCGAGATGACAAGGTCGATGATCACCTTCAGGCCACGCTTATGGGCGGCGGAGAGCATGCGGTCGAAATCCCCCAGCGTTCCGAACAACGGGTCGACATCTTCATAATCCGAGACGTCGTAGCCGAAGTCCTCCATGGGTGAGGTGAAAAAGGGCGACAGCCAGATCGCGTCCACGCCAAGCGAGGTGATGTAATCCAGGCGTTCGGTCACACCGTTGAGGTCGCCGGTCCCGTCTCCATCGGTGTCGTTGAAGGAACGCGGATAAATCTGGTAGATCACGGCGCCGCGCCACCAGTCAGGATCCTTGATCGTCTTCTCAGGCATTTCAGCCTCACGGCCTGTTTCGGCTTCTTCGAACATTACCCGTCTCCGTTCCGCATGACGCTCATATCTGCGCGCTTGTTGCGAGGCATTGAACACAGAAAATACTGTTGCGGAAATTGTACTTTCAAAGCGCTTTGAATGGCTATACGCGGCGCTCCCCGCGGTCAAGCGTCTCAACCGATAATTCAACCGGCAAAAAGCTATCCGCGATAAAGGCGGGTTTCCTTTGAGGGATGGAAACGGAGAACGGTCAAACAGCTGTCCTGCCGCCAGGTCCAGTGGAGCCAATGCCAGCCTGGCGGTTGCGCCTGTCGGCTCTGTCCTGTCCGCGCGCCGCCACGGAATGCAAAATAGCGCAGCAAAGCGAAGTAATAAATAATTGGAATATATCATGAAAATAAAAAGTTATTACGTTTAGGTCACTTTGATCTTGCAAAGCGGTACGGAAGCTGGAAATGTCCAGTCGAGCTGATCTCAGGTGAGGTGGATCCTGCGCGGTCAATCGGCTGTCATACTTTCGGCCGACGATACCGGCCGAACTGTAATCGGGTATCCTTGGGACTATTCGGGAGGCGTGAGCCTGGACGCGCGCTTCCACATTGCAGACTGAAAACTTGGAGGAAATGTCATGACGGCAGCCATGGTGGGTTGGGCGCATCTGCCCTTCGGCAAGCACGCGGAAGAAACCGTTGAAAGCATGATCGTCAAGGTGGCGAGCGAAGCCATACACGATGCCGGCATTGCGCCGGAAGACGTGGACGAAATTCTGCTCGGCCATTTCAATGCAGGCTTTTCGCCGCAGGACTTCACCGCGTCTCTCGTACTTCAGGCGAACCCAGCGCTGCGGTTCAAGCCGGCGACGCGTGTTGAAAATGCCTGCGCGACCGGTTCGGCCGCCGTCCACCAGGGTGTACGCGCCATCGCATCGGGCGACGCGCGCTTCGTGCTCGTGGTCGGCGTCGAGCAGATGACGACGACCCCGGGACCGGAGATCGGCAAGAACCTCCTGAAAGCCTCCTACCTCAAGGAAGAAGGCGATATTCCGGCAGGCTTTGCCGGGGTCTTCGGCAAGATTGCGGACGCCTATTTCCAGAAATACGGCGATCAGTCCGACGCACTGGCAGGGATCGCCGCAAAGAACCACAAGAACGGCGTCAGCAATCCCTATGCCCAGATGCGCAAGGATCTGGGATTCGATTTCTGCCGCGCGGAAAGCGAGAAGAACCCGTTCGTGGCAGGGCCCCTGAAACGCACGGATTGTTCGCTTGTCTCCGACGGTGCGGCCGCTCTTGTGCTGACCGATCCGGCAACGGCGCTCGGCATGAAGAAGGCCGTTGCCTTCCGCGGACTGGCTCATGTGCAGGACTTTCTGCCGATGTCCAAACGCGACATCCTGAAATTCGAAGGCTGTTCCAAGGCCTGGGGCGAAGCCCTGGGCGATGCCAATCTGGCTCTGGATGACCTTTCCTTCGTCGAAACCCACGACTGTTTCACCATCGCCGAACTGATCGAATACGAAGCCATGGGTCTGACGAAGGAAGGCGAGGGCGCCCACGCCATTCAGGAAGGCTGGACCGGGATGGACGGCAAGTTGCCGGTGAACCCCTCCGGCGGCCTCAAGGCCAAGGGCCACCCGATCGGTGCGACCGGCGTCTCCATGCATGTCCTGACGGCGATGCAGCTGACCGGCACCGCGGGCGATATTCAGGTCAAAAATGCTGAAATCGGCGGCATCTTCAACATGGGCGGCGCGGCCGTCGCCAACTATGTTTCCGTCCTGCAGGCGATGAAGTGATTTCTGAAATCACGTGAACCCTTTGACGTTGAAAAGCCGGCAGTTTCTGCCGGCTTTTTGTTGTCGTGCGATCTGCAAGGATTTCTGATGATGCGGCACGATCAGGGGAGACAGGGGCGTTAAGCGGTCGTGTTCAGTCCCCGGCGCCTTGCAGGCACAATCCTCACTGAACGGCGTTCATCGCCCGGCCGAAACCTGCAAGCGGCAGTTCGATGGTCTGTCTGCGGTCGGCCGCGGGCGCGAAGTCGATCTGCAGCACTGCCCCTGCTGTCATGGCGGCGATTATGTCCGGCGTCGCTTCGGTGGACAGGAAACAGCCTCGCTTGTCGCAGAAGCCGATCTCCAGTTCGCTTATCGGGTTTCCGTCCACGCCAAGCCTGATCTTGCCGGGCAGATAAAAACCGAGCGGAGCCTGCATACGAAGAACCGGTGCCGCCTTGTCGGCGGGGAAGATGAGGTCGACCTTGAAAACCAGTTGACCGCTGTCCTTCATCCGAACGCTTTCACTCGCCTCGCAAGTGAGAGCCTCCACTGATCTCGATGGACCGGCGCAACGTGTCTGCCAGAGAGCGTCCTCGTTTGCCTGCTGCGCGAGAACCGGCTGTGCCGCCATCGATACGCCGAAAGCCACCGACAGAAAAATACTCGATTTGATGAATTGCATTCGTCTTCGCTTTGTTTGTGCCATGCGTCCGGTGAAACCGTAATCGGTCGTGAAGAATTCGCCATCTGCTGCCAAGCCAGACCCGAACGCCTGATCGCTTTGTATTCGCAGTTTGTGGAATGAGGCAAGAGGAGCGGGAATTGGAATTGGTCAAACCGTCCGTTGGGAAAAAACTATTCCGCTAATCCGCAAAGCTTTGAAATCCGGTGCCCGGCACCCGGGGAGGCCGCCGACTACATTAGGTCCATCAAACTGGGATTGGAGACCCTGAAGATGGCTGGCAGCCTTGAAACGAAAGCGAAAGCACTGAAAAAGCCGGACGCCCGGCTGGATGTGTTTCCGGCATTCATGAAAGTTGCCGGCCGAAAAGTACTTGTCGTCGGCAATGGCGGCGAGGCAGCGGCCAAGGTGCGCCTGCTCGGCGAAACCAACGCGCGGATCGTCGTGGTCTCCAAAACGATCGAACCGGACCTGCGCGAAGCAATCGAGCTCTTCGAGGCCGAACATATCGCCGAGGGCTTCCGCCCGGCGCATCTCACCGATGCCGCGCTTGTCTTTTCCGCCCGTGAGGACTGGAAACTCGACAAGGCCGTCGTCGATGCCGCAAGGATCATGGGTGTGCCGGTGAACGCGGTCGACAAGCCGGAGCTTTGCGATTTTTACACCGGTGCGCTGGTCAACCGCGCTCCGATTGCCGTCGCCATCACGTCCACCGGCGTCGGTCCGGTTCTCTCCCGTCATATTCGCGCCCGCATCGAGGCGATGCTGCCGCGCGCGACCGGCGAACTTGCCCGGCTTGCCGAAAGTTTCCGCGACGCCGCCACCAAAGTGATCCGGGACGGCGCCCTGCGCCGGAATTTCTGGGCGCGGTTCTTTTCCGGGTCCGTTGCCGCCAATCTTTATGCCGGCAAGACCGGCGCCGCGCGCTCGGAAGCGCAGCGGTTGCTCAACAGCATGGCCGGCGAGCCCGGTTTCGTCTGGCTGGTCGGCGCCGGTCCGGGCGCGGAAGACCTTCTGACCCTCCGTGCCCAGCGGCTGCTTCAGGAAGCCGATGTGATCGTCCATGACGCGCTGGTGCCCGCCGATGTCGTGGCCATGGGCCGCCGGGACGCGGATCGCATCGCCGTCGGCAAGCGCAAGGGCGCACACTCCGTACCGCAATCGGAAATCTGCGAACTCCTCGTCAGACTTGCGGGCGAAGGCCTCAAGGTGGTGCGCCTCAAGTCCGGTGATCCTATGGTCTTCGGCCGCGCGGCGGAGGAAATGGAGGCGCTCCGCGCAGGCGGTATCGGCTTTGAAATCGTGCCCGGCGTTACCGCGGCCTTCGCTGCGGCAGCTTCGGCCCAGATCCCGCTGACATTGCGTGGTGTCGCCTCCAATCTCGTGTTTGCGACCGGCCACAATGCGAAATCTGAAACTCTGCCGGACTGGGCGGACCTCGCGCTGAAAGGCGCGACCGTCGCGGTCTATATGGGCCGCACCGTGGCTGCAGCCGTTGCCGGCCGGATGATGTCCGCCGGCCTGAGGCCGGAAACCCCTGTGGCCGTCATTGAAAACGCCGCCCATCCGGACGAACGCCAATTCGCCGGAACCCTTCGCGAACTCGCGGTCCTTTCGGATCGCGCGGAAGTCGGCAGGCCGGTTCTGATCGTGATCGGCGAGGCCGTCGGCCATGCCGCCCTGGACAAGGCTGAACCTCTGGCGCCGCAGCGGGCGGCCCGGATCGCAGCTGCCTGAATGTAAGAGAGTGATTGCCATGAAAGTCATTACCGCCAACCGGCTTTTGAACGGCGATGTCGTCTGGCTCGCCGGGACCGGAGATTGGGTCGAGCGCATCACGCTTGCGAAGGTCTTCGAGGGCAAGGAAGCCGTGGCCGAAGCGCTGGCCCAGGGCGTGGCAGCGGAAGACAGGCAGGAAGTCGTCAGCGTCTACGCCATGGACGTGACGGTCGAGGACGGCGTCATTGTGCCTGTACGCCTGCGCGAAAAGATCCGCGCGACCGGGCCGACCACCCATCCGGATCTGGGCAAGCACGCCCAGGCCGTATCCGCTTAAACCAGAGACGGGAGCAGGGCAGCGCCCGGGTCACTGAAAGACACGCACGGCAGCGCCCGACAGGAGAGTTCAACGATGTACCGCTACGACGAATTTGACGCGAGCTTTGTCAGCCAGCGCACCGATCAGTTCAAGGATCAGGTCCGCCGGCGCCTGGCCGGTGAACTTTCCGAGGACGAGTTCAAGCCGCTGCGCCTGATGAACGGTCTTTATCTGCAGCTTCATGCCTATATGCTCAGGGTCGCCATTCCCTATGGCACGCTGAACGGCCGTCAGATGCGCAAGCTCGCGCATATCGCCCGTACCTACGACAAGGGCTATGGCCACTTCACCACGCGCCAGAACATCCAGTTCAACTGGCCGAAACTGGAAGACACGCCGAAGATCCTGGAAGAGCTGGCCGAAGTCGAGATGCATGCCATCCAGACCTCGGGCAACTGCATTCGGAATGTGACCGCGGACCATTTCGCCGGCGCTGCCGCCGACGAGATTGCCGATCCGCGCCCCTACGCCGAAATCCTGCGCCAGTGGTCGTCGCTGCATCCGGAATTCTCGTTCCTGCCGCGCAAGTTCAAGATAGCCATCACCGGCGCGCCGCATGACCGCGCCGCGGTGCAGGTGCATGACATCGGCCTGCAACTGACCCGCAACGATGCCGGCGAGACCGGTTTTGTCGTCTATGTCGGCGGCGGTCTCGGCCGCACGCCGATGATCGGACGCCAGGTGCGCGACTTCCTTCCCGAAGAGGACCTTCTGGCCTATTCCGAAGCGATCCTGCGTGTGTACAACCGCTATGGCCGACGGGACAACAAATACAAGGCGCGCATCAAGATCCTGGTGCATGAGACCGGTCTGGAAGACCTGAAGGCGGATATCGAACAGGAATTCGAAAAGATCCGCTTCGGCGTCCTGCGTCTGCCGGAGGAGGAAGTCCGCCGCATCGAGGCCTATTTCGCACCGCCGCCGCTGGAAGTCGGGTCGGCCACGTCCGCCGCCGTCGAAGCGCGCCGCGCAAGCGATACCGCCTTCGCGCAGTTTGCCGCGCATAATCTCAATCCGCACCGGGTGCCGGGTTACACGTCCGTGACATTGTCGATGAAGCCGGTCGGCGGCATTCCCGGCGATGCGTCCGATGCGCAGATGGAGGTCATGGCCGATCTTGCCGAACAGTACGGCCACGATGAAATCCGTATTTCCCATGAGCAGAATGTGATTCTGCCACATGTGAAGCTGGACGATCTGCCTGACCTTTACGACGGGCTGGTGGCTGCCGGCATCGCGGAAGGCAATGCGGGGCTCATCACCGACATCATCGCCTGCCCGGGCATGGATTTCTGCGCCCTGGCGACCGCAAGGTCCATTCCGGTGGCGCAGCGCATTTCCGAACGCTTCGGCGCGGCGGAACGCCAGGCGGAGATCGGCGAGCTGAAGATCAAGATCTCCGGCTGCATCAACGCCTGCGGCCATCACCATGTCGGCCATATCGGCATTCTCGGCCTGGAGAAGAAGGGCGAGGAATTCTATCAGGTGACGCTCGGCGGGTCGGCCAATGAAAACACCTCCATCGGTGAAATCGTCGGCCGTGGCTTCTCTTCCGAGGAAGTGGTCGATGCGGTCGAAAAGCTGGTCGATACCTATCTCGGTCTGCGGTCCGGCAAGGAGGAAACCTTCCTGGATGCCTATCGCCGTCTCGGGGAGGAGCCTTTCAAGGAGGCACTTTATGGCGCTGCATGAGACATTCAGCCTTGGCGTCGATCCGGAGCTCGGGCTGCAGGCGGAAGTTGCTGCTCTCAACGCCCAGTTCGAGGGCGCGAGCGCGCATGAAATCCTTCTGACCGCCATCCGGCACCAGTTCGCCGGCGGCATTGCCATGGTGTCCAGCTTCGGCGCGGATTCCGCGGTGCTGCTGCATATGGTCGCTCAAGTCGATCCGTCCACGCCGGTGCTGTTCGTCGACACGGTGAAGCTGTTCCCGGCAACGATCCTTTACCGCGACCAGCTTGTCGAGACACTCGGTCTCACCAACGTGCGGACACACAAGCCCGAAGCAGATGACCTGGCCACCAACGATCCTGCCGGCATGCTCTGGATGAGCGACACCGACGCTTGCTGCCACATCCGCAAGGTTGTTCCGCTGGCAAACGCGCTGAAGGGGTTCGAGGCCTGGATATCGGGGCGCAAGCGGTACCAGAGCGCCACGCGCGCCGCTCTCGATTACTTCGAGATCGACGAAGGCCGCGTGAAGGTCAACCCGCTGGCGGACTGGACGGCCGGAGACATTCTCGACTATGCCAGAACCCACGATTTGCCGCCGCATCCGCTGGTGTCCCAGGGCTATCCGTCCATCGGCTGCCTGCCCTGCACCAGCAAGGTCGCACCGGGAGAGGATCCGCGCGCCGGGCGCTGGCGCGGCCAGGACAAGACCGAATGCGGCATTCACTGGCCCTCGCACGGCAAGGAAGTCGACGGCAGCGGTATCTGAGGCGCAGCGGCACGCTGCAAGACAATGAACCTGTAGAGGTCTCGCGAACGACCTCCGGAACGGACAAAGCGGAATTGAGGACGCAAGGAATGACAACGATTTTCAAGGACGGCGCGTTCGTCGAGGAGGACTGGGTCCGTGCGGACCCGGAGACCGGCGCCGCCTTGGACGGCGATGCCCTGGTGCCGCTTTCGATGTTCCTGGTTGAGCCGGAAACCTATCTGGCACGCGGCGGCCGGACGGCCGTCCTCATAGAGGCCGGAGACGACAGCGCGGACGTTCTGCCGTTTCTCGACCGTCTGGCGCTGGTCGCTGTGGACTTTCCGAGCTTCGCCGACGGGCGCGGCTTTTCCGCGGCCCGTATCCTGCGTGAGCAGGCCGGCTACAAGGGCGATATTCGCGCGACCGGTAAATACATCCTCGACCAGGTGCCGCTCGCGATGCGCTGCGGTGTGTCTTCCTTCGAGATCTCCAAGCCGGAGGTGCTGAAGGCCCTGAAGGCGGGCGAGTGGCCGGAGGTCACCAAATACCTGCAGCCGGTCGGCACTGTTGAGGAGATCCCGGAAGGCACCCGTCCCTGGGCGCGCCGTTCGCTGCGCGACATTCCCGTCGCGGCGGAGTAGCCGGCTTCCCCGTCTGCCCTCTCTCCTCCGCCCAATACCGTTCGCGAACCGCACTCCTCGCGCCGTCCCGGATCTGGTCCGGAACGGCGCTTGTGTTGAGCCGGGGGCTGGTCCCTTACGCACGGGTAATCCGGGGCCTAGTTCCTCAATCCGGCCAGATGCCAGAACACATAGACCGGAAAGACAAGCAACGGCGCCAGGGTCAGCAGCATTCCGACTGCCCGGCCGTTGCCGAAGCCCGAGGTGATCAGCGTGCGATAGTGCAGCAGCCGGCCGCACAGCAGGGCCCCGCCACCCGCCCAAAGCAGATACGCGGGGGCCCCGCTCAGTTCGGCGGCCGCCATGGCGAGCAGGGTCATTGGCACCGTTTCTGTAAAGTTGCCATGAGCGCGCATGCGCTTGAGCAACACCTCATCGCCGGCATCCAGAAACTGGATGCCGGTTTGCGCCCGCCGGAACCCGACGGCCATGGTCATCGGAACCTGCAGAAGCGCGAACAGCGCGATAAAGACTGTGGTTACCGCTAGTGAGGAAATCAGTTCCATCTTGAAGTCTCCGAAACGATAGGGGGGCGGTTTAGGTGTCCGCCTGCGTTTCATAGGTGATCATCGCGATCACCCCGCCGACCGGATCGACGATGGTCGCCATCCGTCCGACGCCCGGGATCGTCATCGGTTCGCTGGCGATGTCCGCGCCGAGGGATCTTGCCGTGCCGACACATGCATCGACATCGTCAACGGTGACATAAGGCAGCCAGCGCGGCGTGTCGGCAGCCATCGGAGGAAACCCGCCGATCTTGCCGACTCCATTGGTGATCACGGAATAGGTCATGCCGGGCATGTCCATGTCTTCCGTGCCCCAGCCGAGCAGGCTTTTGTAAAACGCCTTCGCCTTGTCCGCGTCACCGCTGTGCAGCTCCATCCAGCTGAAGCTCCCGTGGTTTTGCATCGCATCGCTCATGTCATTCGTCCTCATATGTCTTTGGAAAATCGCCCGGGCAGGCCCAGGTGATCAGAGGACGCGGGAGTGTTGGTTAAACCGACAGGGGAGAGAAATTAAAAAAAAATAGTCGAGCCGCGGGTTTGCAGGCTCGGCGGCGGAAGGGCAAGAGGCGGAGCGCTCGACCGGCCCGGACACGCCAGCGCCGTTCATCAGTGTTCGGCCCCCGAAAACATCAACCAACAGCGTGTTGCGTTGTTCTCGGGGGCCGGAGCAAGGTGAACGAGAAATGCCTTATCTGGAGATCTGCGAGAGAAGGTCCGGATTGAGCAGAAGATTGCGCACGCCGTGGGCGTGGTCTTCCTCGAACACGTTGCCGCTCAACCAGGTGCCGACGGAGGCGATGTCGAGTTTCACCACTTTGGGCCGGACACTCCAGGTCACCTGAAACGGCGAGGCTTTTTCATTGTAGCCCGGGCCGGTGGTGGAGCCGGCATAGACGACCGGAGTTCCAAGATCGTTCGGCAGGTTCGGCGCTTGATAAAGGCCGTTGATCGCGGCGACCTTTGCCATTTCGACAAAGTCGGCCGCCTCCGGATCGTTGACCAACACGCCGACCACCGCTTCCACGCGCAATTGCGGATTGCTGATGGCATCGCTGAGACATGTGCCCAGGGTCGGCCCGGGGGCCGCCTTGGCGGTCGAATAGACGAAATGGATTTCGATCGTGTCGCCGGGCACCAGGTCGCCGTGTTCACCGCCACCGATCTTGCTGTCCAGCGGGTCAAGTTCGGCGGTGCTCAGGTCACCGTTGTACTTGAAGCCGGTGCCGTAGCCATGTCCGTCGCCATTGCCGGCATAGGTCGTGAACTCGCCGCCCTTGTGCTCGGCACTCTCGTGGAAGTGAATGTCGCACAGGGTCATTGCTTCATAGGCAGGCGCTTCGCCGAAGGCGCGATGGTTGTTGCCTTCCGCAGCGTCGATGTCCCGGGGCGATTGCGGCCCGAATCCGCCGTCCTTCGTTGCCGCCGCCAGTGCGGCGCGTTGTTCGGCGATGACCGCGTCGGAAACGGCTTCAGAACCACCGGAAGCCGCCAGGGCGAGACTGCTGGAAAGGCCGGCAACCAGTGTTGTCGACACAAGCAGGCACTTCAATTTGAACATCGGTCATCTCCATGGGTTGGTCGTGCCCTTGGGGGCACTCGTGAACGCGGATGTACGTGTAATGTTTGAATAATTTGTGGCGTAAATGGCACTCAAAAAAGGACGGCAGGCCTGTCGCCGACGCACTCAGTCGCGCAGCTCACGGAACCCGAGGCGGTGCCCGGTGTCAAGGCAATGAGGGCTGAAAGAGTGTTCGCGGTCAACAATGCCTTAAAGCCCGTGGAGAGCGCCCGGCTGGTTCGGGCATTCCCGGGGGGGGGAGGCTGGGCACGGCTCCGACAGCCGCCCTTCCAGACAAATGCAATACGCAGCGCTCACCCCGGCGGCGCCCCCGGCAAGCACAGCGCGACCGGGGTCTACTCTTGCGCTAAGCACCACAAGGGCTAGGCTCTCTCCTTGTGTTCAGGTGTCTTGAAAGGAAGTTGCCAATGCTTTGCAAGGTCGGTGATGTCGAAGTGTGGAGAATTCTCGAAGTCCACGCCCCCTTCCAGACGCCGGAAGAGCTGTTTCCGGGCGCAGGGCCGGATGTCGCAAAAATCGTCGAGGCCCGCGTCAGGGGTGGCGTGTGCCCGCGCTCCGGGCGGCTGATCCTTCCGGTTCAGGGGTTTCTGCTGAAAACGCCGTCCCATGTCATCCTCGTGGACAGTTGCGTGGGAAATGACAAGACGGTTCCCGGAACACCGGACTGGCACAAGCGCTCGACCCCGCGCTTCATGGCGGCCCTGACCGCCGCGGGCGTCGGTGTGGCGGAGATCGACTATGTGCTTTGCACCCACCTGCACACCGATCATGTTGGCTGGAACACCCGTCTGGAGGATGGCCGCTGGGTGCCGACCTTTCCGAACGCCCGCTACCTGATGCCGTCCGCGGACGAACAGATGCAGCGCGGCCGCAACGGCGATCTTTACAAGGAGAGCATTCTGCCGGTGGTCGAGGCGGGGCAGGTGGAACTGGTCGAGGCAGGGCACATGCTGGGCGACCATGTGACGCTGATCCCCACTCCCGGCCACACGCCGGGTCACGTCTCGGTGAAGATCAAATGCGGCGGCAGCGAAGCCCTGATCACCGGAGATGCCCTGCACTCGACCGTGCAATGCTGGCATCCCGACTGGCACTTCAAATTCGATGCCGATGCGCAGATGGCGGTCACCTCGCGCCGGCACCTGCTCGAAACCGCCTCGGACTCCGGCTGCCTCGTCCTCGGCAGCCACTTCGCACTGCCCTCATTGGGGCGGGTGAAGGCGGACAAGGGGGCGTTTCGCTGGGAGGAGTGAGGGAGGGGGCGGGTGACAGTTGCCTTGCGGGTGCTTGTCGGTCCTTCGGGGCTCGAAAACCAACGTCCAAAGCCGCCATTCCTTGCGAACTGATCGAATGCCCAGAAAGGCCGGGAAGCGGGCTTTTGCAGCGGATTGAACGAATGACTGCGGAGCGGACTTTCCCGGTATTGATTTCGCGGGGTCTCGCAAATGCAACATGCGTTCACAGTTGCGGTATGCTTGTCGCTGCGCGGCGGATATGCCGGATACTGACACCTTCCCGTTACATGCCTGCCCTATAACGACAATATTCGCTTGCTCGCCACCGAGCGTATTGAATCATTCCGCTACGAGGGGAGAGGAAATGATCCGAATAAATTATGACGCGCTGTCTTTCGACGAAGAAGACGAGATGAAATTCCCGCGCGAAGACATCCAAGATTTTGACCGCGTTGTAGAACGCGCGGTTTCTCGTCGTGGATTCCTGGGTGGTGCTCTGGCCTTCGGCTCCGGCGCTGCGGTGATGGGAACCGGCCTGTTCAACGGCAGTTCCGCTATGGCCCAGCAGGCCTCTCGCTTCGCCTTTGACCAGCTTGCCCCGCAAACCGATGGCACGGTTCATGTGCCCGATGGATACAAGTGGGATGTACTTGTCCGCTGGGGCGATCCGCTCTTCAGCGACGCGCCTGCTTTTGATTCTGCGACCGGCATCCCGACAGCAGGCTCTGATCGCGTTTTCGGAGAAAACACTGATGGGATGGAGCTTTTCAACCTGCGCGGTACCGAACTGCTCGTTGTAAACTCGGAATATGTGAACGCCGGGATCAACCTGCCATCGGGACAGGAAGGCAAACCTGACTCTGCCGATGACGTCATCCGCCTGCAGAACTTCCAGGGTGTGACCGTGATGGAAGTGGCCGAGGATGACAGCGGCTGGAACGTCGTTGTCGACAGCCCCTACAACCGCCGCATTCACCACCGGACACCGATGCAAATCGACGGGCCCGCTGCGGGTCACGATCTGCTCAAGACTGCCGCCGATCCAGCCGGCACACAGTCTCTCGGGACATTCAACAACTGCGGTTCGGGCCGCACGCCCTGGGGCACCTACCTGACCTGCGAAGAAAACTTCAACGGTTATTTCGGCACAACTGCTGAACTGTCGCTGGACGAGGTCCACGCCAATGGGTTCAAACGTTACGGTGTCTCCACCAAAGTCGACCCGGGCCGCTACAATTATCACGGCTTCGACGAACGCTTTGATATCTCGAAGAACCCGAATGAGCCGCACCGCGCCGGCTACATCGTGGAAATCGACCCTTGGGATCCGGAAGGCACCCCGGTCAAACACACCGCCCTTGGCCGCTTCAAACACGAGAATGCGGCTTATGCCCTTGCCCCGAACGGTCAGGTGGTTGTCTATATGGGGGACGACGAACGGGGCGAGTACATGTACAAGTGGGTCAGCCGTGACGTTTACGTCCCCGGCGGTCAGACCTCGACGCTGCTCAGTGAAGGGCAACTGCATGTGGCCAAGTTCAACGACGATGGCACCGGTGTCTGGCTCGCTCTGACGCCCGAAGATACCGGCATGACCGAGGCCGAAATCGCTATCTTCACCCGCATGGCAGGCACCGCCGTGAGCGCCACCACCATGGACCGGCCGGAGTGGATTGCCGTAAATCCAACAGCTGTCGAAGGCTACTGCTGCCTCACCAACAACTCCCGCCGGGGTGCCCTGGACGACGACGGCAACGTCCGCACCAACGCGGCGGGTGAGCCTATGGTTCCCAACGCTCCCAATCCGCGCG
The DNA here is from genome assembly GCF_001624695.1 of Labrenzia sp. OB1. Classification (GTDB taxonomy): domain Bacteria; phylum Pseudomonadota; class Alphaproteobacteria; order Rhizobiales; family Stappiaceae; genus Roseibium. Next base: position 4,718 of record NZ_JSEP01000023.1, on the reverse strand, counting down.
AGGTCAACCGATATGGCCAGATCGTCCGGTGGCGGCCGCACAACGACGACCATGCAGCCTCAACCTTCGATTGGGATCTCTACGTGATGGCAGGGAACCCGGATGTTCATTCCGAAGGGCCTTACGCCGGGACTGCGAACATCAACGCGGGCAATATGTTCAACTCGCCCGACGGGATGCAATTCGACACGACCGGCCTGCTTTGGATCCAGACGGATGGTGACGATGATAACGAGGGCGACTTCCTCGGAATGGGCAACAACCAGATGCTGGCAGGCGATCCGGTCACGGGCGAAATCCGCCGTTTCCTGACCGGTCCCAACGGGTCAGAGGTCACCGGTCTCACATGGTCCGCTGACAAACGCACCATGTTCGTCGGCATCCAGCACCCCGGCGGCACCTTTCCAGATGGCGAAGGCTCCCTTCCCCGCTCTTCCATCGTGGTCGTGAAACGCAACGACAACGCGCTGGTGGGCTAAGGTCCGCGACAAATCAAAGCCCCGGCACCATGTCTGTGCCGGGGCTGCCTCGCAAGAAGCATGACGACGAGTGAACATCAGATAGGAAGCCAAAAACGGCTTCGATATGTGATCTCTGCCGCGGACCGCAGGAATGGCCGATCCTTCTTGTGCAAGGCACCACCCAATTTCCGGCTCGTGATACCTTCCCCCGCTGTGAGCGCGCGCAGCAGGAAAACCGAATTTACGGGATGGGCAACAAACGCTCGTCCAGGAACGTAGAGCACTTTGTTGCTTCGGGAATGGTTATTTTCGCGTGAGCCGGCTCGCCAAATAGTCCCATACCAGCTTCACTCTCGGGATCTTGTGCAGAGCCGAATGAGCGGCAAGCCAGACGGGTAGACTGGGGAGCTCGGGTTGAAAATCGAGCCGTTCAACCTCTGCGTCAGCGTCGCCGATGATGGTTTGCATTGCTCCCACGCCGCACCCTTTTCGGACCAGTTCCCAATATACTGCCTGATCATCACACCGCACGGCAAAGAAATGCCGGTCTACCGGAAACCCAAGGGCTCGCATTGTCCGAATAATCATGTCGGACCTGTCGAAGCCGACAAAATCCAGCGCGGCCAGCTCTTCGAAACTCTGCGGGTTTCCGTGCCGGATCAATGCGTCCTTCGATGCGTAGAGAGCGATTGGATGATCAGACACCTTGCGCGTCACTATATCCAGCTGTGTGGGGCGATACATGCGCACCGCGATATCGGCCTCACGGAAAATCAGGCTCTCTGATGTGTCAGATGGGACAAGTTCGACTTCGATGTCCGGCTCGCTCTGGCGCAGGTCTGCGATGATGTCAGGCAGCAGGTAGTGGGACACGACGTTGCTCGCGGTTATCCGCACTGTTCCGGAAAGCCGCGCATCGCGGCCGGCCGACAATGTCATCAGCCGGGCTGACGCCTCGGCCATCGCGCGCGCGGGTTCCAGCAAAGTCAATCCGGCCTCTGTCAACTCAAGACCGCCCGTCGTGCGGACAAAAAGTTGCGTTCCCAGAGCTTCTTCCGCCGCCCTGACATGCCGTCCCAGCGTCGGCTGGCTTTGACCCGTTTTCTTTGCCGCAGCGGTCAAGGACCCCGTTTCAGCAACAGCCAAAAAGGATCGGATGTAGGCCCAGTCAAGATCATGGGAGGTTAAGTTCATTCAAAAATGAATATCAAATAGAAAATTTTTTGCAATTATAATTCATATACAACTTGGATAAGTCTCCCAACAAGACGCTTAGGAGATGAAAATGACAAGACGCGTACTCGTCCTAGGGACATCCGGCAAAGTGGGTCGACACAGCTCGCGCGCTTTTGAAGCCGCCGGGTGGGAGGTCAGGCGGTATGATCGCGGCAAGGACGTGTTGACGGAGGTTGCAAAAGGTTGCGACGTCATCGTCAACGGGCTCAACCCCCCGAACTATCACAACTGGAAGACGCTCATACCCCAGATCACCAAAGAAGTGATTTCCGCCGCACGGGACGCGCAGGCAACTGTTGTCTTACCCGGGAATGTCTATCACTTCGGTGATCAGCCGGGGCTGTGGTCGGAAACAACGGTGCCCGATCCCGTCAGCCGAAAGGGTGAAATACGCTTGGCAATGGAGAGAGAATACGCGGCCAGCGGGGTACAAACGATCGTCTTGCGTGCGGGCAACTTCATCGATCCAGATAGTCATGATTGCATCATGTCCCAGATCTACCTGCGCGATATCAAGCGGAACAAAATCACCGCTGCCGGCCCGGCGGATACACGTCAGGCGATGTGTTATTTGCCTGATTGGGCCCGTGCCGCAGCCGCGCTGGCCGAGAAGCGCGCCGAACTTGGTCAATTCGAAGATGTTCCTTTCAAAGGGCACACACTCACCGCACTCGACATCAAAAACGGCCTTGAAAAGATTCTAGAACACGAGCTGAAAGTCGTTCGGTTTCCCTGGTGGCTTTTTACCCTCACAGCCCCTTTCTGGGAGCTTGCCCGTGAATTGAATGAGATGCGCTATCTTTGGAATACCGACCATCAGTTGTCCGACACCCGCCTCCGGCGTCTGCTAACTGGTTTCGAGGTTACGCCCCTGGACACCGTTCTTCGCAAGATGCTGCCCAAGTGATGGAAGATCGTCAGGCATACCTCTCCTTAAGCCGGCTGTACGGCCAAGCATGGCGGTTAGCAAAGCTGCCGTTCGCGATACTGCACGAAAGCTCACTTCGTCCCGCACTGCCGACTTTGCCGGGTGTCCTGGTTTAGCAGTTGCCGCGAACGTTTCCTTCGACTCGCACCGCAGCGACATTGAGTCGGATGAACGGCAACAATGGGCCGTTTGTGTCGACCGTGCACCAGTCCAAATCGGGATCTGCACTCCGCGCCGCCGCAAGGCCGCTTGGCGCCCAAATTGTCAGCGGAGGCGGTCCAGAAGGAAGTCCGCGCGGGCATGAACATCGGTCTTGGGCAAAATGATCGCTTCATATCCAGGATGTCGATAGGCGGCGAGCAGCCTTCCGTATTCTTCGATGGCCGCATCAAAACCGAGCTGTCTTTCGCTGTCCTTGGTGAAGATTTCCGGCCAGGGCGGTGTCAGGAAAACTTGCCTGTGATAGCGGTTCGTCTGTCTTGGCGTGTCCGATATGGCGACACCCGTCGCATGTTCCAAAGCGACAGCCGCGTCGACAAGGCCACGGTCAAAAAAGATCCATTGCTCCATGCCCTTCGCATTATCGCGGTCCTTTGAGGCCATGTCGATGGCGCGTCGAGCGAAAGCTCCGGGGTTTACCCAAGGAAGCGCGCTATCGCCACCGCGCATTGCCTCGGAAACGATACTGCGACCAGGCTCCTCGACTGTCTCGAAGCCCCGCCGTTCCAGTTCCGCCAGTAGCGTGGACTTTCCTCCGCCCGAACAACCTGACAGGATCACATGTCGGCTGGTAGTACTATTATTCACAAGCTTTTTCTCAGGTAGTAGTGTTAACAGGCGAGAAATTGAGCGGCAGCTTCGTCCGCTCCGACGATCTTGGCAAATACCCAGACCACGCCGCCGCGGCGAATGGCCGTCATGACGGGCCGCAGCGCAGCATAGAGCTCGACCGTTGAACGGCCGCAAAGAGCCGGAGTGAGCCCAATCTGTAAATTCGACTGGGTGCAGCGAACGCCCGGTTGCGCCTAAGTGAAGTTCGAAAATTTGGGCGAGCCTGGTGCTGTCTGGAGGGCCAAAATGATCGTGGTCAGGTGCTCACGCATCGCAGTTTCTGCTGCTGAATCATTTCCAGCTTCGATACTTGCCACTATGCGTTGGTGCTGGTTGCTATGTTGCCCGGTAAACTCCTCAATCCCGAGATGCCTGTAAGTGCGATCCCATTGTGATTGCCAAGCGGAGCGACGTCTTGCATCCGACAGGAAGGTCAGGAACGAGAACAAAATTGGGTTCTTCGCGACCTCAGCGATTGTCCGGTGAAAAACGTCATCCGCCTTCTGACATTCGAACCTGTCGCGACCGTTGCGCCCTGCAGCGACGCAGGAATTCAATCGCATGATGTCTGAAGGTGATGCGCGACGTGCCGCTTCAGCAGCGATCACAGGCTCTATCAGGTATCTCGCATTCACAAACTCTTCGACGGATGTCGCTTGAACGAGCAGGTTTTCTCGCAAAGGCGCGGCCCCCGGCCTGGGACCGCGAAACGTACCTTGGCCAACATGCCGCCAGACCTCATTTTCATCTTCAAGTATCGACAGCGCATTGCGGAGCGTTTCGCGACTGCATGTCAGGCGACGCGCCAGTTCGCGTTCCGGCGGCAACCTGTCGCCCATTTCCGGCGCGTAGCCGTCGAGCAAGTTTCGAAGCTCTGCGAGCGCATGCGATGTCTTCCGATGTTTCATCAGTAATCCGGACCAATTTGTAGACCAATATAGCGATCTGTCATGCTCTGGTAAAATCCACTGCTGTCCGGTTTAAAAATCTAGACAGAGCGCATGACATTGATTCTACTCGGTTTCAGACGTTTGGCCGCGTTTGAGACACGAACAGAGGATCAATGTCATGCGCCATCACAATAGCGTTTTTCATCAAGTGCTGAAGCATGTTCCTTGGGGCGAGTTCAATCGCCTTGTGGATGAGCATAAAGCGGACCACCGCGTCCGCCGTTTGACGACGAAGACCCAGTTTCTGGCCCTTTTGTTCGGCCAGCTTGCAGGCGCGCAGAGCCTCAGGGAGATTGAGACCGGTCTGATGAG
>NZ_JSEP01000022.1 GCF_001624695.1 Labrenzia sp. OB1 | reverse complement strand
CTGGCGCTGGTCGCTGATACCTCTTTATCCGGCCTGCGGGTCACCCGTGAACTCGATGCGCTCATTCGTCTGCGCGGCAAACCGGTCACCGTGGTTTCTGACAACGGGACCGAGCCGACCAGTATGGCCGTTCTCAAATGGTGTCAGGAGACCAGCGTCGACTGGCATTACATCCAGCCAGGAAAGCCGGTGCAGAACGGATTTGTCGAGAGCCTCAACGGCAGCTTCAGGGACGAGTGCCTCAACGAGACGCTGTTTTCGTCACTCGCCGAGGCCAGACGCCAAATCACCGCATGGAAAGAAGACGACAACATCAACAGACCCCATTCATCCCTGGGCAATCTCACACCCAGTGAATTCGCAAAGAAAATGACATTGCAAAAGCAGGCCGCATGAGGTCAAAAACCAACCATCGGACTCCGCGCTAACGCGGAAGAGACTTGGGTCTCAGGTCACACGTCATAATCTTGAATTCCCAACCGGCGCGACGCATGTCGCTGAACACTTACGCAGTGGGAAGCCGCCTGCCTGATTGAGCCCCGTCAGAATTTCCCCTGGTTCAGACCTCTCCAAAACGGGCAGCAGCGCTGCCTCCACGCAGGCAGAATGCCCTGCCCGCGCGGCGCCTCGATTGGGTAATCACGAAGGTTCACGTCGCCGTATAACCGGCCCGAACCAGGATAGCACCGGCCAATCAGGCGGCCGGAGCCTCCTGTTTCTTCACCGGTTGCCCGCCCAACCAGCCTTTGACCGTTTCACGGATGGTTTGCAGGCATACATACAGGATCGGGATCAGAAGAACCCCGATCGATGAGGCGAACAGCATTCCGCCGAAGACCGCGAAGCCGATGGCTTTCTGGCTGGCTGCGCCGGCGCTTGAGGCCGTCATGAGTGGCACGACCCCGAGCAGGAACGACAGCGCCGTCATCATGACGGCCCGGAAACGCAGATGCGCCGCTTCCACACCGGCCTCCAGGATCGACTTGCCACTGTCCCTTTGCTCCATCGCGAACTCGACAATCAGGATCGCGTTTTTCGCGCCCATTCCGACCAGCATGATCATCCCGATCTGCGTATAGAGATTGACGTCGCCTCCCGTCACGAACACGGCCACGAGCGCCCCAAGTATTGCAAAGGATACAGACATCAGGATCGCCACCGGCATTGTCCAGCTCTCATACTGCGCCACCAGAAACAGATAGGTGAACAGGATGGAGAGCATCAGAATGAAGATCACGATCTGCCCGGACCCGAGTTGCTGAGCGGCCGTGCCCGTCCATTCATAGGAATATCCGGACGGAAGTGCCTGACTTGCCGCAGCCTCGACTTCGTTGATCACGACACCGGTGGATGCCCCCGGTCCGGGATCGGCCATCACCGCCGCGGAACGGAACATGTTGTAGCGGGTCAGGATCTGCGGTCCCAGAATGGTCTCTGTGGTCACGATACTTCGCATCGGAACCATGGTGCCATCAGTTGTACGAACATACAGACGATCGATGTCCTCAACCCTGTCGCGGTATTCACCCTCCGCCTGGATCATCACCCGGTAGACGCGCCCGAAAATATTGAAATCGTTGATATAATAAGATCCAAGATAGGACTGCAACGTTATGAAGACATCCGCGATATCGATGCTGAGCGTCTTTGCCTTCTGCCGGTCCAGATCGATGAAAATCTGTGGCACATTGGCCCGGAATGTTGAGTAGGCCCGCGCGATCTCAGGGCTCTGGTTCGCCGAATAGACCATCGACCCGACAGCCGAGGCGAGGTCCTGAGGCGTCCCGCCTCCAGTCTGCTGCAGCATCATCTGAACGCCGCCTGTTGTTCCAAGTCCCGGAATGGGCGGTGGATTGAAGGCAATAATACTCGCCCCCGGAATGGTCGAGAACTCTGCCCAGAACTTGCCGAGAATGGCGTCGATGCGCAGGTCCGGCGCCTGCCGCTGATCCCAACCGGTCATCGTGGCGATCACCAGCGCCACATTCGAGGACGAAGCCCCGTTGAGGATCGAGTAACCGTTGACGACGACCACATTAGCGACGCCGGCCGTGTTCTCGACCAGATCGACAATACGATCCGTGACCTGTTCGGTCCGCCCCAGAGCCGCGCCGTCCGGCAACTGGACATCGACCATGAGATACCCCTGGTCCTCCGACGGCAGGAAGCCTTGTGGCAGCGAGCCGCCAAGTGTGAGGATCAGCGCCACGACCCCGGCCACGACCACGAGACCGATGAAGGCTATCTTCACAAGCCGCCGGATAACGGCGGTGTAGCCGTTTCTGACCGAGGTAATGCCCTTGTCGAAAACGCCCATGATACCGCGCGGGGGTCCGGAGCGGGCCCTCAGGATCAGGCCGCACAGCGCCGGAGAGAGCGTCAGCGCATTGATGGAGGAAATCACCACGGAGACCGAAATGGTCACTGCGAACTGCGAGTACAGCCGCCCTGTAATGCCCGGCATGAAGATCGTCGGGACAAAAACGGCGAGAAGCACCAGGGTCGTCGCGATCACCGGACTGGTAATCTGCCCCATGGCCTTGGCCGTCGCTTCCTTTGGCGGAAGCCCTTCTTCGGCAATGATGCGTTCCACATTTTCGACGACAATGATCGCATCGTCGACCACGATCCCGATCGCCAGCACCAGCGCGAACAGCGATATGGTGTTCAGCGACATACCCAACGCCAGGAGAACGGCGAACGTCCCTATCAGGGAAACGGGAATTGCAATCGACGGAATGATGGTCGCACGCCAGTTGCCGAGAAAGACGAACACCACTGTGACGACCAGCATGAAGGTCAGGAACAGGGTGGTAATCACATCGTCAAGCGATTGCTGAACGAAGTCCGTCGTGTTGAACGGTACGCCATATTCCATATCCGACGGAAAGTTCTTCGACAGGCTTTCCATTTGCGCCAGAACGGCTGTTGAAACCTGAATGGCGTTCGCACCCGGCGCCTGATAAACGGCGAGAACTGTCGCCGGCTTGCCGTTGAATTCACCCGAGGTGCTGTAATCCTGCGCACCGAGTTCCACACGGGCAATATCGCCAATGGTAACGACAGCGCCGTCTTCGCCGGTCCTCAGGATAATCTGTTCGAATTCCTCGACCGTCGACAGCCGCCCCTCGGCGGTGACCGTATACTGGAACTGCTGACCGTCAGGCACCGGTGGCGCACCGATCTGACCGGCCGCGACTTGAATGTTCTGGTCCTGAACCGCCGCGATAAAATCACTCGGCGTCATGCCGAGACTGGTCAGCTTGTCGGGATCAAGCCAGATGCGCATGCCATAGGCTAAGTCCGTCATCACATCCGCGCGGCCAACGCCGGGAACCCGGGCAAGTGTGTCCTTCAGATTGATGGATGCATAATTCGACAGAAAAACCGGATCGAAAGTCCCGTTGGGCGAATAGAGCGTCACCACCAGCAGCATGTTGGTGCTGGACTTCTGAACCGTCACCCCCTGCGCCGTCACATCGCTTGGCAACTGGCTGGTAGCCTGGCTGACCCGGTTCTGCACGTTGACTGTTGCGATATCGGGATCGGTACCGACCGCGAAAGTGACGTTGAGCGAATAGGTGCCGCTGGCGGAGCTCGTCGACTGCATGTAGATCATGTCGTCGACGCCGTTCACCTGTCCCTCGATCGGCGCGGCAACGGTGTCTTCCAGGACTTCGGCGCTCGCACCGGTATAGGTCGCGGTTACATTTACGACCGGCGGTGTAATGTTAGGAAACTGTTCTACCGGAAGCGACAGATATCCCAGCACACCGGCAATTGTGATCACAATGGAAATGACCAGCGCGAACTTCGGCCGGTAGATAAAAAAGCTTGAAAACATCTAGCTTTTCTCCGCCGGTTTGGACGCAAGAACAGGGTCGACAACGACGCCCGGCCGCACTTTCTGAAGGCCTTCGACGATCACTTCATCGCCTTCTTTCAAACCCTTCGTCACGACGAAATTTGTCTCGATTTGCTGAGCCAGGTCGACATACCTCTGTTCGACTTTCTTGTCGGACGTAATTGCCAGCGCGAATGCACCCTGCTGGTCGCGCTGAATGGCGGACTGAGGCACGACCAGAGCGGTCTCCGTTTCGGGCGCTTCAAGGATGACGGTGACATAGGTTCCCGCAAGCAGGCGCCTGTCCTTGTTTTCGAACTGACCGCGGAATGAAATCGTGCCGGTTGTCGCATCCACCTCGTTGTTGATGAAGACGATCTTGCCTTTTTCTCCGTAGGTCGCGCCGTTCGGCAGGACCAGGCTGATCGCCGGGGATGTTTCCGGAGAAATATCCGCCGGATTGATCCCGTGGGTTTTGACGGCATTGAGATATTCGGCCTCACTGACCGAAAAATTCACGTAGACCGGTGCAAGACTGACCAGCGTGGCGAGCGACTCCGTGCTTGGCCCGACCACTTCTCCGACGCTGTAGGTGGTTTTTCCGAGCTGGCCTGCGAAGGGGGCGGAAATATCGGTGTAGCCGAGGTCCAACTCGGCCTGCTGCAGCCCGGACTGGGCAGCTTCGACCGTCGCATCGGACTGCTGCATCTGCGCCAGGGTCGCTTCATAGGCAGCTTCGGAAATATGTCCTTTTTCCAAAAGGTCCTTGTCGCGCTTTTCGTTGGCGGATTTGAGGGCCGCATCGGCCTTGGCACTTGCCAGATCCGCCTTTGACTTCATCACTGCGGCTTCATACTGCGCCTTTTCGATGGTGAAGATCAGCTCGTCCTTCTTCACCATGGATCCGTCTGCAACCGCTTTTTCTTCCAGAAAGCCGCTGACCCGGGCGACCAGGTTCACCTGATCCACCGCCGCGATCTGTCCGACAAATTTGGCACTCTGCCTTATTTGTTGTTTGGCGACCTTCGCCACCGTGACTGCCGGAGGCGGAGCGGCCGGCCCTGCCGCCTGTTTGGAGTCATCGGAACATCCTGCAAGCAATGCGGAAGCAAGCGCCGCCAATGCAAAGGAACGCGTGGGAATAGGAAAGTTCAAAAACGGCATTCGTTAAACTCCGCAGACCGAACCCTGTGGCTCAGGCAATCGCATCGGTATGTACGACCGGAAATCACTATAAGAGGGCAGATTGATTCAACAAGACAATTTTAGCGGCCAGGCACTCCCGTACCCGATAAATTCCGTTGCGTTTTCAATCCGCTTTTCCGGTAGAAATAAAATCGGACGTGTTCGGCCGTTCTCATTCAGGCGGGGAAAGAATCAGCGACAGGCCGAAGAGCTTGCTCGCCGGAATTATCTTTGATTCTTCAAGACCGGCGCAAGAGACTTCAAGCGCTGCGATTTGAGGCAGACCGCCTTGCACAGCGCCTGCCACCTCCTCGCCCCAAAGATCGCGATAGGCTCGGGGTGTCAGAACCGATATCTTTCCGCGTGGCGTGATCAGCTCAAGCCCCAGGCTGGTGGCGCGCATTTCCCGCTGTCCGGTCATACCGCCAAGAAACTCATGATGATCGGAAGGGTCTTCCGCCAGGAGGTAAACCGCCTTGACGCTTTGCGCGCCGTTTCCGTGGTTCTGGAACGCCGGTTTCCAGAAATTTTCCGGAAATCTGTTGCGGCAGGTAAAATAGCCGATCCCGGGCGCAAGGGGATCGCGCAGGAAAGTCAGATCGAATCCAACCTGGGTGGTGGACCCGTCAGCAAGATTAGCTGTCCGCTCAAAGGAAAACGGCTCAAAAACCTGCAGCCCGGCATTGACGAAATCATCACGATCCCGGCCCGGATCCCGGCTTTCCAGAACCAGCATGCTGGCCCCTTCCCGCTCAAGGAGAAAATCCCGGTTGAAGGCACCGAAGGAAAACGCCTCGCCTTCCGCTTCCCGGATCAACCCCGGATCGGCAACGCTGAGAACCTCGATGAAAAACCCGTCCAGCTGAATCAGACGGTTGGCTGTTCCCCAGGCATGCCGGTTCACAGGTGTCATGGTGAAGCCGAGCGCCGTATAGGCCTGAAAGGCGGCGTCGAGATCCCTCACCGCGACGACCAGATGATCAAGCCCGCGCATCATACGCTCTCCCATGCCCTGTTGACGAAATCCCGTCAGACCAGACGGCTTTGATGAACCGCGGCACCGATGAACGACGCAAACAGGGGATGCGGTTCAAACGGCCGGGATTTCAGTTCAGGATGGTACTGAACCCCGATGAACCATGGATGGTCCTCGATTTCGACCGTTTCCGGCAATACGCCGTCCGGAGATGTGCCGGCAAAGATAAGCCCGCAGTTCTCCAGTGTTTCCCGGTAGCCAATATTGACTTCGTAGCGGTGGCGGTGACGTTCCGAGATGCTGGTACCGCCGTATATTTCAGCGATTTTCGAACCGGCCGTCAGGCTCGCTGGGTAGGCGCCGAGACGCATCGTGCCGCCGAGATCGCCTTCCGAATCCCGGACCTCCTTGTAATTGCCCTTTGTCCACTCGGTCATCAGGCCGACCACCGGTTCCTTTGCAGGCCCGAATTCCGTGGAATTGGCATCCTTGATGCCGGCGAGGCTGCGCGCAGCTTCCAGAACCGCCATCTGCATGCCGAAGCAAATGCCGAAATAGGGAATATCGCGGGTGCGTGCGTAATGCGCCGCGGCGATCTTGCCTTCCGCGCCGCGCTCGCCGAAACCACCGGGAACAAGAATTCCGTGAACACCTTCAAGATAGGGTCCCGGATCCTGCTTCTCGAACGTCTCCGATTCGATCCACTCGATATCCACCTTGACCCTGTTCGCGATACCGCCATGCACCAGGGCTTCGATCAGGGACTTGTAGGCATCCTTGAGAACCGTGTATTTGCCGACGATAGCGATCTTGACCTCGCCTTCCGGATTGGCAACCGCCTCGGAAATGCCTTCCCAACGATCCAGAACAGGCGCTGGAGCGCCTTTCAGGCCGAACGCGGCCAGCACTTCGTCGTCGAGGCCTTCCTTGTGATAGGCGATCGGCACGTCGTAAATGGATTTGACGTCGTACGCCGGAATCACGGCGCCTTCACGCACGTTGCAGAACAGCGACAGCTTACGCTTTTCAGTTTCCGGAATCGGTCGGTCGCAGCGGATCATGAGAATATCGGGCTGGATTCCGATCGATCGCAACTCCTTGACCGAGTGCTGGGTCGGCTTGGTCTTCATTTCCCCGGCACTTGGAATGTAGGGCATCAGCGTCAGATGAACGTAGACCACATCGCCGCGCGGCAGATCGTTGCCGAGCTGCCGGATCGCCTCGAAGAACGGCAGTCCCTCAATGTCGCCCACCGTTCCACCAATTTCAACAAGGACGAAGTCATAGTCCTCATTGCCGGTCAGGACAAAATTCTTGATCGCATCGGTAACATGAGGAATGACCTGAACGGTCCCGCCGAGATAGTCCCCACGGCGTTCCTTGGCGATGATGTCCTGATAAATCCGGCCGGTGGTGATGTTGTCCTGCTGGTTCGCGGGACGGCCCGTGAAGCGTTCGTAGTGGCCGAGGTCAAGGTCGGTTTCCGCCCCGTCGTCGGTCACGAAACATTCGCCGTGCTGATACGGGCTCATGGTGCCCGGATCGATGTTGAGATAAGGGTCGAGCTTACGCAGCCGGACCTTGTATCCGCGAGCCTGAAGCAATGCGCCGAGTGCTGCGGAAGCAAGACCTTTTCCAAGCGAGGAAACCACGCCGCCAGTGATGAAAATATATCGCGCCATGGACCAATACCATATTCGTGCCGAGGGCACTTTGGCCACTCGGGAGTTACGTTCTTAACACATAAAAATGCCCTGCGTGTTCAACCGCAGGGCATATGTCAGGCGAAGTGCCGAAGAGCCGCGGCGGCAAGACTACTGGGCTGCCGGGACCTGTGGACCGGAAGGCTGGCTCTGCTGCTTCAGAGAATCGAGGATACCGCCTGCACCGTCTGTACCGCTACCACCGTCGGTGGTTACCGGTGCTCCGGTTGTCGCGGCCGGAGTCGCATCCAGAATGGACGCAGGGCTGTCCTGATTCTTGGCTATCAGGCTGAGGGCCATGGACGTCACGAAGAACACGGCAGCCAGAACCGCCGTGGCCCGGGTGAGAATGTTCGCCGTGCCGCGGCTCGATACAAGGCCGCCGCCGCCCCCGCCGATGCCAAGAGCACCGCCTTCGGAACGCTGCAGGAGGACAACAAGCACCAGGGCCAACACGACCATAAGGTGGATAACGATGACTACGGTTTCCATCGAACGCCATTCTGTATTGAATTCAAGATTTGCGGCCTTCTACACCAGACAACCACAGCTTTCCACCCTTCAAATGCGCCTTCGTCGCAGAAGCTTCAAGAACCATGCTTCAGGAATAGGCTGAAAGGATTCCCAGAAAGGCCTCAGCGGTGAGGCTGGCGCCCCCCACAAGAGCACCGTTGACATTGGCAACCGCCATGAGTTCCCCGGCATTGCCGGGCTTCACCGAACCGCCATACAGAAGTCGCATCGCCTCGCCGGCACCTGAGAATCTGGTCACGAGATTGTTCCGCATGGCCTTGTGCATATCCTCCACATCGCCTGCGGTCGGCGTCAGGCCGGTTCCGATGGCCCAGACAGGCTCATAGGCCACAACGGTATTCTCAGCGGTCGCACCGTCGGGAACAGAGCCGTTCAACTGACGCTCGACGACGCCAACGGCCTGCCCTGCCTTTCGCTCCGCCTCGGTTTCCCCCACGCAAATGATTGCTGTCAGCCCCGCCCGCCAAGCCGCCTGAGCCTTGGCGCAGACATCGGCATCCTTTTCGCCGTGATCCGCACGTCGCTCCGAATGGCCGACGATGACAGCCGTTGCCCCTGCGTCTTTCAACATCTCGGCGGAAATATCGCCGGTGTGCGCTCCGGATTGCCCGGCGTGGCAATCCTGGCCGCCAAGTCCAATCGTTCCGCCCGACGAACTTTCCGCAAGAACGGCGATCAGCGTCGCCGGCGGGCAGATCATCGTGTCAACGGATTCGGCCAGATCGTCCGTCAGTCCGGCTCTCATCTTGTAGAATTCCGCCAGGTTCGATTTCAGGCCGTTCATCTTCCAGTTTCCAGCCACCAGCGGTTTGATCTTCGCACTCATATTCCACATCCTTCGACGGCCTGTTGCTTGGTTGCCGACTTTAGAGCAGAAGCGCCGAAGCGATGCAATCTGCCTGTCGCGGCGAATTCACCTTGAGGCCCTTGCGATAGCGCTCAAAGTTTGTGTCCGGGCCGCCTTGCGGCTAGGCCGTCACGTCATTATGATCCGCCCGCTCCGGCCTCGGCCGAAGCAAAACCCAGACCGGAAGTCCGGCTGATGGAAAAACAAGATTTACGGGAGACGTCATGCTTGACGCGCTGCGCAAGGGCGCTGGCACCTGGTTTGCCAAACTTTTTATCGCTCTGCTAATTTTCAGCTTCGCCGTCTGGGGAATCAGCGGTTTTCTGGGGAACGTGAACCAGGACACCGTGGCCAAGGTCGGCAATGCGGATATCTCCCTTTTCGATTTCGACCGGACCTACCGCCAGGACCTCAACAGGCTCGGCCAGCAATTCGGCCGGCCGCTGACACCTGTCGAAGGCGCTTCGCTGGGGGTGCCGCAACAGTCTCTCGGCAAGTTGATCGCCGAAGCCGCCATGAACGACGCTGCCCGGAACCTGAAACTCGGCGTTTCCGACGAGCGGCTTGCAACTATCATTCAGTCCGATCCGGCCTTCCAGGGACCTGGTGGCCGCTACGACCGCAGCCGCCTGCAGCAGGTGCTTCAGGCCAACGGCTTCCGTGAGGACGAATATGTGCTCCAACGCCGGGCCATCGCCGAAAGAAGCCAGCTTGCCGAGGGCCTGGCTGGTGGCATGAAGGCTCCCGTCATCTATCTGGAAGTTCTCGATGCCTATCAGCGCGAGACCCGCGACGCCGAATATCTCCTCGTCACCGCGGATTTCATTGGCGAGATCGCGGATCCGGCCGATGGCGTTCTGAGCACCTATTTCGAGGAGAACAAGGATACGTTCCGCGCGCCGGAGTTTCGCGAGATCAAGTTCGTCGCCTTGACGCCGGAGACGGTTGCCCGTCCGGCGGATGTTCGCGACGAGGATGCACGCACCGAATACGAATTGCGGAGTGAGGACTTCTCTCAGCCGGAACGCCGCAAAGTGCGCCAGATGACGTTCTCCTCGCAGGAAGCTGCCGAAGAAGCCGCCGCGGAGCTGGAAGCCGGCAAGACCTTCGACGAGTTGATGAGCGATCGCAACCTCAGCGGCAACGATGTTTCTCTCGGGGTGATGTCAAAGACCGACTTCCTTGACGAGACCCTCGGGGAAGCCGCGTTTTCACTTGCCGAAGGCGCGACGAGCGCGCCGGTGGAAGGCCGTTTTTCGACCGTTATCCTGAATGTGGAGGAAGTCCTGCCGGAAAGCACTCAGCCATTCGAGGAGGTTAAATCGGGGATCGTTCAGGATCTTGCCAGGGAACAGGCGGAACGGGAAATTCTCGATCTCCTCGACGAGGTGGAGGATGCCCGTGCCGGTGGCGCGCTTCTGGACGAAATCGGCGACCGTTTTTCGCTGAACGTCGAGGCTCCCGAAGCTTTCGACGCCTCCGGCAAGTCCATGAATGGCGGGGATGTTGAATTGCCCGACGCCGAAGGCCTGATTGCCGGTGCCTTCGACAGCGATGTCGGAATTGAAAACGATATTGTCCCGCTCGGCGACAGAGGGTTTCTCTGGTACGAGGTTTCCAAGGTGATCCCGTCCCGCGACCGGACCCTCGAAGAAGTCAGGGAAGACGTGATTGCCGCATGGAAAGAGGATGAGCTCGCCAAGCGGCTCTCCGATACCGCATCCGATCTGCTTGCAAAAGCGGAAAGCGGAACACCGCTTCAGGCTCTCGCCGAAGAAACCGGGCTGGAGCTGAAAACGGCGACAAGCCTGACGCGCAACGCCCCCTCCGGAGACTTGGGCCAGGCAGCGATTTCCGCTGTCTTCGGCGGCCCTGTCGGGACGAGCGCGGCAACAGCGTCGGCAGATGATGTGGGACAGCTTGTGCTGAAGGTTACCGGTAAAACGGCCGCCGAATTCAATGCCTCGTCACCTGAAGTCACGGCGCTTGGCCAGCAGATGTCCCAGCAGATACAGGATTCAGTGCTTGGCCAGTTCATAACCGATCGGGAAAACAAGGCAGGTGTCGAGATCAACAATGCGGCGATTTCCCAGGTTATCGGGTTGAACCAGAACTGATTTCACGACAAGCGGATTGATGACATGACCACGTTCAAAGACTTCCTTGCCAAGGTCGCCGATGGCCATGCATTGAACCCGCAGGACGCCCGGGAAGCCTTTGAAATCATCCTGTCGGGCGCCGCCACGCCTTCTCAGTTGGGCGGCTTCCTGATGGCCTTGCGGGTCCGCGGTGAAAGCATCGCCGAGGTTACCGGTGCGGTCGCCACCATGCGCGCCAAGATGCTCCCGGTGCAGGCGCCTGCCGACGCCATTGATATTGTCGGGACCGGTGGCGACAATTCCGGCACCTACAACATCTCGACCTGCACGGCGATCGTCGTCGCCGCATGCGGCGTACCGGTCGCCAAACACGGCAACCGCTCGCTGTCCTCAAAGTCCGGTGCTGCGGAAGCCCTGGCCGAACTGGGGGTCAATATCGACATCCCGCCGGACACGATCTCCCAGTGCATTCACAAGACTGGCATCGGCTTCATGTTTGCGCCGCTTCATCACGCGGCAATGAAGCATGTCGGGCCGACACGTGTGGAACTTGGCACCCGGACCATCTTCAACTTGCTCGGACCGCTTTCCAATCCGGCCAGTGTCAAACGCCAGATGGTCGGTGTTTTCGACCGTAAGTGGGTGGAACCGATTGCCCGGTCGCTTCTTGATCTCGGGTCCGAAAAAGCATGGGTCGTTCACGGGTCCGACGGAATGGATGAAATCACCACCACAGGCCCGACGTTCGTGAGCGCGCTGGAAGACGGAGCTGTGAGATCCTTCGAGATTTCCCCGGAACAGGCCGGTCTGCCACTTGCAAGGCTGGAAGATCTGAAAGGCGGACTTCCGGCGGAAAACGCGACCGCCTTGAGGGGCGTTCTGGCAGGGGCTGAAAGCGCCTACCGGGACATTGTGCTCTTCAATGCCGCCGCCTCGCTGATGGTTGCCGACAAGGCGGACAACCTGAAGGACGGTGTCGACATGGCAGCCTCAGCAATAGACAATGGCTCGGCGGCCGACACACTGGAAAAACTGGTCGCAGTCTCGAACGGATAGGCAAATGTCTGATATCCTGCAGAAAATTGAAGCCTATAAGCGCGAGGAAATCGCCGCAGCCAAGTCCCGGGTCTCCCTGGAAGACCTCAAGGCGCGTATTTCCGGCCTTCCTTCGACGCGCGGCTTTGCAAAGGCGATTGAGGCAAAGCATGCCGAAGGCGGTTTTGCCCTGATCGCCGAAATCAAAAAGGCCAGCCCTTCAAAAGGGTTGATCCGGGAAGACTTTGACCCGCCATCGCTCGCCAAGGCTTACGAGGCAGGCGGCGCCGCCTGCCTGTCGGTCCTGACGGACACGCCCTCATTCCAGGGGAAACCCGAATTCCTGGCGGCTGCCCGCGACGCGGTCTCCCTTCCGGCACTGCGCAAGGATTTTCTCTACGACATCTATCAGGTCTACGAGGCCCGTGCCTGGGGTGCAGACTGCATTCTGATCATTCTCGCAGCTGTTGACGATGCGACTGCCAGCGCCCTGGAAGAGACCGCGTTCGACCTTGGAATGGACGTTCTTCTGGAGGTTCACGACGCTTCGGAACTGGAGCGTGCATCAAGGCTCTCCTCCCGGCTCATGGGCATCAACAACCGCAATCTGAAGACCTTCGAAACCAGGTTGGAAACAAGTGAGGAACTTGCGCCCCTGGTTTCCGCCGACAGGATAGTGATCGGCGAATCCGGCCTCTTCACGCCGGCAGACCTTGAGCGCATGAACAAGGTCGGTATTTCCACGTTCCTGATCGGCGAAAGCCTGATGCGGCAGGAAGATGTAGCTGCTGCGACGACAGCCTTGCTGGCGCGCCCCATGCTCTCCAGAACGGGCTAGGCGCAAATGGCCGGTGAGGATCCGACACTCACGCATCTGGACGAAACCGGTGCAGCCAACATGGTGGATGTCTCTGAAAAGAACGTCACGCACCGCATGGCAGTTGCCCGTGGTTCGGTCACCATGCGCCGGGAGACCCTGGACCTGGTCCGTAGCGGCAATGCCAGGAAGGGCGACGTGATCGGAACCGCCCGTATCGCCGGCATACTGGCCGCCAAGAAGACCCACGACCTGATCCCGCTCTGTCATCCTCTCATGCTGTCGAAGGTCACGGTCGATTTTGAAATCGACGAGGCCCTGCCCGGGCTGATCGTGACAGCCACCACGAAGGTTAGCGGCCAGACGGGTGTGGAGATGGAAGCCCTCACGGCCTGCTCCCTCGCCTGTCTCACCATCTACGACATGGCAAAGGCCGTAGATCGCGGCATGGTGATCGGTGACATCCGGCTGGTGGAAAAGGCCGGTGGCAAAAGCGGGCACTGGACCCTCGACAAAGACGGCAGTGAAGGCGGAACCTGATGAGCCTGATGCCGGTCGCCGAGGCGCTTGAGAGACTTCTGGCCGGTGTGTCTCCACTGGGGAGGGAAACCGTGCCTCTGGAGCTGGCAAACAACCGGTTTCTTGCCGAATCTCTCAGATCGACGCGCACCCAGCCCCCCTTTTCCGCCTCGGCAATGGACGGTTATGCAATCCGCCATCAGGACCTTGCCGGTGAACGGCCGCAATTGCGGGTCATAGGCGAAGCCCCTGCGGGTCATGGGTTTGCTGGCAGTGTCGAGCCGGGTCAGGCGGTACGCCTCTTCACCGGCGCGCCGGTTCCAACCGGTGCGGACACGATTCTCATTCAGGAAAATGCAGAGCGCTCCGGCGATAGGATCACCGTTCTGGAGCCTCCTTCGATGGGCGCCTTTGTCCGCCCTGCCGGGCTGGATTTTTCAAGCGGTGACGTCCTGCTCGCACCGCCTCTCAAATTGGCTTACAGGCATCTGGCCCTTGCCGCGGCCATGAACCATGCAGAGCTCCCGGTTATCCGCAAGCCAAAGGTCGCCATTCTTGCGACCGGAGACGAACTGGTTCCACCGGGCACGGAACCCGGTCCCGATCAGATCATCGCCTCGAACCATATCGGGATTGCCGCGCTTGTGGCCGATTGCGGCGGACAACCTCTGTATCTTGGCATATCGCCCGACGATCCGGTCAAGCTTGCCACGCACATCCGCACAGCCATCACCGAGGAAGCCGATATTCTCGTAACGCTCGGCGGTGCGTCCGTCGGCGATCACGACATCGTTCAGGAGGTGCTGGAGAAGGAAGGCATGGACCTTTCCTTCTGGCGTATCGCCATGCGCCCCGGCAAACCATTGATGGCGGGCCACCTCGGTAAAACCAGGATTCTCGGGCTTCCCGGCAATCCGGTTTCCAGCCTGGTCTGCGGTCTTCTGTTCCTGAAGCCGCTCGTGATGGCAATGCTTGGGCACACGCCGCAAGATACGACTCCAACACAGGCTGTACTGGGTGGGGATCTGCCGGAAAACGACCGGCGGCAGGATTATGTGCGCGCCGGACTATCGCAAGACGCGGACGGTCATCTGACCGCTACACCGTTTTCCCGGCAGGACAGCTCCATGCTCGGCCTTCTGGCAAAATCCGGCGCACTCATCATCCGCCCACCGCATGCACCTGCTCAGAAAGCCGGAACACCGGTGTCGGTTCTGATGCTCTGATCAGCAAGGCATGCAAAAAAACCCGGCCGCAAAGCAGCCGGGTTCAATTCTCGAAACACTATCCGGTCCTTCAGCCCGCGGCTGCAACAGCCCGTTTTGCCATGACGGTCACCAGATTTGCCCGGTAGTGAGCAGATCCGTGAACATCATGCAGCATCCCGCCGGAATCAACGCTGATCCCCGCTACGGCGTCAGGAGACCAGTTGGCAGCCAGCGCGGCTTCCATGTCTTCAGCCCGGAAGACCCCGGATTGTCCTGCCCCCGTGACCGCAACACGCACGGAACCGTCGCCATGCCGGGCAACAAACACGCCAGCCATCGCATAGCGGGACGCAGGATTGGGGTACTTGGCATAAGCCGTCTTCTCGGCAACCGGGAAGGATACAGAGACCACGACTTCATCGTCATCGAGTGCCGTGTCGAACATTCCAGTGAAGAAGTCTTCCGCGGAAAGCGTCCGTTTACTGGTTGTCACGCTCGCGCCCAACCCGACAAGAGCAGCCGGATAGTCGGCGGCCGGGTCGTTATTGGCAATCGAGCCACCGATTGTTCCCATGTGGCGGACAGCCGGATCCCCGATGCCTCCGGCAAGGGTGGCAAGTCCCGGAAGCCTGGATTTGATCACAGCTGAAGCCGCGACTTCCGCATGTGCGGTCGCCGCACCAATGACGATCTGGCCCCCCTCTTCCCGAATGCCTTTCATGTCGGCAATTTTCGTGACATCTACCAGATCTGACGGAGCGGCCAGGCGCTGTTTCATGGTCGGCAGCAATGTCTGCCCTCCGCCCAGAAATTTTCCGTCCTCTGACTCGGCAATCATTCGGGCTGCGTCGGCAGCCGATCCGGCACGGTGATAGGTCGTTTCATACATAATATGTCTCCCATATGGATGGGTTCAGGTTTGATAAAAGTGCTCCGGAAACCACCGGCGGCCGATGGCCTTCCCCTGACAGGGAAGTCAAGATCCGCACTTCGGGCGGATCCTCCATGGCCTTGTGATCCTCCATGGCCTGCCTCATTTATTCGGCCGCCTGCTTCATTGAAGACTGGTACAACGCCCAGACTTTTTCGGGCTTTGCCGGCATTGTCAGGTCATTGTTGCCGATTGCATCCGTGATCGCGTTGATGATGGCCGGTGGCGAGCCGATGGCACCGGCTTCGCCGCAGCCCTTGATACCGAGCGGATTGCCCGGACACAGGGTTTCATGGGTGGACAGGTTGAAACTGGGTACATCATCGGCACGCGGCATGGCGTAGTCCATGTAGGTCGCGGTCAGAAGCTGACCGTTCTCTCCATAGGTGACGCTTTCCAAGAGCGCCTGTCCGATCCCCTGGGTTAATCCGCCGTGTACCTGGCCTTCCACGATCATCGGATTGATGATCTTGCCGAAATCGTCCGCGGCGACGAAGTTGACGATTTCAGTCTTGCCGGTTTCCGGGTCGATCTCGACTTCACAGACGTAGGTCCCTGCCGGGAATGTGAAATTTGTCGGGTCGTAGAAAGCCCCTTCCTTCAGACCCGGCTCCATGCCTTCCGGCAAATTATGTGCCGTATAGGCGGCGAGCGCCACTTCGGTGAAGGAGAGCTTTTTGTCCGTTCCGGCGACTTTCAGCTCACCGCCTTCGATTTGAATATCGCCTTCCGCGGCTTCCATGAGATGCGCGGCGATCTTTTTCGCTTTCGCCTCGACCTTGTCGAGCGCCTTGACAATCGCGGACATTCCAACCGCTCCGGAGCGGGAACCATAAGTGCCCATTCCGAATTGCACCTTGTCCGTATCGCCATGAACGATGGAAACGGAGTCGGAATCGAGGCCGAACCGTTCACAGATCAATTGCGAGAACGTGGTTTCATGACCCTGGCCGTGGCTGTGGGACCCGGTGAGGATCTCGATCGTTCCGACCGGGTTCACACGCACCTCGGCGGATTCCCAAAGTCCGACCCCAGCCCCCAAAGAACCGACAGCTGCGGACGGCGCTATGCCACAAGCCTCGATGTAGCAGGAGATGCCGATGCCCCGAAGTTTTCCGCGCGATGCTGCTTCCGCCTTGCGGGCGGCAAATCCGTCATAATCGGCGGCGCTCATCGCGGCATCCAGCGTCGCGTCATAGTCTCCGGCATCATAGCACATGATAACCGGCGTCTGATGCGGGAAGGATCTGACGAAATTCCGGCGGCGGAATTCAGCCGGTGAAAGACCGACTTCACGCGCGGCCGTTTCCATCATCCGTTCAATGAGGAAGGTCGCTTCCGGCCGCCCCGCTCCGCGATAGGCATCCACCGGCGTCGTATTGGTATAGACCGCCTTCACATTGGCGTGGATCGCTGGAATGTTGTACTGGCCGGAGAGGAGTGTCGCGTAGAGATATGTCGGCACAGAAGACGAGAACAACGACATATAGGCGCCGAGATTGGCGACGGTCTTCACTCGCAAACCGATGATCTTGTTATCGGAATCGAGCGCCAGTTCCGCTTCTGACTGATGATCCCGGCCATGGGCGTCCGTCAGGAAGGCTTCGGTTCGGTCACAAGCCCATTTGACCGGCCGGTTGACGCGCTTGGATGCCCAGAGGCAGACCATTTCTTCCGGATAGATATAAATCTTGGCGCCAAACCCGCCCCCGACATCGGGTGCAATCACACGCAGCTTGTGCTCCGGCGCGATATTGTAGAACGCCGACAGCACCAGCCGGGCGACATGCGGGTTCTGCGAAGTGGTATAGAGCGTGAAGTGC
This sequence comes from Labrenzia sp. OB1, assembly GCF_001624695.1. Lineage (GTDB taxonomy): Bacteria > Pseudomonadota > Alphaproteobacteria > Rhizobiales > Stappiaceae > Roseibium. The sequence goes on along the minus strand of NZ_JSEP01000022.1, from coordinate 78,253 downwards.
TCCTCGGCGGAATTATAGTCCGCCAGGGCAGCGCGCGGTTCCATCGGATTGGGAACCACGCGGTTGTTCTCGATATTCATCCGCGTGACGTGAGCCGCATTCTCGAATGCGGCATTGACCGCTGCCTCATCGCCGATTTCCCAGTCGAAAATCAGGTTGCCTTCGGCTTCGGGATGAATTTGCGGGGCATCCGGCCCCAATGCGGCAACCGCATTGGTGACCGATGGCAGTTCTTCATAATCGACAACCACCGCATCGGCTGCATCGCGAGCCTGCGCAAGCGTGTCGGCAACAACAACCGCAACAGCCTGGCCGACATGGCGGACGACTTCCGGCTCAAGCGCGCGCCAGCCGCCCATTTTCATCGGCGAACCATCCTTGGAATGGATCATCCAGCCGCAGATGATATTGCCGATTCCGTCGCCAACCAGCTGGTCGCCGGTCAGCACCGCATCCACACCCGGCATCACTGAAGCGGCGCCTGTGTCGATGCTCTTGATCCTTGCATGAGCGTGCGGCGAGCGCACGAAGGCCGCATACCCCATTCCCGGAGCGACTATGTCGTCCGTGTAGCGGCCCTTTCCGGTGATAAAGCGCTTGTCCTCTTTGCGCAGGGCGCGTGCCCCGATCCCCTCAACTGCCATCGATCTCTCTCCCAAAAAATGCTCCGGTACCGCCCCTTCCGGAAGGTCTCCTCAAACCGGTCTTGCCGGCAATCGCCGCAACCGGTTTCCGTCTGTCTCAAGACCCGGCGGACAGCCCTCAATTGCCAAATTCCTCCCGGCAACGGATCAGGCTGAACGGTCTTGTTGTCTCGGCGCAGAAAGGTCCGCGCGTCGAAGTCAGGAGTGCAGACTGACTATTCAGCAGCCTGGGCCATGCCGGCCATCTGGTCGGAAGCGGCTTTGATCGCCTTGACGATGTTGTGGTAGCCGGTGCAGCGGCAGATATTGCCTTCCAGCTCGTGACGAATGGTCTTCTCGTCCAGGTTTCCCGGGCCGTGGCGGTTGATCATGTCCAGAGCGCTCAGGATCATCCCGGACGTGCAGAAACCGCATTGAAGTCCATGATGCTCTCGAAAGGCGGCCTGGATCGGATGCAAAGTGCCGTTGTTGGCCAGTCCCTCGATGGTCAGGACTTCGGAGCCATCCGCCTGCGCGGCCAGAAGTGTACAGGACTTGACGGCCTTGCCGTCCACATGAACCACACAGGCACCGCATTGCGAGGTGTCGCAACCGACATGCGTGCCGGTCAGCTCACGAACTTCGCGGATGAACGAAACAAGCAGCGTCCGGTCTTCGACATCCGCCGAAACCGCCTTGCCGTTCAATACCATCGATACTTTCGACATGAATATCTCTCCCTCATGAAACTCTTCGAGCCTTGGCTCAACAGTACCCGGCTTGCCACCGTGTTCTTTTTCAGTGAACTCTGGCGATACGGAAACCGCCAGACCTCAATTCAGGATTGAACAGCTTTGCTCAAGTGGCAAGAGCCAGGATCACGATGACAGCCGCCAGAAGCGCCAACCCCCAGACAACCGGTCCTCCGAGAACATTCCTGCCTGCAGCCGCTTCCAGATTCTCCTCTGCCTGATGCAGCTTCTCTTCAACGGCGTGCTCGGCGTCCTCGAGCGCGTGGACGACACCACCCGTTGTTTCTTCAAGCGCGATCCTTTTGGCCTCTTCGGCCACGCCCGGATCAAGCTGATCGTCTGTTGTCCCGCCAACCCTCGCGGAAAATTTGCCGAAAAACTCTTCCGCCATCTTCTTCGCGGTGGAATCGATCAACCGGCTACCGAGTTGGGCAAGTTTGCCGCCGACCTGCGCCTTGGCCTTATACGTCAGAAGGGTCCCGTCGCCGTCCTCGGTCAGCTTGACGTCCGCAGAACCCTTGGCAAATCCGGCTACGCCTCCCTTGCCTTCTCCGACGATCGTATAGCCTTCGGGAGCATTGATGTTCTCGAAAGTCACCGCCCCCTTGAACTTGGCCTTGACCGGACCGATCTTCGTGGTCACCGCAGCGGTCATTTCTGTTTCGGAAGTTTTTTCAAGGCTCTCACACCCGGGTATGCAGGCCTTCAGGATCTCCGGATCGTTCAGAGCTTCCCAGACGGTTTCCCTTTTGGCCGGTATCCGGTGGGATCCGTTCATATCCATGTATACTCTCCCCATCTCGCACTTTGGCGAATATTGGCAATGACTCGGCTGAAGCTCAACGCAAAAAGACGTTCAGCGCCGTTGCCTTGATCCCATGAGAGCGTGTTTTGTATAAAATTTCAATCGGTTATCTGCCCGGAATTTATGCATCGCCCGCACACGCACGCACAAGCTGCCTTCAGGGCATCATTTGTCGGCAGCAAGCTTGGTGAAACCGGCGACCGGTTGCTATCTGACAACCAGCCCGGACACGGCGTCTTTCTGGAGAAAGGCAACGAGATCGTTGCTGCTCAAGGGCTTTGAATAGAAAAAACCCTGAAGATAATCACACTTCAGTTCCTGGATGAGCTTGCGTTGACCATCCGTTTCAACGCCTTCAGCCGTGACGCTCAAATCCAGAGCCTGGGCAACCGCAACGATGGATTTTACCACCGCCAGCGCATCTGGATCCTGGTCCATGTTCATGATGAAACTGCGATCGATCTTGATACCATCGACAGGAAGTTTGCGCAGATAGCTCAGGGACGAGTACCCGGTACCGAAATCGTCGATGACGACCTTCGCACCCTTGTTGCGCAACCATGTCAGCAGGGAAAGCGTGACCTGATCGTTGTTCAGGAACAAACCTTCCGTCACCTCGAAGACAAGACGCGTGAAGGGCAAGCCGGCGGCCGAGGCAGAATCTTCGATGTCCTTGTAGATCCTGTTCGCCTGGACCTGCTGGGGAGACAGGTTCACATTCAACCGGGTTTGATCCGAAACGGTTGGAATTTCGCTGAATTCGGCAAAGGCGGATTTGAACATCCAGGAGCCGATTTCGGACATCAGCCCACTGGTTTCAGCAGCTTCGATCATGCGGCCGGTGTTGAGGAAGGTGCCTGAGGGGGTGCGGAACCGCATCAGCGCCTCGAATGAAGCGATAGTGTTATCGCGTGCCTGCATGATCGGCTGGTAATGCACGGTGAATTCGGTCTTGTCCCGTCCCCCGGTCAGCAGCGAAGCAAGGCGAAGACGTTCGAACGCAGCTTCCTGCATCAGGGGATGAAAGACCGCATGATTGGTAAGGCCTTTTTGCCGGACATCGTTCAACGCGATCGAGGCGTGGCTCACAAGTTGCTCGGCCTCCTGATCCTCACCGTCGCCCACAGCGGCGAATCCGAGCCGCATCCTCAGGGTAATCTGGGTATCGTCCAGCGCAATCGGCTCATGGAAGGCATCTTCCACCCGCTCGACAACATCCTGTATCCGGTTGTCCTTGCCATCCTTCAGAAGGATCAGAAATTCGTCTTTTTCCTTGCGCGCGATCGACAGCGCATCGGGAAACGTCTGCGCCAGCCTGTGACCGGTTTTTTTCAGGACGGCTCCGGCTTTTTCATCGCCGATACCGTCAACGATCACCCGGAACCTTTGAATGTCCAGATGCACGACAAGAAGAGACGCATGTTTGGCGGCGTGGCGCTGAAAGGTTTCGATGAACCCGGAGAATGTCGACAGGCCCGTTGTCCGGTCAACATAGGCCAGGTTCCGGATATGCTCCAGTAGGCCGGTCTTCTCGTAACCGAGCGCCACGTTGGCGACAAAAAGCTGAACAACTTCCGAGCCGACAAGGTTTTCCAGTTCCGCCTCCGGCATGGCCAGAAAAAGCGCTCCGGTCATGCCGTTGCGCGTCACCAGCGGAAGGGCAACCCCGCGGTGCGATGAACTGGATGACATGATTTCGATACACTCATGCACCGAAGTCCTGATGGCGGCATCACCCAGCATGTCGATAGGAAGATCGGTCTTGTCGGCAAAATCGCCCATCGCAGCGAGGATCCTGACATTGGACTTGTCGATGATCCCATAATCGGGAAGAGCGTCCAGCCCGCACAGGAAACAACCGATGGGTTCACCGATCAATTGCGTGATTTCTGTCAGAACCGCCGCAGCAAAATCGCTCAGGGCGTTCTTTTCCACGATAGCGGCAAAATGCGCATTCAACTGCTTGAGCTTTTGCCGGTTGGTTTCAAGCGACATGACCAGCTTGTACCCGCGCAAAGCCGTAACGATCGCGGTGATCAGCTTGGTACGCGAGAGTTCCGCCTTTTCGGCATAGCCGTCGATATCGAATTTCATGATCACGTCGGTCTGCGGCGCGTAGCCCGGCTGGCCTGTCCGCAGGATCAGACGCGTGAACTCGTTCTGAAGTTCGGAGCGGATCCAGCTGACCAGACCGAGGCCGGCAGTGTCGCTTTCCATGACCACGTCAACAAGCGCAACTGCGATATCCTCCTCTTCGGAGAAAATCCTGCGGGCGTCCTCGGCGGAAAGAGCATGAAGAAGTTCGAACGGCCGGTCTTCGAAGACGCAACCGGACACCGCGATCCTTGTCACCTCGTGAACATCGGGATCATCATCGACAATCAGAATTTTCCATGGAGACTTTCTGTTCTTTTCCACCCTGGGGTCCGCGGGCGCAAGAAAATCCATCACCATTTTATTGAACCCTTTTTCTTATTGGTGTCCGAGCTTTCTGCGGGGCTCTGGCGGGAAATTCAATTGTAAATTCTGTACCCGATCCCACTTCCGAGTTAACCGAAATGGTTCCGTTCAGACCTTCCGTCACAAGTTGGTAGCAGATCGCCATTCCCAGGCCCGACCCGCCCTTGCCGAACTTCGTCGTGAAAAACGGTTCGAATACCTTCTTCAGGTTTTTCTCCGGAATTCCGACACCGTAATCCTTGCATTTGAAGATTACGTTTTTTTCAGGTTCTCCGACCTCAACGTTCTGCGTTGAGGAAATGATTTGCGAGGACAACCTTATCCGGCCCCGGTCGAGGCCTTCATATCCGTGTTTGATGGCGTTTTCGACGAAATTGGAAACGAGTTGGCTGACCGCGCCCGGATAGCTGTCGATGACTTCGTCCGCATCCAGATCGAGTTCGATCTCGAAAGAGGTTTTTCTGATGGTCGGTTGAAGGGTCGCCAGCGTTTCGCGAATGATATGGTCGAAGTTGAACGGTCTTTTTTTCTCGCTCTGGCGGTCAACGGCAACCTGTCTGAAATTCCCGACAAGCTCCCGCGCCCTGCCAAGCGTCTTTTCAATGATGTTGGCTGTGTCGCTGATCCGCCCGACCTCGGTTTCCAGCGCTTCCTTGCTCAGGCTCTGCCGGTCAAGTTCCATGCGCAGATATCCGGTCGAATCCTTGATCGTCGTCGCCGCCATAAGGGCATTGCCGAGAGGCGTGTTCAATTCGTGTGAAACACCGGCGACCAGCGCACCGAGAGCCGCCAGGTTATCGGCCTGGATCAGCTCCTCCTGAACCAGCTTGAGCTGCTCCGTCCTGTGAGCGACCAGCTCTTCAAGGTTGGTCTGGTACTCCTGGATCTTCTTCAGATCCAGATGACGGCGCTGAACCATCGACTGCAGGCTTTCCGCAAGAATGCCGATTTCGTCGGCGCGCTCGGGCATCAGTTGGGCTCTCGGAGGATCCTCGATCAAGCGGGGTGTCGACAGGTAGTCGACGATTGCCGACAGAGGCCGGCCGATCAACCGTCGAAACACCGTCCGGATGACAACCGCCAGAAGTGAAAGATAGACAATGATGGCTGATACGATGAAGCCGACCGTTGAAACGATTTCATTGGAGATCGTATTCCGGTCGATCAGAATGAAGACCTGACCTATGGCATCCTTCTGCAGGATCGTACTGGGAGAATTCAGGGTGTAGCTCAGGGCCTCGGCTTGCCGGGAGGCAGACGCCGGCACGCCGAAGTTACCTGTATCGGGGGTCTCGACCCACACTCTCTCGACCACTTCGAGGCTTTCAAGACCCCGAATAAGCTGCAGGGTTGCATCCGCGTTCACCGTCCATATCGCCCGCTCGAATGGCCGCTTGGTCGCCTGAAAGAAAGCCTCAGTGACACGGATCGCACGCTCATGCGCGGCATCCCAGGTGATTTTGGTGAGGATGCCGACGAAAATGATGCCGAGAATTGCGAAAAGGCCAAGGGTATAAAGAATAAACGTGCGGGACAGGCTCGCCCGACCCTTTTCCTTGGGAGTATATGGCAACGCCGCACTGCCGCTCAAACTCAAGATGACCACCTTGATGTTGTCCTTCCGATAAGGGAAGACACAATACAAAACAATTCCGCTTTGATGCGCTTACCTCGCGAAGGAGGATAAGATCAGGGCAAGAGGTCCGGCAGGAAGCACCGATACGCGAATCAAGATCGCGGTACCATCACCCTTGAGTCCTTTCAGCATATCACGTTCGGTTCAGCAGAATTGAACACGGCTCCAGTCTCTCGACATATTTTCTGGTAGGTTTTCTAAATTTTCCACGAAAATCAATTGTAATTTAAACCACCCTTGCCGCAGAAATCGGGGGAATTCAGCTTCGCAACAAGCCGATACGATCACGGTCGGTTCTCCCTCATGAAAAAGTATCCGGCACTATTTCATGCCGGTCCCCCAATCATGTCGAACGACTTCGGCTGGCCAGGATCCTCCTACGCACCGACCACTGAAAGATAAGGTGTCTTGACGAGTTTGTTGTCCGCCGGCTTTTCACTCGCACATGCAGGGACTTGCGATGCCTGAACGGGCCTGCGGGTGTCGCCGACCTTCGGCTTGTTTGCCGAACCGTCTTTCAGCATGTAGCCGATGTAACGGGTGGATTCGATAGCGTCATATCCGAGTTTCTTCCGGAGTTTTTTCCGCAATTTCGATATATGGCTCTCGACCACGCACTCATCCACGCCATCGTTCATGACGCCGTAAACCGCGTTGAAAATCTGTGTTTTCGTTACGCGGCGCCCCTTGTTCTTCACAAGATATTCCAGAATGCGGCGTTCGCGGCGCGGTAGTTCCATCATCTCTCCGCCAACCAGAGGATCCCGGCCGTCGAAGAACACTTCGATCGCCCCTGTCCCAGCAGAGCTGTTGCGGGCGGTAATCCGGCGCCGGAATGCACCGACCCTGGCGATGATCTCCCGCACATGCACGGGTTTTCTGAGAACATCATCCATTCCCGCCGAAAACAGCTCCAGAGTATTCTCGAGGCTTGCCGCATCCTGCAGAGCAACGATCTGCGCTTCAGGACAGCGGCTTCGGATTGCTGTCACAAAACCGGTGCGCTCCTCGCTTTCGCCGAGCAATATCGCATCAACGGAAGACAAGTCCTGAGCGCTGGTGATTTCCATCCAGTCCAGAATTTCCGATGGGTGAAGTTCCAGCGAAGCGTATCCTTCGCGCTCAAAGGCTGAAGCATAGCCTGCGGTCACGATCTCTCGCGCGTCTACGATGATAAACATATTAGCCCCTTGGATTTACCAGTATCCAATGGGTAAATTTACTGACCCAGAAGGTCAACGCCTCTTCCCTTTTTCGGAAAGTATTTCAAGAAGTATAGTGGATTATTGTTATATATCCACAGATCAATATAAATCAAAGGTCAATAGTATTGTGAATAAAGTAATATATAATTTATTTAAAATCGTAACCACCGATAACATTCGGCGATTTCTATGAAGTTATTTGATTTTGTATATAGGAAACCGGCTACGCGTCAAAGCGCATTTTTTTATTCAGCGTCAATAAGCAAACAAAGAGTTTACGCGTCTGCAGAAAGTGCCTGAGCAAGTTCGGCAAACGGATCAGACGGCAGAACCTGATCGGCCCGCTGGCGCATCGCTTCGTAGATCTTGGGAACGAGACGGCAGGCTTTTTCAAGCTGCTCGTCACCCGCGCTCTGGAAGCCGCCCATCATGCGCAGATCCTTCGTGTCCTCGTACTGCGAGATCAGTCCCTTGATCCTGTGGATCAGTTCCTGCTGCTCCGGGGTCCAGGCCCGCGTCGCCAGCCTGGAGGTGGATTTCAGGACATTCACAGGCGGATAACGCCCTGCCTCCGCGATTTGCCGATCCAGGACGATATGACCATCGAGCAGACCACGGATGGTATCGGAGACAGGATCATTGTGATCGTCTCCATCCACCAGCACCGAAAAGATACCGGTGATGGACCCCTCGCCGCAGCTTCCGGGCCCCGCCCGTTCAATGAGGCGCGCCAGATCCGCGAACACGCTGGGTGGATAGCCACGGGCGACCGGCGGTTCACCTGCAGCAAGCGCGACATCGCGGGCCGCGTGTGCGAAACGGGTCGCCGAATCCAGAATGAGCAGAACCTTGTGGCCGTGACTGCGATAGAATTCCGCGACACTCATCGCGGTCTTGGGAGCAAGCCGGCGCTGCATCGCGCTTTCGTCGCCTGTCGAGGCGACAACAACAGAAGTGGCCAGCGTCTCGCCGAGACTGTCTTCAATGAATTCCCGCACTTCGCGGCCGCGTTCACCCACGAGGCAAACGACCACGGTGTCGAACTCGCCGAAGCCGGCCAGCATGCCGAGCAACGTGGATTTGCCTACACCGGACCCGGCGAAAACCCCGAGACGCTGCCCGACGCAAAGCGGCGTGAACAGATCGATAACCCTTACGCCCGTCTTGACGCCGTCGGAAATCTTGGCGCGGTTCATGGCCGGTGGGGGAGCACGGTCCAGCAGAAAAGCCTCAACGCCGTGGGTCAACGGGCCCGCCCCGTCGATGGGATCTCCCAATGCGTTGATAATGCGTCCGCGCCAGCTCATGTCCGGATGAATCGCAAGGCCCCCGGTTACGGAGGCAACACTGCCGATGCCGATATCCGTGACCCGCTCGAGTGGTTTGACCACGACGTCCTTCTGGTCCAGCCGGATGATTTCGCCCTGCCGAAGACCCGAACGCCCCTCGAACTGGACAAGGTCACCCAGGCAGACGATGCGCGACAGGCCCGATACCCGGATGGCTTCGGAGGACACCTGCGTCACGCGTCCGCTGAGTTTCACCGGACCGATTTCGGTCTCCAGTGATGTCAGCGACGCGTAAACCTGGTCAAGAGCGTTCAGATGCGGTGCGTTGGGCATGGCGTTCCTGCAGGGCCTTTAATACATCCAGAGGAAGATGGTTGGCTTTATGCGTCGCAAGACGTCCAAGCCCCTGTTCGTCCGGAAGGTCGGGTTTCCGCCGGTCCGCGGCAGGCGCGCCATCCACATAGGCGACCGAGGACGCTCCTGTCCCGGCCGTGGTATTCCCCTCGCCTGTGCCACCAGAAGGATTTTCCTTCTGCAACACGCTGGCCAGAACGAGTGGTGGGTTGATTGTCTCCGCAGTGGAGGCGACTTTCTGGCCGAGGACATTGTCATTCCCGGCCCCTTGCGGACTGTCGGCGCCACCTGGCGCCGTGTCCGGCGTCAGGTCCGGCTTGCGTGCCGGCACCGGGATGTTACCCGCGTCGGAAGTTTTCGTGACACCGGGCATCTGAGGGGGCCCGGACACCTGAGTGTCAGCCGGCTTGTTTTCTTCACCGGAACCGCTCACCCGATCTCCGGCGGCGCTATAGGCGAGCATCGCACCCAGTCCGATGGGACCGCCAAGAGCAAATCCGTAAAACGCGTTTCCAGCCTTGCGTGCGTCGTCGGAAATCCGGTCATTGGTCACCGAGCGGTAGAGTTCCGCAATCCCCGGAATGTGCTGCAACGGGTTGATGACATCAAGGAAGTCCCCGAAATTGAAGCTGCCGACCGCCTGATTGGCGGTCGTCACAGGCCGGCGAGCTGTCATGTGTGCTTCCGGTCGTCCTGTTTGCATCTCCGGCGCTTTGGCGATTGCCGCGGTCACGTCAACCGCGCTCATGAGCTCGCTCCCAGTTCGCGGATCGCCTTCTGCTGGCTTTCATTACTCATGTCGATCATCTTCGTCGCGCCTTCGAAAGCCCGGGAAATCATGATCATCTTGGTCATCTCGCGAACCGGATTGATATTCGCGCCTTCAACAAATCCCTGGCGAATGCCGTGCTGGTCAAAAAACAGGACCGGTGTGGCCGGGATATCCGGGATCACCGCCGAATTGTCCTTTCGCGTCAGCTTCGCGTCCTCCGGAATGAGGAAAAGGCCGACCTGCCCTACGATGCCGATATCACCTTGCGAGATTTCTCCCGATTGCGTTATCAGCGGCGGACCGGCTTCCGGGTCCACTGCGATTGGCTGCCCTCCGGTTCCCAGTATCGCCTGGCCGGTCAGCGTTTGAAGCGTTCCGTCCTGCGTGATTTTCAATCGACCGTCCCTGGTATAGGAAACCGTGCCGTTCGCGTCCCTGATCGCGAACCAGCCCTCCCCCTCGATCGCCATGTCGAGCGGATTGTCCGTCTTGTTCAGGCTGCCGATCTGACGCGAGATGTATTTCTCGCCGCCGGTCGAAAAACTCACCTTGTTCTGCCCGGCCTCGGAGACCAACTCCGCGAATTTGACCTCATCCGCCCGGTAACCCGCCGTGTTCATATTGGCGACATTCCGGGCGACGGTATCCAGACGATTGGACAGGGCGACCTGCGCCGAAAGCGCGACATAGAGAGCGGATTGCATGGATCAAAAGCCTCCAAGGCGAAATTTCTGAATACTGGCGAGAAGGTCTTCACCCATCTGAACGATACCGTTGCTGCTCCCCAGGATTGTCAGAGCCGGAGACTGGCTGGTCTGGGAACCGTTCGAAAGATCATAGAGTGCGGAAAACCGCGTCAGAAAATCAGACAGATAGGCGGGATCGCCGAACTGGTCGAACTCCAGCCGTTCCTCCAGAAAAGCTGCCTGTTTGTCGATGTCACCCATCGCAAATTCCTGCGGCAAGCCAAGCGCGGTATAGACCGTTTCAGCCAGAGCCGGATCGGCAAGAACATCGTATGCGTTGGTGATTTCCGGAGCCTTGCGCTCAAAATACAGGGCAAGACGAACTCCCTGGTTCTGTTCGCCTTCGCGAACTTCCAGCGTCTGGCGGTAGTATTTGTCGACGATCCCGTCCTGGGTTCTGGAAAAGGACGTGGTCGTCGATCCGTAACGCTCGAAGTTGAAGGTTTCGGCGAATTCCTTGTATCTCGTATCCACGAGCTTGTTGGCGAAGGAATCGGTATCGGAGACCCCCTCCTCCAGTACCTTTCGCATGAAGGCCTTTGCATAGGTCATGTCTTCAAGACCCATCGCCTTCATCGCATAGTTATAGATACGGTCATCCGCCAGGAAATCGTCAATGGACTTAATGTTCCGGATGTTTTCCCGATAGTACTCGGTCTGGCGTTCAACCGTCGGATCCGCTTCGACGCTCTTCAGTGAACGTTCCATGTTCGATCTGACGAGTTGCACCTGGGTCAGCGTGTTGATCATGTCCTCATCCCTCCTGGCGGGCAAAAGAATTTGAGGAACTTTCACGCAGCGAGCTTACGCCAGGCTGACCGCTGCCCGGACATACGGATATCGGCCAAAACACCGACGCGTCAGCTTCGGGCAAGTCTCGCCTCCTAGCGTTCTCCCAACACATTCGATTTCCTCACCAGTTCGGGAGCTATTAGGTGACTATTCTTATTGGCCTGTTCATTGCGGGTGCGTCCCTTATCGGTGGATTTGCCGCACTCGGCGGTAAAGTCTCCGTCCTTTGGCAACCCTGGGAGCTCCTCATCATTCTGGGTGTTGCCGTTGGTGCATTCGTCGTCGCCAACCCGATGAAAACCATTCGGGGCACGGTGTTCGCGGTGTCCGACGCGCTGCGAAACGCCGTCCCCAACAAGCGCGAGTATCTGGACGTGCTGGCATTGCTCTACGGGCTGATGCGCGAGCTGCGCGCCAAGGGACGCAATCAGGTCGAACCGCACATCGAAGACCCGAACACATCACAGATCTTTCAGAAATATCCGACAGTTCTGCGCAACGCCAACCTGACGACCTTCATCTGCGACTATTTCCGGCTGATCATCGTCGGCAATGCCCGCGCCCATGAGATCGAGGCACTTATGGACGAGGAGCTGCAGACAATCCACCGCGACCAGATGAAGCCGTTCCACGCCATGAGCAGCGTCGCCGACGCCTTGCCGGCAATCGGGATCATCGCGGCCGTACTTGGCGTTATCAAGGCAATGGGCGCGATCGACCAGTCGCCTCAATTGCTCGGCAGCCTGATCGGCGCCGCGCTGGTGGGGACATTCGTCGGGATCTTCTTTTCCTATTCTCTCTTCGGCCCGCTGGCTGTGAAAATCAAGAGCGTGCGGGAATCGCGGCTGCGGACCTACATCGTCGTCAAGCAGACACTGCTCGCCTTCATGAACGGCGCCGATCCCCAGATCGCCCTGGAACATGGCCGCAAGACCATCTCCGACCACGACCGCCCAACCATCGACGAAGTTGAAAACGAGACCATGAGCGCGGGGTCCGGTGGCGACAACGTCCAGGACCTGCAGGGAGCGGCATAAGCCATGATTGAGGCAGCTACAGCAAATTCCGGCGGTTCCAGCTCCGAACGCGCCATGATCGCAGACCGCCTGCTCGATGCGGCAGGGATCTCCGTCGACCGCCTGCCAATGCTTCCGGTGGTGTTCGACCGAATGGCCCGCTTGATGGCGGACGCCATGCGGCAGAAGTCCCCCTCACCTTCCTATATCTCGGTGAGCTACGTCGAAAACAACCGCATTGGCGACATTCTGGACGAATTCGAGTCCAACGCGCTGGTGGCCGTGCTTTATTCCCCCGAATGGGACGCCCGCGTTCTTGTCGGTTTCGACCGTGATTTCATTTTTACGCTGGTGGATGTGCTCTTCGGCGCTGACGGCACCGAACCGCCAATAGATGACGAGCGTCCTTTCTCAAACATCGAAACGCGCATCGCGCGCACCATGTTCGAGGTGGCCTCGAAAGCCCTGGCTGAATCCTTCGCGCCGATAGCCGAAACAACGCTCAGAATCGAGCGGGTGGAAAGCCGCATGGACTTCGCGGTCGTGGGCCGCCGCAACAATCCGGCCGTGGTCGCGCGACTTCTGCAGCAGGCAATCGGACGTGGCGGCGAAGTGTTTGTGGTCATGCCGCATTCCACCCTCAATCCGTTGCGCCAGCGCCTCTCCCAGGTCCTTTCAGGTGAAATGTCGGGGCGTGACAAGCAGTGGACGCAGCACTTTCACAATGAAATCCAGCGCACCGAAGTCAGGCTGGAGGCCATTCTGGAAGAACGCGAAATGTCGCTCGGTGAACTGTCGGCACTGCAGGTTGGCCAGACCATCGAGCTTCAGGCAACGGCACGGAGCCCGGTTACACTTTCCTGCAACGACCAGCCGATCTTCACCTGTCAGCTCGGACAGTTGGATGGGTCCTACACGCTGCAGGTCGATGAACTCATTCATGAGGAAGAAAAGGATCTTTTCGATGATCTCCGCAATCGTTGATGGCGTCCTCCTGATCGCGCTGGTCGCGACGACGGTCCGGATGCTGGCAATGCAGCGCGAGCTGCGGCGCCTGGGAACTTATCACGCGGATTACAAGCGCATTTTCGACCAGACCGTCCTGGCTCTGGACGGGATCGAGGTCTCCATCCAGGAGATCAACGTCAAGAGCGCGCAGATCCTCAATGCACTCGGCAACCGCATGGACGATGCGCGCGAGCTCATCGCCGAAATAGATGGACTGACCCGGGAAGCCAAACGCCAGCAAACGGTTTTGCGGGCGGAACTGAAAGAACTTTCCAAGGCAACCGCCCTGTTCGAGACGTCCAACCGGCTGTCTCCATCCAAGGGCGACCTGGAGATCTTCGCGGATTCGGACGGACCGGCTGCCGCTCTGCAGCACGCGGGTGTGTTGACCGGCGGCAGAGCCCAGAAGGAACCGGCATCGATTCACCGTGGCGAAGCACCGAAGCAGGTCCCGGCACGCATTCACCGGATCGACAACCCGACCGGAAGCCCGTTCCGCACCGTTTCCATGAACCAGAAGGATAAAATGTAATGTCCGACACTGTTATTGATCATGTTTCCGCGGATGCGGACATAAAGACGAAGCCGGCCGACGCGGCAAGTTTCGCCAAGGTCGAAGCGCCGTCCAAGGACAGCAATCCAGGAACCATAGGGGACGACAAGAATCTGGACACGATCCTGGGTATTCCGGTGAACATTCAGGTCGTTCTGGGTTCTGCGACGATGCTGGTCTCAAACCTTCTGAAACTTGGCCGCGGTGCGGTCATCCCGCTCAATCACCGTGTTGGCGAGCCGATCGATATCGTCGTCAACGGCCGCGTGATTGCCCGCGGCGAGGTGGTCGTCGTCGAAGACGACAATTCCCGTTTCGGCGTCTCGTTGACGGAAATCATCAGCGCGCAGAACGGCGGTCTGGACATCTGATCCAGAAACCAACCGGTCCGTAGCCCCAGGTCTCCTCAGGAACATGTGACAATGTCGAGCACTGCCAATGCCGCCGCCGCGGCTCAATCCGCGAGTTTCTCCCAGCCTCCTGCTCCGCCCGTACGCCGTCTGAACGGCGTGCAGCGGGTGGCTGCGCTTCTCCTGTCGCTAGGTAAAACCAGTTCCCAGAAGCTGCTGCAGCATTTCGACCAGGAAGAAATCCGCATGATCACCGTTTCCGCGGCGCAGCTGGGAACGGTGGCCTCGGAAGAACTCGATCTGCTGGCCGAGGAGTTCATCGAACAGTTTTCCCACGGCACAACGCTCTACGGCTCCGCCAATGAAGTTGAAAAGATGCTCGAGGGCATCCTTCCGGACGATCAGCTCTCGGACATCATGTCGGATGTTCTCGGCAATTCGAACCGCTCCATCTGGGACCGGCTGACCACGGTTTCCGAAACCGTGTTTGCAAATTATCTCCTCAAGGAACATCCGCAGACCGCAGCGCTGATCCTGACAAAGATAAAACCCGCTGCGGCGGCCAAGGTTCTGGGCCAGGTCAACGGCGAGACGCGCAACCAGCTTGTCCGCAGAATGCTGTCCATCAAGGCGGTTGTTCCGGAAATCATGCGCGACGTGGAAAAGACCATGCACGAGGATTTCATGCTCAACCTGTCCGGAACCCTGGAGGCAGATTCCCATGCCCGCATGGCGGACATCCTGAACAAGATGGACCGCGAGCACATGGAAGACGCGCTGGACAATCTCAATGTCGTCAAACCGAAGACAGCGGAACTTCTCAAGGGCCTGCTCTTCACCTTCGACGACATCACCAACCTCAATGCCCGAACCCGGATGGCGATATTCGATCAGATCCCAACCGACCGGATCGTTCTCGCGCTGAAGGGAACCAACGCGCAGTTCCGCGAAGTCATCCTTTCGTCGCTGACATCCCGCGCACGGCGTATCGCGGAGCACGAACTCGCCGCCGGGGAACCCGCAGCGCAGCGCGACGTTCTCGATGCCCGCAGCGCGATCACAAACCTTGCGCTGGAAATGGCCGGCAGGGGCGAAATAGAGCTGAACCCGAAACAGGACGACGGCGCATTTTTCGCCTGACCGCTCCCGGACCGGAAACGCGGAACAGCGGGCCAGGAGACGATTGGCTGAATGTCGGAAGAGACAGACAAGGATTCAAAAACAGAAGAACCGACCGAGAAGAAGGTTCGGGATGCAATCGAAAAAGGCAACACTCCGGTTTCAAGAGAAGCGCCGGTCCTTGCGACTTTCATTGCCGCCCTGCTGATCGGAGGTTTCGTAGTGACATCGGGAGCCCGTCAGCTTGTCGTAAAGCTGACCCATCTCCTGGATATTTCGGGAGGTGTGAGACTTGGAAACAGCGCGGACGCATTGCTGCTCTCTCATGCGGTTTCAATCGAAACCGCCGTGTTTCTCGCTCCGGTCATTGCGCTGTTGTCTGTCGCAGGTCTCGCATCGGCATTTCTTCAGAACAGCCCGAGCATCGTCTTTCACCGGATCAAGCCGGATTTGTCGAAACTTTCGCCTTCGAAAGGCTGGAATCGGATTTTCGGTGCACAGGGCCTTGTTGAATTTCTCAAGGCGGTTTTCAAGTTCACCACGGTCAGTGCCATCGTGTTTCGCCAGTTCCGGGCAAATGAAGTGGAACTGATCAACGCCATGTTTACCGACCCCAGCGCGTTGCCGGAAACGATCCTGCAGATTTCCATGCGGCTGATCGCCGGCGTATGCGTCGTGACAATCCTGCTGGTGACCGTCGATGTCCTTTGGTCGCGCTCGCACTGGCGCAAGAACCTGCGCATGAGCAAGCAGGAAATCAAGGATGAGCACAAGCAGGCGGAAGGCGACCCGATCGTCAAGGCCCGCCAGCGTTCGCTGGCGCGAGACAGGGCCCGCAACCGCATGATGTCCGCCGTCCCGCAGGCAACCATGGTTATTGCCAACCCGACCCATTATGCCGTTGCGCTGCGCTATGACGGTGACCAGAACCCGGCACCGATTGTGATTGCCAAGGGTCAGGACCTGATTGCTCTGAAGATCCGCGAAATCGCGGAAAGCAACAACATACCCGTGATCGAAGACGTACAACTTGCGCGATCTCTATATGCGGCGACAGAAATCGAACAAATGATACCTCCAGAATTCTATAGAGCGGTTGCAGAAATTATCTGTTATGTGTACTCACGCCAAACAAGAACTGCAGTATAGAACAAGTCGTAGTCAGGGTTAGCCCATCTGAGCGGAAAAACCTCATTATGGCTGGAGCAAGAAGGCGCTTTATTTTGCGTTTATCTGTGAAGCAAGCCGGGTCGAAAGACCCTGTCTTGAACGTATCGGCGCGCGACGCGCACCAGAAACTCCAAATGCGCAAGGACCTTGAACACGCGACCCGGACTGTGCCTGGTTCGTCCAATCGTATTGAAGGCGCCGATCATGCAAGACCTGCCTGAAGGCAACGGGAACATGTCAACCGGCCTTGCCAGCGACCGGCTACGCCAGGAAGCGATCGCTTCGGCCCTGACCGATTTCATCGAAGACCTGAAGCTCGTCGATGTGATCGATTTCGTCGCCTATATCCGCACCGACCAGCACGGCAACATTGAGGAACTGATCAAGTCCGCGGCCGAGCTGTATTTCAAGGAAGGCTCCTTGCGTTATTCCATGGCCGCCCAGGTGGACGTCGAATGGGAAACAACGCCGAAGATCTCGCTTGACCTGGAATTCTTCAACAAAGGCGCGTGGATCTATTTCACCTTGGTCCTGGCCTGGCCGGACAATGCCGTCAACGTTTCCTACGTCGAGGTCCCCGACGCCGCGGGCGACAAGGTCAAGGAAACGGAGTTGCTACTCGAAGCCTTGAAGGATGCAAGGCTGAAGTAGGGCCTTTACGGAATCAGCGTCAGTCGGCTCCGGCGTTGAGAATTTTATGGCATTTGCCGCTCTTCCGATCGCCAAAGACATTCTGATCGCAGTCATTTTGCATCGCGTTACGAAGCATTGTGTAAATTATCACGATCTATTGCCGCGCCGGCGCCCCTGCCGATCCGTCAGCCCCCGGATGAGGCCCTTGGCCCTACCCTGTTCTTCGCTCGCACCATGAAAAAGGCCCGCAGCGAAGCACTGCCGGCCGAAAGCGTGCCGGCGTCTGGTCAAGGGTACGGGCCAAAGCCTATTGGGCGGCCTTTTCCTCCACAGCCTTCTTGTAGATGCCGATCAGCATTGGCGTCATCATTTCTTCCCCGCCCGGCGGCTGGCTGTTGGTGGCCCCCGTCACCATCACGTCAAGTTCCGGCGAATAGATGAAGGCCGCCCGATAGCCCAGCGTCATGCCGAGGTAGAAATACACCGGCTCCATCCCGGGCCCCGTTACCCGCATCAAGCCCAGCGTGAAGGCGCGCGGATCCTCCTGCGTCACGTCGTCGATGATCTTCCCGGTCTTCAGAGATATAGGCGTCACCAGTTCCGTCAGTTGCTTCTCAGGCAGCACCTTGCCGGCAAAGACCGCCCTGATCCACTTGGCCAGGTCCTCCGGGGTGCCGACGATCCCGCCGGCAGGTCCCGCCCAGCTAACAGAATCCGCTTTTGTATCGCGGCCGATAATCGGTACGAGTTGGCCGACCTCGCAGTCGGGATCGTAGAGCGTGCAGTCGGGGTTGTTGAAATACCCCGAGATCATCCGCGACAGCACGTCCTCGCCATAGGAATAGGGTTCATAATAGGTATCGGTCAGGCCCGCCGGCTTGAAGAGTTTCTCCTCCAGCGCCTCCTTGTAGGACATGCCCGAGGCCTTTTCGGCGATCATTCCCGCCAGGATGTAATTGGTGTTCGAATAGAAGAACCCGTCCTCGGCCGGCAAGTTCACCGTTTCGCTTGGATAGGCCATGGCAATCAGCTCGGGCAATGTAAAATCGCGCTCCGGCGTGTTCACGAAAGCCTCGTTCATTTCCGTCGTCTCGGAGTAGGTCGGCAGCCCGCTGTTCATATGCAGCAACTGCTGGATCGTAACATCGGCCCATGCCGGGTACTCGGGCAACCAGTCGCCTACGGTGTCGTGGATGTCGACCTTGCCCTCGGCCTCCAGCGCCAGGATCAGCGCGCTGGTGAATCCCTTGGTGTTGCTGCCGATCTGGAACAATGTCGCGGCATCCACCAGCGCGGCGCTGTCCTTGCCCATGGTGCCCGCATAGGCGCGGTACTCCGGCCCGTCCGCGCCCAAGCTGACATAAGCCGAATGCCGGTCACGCTTTCGGGCCCGCTGCGCTCTGCGAGGAAGGTATCGAGCCCGCTTTGCAAATCCGCCTGCAGATCGGCCATCGCGGCCGTTGCCCATAGTGCACAGGCCACGGACGCCAATGCACCGACGCTGGTCCGTGAAATGAAAAGCTGTCTCATAAATCGCACTCAATTACCCTCTTCTAGAAATTTCTTTGATCCGACATTCCCAAAGCTGGCTGCCACCTGATGTCAACATTGCCTGATAGGGCAACCAGATAAAGTGCTTCGCTCTCCAAGGGTCGTCAGCGGTCACCGGGCCGCCCGAATCTGGCCTGACCGGTCTGAATGCATCGCTCAGTCCCGCAGCCTGCCGCAAACCAAGTTAGCATACGCCGGCACATCGGCATAACCAGATGCCGATATGGTAAATTGATCCAGGCAGGAAGGATTCCTGAGACGGAACCCCTCCGAAAGGGTACTCGATTTGTCGTCTTCGGAATCCTGTCGAACACAACCACGTCCGGGACGTCATTGTCCCCAACCACGGAGCCGGCACGTATGAAAAAGATCCAGATACCCGAGGAACCGACACACATGGTGACGGCGATTGTCGTCTATGCCGGGATCGCCAAGCGGCTGCATCTGGAGCTCTCAAACCATGCAGGCGGCACTGGCGCGGATCTTGAGGCCATCAAGGCCGACCTGATCAACGAGGCCAAGAGGGCGGTGCCGCACGGTGATTTCGCCCGAGACGAAATGGGTGTCTACAACACGATTTTCCAGGCAATAGAAACGATCTTCACCCCTGAAGCATGACCCCGGCGCTTGATGCTCAGAGATGCGCCGGCGTCTCCATATCTCTTTCAGGAAAAGCGCATACCCGAATCTGGACGCCGTTTGCCCGTCAGGAAAGACGTACAGGCAAAGACTGTTGGTCCCGTCAGTTGCTGACGATGTCTTCCTGGTCGAAATAGTTCAGTTCTTCCACCAGAACGTCGCGGATCACCGAGCTGCCCAGCCGGGCATTGGTTTTCTGTTTCAGATCTTCGGTAAACGCGTCCAGATCGTAGCGTTCCAGATTTCTGAAATCGAGCCGGCTGTCCGAATAAAGGACGCGGAAAGCCTCGTCGACAAGGAATGGATGGGGTGGCACCGGAAGGCGGCGCAGGACTTCGGCATCGGCGGTAAAGACCAGCTTGGCGACAACATAGCCCTGCAAGGCACCTTCGAACAGAATCGGGACGTTGACAGGCTTGACCGTTTCATAGTCGAGACCCACGAAGGTCGCTTCGCCGTTCACATCGACCCTCTTCTGGGAGGCGATATATTGCGCGGTCGCATATCCCGACACCAGCAAGCTGGCCGCCATCCAGATGCCGGCAATCAGGATTTTCATCATCGCGCGGGCTCCGGAAACGGAGCCTGATAGGTGCCGTCGGAGTCAAAATCGATCATCGTCCGGGACATCATCTGCACCACTTCGGATACGGCATTCATATGCAGCCTCAAGAGACCGACATTCTCGTGCAGCACATCCTGGAACTCGCACAGATCGGCTTTCAACTCCCCGGAGAAGGTTTCCGGCGAGACCGCGGAACGGGCCCGCAGGAGTTCCAGAAGCGCCTGGCTCTTGGAATATTCGAAGCGCTTGAGATCGGCGGTCGGATCGTCACGCAGCGCCCGGGTTTCATCACGCACGGCATTGATCGCGCGCTTGACGGCGATGATCAGCGGCGCCGAATGCGCCGGATTGGCAACCTGTTCCTGAAGAGCAATTTCCTGGCCGGCGTCCATTATGCTTTTACTCCGTGGTCAAGCGTGGTTGAGATCATGTCCGCGATGCCCACTCCGCCGCTGGCGGCGAGCTGATTGGCGACCTGTTCGGCAAGCATCGATTTCCAGATGTCTCCGGTCGCGCCCTCACCGAAGACGGCATCTGAGTCTTCAGGCAGCATCGTTTCCACAAACTGGCTGAGGATCATTGCCTCGAATTTCTCGGCCGGCGACTTGTTCGCGCCGGAAGTGTTTGTCGCCTCGGGGCTGTAGCGGTTGAACGCCGTCGTCGTACTGGCTGAAGCATCGGCATAGGCCAGTTGGAAATCGGCTCCCGATCCCGAGACCGCTATGGATTTCAAGCGGCTGGTGGCGGCTTGAAGACTGACCGGATCCGCGGCCTTGGCGACATCCATGATCAGGTCGGACGGGGGGGAAATCGCCATGGGACAGCTCCTTGGTCAAAACTGGTTGCAAACAAGGCCCACAAGGTGGCGGACCAGGCAAGCAGGGAAGCTTGTTTCGGGCCTTGTTTGCAGTTTCCTTTCTAGCTGTCGCAGCTTGCGGGAGGCTTGCGTCCCGAACTTCCGGAACTTTCAGCCAAACCGGCGCTCCAGAAGATCCATCAGATCGCGCTCTTCCTCTGCCCGCAGCTCTTCACCACGCATTTTCGCCAGCCGCTCGGCCATCAGCTTCAGCATCATCCGTTGGCGGTCGAACTCGGAATTCACCCTTGAACGGGCTTCGCTGAGCCGTGCCATTTCCTCGATAATCCGCCGCAGGCGCTCCGCCGCATTGGCGATGAAGCGGTCATGCTGGGCCAGATCGCCATTGGAGAGCGCCAGCAGAATGCGCCTTTCCTTCTCGGAGAGCTGGTAGACCTGGGCGTCGAGTTTCTGCAGGAGCCATGAGGAAAACAGAAAGATCTGCTTCTGCATCCGGAACAGGCGTTCGATTTCGTGGCTGTTTCGCGCCATCGTCCTATCCTATCTGAAGCCATGTGAAATACCCGTCCAGGAAGATCATGATCGCTTCCGCAATGACGAGGTAGAGGAAGTAGAGCCCGCCTGCGATGACAAACGGCATGGAGATGAAGTAGACCGGGATCTGCGGGGTGAGCTTGTTGACCAGACCCACCGCCAGGTTGACCACCACCGCATAGACCACGAATGGGCTGCAGATGCGCAAAGCCAGCACGAAGGTCCGCGCAAGCTGATCGGCGAACTGTTCCAGACTCGAGACAGCCGTCAGGGGCACCCCCGCTGGAATGGCCTCGTAGGATGCAACAAGACCGCGCAGGATTTCCCAGTGCTGATTGGTGATGAAAACCATCGCCGTTGCGGTCACCGTGAAAAGGTTCGCGACCGGTGGCAGGGCATCGACACCCTCGATCGGCAGTCCTGGCATGTTGGACAGGCCGATTGCCATGGATACCAGCGTCGTCAGGGTTTCCAGCGCCGCAATGAATGCCCGGCCGAGAAAACCGATAAAAGCCCCGGTGAGAAGTTCCGCGCCGATGAACCTGGCAACGGTCGCCAGTTTCTCATCCGGCAAGGCCGCCTGAACCGCAGGGACCAGCAGAGGTGACAGCGCAAGCGAAATCGCCAGCGCGACAAACAACCGTACCCGGACCGGTATGCGGTTGCTGCCGAAACCGGGAATGATCATCAGGCAGGCGCCGATCCGGCAGAACAGCAGGAAGACGGCCAGCAGACCCGAGGCGTTGAATGTGCCGAACAACAGCCCGCCGGCAATCACGAGACACTTCCAAGGGCTGAGACGTCCACACCGCGGGCAATCTCAAGGTGGGACAGAACCGGCAGCGTCGGGAACATCCGTTCCACGATCATGCGCACATAGGGACGTGCATCGGGAGCCGCCACGATGGCGAAGCGATTGCCGCCCTTCATGTGTTTCTTGACCGCTTCGGACATCTGGTTTCCAAAATCCTCAACCAGTTGCGGTTCGATGTCGAACTCGGTCACATCGCCTTTCGCATCACGTCTCAAGGCGTTGTGGAATGCCAGGTCCCAGCGGTTGCCGAGACGCAGAACATTCAGCGGCCCGCCTTCGGCCAGATCGCCGCAGATCTGCTGGGCAATGCGCATGCGAACATGCTCCACGACCTGCTCCGAACGACGCACATGCGGAACGATTTCGGCGACCGCTTCCAGAATGAGGTTCAGGTTGCGGATCGAGACCCGCTCCGCCAGCAGCAGCTTGAGGACCGCCTGCAGGCCCGAGAAGGACGTATGCGCCGGACAGATGTCGTCCAGTAGCTTCTGGTATTCGGGATCGAGCCGGTTGAACAGAACCCGCATGTCCTTGTAGGACAGCAGCTGCGGCAGGTTGTTGCGGATCACCTCACTCAGGTGAGTGAGAATGACGGTCATGTTTTCCGCCGGCGTCAGGCCACGGCGTTTGAGCTCGTCCTTGTAGGCCGGCGGCACCCAGAAGGCTGGCATTCCGAAGGCGGGTTCCCTGGTGGCATCCGCCGGAACCGGCAGTGTCTCGTCCGTATTCGGAATGACCAGCAATTCGCCCACCTTGAGATGCTGCGAGGCGACGATCGTGCCGTGGATCTTGATCTGATAGCTTTTCGGATCCAGCGTCAGACTGTCGGTAACGCGAATATCGGGCACCACGAAACCGTATTGTTCCGCGAATTTGCGCCGCATTTTGGCGACCCGGCGCGAAAGCTCGCCGTGCTTGGTCAGGAGTTCGGCCGAAAGCTGCTTTCCCAGGACCAGCTCGACTTCGGAGGATTTAAGGGTCTCCTTGACGGAGTCCTTTTCCTCAAGTCTTGCCTCTTCGTCGGCGGCGGTCTTGGTGTCCGCCTCGACCTTCTTCTTCGCCGCCAGACGCTTGGGGATAGTGTATCCGACGAAACCCATCAGGGCCGCCAGCAGCATGAACGGCAGCATGGGAAGCCCGGGCATGATCGCAAAGACCGCCATCAGGATCGCCGCAACGAACAGGGCACGCGGATAGCCGCCAAGCTGGCCGAGAACCGCCTTGTCCGTCGAGCCTCTGGTTCCCCCTTTGGAAACCAGCAGGCCTGCTGCCAGAGACACGATCAGAGCCGGTATCTGGGAGACCAGACCGTCCCCGACGGAGAGTTTGGTAAAGACGTCAGCCGCGTTCGAGACATTCATGTCATAGCGGGTCACCCCGATGACGATGCCGCCAAGCACGTTGACCGCCGTAATGATCAGCCCGGCAATGGCGTCGCCGCGCACGAATTTCGAGGCACCGTCCATCGCACCGAAAAAGGAGCTTTCCTCTTCAAGCTCCTTGCGCCGGTGCTGGGCCTCCTTGTCATCGATCAGCCCGGCCGAAAGATCCGCGTCAATCGCCATCTGCTTGCCGGGAATCGCGTCCAGGGTAAAGCGCGCGCCGACTTCAGCGATACGCGTCGCGCCCTTGGTGATCACCATGAAGTTTACGATCACCAGGATCGAGAACACGATCAGCCCGATAACGAAATCTCCGCTCATCACGAATTGCGAAAACCCGTGGATCACATAACCGGCCGCATCCAGTCCCTCATGCCCCTTGGCGAGAATGACCCGGGTCGTGGCGATATTCAGCGACAGCCTCAGCAAGGTGGCGATCAGCAGGATTGTCGGGAAGGATGAAAAATCCAGCGGTCGCTGAATCCACAGCGCCACCATCAGGATGAGCACGGAAAGCGCAATCGACATGGCAAGACCGAAATCGATCAGGAATGTCGGGATCGGCAGAAAAAGAACCACGAGAATGACGATGATGCCAAGCGCGAAACCCACGTCTCGGCGGCTTTCAGGCGGTGCATCGGCAATCGGGGAAACGGAGGTGTCTGTCATTCCTGCCCTCGCAGACGTGTTGAAGACCCGCAAGGTCGCCGCTCAAGCTTGCGCGAAGCTTTTAAAGCGTCCGGCATTTCGATATTCGCGGGTGAATGCAGGTTGCGCCGGACTGAAAAACAACAACGGTTGGCAACGCTCAGGAGCGCGACTGCGCCGCCCTGCCCACAGTGAAGCAGAGACGGCGCAGTCGCGCGGAGCATCCGGCAGGACGTTTTAAAAGCCGGTCTCGATCCGATCGTAGATCAGTGTGGTCAACGTATAGATCTGACCGCCGATGAACGGTCCGGCAATGACGATCATCACCAGGATCGCAACGATTTTGGGAATGAACGTCAGGGTGATTTCCTGCACCTGGGTAAGCGCCTGCATCAGGGCGATCCCGATACCCACGACCATCGCCGGCACAATCGCCGGCGCCGAGCCGATCAGGATCGTCCAGATGGCCGTCCTGACGATGTCCAGTGCATCAACTTCATTCATGATTGGTCTTGCCCGCTCAAGATACCGTGACGCCCGGGCCAAGCAGAACGCCCTTGCCGTTATCGAGTGCCAGAAGCGTCCCGTCCGAATAGATCTCCACCCGTTCCACGACACCCGTCGTGCCGCTCGGATCGGTGACCGTTCTGCCGATCAGGTCATCCACCTGTCCGAAGGACATGTTCATCAGCATGGTCTCAAGTTTGGCGTTGGTCTGGATTGCCTGTTCGACCTGGCTGAAGCTTGCGAGCTGCGATAGCTGTTCGGAAGCATCCATCGGGTTCGTCGGATCCTGGTTCTGCATCTGTGCCATCATCAGCTGCAGGAATGTATCGTAGTCGACGGTCAGCTGTTGCTGGGCGCTTGAAGCAGCTCCCGCAGCCTGGTTTTGTGCCGCGCCGACACCTTCTACACTGGTCATGCTGTTTCTCCTTTAAACGACGGCCAGTAGCGGGCCTTGGCGATATTTGTTTCCGGCAGAAGCCGAAGGCACCGACCTTGCGGACTGCACTTCGTTGCGTTTTTCGGCGACCATCAGGCTCGCCTCGACGGGATAAAGGCCCCGAACAATCTTCATCGCCTCGAACCAGCGTTCGGACCCGGCGAGGGTCTCCACCTCATTCAACTGGTCCAGAACCTCTTTCGACGAAAAGGCTCCCCTCACCGACGTGAGCACCAGATGAAACATGTCTTGCACGGCGGGTGCCGAGGCCGGATCCATGATCACGGTCTGCAGAATGAAATAGAGTTGCCGCAAAGGCGTTGTTGCCTCTTCGGGCTGCAGGATGTGCGCTTCCAGCAGAAACACCGCGTCGTTCAGCAGTTCGATGCTTGTCTTGCGTTCGGCCCGGATCACCGCACCGTTGAGGAACAGGCGTTCGCCCGCTTTCAATCCGATTTTCATGAGGTTAACCGTCCAGACTGTCGCGGATGATGGAGTTGATTTGAATGATGTCGGCGAAGTCCTCCTGCTGCCACTGGCGCAGGGCCTCCGCTTCCTTCAGGACCCAGATTCCGATGGAAATGAGATTCGCCCGCGTTTCGACAGGCAGCTCGTTGCCGTCGTCGGCGAGTTGTTCCATGAAATAGCTCCACAGGCGCCGGGTATAGAACAGCGCCTCCACGGCTTCCGGCGAGCGGATTCCCAGTTCGCTGGCGTTGTTCAGCTTTTCGATGACGATCGTCATCGCCTCATGTTCGTTCAACCGTTGATCGCCGCAGAGATCATCCATGACCTCAGCATAGGACAAGTTGTACATGGGCCCTCTCCAGGTTCGTATTTACTATCGATGTCAGACACTTGGACATGATCAGATGTAGTTGAGTATGCTGAGGCCCTGCATGCGGGCGGTGACAGCATAGGTCGTCTCCAACTGGGTCAGCGCAGTGTTCAGGCGAACCGACGTTTCCTCCGGATTCACATTTTCCAGATCATTGATGCGGCTGTTCAGGATATCTGTCTGGACTTGCAGCCGGTCGCTCGCCAGATTGACCTGCTCCTGCACGTTGCCGAGTTTCCCCATCGCGCTGGTCACACCGGCGATACCGTTACCGAGCTTTTCAATTGCCTTGTTCAACACCTGCTTGTAGGTGCCCTGATCCAGATTCTCGTTGCCGAGATCCGCCATCAGCGTGTAGGCCTGCGCCAGATCCCGGAAGGCCTGTTCGTTGGCGCTCACGGAGCTGTTGACTGTCTCGCTGGCCGAGATCCGGCTGACAGTGACGCTGTCTGAAGCACCCGACCAGTCCGTCCCCCAGGCAGGATCCTGGAACAAAGCGTCAAAGGCCCCGTTCAGATAGGCGTCCATTGCCGCTGGAGTGATGGCTGAAACAGCAGGGTCAGACTGCGTGATCCCGAATTCGGCGAAAAAGGCTGCGTCAGCGGCCAGTTTGTTCGGCGATGCGGGGTCGAGATAGTCAGCGACAGGCTCCTGATCGGAATTGATCCCGGCAAACACGAAGTTGCCGTTCAACTGTGTGTTCAACCGCGACACCAGCAGTTCCATGCTGCCCTGGGCGTCTGACTGGACGATCTCAGCACTGCCGCCATCTTCGCGCAGTGCTATGAGCGTGCTCAGAAAACCTTGAGCATCGCCGAGCATGTCGCTCATCGCCGCCTGGCTGACATCCAGCCGCGACGCCGTCAGCGCATTGGTATCGACGATGCCGTTCAGAAAATGGAATTCCGCCCGCAGGGAGACGCTTTCGCCGGTCCGCGACCCGAGATCCAGACCGACGTCGAACTTGCGCCCGGACGACATTTCAATACTGAGCTTGTTGACCAGATTCGCCTGACTCATGAGTTGCTGGCGTGAGGAGTTTGCGAATGAAATCGTGGAGATATGGGTGGTTTTCATGACGTTACCTCGCTGCGGCCAAGAGATCTTCGAACATTGCGTCGACGGCTGAAATGAGCCGCGTCGCTGCCGAATAGGAGCGTTCGATGTCAAGCAACAGCGTCATTTCCTCGTCGATGTTGACGCCGGTCTTGTTGTCCAGATTTTCCGCCGTGCGGCCGAGAATCACTGCCTGCACTTCAACATTGCTGGTCATGGTCTTGCGGCCGCTTTCAAGCCAGCTGACGGACGATGCCGCAAATCCGCTCAAGCTGTCTGACGGGTCGAGCTCGACGCCGCCGTCAAAGACCCTGTCCTGGTCGAATGCGGAAACCAGTTCCTGAAGGCGATCGGAAAATCCGGCCGCGCCTGAAGGGTTGTAATTGTAGTCGGGATCTGCCGGATTGGAGATACCGCCGTCCCGGATTCTGTCGAGGCTGCCGCCGAGATCGGGATCCGCATTGGCGTTGACCTCGATCTGTGCCGCCAACCCGGTAACCAGTGTACTTGTCGCCGGCACGGCAGGTGCGCCCGCCCAGGTGAACAGGCCGGCCTGATCCGGCCCGCCGCCGCTCTGATCGCTTTCGGCGAAGGCTTCGATCAGGCCGCGGGCAACTTCGTCGAGCTGGTTCTGGTAGGTCACGGCGACATCGTCGCGAAGTTCCGCCAACCCGTGCAAACGCCCGGAACTGATCGGCATCATCGCACCCGGGCCAGCCACCGGAACACCATCGATGAACACTGCATTGCCGACAGTCGTCGCATCGTAAACCAGTGTTGGCTCGAACCTCACCTCACGCGCGCTGGTCTCAAACAGGGTCACACCGCTGTCTGTGTAAACGACGACATCGCCATCGGCGCGATCGAGTGTCGTGATGCCGATTTCCTCCGACAGCGCCAGAAGGATCTGATCGCGGCTGTCAAGGGCATCGGTCACATCGGCACCGGACTGGGTGCCCTTCACGATGACCGTGTTCAGATCCTCCAACTGACCGAGGAGATTGTTGATCTGCCGGACCGAGCCCGCCATATCGGTGTCCGCATTCGCGCGCACCTCCTGTACGAGAGCGGAACCGGACTGCAGGGTGGAGGCCATATCCTTGGCGGATTGCAGAACGTCCTGGGCCAGAATGGTGTTGTTCGGATCAGACGCGAAATTCTGCAGGGAAAGCTGCAGATCCCCCAGCATCGCAGCCGGAGACATCTCAAGCTGAGTGTCGTTTATCGTCTCGGACATTCTGGTCAGGCCGTTCAGGATGGCGTCCTGGGAACTGCCGACGGACGTCGACGAAAGAAGAGACGAATACAGAGCACTGTCCGTCACCCGGACGATACCGTCTACACGCACACCGCCGGACTGGCCGTTCGAGCTGTAGATCTGGCTCAGTACCACGGATTTACGGGAGAACCCTGGATCTTGTGCGCCCGCGATATTTCGGGAGATGACCGCGGATTCTGACTGGCGGGCTGCCAGTGCGGACTGGGCAACCTGCAATGCGACGGACAGGCTCATGACAACAACTTTCCGGTTAACAGGCCAATAGACCTACTGGGGTTTATCGGGCCAGATTCACGAGTTCCTGCAGCAGATCGGAACCTGCCTTGAACACCTGGGAATTGGCTGTGTACGTGCGCTGGGATTCGATCATCGAAGTCAGCTCGCTCGCCAGATCCACGTTCGAGCTTTCCAGCGCGCCCACTTCAAGATCGCCCATCCCGGCCTCTCCCGGGAAACCGACACGCACTTCACCGGACTCGAAGGACGGCCGGTAGATGTTGCCGCTCAAGGGATCGAGTTTGTCCGGGCTCGGGACATCCGCCAACGGGATCTTGTAGAGCGCCCGGCGGTCGCCGTTCTCGTAAACCGCGAAAAGCGTACCGTCGTCCGAGAATTCGACACCCTCGACGGAGCTCGGTGCATTGCCGTCCGTATCGACGGTCGTGACCTCGAAATCGGAATTCAGATAGGTTGAGTCGGCCAGATCGATATCGAAAGTGCCGCCGTTTGGCACCGCGACGTTGATCGTGGTGGCACTGGCCCCCGCAAGATCGCCCGTTGTGGTGTCGAAGTTCAGGGTCTCTGTGTTCAGCGGCGGGTTGGCATAGGGAAATCCACCGTCTGTGGAATCCGCCGAGTCGAATACCGAAACTTCCCAGTCAGACGTCGGAGGACCGTCGCTTGTCTTGGAATAATAGAGATCCAGCTTCACCTCGTTGCCGAGGTTGTCGTAGACGATTAGCGACGTCTTATGGGAATAATCGACCGTCGCCGCCGACGCAAAGTCGACGGAGGGAAGGTTGGCACCGGCCACGATCGTCGCATCCTCGGATACGTTCGTGTAGAGCGTCGCCCTGCTCGTCGGCGTCGATTCAAGTTTGTTCTGCGAGATATTGATCGGCTCCAGGCCGCCGAGACCGTTGGCCACCAGCGCCGGGTCCGAACCGTCGGCAATCGGATACCCCTGCAGATAGTAACCCGCCGTGTTGACGAGATACCCTTCCCCGTCCGGCACGAAGGATCCGGCGCGGGTCAGCGCCTGCTGCGAGGCCCCGTCTGTTCCGGTGGAGACAATGAAAAATCCGTTGCCGCTGACGGCAAGGTCGAGACTGGATGTCGTATAGGACCGCGCGCCCTGATCCGTTATGGCGTATTTGGTATGCGCCTGAACGCCCCCGGAGTTATAGGTCCCGGACCCTTGCGAAAGCACCAGGGAGGAAAACTCCGTCATCGCCCGCTTGTAGCCGGTGGTGCTGGAATTGGCGATATTGTCGGCAACCGTGCCGAGTTTGCTAGATTGCGCATTCATGCCTGAAACGCCTGTGCGCATTACTCCGAAAAGGCCCATGACAGGTCTCCTGTTTCCAGATCAACTGGACACAGTGAAGCCCACATAACTTGCGCGAAGCTGTTGTTCGAAAATATTTATTCTTTATATTCAGATACTTAATTATATAAAATTTTATCTTTTGAAATAAAAAAACGCATTGGCACCCGAAGATGCCAATGGTGACCGTTCAAGCGTTGCAGAACTGCCTGGAGTTTTTGGTCCAGTGACCGAATCCGGAAGCAACCATGTTTCTGATCACCGTACAGACATAGCGCTTTTGTGCCGGATCATTGTTCGGGCCGGCATGATATCTGGCAACAGCCATCGTCCAGGACCCCTGCCTGCTTCTCAGGTCTTTCAGGAAACGGGCGGCATATTGCACATTGGCGCGCGGTTCGAGCATGTGATCGACCGACCGGAACTTCTTTCCGTGATAATGATGATTGATCTGCATGCAGCCGATATCGATCAGCTTCTTGCCATGCTTGCGCGCCTTGAGAAAGTCCTGCCTGGCGGCCCGCCGGCTGGGCGGGAAGACAGATTTCCCCTCTATGTTCAGGGCGAAGGGATAGAGAGAGTTGCGTCGCCCGGTTTCGGTCAAGCCCACGGCATAGAGCACGCCGAGCGGCACCCGGTATTTTTGCGCCGCGGCAATCATTTCCCGTTCGCAGACGTTTTGTACCTCGCCGGCTGCCGGAAGGCTGGCCGTCAGCACGCCGCTAAAGATAGATGCCGTCAGAAAGGCTGATGTCAGAAGCGTTTTCACGACCTGCCCCCTCAGTTGTTTCGATCACATTGGCCTCGTTGGCCTGATATGAACCCTCGGGATCGTTTCGACCCGACCGGTTGTTCTGCTGTTCGGATCCGCCGCCATTGAAAGACTCGGCCTGACCGTCACCGGAACCGTTTTGTCCTGTTGCCGACTGGCTGTTCGCGGAAGCTCCGGTGTGCATCGCCGGACGGTCGTCGGCGGCCTGAACGGTAATCGCATCCGCCTTGACGCCGGTCACTCGCAGCATCTGATCGAGCAACTGCCTGTCCTGCTTCAGCAGCTCGGCGGTTTGCGCCTTGCTGGCAACCATAGTCACCTCGACCGAGTCGCCGACCATCCGGAGAGAGACCTTCACGCTGCCCAGTTCATGCGGCGTAAGCTGGATATCCAGGGTTTTGAGGACCGGCCCTTCCGCCCTCGCGGACAGACCCGCCTGCTGCGCCCCGGGTCCTGAAGGCAAATCCTTCATTGCGGAAACAATCTGGTTTCCAACCTGCTGTACGGGCGACAGCCGCATATTGGGCGCGAAATGGGTTTCCTGACGCAATATCTTGACAGTGCCCGCCGCTTCTTCCGGCAACATCGACCGTCCAGCGGACCTTCCGGACGCCGCGTCCGAAACACGTTCAGGTTCGACACCGAACTGCGAAAACAGCGAGGTCGACCCGGTCTTTGCACCGCCCTCGGCCTCAAGTCCCGATCCGGGTTTTCCATGTGCTCCCGCGAAAGGCTGGCGCAGCCGCCCACCCTGATCCTGAGCCCCGGGAACGGCGGTCTGCCGATTTTGATCTGCCGGGATGGCGATTACTGTAGTGATCGGCAAGGCAGTCGATGCTTGCGATGCAGGCTGGCCTGAACCTTCCGGATCTGACGGCACCAGATCACCGCCGGTCTGCGATCCTGTGCCGTCACCACCATTTGCGGGAGTTGACAGGATCTTCTGGGAAACCTGCCGCAGGGCGTCGGCAAGATTGCTTGTCGTGAAGGAGATGAAACCGGGTTTTCTGGCCGTTTCACCGTCCGGCTTTGCGTCACTTTCCGCCCGCGGCTCAGCGGATTCTTCCGGCGCGCCCCCCTTGCCGTCCTCCGCCTGGCCGCCTGGCTTTCCTGATTGCCTGCCACCGCCGGCACCAACCGCATCGCCCTTTTTCATGCCCTGCATGAGCGAGTGAAATTCTGTCGCCGTTTCCTGCGCGGATTGACCGCCATCGGCGGCACGGCCGTCCGCCGACTTTCCGGACTGTGGTGCGGACGGTGCATAGGCTTGCGTATTCAGGCTCATTTTTCTTCTCCCATGGCTGCGAGAGACTTCTCGGTGCGGCGCAAGAGCCGCTCCGCCAGATTCATATCCGGCGTGACCCAGGACCGGTCCTCGGGATCGGCGATATTGCTCGCCACGTTGAATTCTCCGATCACATTTTCCGGCGGTTCAGGGAAATGGCGCACGGAATTGAGCACCGTGTAGACCCCATCGAGGAGTGCAAGGTCTTCATAGGAAAGCGCACTCTTGTCGACCGACCACAGCAGATCCCTGTTTTCCGAGATCATCTCCGGCTCGAGCCGTGTCGCCGCCGAATAGATCTTGAGGATCTCTCTCTCCCTTGTGCCTTCGACGGCCAGTATCAGGGCTTCTTCTGTCGATTTGCGCGCTACATTCAAATGCCCGGCAAGCAGCGCCGAACGGGCAAGCCGCATGTAAAGGCCGCGCCTGGAGTCGGCGTCAAACTCGTGCAGAATGGGCACGATCAGCGCGAACTTGTCCTCACTCTTGACAAAGCCGAGCGTGTCGATCGCCAGTGCAAAGCGCCTGCGGAAATCGCCGGCATAGATCGAGTTGCTGAACCGGCGCAGATAGCGGGTGCTCAGGACCCGGAAATGGTCGACATCGCCCATGATGCCGGCAACGAAGACTTCCCGCCGAAGCGCCGCCTCCTCCACCAGGGTGCCGGGCATCAGCAGACTGGCGACCTGCAGCAGTTCCATCGCCCGTGCCGGATCGCTTCGGATGTAAGACGCGGCCTTGACCAGCGCCACATGCCCGCCGAGACCGGAGGGAAGATCGAGCGGATCGATGTCGGCAAGAAGATCCTGCATCTCCTCCTCGCGCCCCTCGATATAGGCCAGGGAAGCTTCCATCAGCTTCCTGTCGATCAAAGGGGCCGGCTCAAGCGCCAGAAGATATCGCATGACATCAGGGTGCCCGCCGCTGAGGAGGTGGATGACCGCCGCCCGCGCATTGCGGGGGTCCTGCCAAACTGCCGGCGGCATCTGGACGAACGTCACGTCCATCCTGGCAAGAAGCGACCTTTGAGCAACCGTTGCGTGGCTGTTGCCCTGGGCGACCTGCTCCTGAAGGGATTGCAGCGACCTGACGAGCTCATAGGGAAGAGGCCCGCCACCGGCGTTCTGCGAACGCGCCATGACAGTCGATCCGGCAACGAGCAGGATGGTCATGAAAACTCGGAAAAGCGCTGTTGTCTGCTGCTGCGTGAGGCCCATCATTCAACTCCCTCCAGAAGATAGATCTCAACCCGGCGGTTTGCCGCCGCGAAGGGATCTTCCGGATCTTTCAGATGACGGTCGGCATAGCCTTCAACCCGGTCGAAGCGATCCTTGGACACACCGCCGCGCGTAAGCATGTAAAGCGCCATGTGAGCCCTCGAGGATGACAACCGCCAATTGTCGTAGGACTTGCTGCGGAAAGGTCTGGCATCTGTGTGGCCTTTGATGACGATCTGCCCGGGCATCTCCGAAATAACCTTGCCGATCCGTTCCAGCAGTTTTACCAGCTCCGGGCGGGGTTCAGCGGAGCCTATGGCGAACATGCCGAAGTTCTGATCGTCCGTCAGACTGATCAAAGCCCCCTCGCCTTCGCGTACAATGGTGATCTGACCGGCGGTCTCCTCAAGGACGGTACCTTTCGTCTCTTCAAGGATCCGTGTCAGACGTGCGACAAGGATTTCTGCTCTCGACAGGCCATCGACAATCACATCGGAGGCTTCCAGATCAATGACCTCGATCCCGGTATCCACATCCTGCGTACCGGTACTGACCTGAGCCACCGCCCGTGAAGCATTGTGGAGCGACAGCCCCGTCACATGGGCGACAACCGGGTCCATTTTCTTGAAAGGATCTGCGTGAGGCCCCTCACCCAGTTCGGCGAAGACATCCGGTCCGCTTCCAGAGGTGTGCTGCAGATCGCCGCTCCGGGCAGCGGCATCCGCCAATGGTCCGCTCAACGGCTCTCCCGGCAAATCCTCGTCGGACGTTGCCCCCAGTTGAACTTCAGCCGGTCCCGCTCCTTTGGCGTCGCTCTGGCCCTTTTCTTCCTTACGGGCATGCGCGCGCAACAAAGGATCGGTGCCGTCAATGCCCCGTCCGGGGCGGAATTGCCAATAGAGCGGATCGAATGGATCGCGGTATGCCTGTCCACCCTGCACTCCCTCATGCTTTTCCAGGCCGGAGCCTATGCCCAGAGGGTTCGCTTCGAGCGTATCCAAAACGCGGATCTTTTCGGACAGCGTATCCAGAACAGCATAAGGATCGGAAAACAGGATCGATTCCGAATGGATCTGGGTGAACTGGCCGCTGGCGGTGTTCCCCCCCTGCTCCGGCAGCTCTTCCATTTCCAAGATCTTGTGACCGGATTTTTCCCCGTCGCCGAAATTCGCGTCCTGATCGACAGGTTCTTCCGAGCCGCCAAGCTTGCCGCTGAAGGGTTTAGTTCCGTCGTTGCTGGTGTCACCATCGACCTGCGGATCGTTCAAACCCTTGCGGTTCGGCGCGGTCGACGCGAGTTTGACCGGATTGAAATACTGCGCGACACCCTTGCGCACGCTGTCATCCGTGACATTGATCAGCCACATCACCAGGAAGAACGCCATCAAGGCGGTCATGAAATCCGCATAGGCAATCTTCCAGACGCCATGAATATGGGTCTCTTCGTCCCAGTTGTTCTTGCGTCGGACAATGACAATTTCGCTCGGGAGACCATCCAGCATCAGTCCGACTCCTTCCGCAATTGCTCAAGTTGTCCAAGCCATTGCTCCAAACGGGTTTCAATCGTGGTCTCGTCGAACAACGCAACGAGTTCCACCTGGTCGGCGATCTGGATTTCGATCCGCTCGCGAAGATCCGGCAAGAGCTCCATGACCTGTTCGGTCAACCTGCCTGGACCACGAAGAAGGATCAGCTTGCCGTCGGTTTCCAGTGTCAATTGCCGCAAATGGGCCGCGAAGGCCGTCACAAGCTGCTCGGTGATGCTTTCGTTCAAAAACGGCTGAAGCAGTTTGGTGAGAGAGTAGGCAATCCGTTGCTCCATCACGTCGAGAAAGCCTTCGATCGCCGCGCTGACATTGGCGGACTCCCGCATGTCGAACCGCACTTGCTCGTCTTCCAGCGCCTTTGTGTAGCCCTCACGCTCAGTCTCCAGAAGCGTTTCGAAATGTGTCCGCATCCGCGCTTCACCCTCGGCCAGGCCGCGCTGATATTCGGCTTCGCGGCGCTCCTCCTCGCTGAGCTCGGGAAAGCTCTCGTCCTCGGGCTCGAGCACGTCAACCAATGCCGGATCATATGCGCCGAAGGACTTGAATTTCGGCACGGTGATAACCGGAATGTGGGTAGCTGCGGATATCGACATTAAATTCGCTCCGATTCATAGAGCCACTGGCGCAGGATCGCGGCGGATTGTTCCTCGTTGAACTCAAGCAGCGATTCCAGTTTCCTGAGAGCGGACTGATTGCGTTTGCTGTTCAGATCCTGGATCAGGTCGGAATGATCCGGAGGCACGAGAAACGCCTGTTCGCCTTCCGCGTCCTCGAACTGTCCATCGACGCCTTCCTGGGCCATGCCCAGTTCAGCCATTTCAACCTGCGGACCGGAAATCTGCGGTACGAGGGCGGAGACGGCCGGGCGCAGTCCGAACCAGATCACAAGCATGGACACGGTCAAGATGGCCAGGGCGTTGATGATGTTGCCGGATTGGCGCAACAGGTATTCCGTGATGCTGATCGGCGGTATCGGCTCCAAGGCCTGCCCGCCATCCACGAAATCCACCACGGCGACTTTCACATTGTCTCCGCGGGTCGCTTCAATTCCTGCGGAGGAAGCCACGAGGCCCTCGATTTCAAGCAACTGTTCGGCGATCTGGGATTCTGTCGGCTCGCCACCGAGCGACTGTACAATCCGGGACCTGTCGACAAGGACGGCAATCGATAAACGATCAACGCGATAGCCGTCCTGGGAGGTCTCAATCCGCTTGGAGGAAATCTCGTAGTTGACCGTTTCCTCCCGGCGTTCGTTTTCTTCGGTTGATTTCTCACCGTTTTCAGCCGCGACATTTTCCTCCGGCAGGTTCTGCTCGACGGTCGTCGGCGAACTGACACTGGAGTTCTGTGCGTTCTCGTTTTCCCGGACGGTTCTGATCGATCGTTCGGTGCGCGAGTCAGGATCGAAGATGGTCTCGGCGATCAACTTGCGATCGGTGTTCAACTCGGCGGCGACACTGACCTGAAAATTGTCCAGGCCGAGATACGGCGCCAGCGTCTTGCGGATGTTCTCCTGTATCCGGTTGCTGACCGCAGTCTCGAGACTTGCCATCTGCCCGGCGGAGGCCTTGGCAGGATCGCTGCCCGCCGCCAGAATGCCTCCGGTCGTATCCAGCACGGTGACCTTGTTCGCCTCCATGCCCGGAACACCGGCGGCAACCAGATGACGGATAGCATCGGCTGTGCGGACATCGTCAGGAACATCGGAACGGATCACGACAGATGCGGATGGTGGCTGATGGTCACGGCGAAAGGAGCCTTTTGCCGGCAGAACGATATGAACGCGCGCCGCCCGGATCCCCGTCATGAGTTGAATGGTCCGTGCGAGCTCCCCTTCCAGGGCGCGCACCCTCGTGACTTCCTGCATGAAGGACGTCAAGCCGAGGGACCCCAGCTCATCGAACAGTTCATAGCCGGAATTTGCGCCTCGAGGGAGACCTTTTTCCGCAAGCAGCATGCGGGCCTTGGCGGTCTGCGCGTGAGAGACCATGACCGAGTCACCGTCCGACGTAATATCGAAGGCTATGCCGGCGTCCCTTAGTGCCGAGCCGATACGGGTGACATCCTCACCCTCGAGCCCGGTATAAAGCACTGTCTGTTCCGGCCGGCTCAGGTAATAGGCGCCAGCCCCGACGGTTGCGATTGTAGCGAGTCCGATAAGGGCGAGCGCGACCAGTCTGCGCAGCCCCAGTTCCATCAGATTTGCCCAGAGTTTTTCAGCTTGTTCGCGGCCCGGCATGCAGAACCCCTTGATGCACGTTCTTGTCTGTTCGCACCACTATGAGAAATGGAGCTTGTGCGAGCCTGTCATGAGCGGCGGCGCACAAAAAAAGACCGCGCCCCGAAGGGCGCGGTCCTCTTTTCCATCAAATCCGTTTGGATTAACGGAACAGGGACAGGATGTTCTGGCTGCCCTGGTTCGCAATCGACAGAGCCTGGATACCGAGCTGCTGCTGTGTCTGCAGAGCCTGGAGGCGTGTCGATTCCTTGTTCATGTCAGCATCGACAAGCTGGCCGACACCACGGTCGATGGCATCACGCAGAGCAGACACGAAGTCCTTCTGCAGATCCACACGGCTCTTGATGGAACCGAGCAGCGTTGCGGAGTCGGTGATTTCACCCAGCGCCGCGTCAATGCCGTCCACCAGAGCATCGATACTTGCCGTATCGGCGTCAGTCACTGCGGACAGATCGAAGTCAGCGATACCACCAGAACCGGTGACGTTGGTCAGACCACCGAAACCACGGTCCTGATCGAGGATACCAGACGTGCCGGCAGCCGTATCATAGAGCTGAGTGGCAGTGATATCGACGGTCGTAACCTGGATCTCGATCGCGCCACCTGCACGTGTGAAGGAGCTGACGATGTCCTTCGAAGTAACGGTGGTTACGTCGCTTGCGAGCCAGTTTTCACCGTTGAACACGGCAGAGTCAGCGGTCGAACGCAGCTGGTTCTGAAGTTCGGTGATGTCCGACTGGATCTTGGTGCGGTCAACACCCGGCGTACGGGCGGCAACGACCTTGGCCTTGATCTCGTTCATGACATCGACGGTGCTGTCCATTGCCGTGTACATGACGTCGACTGTGGCGGCACCGAGACCAAGAGAGTCTTCAACGGCGCCAAGTGCCATGTTGTCGGAACGCATGGTGGTTGCAATGGACCAGTAGGCCGCGTTGTCTTCCGCACCGGCCACACGGTAACCGGTAGAAATGCGGTTCTGCGTTTCAGCCAGGTTGGAGCTGGTGTGCCGCAGGGTCTGCAGCGCGGTCATTGCGGAAGCGTTGGTCAACAAGCTAGACATGATATGTCCCTTTCAATGTTTCAGTAGATACTGGAATTGGTGGGGGACATGCCGGACTGATACCGGCACAGCAGGAGCAGCGTCATGCTTTTGAACCTCAATCGGGTGCGGTTCAACCTGCTGTAATATGGACACTAGCGACCCAACCTTGCGTGAAGCTTACGCCTATCCGGTCAATTTGATCTATTTCGCGTTTTCGCGAAATCAGGACAGATAAATCCCAAGATATAATCGTGAAGCTTAAAATCGCGCACGATAAAAAAACGGAGCCGAACGGCTCCGTTTTGGTTTCATTGTCTAAAGGATGAATTCTTCAGAAAAATGATCGCACCAGGCTGCCCACCAGAAGGTTCCAGCCATCGATCAGAACAAAAAACAGGGCCTTGAAGGGCAAGGATATAACCGTCGGCGGCAGCATCATCATGCCCATGGACATGGTAATCGTCGCCACGATCATATCGATCACGAGGAAAGGCAGTGCGATAAGAAAGCCTATTTCGAAACCCCGGCGCAGTTCCGATATCATGAAGGCCGGAATGAGCACCCGCAATTCGACCTCTTCGGCCGTTTCAGCTT
Source organism: Labrenzia sp. OB1 (assembly GCF_001624695.1). Classification (GTDB taxonomy): domain Bacteria; phylum Pseudomonadota; class Alphaproteobacteria; order Rhizobiales; family Stappiaceae; genus Roseibium. Next base: position 39,659 of record NZ_JSEP01000022.1, on the reverse strand, counting down.
CATTTTCGGTCACTCTGCCTGCGGCCAGGTCGTCGAAAAGAACCAGGTCCTCTTCCCGCACCTGTTCGAGCATGAATTCCCGGAAGGGTGTGGTAACGCGCACATAGGCGACTTCCTCGGAAATCTCATTGTTCATCAACGGCTGAATGCCGTCTTCCCAGGCCTGGTCGAACGTCGGCGCCATGACGTAGAAGGTCATGAAAAGCGCAAGGGAAATCAGGATGAGGTTGCCGGGCGTCGTCTGCAGGCCGATCCCCGAGCGCAGGAATGAAAAGGCAATCACGAATCGCGTGAAACTGGTGACCATGATCAGGATGCCGGGCGCAAGCGAAAGCACGGTCAGGAGCGCGATGGCCTGAATGATCCTGCCGCTCGCGCTACCCTCGCCAGCCGGCAGCAACGCCGACAGGTCGGGCACCTGGGCAGCCGCCGTTCCGGTCAGAAAGAACAGCGCGGCGACAGAAAATAATACTCGCATCATTGAATCACCACCGACTCCAGAATGACTTCATGGATTTTCCCCTTGGAGCGGGTCTTAGCCCGTTCCGTGAGGTCTTCCTTGAGGTGCTGGAGACCGACGCCGCCTTCCAGATGGCTCAATGTCAGTGTCCGCAAATAGCCGAGGAAATCGTCCTCCACCTTTTTGCGCAAAAGCCCGACTTCCCCTTCTGTTTCCTCTTCCAGCAGGACGGAGGCGTGAACCCTTATCCATGCGTCTTTCGGAGAAGCGAGATTGGTAACCAGCGGATCAAGTTTCTGCAGCCGGGTCGAGAGTGTGAAAGGCAGCGTTTCGGAGTAGGTCTGCTGCTTCCGCAGCCGCCCCTGCACTTCCTGCTCGGTATAGTCCACGAGATATTTCGCGAATATGGCGCCGGCGCCGGCGCCGACCAGAGTCAGCAGAAACAGCGCGGCCATAAAGCCGGACTTTCCGGACTGGCCGTCGGCACCGCCGACAGGAGCTTCAATCAATCTTGGCATGAAGGGTGTCCCGTTGTTGCCTATACGCGGATCAGAATGGCGTCACAATGTCGTAAAGCTGTTGCCCCCATCCGGGTTGCTGCACTTCGGTGATCCGGCCACGCCCGCCATAGGAAACGCGGGCTTCCGCGATCTTGTCGTAGGGAATGGTGTTGTTGCTCTGGATGTCCCGCGGCCGGACGATCCCGGCGATCTGCAGAATGCGCATTTCGTAGTTCACACGGACTTCCTGGGACCCGGCAATGAGCAGGTTGCCGTTCGGCAGCCGATCGGTCACGACGGCAGCTACTGAAAGCTTGATTTCCTCGGAGCGGTCGATTGAACCGGAGCCAGACGAACCGGACCCGGAATCCAGATCGAGATCGGCCGAACCATCGGTGTCGGTACCGTCGAAGCTCGTTCCGAACGATCCGCCTATGCCGATGTCGGACGTCCTGCGCCGGTCGGAACTGTTGTCGAGATTGGCTTTGTCGTTGATATGAATGGTGACCCTCAGAACGTCACCGATCTTTTTTGCCCTGGGGTCGGCGAAGAAATTGTCCCGGCCGCTCATCCAAAGTGAATTGTAATCCTTGACGCCGCCTGGCGCGAATGTGCTGAGCGGATAGACAGCCGCTTCCTGCGCGGCCAGACCGTATCCGACAGGCGACATCGCGGGCGCTCTGCCGATGTCGTCCAATTGCCCAGCGCAACCGGTCAACATCATTGCCGCAAAGGGGTAAACAAGGGTTCGCATCAAAAACTCCGTTGTATGTCCGGGTTGGCGATACCCATCATGGACTGGGTCAGTTGCGCCGCGCGGGCGGGATCCATTTCATCGAGAATGCTGCTGGCAACGCGGGCCTTGAGTTTCAGAAGAACCCCGACAGCGGCCTCTTCGTCAGTCGTCGCCAACTGCGCAGCGGCGGCTTCCGGACGCATCCGGCCGATGATCGACACCACCTGGTCCTCAACCTCACTGAGCAGCTCTTCGCGGCGCGCGACCCATGTTTCGAATTCCCGCTCCTTGCGTTGCAGCTCGGCAATCCGATCCCGCAGGCTGGCTTCAAGACTGATCATCTTCCACGTCTGCCACTTGACGCGCGCATCCGAAGCCGCCTCTGCAATGTTCTTGCAATAGAGTTCGGCATCCGTGGGTGGGACGAGGATGTCGATGATCTCGGGTTTGTCCCTGGGGGCCTGCGCCAGCGCAGAACTTCCCGGGAATGCGATTGAAACCACCGCGATTGCCAAAAGGCCCTGCTTCAGGCCGTTGTCCAAAGTGAAGGGCATAAGACGTGCCGTCCTTTGTGCTGAACCGGTTTGATTGCACACTCACAGATCGAGCTTGCGCGGGGCTGGCGGCACCGACAAAAAACGCCGCTCTGATGGCGGCGTTTCTGCAGGTCGCTGCGGTTGGTCCGACAAGCGTCACTGGATGACCAGCTCCGCTTGAAGCGCTCCCGCGGTCTTGATGGCCTGAAGGATGGCGATGATACCCGTCGGACGAAGCCCTATACGGTTGAGCCCCCTTACCAGCGTGGGCAGGTCCGTGCCCCCGACCACCGCCAACTGGCCTCCGGTTTCCTGTGCGTCGACGTAAGTCCGTGGCACCACAACGGTCTGCCCGTTCGAGAACGGTGTGGGTTGAGACACTTCAGGCGCTTCGGATATCCTCACGGTCAGGTTGCCGTGGGTGATCGCGACGGTAGAGATCTGAACTTCCTTGCCGATAACCACCGTACCTGTCCGCTCGTCGATCACCACCTTGGCCGTCTGATCGGGCCGGACACGGATGGACTCTATCTCCGAAATGAAGCGGGTGATGCTCATGTTCTTCGGTGGGGTCAGATCCACTGTCCGGTAATCGCGCTCCTTTGCCACCCGGATGCCATAACGCTCCTTGCTGTAGAGATTTATCGCATCGGTGATCCGTACCGCTGTCTTGAAATCCGGATTCGTCAATTCGAGCGTGAGGTTGGGAATTTGCGAGAACTTCGCCGGCAGGTCGCGTTCAATGAGCCCACCATTGGAGATACGGCCTACCGTGGGAAAGCCCTGCGTCAGGCTTTCCGCCTGCCCAAGCTCCGCGAAGCCGGAAACCGTGACTGCACCTTGCGCGACCGCATAGATCTGCCCGTCCGCGCCGAGCAGAGGCGTTGCGACCAGCGTACCGCCACCAAGAGACGTCGCATCTCCCAGAGAGGAGACATTCACATCTATGGAAGACCCCTTGCCGATGAAAGACGGCATTTCCGCTGTGACCACCACGGCGGCGACATTCCGGGTCCGCAAGCGCGCTTCGCGCACATTGACGCCGAGACTGTCCAGCATCGACTGGAGCGACTGTTCGGTGAACGGCGAATTGCGCAGACTGTCACCGGACCCCTTCAAGCCGATGACCAGGCCATAGCCGACAAGCTGGTTGTCACGCACACCCTGCAGATTGGCGATATCCTTGATCCGAACCATCGCGGATGCCGGACAGGCCGTCAGAACCATAAGAAATATGATGAAAAGCCGGGTCATGAATCAGTTCTCCACCCGGATCGTGCCGTCGTTCTGCACGCGGCCGGATACGACCTGACCGCTATCCACATTGCGCACACGCACGAAGCTGCCCGCACCGCCGTTCTGCAGGGCTTCCACCTGCATGACGATAACCAGTCCCTGCTCCTGAAAGACCAGGCGCGCCGGCTCACCGCGCCGCACCAACATCGGCTTTTCAACCGACTTGACCGGAATGGGCTGACCCGGAAGAAGCGTCCTGCGGGCAACCATGCCCACCAGTTGGCCCCTATGGGTTGAAACGGCGAATTGCTGTGCGGTGCGGCCTGGAAACTTTCGTTCGATCAGATCCTGATGCGAAATTTCCGAACCGGGATGAATTGTCTGCCGGGGCACTGGGAGTTCGACGCTGGCGGCAAATGCCGCCTGGCCGAAAAACACCGCCAGCAGAAGCGTCGACAGGGTTCTGATCAGCATGGTCATATTCCGGGACCTTTCCAGATCAGCCTGTCTGCCTGCAAACTCACACAAAGCCGAAAACGCTGATCGATATTAAGGTGTTCGAGCATCTGGATTGCGTTCACCTGAACGCGGGACGCTCTAGCGGATGCCGTTGGTTACTGTTCCGGCCATCTCATCGGCGGCCTTCATAACCTTCGAGTTCATTTCGTATCCGCGCTGGGCGTTGATGAGCGCCGTGATTTCCTTCACCGGATCGACGTTCGAGCTTTCAAGGTAGCCCTGACGGACCACGCCGAAACCTGGGTCGCCCGGCACACCGGCCACAGGCGTGCCGGAGGCTTCTGTTTCGCGGAACAGATTGCCGCCGACCGGCTCTAGGCCGACATCATTGGCGAAGTTCGCCAGGGTCAGCTGCCCCAGTTCGCGCGGCGCCAGTTCACCGTCGACCTTCGCGTAGACCTCACCGGATTCATTGACGACCACCTCGATGGTCTCCTCCGGCACGAGGATCGCGGGTTCGACCGCATATCCGTCGATGGTCACCAGGCGGCCCTCAGCGTTCTTGTTGAAGGACCCGGCGCGGGTATAGAGGGTTTCCTCGTCCGGCCCGGTGATCTCAAACCAGCCCCGTCCGTCCAGGGCGACATCGAACTGATTGCCCGTGTTCGTCAGCGATCCCTGGACATGCAGCTTGCGGATACCGGCGGTTCTGACGCCCAGACCGAGTTGAGCGCCTTCGGGAACCGGATCCTCACCACCGCGGTTCGGCACGCCCTGCAGGCGCTCTGCCTGATACAGCAGGTCTGAAAACTCCGCCTGGGACCTCTTGTACGAGGTGGTGTTCATATTGGCGATATTGTTCGCAACAACTTCGACATTAAGCTGCTGGGCACTCATGCCGGTCGCGGCAATTGCAAGGGCTTTCATGGTTCATCTCCGTGATGGGTTCCGCTCAGTTCAGATGATCTTCCCGCTCAGGGTCAGATCGACATGCGGCTGATTTCCTGATAGGCGCTCACAACCTTGTCGCGGATGGCGATCGCGGTCTGCAGGGTGGATTCAGCGGCAAGCACGGCCTCCACGACCTGCTGCGCCGAGGCCTGTCCGTCGACACCGGCAATCGCCGCCGCTTCCCCATGCTTGATCTTCTCAATGGCATCGTTAGAAACCTGCGATACAGCCTCCGAAAAACTCGGAGCGGATACCTCGGCGGTTCCTCCCATGTCCGGAGCGCTTGCCGAATAGCGGGTGGTGGACGTCGTCTTGAGGAGACCGTCCGTGCTCGAGGCGGAAGACAGTGCGGAAATTTCATTGATCATGGTCAGTTCCTCAGAAGATCGATGTTGCGCATAACCATCTCGCGGGCCTGCGTCATGACTTTCAGATTGGCTTCATAGGAGCGGTTGGTCTCGCGCATATCCGCGAGTTCCAGAAGCGTATTGACGTTGGGCATCTTCACGTAGCCGTTCTCGTCTGCCGCCGGATGACCCGGCTCGTATTCAACGGTGAACGGCGCCTTGTCGGACCCGATCCCCTTGACGGACACGAGTTGTGCCTGATGAGCGCGGCTGAACTCGCTTTCAAAAGTGATGGTCTTGCGGCGATAAGGATCGTCGCCGGCGGTTTTACCGGTCGAGCGCGCATTCGCGAGGTTTTCGGAAACGACACGCAACCGCTCGGACTGAGCGCGCAGTCCTGAACCGGAAATCTGAAGAGAAGCGGACAATGGGTCGGACATGGTCGAATTCCTTATGATTTCACCGAGGAGAGATACATTCGGTGAAACGACTTCGCGATACTGGCGTTCAAGGCATGATCGCGCGCGACTTCACCTGCTTTCATCAGTTCCTGCTCGATGCTGACCGAGTTGCCGGAGTGGGTGACCATCCAGCTGTCCTCCTTTTCCACATCAGAGGGGCGCGGAACCTCCATCGCCTGACCGAGGTGGCTGTCATGGGTCGCCGTCATGGCAAGGCGGGTTTCGCTTATCACGGACGTGAAAGGCTCCAGGTCCCTGGCGTTGAACCCAGGTGTGTTGGCGTTTGCCATGTTCTCGGCGATGGTCGCCTGACGCATGGAAAGCCAGTCATTGTTTTGCGAAACGAGTTTGTTCAGGAACACAGGCTCCATCGAAACCTCCTATCAGCTCAGGTTGCGTCAAGGTGTAATCGGCCAACCTTGCCCGAGGCTGGTCCGCAAAGCGTTTCACAGGGCGGATGGCGCAAGCTTCGCGCAATCTTCAAGGTGCAAGCAGGAGCGATATCGGGCTCCAGCCAACGAGCCGGAAAACCGGTACCAATGGAGGCGTCATGATGTCGATCCCCGGACCCAGCCTGTTAATTCGATCCGGTGGGAAACGCCCGGGCAAGAAAGTCTCATGGCCCGCCTTCCCGGCTGCACCACAGCGGCAATCGGTTCTCGCGGGAGTTCTGCTCTCTTTTTGCGCCTTGTCCGCTGCAAATGCACAAACAGTGAATTGCGATGCCTACGCCAGATCCTATGCCAATGCTCACACGAGCAATGATCCCACGAATGTCCCCATCGTGGACGGTGGTATGCAGGGAGCAGTCGCGGGTGGTGCGTGGAAAGGCCCCGGCGGCGCGCGCCGAGGCGCCCTTGCCGGCGGCGCTCTCACCGTCCTGGACACACTGGGAAATTATCCCGGTGGCTGGCAAGGCCTGTATGACCTTGCCTACAACACCTGCAGCAACCAACAGTCTCCGGTGAACCACAGGCCAACCACGCTGGGTGATCCGTCATACAGCCCCGCCCCAACGCCGAGAAGAAGACCCGTTCCTCCCTTGCCCGCACCACCGGGCATCCCGTTCAAGCAGGGCCAGTAAACTCCGCCATGTTCGCTTTCCTGAATTCCGGCAAGAACTCCCTCGTTCAGGCCATACAGAGACGTCTTGATCGGCGACAAGTTACACGCCTTCGCCCCGCCAAGCTCGCAAGCCTCGACAATGCTTTCATTTGCGACTGCATGATCCGGGACATGTCGAAAGGCGGTCTAAGACTGGTACTGAACAGACAGACGGATCTTCCGGAAGAGTTTTATGTCTATGATGTCGGCGCCAAAACACTTGCGCAGGTTCAGCTTCGCTGGCGCAACGGCCTTGCTGCCGGTGTCGCCTACCTGGTTCCTCCCGCACATATCCGCCACTTCAGCAGCAGCGGTCTGAGAAAACTGGCTCAGCGGCTTTATGAGCTGGACGGCTGACGACGCGGCACGGGCTCCGTCTCGCAGACTGACTTGCCAGATCCGTTTGCCAGACCGGCTTGCCAGAATCGCCTTCCCCAAATAACTTGCACGCAGGCTTGGCCCGAGCCTCCCCCCTCCGCCGGGGAAGTATCCGACATACGGGGTAGCACACCATCGGACCATCCGTTCGAGCGCTCGCATTAGGAGGGATTGCGTATCCGGCTCGTAATGGAGGTTTGCGAAATGACACTTTCCGCACCGGTTTTCCAGCTCAAGCGCCGAGCCAAGTTGATGGCCCGCGAACAAAAAATCCCTCTGGCCACGGCACTGGACCGGGTTGCCCAAGAAGAAGGGTTTACACACTGGAGCCTGCTTGCGGCCCGTTCATCCGGGCTCTCATCCACTGAAGCCACACTCTCCAGACTTGAAAACGGTGACTTTGCGCTGCTGGGCGCCCGTCCCCGACAGGGCAAGACCCTCATGGGCCTGAAGCTCCTGCTTCAAGCGGCCCGAGAAGGACGCAGAGCCGTATTGTTCTCGCTAGAATTTACCGAACAAACAGCTCGGGAATGTCTGGCCGATCTCGGTGCCGAGCCCGGAGAAACAACCGACCGCCTGTCGGTCGTGACATCCGAGGAAATCAGCTCGGATTTCATCATCGAGTACCTTGAGGACGCTCCGAGCGGAACCATCGCGCTGATCGACTATCTGCAGATCCTCGACCAGCGGAGAAGCAAGCCGGATCTGGCTGTGCAGGTAAGGGAACTTCGGGAGTTTGCCCGAAACCGGGGAATTATTCTGGCGTTCCTCTCCCAGATAGACCGCTCCTACGATCCGGACGTGAAACCTCTTCCCGATATGAGCGATGTCCGCCTTCCCAACAGGCTTGATCTGAGTCTTTTCAGCAAGGCCTGGTTCATTCATGGCGGCAAGGTCGGATTCCAGTCAACCGCGTGAATTAATCTGCACGGCGGCCGGTGCGCTTCGGATCGGAGTAGCATCGGCTGCCAGTCGTTGGTATACCATTAGAAAAAACACAGCCTGAAAGTCAGACCTCAGATCGCAACCGGATCGGAACTCATTGTCGTGCGATAACATTTTTCTACGGAATTTCGGCGCCCAACGGAGCGCTGACGAGATGATCTGACGCTTCAGCCAAGGTCGACATGTCCGCTTTCATATTTCCGTATGAAAGCGGAGTGATCCAATAAAGATAAATCAAGTAAAACTAGGGATGGAAAATGAGCTTTCTGGATACTTCGGAGTTGAGTGGGACATTTCTTGGCCGTGTGTGGCGGCCCGAGGTGAGCGGTCCGGCTGTGGTCACTTTGCGCGACGGACAGGTGATCGACATAACCTCGAAATCCGCACCGACGGTTCGTGACATCTGTGAGATGAACGATCCGGCAACCTATGTCTCGGCCGCTGCGGGCACGTCTCTCGGCACTCTGGAGGATATTGCTTCCGCAACACCCGGCGATCTTGAAGCGATCCATTTTTTGGCCCCCTGCGACCTTCAATCCGTGAAAGCCTGCGGCGTGACCTTCGCAAGCTCCATGGTCGAGCGCGTGATTGAGGAGCAGGCCGCAGGCGATCCGCAAAAGGCGGAGGAAATCCGCAACCGCGTCGGCAGCGCAATCGGGGAAAGCCTGCGCAACATCAAGGCGGGTTCGGAAGAAGCCGCAAGGGTGAAGCAGGCCCTGATCGCCGAAGGTCTTTGGAGCCAGTACCTGGAAGTCGGCATCGGTCCGGATGCGGAAGTGTTCTCCAAGGCGCAGGTCCTGTCCTCAATGGGCCCTGGCGCGGATGTCGGCCTTCACCCGATCTCAAAGTGGAACAACCCGGAGCCCGAGGTGGTTCTGGCTGTCTCCTCGAACGGCAGGATCGTCGGCGGCGCCCTTGGCAACGACGTGAACCTGCGCGACGTCGAAGGCCGCTCCGCCCTGCTTCTGTCCAAGGCGAAGGACAACAACGCTTCCTGTTCCATCGGTCCGATGTTCCGCCTGTTCGACGCAACGTTTTCGCTCGACGATGTCCGCAAGGCAGAACTGGACATGAAGGTCGAGGGACCTGACGGCTTTGTGCTGAATGGCCATTCCTCCATGCGCGAAATCAGCCGCGATCCGGAAGACCTTGTCCGTCAGACGGTAGGACGCCATCACCAGTATCCCGACGGCATCGTGCTTTTCCTGGGCACTCTCTTTGCCCCGACGAAAGACCGTGATGTTCCCGGCGAAGGCTTCACGCACAAGCTCGGCGACGTCGTGACGATTTCCGCGCCCGGTTTCGGCAAATTGACGAACACGGTCCGGCTCTCGACCGAATGCCCGGAATGGACATTCGGGATCAGTAACCTGATGCGCAACCTCGCCCAGCGCGAATTGATATGAACAAAAAGGGGGCGGCCCGGTGCCGCCTCTTTCGAATTGGGTAACGCAAGACTTTCATCCGCTTACAAGGCAGGATGGATCATCTTCGAGGGATCGACGACCTTGTCGAATTCCGCTGCATCGACATACCCGAGATCAAGGCATGCCTGCTTCAGCGTCATGTCGTGTTCGAACGCATGATGCGCGGCGTGGCTGGCCTTGTCGTAGCCGATGACCGGGCTGAGTGCAGTGACCAGCATCAGCGACTGATCCAGATATTCCCGGATCCGCTTCTCATTCGGCTCCATGCCATCGACCAGGTAGCGGGCGAAGTTCGTACAGCCGTCCCCCATGATCCGAATCGACTGCAGGATGGCATTGATCATCAGAGGTTTATAAACATTCATCTCCAGATAACCGCTCGCCCCGCCGATGCCGACGGTGACGTCGTTCCCCATCGCCTGGGCGGCGATCATCGCCAGCGCCTCGCACTGGGTGGGGTTGACCTTGCCAGGCATGATCGATGACCCCGGTTCATTCGCCGGAATCTTCAGCTCATAAAATCCGCAGCGCGGCCCGCAGGACAAAAGGCGGATATCGTTGGCGATCTTGAAAAGCGAGACAGCCAGCGTCCGCAGAGCTCCGCTGAACATCACCAACGCATCGTGGCTGCCCTGCACCGCGAACTTGTTGGGCGCGCTGACAAATGGAAGCCCGGTGAGCTCCGCTATCCTGGAGGCGGAGCGTTCCGCGAATTCCGGATGGGTATTGATCCCGGTTCCTACAGCCGTCCCCCCCAGGGCAAGCGCATACACATCCGTCAGCGCATGCTCGATCCGCGCGATGTCCTGATGCAGCATTTCGGCGTATCCGGAAAACTCCTGTCCGAGCGTCAGCGGCGTGGCATCCTGCATATGGGTGCGCCCGACCTTGATGATCGCGTCCCAGGCCTCGGACTTGACCTTCAGGCTTTCATACAACGTGCGGACACCGGGCAGCAGCCTGTGCGTCGCCTGAATGGCGGCCGCCATATGCATGGCTGCAGGAAAGGTGTCGTTGGACGACTGGGACATGTTGACATGGTCATTGGGATGAACGGGGTCCTTGGTCCCCAGCACCCCGCCCGCATGGGCGATCGCCCGATTGGAGATGACTTCATTGACGTTCATGTTGGATTGCGTACCGCTGCCCGTCATCCACACATGCAGCGGAAAATGCTCGTCCAGTTGACCGTCCGCGACTTCTTCCGCCGCCCCGACGATCAGATCCGCCAATTGCCTGTCCAGCAGGCCGAGATCCAGATTGGTCAGCGCCGCAGCCTTCTTCAGGATACCGTAGGCATGGATGAGTTCCATCGGCATCAGGTCGCTGCCGATGGAAAAATATGTCAACGACCGCTGTGTCTGCGCGCCCCAGTATTTGTCTTCGGGAACGCTGATCTCGCCCAGACTGTCACTTTCCATGCGCATTCGGGATCTCCTGAAGAGTGGCTTATGAAGCCAGCAGGGTTGAAGTCAGATTGCTGTCGGGAACCTGCAGACCATCGATGACATCGAAATGATGCCGACCCGGTTCTTCGTGAAAGATGGCGTTCGGCCATGCCTCGGAGAGCAGGCGGGATTGGCGAATGAATTCCGGTCTTTCGTCCCCGCCCACCCAGGCAACGACCGGACAGGTGCCTGACGGCGCCTTGAGGGCGGGACTTTCGGCAACCGCATCCTCCTCCGTCATCCGGAACGCATCGTTCATGGAAGTGTTCCGCAACGGGCGCAGGTCGTGCACTCCGCTGATCGAAACGACTTTCTCGATACGTGCAAGAACCTTTGGAGAAAGGGGCGTGTCCTCGCACACCAGACGCGTGACGAGATGGCCACCGGCCGAATGCCCTGTCAGCCGTACCGGACCAACGATCCGCTCACAGGCCTTGCCAACCGCGAGGCCGATCTGCCGGGTTATGTCGGATATGGCGACGTCCGGCACCAGATCATATCCCGGCAGGCACACGGACCACCCGCGAGCAAGACAGCCTTTGGCGAAATGGGACCACGATGACCTGTCGAATTTGAGCCAGTAGCCACCATGAACATAGACGACGAGCCCTTTCGCCTTGCCTTCCGGATGAAAGATATCGAGGCGCTGACGATCCGTCTCGCCATAGACAATCCCCAGGTCCTTTTCGATCCAGGTCTTCCGGAACGTCCCGGCTTCTTCCGTCCACCGCTGCGGATAGTCCGCGGCTCCCGGGATATGCGCCGCGTTGGCGTAGGCATCATCCCAGTCGGTAACTTGAGCAGCCATCATTCACCCCTCCTTGCCGAATCCGAAATATATCGCGGCGCATATCCTTGCAGATTTGTCTGCCAAGCGGAATGGACAGTGTTGAGGCATATTGCGTCTCGGCTCGGCCTGAATCCTCCCCCGATCGCAAGTTCAGAGAGGGTCTTGATTGTCCCACCGGACACCGCCAAGTTCCGGTGCTCCTCCCGGGCAGACCGGAGCCGTCGCCGTTGCCTTGTTGGCAATTCACAAACCCGGCACCTGTGTGTTGCGTTTGCAGGTTTCCCCGGTGGAAGATCCCTGCGCTTCGGAAAACGGCGACAAACCTCGAATGCAGGCGCACAGCGCACCGGAACAGTAAGAGAACATTTACCCTTGCGGAACACAATGGGAACAGGTAGTATGTTCTCGATTTGTACCAATCCGTTCTCGCGATCAGGGGAAGCACCATGTTGACGCGCAAGCAGTATGAACTGCTCATGTTCATTCACGAAAGACTGAAGGAAACAGGTGTCCCGCCGTCTTTCGATGAGATGAAAGATGCGCTTGACCTGCGCTCAAAATCCGGAATTCACCGGCTGATCACGGCTCTTGAAGAACGTGGCTTCATTCGCCGGCTGCCCAACCGGGCCCGCGCGATGGAAGTGGTCCGTTTGCCGGACTCGATCGCCCCGGGCCTCGGCACACCACGGCCGCGCGGAAGCTTTTCCCCGGAAGTCATCGAAGGCTCCCTCGGCAAGCCGGAGGCTTCCATACCGGTTGCCACGGATGCCGGGGTCAGTATGGAAATTCCGGTGATGGGCCGCATTGCTGCGGGTGTTCCCATCGAAGCCATCCAGACTCACAGCCATTCCATCACCGTTCCGCAGGAGCTTCTCGGCAAGGGCGAGCATTATGCCTTGGAAGTGCGCGGCGATTCCATGATCGAGGCCGGCATTCTGGACGGCGATACGGTTCTGATTCGGCGAACGGAAAGCGCTGACAGCGGTGATATCGTCGTTGCTCTGGTCGATGATGAGGAAGCGACCCTGAAGCGGCTTCGCAAGAAAGGCGCCTCGATTGCCCTCGAAGCTGCAAATCCGGCCTATGAAACCCGTATTTTCGGACCGGGCCGGGTCCGTGTTCAGGGCCGTCTGGTCGCCTTGTTCCGCCAATATTAGAACCGGTTCAAGCAGCAACGGCTACACGGTGTCGGCTCGCCGTTGCCTTACGGACCGTTTCTCGGTGACGAGCGTCGCAGGCTTTCCCGGGTGACGCTCCCCGGCCGATGCCATGGCCGGGGTGAAACGGGCATAGCGTATTTTATTGTGCTGATTTCGGTAGACGCGGAACCTCCTCCCGCTGGCGAATCTCCGCCGGCCGGGTCGGGATGAGATAACCATACCGAGATCGCTCCCCGTCGCCGCCGTACGTCACGATCGAATACAACTAGGGCCTCACATCCGGGTGAGGCGATCATATCGCTCACGACAATATCGGCATAGCGGCAGTCCAGCGAAAGAGCCTGCGGGCTCTTCGGCAGGGCAATGCTCAGCGGAACCGCTCCACGTTCCGAAACACCTTTTTCCCCGATATCCTTTTTGTCTTGCTGGGTATGAGCACGGGCAAGGACAACGCACCCTTCGTCATCGCAACGTCTTTGCGGCGATTTCATCGTGCGCGATTCAATCTCCCTGTCAGGAACGCCTTCCCGTTGAAACCACAGCTCAGCCTGAAAGCTCTTTCGTCCTTTTGACACCCGCAGTAAACCGGCCTCATCCCGCGTGGCAACGACTTGCCCCGATGCGGCAATCTGAATATCCGGAGGCCGTGACAGGAAAATCAGCGCCAGGGCCGCAGTCAGCTGAGCCAGCGACCAAACCCGCCGCCTGCCGGAAATCAGGAGAGCAATGAACAGCGCGGTCAAAAGCAGCAACGCAGACATTCCGCCCAACGTCCCGACAGCGCCCGCATCCGCACTGAGGTTCGCCGTAAAGGCGGCTGTCTCTTGCAGGATGGACAGACCGAAAGCCATTACATGAAGGGGAAGCGCCGCCAGCCCCAGAGGCATCAACACCAGCGCGAGAACGCCCATCGGCATAACAAGCAGCGAAAATACCGGCATGCCCAGAAGGTTGCCCAACACCCCGTAAGGCGCAATGCGGCCGAAGTGATGTGCGCCGATGATGCCGGTGGCCAGCCCGGCAACCAGTGCGGTGACGAACAGACCCATGGCCCATTTGCCGACGAAACGCAGCACCTGCCGGAAATGCCCCGAAGCCCTACCCTCGTCCTTTTGCTGCTGCAGGTCTGCGGAACGCTTGCGCCACAGCTCGTATACGGCGACAAGGCAGATCACCGCGGCGAATGACATCTGAAAGCCGGGAAAGAACAATCGCTCCGGCGCGACGATCAGCAGGAACAGACCTGCGAGCGCGACGCTTCTCAGCGTCAGGCCGCGCCGGCCTGTGAAAATCCCCAGAAAGACAAGAGCGATCATCAGGAAGGACCGCTGTGTGGCAACCGCTGCCCCGGATATGAGCAAATAGGCTACAGCCGCAGCCAGAGCGGCTACGGCCGCCCATTTGTGGGTCGGCCAGCGTAGCGCAAGGGATGGAAACAGGGCGAGCAGCAGCAGGACAGAGCCGTAGGCGCCGCCAGCGAAAAGTGCCATATGGAGCCCGGATATCGCAAGGATATGAGCAAGACCCGCCGCCCGCAGATCGTCCTCCTGCTCCTGGCTGATACCACTGCGATCCCCGACCAGAAGAGCAATCACCAACGCCCTTTCAGGCGTATCCGGCAGAGCCGACCTGATCCGGTTCGCCAATCCGTCCCGCACATGCTGAATGTATGCCGCCATGCGCAGCAACAGCGAAGGGTCGCCTGTTTCGGCAGGCACAGCAGGGCCGTAACTGAAGCCAGTCGCGCCAATTCCTGAAAAGAAGGCACGATAGGAAAAGTCATATCCGCCTGGGCTGACCGGTCCCGCGGGAGGAAACAGCCGCGCCCTGAGACTGACACCTTCGCCGACCCGGTTATGATCGCCCGCGGGAACCCGCAGGCGGACTTTTTCCGGAAACGTCACCGCGCTTCGCGGATGCCCGTCTATTGTTTCCAATCTAAGCAGGACACGGGTTCCCCTCGAACCGGTCCCGCTTTCAAGAACATGCCCTGTCAGGGTGACAGTCATCGTCTCGCCGAGCCGTGGAGCATCCACGATGGCGGTCCTCATTGCGGCGACGGTGAGGCCGCAAGCCAGCGCAAGGGTGAGGATGGCGGTCTCGCCCAGAGTGCCGCGACGTCCGGTCCATACGGCCAGTGCCAGCGTCAATGCAGCCAGAACGGCCAGCACCGGCCAGTGAGGTTCTTCGGGAAGGAGGTTGTAGACCGCGATGCCCGCGGCAAAGGCAAAGCTCCACCACAACAATCGACGGCTGTCCCCGTCGCGCTCCTCTGCAACCTTGATCGCACCGGACGGCCCGGAAAGGAATGCCCATATGGACCGGCGCGCTCCAGCAGGTTTTCTGCTTCCGGTTCCCGAGCGGTTTTTTCCGGTTATCACGGCAGGAGCATCACGAACCGTTGCCGCAAAAGAGCGGCTGTCATCCTGCGGAAGCGGGTTTTGTCCCTTTGCCAACGATCCTTTCACCTCACCATCGGAAGAACGGGTAATTCCATCCGTAATTGGCGGCCCCCTATTTTGACTTGCCAAAGCCTGTGCTAAGACCGCGCCACCATGAAGGCGCGGACCGCGCCGCTATTCTTACAGAGACTTTCAAATAAGCACCATGCCACAAGAAATCGTCACGCGCTTCGCCCCCTCTCCCACGGGCTTCCTTCATATCGGCGGCGCTCGCACAGCGCTCTTCAACTGGCTGTTCGCCAAACATCATGGCGGCCGGATGCTGCTGCGCATCGAGGACACCGACCGTGCACGTTCGACACAGGAAGCGGTAGACGCCATCCTGGACGGACTTTCATGGCTGGGACTTGACTGGGACGGCGATCCGATTTCCCAGGCTTCGCGCGTCGAGCGCCACAAGGAAGTCGTCGAACAAATGCTCGCCAACGGAACAGCCTATTATTGTTACTGCTCTCCGGAAGAAATCAATGCCATGCGCGAGAAGGCCCGCGCTGACGGCAAGCCGCCCCGGTATGACGGAACCTGGCGTGACCGGGATGCTTCCGAGGCACCGGAAGATGTCGCGCCGGTCGTTCGCATCAAGGCTCCGCTGGACGGCGAGACGGTGGTTGATGACCTGGTGCAGGGCCGGGTCGTGATTCCGAACAAGGACCTTGATGATTTTATCCTGCTGCGCTCGGACGGAACACCGACCTATATGCATGCGGTCGTGGTCGACGATCACGATATGGCCGTCACGCATATCATCCGCGGTGTCGACCATCTGACGAATGCCGCCAGGCAGACGCTTATCTTCAAGGCGCTTGGCTGGGACGTTCCGGCAATGGCGCATATTCCGCTCATTCACGGCCCGGACGGCGCCAAGCTTTCCAAGCGTCACGGCGCCACGGGTGCTGAAGCCTACCGGGCAATGGGGTACCTGCCGCAGGCCATGCGCAATTACCTTGCCCGCCTTGGCTGGAGCCACGGAGACGAGGAAATCATGTCGCTCGACGACATGATCAAATGGTTCGGACTGGACGCCGTCGGCCAGTCCGCCGCCCGTTTCGACTTCAAGAAACTCGAGAATCTCAACGGGCATTACATGCGCGCCACAGGCGACGCGGAACTGCTCGACCACTGGAAGGTCTATCTGGCGCATGCAGAAGGCGGCCAGGCAGTTCTGGACTGGCTGGCTGTGGGTGAAAACGCCAGCACTGCCCTGACCGCCCTTCCCGGCCTGAAGGAACGTGCAAAGACGCTGGTGGAATTGACCGAAAGCGCTTCTTATCTGTGGCGTCAGCGCCCGCTCGACATCGACGAGAAGGCCGGCAAGATCCTGAACGACGATGCAAAGGCAATCCTCGCCGACCTCCACATGGTTCTGTCGTCCGCGGCCGAATGGGCCGCAGAGCCCCTGGAAGCCGCCGTGAAGACCTATGCGGAAGAGAAAGACCTGAAGCTCGGCAAAGTGGCCCAGCCGCTTCGTGCAGCCCTCACAGGGCGCGGAACGTCGCCGGGAATCTATGATGTGCTGATTGCACTCGGCAGGCAGGAGTCCCTTTCCAGGATCCAGGATCAGGCTGCCTGATATCGCCTGCGATTCGCCCGTACCCGGGCAACGCATCAAATAAATCGACCGGCCGACCTCGGCCGATCGATCGCTCTTGGACCAAAGCTTTATACCGGCCAGCTTGCGGCACTGCGGTAAATGGGCTACGCAAGACGCGAAAATTTCTCAATTGCCGCCTGACAACCGAATTCGGGGCTCTTCCAACGAAGAGCCAGTCATCAGGGCGGTACTCAGGTTAACGTGAAGGGGTTTTCTGAATGGCCGACAACAACGCCAAGCTCAGCGTCGATGGTAAAGCCCACGATTTCGACGTTCTTGACGGATCCATCGGACCGTCGGTGGTGAACATCTCGTCCTTGTACAAGGACACAGGCATGTTCACTTACGACCCGGGGTTTACCTCAACCGCGTCTTGCGAATCCAAGATCACCTATATCGACGGTGACGAAGGAACGCTTCTTTATCGCGGTTATCCGATCGATCAACTCGCAGACCATGGCGACTTCCTCGAGTCCTGCTATCTGCTTCTCTATGGCGAACTGCCGACAAAGGTGCAGAAGGACGACTTCGTCCAGCGCGTCACCTATCACACAATGATCCATGAGCAGATGAACCGGTTCTTCTCCGGTTTCCGCCGGGATGCCCACCCCATGGCCGTGATGGTCGGTACAGTCGGCGCATTGGCCGCCTTCTACCATGATTCAACCGACATCACCGATCCGCATCAGCGCATGGTTGCGTCCCTGCGCATGATCGCCAAGATGCCGACGATCGCCGCCATGGCCTACAAGTACCATATCGGCCAGCCTTTCGTTTATCCGCGCAACGATCTGGGATATGCGGCCAACTTCCTGCATATGTGCTTTGCCGTTCCCTGCGAGGAATACAAGGTGAACCCTGTCCTGGCCCGCGCCATGGACCGGATTTTCATCCTGCATGCCGATCACGAGCAGAACGCGTCCACGTCGACGGTTCGTCTCGCGGGCTCGTCCGGCGCCAACCCGTTCGCCTGCATCGCAGCCGGTATTGCCTGCCTGTGGGGTCC
Source organism: Labrenzia sp. OB1 (assembly GCF_001624695.1). Taxonomy (GTDB): domain Bacteria; phylum Pseudomonadota; class Alphaproteobacteria; order Rhizobiales; family Stappiaceae; genus Roseibium. The sequence goes on along the minus strand of NZ_JSEP01000022.1, from coordinate 21,662 downwards.
TGCTCACGGCGGCGCCAACGAAGCCGCGCTCAACATGCTGTCGGAAATCGGTTCGGTGGACCGCATTCCCGAATATGTCGCCCGCGCCAAGGACAAGAACGATCCGTTCCGCCTGATGGGCTTCGGACACCGGGTCTACAAGAACTACGACCCGCGCGCGCGTATCATGCAGAAAACCACGCATGAAGTGCTCAACGAGCTCGGCATCAAGGACGACCCCCTCCTGGACGTCGCCATGGAGCTGGAAAAAATCGCTCTCAATGACGAGTATTTCGTCGAGAAGAAGCTGTACCCGAACATCGATTTCTACTCCGGAATCACCCTGCGTGCGCTCGGCTTCCCGACGACGATGTTCACCGTCCTCTTCGCTCTTGCCCGCACAGTCGGCTGGATCGCGCAGTGGAAGGAGATGGTCGAAGATCCGTCCCAGCGCATCGGCCGTCCGCGCCAGCTTTATACAGGCTCGCAAAAGCGCGATTATACGCCAATCGAACAACGCCGCTAAAACGGCCTGCGTCAAGAAGCCCCCGGAAATCCGGGGGCTTTTTTTGTTGCCAACCAGTCTGTGGGTTTCTCTCGGGCCGCAAGCCAAGCTGAAACTACGGCCGGAGGCTTCCTGACAGGGCGCAAGCGCACCTGGACAATTCCAGAGCGTGTCGCGTTCAAGCGGATTCATGGTTTCAGGAAGGTGCCCGAGACAGCGTTTGCGTTGTAAATGCGTTCGGAAGATTTCCTGAATTCAAATTAACGCGGGATGCTCTAACGTCTGTCCGCTGTCATGGCTGCCACAACGACATCCGCCGCCGCTCCGCGCTGGCTGTAGCCATCAGGCAGGCGCATCACCTCATCCAGCCGCGCCAGTTTGGCAATCTGTTCGCGTCGTTCCGCGCTGTCGCTGAGCAAAACCTTCAGATGCCGCGCCAAAACGTCCGGCTGCACTTCGTCATCGAGAAATTCAGGAATTGCCCTGGCCCCGAGGATTATATTCGGCAGAACGAAGGACTCCACGCTGGAGAACTTGAAAATCCTGTTGAGTTCCTTGATCCGGCGAAAAAACCAGTCGACCTTGTAGGCAACGACCATGGGAACGCCCGACAGCGCCAGTTCCAGCGAGACAGTGCCGGAAGCCGCGAGGGCAGCATGCGCGCGGCGGAAGGCCGCTTTCTTGGCGTTCTCTCCGCATACGATCTGCGGCTTCACAGGCCAGTTCGAAACACCGGCCCGTATCCTGTCCTCAAGATGGGAAACCGCCGGCAGGACAACTTCCAGGTCCGCCTGATCCTGGGCAACTTGCGCAACGGTTTCACCGAAGACACTCAGCAGCCGGTCGATCTCGCTGCCCCGGCTTCCCGGAAGCACCAGAAGCACCTTACCGCTCTCGCCAAAGGGCCGGCGTTCACCTTCATCTGGCCGCAGATAGGCCGAGTTTTCACTTAACGGATGACCGACGTAGTGGGTGCGGGGTCCGCCGAGACGTTTATGCACTTCCGGTTCGAACGGCAGAAGCGCCAGCAGCTCGTCGACATAGACGCTCATCTTCCGGGCCCTGCCCGGCCGCCAGGCCCAGACTGATGGGGACACGTATCCGACGATCGGAATATGCGGTGCGCTCTTGCGCACTCGCTTGGCGACATTGTGAGTGAAATCGGGGCTGTCGACGATTACCAACACATCCGGATCGGCGGCGATCACCGCATCGACTGTCTGATAGACCCGCCTGACGATGCGCGGCAGCCGCGCCAGCACCGCAGTCAGTCCCATGACAGAAACGTCTGACATATCGAAGAAACTCTTGAGGCCGAGTGTTGTCATCCGCTCACCGCCGACGCCGCAATATCGAACCCCTTCACCAAGTCTCTCGTTCAGCGCCTTGATGAGTTCCGAACCGAGCAGGTCTCCGGATTCCTCGCCTGCGACAACGCAAACGCTTGGCCCGGTGCCCGTCATTTACCGGAAACTCCGGCGTCCTGCGAACGGTCCAGACCGATCAGGAAAAGGCCTGCCGCGTCCGCTTTTCGCAGGGTTTCGTCCTTTTCGGCAATAAGAGCCCCTTGCGCTTCCACGGCGATTCCCGCAAGGCCCGCGGCAAGTGCGAGCTCGATTGTCCTGGGTCCGACAGCCGGAAGATCCACCCGCAAGTCCTGGTTGGGCTTGGCCGTCTTGACCAGAACGCCGGTTCGTCCCTTGTCCCGCACTCTTCCAATCCGTTTCAAGTCCGCGCAACGCTCAAGCATGGCATCCGTGCCCTCGGCGCCCTCCAGGGCAATCACGCGCCCGCCGACAGCAACAGCAGCCTGGCCGATATCCAGTTCTCCAAGCTTCTCGGTCGCTTTCAATGCCAGCTCGACATCCTGCCAGTCATCTTTACCAGGTCGCACGCGGCCCAACACACCACTGGAGGCCAACAACTGCGGCGCGACATCCTTTATCCCCACGACGCGATACCCCTCGTCTTCAATTAGCCGGATCACTTTCGTCAGCAGGCTGTCATCTCCGCCCGCCAGCGCCCGGATAATGGTTGGCAAACGCTTGAGTGTGCCGAGGTCTCCCAGAACCGATGCAAAATCGGGCCGCCTGGATACCCCACCGATAAGCAGGATATCCCGACAGCCCGTCGTTTTCAGGAAAGTATAAAGACGACCTATTTCGCCCCAGCCCAGCTCCGTATCGGCCCGACCGCGGGTGCCCGCATCGGCCTCTCCCTTGATGGCGACGATCCGGAAATCACGCCCTGCCGCACCAAGCGCATCCGCAATCTGCACCGGCAGGCTGCCGTTGCCGGCAATCAGGGCAATCCGTCTGGTCTCGGCCTGATCCGGGACGGACATTTTTTCAGTCTTCGCTGCGCGGCGTACAAAAGCGCCGATCATCCTTGTCCAGGATAAAGTCAGTCACTGTCTTCACCAAGGGCTGATCGGCGCTCTCTGCGGCCAAAGCTTCCGCCCGGCTGCGCAGCGTGCCATCCTGGCTTTCAAACAGGGCCCGATAAGCTGCCCTCAGAGCATGAATCTGCTCTCTGGGAAGGCCCTTACGTTTCAAACCGACCAGATTCAAGCCTGCGAGACGCGCCCTGTCGCCAATCGCGGATCCATAGGGGATGACGTCGAATTCGACACCGGTCATGCCGCCGATGATCGCGCCGGTTCCGATCCGGGACCATTGCCGTACGGCACTGAGTCCGCCCAGAATAACAAAATCGTCCAGTTCCACATGACCGGCCAAAGTCGCATTGTTTGCCAGAATCGCGTGGTTGCCCACCTGACAATCGTGACCGACATGCGCGCCCATCATGAACAGGCAATTGTCGCCGACCCTTGTCACACCGCCGCCGCCCACCGTACCGGGGCTCATGGTCACGTGTTCGCGGATCTGGTTGTTCGTGCCGACCGTCAGATAGGTCACCTCGCCGGCGTATTTCAGATCCTGCGGCTTGTGACCAATGCTGGCAAAGGGAAAGATATGAGTGCCCGCACCAATGCTCGTATGCCCGGCAACGACGACATGAGCCTCCAGCGTCACACCCTCGGCAAGTTCGACGTTCGGCCCGATTGTCGAATATGGTCCAATGTGGACCCCTTCGCCGATCACGGCCCCGTCTTCGACAATGGCCGTTGGATGTATGTCAGTCATGTTTCCTCACGCATCTATCAGCATGGCGCTGACTTCTGCTTCTGCGACTTTCGCTCCGGCGACCGTCGCCACAGCATCGAATTTCCAGATATTGGAGCGTTGCTTGATCTTCTTGACGTGAAAATGAACCTGATCCCCAGGCTCCACGGGCTTGCGGAACTTGGCCCGGTCGATGGTCATGAAATACACAAGCTGCGGCGGAGCATCCGCGCCCCTTGCGTGCACACAGAGCGCACCGGCGGTCTGAGCCATCGCTTCGATCAGGAGCACGCCCGGAAAGACCGGACGGCCCGGAAAATGACCGGTGAAATGAGGTTCGTTGATGGTGACGTTCTTGATGCCGATGCAGCTGTTGTCGCCGTCCATCTCGATGATCTTGTCGATCAGCAAAAAAGGATAGCGGTGCGGCAGAAGCTTCATGATTTCCATGATGTCTGCGCTTGCAAGTGTCTTGTTTTCTGCGTCTTCCATGAAATGCCCCTTGGCGGATCAGCTCCGCAAAGTTCTTGTCTGTTTATCCGTTTACGATCCGCTGCCGCGCTCTGCAAGTTTTCTCACGGCGGCGACTTCCCGGAACCATTGTTTCACCGGTTTGGCAGGCGTGCCTCCGTAACGTCCCCCCGCCGGAAGACTGTCACTGACGACACTTACCGCGGCAACCTGGGCACCCATACCGATGGTCACGTGTCCGCGAACACCGGTCTGGCCGCCGATGGCAACGAAATCTTCCAGTGTGCAGCTTCCCGACAACCCAACCTGCGATACGAGAACACAATGCCGGCCGATGACGACATTGTGGCCGATCTGCACCTGATTATCGATCTTGGTTCCTTCACCGATAATCGTGTCGCGGTTCGCGCCTCTGTCGATGGTGGTGTTGGCGCCGACCTCGACATCGTCCTGAATGATCACCCGGCCTACCTGAGGGACTTTCAGATGCCCCTGGGGGCCCATGGCATAGCCAAATCCGTCCTGGCCGCAACACACCCCGGGATGAAAATAAACATGGTTGCCGAGCACTGTATGCTGCACGGTGCAATTTGGTCCGATCACGCAATCGCGGCCGATTCTCACACCCTGGCCGATCACCGTATTCGCCCGAATGACAGTCCCTGCCCCGATTTCGGCACCAGCGCCGATCACGACACCCGCCTCCACTGTCACATTCTCTTCCAGACACGCGTCCGGATCTATCGCCGCCCTGTCGGAAACGGTTGCCGGTCCGGGCTCCTTCGGGACCATCGCATCAGGATAGAGCCGCGCCAGAACCTTGGCCCAGGACCGGTAGGCGTCCGCGCAGACAAGCACCGCGACCCCTTCTGGAACCTTGTCCTTGTGTTTCTTGGTGACCATGCACGCTGCTGCGGTCGTCGCCCGAAGCTGATCGAGATAGATCGGATTATCGAAGAAGACCAGCAATCCGGATCCGGCCTCTTCCAGTGGCGCGACGCCCGTAATTTCCAGGGTCTCGTCGCCACGATGGATCTCGGCTTCCGCCCAGTCGGCGATGTCCCGCAGTGAAACTGGGGCCGGGGTCGCAAAAAAATTTGGCTCGGACATGATTGTATCCTTGTTGCCAGCCAATAAAAACGGCCGCCGATCAGATCGGCGGCCGATTTCTAACCTGTTTGACCGCTTTTTAGAAGCGCGTGCCACCACTCAAGCGGAATACCTGGGTCTTGTCGGTATCTTCCTTGACGATGGGATAGGCGAAGTCGGCTCGCAGCGGTCCAAAAGGCGAATTCCAGCGGATACCGGCACCCACGGATGCACGCAGTGCAAAGTCGTTGGAGTCAATCCGTCCGCCGTTGTCGTCCACAAGGCTCACGAGGTTGCTGTCAGCATCCCACAGAGAACCTGCATCGGCAAACACCGCACCGCTAAGGCCCAATTCCTTCGGAATGATCGGGAACGGGAATTGGGTTTCGGCAGTCGCCGCCACATAGAACCGGCCGCCGATCGCGTCTTCGGTCTCCGCATCCCGAGGACCGATGCCCTGGTTTTCGAAACCGCGAATGAGATTGCCGCCAAGCATGAACTGCTCCGACACCCGCAGCCGCTCGTCACCAAGAGCCATGATGTTACCGCCACGGACGGACAGGCTTCCGACGAGACCGTAGTCTGCGAGTATTTCCTTGTACGCCCGAGCTTCGGCTTCGGTCTTGATGAAGAAGCTGTCACCGCCAAGGCCCGCGAACTGCTGACCGAAAGAGGCGTAGAAGCCGTCTGTCGGATCAAGGTTGCGGTCCAGAGTGTTGTAACGGAACTCGTATCCGACCAGCGAGGTCAGATAAGTGCCGAGAGAGTCACACACCGCAAGGGACAGGTTGGCCGTGTCGCAGTTGTTGATGTTGGTCGATTCGTTGTCCGGATCGGAGTTCTTCTCCTGGAAGATATTGTAGAAGAGCCGAACCGTCAGTTCTTCTTCCCGGAGCGGCAACGTGAAGCCGAAACCGCCACCCGTCTTTTCCTGATCGAAGGACCGGTAATCGTTGGCATCGTCGACCTTGCGATAAAGATCGAGATCAAGCGCGACGCGGCGGCCCATGAAGAACGGCTCGATAAACCGGAACTCGTAAGACTGCGTGTCGGCACCACCACCAACTGCGAGCTTCACGAACTGGCCACGGCCGAGGAAGTTCCTCTCGGTCAGTGAAATGTCACCGATGACGCCATCGACCGTCGAATAGCCCACACCGAAGGAAATCTCACCGGTCGCTTTTTCCTCGACGCGAACATTGACGACCACACGGTCGGGCGCACTGCCCTGCTGCGTGGTGATCGAAACGCGCTCGAAGAAACCGAGATTGCGCAGGCGACGCTCGGCCTTGTCGACCAGAGCCCGATTGAACGCATCCCCTTCGGCGATATCGAATTCCCGGCGGATGACGTATTCGCGAGTCCTGTCGTTACCGATGATGTTGATCCGCTCGATGTAGGCCCGCGGACCTTCCTCGATATAGTAGATCAGCGAGATCTTGTTGTTTTCGTAATCGCGAGCCGCACGCGGACGAACCCGTGCGAAGGCATAGCCCTCTTCGGAGACGCGCAGCGTGATGTCTTCGACGGTCTGCTCGACCCGCAGGGAGTTGAAGGTCTGGCCGCTGCGGGTACGGATCAGGCGACGCAGCTCTTCCGGATCGACATCGGCAATCGTGGACACGATCTCGACATCGCCGACTTCATACTTCTCGCCCTCATCGACGTTGAAAGTGACGTAGAAGATGTTCTGCTCACGATCGAGATCCGCACTCACGGACACGATACGGAAGTCGGCATAACCCTTCTTGTTGTAATACTGGCGCAGCAGTTCCTCGTCGGCGGCAAGCCGGTCCGGATCGTAGGTATCGGTGCTGCGAAGCCAGCTCAGCAGGCCACTTTCACGCGTACGAATGACGTCGCGCAGGCGGCCGTCACTGAAGGCTGAATTGCCGATGAAGCTGATGCGCTCGACACCGGTCTTTGCACCTTCGTTGATTTCGAACACCAGATCGACGCGATTCTGTCCGCGATCGATGATCTGCGGCTCGACGGACGCGCCGTAGCGGCCGGAGCGGCGATAGGATTCCAGAATGTTCTGAACGTCGGCCTGCACCTTGGCGCGCGACAACATCGAACGCGGCTGCGACCGGACGGCTGTTTCCAGCGCCCCATCCTTGATCTTCTTGTTTCCTTCGAAGGAAACACGGTTGATTATCGGGTTTTCCGTGACCGTTACGATAACGGTGCTGCCACTCGGGGTGATATCGACAGTGGCGAACAGACCCGTTGCATAAAGCGCCTTCAGCGACTCATCGACATCGAAGGCGCTGTAGGAACGCCCCGGAACGATGGTCAAGTAGCTGACGACTGTTTCATCCTCGACCCGCGTGTTGCCGCGCACCTGAATGCTTCTGGCAACGGCCGCTTGCGCCTCCGTCACAAAGGACGGAATACCGATGGTCTGAGGCAGAGCCGCCCCGATTGAAAATACGGCCGCAACTAACAATACGGCTCGTGTAAACTTCTGCAATCGCTGCATTATTGCGCTATGCCTTTGTTTTTAAATACCCCTCCCGGAACCCGCACTCACCCTGGCAGATTCTCGGAACCGATGATCGTTTTATAGGATTTTACCGATAACGCAACTGCACTTGGCGGGTGAAAGCGATTTAGTCAGAAGACGTTGCGTCAATGTCACGGCTTGTGGACCGGCATCGCTTCACCCTGCGGCGCATTGCCCTAGGAACTGGGGCCTACCAGCCTCATTATGTCCTTCCATGTGACGAAGACCATCAACATCAGCACAAGCCCCAACCCGATACGGAATCCCACGTCCTGAACCCTCTCGCTCAAGGGTTTGCCGCGCAGCGCCTCGGCCGCGAAATAGAGCAGATGCCCGCCATCGAGCATCGGCACAGGAGCCAGGTTGATCAGGCCGATGCTCACCGAAAGGACCGCGGTAAGGGAAATCAGCGGCAGAAAGCCGAGATCGGCGACCTGACCGGAGATCTGCGCAACACGAATCGGACCGCCGAGCTGATCTGCGGACTGGCGCTGGGTGATCACGCCCCAGACGTAATTGACCGTCCCCTCCATGATCCGCCATGTTTCCAGGGCACCTTCGTTGACCGCGCCGAGCGGCCCGTATTTGATGCGCACCAGATACTGGGGATCGCTGGAACCACGCAGGCCGATATCTCCGGCCATCTGACGCTCGCCGAGAAAAACTTCCTTTTCACGGGAATCGGGTGTCACGGTCAGGTCGACAAGCTTTCCGTCACGCTCGACTTCGAAGACTAGCGGCGTATTGGCATTCATCAGGACCACCTGACGCAATTCACCGAAGGTGTGAATTTCGCGTCCGTCGATTTCCCTGACGATATCGCCGGCCTGAATACCGCCGCGTTCGGCGGCCCGGCCCGCAAAGACCTCTTCGACGACCGGCTCAAGACCCTGCTTGCCCATCAGCATGAAGAGCGTCGCGAAAATCACGATTGCCAGAATGAAATTGGCCAGCGGCCCCGCGGCGACGACGGCCGCCCTCTGCCATACAGGCTTGGCGATGAAGGCGGTCTTGCGGTCTTCTTCGCTCATTTGCGCGATCAGTTCACGGCTCGGCACGCTGGCGGCGTTCTCGTCCCCGGCAAACTTCACGTAGCCGCCAAGCGGAATCATGCAGAGTTTCCAGCGTGTGCCCTGCCTGTCGGTCCTGCCGATGATCTCGCGGCCGAATCCGACCGCGAAGGCATCTACCTTGACGTTGCACCACCGGGCGACGGCGAAATGTCCGAGTTCATGGAAAAACACCACGATCGTCAGCACGAACAGAAAGGGAATGATGGTTCCGACGATCAGGGAATACGCGGAAATAAAAAGGTCCATAAATGGCGTCCGATCCTGCACAGCTTGGATGATTTCGAGCCACTGTACTAAAAGGAAAATTACGGCGTGTTAATGGTCCGGCATGAAAAATTAAAAGACGCGGGACCGTTCTCTATCTGGAAGCAATCCATTCGCGGGTTTTTTGCCGGGCTTCCGTATCGAGCGCCAGAACGTCCTCAATCCGGGCACACGCTGCCAGGCGCCCCTCCCCCGTCATCCGTTCAAGAACGGCTTCAATGGCGGCGGGTATATCCGGGAAGCGGATCTTGCCATTCAAAAAGGCCTCCACAGCGATTTCATCAGCAGCGTTCAGCGCAGCGGGAGCCGCCCCACCTGCCTTCATCGCGCCGATGGCAAGCCCCAGCGCGGGAAACCGCTCCGGATCGGCCGCTTCGAAGGTCAGTGTTCCGAGCTCCGCCAGATCAAGCCTTCTGACAGGTACGGCCATCCGGCGGGGATAAGCCAGGCAATGGGCGATGGGCGTGCGCATGTCCGGGCTGCCGAGCTGCGCGAGCAGCGAGCCGTCGCTGTACTGGACAAGGCCGTGAACGGCGGACTGCGGATGCACCAGTACATCCAGTTGATCGTGGCGCACCGGAAACAGATGCGAGGCCTCGATAACCTCCAGCCCCTTGTTCATCATCGTCGCGCTGTCGATGGTGATCCGTGCACCCATGTCCCAGTTCGGGTGTTTCAACGCCTGCTCCGGCGTCACCCCTGCTATCTCGGCACTGGAGAACGTCCGGAACGGCCCGCCCGACGCGGTCAGGATGACTTTTTCAACCTGATCTGCTCTCTCGGATTCGAAGACTTGGAAAATGGCGTTGTGCTCACTGTCCACCGGCAGCAATTCGGCGCCGCTCCGGCGGATCTTTTCCATGAAAAGGTCGCCCGCACACACCAGGCACTCCTTGTTGGCAAGGGCGATCCTGCGGCCCGGCTTTATCGCCGCCATGGTGGGGGCAAGACCTGCCGCGCCAACAATTGCACCGACCACAATGTCTGCCTCACGCTCGACCGCCTCAAGAACCGCCGCATCTCCAGCGGACACAGCAATGCCGGTCCCTTCAAGGCGGCCGGCGAGATCCTCATAACAGGATGCGTCCGCCAGAACGGCCGACGAGGCCCTCAGCGTTTTCGCCATCGCCGCCAGGGATCTTGCGTCGCGGTTCGCCACAAGAGAAACCACGTCGAACCGTTCAGGCGAGCGCTCGATCAGATCCGCCAGGCTCTGGCCGATAGAGCCGGTCGCGCCAAGCACGGTGATCCGTATCGGCGCAGTTTCGTCGATGAAAGCGGTTCCCGCCGCCATGGTCGCAACTCCAGACTTAATGCAGACCCAGACCCGCGATCGGATCGCCAAGCGTGCCTCCGGCGATCACGCCGATCAGAACGGCGAAAATAGCCGCGGCGACAAGACCGTCGATACGGTCCATGATTCCCCCGTGGCCGGGAATGAGACGGCTGGAATCCTTGACGTCGAACCTGCGCTTGACCGCCGATTCCAAAAGATCGCCCGCTTGAGAAACGATTGAAAGCGCTGCCGCCAGCAAGGCCCAGATCCACAGATTCCGGTTCGCGTCCCCCAGCCCGGCTTCTGGCTTGGCCTCAGGACCGGCCCAGGCCCCTGCGACAACAACCACGCCGACACCGAATGCCGCCGCCAGCATCAGCCCGCCGACAGCGCCCGACCAGGTTTTCTTCGGCGAAACCCGGGCCCAGAGTTTCGGGCCACCAAGCGCCCGGCCGGTGAAATAGGCAAAGATGTCGGTCGCCCAGACCACGAACAGCAGGAAGAAGGTGAACAGCAGTCCGCCGGTTCCCTCCCTGATCGCCAGAAGGGCAAAGAGCGCGCATCCGCTGTAAAGGATGCCCTCGGCGCTCCATCTCCCGGCCCGGGAAAATCTGCCGAGACCGAAGGCGGCAAACGCCGCCACCAGTATCGCCGCGAGGCCGATCTCCGCATGGCCCGTGACATGACAAAGCGCAAGGACGACGAGCGCCCCCTGACCGACAAGTGCCAAGGGCGAAATCTGGCGCGTTCCGGTGATCGAGAACCATTCCCACAGGAAAAGCACCGCGGCTGTCAGCACCAGCGCGGCGTAGGGCAATCCGCCAAGCCAGGCGATGAGCAGAACCAAGGGCCCGAGAATGACCGCCGAGGCAAACCTCAGGCCGAGATCCGAGAGTTTTTTCGAAGGGGGGTGGGGATCTGCCATCACGCGGGAAAAACGCTACAACGCTTTGGCATCAAGACCGCCATACCGGCGCTGCCGGTTGCCGAAACAGATCAGGGCCTCATCAAACGCCGCCTCGTCGAAATCCGGCCAGTGTTTGTCGCAGAAATAGAATTCCGAATAGGCCGCCTGCCACAGAAGAAAATTGGAAAGCCGCATCTCGCCGCTGGTGCGGATGATGAGGTCCGGATCGGGCAACCCGCCGGTGTCGAGAGCTTCGGAAAAAGCGGCCTCGGAAATGTCTTCCGGCTGCAGTTCACCGGAAGCAACCTTTTGAGCCAGCGTTTTCGCCGCGCGGACGATTTCCGTGCGTGCCCCGTAATTGAAGGCCACCACGAGGTTCAGTCCGGTGTTGTTCCGGGTCAGGTCCTCGGCCTCCTGCAGCAGCGCGGCGATGCCAGGCTCCAGTTCGCAGCGGCTGCCGATGATCCGGATGCGCACATTTGCCTCGTGCAGCTCGCTCAGATCGCGTTGCACGAAACGCCGCAGCAGGCCCATGAGAAAGGAAACCTCGGTTTCCGGCCGGCTCCAGTTCTCGGAGGAAAAACTGTAGATGGTGATCACCTCGATGCCGCGCTTTCCGGCATGCCGGATCACCCGGCGCAGGGTTTCCAGCCCATGGCGGTGCCCCTCCGTCCGCGGCAGGCCGCGCGCGGTCGCCCATCGCCCGTTGCCATCCATGATGAAGGCAACGTGGTGTGGCGGTTTCGCGCTGCCACCTTCCGCGGCAGATACATGCGGGCTCCGGTCCGGGCTGACGCTCATGAGGCTCCCCTGTTCACAGGTCCGGGTCCGATCAGACCTGGGAAATTTCCTGCTCTTTTTTCTCCAGCATGCTGTCCACCTCACCGATCATCTGATCGGTCAGCTTCTGCACTTCATCGGATGCGACACGGCTGTCGTCCTGGGAGATGTCACCGTCTTTTTCGGCTTTTTTCGCTGTATCCATGCCATCGCGGCGGACATGACGGATCGCGACCCGCGCCTGTTCGGCGTATTTGTGGGCAACCTTGATCAGCTCCTGGCGGCGTTCCTGATTGAGCTCGGGAATCGGCAGGCGCAGCAACTGGCCGTCGACAACCGGGTTGAGACCGAGATTCGATTCCCGGATCGCCCTCTCGACGGCGGCAACCATGGTCTTGTCCCAGACCTGGATCGCGACCATGCGCGGCTCCGGCACGGACACGGTGCCGACCTGGCTGATCGGCATGGATTGGCCATAGGCCTGAACGGAGACGGGATCCAGCATGGATGCGGACGCACGCCCTGTCCGAAGGCCTGAAAAATCGGTCTTCAGCGAAGCGAGAGCCCCTTGCATCCGGCGCTTCAAGTCGTCCAGATCGACACCTACTACCGACATTTTATCCTCACTCTTGTTTTTGACCGGGCTAGATAGAGTCCCGGCGCGGGCCAACATGGCATAAACGTGCCGAAACACAAGTGCTTGTGCCCGGTCTGTTGACAATTTGGCACCTGATACGCAGAGGAGCCAACCCCTGCGGCGCAAGGACCGGTGCGGTGACGTCTCAGGCTGGAAATCACGAGCACCGCCCGTGACTTCACGCCCGGCAGAACATCACACCAATACTCGAATTTGCGACTACAGGGCCCTCACTGGAGCCGGAAACTGCCGGAACTAGCCGCCGACGACCGTATAGGTGCCGGTCTCCTGCAGAACGCTGACGAGCGCGCCCGGAGTATGGATGGAAAAGACGATAACCGGAATGGAGTTGTCGCGCGCCAGCGCGATGGCGGTGGTGTCCATCACCTTGAGATTGCGGCTGATGATCTCTTCATAGTCGAGACTGTCGTAGCGCTCCGCGTCCGGATTGACCTTCGGATCGTCGGAATAAACGCCGTCCACCTGGGTGCCTTTCAGGAAGGCATCGCACTTCATCTCGGCGGCACGCAGCGCGGCGCCGCTGTCGGTGGTGAAGAATGGATTGCCCGTGCCTCCGGCGAAGACGATCACATCGCCGTCTTCCATGTAGCGGTCCGCGACACGCTGGGAAAAGGTCTCGCAAATGGACGGGACAGCAACCGCGGACAGAACGCGGGCATTGACTTTCAGACGGCGCAAGGCATCGGCGAGCGTGAGGCTGTTCATGATGGTGGCCAGCATGCCCATATGGTCGCCGGTGACCCGGTTGCCACCCTTGGCGGCCACGGCCACGCCGCGGAAGATGTTGCCGCCGCCCACAACGACGCCGACCTGGGCGCCAAGCGCCACCGCGTCGGCAATCTCCTTGGCGATCCTCTGAACGATGGCAGGGTCGATCCCGAAAGCCTGCGATCCCATCAGGGCCTCGCCGGAAAGTTTCAGGAGGATACGTTTCCATCGCAAGGAATTCGTCACGGCTGCGCCCTTCGTGAAAGTCTTTGTCCAGATCGGCTTTCAGACCTCCAACCGCAACCGGTTGAAGGTCTGAAAGCGGATCGCCTCAAATTTGTCGCGGCATTCCCTCTGCGTTCGTGCGCATGCGGAATGCCTCAAAAAAAAGCGCCGGACTGACCGGCGCTTTTTCTGGAACTTACTGCCCGGAGGCTGCCGCCACTTCGGCGGCGAAGTCTTGCTCTCCCTTCTCGATCCCCTCGCCGAGTGCGAAGCGGACAAAACCGGTAAGCTTGACCTCGGTCCCGAGATCCTTTGCCAAAGCCTCGACGGCCTGCTCGACCGTCTGGTCCGGATTGATGACGAACGCCTGTTTCACGAGGGTAACTTCCTCGTAGAATTTGCGCAAACGCCCTTCCACCATTTTTTCAATGATGTTTTCCGGCTTGCCTGACTCACGAGCCTGCTCCGAGAAGACCGACTTTTCACGCTCGACCACAGTCGGGTCCAGCGCTTCGGTGTTCAACGCCAGCGGGCTGGTCGCGGCCACGTGCATGGCGATCTGGCGGCCGAGCGCGTTGAGCTTTTCCTTGTCGCCGGAAGATTCCAGCGCGACAAGCACGCCGATCTTGCCCAGGCCATCGGCTACGGCGCCGTGGACATAGGTGGCAACAACACCCTCGCCGGCCGAAAGGGCGGCGGTTCGGCGCAGGCTCATGTTCTCGCCGATAGTGGCGATCGCTTCGGTGATCGTGTCGGAAACCGACTTGCCACCGATTTCGGCGGCGGACACGGCTTCAACGGACCCATCGGTCGTCACAGCAACCTGGGCGACCTTGGAAACCAGTTCCTGGAAGCCTTCGTTGCGGGAGACAAAGTCGGTTTCGGAGTTCAGCTCGATCACGGCAGCCTTGCTGCCGTCCGTGGCGACGCCGACAAGACCTTCAGCGGCCAGACGGCCTGCCTTCTTTGCTGCCTTGGCCAGCCCCTTGGTGCGCAGCCAGTCGATAGCCGCTTCCATGTCACCGTCGGTTTCTTTAAGGGCGGTCTTGCAGTCCATCATGCCAGCGCCGGATTTCTCGCGGAGCTCTTTTACCATCGCGGCGGTAATGCTCATCGATTGCCTCGTGCATGGGGGTTTCGGGTGAGACACGGTTTAGCCGATGGCTCTCCGCGTCTTTATGACGGGGCTGCAACAAAGTGCAGCCCGCCTTGCGAATTCAACATGTTTCTGCCGCAGCAGGACTGCGGCAGAGCTGTTATCAGGCGGCCGGTGCGGCCTTGTCTGCTTCCGGTTCTGCTTCTGCAGCAGCCGGTGGAGCCGCTTCAGCGGCAGGCTCGGCCGGGGCTTCTTCGGCAGCAGGTGCTGCTTCAGCGACCGGCTCGGCCAGAGCTTCCTCGACCGGCGCTTCTTCCGACGCACCGACATCCATGCCGGATGCACCCTGGGCGCGGGAAATCCCGTCAATGGCGGCGCGGGCAATCAGATCGCAGTAAAGCGAAAGCGCGCGGCCGGCATCGTCGTTGCCCGGCACCGGATAGGTGATGCCATCCGGGTTGCAGTTCGAATCGAGGATCGCGGCGACCGGAATGCCCAGACGGCGAGCTTCCTGAATGGCGATGGCTTCACGGTTGGTGTCGATCACGAAGATCAGGTCCGGGATACCGCCCATGTCCTTGATGCCGCCCAGGTTCCGCTCGAGCTTTTCGCGCTCGCGGTCCATGAACAGGCGCTCTTTCTTGGTCAGAGCGTTTGCGGCGTCGGAGGACAAGGTCTCTTCCAGCTTGCGCAGGCGCTGAATGGACTGGGAAATGGTTTTCCAGTTGGTCAGCATGCCGCCGAGCCAGCGGGCGTTGACGAAATACTGCGCGGAGTTGCGTGCAGAAGTCGCCACAGCTTCCTGTGCCTGACGCTTGGTGCCGACAATCAGAACGCGGCCACCACCGGCAACTGTATCTGAAACGGCCTTCAGTGCCTGATGCAACAGCGGAACGGTCTGGGACAGGTCCATGATGTGAACATCGTTGCGTACACCAAAGATGTACGAACCCATGCGCGGGTTCCAACGGTGTTTCTGGTGACCAAAGTGCACGCCAGCTTCCAGAAGCTGACGCATGGTAAAATCGGGCAATGCCATTGGGCTTGCTCTCCTGGTTTTCCGGTTTGACCTCCGCAAGAGGATTGTGGGCCGAAGGATCTCTCCCATCGGCCACCGGATGGACCCCGATAAAGCTCAGGCTCCGCCCCTTGCGTGTGGAATGCGCGCCTTATAGTTGGCGGCGGATTTTATTTCAAGCGCAAAAGAGGGGGTTTGTCCGGGGATGGAGGGAATAGCGGGGTGGAGGCGGACATCTGGTCAAATAAGGCCGGTTTTTTCCGAACAATCAACGTGGAAGTGGTGGTGGAGCGCATTTTCAGGAAGAGTGGGAAGCGCGAATTCGCTGCTTTGAAAAGCAGTGGACGAGCTGGAAACAATGATGGTCGTCAGGTAATCTTGTGACATGGACATTCCTGACCTTCCGCCAGATCTGACATTTCCCAAGCTCAGAACCATCCCGGACGATATAGATTTTGCTTTCGAGGCCAAACGCGCGGCGATGGGACCGCACATCGTTCAGCGCTGGGGATGGGACGAAGAGTTTCAGCGTGACTTGCACCTTCAACGGTACCAGGAGAAACCCTTCTTTGAGATCAGGAAAGCGGAACATCGGCTTGGGACAGTGTCTTTCCAGGTTTTTCCCGATCATGTCCGGCTTGGTGAGTTCTATCTGTTCCCTGATTTCCAGAAAAAAGGAATAGGCTCGAGAGTGCTCGAACACTGTCTCCTGCTTGCGGACAAGCTGGTTCTTCCGGTGAGGCTGGAATACTTGCACTGGAATCCTGTGGGATCGCTTTACCGGCACCACGGTTTCGTGGAGATCGGTCAATCGGATATTCACTGCTTCATGGAGCGATCCTTGCGCGAACGAACGCCGTAAGAAGGCTTAGGTGTAGAATCCAAAAAGGTTATTCGCTTGCATTGAAGATCTTAGAGCCTGATTTAGAAGTAGTTGAGTGATATCAACGGGTTGTGATTCAACCGTCTTTGTCGAGAAGATGGAGGATCGAATGCCCTGGAATGATATCACTCGCCGGCAAAATAACCGGGACCATCTGCGTTATCCAACTGATTTGACTGACCGGGATTGGGCGATTTTGGCGCCGCTGATCCCTCCCACCAAATCCGGCGGTCGGCCGCACAGGACCGACATGCGAGAGGTGGTGAACGCGATCCTTTATATCGCGAGCAGCGGCTGTCAGTGGCGGGCACTGCCGAAAGACTTTCCCCCGGCCTCCACTGTGCGGGGCAATTTCTATTCCTGGTGCGATACCGGCCTTTGGCAGACGATCAACTACATCCTTGTCGTAGCCACGCGGGAATTGGAAAGACGTGAGGCCTCTCCCTCTGCCGGTGTCATCGACAGTCAATCGGTCAAAACCACGGAAAGCGGTGGGACCTCTGGCCATGACGCCCCCTCTCAGCGATGCTTCGCATCGCCTGCCGGGCAACGGGCAAGAAGATCAAGGGACGCAAGCGCCATATCATCACTGACACGCTCGGCCTGACGCTGTTCGTGCTGGTTCATGCCGCCGACATCCAGGACCGGGACGGTGCGCCCGCTCTCCTCAAGACCATCCGGCACCGCTTTCCCTGGCTACGCCATGTCTTCGCCGACTGCGGCTACCCAGGCGACAAGCTCCGTTCCGCATTGATCGGCTGCGGTACGTGGACCATCGAGATCATCAAGCGTTCAGATGCTGCCAAAGGCCTCCATGTCCTACCCCGTCGATGGGGGGGGCGAACGCACGTTCGGATGGTTCCTACGATGCCGCAGGCTGGCACAAAGACTGGGGGAAATTCGTCGAAAGCTCCACCGCATGGGTCACCATTGCCAACATCAGGGTCATGACACGCACGCTCGCAACCTATTGTGTCATCTCATGAACTTTTGAATCGGACTCTTAAATTTGACCATCATTTTAAACAAAATCCGGATTCATACTTTAGAAAACGAATAATTTACATTATAATAAATTAGTTATTGATTTCTTACATCATTGTTAACATAAAAATTTTTCTGAAAGGCTCTAAAATGTCTGCAGAAAACACATTAATATTCAAGTCGGTTGCATATTCCGGAGGTGTCATACTCGGGGGATGGGGCCTCATAGAAATATTTTTGCGCGTTGATCCATTCTACGCGTTGTTTCTGCGGGACCTCGACTCTCTCGGATGGATTGTTGCGGGTGTAGCTTCCACCCTTTTTGCCTTGCATCTGTTCCCCGGACCATTGAAGCTGGAGGGCGACCCGACGCGACGGCGACGACTGGGTTTTGCGGTCGTCGGCGGGCTCGTATGTCTTCTGGCCTCTTGGGGAGCGGGCACGATTTGGTCTGGCATCTGGATGGTGGCGCACGCCAACCTGGGCGGTGCAGTTCTTTTCCAGGGCACATATTTTCTGACCGGCATTCTTCTGGCTCTCGCAATTGCATGCTGGGCATGTCCTGCGGTTCCGGAACCCACAGAGACTGAGCCAGCGAATATTTGGCCGCATTGGCTGGGTATACCGGTCATCTTCGCAACGGCAGTCGTCGCAATCATGCTTCTGCTAGTTTCCAATGGCCGTGTGAGTTCGCTGATGGAAGGAGATATAGCGCAAGAGGAATTACGGCGGGGTGGACTGGAATTCTCAATGACTTCGCTGCAAGAGGCGCTCTACCTTATCTCGCCTCGATCGGTGGAACTTTTTCGCAAAGCAAACGTAAATGACGGGGATATTCTAGGCGCATTGAGCGCACCAACCAGTTTCACTGGAGAGGAGCCTCTAATTACCTCGATTCTCTCGCGAATAGATGGCGGTAACGATCTCATTTGCAACAAGGAAACGCTTGGGAGCAGCGATGCGGCGAAATGCAATCGCATCGATGCGTTTATTCGCCTGTTTCGCACTGCGCCGGAACCCAGATGGTTCAGGCAAATCTTCCGGGACAAAAACGACGTTGCGTCCTTGTGTTTTTCTAAGACTGAAGAGAGCCGTGCCCGCGCACGGGCTACCGCCAATGAAGTAGTGTCAGGTTTAGACAGCGCAACCGAACGATCGCTCTGCGAGCGTATTAGCGATGAAATTTCTGTCAAACCTTCCGATGGAGCACCACCGCGACCGATTGTGAGCTACGCAGTTTCTGGCGGCCACACAAACGTGGCGCAATGTATCTTGTCACTTTGCAACCACCCGGGCACAGACATTGAAATCCGCCCAGCGAGCAACGATCCCCAAATCGACACCACATTTGGACCATCGCAAAGTCATATCCGCTTTGCGATTGACCCCTATTGGGCTGTGGATCACATTCGCTCCTCGCCCAATTCTCCCTGGACGAGTGAGGAGGCAGATCAGTTTAAAAGGTTTCTTCGGGAAATCGTCAAAATTGAGAAGAGCCGTAATTTACTGCAAGAGACTTCAGAGAAACTTCTTCAGGAGACCTTAAATAATAAGAATATAAACAATTTGCCAAAAGAGATCGCAGCTGAAAAGTTGAGCCCTATTGAGGCTCAGACAAGACCATCGCAAAACGTATTTGTCGAACATGATGGGGATCGATGCAATACCCGCCGCTTCGAACTTCTGGAGATCAATGAAGGTAAACTCCATGACAATACGACTTTTTCCAACGTTTATCTGCGTTTTGATTCAGACGGCGAGGTGATCCGAGGAAACTTGTTTAGGCACCGTGCGTCTCAAACGCGGCTGGTTTATGAGCGACAAGTTTCAGGTCAGGGAAATCGGCTCGCGGTTCTCGACAAGGTTGCCAACCAAAACACCTCTTCCCTACTAGTTGGTTTAGACACATCTATTTTGCTTGGAACAAGAACGGCGAATAACCCCAACGCAAACGGCGTGTTTATTCTCAAGAATGAGTCGGTGCAGGATTTTTCGGTTGGCGAGGCGCCTGTTCAAACGAACCGGAGGTTAAAACTTGAATTAACGGGACAGATCGTCCTGACCGGACACCCGGAAAACGACCTCTGCATTGAGCTACTGAATGAAGCAGAAAACAGAATCGCTAGCTTCTTCATTCCGAGGGCGCCCAATTTTTCAGTAGAAACGCCGATATTGAAAGCTGGTACTTATGACCTTCGCGTAACGGCATTGAAAAAAGATACTTCTACGCGGGCGACGGATATCAAAGTTAGTGTTCGCTCGTCGCTTTTCTGTAGCAAGACGCAGCCGAACATGGTCTCGCTATTTCAAAGCCTCCCGGATACCCAGGTCGAATTGGCGCCCTTTCGAGCTGAGGAAATTGAGGGGGACCGGTTGTATTGTCCCTTTCGCACGACAAGCTACTCTCAGTTGACAATAGAAGCGGCCACACAAGTGGATGCCGCAATTCGTTTGGTCGAAAGCCAAACGGGAACCCAACAAGTCAACAATGTAGACATCGTCGATTGGGTAGACAATTCGTCAGCTCTTGATGAAGACGACTTTTCACGAGAATTCGCCACAGCCATTCTCTTTCCCGAAAGAAACTATGTTCTCGAAGTAAAACCTTACAAAGACGGCGAGTTGGAATCTACCAGAGTGGCAATCAGCTTCACCCAAGGACCGCAAGTGTCACAGGCACAGATGCGTGCCGCCGTCGAAGGTGCGCAGAAAATAAATTCGAACACCAGCTCCGTCTTGACACTTGTTGATCCTGCGGTCGGTGCCGTGAGAAGCGACGATGCTGGCTTGTTCGAGGTCAATAGCGAGGGAGACGTGAAGATCTACAAACTTGATGTCTCAAGTGGCTCATCATTTGCGGACGGTTCCGCGCTACAGACGTTCGAAACTGAAACAATGGCGAGTCTCAATCCCGATGTAGTTCTCATCGGATTGGCGACGTCGCAAACCGGTGGTAGTGTGGCGGTGGACCCACTCGCCTCACGCCCGTTTCCCTTAGAAGAAACGGTTGATTTTCCACTTTTGCAGGGCGTCAGCTCGGATATGCATCTTGTTGAACCCTCCTCGGATGGCCGGCTTGAAGTAACGCTAGCGCCGACAGATGCCGATTTGGACCTGACCCTTCGATCGGAGACAGGAACAATAATTGATGCAAGTGAAAACACCGGAACGCAGGTGGATACAGTCTATATCGACGCCGAAAAAGGGAAGGCTTTCGTAGTCGAAGTAAGCTCCTTGGGCGACGATTCCGCTTACCAACTTCATGCAGCGGGATGGGAGTGGCACCTACGGGATGCCATGCCGCTCAATGAGACAACCAATTATAGGCATGAACCGCTAGGCAATGGCGAGTCGAAGCGCTTCCGCTATACGGCGAGCCAGACCGGTAGTCTTAAGGTTTCGTTGCGGCCGACAACCGGCGACCTTGATCTGGTAGTTCTTACCGAAGACTGGGCAGATCAACTCAGTAGCGAAAACGAGGGTACCGAAACTGATGAAGTCAGTCTTCAAGTTGCTACTGATGATGAGTTACTCATCCAAGTGGATGCATTAGCGGAATCCGCCTTTATGTTGAGTGCAACATATCAATAAACAAGTACAAGCCATATAGCTGTCTTGTAGAGCAGGTATCTAGTTTCCCCATCACTTGACTGCGCCGTCATGGTACAAACCCGTGAGATTGATACATAGCGTTTAAAACATCCGTTGCAACTGGTGGGGCCGCATTTGCCTGCATTTCGGTCATCGGATGCGCCCCTTAAGCCAGAAACGGCGGACTGGAACAAGCATAGTCAGCTCAAAGTTCCTTTAGCAGGGGTTATACCAAGCGACGAATTTGACGACTCTTTTGGATTCCCAAAGTTTCGCGAATATGATTCCTGATGGGGAACATGAGGAGTTTGCCATGTCCGCCCCTATCCGTCTTCGAGATGACTTTGATGCTCCAACCCTTCGTCATCTAGCCCGTGGCTCGGTGAATGCCGATCAAACACGGCGCCTTTTGGCGCTTGCAGTGATCTATGACGGCGGCTTGCGCAGCGATGCGGGTGCGGTCGGCGGCGTGACGGTCCAGGTGATCCGCGACTGGGTCTTGCGTTTCAATGCAAAAGGCCCCG
>NZ_JSEP01000021.1 GCF_001624695.1 Labrenzia sp. OB1 | reverse complement strand
TGCCCATGGCGTGGTCATCCTTGATCAGGCCGGATGGCACACGTCAAACAAGCTCGCCATCCCGGACAACATCACACTCTTGCCTTTGCCACCCCGATCTCCCGAACTCAATCCTGTCGAAAACCTATGGCAGTACATGCGAGAAAACTGGCTCTCAAACCGGGTCTTCAAGGACTACGACCAGATCGTCGACCTGTGCTGCCGGGCCTGGAACACGCTCATCGATCAGCCATGGAAAATCATGTCAATCGGAATGCGTGACTGGGCGCATCGGTCCTGAATTTTGTCGTTTGGTATGATAGGGCATGGCGCCGGTCCGACTCCGAGAATGAAGACAACCTACCGGATTCGCCGTTGCCTGTGAGCCGCCAGCCCGTCGTCAGAGTTCCCCCATCGCCTTGCGGAACCGGTTGACGCTTTCAGCGAAGCCGTAAACCAGTGCGTCGGCGGTGAAGCCGTGCCCGATGGACATTTCCCGGATGAAGGGAGCGCGGGCAAGCAGCGCCGGGATGTTGTCGACCGTCAGGTCGTGCCCGGCATTGACGCCGAGGCCGCAGGCGCGTGCAGCCTCCGCTGCGGCGACAACCTTGTCCAGTTCCTTCGCCGACCTGGCCGGATCGTCGTAACAGGCGCCGTAGGGGCCGGTGTAAATCTCGATCCTCTCCGCGCCCAGCCGGGCGGCATGTTCCGGCGCGGCGGGGTCCGGATCGCAGAAGAGAGACACCGTCACCGACCATTCCTTTGCGGCGGCGATGGCGGTTTCAAGCGCCGTGGTATCTTTCCCGAAATCCCAGCCATGGTCGGAAGTAGTCTGCTCCGGATCGTCCGGCACAAACAGGACCTGCTCCGGCCGGGTCGCCTCGACCAGTTGCATGAAATCCGTGGTGGGGAAGCCTTCCAGGCACAGTTCCTTGTTTGGAAACCGGTCCTCGATCAGCTCGGACAACTCGAAGACGTCCGTCTTGCGGATGTGCCGCTCGTCCGGACGCGGGTGCACGGTGATGCCCTTTGCGCCTGCTTCCATCGCAATTGCGGCAAGCCCGGTGACGCTCGGCCAGGGCAGGTCGCGGCGATTGCGCAGCATGGCGACAGCGTTGACGTTGACGGAGAGGCGGGAGACAGCAGGCATTGTTATAGTTCCGGATGAAATTGTTGCCAGTCCGCTTTAAGCGTCTGGATCATTCCTGCAAGATTATTTCGAAAGCCATTGATGTCAAACGGGGAATTGTCTCTAGGGACAATGTTTCGACAGGCTGGGCGTGATCTTCGAACGCGAAAACAGGTTCTGAAATGCAGGAGTGACGCACAAGCAATCCAGGTGACGAAAAGGAACGGGCAAGGGAAAATATTTCAGGCAAAAAGTTACCGGAAATGGTGCCAAAGACCGGGAAGAAACCGTCTCGACAATCCCGCTGCCGAGAAGAGGGCCCATGAACGATTTAAGGAATGAGATCAGATAATCTGACAACCCAGACAACCCGCACCAACCATGAAAACAACGCTTCTGAGTGCTTCGAAAGCCCGTACAGAATAATTGGTTCGGGTGAGGCATCACCTTTGACTCGCGAAAGGTCGGTGTGTGACGGCTTGAGCATCATGACATGGTCCGCCAGTCAGGTTTGCAATAGACCGGGCGCTGTAACACCAACTTCCGGAACCAGAATCCTCTCTGTGATTGTAATTCGCTTATGACGTGTCGTCGGCGGTTAACGTTGGACGGCTGAATGGTTTGGCTCCAACCAGCCGGCATAGTGGATCAGCTCTCCCAATCCGGGCAACGAGACCCTTACATCAAAATGAAAACGGTCTCTCTCGGTATATTCGCGTGTTTCGCTCACAGGAAGCAGCCATTGTGGAAGCGGGATGCCTAGGACGCTCCCGCGCTTCACAGGATAGGTAAGTGCTCCATCCTTGTGTTGCAAGTTTATGTCGAAGGCGGTCAGGCCGAACCTTTCGCGCACCACGCCTTCTCCGGGAATACCCGATAGACTGAGTACCGATTTGAAGACTTTCCCGCCAAAATCGCGCCTCCAGACTTCCAGGTCGCCGCGCCGGTCTATGGTGACGGAGACCGGTATTTTGTCCGCTTGAGGCGGAAAACCTATAATCCGGCACAAGAGCTTGCCGAGCATATTTTTTCCACGGGTTACCCTTGCCTCGCCATACCAAAGATGTCGATCGAAGACCGTATGAAGCGACTGTACCGCCACCGGCAAGTCCCCGAAAGCCGGACCCAATGCCCGCTGGAATAATGTCGGCTTTGTTTCAGCGTCGATAAAGGTTCTGACTTTCAGATGACTGGTTGCCATCGTGACATCGTCGAGTGTGAACTCACCCAGACAGGGTCGAGCACCTGAGGCAACACTGTTTTCGGAAAGGCGGCGGCACAGAATTGCGGCGGCAACTGCCGGAATGTACGGTCCGTCACCTGCCTGGGCAATGAGTGTCCACCGGCAGGCGAGGGGGGCTCCCTCCCTGTCGAGGCCGGCAAGCCGAACCTCCATGCCGCCCCGGTCACTGCCAAAAGATTTCAGCCAGTCCGCGATTTTTAGAAGAATCTTTGCACAAGGTTCAAGCGATCGGATTAGCCGCAATCGTGTAAGCCAGCTGAGGCACCATAGCCCAAGATGCATCACAGGCAGTTCCAGTCCGGCGCGAAAAAGCACGGTGCGGGCTTGATAGCGTTCCGGGAATAGCGCCAGATCCGGTGCGCCGATGAAATTCGTCCAGCGCGGCGGCAAATCGGTCTTGTCGTGCGGGCCAAGCCGGCGGCGGGCGAGGCCCGACCAGCCGATGACCGTGTCCGGGGAGCCATCCCTGAAAACGGACAGCGGCTGACCGGTTTGCGCCAGAATTGCACGGATGACGGACAGGCCGCGTGGCGCCTGGTTTCCCGGCAGGATTGCGCTTTCGATCAGGTCAAGCCGCGAAAAATTCTCCCGCAGGCCCTCAACGGCTGCCGAAGACAGCGCAGGGACGCTGGAAACGCCCGATAGCGCGGTCTTTCCCGCAACAATGGCCGTTTCGTTCAGTACGGAAATTCCGCTGGTGAATTTTGCGTCGTCTGACAGATCCAGATAGTGGCTGCCGCACAAAAGTGCTGCCTTGGCAACAGCATAGGTCTTCTTGCCGTAGGACTGAAACGGACCGGCGGCATCTACCGTGACAAACGGAGTGAGCGCTGCAAGGGTGGTCGCGAAATCCGGTGCGGACCGGTCGATCCGGGAAGGGTGACCACCATGCATTGCGCAGAATGCCTTCGCCTTTTCGATGTTGCGTCCTGCAATCACAACCTCGAATCTATTGTCGCGAAGCAGGGACACAGCGAGCTTGCCGCCAAAGACGCCGTAGCCACCGATCACAACGATGCGCCGTGTTGGCTTGCCCTCAGTCAACCAGCCGGTCCTTCAGGTCCTTGGAGGGCAATGGACAGGTGCGGCGTCCCAGGCGGTAGCGGTTGCGTGCGATCCGGTCATAGAGCTTGTCTGCAAACCCGTGCGGCAGGAAATCCAGAACCATAAACGCCTTCCAGGGCCAGCCGAGACTGCTCATTGCCGCAGTGAAGGAGGCCATACCGGTATAGGCCTGACCTTCGTAGACCACTATATTCGTTTCCAGGAGATCCGGATCGAGACCATGGCGGAGGTAGAGCGCTCGACCGGTTTGCGAGTGCGCGTTGACGAAACTGAACCGTGCCGTCTTGTCGCGCTGTGCCATGAACCGCGCGAAGCCGGAACAAAACAGGCAGATGCCGTCGAATACGATCAGGTTGCCTTCAAGTGGCGAGGGCGGAGTAAGCCCTGCTTTCGCAGGCGGGGACGCTGTTGCCCTGGACAATTCAGACCTCCTTCGCGGAAAAACCCGGCTACATTCTTCCATAGTAAACATGGATGTATTCACGTTGACATCCAGCAAACTGCCGCATGCAGGCAGGCCTTTTGGTTTGTGCAGCGCTGTCGACCGCATGAGTAAATTGGGCCTGCAGCCCCCTTGGCGGGAAAAACCGGTGAGGCTCGGTTAGGTCAGAGCGCTGCAATTGCTCGGTAGGCGTCAGCATTGGTGGAGTGGCGTTAACCGGCGGGCATCATATGAAATTCCGGAAGGAGTGGCGGAAATTCGAATGAAGAGTTTCGATCATGAGTGCTTTTTTGAAAGCCATTGATGTTAAACGGGGAATTGTCTCCAGGGACAGTGTTTCAAGCCGGAGACTTATCCGATCCGTTCTCTTGCAAGCCACTGAGTGGGTGTCGTGCCCAACTCGCCGCGAAAAGCCTTGCGCAAGGACGGGGCGTCGGGAAAGCCGCTACTGACCGCGATGCGCTCAAGTCCCTTTTCGCCCCGCAGCAGCCTGTCCTGGGCACGGGCGATCCTGGCGCGGCGCAGCCAGCCGCTCAGGCTGCCGCCGGTGCGCGCGCGGATATATCGGCTCAGGCTGCGGCGGCTGATGCCTGCCTTTGCGGCAAGATCGTCAAGAGACGGTGTTTGTGCGGGATCGGCCCAAAGCTGCTCCAGGATGTCGGCAACCCGGCGCTCCGCCGAAGAGGCGGGGGCCGGCCGTTCGATCAATTGCGGTTGTTCGCCGCTCCGTTGCGGCGCGACGACAAGATGGCGGGCGACGCGGTTGGCCTCGGCAGCGCCGGACAGGCGGGCCAGCAGATGCAGGCAGCAATCCAGTCCGGCGGCGATCCCTGCCGAGGTCACCACCTGGCCGTCGTCAACGTATATCGCCGCAGGATCGATCCGGATGGCCGGATAGAGCGTGCCAAGCTCTGTGGCACGTGCCCAGTGGGTTGTGGCGCGCCGCCCGTTCAGAAGACCGGCTTCTGCCAGCCCGAAGGCCCCGAGGCACAGGCCTGCGACGAGAGCATTGCGTTCATGTGCCGAACGCAGTTGCCGCACGATGGCTGGCGAGACGGGTTCGGCTGCATCCCGCCATCCGGGAAGGATGACGACATCCGCTTCATCGACGGCTGCAAGCGGGTGGGAGATCTCGATTGTGAGGCCGCCCGACGCCACGATCCGGTCGCTTTCGCCGCAAACCACAACGTCGTGGCCACTGGCGAGAAAGGGTTCTCCGAACACCGCGAGCGGAGTCGACAGCATGAAGGGGCTGATGCCCTGATAGGCGATGACGGCGATGCGCATTGGCCCAATTTAATCCCAACATGTCCTTCGGGCCACTGAAAAACACCTGTTCGAGGCAGTAGACCGGAGGGACAGCAAAAGGAGTTACATAGATGAGCCGTGCCCTTCTCGTGATCGATATCCAGAATGACTATTTCCCGGGTGGCGGCTTGCCGCTGCATCAGGCCGAGGATGTGGAGGGGCGTATCGTTGCCGCGATCGGTCAGGCCCGAAAGGCCGGAGAGCGTGTCGTTTTGGTGCAGCATGTCTCGAATGCACCGGCGGGACTGCTGGCAGCCGGCGCAAGCGGAACAGAGATCCGGCCGGCGATCCTGGCTGCAGCCGGGGAAGCGCCCAATGTGGTCAAGCAGGTGGCCGACGCCTTTCATGATACCGACCTCTCAGGATATCTGGAAGGGGTGACGGAGCTGCTGATCTGCGGAATGATGACCCAGAACTGCGTGGTGTTCACGGCAATTTCGCGTGCGGCCGAAGCATTCAACGTTATCGTCATAGGCGATCTCTGCACTGCCCCCACCGAGGCCGTGCACAAGATTGCTTTGAACGCGCTGTCCTCGAAATTGCGGGTCGCGGCTTCGGGCGATATCTGGCGTTAGGTGTTCCTGCCCCTATGCCTCCTGGGGCATCTGGACGGTGATCGCAGCCGTTCGTGCGTAGTGGGCCGGCGGCTGGCCGACGCGGCGGGAAAAGGCAACGCTGAAAGCGCTGGTCGAGCCGTAGCCGACCTTTTCCGCAATCTCCGCAATGCTGTTCTGGCGTGTTCTCAGCATGTGTTTTGCCAGCGTCATTCGCCAGTTCTGCAGGTAATCCATCGGGGGCATGCCGACGATCCGGTTGAACCGCGTGAAGAAGGCGGAGCGAGACAGGCCGGCTTCCCGCGCCAGGTCCGCAACGCTCCACAAGCGTCCGGGCTCGGCATGCATGGCGCGCAACGTTCCGGCAAGCCTCTTGTCCGCCAACGCATGCAGGAGACCGGGCGTGGCGCCGGTCTCGGTGCCCGAGCGCAGCGCCTCGATCAACAGCACCTGCAGCAGGTGTTCCAGAACCACATCCCGCGCCGGACGCTCCGCCCGGGCTTCGTCACGGACAAGTCCGGCAAGGTCACAGAGCCGCCGCTCGCCCCTGACGACAACCATGTCGGGCAGCAGGGAAACAAGAAGCCCGGCATCAGGCGACCCGAAACTGCAATAACCTATGAGCAGTTGCTCCGCGGCCGGTCCTTCCTCAACGCCAAGCCGGACGCCGCCGTCCTCGCGCATGTGAGGACGGCTCTGCAATCCTGAAGGCGGGAGGGGGTGGACGCTCGACATGGAAAAGCCCTGCGTGGCCGGGACGAGAACGAAATCGCCCGCCTGCAGATCGAGCGTTGGTTTGCCGTCGACTTCGAGGCGCGCCTGACCGGCAAGAAGCAGACAATAATAGACCTGTTCGACTTCAGTTCGCCGCACACGCCAGGGGCCAGCCGCGTCGACCAGTTTCGAGTACGGCGCGCGGGGTTGCAGCAGGGCGATGATTTCGGAGAGAGGATCAAGCATTTAGGACTTTTGCTAATTAATTATGGATTTTTGATTATAGAAAGTTCGATCTGCATTGTCGATGGTGCGGTCTTCCATGAACAGGAGAACGCTTCATGAAAACCGTGATGATCACTGGATGTTCCTCGGGCTTCGGTCTGGAGACCGCCCGGCACTTCCTCGGCCAAGGCTGGTCCGTCGTTGCAACGATGCGCAATCCGCGTGAGGACCTGCTTGATGCCTCTAGCCGTTTGCGTGTGCTGCCGCTCGATGTGACCGAGGTTGGCTCGATTGCCCGTGCGGTCGAGACCGCGGGGCCTGTCGACGCGTTGGTCAACAATGCCGGTGTCGGATGGATGGGACCGCTCGAGGGAACGCCAGCGGATACGATCCGCACCATTTTCGAGACGAATACACTCGGGACGATGGAGATGATCCGGGCCGTCCTGCCACAGTTCCGCGCAAGGGGCTCCGGGACGATCGTCAATGTTTCCTCCAGCACCACGTTGAAACCGCTACAGCTGCTGCCGGTCTATACCGCCAGCAAGTCGGCGTTGAATGCTTTCACCGAATGCCTTGCGCTCGAACTGGAGCCTTTCGGCATCCGCACCAGACTGGTCCTTCCCGGCCGCGCTCCGGGCACCAGCTTCGGGATGAATGCGAAAGTTCGGATGGCCGAAGCCGGCGGCATTCCCGAAGCCTACCGTTCTCAGGCGGAACAGGTTTTCGCCGCCGCCTCTGCTGCCGCCAATGCGGATGTCACCCATGCCGAGGACGTCGTCGCAGCGATCTGGCGGGCGGTGATCGACCCGGGCTGCCCGCTGAGGCAGACCGCAGGTGCGGACGCGGACGCTCTGGTAGCCTAATGGCCGAGATCTCGGGTCACTGACGTTCGAGTGGAAGCGGCCAGTGGTTTAGAAATGGACAGGCTTGATTTGTCAGAGCTGACTCGCGGCAGAAGTGCTGCGGGTCTTGCCGGCGTTGAGCGCCGGACAAAGCGCGTTTTGTATGCCGAGGCGCAGAACCGGCCTGTCTCGGCCCAAGGCCGCGGACATCATTTCCGGGCCTGAGCTAGCGAGACGCTGATTTCTGTTGTAACGGACGGCTTTCGTGTCGCTTCGGTTGAAATCGGATGGGATTCGGGGAAAATCGACCCCTCAGGCCGATAATTTGTTAAAATGCCTTGTCAAAACAAGCAATGCATACTTTACGTATCGAAAGCTGGTGTGAAGGTACCGGGCTTTCTTCCGTTACGGAAATTCATCTCATATTCGCTGTCTTGGAGGTCATGATCTGGTCCGCCGAGATCTGGTCTGCCGATAAAAGCTGATCTGGACATGGCAATCTTCAACGCGTTTCTCCTTTTCGCCCAGGCGGCCGTGTATTTCACCGTCATGATGGCCCTGCTCAGAGCACGCAGGAAAATCGGCATCGGCGTCTTCATGTGCGCCCTTGGCGTCATGCATTTCCTGGAAACCTATCTCGCCAGCATTTTCTACATAGAACTGCCGTTCGGCATCGTCTCGCCGGGCTCCACGGTGTTGTTTTCCGGAAAGCTGCTGATGATCCTGCTGCTTTACATTCGCGAAGACGCGCAGGTGGTTCGTCAGCCGATCTACGGACTTCTGATCGGCAATTTCCTGATCGTCGCTCTGGTGATGATCCTGCGCAACCATGAGACAATCACCGTCACCGAAGGCCGCAGCCCCGACATCGCCTTCGTCGACGAGATGGGATTCTTGATGGTATGGGGAACCTTGCTGCTGTTTGTCGACGCGATCGCCATCATCGTGCTGTACGAGCGGATCGGTAAATGGTTCAAAGGAAATCTGGGGCTGCGTGTTCTGGTTTGCGGCGCATTGGTGCTGACCTTCGATCAGGCGGGTTTCTTTCTGGCTCTTCATTACGTCTCCGGCGCGCCGTGGCATGTGTTCTTCGGCGGCTGGGCGGCCAAAATGGTGGCGACAATCGTCTATTCGGGGCTGCTGCTGGCCTACCTGAAGTATTTCGACAACGAGGAAACCTGGCTCTCCAACCGGCCGTTGCGGGATGTATTTCATGTTCTGACCTATCGCGAGCGCTACAAGCAGCTTCTGGAGGCCTCCATCCGCGATCACCTGACGGGGACGCTGGACCGCAGCCAGTATGCCGAAAAGGGGCCCGGAATTCTCGCCAGGAACCTTAAGGAAGGCCGGTCGGTGTCGCTTCTGGTGATCGACATCGATCATTTCAAACTGGTCAATGACCGCTATGGACATCAGGCCGGCGACGAGGTGTTGAAACTGGTTGCACGTCTGCTGACGGAAAACCTGCGCACGGACGACCATCTTTACCGGGTCGGAGGCGAGGAATTCGTGCTCTTGTGCGAACGCTTGCCGGTGGAAGGTGCAGCCTCCCTGGCTGACCGGCTGCGCCGGATGATCGAACGCTTCAGCAAGGTCTATCTGCCGGAAAAGGTCACTGTCAGCATCGGTGTGTCCAGCGCGCCGGATGACGGCAGGACACTGAAGGCTCTTTTCAAGTCGGCTGACGAACGGATGTATACAGCCAAGAAACGCGGCCGCAATCAGGTTGTTTGGCCGGAGGGCGCAGGGCAGAACGTCGGCTGAAACCCGCTGCGACGGGCCGGTTGATCCGGCAACAAACTCAAAGAGAGAAATGGGGCTTGTCAGGACGCAGGGCTGTGGTGTAGATAATGTAATGTAATAACATTACAGAACGGAGCCACCATGCCCGATCCTCGCCTTCCCGTAACGGTCCTGTCAGGTTTTCTGGGGGCCGGCAAAACCACCTTGCTCAATCGCGTTCTCAACAATCGGGACGGTCTCAAGGTGGCGGTCATCGTGAACGACATGTCGGAAGTGAACATCGATGCGGATCTTGTGCGCGCGGGAGGTGCGGAACTGAGCAAGACCGATGAGACCCTGGTCGAGATGTCAAATGGCTGCATCTGCTGCACGTTGCGCGATGACCTGTTGCAGGAAGTGCGGCGTCTGGCTGAAGCGAAGACCTTTGACTACCTGTTGATCGAGTCGACCGGGATTTCCGAACCTCTTCCGGTTGCGGCCACCTTTGAATTCCGCGACGAGCACGGCCGCAGCCTGTCGGATGTCGCCCGGCTGGATACGATGGTGACCGTCGTGGACGCGGTCAATCTGTTGCGCGATTTTTCCAGCCATGACTTTTTGCACGATCGTGGCGAGACCCTGGGGGAAGAGGACCAGCGCACACTGGTGCATCTGCTGACCGACCAGATCGAGTTTGCGGATGTCGTGATCCTGAACAAGGTCAGCGCGGCCACACGTTCCGAAGGCGATGCGGCCCGAAAGGTTATCCGTAGTCTGAACGCAGACGCCGCGATCGTTGAGACCGACTTTGGCGAAGTCGCGCCATCCGACATCCTCAACACAGGACTTTTCGACTTTGACAAGGCGCATGAACATCCGACCTGGGCCAAGGAGCTCTATGGTTTCGCTGATCATGTGCCGGAAACGGAAGAATACGGGGTCAGCTCATATGTCTACCGGGCGCGGCGCCCATTCGACCCGGGAAGGATCCATACCCTGCTGAACGGATCTCTGCCGGGTGTCATTCGGGCGAAGGGGCATTTCTGGATCGGCAGCAGGCCGGACTGGGTCATCGAGTTTTCGCTCGCCGGTGCCCTGTCCAGCATCGCACCGCTTGGCACATGGTGGGCGTCGATGCCTGTTCAGAAATGGCCGGACGACGAGCGCGTCAGGGCATATGCGCACGCGCACTGGACCGAGCCCTTCGGCGACAGGCGTCAGGAAATCGTGTTTATCGGAGCTGGAATCGACTGGCCGTCGCTGAAAGCCCGGCTGGATGCCTGCCTGATCGAGGCGGAGGCCGGTAATGACCTGAGCGTCTTCCGGACATTGCCCGATCCGTTTCCACCGTTCAGACTTGCCGAGGTAGCGGCATGAGAGCCGCAGCGCAAAGGGCTGGCGCCGGCAGCAACTCTGCCAGGGATGTCATCATGGGGTCGGACCCGGACATTCTGTCGAGTATCCGTTCATCCGGTATAGGCGCGGCGATCTGGACAAGACCGCTGGACCCGGGTTTCCTGACATGGATAGACGGCCTGCCGACCGAGCGGCTTCCGGATTTCAGGGCCGTGGTGCCGGTTCATCTGGTCGAGGCGGCTGTGATCGCCGCTTGTGAGGCGGCAGGAACGCCGCAAGGCAATGCGCGGGACATGCTGACCGGCGACATAGGGGCTCTTGCGCTGATCTTCTCGGCCATCTTGAGCGTTCGCGAGGTTCGGGTCCGTCTGGAGGTCATTCGGGAGACGATGTGTCCGAAATTCCATGTCGACGCTGTTCAGGCCCGTTTGCTGTGCACCTACCGCGGTTCGGGAACAGAATATGTTCCGGAAGCACCGGGGGGCGAAACGCGTCAGATACGACAGACCGCGCGCGGTTCTGCCGCCCTGTTTCGCGGACGCCTGTGGCCGGATGCGGAACCCACAGGCCTGCTGCACAGGTCGCCGGAAGTCACGCCGGACGGGCGAGCCAGGTTTCTTCTGGTGATCGATCCGGTCGAATAAGGGCGGCTCTGAAGTCTTTGCCCCGCCGCCCTTTTGCTCTGTTACACCCGGTTGAGCAGCCTTGCTCGGATGGTGTTCGGCAGCGCACGGATCTCTTCTAGGATCTTGACCGGCTCATCGACCATGCTGTCCACATCCAGAACGACGTAGCCGATATCCTGATGTGACTGCAGGTACTGGGCGCAGATGTTGAGATCGTGCCGGGTGAAGAGGTCGTTCAGGGTCCGCATGGCGCCGGGCGCATTGTGATGCACCTGAATGAAACGGGTCACTTCCGTTCCCTTGGAAAGCTGCACCTGAGGGAAGGAGACCGCACCGATGGTTGAGCCGACGTCCGAATATTCGACCAGCCGTTTGGAGACTTCCTCGCCGATCCGGTCCTGGGCTTCTTCCGTCGACCCGCCGACATGGGGGGTAAGGATGACGTTGTCGAGTCCGCGCAGCGGCGAGACGAACTCGTCCTTGTTGGATTTCGGCTCGACCGGAAACACATCGATGGCGGCGCCGGCCAGATGGCCGGACTTCAGTGCCTCGGCAAGGGCTTCGATATCGATGACCTTGCCACGGGCGTTGTTGATGAGGAACGCACCTTTTTTCATTCTGGCGATGTGTTCGGCACGGAACATGTTGTGTGTCTGAGGTGTGTCCGGCACGTGCAGGGAAACGACGTCGGAGGCGGCAAGCAATCCGTCGAGACCTTCGGCAGGCATGACATTGCCATGCTGCAGCTTGTCGACAAGATCGAAATAGATGACCCGCATTCCCATGGCTTCGGCAAGGTTCGACAGCTGGGTGCCGATATTGCCGTAGCCGACGATGCCGAGGGTCTTGCCGCGCACTTCGTGGGAGCCGGCGGCGCTTTTCAGCCAGCGGCCCTGATGGGCTGCGGAGGATTTGGTGAAGACGCCGCGCATCAGCATGACGATTTCGGCGATTGTCAGCTCCGCGACGGAGCGCGTGTTGGAGAAGGGGGCATTGAAGACCGGAATGCCCCGTGTCAGCGCGCCGTTCAAATCCACCTGATTGGTGCCGACGGAAAAACAGCCGACCGCGACGAGGCTTTTCGCCGCTTCCAGAACCTCTTCCGTCAACTGTGTCCGGGAGCGGATGCCGAGAATCTGGACACCCTGCAGCTTGTCGATCAGGGCGTCTTTTTCCAGAGCGCCGGGAAGAACTTCCACATTGGTGTAACCGTTCTTTTCCAGAATCGCGTGCGCTGTCGGTGAAATGCCCTCCAGCAGCAGCCAGCGGATCTGGTTCTTCGGCCGGGACAGACCGTGAATCATGGCGGATTGCCTTTTCTTTGAACTTGAACCTGTCAGAAAAAGCGCGCCGGCAAGGGCGCGAATTGCCGGTGTCGTATACGCGCTCATCCGTGTCGCGTCTAGGTCGCGGACAGGTCTCGTGAGCTAAATCCGTCACCATGAAGCGGACAGGCTCCGCATGACAGACTTCAGGGCCTCTTTGATCCTCGCCCTGACAGGAAAACGCGCGATGCGGCCATGAGCTGAATTCGCGAGGGGCTGACTACCCGCAGCGATGAATGGACGCCCGTTTGACCGCGTGGAGCCAACAGTTTCAGCCTGGCGTTGTGGCTTGGTGCAGCTGTTTCAGCCGTTCGGCGATCGCCTCAATGACATCGTCGCCATAGCCGAGGCCGAGGTCCTGCCGCATGAAGCCGGTCAATTCATCCGCTTCCCGGATTTGCCATTCCCGTTTTCCATCCTTGCCGACAAACCGGGCGCGCCCGTCGAGAAAACTGATGAAGCCGTTCTCCGTCAGGCGGTAGAACTTCATGCTCGCGGCGAAGGATTGGTTCGGAGACGTCGCGCATAGATAGTTGGCAGCCTCGATATCCGCCTGGCGCACATCCACCCTGTCGAAGCCGTAGAGCGGGAACCAGCCATGATCGGTTTTGCGTTCCAGAACGTCTTCACCGGAGCTTTCCTCAAAGCGGACGCGGTAGACCTGATCGCGAATTTTCTGTTCACCGGTGGAGATCCTGACGGGATGTGCCGGTGCCTGGCCACCGAAGCCGGCATCGACCAGCCACTCGCCGTCATTCAGCGCAACCACAAAAGCCAGATGGGTCCGCGCGCCGCCTTCGGCCGCGCCCATACGAACGCGTGCAAGCACCTGCCGTGCGGAAAACCCAAGCGCGGCCAGGGCGTCACCCAGCAATGCATTCAGCTCGAAGCAGTAACCGCCGCAGCGCTGCATGACGAGTTTTTGCCAGAGACTGTCCGGATCGAGAACCGGCACCTTGCCGAGAAACGGCAGGACGTTTTCAAAAGGTATGGCGCTGATCTGAGCCGCCTGCAGGCTTTTCAACCCGGTGAGGTCCGGTGAACATGTCTTCAGGCCGACCCGGTGGAGGTAGGCGGCGGTATCCAGGGTCATGGTGTGTTCCGGACGAAAGAAAAGACCCGCCGAATGTAGGTGGCCGATTCTGATTGTCAAAGGCATGAGGGGCTTGAATCGCGTCCGGGCGCACAGGCCGGCTTGCCGAAATCGGGAGGCTGTCCCTCCCGCCGAGGCGCCGGTCTTCACTTGAAGACCGTTACCAAAGGTTAAGTGCTGCTGGATAGGGTACGGATCTGTAAAATTACCGGGTCTGATGGAATGATGCCGGTATCGACGAAGAGAACAGCGCCGGCATGGAATATCTCGACCAGGTCTATGAGACTTTTCTGGGAAGCTTCTACCTCAGGATAGCGCCTCTCTATGTCGTGGCCACTGTAGTCATCGCGGCAGCGATATATTTCTTCAGGGAGCGGCGAGCCGGACTGACAGGCTTTTTCTCCTGGCTGTTTCCCAAATCCATCTATCTGCATGCCTCTCATCTCAACGATATCAAGATTTTTTTCGCCGGGCGCCTGCTCGCGCTGTTCGGGGTCTTCAATCTGTTTTTCGTCAGCCCGCTGACGATTGTGGCCGTAATGAAAAGCCTGGACGGGCTCGCAAGCACAGGCGGCGA
This sequence comes from Labrenzia sp. OB1, assembly GCF_001624695.1. GTDB lineage: Bacteria > Pseudomonadota > Alphaproteobacteria > Rhizobiales > Stappiaceae > Roseibium. The sequence goes on along the minus strand of NZ_JSEP01000021.1, from coordinate 82,243 downwards.
GGCGTCTGCCGGGCAGATGGCGCACTCACCTCTGGGGCAGACTGTTCTGGTGACAGTTGTCCTTGTTGTCGTCGCCGACTTTTGTACCTACTGGGTTCACCGGCTGCATCATGAATGGTCTGTGTTCTGGCCGTTTCACTCGGTTCATCATTCCGCCGAGGTGATGACGCCGATAACGGTCTACCGCAAGCATCCGGTCTATGATCTGATCAACGGGTTCGTGCGCAATCTGGCGATCGGTCTGGTCACCGGCATTGTGCTCTACGCGACCATTGAAAAGGTGAGCTATCTGCAGATCGGTCAGGCGAACGTGATTTACGTCCTGTTCAACCTGCTCGGCGCAAATTTCCGCCATTCGCATATCTGGATCAGCTATGGCCGGACGCTGGAACATATCCTGATTTCTCCGGCTCAACACCAGATCCATCACTCCTGCGCGGTCGAGCATCACAACAAGAATTATGGCGAGATCTTCGCTCTCTGGGACTGGATTTTCGGATCGCTTTACATTCCCGAAAAACGGGAGGCCCTTGTCTTCGGCCTGGCCGATGCCGAGGGGCAGTTGTTAGAGCAGCCCCATCCATCCTTGAGCAGGGCGCTCATCGAGCCGGTTCGGTCGTCTTACCGGGAAGTCCGGAGGATCTTTCGCGGCAGGCGGGCCGGATCCCAGGTCGAGACGGCTTCGCGAGCCCCGTTGTCGCCGCCTGAGACGGTCGAATGATTGGCGGTGGCCAGCGCCGCTGCGTGCCGACGCTGGCCGTCCGTGTGGCTTAGAGCCCTTCCGTGCCGCGCTGCACCGCGGCGACACCGGTGCGGGACACCTCCACCAGGCCGAGCGGCTTCATGATGGCGATGAACTGCTCGATCTTCGAGGTTCTGCCGGTGATCTCGAAGACGAAGTGTTCCGTTGTCGCATCGATCACCGTGGCGCGGAAGGCGTCGCCGAGGCGCAGGGCTTCCAGGCGCATTTCGCCGGTTCCGGTCACCTTCACAAGCGCAAGTTCCCGCTCCAGCGGCTTGTCCTGGTTGGCGCGCAGGGCGCGCACCGTCAGGTCGGTCACCCGGTGAACCGGCACCAGCCGGTCAAGCTGGTGGCGGATCTGCTCGATGATCATCGGCGTGCCGGTCGTCACGATGGTTATCCGCGACAAGTGTTTCTCGTGCTCGGTCTCCGATACGGTGAGGCTGTCGATGTTGTAGCCACGGCCGGAGAAAAGGCCGATCACACGGGCAAGAACACCCGGCTCGTTGTCGACGAGAAGCGCGAGGGTATGGGTTTCAATTTCATTGCTGACTTCGGCCAGGAAATAGGCGGAAGGCGCATCAACATTCTGAGCGTTCATTTTCGATACTATCCTTGTGCCTTGCCTTAAACGAGCGACTTGCCTTCGGCGCTGATCGCGTTGGCGAGGACTTCGTCATTGGCCTCGTCCGGCAGCAGCATTTCGTTGTGAGCCTTGCCAGACGGGATCATCGGGAAACAGTTGGCCAGATTGGCCACCCGGCAATCGAACAGAACCGGCTTGTCGACGGCGATCATTTCCTCGATTGCCCCGTCCAGATCCTCCGGCTTCTGCACCCGGAAACCGACGCCGCCATAGGCCTCGGCCAGCTTGACGAAGTCCGGCAGGCTGTCAGTATAGGAGTGGGAGAGGCGGTTGCCGTGCAGCAGCTGCTGCCACTGGCGCACCATGCCCATGTACTGGTTGTTGAGGATGAACACCTTGACCGGCAGGCCGAACTGGACCGCGGTCGACATCTCCTGGATGTTCATCAGGATGGAGGCATCGCCGGCGATATCCACGCACAGGGCGTCGCGGTGGGCGACCTGCGCACCGATGGCCGCCGGCAGGCCGTAGCCCATGGTGCCGAGACCGCCGGAGGTCAGCCAGTGGTTGGGCTCCTCGAAGCCGTAGAACTGCGCCGCCCACATCTGGTGCTGACCGACTTCCGTGGAAATGAAGGTCTTGCGGTGCTTGGTCAGCTCATACAGCCGCTGGATCGCGTATTGCGGCATGATGACATCGCTGTTCGGCTTGTAGGCCAGCGAATTGCGCGCCCGCCAGGCATCGATCTGCGTCCACCAGTCCTTGAGGGCCGGCTTGTCGGTCTTCAGGGCGGAGGAGCGCCAGATGCGGACCAGATCCTCGAGGACATGGCCGACATCGCCGATGATCGGCAGGTCGACATTGATCGTCTTGTTGATTGACGAGGGGTCGATATCGATATGGATCTTGCGCGAGTTCGGCGAAAACGCATCGGTGCGGCCGGTGATCCGGTCATCGAAACGGGCGCCGATGCAGACCATCACGTCGCAGTCATGCATGGTCATGTTGGCTTCATAGGTGCCGTGCATGCCCAGCATGCCGAGCCAGTTCTCGCCGGACGCAGGATAGGCGCCGAGGCCCATCAGCGTCGAGGTGACCGGAAATCCGGTGAGCGAGACCAGTTCTCGCAGCAACTGGCAGGCCTGCGGGCCGGAATTGACGACGCCGCCGCCGGTATAAAGGATCGGCTTTTTGGCGTTCGCCATCAGCTCCACCGCCGCGCGGATCGAGGCGGCGTCGCCCTTCAACTGCGGCCGGTAGCTCTTGTGGGCGGCGGCCGGGTTCGGCGTCGGACCCTGATAGGTGCCGGTGGCGAACTGGACGTCCTTGGGAATGTCGACCACTACGGGGCCGGGACGGCCGGAGGTGGCGACATAAAACGCCTCGTGCAGGACGCGCGCCAGATCGTCGACATTGCGCACCAGCCAGTTGTGCTTGGTGCAGGGGCGGGTGATGCCGACCGTGTCGCATTCCTGGAAGGCATCGTTGCCGATCAGGTGCGTGGGCACCTGGCCGGTGATGCAGACGAGCGGAATGCTGTCGAGCATCGCGTCGGTCAGCGCGGTCACCATGTTGGTGGCGCCGGGACCGGAGGTCACCAGGGCGACGCCGGGCTTGCCGGTCGAGCGGGCATAGCCTTCCGCCGCATGGCCGGCACCCTGTTCGTGCCGCACCAGAATATGCTCCAGGCCATCCTGCTGAATGATCTCGTCATAGATGGGAAGCACAGCACCGCCCGGGTAGCCGAAGATGGTATCAACCCCCTGATCCTTCAGCGCCTGGATGACCATTTCGGCGCCGGTCATTTCCCGTGTCATTCGTTCCGTCCTTGCATTGACCGCCTGAATTTTCAGGCATTGGCTCACGATTTGTTTTTCTTTCGGCCACGCGCATGCGGCATCGAAAATCCTGGTGGTGCCGGGAAGCGTTTTCAGGAGGCGGGTACAAAAAAAGGCCCCTGAGGGAGCCTTGGTCGCGCGCCATCCTGTCCAAACGGGGTTATCCCGCTTCGGAGGCGCGCTTTCCTACCACTACTAGAATGAGCGACATCATCATGTCGTCCCGGTCCTTTGATGCTGCAGGCCCGATGGCCCTGCCGGATAGCAGATGTGGCGGTTTCCACGTCGGCCCGACGGCGGGATCACCCGTCCGGAAAGCCGGCACAAGCCGGTCATATCCGCCCGGTCTTGATGCGCCGCACCCTAGAGAGGCGGATTTATACGGTCAAGCGCTAATTTCGAAAATTGCGCCAAAGCCGCGCGATGTTTCTGAAAATTGCCAAAAAAGGCCATGAGCAGGGTCGGTAGGAAGCCCCTGAAACCGCTGTCTCGCGCCGCAACTCCAGCCCGTCCCGGTTTGCGCATGGCGCATGACGGCCATGATAAAAAGTGTCGCAAACCCCATTGCGCCGGAGGGGGAGGCACTATATACACCCCGAATTCGGCGCGCTGCACACTCGTTGCGGCGTTTCGCCTGTGGGTGTGTAGCTCAGTTGGTAGAGCAGCTGACTCTTAATCAGCGGGTCTGGGGTTCGAGCCCCCACTCACCCACCATTTTGTTCTCTGAAAATAGAATTTCGCGGCCAAGGGCGTGTTGTGCACCCGAGGGGGCCTGTGTCCGATCAGAGAAACTGCGGACTTGGCACGGAAGGGGCCGAGGATGTATAGAGGGCGCCAGCAGAAGCTCGTGGAGGGATTGCAGTTGCATCCTGACCGACCCGGTGCCCTTCAAGAAAAAGAACACGTCCGATGAACGACTTTCTCGTGTCCGCTCTTTACATGTTTACCCCGCTCGATGACTTCGAGGCGATGCGCGAGCCGTTGAAGGCCTTTTGTGAGGCGCGGGACGTGCGTGGCAGTCTGCTGCTTGCGAGCGAAGGCATCAACGGCACGATCTGCGGACCGGAGGCCGGGGTGCGGGCGGTACTGGCGCATCTGCGCGCCGATCCGCGTCTGGCGGGTCTCTCCCACAAGGAATCCTGGTGCGACAGACATGTGTTCAAGCGCATGAAGGTGCGGCTGAAGCAGGAGATCGTGCGCCTTGCGGTCGATGGCGTCGATCCGAACGAGATCGTCGGCGAATATGTGCCGCCGGACGACTGGAATGCTCTGATTTCCGATCCGGACGTGGTCGTGGTCGATACTCGCAACGACTATGAATATGCCTTCGGCACCTTCGAGGGCGCGGTCAATCCGCAGACCCAGTCGTTCCGCGAATTTCCAGATTGGGTCGAAGGTCAGGACGAGCTCAGGAAGAAGCCGAAGGTCGCCATGTTCTGCACCGGCGGTATCCGCTGCGAAAAGGCGACCGCCTGGATGCTGAAGAACGGCTTCAATGAGGTCTTTCACCTGGAAGGCGGTATCCTGAACTATCTGGAGAAGGTTCCGGAGGCGAGCAGCCTCTGGAAGGGCGAGTGTTTTGTCTTCGACGACCGGGTCTCCGTCGACCACAAGCTGCAGCCGCGCTGGGGCGAATGGGTGCCCGAAGCGGCCCGGCATGTCATCAACGAAGACACAGATTACGACAAGGGGCAGGGGTCCGGCAGCGGCTCCTGAAGGCACACCTGGTGCCATTTGTTAACAAAAATTAACTTTTTCGCTTTAACCCCTTGAGGATCTTCCCTAAAGTCAGAGTGCAGAGCGGAGTATCGTATTTTCGGTTTCCGCACCGGACTTGGGGGAACAGTTCATGCGTCACAGGTTCTGGAGCGCGCTCGCCGTTCTGGCGTTCAGCCCGTTTTTCGTTTCATCCGTTTCGGCCGGAGGCCGCGCCCTGTCCTGCTATGAGCAGGCGACGGTTCCACCCGTCTACCGGACAGTGCAGGAGCGGGTGCTGGTTCAGGCGGCAAGCAGTTACGTGGTCAAGCAGCCCGCGGTCTACAGCTACCAGACCCGGCGCGTGCTGGTGCAGCCCGAACGGGTCAGCTACCGCGCCTCTCCGGCGGTCTACCAGACCCAGTACCGCAAGGTTCAGGTGCAGCCGGCCAGCATCGGCTGGGAGTACCGAATGATCAAGGGCAGGAACATCCTGTGCAAGGTCAAGCATCCGGCTGTCTACAAGTCCGTCGGCCAGCAGGTTCTGGTTCAGCCGGCGTCTCGCGTTGCCGTGCGCCAGCCTGCGATCTACAGCCATGTGAAGGAGAAGGTGCTGGTCCAGCCCGCCACGCGGCGTGTGGTGCAGAAGCCGGCCGTCTACCGGACGGTCAGCCGGCAGGTGCTGGTGCAGCGCTCACGGACCGTCTGGCGGCCCGTGCGTGTGCGCGGCTGCCGGTACTGATCCGCAGATCGCGATAGGCTGATTCCCGACAGGCCGGTCCTTACAGGCCAGCCCTGAAGCGAAAACCTGGAACCGAACCATGATCTGTACTCTGATTGCGTCTTCCATCCTGTTGAGCGTCGGGGACGGGTCGATGGCGGTTCTCATCCCCGAAGACCAGTCGGTACGGATCTTTAACGAAGCCGGCGTCACAGGCGAAACGGCGGTCGTGCATCTTTACGGCGAGACCAAGATCCAGTTGCCGGGTGTGACCGCGCAGCAGGTGATCGAGGCGCTGAAGACTTGCGGGAACAGCAGCGACAGCACGAAATAAGCGGTTACTGTATTCCCCATCGCAGGTTCAGGGAACGATTGAAACCTCGATCGGCTCGGGGAACACCCGCAGCGTGAGGCACGCCCATATTATCCTCTCCGCGCTGTCCCGGACGAGATCCGGGACCAATTTGCACTCTGGGGAGGTCCCGGCTCAAGGCCGGGGCGGCGGAGTCGACAGGGTTTTTGCGAACCGCCTCTGATACTCAGACCTTGAACCTGTAAGTCTTCAGGCCCTTGCGGCCGTGGCCTTCCACCAGGAAAAGTCCACCGGAGAGCGTGTCCGGTTCGGCTGCCGCCGGGTCGGTGGGCTGTTTGATGCTGGTGACGATCAACTGGTCCAGATCCGGGCCGCAGAAGCAGGGCATGGTCGGTTTGTCGACCGGCAGCCGGATCGCTTCAAGCAGGCTGCCGTCCGGGGCGAAGCAGTTCAGCAGCCCCGCTGAAACGCCTGCGCTCCAAAGGTTGCCGTCGGTATCCACCGTCGCCCCGTCGGGACGACCGGTCTCATTGGTCTGCTGTGCGAAGAGCATCTTGGAACCGAGCGTGCCGGTCACCGGATCGAAACCGTAATATTCGATCCAGCCCGGAGAGCTGTCCGAGTGGTACATGAAGCTGCCGTCCGGAGTCCAGGCGAGGCCGTTCGAGCACTGCAGGCCGTCGCGGATCTCCGCGACTTGACCGCCGGCGGTAACGCGATAGAGGCCGGCAATCGGTTCGCGCGGTGACCGGATGTCCACAGTGCCGACCCAGAAGGCGCCGTCCGGGCCGACCTTGCCATCGTTCAGCCGCGTGTGCGGCTCGTCCGTCTGGACTTCCGCCAGTACCTCGCTGGCACCGGTCTGCGGATCGAACAGCAGAATCTTGTCCCAGACGCAGACGATCAGACGGTCATCTTCCGTCAGGCCGAAGGAGCCGACCTCATTGTCGAACCGCCAGGTGGTGATGTCCCGGCTCACCCAGTCCATCGACTGGATGGTCCAGCTCTTGATATCGGTCCAGAGCAGGCGGTTGTTTCTGTCATCCCAGGTCGGGCATTCACCGAGTTGATAGGTCGTGTCGAGAAGTCGGGTAATCGTGTGGGACACCGGAACGGGTTCCTTGAAAGGCCAGTCTCTTGAATGGACGCGGACTATAGCGGCCAGCGCATCCGGCGTCGAGACTGCCGGCGCCTCGATGACCCACCCCTGGGACGCTCATACCGATGAGTGTTGATTATGACACATATGGGCGCGTCTGATGGTCCATTGCCGACCGCCGGACCTTGTTGCACCGCTGACGCCGTCAGCCGTCCCTGTCGAGCGGGATCGCTGTTCGCCGCACGATCGGGCGGATGGCGAAGGAGGATTTCATTCTCAGGACACCGGGCAGGCGGGCCAGGTGGTCTCGGTGGATGCGTTCGAAATCCACCGGATCCTCGGCGGTCAGCCTGAGGATATAATCCGCGTCCCCCGCCATAAGGAAACACTCCATGATTTCATCGGAGCGGGCGACTTCCCGTTCGAAATTTTCCAGCGTCTCGCGCGACTGGCCGGTCAGGGAGATCTCGACGAAGACATCCATGCGGCGGCCCAGCTTGCGCTGGTCCAGAAGCGCCACGTATTTCTCGATGATGCCGGCTTCTTCCAGTGCCCGCATGCGGCGCAGGCAGGCGGAGGCAGACAGGCCGACCCGTTCGGCAAGATCCGCATTGGCTATGCGGCCGTCGCTTTGAAGGACATCGAGGATTTTGCGATCGAGACGATCGAGGGTCACATGCTGCATCGCACATACTGCTTGGTTTCAGGCTGTGTTCGGCTGAATATTTGAACATTTATCGAAATGACGCAAGAAAATTGCGAAACATGCGTCAAGTGCAGGTGATTACGCAAGCACATGCGGCGTCCGCAGGCGTACACTTTCAGCGATAACAACTCTTCCAGCGGAGACGGGATTATGCGCATTGGTGTGCCGAAGGAAATCAAGAACCATGAATACCGGGTCGGTCTGACGCCCGACAGCGTTCATGAGATGGTCGCTCACGGGCATGAGGTGGTCGTGGAGACCAATGCCGGCGCCGGTATCGGTGCAAGCGATGCGGATTACGAAACGGCGGGCGCGAAAATCCTGCCCGGCGCGCGGGAGGTCTTCGACGCGGCGCAGATGATCGTCAAGGTGAAGGAGCCCCAGGCCGCCGAGCGCGCCATGCTGCGTCCCGACCATATTCTGTTCACCTACCTGCATCTGGCGCCGGATGCGGCGCAAACCGCCGATCTGGTGAAATCCGGAGCCACCTGCATTGCCTACGAGACGGTTGTGGATGCGCGCGGCGGCCTGCCGCTGCTGGTGCCCATGTCGCAGGTCGCGGGCCGTCTGTCGGTGACCGCGGGTGCGACGGCGCTGGAAAAGGCGCATGGCGGCTCAGGTATCCTGATTGGCGGCGTTCCGGGCGTAGAGCCGGCGAAAGTGGTGGTGATTGGCGGCGGAGTCGTCGGCTCCCATGCCATCACAATGGCAATCGGCCTGGGCGCGGATGTCAGGGTGCTTGACCGCAACACCGCTGTTCTGGGCAATCTGGCGCAGATCTTCGGCCCGGCACTGACGACCATCTATTCCACCAAGGCGGCTCTGGAAGCCCAGGTGCAGGAAGCCGATCTGGTGATCGGCGCCGTGCTTGTTGCCGGTGCGGCTGCGCCGAAGCTGGTTTCCGCCGATCTGGTGCGCCGGATGAAGCCGGGCTCCGTGCTCGTGGATGTTGCCATCGACCAGGGCGGCTGCTTCGAAACGTCCAGGGCAACGACCCATTCCGATCCGACCTATATCGTCGACGAGGTCGTGCACTACTGCGTCGCCAACATGCCGGGCGCCGTGCCGAAGACGTCCACCCACGCGCTGAACAATGCGACGCTGCCTTTCGCGCTGGCTCTGGCCGACAAGGGCGCGAAGAAAGCACTGCTCGAAGATCCGCATTTCCTGCCGGGTCTCAACGTGTATCAGGGGCAGGTAACCTGCGAAGCCGTCGCGTCCGCGCTCGGCTACGACTACGTCGACCCGAAGGTCGCGCTTCAGCAGGTCAAGAAAATCCACGCCGCCTGAGCGGATGCAGCATGATTCAGACACGAAGGCCGGTCCGAAAGGGCTGGCCTTTTTTCTGGATTGAAGACATGAGATCGGATGGGAAATAAACACCCCGTTATCGAGCCGCTGGAGTGTTGGCCAAAGTCTTTTGACGGCGGCTCTCTTTTCACTTTAGAGTGGTAAACTCTTTCTGTTCAATCGTTTATCACAGAGCGGTCAATCAGAAAGGACGAATGTCTTGTTGCCTAGAGTTTTTCTATTTTCATTCTGTTTGTCGATTTTCACCCTGTCGCTGACGGTATTGCAGCCGGGTGCTGCGACCGCTCAAACCAGCACATATGGGTGCACGGAAGTTTTCAATGCATTTCGCTCTGCGATCAATGCTCATGACAAGCATCTGATGAAGTATGCTGCGTTTGCGAGAGGTCGTGCCTTTACCATCACCGGTATGAAGGGATGTGGCTGGGCGCACGGGAAGAAGTCTCAGGCCGAAGCGGACCGTGTTGCGATGGAGAACTGCCGGAAAGACGCGAAAAACCCAGACAAGTGCTACATCGCGCTCCGGTACAAGGACTAGGACTTCTTGGCTGCCGGCTGAATGATTGCCAGCAGCAAAATGAGCTCAGTGGCCTGTTCGGTGGATTTTTCTGTTCTTTTTGAAATCGCGAGCTAGGTCGGATCGTGTATGACTTATAGAGAACCACTTCCAGTCTGGTGGGAGCATGTTCTGGCGAATCTGCCTGGTATGGTTCATTATTTCGTTGATCTTCCCATTTACCGCAGTTGTTTCAATAAGATTTCCTGACGGAAGATCTTTTCCGGAGCTTTCTTGATTCAAGGCCGGAACTGCAGAAGCACTTGCTCAAGACTTCCTTGGCTCTTGAGCTTCTTGAAACTGTGCTTTGGATCCTTGTGACATTGTGGGCGCTCAAGACAAGCCTCGCAAAGCACGGGCTGAGCACGAAAACGGATCGGAGCTGGGAAGGTGAAGCCGCGAACTGAGGTCTTGTGTGCCCAAGCGCGAGGGTGCTCAACCTGTCGTTACGGACACCGCACCTTGTAGGGCGTGCCGTATTCGTCATGCGCAATGCAGTTGCGCGGCGTGGTGACCACGCCAATAAGGCCGCCGCCGATGGCGCCGAGAGCAGCGCCCGCCAGTGAGGCGTTCACGGTCGATCCGGCGACGGCGCCGATGGTGGCGCCCGTCGCAGCTCCCAGACCGGCGCCGATCAGCATCCTGTCCCGCTGGCTTTCGGTGTTGACGCAGCCGGTCAGTAAGATCACGAGCGCTGTGGCGGCAAGGATGGACTTCATCCGGAATCCTTTGGCGAAGATAGACGTCCGCCAAAGGTGGCCGCTTATGGTTAACAGATCCTTACCGGATCCTGGTTATCCAATGCTGCAGCGTGTCTGTTACGGGCAGGCGACCCGGAAGGGATTGCCGTTGCGGTCGTAAGCTACGCAGTTCTTCGGTGCCGTGGCGCCGCCCACGATGGCACCGCCCGCGCCGCCGATTGCAGCTCCAACCAGAGCAGGGCCGACGCCGCCGCCGGCCGCAGCGCCGATGATGGCGCCCGTAGCGGCACCCAGACCGCCGCCTACAAGCGCACGGTCTGTCTGGCTCTGGGATTGGCAACCTGCCAGCAAGGCCGCGGTAGCGGCAATCATAAGTATTTTCTTCATTACAGTCTTCCTGGCGGTCTAGTCACCGAAATAAAAAAACGTGCCCGAATTCATTTACGGGCAAGCGACACGATAGGGGTTGCCGTTCTGGTCGTATGCGACGCAGTTTTTAGGCGTTGTGGCTCCACCGACAATTGCACCACCGGCTCCACCGATCGCGGCACCGACAAGTGCGCCGCCGACGTCGCCGGTAGCGGCAGCGCCGATTGCGGCGCCGGTCGCGGCACCAAGACCACCGCCGACGAGGGCGCGATCGCGCTGGCTGTCGGATTGGCACCCGGCGAGCGCAAGGCCGACGGCTGCGAGCAGAACAAGCTTCTTCATAGAATCATTCTCCCTTCCGGACCGCGTATCACGGTGCGTTCTTCCGAATTCATATCACCCACGGTAAGCTGCTTTGCATTTCCGGGCAACGGCTCATTGCTGCAACTGGCCAGCGGTGAAAAGTATTCCGATCAGAGTTCTTCAACGTTGTGAACCAGATAGGCTACGTGGGGCAGAAATAAGGCGGACTTTCAAGCTCTATAACGTGTGGTTTCTTAAAAGGTTCCTAACACTCAACTTTTGAGAGCGGCCAGAAGGCCTCTGGTGGAGGAATCCTTCGAATCCGCCGGCTCGTCGCCCTTGACCATTGGCAGCAGCGCGGTGGCCAGTTCCTTGCCGAGTTCAACGCCCCACTGGTCGAAGGAATTGATCTCCCAGATGACGCCCTCCACGAAGACGCGATGCTCGTAGAGTGCGACGAGGCGGCCGAGCGCATAGGGAGTGAGCATGTCGTAGACAAGTGTCATGGACGGCCGGTTGCCCGGAAAGACCTTGTGGGGTGCGAGGCGCTCCGCCTCGCTGTCCGGCATTCCGGAAGCCGCGAGCAGTGCCCGGGCTTCCTCCAGCGTCCGGCCCTGCATCAGGGCCTCGGACTGGGCGAGACAATTGGCGACCAGAAGGTCGTGGTGATGTTTCAGATCGTCTTCATGCCCCCTGGCGGCCACGAGAAACTCGCACGGTATGACGGTCGTGCCCTGGTGGAGAAGCTGATAAAAGGCGTGCTGGCCGTTCGTGCCGGGTTCACCCCACACCAGCGGTCCTGTTTCCTGGCTCACCGGGCTGCCGTCAAGCTTCACCCGCTTGCCATTGGATTCCATGTCGAGCTGCTGCAAGTAGGCGGGCAACCGGGCAAGACGCTGGTCATAGGGCAGGATCGCGCGCGCCGAAAGACCAAGGGCATCGCGGTTCCATACACCGATCAGGGCCATAAGAACCGGCAAATTGTTCTCAAGCGGCGCTTGCCGGAAGTGATCGTCGAGCGCGTTGGCTCCTTCCAGGAAGTCGGAAAACGCGTCGGGGCCGACGGCGATCATCAGCGGCAGGCCGATTGCGGACCAGACGGAATATCGTCCGCCGACCCAATCCCAGAAGCCGAAGACACGGGTTTCGTCGATGCCGAAAGCCGCCACCTTGTCGAGCGCCGTCGAGACGGCCGCGAAGTGATCGCCCACAGCGTCCTCGCCCAGAGCGTCTGCAATCCATTTGCGCGCGGTCTGCGCGTTGGTCATGGTCTCGATGGTGGTGAAGGTCTTGGATGCGACGATGATCAGCGTGGTTGCCGGGTCGAGCTTTTCCAGTGTGTCGGCGATATGGGCGCCGTCCACGTTGGACACGTAATGTAATTCCGGTCCGTCGTGACAGGGGGTCAGCGCCAGGGTTGTCATGGCCGGGCCGAGATCCGATCCGCCGATGCCGATGTTGACGACATCGGTGAACGCGTCTCCCGATGACGAGGTCAGTTCACCGGAACGGACTGCTTCGGAAAAGTCGGCCATGGCATCCAGCACCGCGATGACATCCGGCATCACGTCTTGGCCATCGACCAGCACCGGGTCGCCGGACCGGTTGCGCAAGGCGGTATGCAGCACCGCGCGCTTTTCCGTGCCGTTGATGGTTGCGCCCGCGAACATCGCCGCGCGCCTGCCTTCGACATCGGCCGCCCTGGCGAGCCCGATCAGCAATTCGAAGGCCCTGGTGTCGATCCGGGACTTGGAATAGTCGAGAAGAAGGTCGTCAAAGCGCGCGCTGAACGTCTCGAACCGTGCGGGATCGGCTGCGAACAGCTCGCGAAGCGTGGTGTCCTTCAGCTTTTCGGCCTGTTGACCGAGTGAGACAAAAGCTGCTTCCAACGCCATCAAAATATCCCCTCAAATCGATTGAATTCGCCTGTATCGATGTCTTCGCGGACACCGCGCATCAGATAGCACAGCAATTTCTCAAGGGGGAGAAGAAATTCCGGAAGACCGGCAAGCGCTGTCCGCGGTATCGCACGGTTTGCGGCAGACGTTCGTGGCGGGCGGCCCCGACACTCTTACCCAAAGTTATATTCCTGCAAAGTCGCGCGGACCGGCATTCTTTATTGTTAAATTTACCGGGATGCATTTTTGCGGATGCAAGAAACAGAAAAGGGAACCCGCATTAAGTAAATCTCAAGCAGGTATCAGTAAAGTTTTTCGAATGAGCGCAGACAGCAACACTCACGGTTTTATCCACCTCCGGGACAATCCTGGTGCGGAAGAAGAAACCCTTGTGGTGGATTTTGACAATCTGGCCGTCATCGATGCCGTGATTTCCAACGTCAGCGAATGGGGATGCCGCCTGACCTCCGCCGACATTCGCGAACTTTACAAGAATATCGGCATCCGGGCAGGGAACACGGGCAAGCTGGTGAAGGCCGTGGTGACCTCCGTAAAGGGGAGCGACGCGGCTGTTCTGTTTCCAAAAACTGAAAAGGTCGTCACCGACAAGCGCCGTGAGAAGCGCAACAATGTCAAGATTCCGGTCAAGGTTTCCGACCTTGAAGGGATCACCGAGATCAGCGGCGTTATCGTAGATGCCGGCAACAACGGTTGCCGGATTACCGCCACGGGACTTGCCGGGCTTCCCGAAGAAGTGGTCCTGAACATCGGGAAAATGGAGAGGCCGGTCGCTGCGGAATTCGCCTGGCGGTCGGGAGGCAACGCCGGTCTGCGGCTTTTGTGGGACCGGACGCTGGAGCAACTCAGTGACGAGGAAGACGAGGACGCCTGACCGGAAGCACCTGGCCCCCTGTCCCGATCAACCCGCAATTCATTTTCTGAACGCCTGTGTTCCGCTCAGCCCTTGAGGCCTGCCGCCGCGCGTGCGCGCTCCTCGATGCCCGCCCAGTCTTCAGAAGCGATGGCCTTGGCATCGGCGATCCAGGAGCCGCCGACGCACAGCACGTTGGGCAGCTTCAGATAGTCCAGGGCCTTGTCCAGGCTGACACCGCCGGTCGGGCAGAATTTCGCCGCCGCGAGAGGAGAGGAGAGGGACTTCAGGTAGGATGCGCCACCGGCCTGTTCCGCCGGGAAGAACTTCAGCCGCTCATAGCCGCGCTCCAGCAGGAACATGACTTCGGACGCGGTCGCCGCGCCGGGCAGAAGCGGAACGCTGTGCTGGTCGGCCGCATCGAGCAGCGCTTCCGTCGCGCCCGGGGAAACGACGAAACGCGCACCGGCGGACACGGCGGCGTCATATTGCCTTGCATCCAGAACGGTGCCTGCACCGACTATGGCGCCTTCCACATGTTCGTTGACCGCGTCGATCGCCTCCAGCGCGTGAGGGGTGCGCAGGGTGATTTCAATGGCAGGCAGGCCACCCCGAACCAAGGCCCTGGCCATCGGAACAGCCTTTTTCGGGTCTTCGACGATCAGAACCGGAATAACCGGTGCCGCGCACATCACTTGTTCGATTTTCGCTTTGTCCTGGGCCAAGTCAGCCTCCTGGTTCGTTGGGTTTCGCTCAGCTGCCGAAGACGTGCGCGCCGGTGTCGGCCGTGCCGACATTTCTGCGGAAAGCGGCGAAGAGATCGCGGCCGACGCCGAACTGGTGGTGGCTCAGATCTGCTTCTGCAGGCGGGCGGGCGTTGAATTCTGCTTCATCGACCAGAACCGTCAATTCGCCACTGATCGCGTCCACCCGGATCATGTCGCCGTCGCGGATCTTCGCGATCGGGCCGCCGTCGGCAGCTTCCGGTGTCACATGGATGGCCGCCGGCACCTTGCCGGACGCGCCGGACATGCGCCCGTCGGTGATCAGCGCAACCTTGTGGCCGCGGTCCTGCAGGATGCCGAGGCAGGGGGTGAGCTTGTGCAGTTCCGGCATGCCGCAGGCCTTGGGGCCCTGGAAGCGGACCACAGCGGCAACGTCGCCGGTAAGTTCCTTGTTGTTGAACGCCGTCAGGAAGTCGTTCTGATCTTGAAAGACGCGTGCGGGCGCTTCGACGATATGGCGTTCCCTTGCGACGGCAGAGATCTTGATGACGGCCTTGCCCATGTTGCCGGACAGCATCTTCAGGCCGCCAGTCGGCTGGAACGCCTTGGAAAAGGGCGCAAGGACCGTCTCATCGCCGGATATCGCCGGGACTTCTTCGCGGGTCACATTGCCGTTCGCATCGAGCTTGGCTTCAACAGTGTAACCGGACAGATCGGTGCCGTGAACGGTCTTCACATCCTGATGCAGATATCCTTCGCCGAGGAGCTCGCGGATGAGGAATGCCAGTCCGCCCGCGGCCTGGAAATGGTTCACGTCAGCCTTGCCGTTCGGATAAACACGGGCAAGCAGCGGCACCACGTCGGAGAGCTCCGATATGTCGTCCCAGGTGAGGCGGATGCCGGCCGCTGCGGCTATCGCTACCAGATGCATCGTGTGGTTGGTGGATCCGCCCGTGGCGTGCAGGCCGATGACACCGTTGACGATCGCCTTTTCATCGATGATCTCGCCTACCGGGGTATATTCGTTGCCGAGGGCAGAGATGGCGAGGGCGCGCTTGGCGGCTTCCTTGGTCAGCGCATCGCGCAAGGGGGTGCCCGGATTGACGAAGGAGGCGCCCGGCATGTGCAGGCCCATGATCTCCATCAGCATCTGGTTTGAATTCGCGGTGCCGTAGAAAGTGCAGGTGCCGGGAGAGTGGTAGGCCTTCGACTCACTTTCCAGAAGCGCGTCGCGGCCAACCTTGCCTTCCGCATAAAGCTGGCGAACCTTGGCCTTGTCGTCGTTCGAAATGCCGGTCGTCATCGGACCGGCGGGAACGAATACTGTCGGCAGGTGGCCGAAGGACAGGGCGGCAATCGCAAGACCGGGCACGATCTTGTCGCAGATACCGAGGAAGACCGCCGCATCGAACATCTGGTGCGACAGGCCGACGGCCGCCGCCATGGCGATCACGTCCCGTGAGAACAGGGACAGTTCCATGCCATCCTGTCCCTGGGTGACGCCATCGCACATGGCCGGAACGCCGCCGGCAACCTGCGCCACCGCGCCGACCTCATGGGCCGCCTGCCGGATCAGCGCCGGGTAGGTTTCGTAAGGCTGGTGCGCCGACAGCATGTCGTTGTAGGAGGTGATGATGCCGAGGTTGGGAACCACATCGCCGGCAAGAGCCTGTTTGTCGGAAACACCGCAGGCCGCAAATCCGTGCGCGAGGTTACCGCAGGAGAGGCGGGAGCGTTGCGGGCCCTGTTCCGCCGCCTTGCCGATCCGCTCCAGATAGATGGAGCGGCTGTCGTGGCTGCGTTTGACGATCCGTTCAGTGACGTCGCCGATGCGGTCCTGGATGGTCATGGCTTCAATTCCTTTGCTGACCGGAAACCGGTCTGGCTGCGACTGCACGGACAAATAGGGCAGGTGTGCCCCTTTGCAGCTTGCTGAGCGAACTGGGAGATATAGGGCAAAGGGTCGCGATGTCCCTGAGACCTCCTCCTAATTGCCGTCGTCTTCGGTCCAGGTGCGTCCGTCCCGTTCCACCAGCGCGATGGAGGCAGAGGGCCCCCAGGTGCCTGACGTATAGCCCTTCGGTAGGTCCTTCGAGGAGGCCCAGGCCGTCTGGATCGGGTCGATCCACGCCCATGCCGCGTCCACTTCGTCGCGGCGCATGAAGAGTGTCTGGTTGCCACGGATGACGTCCATGATCAGGCGCTCGTAAGCATCCGGGTTGCGTACCTTGAAGGCGTCGGCGAAGCTCATGTCGAGCGGAACCTGGCGCAGGCGCATGCCGCCCGGGCCGGGGTCCTTGATCATGATCAGCATCTGCACGCCTTCGTCCGGCTGCAGACGGATGATCAGGCGGTTCGCGGTGATCGTGCCCGCTTCGGCATCGAAGATAGAATGCGGGATCGGCTGGAACTGAACGACGATCTCCGAAACCCTCTGCGCCAGGCGCTTGCCCGTACGCAGGTAGAACGGCACACCGGCCCAACGCCAGTTGGCGATCTCCGCCTTCAGGGCGACGAATGTTTCCGTCCGGCTTTCGTCATCACCAAGCTCGTCCAGATAACCGGGAACGGCGCCTCCGGCGGATGCTCCGGCTCTGTACTGGCCGCGCACGGTCAGTCTGTCGGCGTTGTGTTCGTCGATTGGGGCGAGCGCCTTGAGCACCTTCAGCTTCTCGTCGCGAACGCTGTCGGCGTTCATGGATTCTGGTGGTTCCATCGCAACGAGGCAGAGAAGCTGCAGGATATGGTTCTGCACCATGTCGCGCAGGGCACCGGCGGTGTCGTAATAGCCGGCCCGTCCGCCGACCCCGAGGGATTCCGCAACGGTGATCTGGACGTGATCGATATGGGCCGCATTCCAGAGCGGCTCGAACAGGGCGTTGGCGAAACGCAGGGCCATGAGGTTCTGGACGGTTTCCTTGCCCAGATAGTGGTCGATACGGAAGATCTGTTCTTCCTTGAAGACGGCCCCGACCGTTTCGTTCAGTGCCTTTGCGGATGCGCCGTCCTTGCCGATCGGTTTTTCGATCACGACGCGGGAATGTTCGTTGACCGCGCCGGCCTTGCCGAGATTTTCACAGATCGTGCCGAAAAGATCCGGGCCGACGGCCAGGTAAAACGCCCGCACGACCTTCGGCCGCTCGTCAAGGATCGTCTTGAGGTCGTCAAAGCCTTCCCCGGACGCGACGTCGATTTTCACGTAGTGGAGACGGTTCAGAAACAGCGCCAGATGCTCGTCGTCCAGATCCTTGACGTGCTCCTCCAGGGCCTCCCTGGCATATTTGCGGTAGTCTTCGTCCGAATAATCGCGGCGCGCGCTGCAGATGATACGGGCATTTTCCGGTACCTGGCCGTCGGCATCCCTGTGGTAAAGGGCCGGCAGCAGCTTGCGGTGGGCAAGGTCTCCGGATGCTCCGAACACGACCAGATCGAATTCTTCAACTTCGATGACGCGTACCGCCATAAGTACATCCCTTCTGAGCAGCAGTCTTTTCAACGACCTAGGGTGTGGCCGGATTCGATCCGGGTTCTAAATCGGTTTAATTTCCTTGTCAGCCCCTCATCTCAAAGTGGCCCACTCTTTTTCCAGTTCGCTCCGTGTCGGAAGGTCGGCCCCGCGCCGGGAACAGGTGACGGCAGCGGCCTTAACCGCAAATCCGACGAGCCGGGACAGTTTCGCTTCCTCAAGGGCCCAAAGCGTGTCTCGATCGGTCGCGCCGAGTTCCTTCAGACCGGCCAGAAGCGCAGCCTGAAACGTGTCGCCGGCCCCGACTGTATCTTCAACCTTGACGGTGACACCCGGACAACTGACTTCGGCATTCCGCATAAAGGCGGTTGCGCCATCCTGTCCTCTGGTGACGACGACGAGGCCGGCTCCAAGGGAGAGCCAATGGCGTGCAATCTCGCCGGGTTCGTCGTCAGGCGCGATCAGGGCCAGATCCTCGTCACTGACCTTCACGATGTCGGTGTGAGGCACCAGAGATTCGGTATTTGTGCGCCAGCGCGCCATGTCCGGCACCACGGTCGGGCGAATGTTGGGATCGAACGAGACCAGCGTGTTACCTTTCTCGCGCTCGATCAACGTCTTGAACGCCGTGGCGACCGGTTCCACAAGGGCGGTATAGGAGCCGATGTGCAGAAACATCGGCGGTTCCGCGAATGCGGGCAGGTTGCCGGTCGTTATCATCCTGTCCGCCGCGTCGGCGCCGTAGAACGTATAGGCGGGATGGCCGTGATCGTCTTTCTGGACCAAACTCAGGGTCGTCAGGTAGTCTGTCCTGAGAATATGCCGGTCCGAGACACCTTCGTTGCGCAGTTTCTGGATAAGCCTTTCGCCGAATGCGTCTTTCGAGATACCGCCGAAGAAGGCGGTTTCCTCGCCCAGCCGGGCAAGACCCGTTGCTACATTGAACGGCGAACCGCCGATCCGGGCATCGAAGGTCAGACCGTCACCGGTGGCGCTGTCGCCGAAGAGATCGAACAGGGCTTCGCCGCAAATCAGAAACATCAATTGTCCATACTGCTCGTCGGTTGTTCGAAAGGATCCGGCCGGGCGAGCCTCCGGAAGCGTTTCCCGCACCCGGAACATCCAGCGTCCTGATGACCGCGAAGATGACCCTCAATCGTTACCAGACCGGTCAACTCCGCTATTTTCCGCCGTTACCCGATGAAAACAGGCCGGTCTGGTGTTTATTGCCAGCCTATTCAAAAGGCAATGGCCCAGGTTGCTGGATAAATGGGCAATCGCTCAGGCCGCCTGGCTCTCGGGCGGGTCCATCGCACCGGTCATGATGGCCACCGCGTCGGACATGGAAAAATCGGCGGGTCTGATGACGCAGGCGCGCCGGCCAAGCCGGTGAATGTGAATGCGGTCCGCGACCTCGAACACATGCGGCATGTTGTGGCTGATCAGGACGATCGGCAGGCCCCTGGCTTTCACGTCATTGATGAGGTCCAGCACCCGGCGGCTTTCCTTCACGCCGAGAGCGGCCGTCGGTTCATCCATGATCACAACCTTGGACCCGAAGGTGGCGGCGCGTGCCACCGCGACACCCTGGCGCTGGCCGCCGGACAGGGTCTCCACTGCCTGGTTGATGTTCTGGATGGTCAAAAGCCCGAGCTCATTGAGCTTGTCGCGGGCGATTTCCTCCATCTTCCTTCGGTCGAGCTGCCGCAGCCACTTGCCGCGGAAACCGGGTTTACGGATTTCCCGGCCCATGAACATGTTGTCCGTGATCGACAGCGCGGGAGACATTGCGAGGGTCTGGTAGACGGTCTCGATCCCCGCTGCGCGCGCATCGATGGGTGAGGTGAAATGGACCGGCTTGCCGTCCAGCAGGATCTCACCGCTGTCGGGTTGCACGGCACCGCTGACAGCCTTGATGAGCGTCGATTTTCCAGCGCCGTTATCTCCGATCACGGCGAGGATTTCACCTGGATAGAGTTCCAGATCGGCATGGTCCATGGCCACGACGCGGCCGTAGCGCTTGACCAGATTGCGTGCTTGCAGAACAGGTTTCATCACACCGATGCCTTTCTGATCCATTGATCGACCGCGACCGCTGCGATAATCAGCAAGCCGATGAGCAGGTAGGTCCATTGCGCGTCGGCGCCGAGCAGGCGCAGACCGAGTGTAAACACACCAACGATCAGCGCACCGAACAGGGTGCCCAGAACGGACCCGCGGCCGCCGAAAAGAGAGATGCCGCCAATCACCACGGCGGTGATGGACTCGATATTGGCGAGCTGGCCGCTGGTCGGTGAGACGGAGCCGATACGTCCGATCATCGCCCAGCCGGCGAAGGCGCAGATAAGGCCGGAGAGCATGTAGACGGAAATCAGGGTCTTCTTGACCTGCACGCCCGACAACTGGGCGGCTTCCGGATCGTCACCCACCGCATAGACATGCCGTCCCCAGGCGGTCTGGCGCAAGGCGTAGGCAAGCGCCAGCACCAGAAGCACCATGAAGATGACCCCATAGGTGAAAACAGCGCCACCGATATTCACCTTGTTGCCGAAAAACTGAAGCAGGGGAGCGCTGCTGGCAATGTCCTGCGAGCGGATGGTTTCATTGGCCGAATAGAGGAAATTCGCCGCCAGAACGATCTGCCACATGCCGAGCGTGACGATGAAGGGCGGCAGTTTGACGACGGCGACCAGAAAACCGTTGATGTATCCGCATAGGGTGCCGCAGAGAAGGCCGCAGGCGATGGAGACCTCGACCGGCAGGCCGTAGCGGAACGTGAACTGCCCCATGACGACCGATGACAGCACCATGATCGCGCCGACGGACAGGTCGATCCCGGCGGTCAGGATGACTATGCTTTGGGCGGCTGCGACGATACCGACGATCTGCACCTGCTGCAGGATCAGGGTGAGTGCGAACGGGGAGAAGAACTTCGACCCGAGCAGAAGACCGAACACCGCTATGGAAAGAACCAGAACTACAAGCGGCACCAGTGACGGGGTCTGGTGCAGCGTGTGCTGAATTTTGTAGACGATTCCATGCTGGTGATCGTCGAATGCCGCCACGACATTGGGGCCGGAAGCTGCCGCGGTTTCGAAATCCGCAGGCCCGCCCTTTGTCTTTGTGTCTGAGTCCATGCCTTTTTACCCTCCCAAAACCGGTCGGAAAGGGGCGGAGTCGCCCACGCCCCTTTCCGGTATTGTCTTACGCTTAAACTGAGCTTAGCCCCAGCACAGCTCCGTGCCCTTGGCGGTGTCGATGGATTCCACGCCGTCTACCGGCTTGTCGGTCACCAGGGCGACACCGGTGTCGAAGAAGTCCTTGCCGGGAGTCGTAGCAGGTTTCGCGCCACTGTCGGCCCAGGTCTTGATCGCTTCGATACCCAGCGAGGCCATCAGCAGCGGATACTGCTGCGAGGTTGCGCCGATCACGCCGTCCTTGACGTTCTGCACACCAGGGCAACCGCCATCGACCGAAACGATCAGGACGTCATTTTCACGCCCGATTGACTTCAGCGCTTCATAGGCGCCGGCCGCGGCGGGCTCATTGATGGTGTAAACAACATTGATCGACTGGTCCTTGGCAAGGAGGTTCTCCATGGCACGGCGGCCACCTTCCTCATTGCCCTGGGTCACATCGTTGCCGACAATGCGCGGGTCGGTTTCGTCACCCCATTTGTTCGGGTCGCCGAGCTCGATACCGAAGCCCTGGAGGAAGCCCTGGTCGCGCAACACGCCGACGGTCGGCTGGCTGATGCCGAGGTCGAGCATGGCGATTTTCGCGTCGGCGGCCTTGTCGCCAAGGCTGGCGGCGGCCCATTGACCGATCAGTTCACCGGCCTTGAAGTTATCGGTCGCGAAGGTTGCGTCCGCCGCATCGATCGGGCTCAGCGGGGTGTCGAGTGCGATTACCAGAATGCCGTTGTCGCGGGCCTGCTGAACGGCCGGGACGATTGAAGATGTGTCGGACGCGGTGAGCAGGATGCCCTTGGCGCCATCGGCGATGCAGGTTTCGATAGCCGCCACCTGGGTTTCGTGATCGCCGTCGACCTTGCCTGCAAAGGATTTCAGCTCGATGCCGAGCTCTTTAGCCTTGGCTGTCGCACCTTCTTTCATTTTCACGAAGAACGGATTGGTATCGGTCTTTGTGATCAGGCAGGCGGTAACGTCTGCGGCGACCGCAGGAGCTGCCGTCATCACGGCAATGACCGAACCAGTCGCGAGTAATTTGCGGATCATTGTGTATTTCCTCCCTGGCCTTTGTCAGTCGGAACGGTCGGGTGTGGCCAGATGTGATCCCAACCGTGCTGCCCGTGCCGGAAAACCGGCACGATCTTCTGTATTGCCGGCCCCGGCGGGGCCGGTGTCTTTCCCGCCCGTCAGGATTGCGGCGCGCGGAGAGAAGTTGAAAAATTGCGGCAGGCTGGCCGCTCCGATGGCACCTGCATCATGTCCGAAGCTACCGACATGGATATCCGGTGACTTGCGCATCTCGGGCGCGTTCGCCTCAACGGCTACCGTCAATGCCTGGCGGAACCTTTCTCGGAAAGGCGCCTCGAGATCGCCGTCGATGACCACCAGCGGCATGTCGAGCAGCGAGAAGGCGGAACGCATGGCCAGCGCAAGCGCGCCGACGCAGTCTTCCATCCATTCCTCGAACCTGGCCTCGCTGCGCGCGAAAGCCTCATGCAGATCCTTGCGGCTCATGTTCGGAAAATTGTCCGGGTCCAGATGACGGGCCAGGGATACCAGAGACGCCCGGGAAAGCAGAAGATCCCATTCGTGCCTGGAAGGGGGGGCGCTCGGCAGGTTGCTGGGCGGGACGGGTATCATCGCCACATCGGCGGCATTGCCTGTCTTGCCCCGGACCACATCGCCCTTCAGTATCAGGCCTCCGCCGATTGCAGGACCCAGGAACAGGTAGAGGAAATCGTCCTTTTGCCGTCCAAGGCCATAGAAGAGTTCGGCCACGGCGGCGGCGGTGCCGTCGTTTTCCCTGAAGACGGCAAAGCCTGTGGCTTCCTCAAGCGCGCCGACAAGGTCGAAGTCTTCCCATTTCCTGAAGTCGGCTTCCGGCAGGCCGAGTTCGTGCAGCCAGGCACCGAGATTGAATGGCTGCGCCAGTCCGATGCCGGTGATGCGGAGCCTGTCCTTCTCGCTCAGATTTCCGATCAGGCTGTCGATGTCTTCCAGAAGAATTTCCAGAGCCTGCGCGGGAGCTGGGAGGATAAGGTCATGCAGGCGGCGGTCGATGATCCGTCCGGAGAAATCCATCAGAACCGTTTCCATGTTGGTGCGGTCCAGCCGCACGCCGAAGGAAAAGGCCCCTGATGCGGCGAGGCGCAAAATGGTCGCCGGCTGCCCTCTGCTGCCGTCATGACGTTTGCCCGCCTCGACGATCAGACCTTCTTCTATCAGGTCCTGGATGATGGCGCCGATGGCGGCGTTGGTGAGCTGGACGGCCCTGGCGAGTTCGGCTTTGGAGGCTTCGCCGGCACGCCGCAGAATCTGAAGGACAATGCGCTCGTTATAGCGCCGCAGCTGCGCGGAATTCGAACCGCGACCGCTTTTGCGGGTTCCATCCACCTTTCTCGCTCCTCCAGCGTGAGTCCGTTTCTGATGACGGCTCAATAATAATTTATTGTGATTTAATTATTTGCCTGCATGGCCTTTCTGTCAATTCGAATTCGCTTTTGCGTTGCGAAGATTTTATGCTGCAGCGCGGTAAGATATTGATTTGGATAGTTAACAAATCCTTCGTTTCACCGGCTTTTCTACCGCTTGGTAAGGTATCTGGTCGCCCGGTTGCAAGCAATCGTCCTGCACACTCCAGCATTAGCATCAGGGGAGGTGCAGGTGACGTTTCCGGGAAAGGATCTGCAGCGAAAGCGTTGATAGCGGGCGCAAGTTCCGTATTGTCGGGGACACAACTGGAATCGGAGAGAACATTTATGCCGGTCAAACATGATGAAGCGTTTCTGGCGCGTGCGATTGCCGCCGGTTCGGGCGAGATCGACGCCGATCTGGTGATCAAGGACGTCCGTCTTTTCAGTGTGATCGACGGCAGCACGGTTGAAACCGATATCGCGATCGTGGGAGACCGGATCGTCGGCACGCATGGGCAGTACTCCGGCGAAGTCACTCTGGACGGGAAGGGGCTGACGGCGGTTCCAGGCTTCATCGACACACACCTTCATGTCGAGTCTTCTCTGGTCACACCGTTCGAATTCGACCGGTGTGTGCTGCCGCACGGCGTGACCACGGCGATCTGCGATCCGCACGAGATCGCCAATGTGCTCGGTTCGGAGGGCATCCGCTATTTCCTCGACAGCTCGCTCGAGACGGTGATGGACCTCAAGGTCAACCTGTCGTCCTGCGTTCCGGCGACTGCCTTCGAAACCGCCGGCGCCTGTCTGGAGATCGAGGATCTGCTGCCGTTCCGGGACCACCCCAGTGTTATCGGTCTTGCGGAATTCATGAACTTTCCCGGCGTGCTGGCACGCGATCCGAAGGTGCTCGCCAAGCTCGCCGCGTTTCAGGACGGCCATATCGACGGCCATGCGCCGTTGCTCTCGGGGCTGGGGCTCAACGGCTATCTTGCCGCCGGCATCAGCACCGACCATGAAGCCACCTCGGCGGAAGAAGCGCTCGAAAAACTGGCCAAGGGCATGACCATCCTGATGCGGGAAGGCTCGGTTTCGAAGGACCTGGAGGCGCTTGCTCCGATCCTGACGCCGGATGTGTCGGCCTTCGTGGCCTTGTGCACGGACGACCGAAATCCGCTGGATATTGCCGAGGAAGGCCATCTGGACAGCATGATCCGCCGCTTGATCGCCAAGGGCATCCGGCCGCTCGATGCTTACCGGGCGGCGAGCTGGTCGGCGGCAAATGCGTTCGGGCTGAAGGATCGCGGCTCCGTTTCGCCCGGCAAGCGCGCCGACATCGCGCTTCTTGACGATTTCGAGGCCTGCCGGGTCGCTCAGGTGATCTGCGGTGGCGTTCTGGTGACTGACGAGGAGTTTTCGAAGCGCTCCATCGTTGCTCCAGTCGGACTGGACAGCGTCAAGGTCGCGCCCGTCACCGCGGAAAAATTCGACGTTCCCGCCCGCAACAGCGAAGCGGATGTGATCGGTGTCGTTCCGGGCAGGATCATCACCGAGCATCTGAAGCGAACCTTGCCGGTGACGGCGGGAAAGACACTGGCGGATCTCGATCAGGATGTCCTGAAGGTGGCCGTGGTCGAGCGGCACAAGGGAACCGGCAACATCGGGCTCGGCTTCGTCAACGGTTTTGGCATGAAACGCGGAGCGATCGCTTCGTCCGTCGGTCACGACAGCCATAATATCTGCGTCGTCGGGGCGGACGAGGAGGCCATGGCGCATGCGGTCAACCGGGTGATCGCCATGAAAGGCGGTTTCGCGGTGGCCGATCAAGAAGGGGTCAAGGCGGAGCTTGCCCTGCAGCTTGCCGGTCTGATGAGCCTGGAATCGTTTGAGACGGTGAAGTCCGATCTGGAAGAGCTGCGTGCCGCCGCGAAGGAACTCGGCTGCACTCTTGCGGAGCCTTTTCTGCAGGTCGCCTTTTTGCCGCTGCCGGTCATTCCGCATCTGAAAATCACCGATTTCGGCATGTTCGATGTCAACAAGTTCGAACTGATCGACCAGGGATCCTGAGCCGGGAAACCGGGAGAAGGAGGCATCTGCCTTGATTTTGACCCTTGCCGTCTCCGGCTACCGCTCTTTGCGTGACCTGGTGCTGCCGCTGGACCGCGTGACGCTCGTGACCGGGGCCAACGGCAGCGGAAAATCCAGTCTTTACAGGTCGATCCGCCTGTTGGCCGATGTGGCCCAGGGCCGTGCGATCGCCTCGCTTGCGGCGGAAGGCGGGTTGAGCTCAACTCTTTGGGCGGGTCCCGAGGCGTTCTCGCGGGTAATGAAAAAGGGTGAACAGCCGGTTCAGGGAACTGTGCGCAAGGGCGTGGTCAGCCTGAAGCTCGGATTTGCTGACGAGGACTATGGCTATGCCATAGATCTCGGGCTTCCGGCCGATGCGGGCCGATCGATGTTTTCCATGGATCCTGAAATCAAGGTGGAGGCTCTGTGGGCAGGCGAGGCGTTGTCGCGGTCGAACGAGATCGCCGGGCGCAACGGTCCCTCCGTACGCGTGCTGAACGACCGGGGCCAGAGACTGCCGGTTCTGCAGAACATGGCCCGCTTCGACAGCATGATGACCCATGCGGCGGATCCGAAAGACGGGCTTGAACTGCTGGTCATGCGCGAGCGCATGCGCGCCTGGCGGTTTTACGATCACTTGCGGACTGACCGGGAGGCGCCCGCCAGATTTCCGAAAATCGGCACGCGGACGCCGGTTCTCGGCGCCGACGGGGGAGACCTGGCGGCGGCCGTTCAGACGATCCTGGAGATCGGCGATCAGACCGCTTTTGCGGAGGCGATCGACGATGCGTTTCCAGGCGCCGCCGTCGAAATCACGGTCAACGACGGCTATTTCGAGTTGCTGATGCGGCAGAAGGGCCTGCTGCGGCCACTTCGCTCCAGCGAACTCTCGGACGGTACGTTGCGCTATCTCCTTCTCACCGCTGCCCTGCTGTCGCCGCGGCCTGCACCACTCGTCGTATTGAACGAGCCTGAAACCAGCCTGCACCCCGCGCTGCTGGAACCGCTTGCCCGGCTGATCGCAAAGGCGGCCGAATCAACCCAGGTGCTCGTCGTCTCCCATGCGGACGAACTGGTTTCCTGTCTGGCGCCGCAATCCGGTTGCGTCCGCTACGACTTGCGCAAGGAACTGGGAGAAACCGTTGTGGACGGGCAGGATCGGCCCCGTTGGAACTGGCCGAAACGCTAGCGCCTGTCGCGTTAAATTGAATTCAGGAAACCACCCGAACGCATTTGCAACGCAAACGCCGCCTCGAGTGTTTTCCAAAATAGCTGAAGTCGCCTAAACGCGACACGCTTTAAGCAGTCATGCGTTCAATCGACCGCAGGTTGATGGCGGTGGAGTTAAACATTTTTGTTTGAAGTGATAAGTTTATGATTCTGAATATGTATTTTCACTCGAACTTTCGAGTTTTTCCCTTTACGACAATCGGCACGCTTAAAAAAATGACGAGCTGTCCTTACGTCGCGAGTTGACGTGAACGGAAGGTTGCGCCATGTCAGAGGGACCTTGGATTATGGATCCGTTTCTTGTTCAATTGCGGGTCTGCGGTCCAAAAAGGCACGCTTTGCCTGCGCTCGGGTGTAAAGGAGGAAGGAATTTCCGGAAGGTCTTTGAACTTCCGGAGAATTCGGGATTGCAACCGAACCGCGCGGTAACGCGACAAAGACGTTTTGGAGAACGCAATGACGACTGCGGAGGAGTGGACTGCGGCCTTCAGGCCCCGTCCGATACACGAATACCTGGAACAGACAGTTGCGACATTCGGTTCGCGGCCTGCCGCCGACTTCATGGGCAAGGGCTGGACCTATGCCGAACTTGGTGAGCTTGTGGACCGCACAGCGGCGGGGTTGCAGGCCATGGGCGTGGGACCGGGGGTTCATGTCGGCCTGTGCCTGCCCAATACGCCCTTTTATACGATCTTCTATTTTGCGATTTTGAAGATCGGCGGCACGGTCGCCAATTTTAATCCGCTTTATGTCGAACGTGAAATTGCTTTCCAGGCGCGCGACGCTGATGTGCGCGTCATGGTGACGATGGATCTGAAGGTCATCTATGACAAGGTCGAGCGGGTCCGGGAGGAGCGTGTACTCGACAAGATCATCGTCTGCCCGATGAGCTTCTGTCTCCCGACTGTCAAGAAAGTGCTGTTCGGTCTGTTAAAGCGAAAGGAATTGGCGCGTATTCCCGAGGATGCCGCGCATATCCGCTTCGCCGACCTGCAGACCAAAGGGGCGCATCCGACCCCGGTGGATATCGACCCGGCCGAATCCATCGCGGTGCTGCAATATACCGGCGGCACTACGGGCGTTCCCAAGGGAGCGATGCTGAGCCACGCGAACCTGTCTGCAAATATCGAGCAGATGAGTTGCGTGTTTGAAAGGGCTCAGCCTGGCAATGAGCGGATGCTTTGTGTGCTGCCGTTCTTTCACGTGTTCGCAATGACGGTGGCGCAGAATCTTTCGATCATCCTCGGCGCGGAAATGGTGCTGCAGCCGCGCTTCGAGTTGAAGGCGCTGCTGGAAGCGATCAAGCGCAAGAAGGTGACGCTGTTTCCCGGTGTGCCGACCATCTACACCGCGATCAACAACTCGCATATGACCGCGAACTACGATCTTTCCAGCATCAACCTGTGCCTTTCGGGCGGCGCACCGCTTCCCGTGGAGGTGAAGGAGAGTTTTGAAAAACTCACCGGCTGCATCCTCGCGGAAGGCTACGGCCTGACGGAAACATCCCCTGTGGCCGCGGTCAATCCGCTCGATCGAAACAGCCGCGCGGGTTCCATCGGCCGGCTGGTTCCGGGAACCAGGGCACGCTTTGTCAGCATAGAGGACCGCAAGACCGAAGTCGGCAAGGGCGAGAAGGGTGAGTTGCTGCTCCACGGACCGCAGGTCATGAAGGGCTACTGGAAACGCGAGGACGCGACCGCGGACAGCATCACCGCAGACGGCTATCTGCATACCGGCGATGTCGGATACCAGGACGACGAGGGGTTTATTTATCTGGTCGACCGGATCAAGGATCTGATCCTGTGTTCGGGCTACAACGTCTATCCTCGTGTCATAGAAGAAGCGATCTATCTGCATGAGGCCGTCGACGAGGTAATCGTCATCGCCATTCCGGACGCATATCGTGGCCAGTCGCCAAAGGCATTCATCAAGCTTAAGGAAGGGTGTTCCGCTACGGCTGTGGACATGAAGACCTTTCTGAAGGATCATCTGTCGACCATTGAAATGCCACGGGAATTCGAGTTCCGCGACGAGTTGCCGAAGACCATGGTCGGTAAATTGTCGAAGAAGGAACTGGTTGAGGAAGAGGCCAAAAAACGTGCGGACGCCGAGGCTGGAGCCGCCTGAACGCGAAGGCTTGGCCCTTCAAGGCGAGTCGCTTTCCGGGTTCTTCTCTCTGCACGGCTTGTTTTGGCGACTGCCGTCCCGGACTTGATCCGGGAACTGTATGAAGCGTGAACCTAGGTCCCGGCTCAAGCCCGGGGCTGCTTCCCCAACCTTTTGCTCGACGCTCTGACCGGAAATTTCCGTCAGTTGTTATAGCCGCGCCCGTCGGCGGCGCGGGCGAGTTCGCGGCCGCGTTTGGCTTCCCGGCGCACGGTGTAGATTGACGCGGCGATAATGACGGCAGCGCCGATCAGTGTTTCGAACCGCGGCCACTGGCTGAAGACCAGCGCTCCCAAGATCGTCGCATAGAGAAGCCGCGTGTAATCGAGGGAGGCGATGGCCGTGGCCTCTCCCGCCTTGAACGCCTGAATGTTGGCCATCTGGGCGGCCCAGGAGAAGATGCCGATGAGGAGCAACAATCCCCATTCCAACAGGGACGGCGCCTGCCAGGTGAGCGCTGCTGGGATCAGCACGATAATCCCGACACCGAAGGCCTGATAGGTCAGGATGGTGACCGGTGCGTCGGTCCGGGTCAGGATGCGCACCACGATCATCACCATGCCGGCGCAGGCCGCCCCCGCGATGGCGAGCATGGCGAAGGGATCGATCAGACCTTCACCGTCGGGACGGAGCATCAGCACAACTCCAAGGAAACCGACGATTGTCGCTCCCCAGCGGTGTATGCCGACCTTTTCGCCCAGCAGCCAGATCGCGAAGATTGTCAGGAAGAAGGTCTTGGAGAAACTGATCGCGGTCGCGTCGGCCAGGGGCAGCTCGATGATGGCCGAGAATCCGAACAGCATGGCCGTCGTCGCGAAGACAATGCGGGTAATCTGGAGGCCCGGCCGTTGCGTTGCCAGCGAGGTGGGCAGACCGCTTAGAATTTGCGGTGCGACGATCACCAGCATGAATACCTGCCGGACGAAAAGGATCTGAAAGACGCTGAGGTCCTGGCCGACAAATTTGATCAGCGTGACCATGATTGAAAACAGGAAGGCCGCCAGCAGGATCCAGATCGCGCCAATGGTATTGGCCGGCAGATGCCCGGTCCGTTCGGCGAATTTTCTAGCCAGGCGATTGCCCTTCGGGGGGCCGGAAACGCCGGTGGCCTGTGACGGCTCCGGATCTTTCTGGTGCATATCCATGTTGGTCCTGGCCCGGAAAGTCTTTTGGAGGGGGCGATGCGAAATGAGCATCGGAAACAGTGAAAGGCAGGTCGGGCAGTTGGAGACGGTTGAACCAAACTTAGCGATTTTCCAGAAGAAGGGGAAGAGGGGGGCATGTTTGCCTTTCCGCCAGAGATGGCCCTAAATGTCCAGGGACGCAGCAAGGGGAGGGAGGACCGGAATGCGCAAGATCCAGACCCAGGGTATTCATCACATCACTCTGGTGGGCGCCGATCGGCAGACATCCATCGATTTCTGGGAAGGGCTTCTGGGCATGCCCTTCGTGTTCGAACAACCCAACCTGGACGATGCCGAGCAGAGCCATCTCTATTTCGATCCGGGCGACGGCCGGCTGATCACCATCTTCACAAGTGAGGACCGCAAGCCCGATGACGGCCCTGCGCCGCAGGCGACAGGCTGCGTCCATCATCTGGCGCTCGATGTCTCCCAGGCGACTTTCCGGCAGATCGCGGAACGGCTTGACGCGCGCGGGATCTCCCATAGCGGTCCGGTGGACCGGGGGTTTATGGATTCGCTCTATTTTCGCGATCCTCTCGGTTTCCTGATCGAACTCGCAAGCTACCGGTTCGTACCGCCCGCAGGCGTGCTTATGGGGGAAGTCATGCTGGAAGCACACAAACTGAGGGTGGCGCGCGGTGACTACAATATTCAGGAAGTGCACCTGGCGGATGCCATCGAAAACCTGACCCGGGAGACCCGTCGCAGCCTGTCCGACGACCGGGAGGCCCGCAATCCCTATTCTCGCTGATGCGGATTTCCTGAATTCAATCTAACGCGACATGCTTTAATCAGGATCGACAAAGGCCAATATGTGTTTTTTAGCGCTGGCCGGTTTCCAGATGCGATTGATCTGATATTGTGACGTGGTCTCATTCGCCATCGTACACTATGATTGAGCCATTGCTCCTGGTGTTCGGCATTCCCGGGAAGATCTTCCCAAAACTGCAGGTCCAGTTACATGAACCAGATGGTCACTCCGAAGTTCGGTGTTGGCGCGCCACTGCGTCGCAAAGAAGACGAGCCGCTCCTGACAGGACACGGCATTTATACCGGCGATTATACGCCGCAAGGATGCCTCCACAGTTATGTTCTGCGGTCGGCAATGGCACATGCGAAGATAAGTCTTGGCAATGTGGACGACATCCGGGCGATGGACGGGGTCCGGATGGTCCTGACCGGTGCGGAGCTCGCCGGCAGGTCCATGCCCTGTCTGGGGCGTCCCAGGCAGATCGACGGGACGAATTTTCCGATCCCCGAGCAGCCGGTTCTGTGTTCGGATACGGTGCGGTATGTGGGCGATGCGATTGCCTTCATTGTCGCCGACAGTCTGGAAACCGCACGCAATGCCGCCGAGATGCTGGAAGTCGACTACGATCCGCTGGATGCGGTTGTCGGTATTGAAAAGGCGCTGGCTCCAGGGGCGGTTCAGGTCTGGCCCGAATTCGGCTCCAACGTCTCCTTCACCTACGGACAGGGCGACGAGGCGAAGACCGACGAGGCCTTCGCACAGGCCGACAAGATCGTTTCGATCGATCTGGTCAATAATCGCATCGTCGCCAACTACATGGAATTGCGCGGCTGTGTCGCCGAGTTCAATTCCGAAAGCGGCCGTTTCAAGCTGACCCTTGGAACCCAGGGCGGTCACGGCATGCGCGACACCATTTGCGGCATTCTGGATCTGCCCAAGGAAGACCTGCAGGTGATCACGCCGGAAGTCGGTGGGGGTTTCGGCACAAAGGGTTTTTGCTACCGCGAATATCCGCTGGCCATGATTGCCGCCCGCGAGCTTGGACTGCCGGTGCGCTGGGCCGGGGACCGGATGGACCACTTCGTCACCGACGCCCATGGCCGCGACAATCTCAGCCATGCGGAGCTGGCACTGGACGGTGAAGGCCGGATCCTCGGATTGAGGGTGGATGTGAAGGCCGCCATGGGCGCTTATCTGCACCAGTTTGGCCCGTTCATTCCCTTTGTCGGCACATCCATGACCTCCGGGCTCTATGATATCCCGGCCGTATTTGCCAGGGTCGAAGGCGTCTACATGCATACGGTGCCGACGGACGCCTTTCGCGGGGCAGGGCGGCCGGAAGCGGCCTATCTCATCGAAAGACTGATTGAAACGGCCGGCGAGGAAACCGGGCTCGGCCCGGTGGAAATCCGCAAGCGGAATTTCATCAAGCCGGAGCAACTGCCTTACACCACCGGCACCGGCCGCATGTACGACACGGGCGATTTCGCCGGGCATCTGAACAAGGCCCTGGAAGTCGCCGACTGGACGGGCTTCAAGGCGCGCCAGCAAGCCAGTGCGTCTGCGGGAAATTACCGCGGTATCGGCATTTGCTCCTATGTGGAAGCCTGCGCGTTTCCCGGCAGCGAGGAGGCGACGCTGGAGCTGGATTCGAACGGCGGACTGACACTGCTGATCGGTACCCAGACCAACGGACAGGGGCACGCAACCGCCTATAGCCAGGTCGTCGCAGAGCAATTCGGCGTTTCCATCGAAGATGTCGAGCTTATCCAGGGCGATACGGACAGGGTGCGCAAGGGCGGCGGCACCGGCGGATCGCGTTCGATCCCGATCGGCATGCCCTCTGTGCGCGACGCCAGCGTAGCGCTGGTCAAGAAGGTCAAGGAACTGGCCGCCGACAAGCTGGAAGCCGGGATCGAGGATCTTGAACTGGACAGCGGTGTCGTGCGGGTCGTGGGAACCGACCAGCAGGTGACGCTGGCCGAAATCGCGGCTTCGGCGGGCGAAACGCTGAAAGCCAGCGAAGAAGTGAGCCAGAGCGAAGCCACCTATCCCAACGGCACCCATATCTGCGAAGTTGAGGTCGATCCGGAGACAGGCGATGTCTCGGTTGAAAACTATGTCATCGTCGACGATTTCGGGGTCACCGTGAACCCGCTGTTGCTCACCGGTCAGGTTTACGGCGGCACGGTCTCTGCGATCAGCCAGGCGCTGTGTGAACACACGGTCTATGATGACGAGGGGCAGCTTCTGACGGCGTCCCTGCTGGATTATCAGATGATCCGCGCGGCCGATCTGCCGGATATCCATTTCGAGACCCGCAACGTGCCCTCCACGACCAACGCCATGGGCATCAAGGGCGCCGGCGAAGCCGGATCCATTGGCGGCTGCGCTTCGGTGATGAACGCGGTTCAGATGGCCCTCAAGGAGGGAGCCGGGGTCACAGAAGTGATCGACATGCCGGCGACCCCGCTCCGGGTTTGGGACGCGATTCAGGCAGCGGGCCAGGTTTGACCGCCTGCACCAGATCGTCTGGAAGCGGAAATTCGCTTGATACGAGAATCAGAGGCCGGCGCGGGACGCCGGCCTTCGTTTGTCGATAACCTCGCGTTGATTATCCCGGCTCGCGCTACGCTTTGCCGGGTTGGTGACGTTGAGAGCACGCTTTTGTAAGCAGTCTGAAGAGCCGTTCGCAAAAGGACGGCGCACCGTCAGCAAGTTCCGGCCGGGTAAACCTGTCAGCCGCCCGGGACGGTTTCCGCCTCAGAGCAAACTCGCGCGAATGTGTCTGTGGTTTGTTGCAATTATACATTTGAAATGGCGGGTTCTTGCCGCAATCTGAGTTCTCCTTGTCGTGTGTGGCGCGATTCACCTCTTTCCAGAAACAGGATCCTCCCTGTGTTCAAGTCCTTCTTTCCAAGACCTCATCTGTTTTTTAGCTCCGCAGTCTTCTGGTCCATGGCCGCCGTTCTCGCATGGTACGGCTTTGCAGACGATCTCGGCGGACCGCTCGGTTTCGGCACGATGCCGGAGGGCGCTTTGCCACCGGTCGGCCTGAGCTTCTTCATCACGCCCGACTTCCTCTGGTTCTATGTCTATTACGCGCTCTGTACCGGGCTCTTCTGCGGATTCTGGTCGTTCCAGGCACGGAACCATCCCTGGAAGATCTGGTCGATCTGGGGATCGGCGCTGATCATCTTCACGACCTATTTTTCCGTCCAGGTGTCGGTGGCGATCAACAACTGGCGGCGGCCCTTCGGCGACACACTGCAAAACGCCCTGCAGGGGGACGAGGGCATTGTCGCGGGAGACTTCTACTCGCTGATGCTGAGCTTCGCGGAAATCGTTTCCCTGAGCGTGACGCTGTTTGTCGTGACGCGGTTTTTCGTCAGCCACTACATCTTCCGCTGGCGCACCGCGATGAACGATTATTACGTCAGCAAATGGGGCAATGTGCGCCACATCGAAGGGGCCTCGCAGCGTATTCAGGAAGACACGATGCGTTTCGCGCTGATCATGGAAGGGCTGGGTGTCTCCATGATCGATGCGGTCATGACCCTCATCGCCTTCCTGCCGGTCCTGTTCGCCCTGTCCGGCTATGTGCAGACCCTGCCGATCATAGGTGAAATACCCGCACCTCTGTTCACGATGGCAATCTTGTGGTCGCTGTTCGGGACGTTTCTCCTGGCGGTGGTCGGCATCAAGCTGCCGGGCCTGGAATTCCACAACCAGCGTGTCGAGGCCGCCTATCGTAAGGAACTCGTCTACGGTGAGGATCATGAGCATCGGGCGCAGCCCGTAACCCTTCAGGAGCTGTTCTCCAATGTGCGACGGAACTATTTCCGGCTCTATTTTCACTACCTCTATTTCAACCTTACCCGCAGCATCTACCTGCAGGCGGATAACCTGTTCGTCTATTTCCTTCTCGTGCCAACCATGGTAGCCGGTGTTATCACTTACGGCATTGTCCAGCAGATCCTGACCGCTTTCGGGCAGGTGTCCTCCTCGTTTCAATATCTGGTCAATTCCTGGACGACGATCATCGAATTGCTCTCCATCTACAAACGCCTGAAAGGCTTTGAGGTTTCTATCGCCGAACGGGAAAGTCTGATGACGGGTGAAGCGGGAGAACCGGTCTCACACCCGGCTGAGGGTTCATAAATCAGGGCCGCCGATCCGGCGTTACCCAACCTGATCCTCGCGGTTCTGCGGCCCGACGCACCGCGTGAGACACCTTTCTGCGCCGGGCCGCGGAAGATCTGCATGACGCTTCGGAGCGTATTGTCCCGCTTTTCGGGCCCACCTGCGCAGGCGGGCATGACCCGGCACGCGCCGCTCCACGGGATTTCGCTGAAGGTGGCCTCAACCCTGGCGTTTTTTGTCATGGCCACGGCGCTGAAGATCGCCGCGGAGACCGTTCCGATTGGGCAGCTGGTGTTCGCGCGCAATTTCTTCGGCCTGTTCCCCGTGCTTCTCATGGTGGCGATGCGCCGGGAATTGGGACTGGCCTTTCAGACGCAGAACCCACGCGGGCACCTGCTGCGGGCGACCATCGGATTGTCGGCCATGGTCTGTGGCTTCACCGCCCTCTCGCTGTTGCCGCTGCCGGACGCCACGGCGATCGGTTTCGCTACTCCGCTGTTTGTGGTGGTTCTGGCGTTCTTTCTGCTGAGAGAAAAGGTCCGGATCTATCGCTGGAGTGCGGTCGGGGTCGGCTTCATCGGGATCCTGGTGGTGCTGTCGCCACATCTGGGCGATGCCCATCTTGACGGCCCCGCTACCCTTGGCGCGGCGATCGGCGTGATGGGGGCCGGCTTTGCCGCGCTTGCCATGATCACCGTGCGCAAGCTCTGCGAGACCGAACGCACCTCGACTATTGTGACCTGGTTTGCCGG
Organism: Labrenzia sp. OB1; assembly: GCF_001624695.1. Taxonomy (GTDB): domain Bacteria; phylum Pseudomonadota; class Alphaproteobacteria; order Rhizobiales; family Stappiaceae; genus Roseibium. The sequence continues at coordinate 46,445 of NZ_JSEP01000021.1, read as the reverse complement.
GGCCTCCACGATTCTGGCGCTGATGACCCTTCCGCTCGGCCTCATGCTGCCGGGGCAGGCCTGGGTCATGCCGGATGCACCAACTGCCGGTTTGCTTGTCCTGATCGGACTGGCCGGGGGAGTCGGCCAGATTCTGCTGACCCAGAGCTACCGGTTCGCGGATGCCTCGACCATCGCGCCCTTCGACTATGTGAACATGCTCTGGGCGATCATCGTCGGCTGGGTGATCTTTTCCGAGATACCGGTTCCCGAAGTGGTGATCGGCGCCCTCATTGTCATAGCCGCGGGCGTGTTCGTCATCTACCGTGAACACAAACTCGGCCTCGACCGCACCAAGTCCCGCCGCGCGTCGTCACCGTCGAGATCGTAAGAACGCCTTTACAGACCGACTTCAAACGCTGCATGCCGTCCCGGCCTTGAGCCGAGACCTATCCCGAACAGACCCCGACTCAAGGCCGGGGCGGCACTTCGTGCATTGAATTTCCTGACTACTGCGGCTTGTACAGGAAAGTCTCGACGGCGCTTTTTGTGCCGTCCGGGAAGATCAGTTGCACGCTGATGGACTGGGTCGAGCCATCGGGCCGTTCCAGATAGGGCTTTTCCTTCAGAACCGCGTTCGGGTTGTCCGGGTTGCAGTCATCCAGTTCCCAGATCTCGTCCAGCGGGCCGCCGTTAAGGCCGTAGAACACGTAGTCGATGCCGCATTTCCACGCTTCCAGATGGGTGAAGTAGATCAGTTCCTGACCCTGCCAGTCCCGGAAGGCCACCCAATTGGCCTTGGTCAGGTCGAGGATCTGTTTGATCTGCTCCGGCGGCATGCCCTGAGCGGTCGCCGGAACCGGCAGGAAGCTGAGACCCAGTATGAGGGCGGCGGATTTCAAAATGCGCATGGAATATCTCCTGATGAGAAAAGCGTGCGATAAATCACTCGGACTCCCTGCGTTCAAACAGATGCGGGAGGTCTAGGGTGTGGACCCATAAAATTGTACTTTCAGGCATCAATCCGACAAAGAAGAGCAAGGAAAAGCCTGAAGAGCCATGCTTGTGCATGGGGCAAAGGCTTTAACGCCGCTCTTCGCAGCCGGATTGATGTCCTTCGGATCGTTCAGAAAGCGACTGTCTCCAGCGTTGCAAAATCTTGAAAACCAGAAAGGTTTCCTGCGATCTTGCGCCTTGGCGCCAATCATTTTCTGAACGACCTGAAAGCACAATTTTATGAGTACACACCCTAGAAAGCCTTGAAGGTAATGATCGTTTTCGTGTCCTGAATGCCGTCGATGGGATGTACTTTTTCATTCACGAAATGGCCGATATCGGCTCCGTCTTCGATATAGAACTTTATCAGAAGATCGTAATCGCCGCTGGTGGAATAGACCTCGGAGGCAATCTCGGCGTCGGCGATCGCGCCGGCGACCTGGTAAGTCTTGCCGAGCTGGCATTTGATCATCACGAAAAACGGGGTCATGCGGCGCTCCGGACATTGGGACGAGAGCATCTTGCGGTCCTGCGAAGGTTCACAGGATGCTCTCTCATTTCAAGATCGATCAGCTTCCGGCCGTTGATGCGATTGCAAGCTGACGGCCGCCGATCCGGACAAATTCTTTTCAAGGACATCGCCCATCTCGGCATTCCAGTCAATCGTCTGTGCCGTCAATCGGCAAAGGGACATCATGCCCGGGGCCTTGCAAAAGCAGGCGGGTCTTGCTAGCTGTCAGTCATCTCATGGGGGTGCCCGGCAATAGTGGTTCGGGCTGAGAGGCGGCTGGCCAACTCCTTGAACCTGATCCGGCTTGTACCGGCGGAGGGATTTGAGATGATGACATTCAGGGCGGATCGCCCGCACCACATCCATCTTCATACAGGCGCATTCGCGGCCCTTTCAGGAGGTGCCTCATGAGCCTCACTATTGCCGCATCCACCGAAATTCTCTCCGCAGAGACAGTTTACGACCTTCTGCTGCGGGTGCGCGGGAAGACGCCGCGTGTCCACGCGATCACCAATGCTGTCGCGCAGAACTTCACCGCCAATGTGCTGCTGGCGCTGGGGGCGGTCCCCTCGATGACCATTGCCGAAGAGGAAGTTGCCGGATTCGCCGGAAGCGCGGATGCGCTGCTGGTCAATCTGGGGACACTTGACGAGACCCGGCGCGCGGCGATCCCGCTTGCCATTGAGGCTGCCAGAGCCGCCGGGCGTCCGGTCAGCATCGATCCCGTCTTCGTCGACCGCTCGCCGGTTCGCTGTGCCTATGCGGCTGAGCTTCTGTCATGCGGTCCGGACGTTGTGCGCTTGAACGCGCAAGAAATGGAAGCGCTGTTTCCCGCAAGGGCCGGCGTGGAGGAGATGATCGCGGCGGGAACGGTTTTCGCGGTGACCGGCGAAGAAGACAAGATCGAAAGCAGCAACAGGGATTTTCGGCTCTCGAACGGACACCCGCTGATGGCGCGTGTCACGGCGACGGGATGTGCGGGCGGTGCGGTGCTCGCCGCCTTCGCGAGCGTGGAGAGCGATCGGGCGCTTGCTGCCGCCTGCGGATTGTCGGTGTTCAATATCGCCGGGGAAGTCGCGGCTGCACGCGCCTGCGGGCCGGGCACCTTTATGCCGGAGTTGCTCGACGCGCTCTATGCAATGAGCCTTCCCGATATCGAGGCCAGGCTCAACGCCGCCTGAGACATATTTCCATTTCCATTTCCATTCGAAGAGGAGACGCCCATGACCGCGATCGCGGTGACAATAGCAGGGTCGGATTCCGGTGGAGGGGCCGGTATTCAGGCCGACCTGAAGACCTTTTCCGCAAACGGTGTCTATGGTGCCAGCATTCTGACGGCCCTGACCGCGCAGAATACTCTCGGGGTGAGCGCCATCCACGATGTGCCGCCCGATTTCATACGTGCGCAGATGAAGGCGGTCTATTCGGACCTGAAGGTGAACGCGACCAAGATCGGCATGCTGTCGCGTGTCGAGGTCATCGAGGCAGTCGCCGAAGGTCTTGATGCATATGACACAGGCCCGGTGGTTCTTGATCCGGTGATGGTGGCCGCTTCCGGGGATCCTCTGCTTGCCGAAAGTGCTGTCGACAGCGTGATGAGCATACTCGTGCCGCGCGCCGATGTAATCACGCCGAACCTGCATGAAGCCGCCCGGATGCTGGAAACAGAGGTGGCGGACAGCGAGGCTGCCATGCGGGCGCAGTCCGAACAGTTGCTGGAGCGCGGGGCACGGTCTGTTTTGCTGAAAGGCGGACACGGCACGAGCGACGAAAGCGCGGACCTTTTCGTGGACGGGAGCGGGAACGCGACCTGGCTGCGAGAGGAGCGCATCGCCACCAACAACACGCATGGAACCGGCTGCACCCTGTCGTCTGCCATCGCATCCGGTCTGGCCCTCGGCAAGGACCTCGAAACCGCGATCCGGGATGCGAAAGACTATATCCACGCCGCCATTACGGCAGCTGACCGGCTCGCGATTGGTTCGGGGCACGGGCCCGTTCATCATTTTTACGACGTCTGGAGCACGTAACATGTCCGACAGTACTTCACAGGGAAACAGGCCGATAAACCGCAGGGCACTGCTCGGGGTGACCGCCGCTGCCGGTGCCACAGCTCTGGCGGCTCCTGCTCTTGCGCAGGAGAACGCCACCATCGAATGGAAGATGGTGACCTCCTGGCCGAAGAACCTGCCGGGACCCGGGGTAACCGCGCAGCGGATTGCCAACCGGGTCGGTGACATGTCCGGTGGCCGGTTGCGCATCCGGCTTTATGCGGCCGGAGAGCTGGTTCCGGCGCTGGGTGTGTTCGAGGCTGTTGCTGCCGGTACGGCCCAGATGGCCCATACGGCCTCGTTCTTCTGGCAGGGCAAGATCCCGGCTTCGGTCTATTTCACCGCGATCCCCTTCGGTCTTCTGCCTCATGAACACATCGCCTGGATCGAGCAGGGTGGTGGTCAGGCGCTTTGGGACGAGCTTTACGCGCCCTTCGGTCTGAAGCCGGTGATGGCGGGCAATACCGGCGTGCAGATGGGAGGCTGGTACAGGCGGGAGATCAACAGCCTTGCCGACCTCAAGGGGCTCAAGATCCGCATGCCGGGACTTGGGGGAGAGGTGATGCGCCGGCTCGGCGCGACACCGGTCAGCCTGCCGCCGGGCGAATTGTTCCAGGCGCTGCAGACCGGCGTTCTGGACGCGACCGAGTTTCTCGGGCCCTGGTCCGATCGGGCCATGGGCTTTCACAAGGCCGCGAAATCCTATTACACGCCGGGCTTCCACGAACCGAACGGTACGGGGGAGGCGATCTTCAACCAGGTCGCGCTTGACGGTCTGCCCGAGGAACTGCGGGCAATCGTTCTGGAAGCCTGCAAGGCTGAAAACGGGCGCGCCCTTGCCGAAAGCGATTGGCAGAACGCCGGCAGCCTGAAGCTGCTTCAGGAGGAGGCCGGCGTAACGGTCAGATTCTATCCGGAGGATGTTCTGGTCGCCTTGCGGGAAACCGCTGCCGTCGTTCTGGCCGAATTTGCCGAGAAGGACCCGCTCAGCGCGCGCATTCAGGAAAGTTACACCGCTGCCATTGTCCGCCTGGCACCCTGGAGCGATGTTGCCATGCGGCGCTTCCTGGTGGCACGGGACGGCTAACCTTATCGCCGGTCGGGTGGGGATGTCCGAACCTGCCGGCGCGAAATTGCGGTGGCTCTGCAGTCGCGGATAAACAGGTTCATGACGAGGAAGCGCGGCTGGACTGCCTCGCGTTTTCTGATTCACTGCGCGAGACCCGCCGCTTTATAAGTCAGACCATCGGTGTTTTTGCGAAGGCGTCTCGAGGGACTTATCCACCGGGTCTCGAGGTTCCCTTGGGAAACCTGTGACAAAGCCGCAACGATTCAACACGAATGCACATAAGAAAAAATGCGTAGCTCGATTGCCTAAAAATTGGGCAGGCGAGCGAAGGTGTGTCGTTGATGTGACTTACTGTCTCCTAACATGTCCTTTTCGAAGAATTTGAGCGGAGCAACAAAAGCCACCTTGCGGAAATATGGCGTGTTTTGCGGTGCGGCATCAAGAATCGGAGCGGGTCTCTTCGATATTATTATGTTGAAACCTGAAGTTTTCTCCAGAAAATCTGTCTTCAGTTGTCGTGGAACGCCCGGTGGGACGGGTAGGGGAGGAAACGCTATGTCAGGCGTAAACAAAAAAACCATTTTATTTGCCGAAACCGTAGTCGCACTATCTATGATTGCAGGTTCAGCTCATGCGGGTGGCTTCGGGCTGCGTGAGCAGAGTTCTTATTATCAGGGCATGTCTTTTGCGGGCTACGGAACGACGGGTGGCGGTATATCCTCGATGTACTGGAACCCCGCGTCCCTGATGGGAGCAGAGCAAGGACTGACCGTCGAAGCACACAACTCGGGCCTGTTCCCCGTTTCCGAGATCGACGGCACCCTGTCGGGAGGTCTTCTGGGATCATCATCCATCGGCAGTGGCGATATTGCTTCCGATGCTTTCATTCCGGCGTCCTATGCGGCCTACCGGCTGAATGACAATCTGATCTTCGGGGTCGGCATCAACGCGCCCTTCGGTCTGTCTACCAAGCCCGACATGAACTGGGCCGCGCAGTTCTATTCCAGGTCGTCTTCGGTCTTTTCCGTCAACGTGAATCCGGCCATTGCGTATCAGTTCAATGACATGGTCACGGTCGCGGTTGGTGTTCAGGTGCAATACCTTGATGTCTCCCTGAAATCCGCCGATGCCACGTCCGGTGCGGGCTTCCCGCGGTCCAATGAGATCTCGGGGGATGGCGTCGGCTTCGGCGTCACGGCCGGTGTCACCGTGCGTCCTTTCGAGGGCACAGAAATCGGCGTTGGCTACCGCTCGGGTGTCGGTCACGACCTCGAAGGCGACCTCTTCGCCAGTGGTACGCGGAGTGCCATAGGTCTCGGTGTGGTGACGCCGGATATGGTCAATGTCTCCGCCCGGCAGCGCTTGACCGACAAGTTTCGGGTGCTGGGCACGGTGGAGTGGACCAACTGGAGCCGGCTGAAATCGCCGCGTGCGACTTCGGACGCGACCGGTGCAACACTCACCACGCTGCATTTCAACTACAACGACGGCTGGTTCTTCTCGCTTGGCGGTGAGTACGATTTCAACGAAAAGCTCACCTTGCGCGCCGGCCTCGGATATGAAATTTCCCCCATCGACGAGGAAATCCGGTCCACACGTCTGCCGGACAACAATCGCTGGTGGCTGTCGGCAGGTGCGAGCTACAATTTCAACCAGCATCTGTCCTTTGATCTGGGCTACACTCACATCATCCCGGAATCGACCAAGATCAACATCGACCCCAGTCATCAGGACTACAATGCGACCTTCGGGACCTACGAGGCGGATGTCGACAGCCATGTGAACATCATCTCGGCTTCGCTGCGCTACAAGTTCTGACGGCTTTCCGCAGACCCTCAGATGAGACAAAGGCCGGGGAATTCCCCGGCCTTTCCAGTTTCGGAGCGTGCAGAGAACCTCAAAAGGCGGAGGGGAACAGGCCGCCGTCCATGAGGATGTTCTGTCCGGTGATATATCCGGCCTGACGGGAGCACAGGAAAGCGCAGGTCTGGCCGAATTCCTCTGCCGTGCCGAAGCGCCGCGCCGGAATCTCCGCGGCCTGCGCCGCCCTTACCTGGTCGACACTCTTGCCGGACTGCTGCGCGGCGCGTGTGAAGCCGCCCTTGAGGCGGTCGGTGTCCATCTTGCCGGGAAGCAGATTGTTGATCGTGATGCCATGTGGCGCGAGTTGCCGGCAGACACCGGCCAGAAACGCTGTCAGGCCCGCGCGCGCGCCACTGGACAGGTCAAGGCCTTCAATCGGCATCCTGACCGAGAGGGAGGTGATGTTGACGATCCTTCCGAAGCCGCGCTCCTGCATGCCCGGGGCAACCGTCTGGATGAGCTCGACAGGCGTGATGAAATTCTGGATGGCTCCGTCCAGCATCGCCGCCCGGTCGAGTTCGGAATAGTCCCGGCGGGGCGGGCCGCCGTTGTTGTTGACCAGGATGTCGGGCTGAGGGCAGGCCGTCAGCAAGGCTTCCTGGCCTTCGCGGGTGGAAACATCCGCGGCGACGCTGGTCACTCTCACGCTGTGGGCCGCCTCGAGGGCGGCCTGTGTTTCCGCCAGTACCGCTTTGTCGCGTCCGTTCAGAACGATCTCGCACCCTGCTTCGGCCAGAGCCTCCGCACAGCCCCTGCCGAGACCGCGGCTGGATGCGCAGATGATCGCTTTCTTGCCCTCAAGACCCAGGTCCATGGAATGTTTCCTTCTATTTCCGGTTTAACGGTTTGTGGCCGGTGCGCGGCACCCTGTCAATCGGACGCACGCAGCGATGCATCCTTGCTGAATACGGTTGGCATGCCGGGCTTTTTCAGCCATGCGCCGGCGCACGGCGAGGTCATTCAATCAGGGCGCTTTGCGGTCGCATTGTTCAATTCGACCCCGAAACGCAGCGGGACCGCAGATGTTGATCCTCGGGTGAAGGACAAGACATCAAACAAAAACAGGGCAGGGTGTCATAATAGTGATACCTGAATCGCGTCTATAGCGCCCCAATGAGGATATGGAGAAGTGCTATGTCTACCGGAGAGACATCGCGGCATTATCGGGCTCTGTTCATTTCTGACGTTCATCTTGGTACCCGTGGCTGCCAGGCGGATCTGCTGCTCGACTTTCTTAAGGACAACGATGCGGAGACCATCTATCTGGTCGGCGACATTGTCGACGGGTGGCGTCTGAAACGGTCCTGGCACTGGCCACAGCTGCACAACGACGTTGTGCAGAAGGTGCTCCGCAAAGGCCGCAAGGGCGCCCGTATCATCTACATTCCGGGCAATCACGACGAGTTCCTGCGCAATTTTCTCGGAACCCACTTCGGTGGGGTCGAGGTCACCGACAGCATCATCCATGAGTCCGCCAGCGGCAAGCGCTACCTCGTGATCCACGGCGATCAGTTCGATGTGGTCATCCGCCACGCCAAATGGCTGGCATTTTTTGGCGACAAGGCCTACGTGACGGCGCTCGGCGTCAATACCTGGCTGAATGCGATCCGCCGCCGCCTCGGCCTGACCTATTGGTCTCTGTCGGCCTGGGCGAAGCTGAAGGTCAAGAATGCCGTCAGCTTCATAGGACGGTTCGAGGAGGCGCTGTCGGACGAGGCGCGCCGCCAGGGGGTGCAAGGGGTGATCTGCGGTCACATCCACCATGCAGCCGACCGCGACATGAATGGTATACACTACATAAACACAGGTGATTGGGTGGAAAGCTGTACTGCGGTTGCAGAACACCATGATGGAACATTTGAGGTGATCCGATGGGTGGAACAGACCCAGGCAGGAGCCGTGCCGGAGAAGGCCAGGGAAACAGCGGTCGCCGCATGAGCTCCATCCTGATTGTGACGGACGCCTGGCATCCGCAGATAAATGGTGTCGTCCGGTCGCTGGAGAGAACGGCGGAACAGCTCAGGATCATCGGAATTCGGGTCGAGTTCCTTTCGCCTCAGGCGTTCAGGACCCTTCCGTGCCCGACATATCCGGAGATCCGCCTGTCACTGACCCATCGCGGCATCGTCGGCCGGAAAATAGAAGACTTCGATTGCGAGCATCTGCACATTGCCACGGAAGGCCCGCTGGGCATTCTGGCTGCCAGCTACGCCCGCAAGTCAGGGCAGCCGTTCACGACGAGCTATCACACCCGGTTTCCCGAATATGTTTCCGCACGATTGCCGATCCCGCTCTCCTGGTCCTACAGCTGGCTGCGCAGGTTCCACAATTCGGCAAGCGGCTGCATGGTGGCGACGCGCTCACTGGAGCAGGACCTGCGCGATCGGGGCTTTCAGAACCTGATGCGCTGGTCGCGCGGCGTCGATGAGCAGCTTTTCAGGCCCTATGAGGGCTCTGTGCTGCCGGCGGATCTGCCCAGGCCGGTGTTCATGTATGTCGGCCGCGTGGCGGTTGAAAAGAACATCAAGGCGTTCCTGGATCTCGGGATCGGCGGTTCCAAGGTGGTTGTTGGCGGCGGACCGCAACTGGAGACGCTCCGGCGTCAATACCCGGGCACGCATTTTACCGGCTCCAGGCTGGGCGAGGATCTGGCGCGTCACTATTCCGATGCGGATGTGTTCGTGTTCCCCTCGCTGACGGACACATTTGGAAACGTGATGCTCGAGGCGCTTGCCTGCGGTGTGCCGGTGGCGGCCTATCCGGTGATGGGCCCGCTGGATGTCATCGGCGATACCGGTGCCGGGGTGCTGTCGGAAAATCTGCAGGAAGCGGCTGAGGCAGCGCTGGACATTCCGCGCGACCATTGCCGGCAGATTGCCATGAATTACACGTGGGCGGCCAGTGCGCGGCAGTTTCTCGACAATTGCATTGAAGCCCGGGACATTTACAACGGCGCGTCCGGGCAGGCGAGGGCTGCGGAATAGACCTGTCCGGCTTCTGCCGGGGAGGGCCATGAGGTGCCTTGTGAGTTCGGCGGGTCTTCTTCCTTTGGTATTGATGTCGCCCGCAAACCTCACTACTCATCTGTCCCTGTCGACTACCATCGGGACGGATAAAGATGAGCGATACGCAGCTTCACCCGGATCAGGGCATGACACCGGCATCTTCCGGCAAGGCGATCACGATAAAGGATATCGAGGCAGCCGCAGCACGGATTGGCGGTGAGGCGCTCGCGACACCGCTTCTGCGGCATCCTCTGCTGGACGAGCGGGCCGGCGCCCGGGTGTTCATCAAGGCGGAGAACCTGCAGCGCAGCGGGTCTTTCAAGTTCCGTGGTGCCTTCAATTGCCTCAGTCTCGTTCCTGGGGAGGCCCGCACCAGAGGGGTGGTGGCGTGTTCCTCGGGAAATCACGCGCAGGGGGTTGCCGCCAGTGCGCGGCTTCTCGGCATGACGGCCACCATTGTCATGCCGGCCGACGCACCGGCAATCAAGCTGGAACGCACGCGCGGATTCGGTGCGAAAGTGGTCACCTATGACCGGGAGACCGAGGACCGGGATGCCATCGCAACGACGCTTTGCAAGCAAAGCGGCGCGACCCTGGTGCACCCCTTCAACGACCCGGCGGTGATTGCCGGCCAGGGAACCGTCGGATTGGAGATGGTCGCCCAGGCTGCAGCTCTCGGTGTGGAGCTTGACCACGTGCTTGCCTGCACAGGCGGCGGCGGGCTCTCAAGCGGAATTGCACTGGCATTGGCGTCCAGATCACCGTCCACGCTGTTCCACACCGTGGAACCTGAATTGTTCGACGACTACAAGAGATCCCTCGATGCGGGAACGCGTCTGTCCAATGCGGCTAAATCCGGCTCCGTCTGCGATGCGCTCATGTCGCAATCTCCCGGTGAAATCGGATTTTCCATTCTTCGCCGGCTGGCGGGGGAGGGCGTGACCGTTTCCGATGACGAGGTCCTGGATGCCGTTGCCTTTGCCTTTACGGAGCTCAAGCTGGTGGTGGAGCCGGGTGGCGCAGCGGCACTGGCGGCGGTGCTTTCCGGCAAGCTTGCACTGACGAATACGGCCGTCGGTATTGTCCTGACTGGCGGCAACATCGATCCGCAGATGATGGTCAAGGTGCTCTCCCGGCAATAGTCTCTGGCTGCCGTTGCAGGCACGATAGTATCATCCTGCGATTCGGCCAGGAGCAGCGGTTCGTGATCTCAAGTAAAAAGGGCGCTGCCATGCGGCAACGCCCTTTGATTTTCGCACGGAGCGAACGGTTCAGTTGAAGAGTGCCTGACGCTCGGCTTCAGTCATTTCTTCCAAGGCGTCCTTTTCCTCTGACGTTTCTTCCGTCATTTCCCACTCTGCGTCGGCATTTGCTTCCTCTGCAGCGTCTTCGGCAGCTGCCTCAGGAGCGTCCCCGGCAGCTTCTTCGGGGGCTTCTTCGGCTATTTCGTCCGCTGCGGCATCGACTTCCGTGTCGAACAGTTTTTCAATCGCCGCCTCGTCGAGCATCGCGTCCGGGTCGCCGTCGCTCGCTGCGTCGTCGTCAGGCGCCGCTTCCTCACCGGCACCGCCGCTGGCGGGAGACGCGAACATGTCGTCGATGTCATCGGTACCCATCGGTTCGTCGCCATTTGCCATAATGGCATCGACGTCTGAATCGCTGGCATGGATCTTGGCCGGTGCAGAAGATTCGGTCCCGCTGATAGCCGCGTCCAGAACATCGTCGCTGACAGACATCAGCTCATCGATGTTGGTCTGGGAAACGCCTTTTCCTTCGTGTTGCGGACCGTTCAGGAGATGGGCATCCGGGCGGTTGTCGACCGGGCCGGCATCCGCTTCGGCTTCCATTTCCTCGATACCCCAAATGCCGATCATCAGATTGATGCGGCTTTCCAGATACCTGAGAACCTGCACGACCTTGTTGGTGCGCTGTCCGGTCAGGTCCTGGAAGGAGCAGGCCATGAAGATTTCCGTGGCCTTTGCGTCTATTTCGTCGCAGGCCGCATCGTCAGCGCCTTTTTCGCGCAGCACCCAGGCTGTTTCCTGGATCTGTTCGGCGGCTTCCAGAATGGACTGGGTTGCCCCTTCGGTCTGGGTGATGATCGCGTCGAGTTCGTGCGAGGCATCCTCGAAGCGATTGCTCTCGTCGCCCTCATCCTTGATGTTGGATATTTCCGACTTGGTGCGCTCGATCGCCTCATGCATGTCGGCGATGTCGAGTCGGATCTTGTCGAGATCGGGCACACTGCGTTGCCGGGTAACCACTTTCTCGAGGCGCTGTATTGCCGTCAAAATCTCGGTGGTTTCCGGCGTTTTGTGCCGATTCAGATATTCGGTCAGAAACCGCCGGCCGCGATCAGACTCCAGCAGGGTCTGTTCGAGGGTATGGTATTCGGCTTCGCCGATCAGCTCCGGCTCTTCCGGTTTTGCTTCCGCTGTCATATGGACGCTAATCTCAACTTGCCTTAGGGATCGGATGCTGTTCTGCCTCGAACAACTTGTCCTTAAAGGTAAGGCGGAAATCGTTAACATCCCTTTAGGCGCAAACCTTGACATTAATCACATGATCCGTACGTCACCGAATGTCAGCACAAGGGTCTCGGGCCTTTTTGCCGTTCATTTTTTCGGGTTTGGTCTGTTCCTGCCGTTTTTGCCGGTGGTTCTCGAATTTCGCGGGATAAGTGCGGAAGATATCGGCTTTATTCTGGGGGCGGGTACGATCACCCGGATCGCCGCCAGCCCCCTTTTGGCCAACATCGCCGACAGAACAGGTCAAAGGCGGCTGGCGATCCTGATCTACAGTCTCGCCGGTGCGGCTTTTATCGGACTGTTTTCCGGACCTGCGGAGATCGTTTTGATCGGTTCCGCCGTAGTCGGATACATGGTGTTCCAATCGCCGGTTCTGCCGCTGAGCGATGCCTATGCACTCGATGTCGCGCGCAACACGGGCACTGATTATGCCCGGATGCGGCTGTGGGGATCCGCCGGCTTCGTCGCGGCGACGCTGGCGGGCGGCGCGCTCGCCGCACAGGCCACGAATTGGCTTATTCTGGTGCTGATCGTCATTTCCGCCGTGATGACCGGTCTGGTGGCCATGTCGATGCCCTCGCAAAAACGCGCCGGAACGACTGGTGCGTCGGAGGCACCGGAACAGGCCTCCCCCTTTGCAACTGCTTGGTTCTGGCCGGTGCTGACCGTATTCGGCCTGTTCCAGGCGAGCCATGCGGCGTTTTACGGTTTCGGCACGCTCTATTGGCAGGCGATGGATGTTCCCGATTTCACCATCGGCGTTCTCTGGGCAATCGGTGTGGTGGCGGAAATCGGCCTCTTCGCCATCGCCGGAAAATTGCCGATTCGGATGGACCCGCCGGTGTTTCTTCTGGTGGCCGGCATTGCCTCCGTCATCCGCTGGGGGCTTTTTCCGTTCGCCGACACGTTCGTTGCGATGGCCGCGCTGCAATTGCTGCACGGGCTCACCTTTGGCGCGGCGCACCTTGGATCGCTCTCCGTGCTGGCAAAGGTCGTTCCCAGCCGTTGGTCCGGGACCGGTCAGGGGCTTCTGGCCACGTCCATCGGCATACAGATGGCAATCGGGCTCGGGGTAAGCGGTGCGCTTTACGAAACCAATCCCGACCTTCCATTCTATGTGATGGCCGCGGCTGCCGCAGCCGGCGTGTTTATGGTGCTTGCGCTGACACCGTTGATACGCAGGCACATGGCATCCGCCGGCTGATCTTTTCCCTTGGGGTCAGCCCCACAGCTCAGGTTGCGGCGGGTAAAGCGTGCTGCCGTCGAACCTCAGGCCCGGCGACCTGTCATGTGCCAGAAGCAGGGGGCCGTCGAGATCGACGTAATCCGCCTGCTGGGCGATCAGCACTGCTGGTGCCATCGCAAGCGAAGTGCCAAGCATGCAGCCGACCATTATCGCGAGGTCCTGCTCCCTGGCTGCCTTCACGAGCTTCATCGCTTCCGTGAGCCCGCCTGCCTTGTCGAGCTTGATGTTGACCGCGTCATACTTGTCCCGCAGGCCGTCGACCCCCATGCCGGGATGAAGGCTTTCGTCCGCGCAGATCGTGATCGGACGCTCAATTTCCGCCAGAAGACCATCGTTTTTCGACGGCAGTGGCTGTTCGATGAGCGCGACCCCGGCAGCCACGCAGGCGGCCATGTTTTCCTCAAAGCAGCTCGCGTCCCAGGCTTCGTTGGCGTCGACGATCAGGGTGCTGTCAGGCGCGGCCTGCCGGACCGCGGCGATGCGTTCGGCATCTCCCGGACCCGCCAGCTTGATCTTCAGAAGCGGACGATGCGCCGCTGCCGCGGTTTTTTCCGCCATGAGTTCCGGCGAGTTGACACTGATGGTGAAGGCGGTTGTGACGGCCTTCATGGTTCCGAAGCCGGCAAGCTCCGCAGCCTGTTTTCCCGCCTTCTTCGCTTCCAGGTCCCAAAGGGCGCAATCAACCGCGTTGCGGGCCGCTCCCGCCGGCATGGCGTCCTGGAGCGCCGCCCGGGACATGCCTGATTTCAGAACGGGCGCAATTTCCTCAATCAGGGCCTGAACGCTTTCAAGGGATTCGCCGTAGCGTGGATAGGGGACACACTCGCCCCTGCCGGTGCGAGCGCCGTCCATCAGGGTTACGACGAGGACCTGCGCATGGGTTCTCGTTTCGCGCGAGATCCTGAACCCCCCGGCGATTTCAAAGCTTTCGGCTTCAATGTTGACGGACAGGCTCATGGGGCACCGAACTCTGCGGAGACCTTGTCGACGATGACCTCCATTCCGTATCGGACAGGGTCGGTCGCGGGCAGTCCATGCTGTTCGCCAACCTTGGCGAGATAGGCGAGCGCTTCGTCGTCATCCAGGGCGGATGTGTTGACCGCGATACCGATGCAGCGGATATCCGGATTGGTCAGCCGCCCGCATTGAACCGTCAGGTCGATGACCTGCTGAATGGTCGGCAGTGGTGTTTCGACACCGCGCATCTTCGTGCGTGTCGGCTCATGGCAGACGATGAAACCGTCCGGCTGGGACCCGTGCAACAGCCCGAGCGTCACTCCGGCGAACGAAGGATGGAACAGGGATCCCTGGCCTTCGATGATCTGCCAGTGACTGTCGTCTGTTTCCGGCGACAGCCATTCCGCGGCGCCGGAAATGAAATCGGCGACCACGGCATCGAGCGAGGTACCGCGCCCGGAAATGAAAACGCCGGTCTGGCCGGTGGCGCAGAAGGAGCTGGCGTAGCCGCGCTTGTTCATTGCCCTGTCCATCGCCAGGGCGGCGTATTTCTTGCCGACGGAGCAATCGGTTCCGACCGCCAGAATGCGTTTCCCGGAGCGTTTGGTGCCCTTGCCTGTGGCAAAGCTCATGCTGCTGTGGCGCACATCGTGCAATTGGCGGCCGTTCCTGTCGGCCGCGTTCCTGATGGCCGGAATATCTCCCAGGCGCACATGCAGGCCCGAGGCGACGTCCATGCCCGCTTCCAGCGCCGTCACGACCGAATCGATCCAATGTTCCGGCAGACGTCCGCCCGCATTCACCGCGCCTATGACGAAGGTCTTCGCACCGGCAGCGGCTCCATCCGCAATCGACATGTCGGAAAGACCGGTATCGGCGACGCATCCGTCCAGCCGAACCTGGCCGATACACCAGTCTTTGCGCCAATCGACGATGCCGGTCGCGGTTTTTGCCGCGAGGGCATCTGCAACATCACCAAGAAACAGAAGGTAGGGGCGGGCTATTTCCATGGGTAGATCTTTCAATAAGTTGCCGATGGTCTGGTAACGGTTCCGGGAACGGAGAAAAAGTGACATCAAGGAGGGCGATGCACCGCAGAGTGCGGTTGTCTCCATGTGGTTCGGATTTGATCAGGCCACGTCCCGAAAAAGGACAAACCCGTTCAAACCGCACTATTCCCGTTTTTGGGTCCGTGACCTGACCTGTTCCATCAGGTATACGGGGGGAGGTGAACCAGCGGCAAGAGGGCAGCCAGCCGGAATGGCATTCTTGGAAAAAAACATCGCGCCGGAGATGCAGATCGAGGCGAACGGCCCCGATCATTTGTGTCTTGCCCTCTCCGGGGATTGGACTGTCAGCACGATCGGCAAGGCGGAAGAGGAAATCGCCAACCTGCAGCTTGGCAGGGACGCGCCGACCTCGATCGATGTTTCCAACATCGAGCATCTGGATACGAGCGGCGCGTGGCTGATCCATCGAACCCGCGGTCGGCTTGAGTTCGAGGGGCGCAAGGTCGAGCTGACGGGCGTCACGCCTGTGCGGCAGACATTGTTTCAGGAAATCGAGCAGCATCATCCGCCGAGATGGAAACCGGATGTGCCGCGGTTGTCCATCCTCGGGTTTCTTGAGGCTACCGGACGGCAGATGGTGGAGGCCGGCAAGGACGGTCTCGCGATGCTGCACATTCTCGGCTCGCTCGGGCTGGTCCTGTCGACCGTACTGCTTCAGCCCAAGCGTCTGCGCGGCATCTCCATCGCGGTGCAATTCGACCGCAGCTGTGTCGGTGGGGTGCCTATCGTTGCCCTGATGAGCTTTCTGATCGGGGCGATCATTTCGCAACAGGGCGGCTTCTATCTCCGCCAGTTCGGTGCGGACATATTCGTTGTAGATCTGGCGGGTATCCTGGTGTTGCGCGAGATCGGCGTCATTCTGACGGCGATCATGGTGGCGGGCCGGTCCGGGTCGGCCTTTACCGCCGAACTCGGAGCCATGCGCATGCAGGAGGAGGTGGACGCCCTGCATGTGATCGGCCTCAGCGTGACCGAGGTTCTGGTGCTGCCGCGTATTCTGGCTCTGATGATCGCGCTGCCGATCCTGACCTTTGTCGCCGATATTTCAGCCCTGCTGGGCTCGGGTCTGGTGACATGGGCCTATCTGGACATTCCGCCGGCGGCTTTCCTCACACAGTTGCAGGCGGCGATCACGGTCCAGACCCTGGCCGTTGGTCTCGTGAAGGCGCCGTTCATGGCGCTGATCGTGGGGTTGATTGCCTGCGTGGAAGGGTTGAAGGTCGAAGGCTCATCGGAATCACTTGGACGTCACACCACGATGTCCGTGGTGAAGGCCATTTTCCTTGTTATCGTCGTGGACGGCATGTTCGCCATATTCTTTGCCGCCATCGGAGTTTGACCGGATCCATGTCGCTGACCGAAGCCGAATATACCCAGACCGATGTCGAACCGACCGGCGACGGCACCGACTATGTCCTTTCCGTGCGCGGCGTTACCGTCGGATTCGGCAGCAAGGTCATCCTTCAGAACCTGGATCTGGATGTGCGCCGCGGGGAAGTGCTCGGGTTTGTCGGCGGCTCTGGCACCGGCAAGTCGGTGCTGATGCGGACGATACTCGGTCTGAACCAGAAGCGGGCCGGCGCGATTTCGGTCTTCGGACACGATCTGTCGACGGCGACCGACTCCGAACGCAAGACCATCGAGCGCCGCTGGGGGGTCCTGTTCCAGCAAGGGGCGCTGTTTTCCTCGCTCACCGTGAAGCAGAACATCCAGGTGCCGATGCGCGAACACCTGAAGCTTTCGCCGCAACTGATGGACGAACTGGCGACCCTGAAGCTGGAGCTTGTCGGTCTGTCGCAGGATGCTGCGGACAAGCTGCCGTCGGAGCTTTCCGGTGGTATGATCAAGCGCGCCAGCCTGGCCCGCGCCCTTGCGCTGGATCCGGATTTGGTGTTTCTGGACGAGCCGACGTCCGGGCTCGATCCGATCAGCGCTGCGGCCTTTGATTCGCTCATTGCAAATCTCAGTTCAACCCTCGGGCTGACTGTTTATATGGTCACTCACGATCTGGATAGTCTCCATTCTATCTGCGATCGTATCGCTGTCCTTGGAAAAAAACGTGTTCTGGCAATCGGAACACTGGACGATATGATGAAAAACGATGATTCCTGGATTAAATCGTATTTCCGGGGTGAACGGGCGTTGCGCCGGGTATAGGTAGGACTGGATGGAAACGCGAGCGAACTACATTCTGATCGGTGCCTTTATGGTCGCTGTCCTGATCAGTGCGTTCGGATTCGTGTACTGGCTGGCCGTGACGGCGGAATCCCGCCAGAACGTGCAGGTCAAAATCTATTTCCCGGGTCCCGTCACCGGCCTGCCCGTGGGCGGGCAGGTGCTTTTCAACGGGATCAAGGTCGGAGATGTCAGTTCGCTGGATTTCGCTCCGGACGACCCGACCAAGGTTGTCGCCACCGTGGGCATCAAACCGACCACCCCCGTACGCGAAGACACCAAGGCAACCTTGAACTTCACCGGCCTGACGGGGGTTGCCTATGTCGATCTCAGCGGCGGTACCTCTGCGTCACCGTTGCTGCTGAGCGATTACGATGAAGACAAGGTGCCGGTCATCTACGCCGACAAATCCTTCTTCGACGATATCGTCGACGGTGCGCGCGACGTTCTCAAGCGCGCCGATTCCACCATGAAGACGGTCGATGACTTCCTGGTGGAAAACGGCCCGGTCGTCACCAGCACCATCAAGAACGTGGAAACCTTCTCCGCCGCCCTGGCCGCGAACTCGGACGGCGTGAAGACATTCATGGCGAGCATAGGCAAGGCATCGGAGGCTTTTGCGAGCCTGTCGGGACGTATGGAACCTCTCGTGGATCAGGGTGAGCGCCTGCTGGCCGCCGTTCCCTCGGACAAGGTCACCGCGATCGTCGACAATCTCACCTCGTTCTCCGAAAGTCTCGGGAATGCCAGCAAGGATATCGATCTTCTTCTTTCCGACGCCCGCGGCGCGGCGCAGGAGCTGCAGAAATTCAGCGAGGGCCTGAACGGCAGCCTTGGCGAGGTCAAGAAAATTGTCAGCGAGATCAAGCCGGAGCAGGTCGCGCGTATCATGGAAGGTGCGTCTGCTGTCGGCGACCTGCTTGAAAATCGTTCTGGCGATATCGACAAGCTGATCGTTGCGACTAGCGAAACGATGCAGAATGTCAACGGCATCGTCGAGTCGGTCAAACAGCGCAGCAGTGACATCACGGAAATTCTCGCCGGTAGCAGGGATGTGGTGGTGAAGGTCGATGCCATCATGACCAGGGGCGTGGAGATCGCCGCAGCCATCGATCCGCTTGATGTCGAGGGAATCGTGAACTCGGTCGGCAGCTTCACCGACGGTCTGAACGTCTCGCTCGCCCGGGTTGACGACATCGTCGCCAATGTCGATCCGCAGAAGGTCGGCAACGCGGTGGATGGTGCCGCCAGCTTTATCGACAACATCAACAACCAGCAGACCCAGATCAATGACATCATCGCCTCGACCAAGGCGACGGTGCAGAATTTCGAAGCGGTCTCGGCGACGGTTCGCGGACAGGACGACCGGATTGCTGCGCTGATCACCGATGTTCAGGAAGCGGCCACACGGTTTGCCTCGACGCTGCAAACCGCGGACGATCTGCTGAAGGCGGTGGATCCCGCCAAGGTTTCCAATATCGTCGGCTCCATCGAGACGGCAGCTGCGGATCTGACGAGCCCTCAGGACGGGATACCGGCTGTGCTGGCGAGTGCGAGGCAAGCCGCCGACAACGTGCAGCGCATGACGGACGACCTTTCAAAGCGCACGCCGGACGTCGACCAGATCATCACCGATGCCAAACAGATGACAGCAACGCTGAATTCCACGTCGGTGCGTGTGGAAAGCCTGGTTGAGAAGGTTTCCACGATGGTGGACGGGGACGGCGAGGGCCTGATCAAGGAAGCGACCCTGGCGGCGCAGGCAATCAGAAAAGTGGCCGTGGCGTTTGAAAGCCGTGCGGATTCAATTGCCGGTGGCCTGTCGAAGTTCGCGACCCAGGGGTCCGCCGATTTCGCTTCCGCCCTGGGGCAATTCAACCGGACGCTGGTGTCTATCCAGCGCGCCGCGGAGAGTTTTGAGCGCAGTCCGAACCGGGTGATCTTCGGTGGGGAAGACGTGCCGACCTATACCGGCGGCCGGCGGCGTTGATGATGAAGAGTTTTAAGGGGCAGGGCGTTATGACGAAGGCAACCACTGACATGACCCGGCGGGGCGTGCTTGGCGTTCTCGGGCTGGGCGTGCTGGTCACCGGTTGCGCGAGTTCCACGCCCTCCGCCTATTACGGGATCGAAGCGGCCGATGTCGGCGGTCTGACGGGGCGGTCCAGTCGCGTCCAGTTGCTGGTGTCGTCGCCGCGCGCTTTGAAAGCGCTCGACAGCAGCTATATCGCCGTGGTCGACAAGGGCCCCGTCTACAGCTATTTCCCCGGCTCCGCCTGGGCGGACACTTTGCCGAATGTTGTGCAGCTCAAGCTCGTCGAAACCTTGCAGAACACCGGCCGCCTGCGTGGTGTCGGTCTGCCGGGAGACGGACTTCTGATCGACTATCAGCTGCAAAGCGAAATCCGCGCATTCGAGCTCAGGCTCGGCAGCGGCAACCGGGGGGTCGTCGAGATTTCCGCACGGATCGTCAACGACCGCAACGGCCGGTCGGTCGCTACCAAGGTGTTCCGCGCGGAAACACCGGCGGGTGCGACCTCCGTCGACAAGGCCGTCGAAGCCATGAACCGCTCCGCCGACCGTGTTTTTGCGGAAATAGCGGCCTGGACGCTGCAGAACGTTTAAACGTGTCTGCTGTCTCTCTTCCGGGGCCGCATCAATGCCCGCGAGACAAATCCGCGACATTACTCTCCCTGAGGCCGTCCCGATCTGGCCTGGCTTGATCGGCGTGATTGCGCAGCCGCCTTTCCCCCAGCGAATATTGCTCTCTGCGGGCTCGACAGCTCTCGCCAGTCGCTGAAGTCCCGTAGCGAAAGTGCACCGCTGCTCGCTCTTTCACCGCTCCGGGAAAGAGCAGGCTTGGTGCGCGTAGTGTCGCCAGCCAACAAAAAAGGCGGGCCGAAGCCCGCCTTTATTCGTTTGGATGATCGCGCCGCTTAATCGAGACGGCCGCTGGCGTGCGCCAGCATGGTGTAGACCTTGCCGGTATCCGACGTGAGATAGGTCTGACCCAGCATGTTGTCGCGGTCGTTGCGCGAGACCTGGGCCAGAAGCTGTTCGAAGTCGGCCACGTAGCGTTCCACGGCGGTGCGGAACTCGGGGTCGCGGGAATACTTCTGACGGATCTCGTCGAAGGTCTGCTGGCCCTGCAGCGTGTAGAGGCGCCGGGTGAACACATGTCGCTCGCCGCCACGATAACGGTTCCACAGGTCGATGAAGGTCTCGTGATCGATTGCCCGGGCGATATCGACGGACAGTGAATTGAGGCTTTCAACGGTCTGCAGCGGTGTGCGGCCCGGCTGGATGTCGCTGTCGGCATCCTCGTCGCGCGACGCGCGGCGCAGGAGATCGGACACCCAGCCCTTGCCACCGGAACCGCCCGTTTCGGCCTGTGCCGGTTGCTGCCGGCGCGTGTCCATCGGACGGCTCTGTGCCGGGCGCTGTTCGCCGGCTGGGGCTGTCTGCGGACGGGCGGGGGAGGCGGGGGCGTAATTGACCGGCGCCGGTGCTGGTGCGGCAGCGGCAGATGCCGTTGCTGCCTGCGGGCGGGAGAGGTCAAGTACATTGGACTGCTTGGCGACGATCTCCGACAATTCGGTCAGCGCGCGGATCTGCTCGTTGACCACCTTGCGCAGGGCCGCCGAGGACTCCTCGGCTTCGTCCGGCAGGTTGAGGACGCCCTGTTTGAGTTCGGACCGGGTCGCCTCCAGCTCGCGGTGAACGTCGCGAGCGACGTCGCGCATGCGCACCGCCGCATCGTTGAAGCGTTCGGATGCCTCGCTGACCGTGCGGGTCATTTCGGCAATGATGTCATCCTGTGCTGCGCGGACCGCATCGCGTGCCTTCTGGCCTTCCATTCCGGCTGTCAGGCGCATGGACTCGAACTGCTCGGCCACCTGTCTGGAAGCTGCCTCCGCGGCGGCGCCCAGCATGTTGGCTGCTTCGCGGGCCTTGTCGTCAGCCGTTTCCAGCGTGCTGGACAGGGTCTGCGTGAAGGACCGCATGAGCGTGTCGACCGACTCGGTTTTCGCCAGCAGCGTATCGGCAACTTCCTCGATTGCCGTGCGGCGGTCTGCGACGCGGTTTTCCACGGACCGGTTGGTTTCTTCCAGGTAACGAGCCGCCTTGGTCAGTTCCTCCGACTGATCGCCGAAGCGGTTCGTCAGGTTCATGATGTCGGCAAGGGTCGTCTCGGTCACATCGCGCAGGTTCGCAACCTGTTCGGTGATGACGGATGTCGTCGAATTGGTCTCGCCGACGGCCCTGTCAACCGCGGAGCGGAACTCACCGGCGCGGCGGGCAAGGTTGCCTTCCACTTCGCTGAGGTTCTCTCCGGCCGTGGCGACAATACCCTGCAGATTGGTATTGGAAGCCTCGATCTTGACGAGAATTTCGGAAACATCCGCTTCCAGACGGCGCCGCGTCTCCGTAAGGAGGGATGTGGCGTGTTCGCTGCGCTCGTTGATGCTGGTGACGATCTTCTCACCGGCCTCGACCAGCGAGCGGGTCGCATCCAGCCCGGTGTGGGCGAAGGTATCCGTAACGTCGCGGCCCTTGACGGTGATGGCTTCCAGAATGGCACCGTGGACCTCGGACAGGCGTCCGGTCAGGTCGTTGGCGCGCATCTCTATGGCCTTGACGAGTTCGTTGCCATCCGCGCCGACAATTTTGGCCAGTTCGCCGGAGCGGGCGCCGAAGGCTTCGTTGAGGCTGTTCGCCTTCTCCAGAAGTTCGTTGGCGACCTCGTTGCCACGGCCCACCAGAAGCTCCGCTGCTTCCGCAACGGCGCTGTTGACCCGGGCACGCACGATGCCGGCTTCGCTCGACATCTGGCCGCGGATTTCTTCCAGCGTCTTGGCGAGCGTCAGGCGGGCCTGTTCGCTTTCGGCGGACAGGTTGCCGGAAATCTCGGCGATAAGACCGGAGAGTTCGTTGCGGACCTTGTCGCTTTCGCCGGTGAGGGACCCGCTGAATTCCGCCAGCGTGCCCGCATAGAGGGTACGTGCCTTTTCGCTTTCCGCTGACATCGCACGGGCAGCGTCTCCGACGGCCGAGAACACGAGGTCGCGGATCTTGATGCTTTCGCCGGACATGGAGCCGGTCGCCTGGTTCATGGCCGAAGTGACGGCTTCGGCCGCTTTCTGGCTTTCGCCCACCAGCACGCCGCGGGCTTCGCCCACGGTGCCGAGCACGATCTGGCGCATGCGGTCGCCTTCGCCGGCAAGCTTTTCCGTCGCATCGGCGAGCGCCCCGTCGACAATTTCGACGGTCTTGTTGCGCTCATCGGAAAGTGACTGGACCGCGGCTCCGACGGCTTCCTGAACCACATCGCGCAAACGGGTGCTCTCAGTGGACAGGGTGGAGCCGGCTTCGGCGATCACGGTCGTGAGGATGTCACGGGCGCGCTCGCTTTCACCGGTGAGAGTGCCGGAGATGCTTTCCAGGCGCTCGTTGAGCAACGTTTCGAGCTGGGTTGCGCGGGAATCGAGGGTTTCCGCGACCTCGAACACCTTGGCGCCCAGGGAAACGTTGATCTCGGCGATCCGCTCGGAGAGGGATTCGGTCAGCTCGGCACTCTGCTTGCCCAGAACGCTTCCGGCTTCCGCCAGACGGTTGTCCAGAGCCGAGGTCATTTCGTCCTGGCCATCGACAAATGCCTGGGCGATCTCTTTGGTGCGCGAAATCAGGGTTTCGGAGATCTGACGCGCACGTGCGTCGAGTGTTTCGTCGATCCGGTCTGTGCCGCTCGTCATGGAGACGGAGAGCAACTCGGCTTTCTCGGCCATGGACGATGCCGCGCCGTCGACACGGGTCGACAGGGACTGACCGATTTCCTCGGCGCGTTCCGCCAGAGTGTTGCCTGCATCTTCGATGCGCTGACCAAGCTGCAGGGTGATTGCGTCGGAGCGATCCGCCAGAATATCGGTGATGTTGCGGGTCTTTTCCTCCAGGGCATCGCTGATACCGGACGTGCGGTGGTCGATAGCATCCGCAAGGATCTGCGTCCGGGTTTCCAGGGTCGCCTCGAATGCGGCGGTTCGCTGGTCAAGCGTGAGGTCCAGCGTGTTGATGTGGCTTCCGAGGGACGTGTCCATCGTTGCGATACGGTCGCCGAGCGAGGCATCCATCATGTCGATGCGTGTCGCGAAGGTGCTGTCGAGGCCCGACAGGCGGCTGTCGAGTGCTTCCGACAAGACTTCCGTCCTGGAATCGAAGGCATCGATTAATTGGCCGCCGCGTTCGCCAACAAGGGTTTCCAGTTCGGCCAGACGCGAGGACAGGCCTTCCTGCAGGGCGAGGCCGCGCACATCCAGCGTTTCGGCGATCTTGCCGCTGATCTCGTTGATGTTGCTGGTCACACGGTCACCGCGGCTGCCGATCAGTTCGGCAAGCTGGGTGCCGGTTTCGGCAAGTTTATCGGTGAGGGCGGATGTCTGCTCACCGAGGCCGGTCGAGAATTTGTAGGACACGCCTTCGAGAGTTTGACGGAAGCCGTCCGTCTGCTGCTCGAGAACCGTCGCCATCTCGTTGCTGCGGGCCGCCAGACGTTCGTCCAGCTCACTGCCGTTGATGGAGATCGCCGTGTAGATGCGTTCGGAGATCGTATCGAGTTTCTCGGCCAGTTCCCCACCGCGTACGGTGATGGTCTCGGTGAGTGAACCTGCGGTTTCGTCCAGCTTGGAGGCGATTTCGCCGCCGCGCAGGGAGAGATCGACAACAATGCTTTCGCCTGTGCCGCGCAGAATCTCGGACACTTCGGTGGACCGGCTCGACAGGGTGTCGACGATTTCCGCGCCACGGATGGATATGGTGTCGGTGACAGTCTGACCGCGTTCGGAGATGCTTTCCACGACCCGGTTGCCTGTTTCGGCAAGGGACTCGTCCAGCGAGGTCACGCGGGTGTCGACCGTCCCGACCAGCTCTTCGGTACGAGCGGTGATCGTGTCGATCAGGCGGCCGGATGTCAGCGACAGGTTGGCGTTGATTTCCTCGCCACGCTGGGTGATGATTTCGCTGACCGACGCACCGGTGCTTTCCATCGAGTTGCGGAACTCATCCGCCTTGGTGCTCAGAGTCTCGATGACCGAGGTGCTTGAAGAGGTGAGGGTCTCGTTGATGTCGCTGCCGCGGGAGGTGAGGGTCTCGACGAACTGGTTCGCGGTTTCGGCGAAGCGCTCGTTCACTTCGTTGCCGCGGATCGACAGCGTCTCCCACATCGTGGAGCCGGTCTCGGCCAGATTGTCGACCAGATCGTTGCCGGTGGTGGACAGGCGGGAGACATAGTCCTCCGCACGTACCGTGAGGGAATCGACCAGTTCGCTGCCGGAAGCATGCAGGGTCGCGCCAAGCGTCTCGATGCGCGAGTCCACGCTGGAGGTCAGTTCCTCCACGCGGCTGTTCACCGCGTCGATCATCCGCTGGGTCGCCGTTTCCACAGTGCTGCCCAGTTCACCGGAGGTGTTGGTCATCTGCGCGGCGAAGCTTTCATGGGCGCCGGCGATGGTTTCGCGCACCCGTTCGGCGTTCATGACGATGGATTCACGCTGGCTGACCAGTTCCTCGATCAGGCTGCGGATCTTGAGTTCATTGTCGTTATAGGACCGCTCGAGGGAAGACACCTCGTTGTGGACCAGGACTTCCAGCTCGCTGGCGCGGGCGATCGCGCGCTCGATGCCGTCACCCATTGCCGCCACTTCGCGGCGGATGGCCTGTCCGACACTGAGGATGGATTCCTTGGCCATGTCTTCCGGTTCGGCCAGACGCAGGGCGACTTCGGTCATGCCGCGGGCGACGATACGCATTTCCTGCGCGCGCCAGATCATCATGGCCATGACGAAGAAGAAGACGATCGGCACCACGATCCCGGCGCCGGCCAGGATCATTTCCGGCGAGCCGAGAAGGGCCTGAAGATCGTTGATGGTGGAAACCTTGTCGGCGAAGGCTGTCAGGAAAAGACTGCTGCCGAGGGCGGCCCAGATGGCGCTCAGCGCCAGGGCACCCCAGAAGGGCGTGGAGGAGGGGCGGCGCTGCAGGGCGTAAATCAGAGTGCCGATGTTTCGGCGGTCGTCATTGGCCGCGGGCGGTCGTCCGCCGCGTCCCCGGCGCCGGGACTGGCGCTGTTCGTCCCGAGAAGAGGATCCCGGCTTGGCCGTCTGGGATCTGCGCGCCGTGTCCGCTTCCACAGCCACGCTCGCCTCCGCAGCCGGTTGGGTTGCTGCCGCTTCAGGGCCGCCGAAGTCAAGCTTCAGGGCTTCTTCAACCGCAGACAGTGCCGCTTCCGCCGGATCTTTCGCCTTTGTCGGATTTGCCATTTAGGGTCGCCTCACGTCCGTACTCATTACACGCCGGTAATTTCAGCCTGCTGCTTTCGCAGCACTCCACAGTGACTACCGGATGCGCCAATTTTACGGCCGCAGTTCGACAGAACTGAACCGTGGATATTGTCCTAGAGGAGGGCCGCCGCCGACCGACCGTGAACTTTACGTTCGACGGTACACTCCCCATCTTGCCGCATCAGTAACTGTAATGGCACAATCTCTCCTAACGAACAAGAAACGGCAATAGCGTGAGTCACTTAAGGGGCTGTTTGAATGCCAGAATCGAAGTCTGAAGACGTCGTGAAAGAGGATCGCAACACTGCTTCGGCCCCTGCGCTCAAAGCGGGAAACCTGACCGCTGCGCAAAAGCGATGGTTGCTGAAGGGGCTCGATCAGGCGGGTGGCAAGCTGCCGTTGTTCGACGGCAGCGGACGGGAAATTCCTGCGCGCACAATCCGGGCCTGTATCGAGGCAGGCTGGGCAGAGCCTTGGTTTTCCAACCCAATCAAGCCCGATTGGCTCGTCTGCAAGCTGACGCCTGCAGCAGTTGAAGCACTCTCCGCAAGTCAAAACCGTGAAAAAAGTTAACGCCGAATCACTTAATTAAAATTTTATCGATTCAATGAAACGGCGAGATTGCAAGGATTTTTTTAATCGTATTTTGAAAGCCGTGTTAACCCGCGTTAACCAAAAAAACAATTTTTTGGGGACATTGGGCCGAAGAGCTCGTCCGGCGGGTGCGTTTAACCGGGTGTTTGGGGGTTCTGGCGCACAGTCTCTCCAGTCATAGCTTGCGGCGGAGTGCCGTCAGGCATGAGTTGAGCAGTTTGGAGCACCTACATGGCCCCCTCATCCATGGCCCGTGTCGCCGGCCGGACCGGGCCCGAAGCACCGATAGATCTGGTGCGACTGGCCACCAACACCCTGGGAAACCGGGATCTTGAAGTGCAGGTCCTTCATCTTTTCAAATCGCAATCCTCCACCACGCTTGAACGGCTGGCAGGAGAAACCGACGCTTCGGTGCGGTTCGAGCTCGTTCACACCCTGAAGGGGTCGGCGCTGGCGATCGGCGCGGAAAGGGTCGCGGTGGTTTGCGAGACCCTGGAAGGAAAGATGAGATCCGTGCCCAATCCGGCGACCGAGAGCCTGATCGCCGCAGTCGACGAGACCAATCGCTATATCCGGGATCTTCTGGAAGGCTGAACAGGCTGAGAGATTGCTTCCAGGCAAGTCTGCATCCCCGAGTGATAACGATTTTTCCGGGGCAGATTGACGCTAAGAAACGGCACGGTCCTTGACCTTTTTCACGGAAGCTTTATGTCGGGACGACCGGAGCGCAATGTTCCCGATGTGAAACGTGTGAGGATCGGCGCCCGTGGCGCTGAAAACGTTCATGACGGCACGGCGCTGCATTGACCACAATTGAAGGCCTGGACGCGACGCATGCCGAAGATCACATTCATAAACGCCGATGGAACCCGGACCGATGTGGACGCCGCCGAAGGCTCCACCGTGATGGAAAACGCCATCAAGAACATGGTTCAGGGCATTGAAGCGGAATGCGGCGGGGCCTGCGCCTGCGCCACCTGCCATGTCTATGTGGACGAAGCGTGGCAGGGCAAGACCGGTTCCGCGGAGCCGATGGAAGAGGACATGCTCGATTTCGCCTATGATGTGAAGCCGAACTCGCGCCTTTCCTGCCAGATCAAGGTCACCGGTGAGCTTGACGGCCTGGTGGTCCATGTGCCTGAGCGGCAGGCCTGAACAAGCCGCCCGACGTCAACTGACATTCGACAAGCTGAAAGGATCGCCTGGCAACAGGGCAATCCTTTCGTGCTCCGTTCGCTGCGCGCGATTTGGCCTTACTCGGCCGGCTGAGCGACGGGCTTGCGGTACCAGAAGTCGACCTCCCGGCCTTCTTCCGGAGCGCTCGGGATCAGTGTCGCCAGCCCCAGGCTGAAGAGCGCCATGACGGCGCCGGACAGGAAGACCGCCGTCGGCGAGATCAGCCAGATCAGGCCGAACACCACTGGAATGAAGACCGCTGCGATGTGGTTGATCGTGAAAGCGACACCGGCAGTGGGTGCGATATCGGCCGGATCGGCGATCTTCTGGAAATAGGTCTTGATGGCGATCGCGATGGCGAAGAAGGCATGGTCGATCACATAGAGGCTGGCCGCCACCGTGGCGTTGGTGACGAAGGCGTAGCTGACGAAGACCAGGGACAGGCCGACATATTCCAGGACCAGCGCCTTGCGCTCGCCGAAGCGGACGATCAGTCTGCCGATCTTCGGTGCCAGAAGCATGTTGAAGAAGCCGTTGAGCAGAAACAGTCCGGCCACTTCGTGAACGTCGTAGCCGAAGCGTTCGACCATCAGGAAGCCCGCGAAGACCGTGAAGATCTGGCGGCGGGCACCGGCCATGAAGGTGAGGGCGTAGTAGAGCCAGTAGCGCTTTTTCAGGATCAGCTTCTTGTGCTGGGGTACGCCTTCCCTGAAATGCGGATAAGCCATCATCAGGAATGCCAGCACCACAAGGGTCAGCCCCCCGGCGATGGCGAAGACCGTGGTGAAGGACAGGTCGAACATCTTCCAGGCGACGAAGATGACGCCATAGGCAATCAACTGAGCGAAGGCGCCAACGGAAATGATCTTGCCCATGCTGGCGGCGGCTGTAGCCTTCGGCAGCCACTGCAGCGACAGCGACTGGGCCATGGTTTCATAGTAGTGAAACCCGATCGACATGATCAGCGTGGTGGCATAAAAGCCCAACGCGGTGGGAAAATACCCGGTGAGGGCAACGCCGACGCCAAGCATCAGCAGGGACAGATAGGCGAGCGTCTGCTCGCGCATCAGCAGCAGCAAGTAGATCGCCAGGAAACTCAGGAACCCCGGAATCTCGCGGATCGACTGCTGTATGCCGATCTCGCGACCGGTGAAATCCAGCTCCTGAACCGCAAAGTTGTTCATCAGGTTCCACCAGGCGGCAAAAGACAGCTGCATGGCGCCTGCCATGATCATCAAGAGCACTGCCGGGGAACGCCAGCCGGTGTTTCCATCCGTGCTGACGGATCGGGTGAAATAGGTCATTCCGTAGCCGTAGAAAGAGAAAATTGATCTGAGGCCAGCTTCTAGACCCATTTCCGGCATGCGTGTTAGCGCTGTTTTGTCACGATATGTTTTCGACTCGCCAAAAAGTCAAACTGACCCTCCCAAACTTCGCTTCCCCTTGCTGCGCCTGGCTCCGGGACGAGGTGTGTAAAGCAAGCTTTACAACAGCGCGATGATGTGAGATGTAAAGTCAGCTTTACAAATTGATGCCAAGGGGCGCGGAGATGAACCGCTTTGACAGGCTGACTTACCGGTATCTGGCGGAGACATTCAGCGGAACCGCGCTTTATGCTCTGGCGAGTTACCTTGCCCGGCAGTTCCTGGAAACGCACGATGCGCCGCTGGTGGTGGTTGCCGTTTCGTTTGCGGCGACCTTGCCGATGGGGCTTGCCCTTTGGGCTCAGGTGCGGTTCTACCGCAAGGTCGATGAGCGCGAACGGCATATTCTGGCCGTTGCCGGAGCGCTGACATTGCTTGCTGGTGTGTTCCTTGCGCTTTTTCTGGACAAGCTGGGCAATGCCTGGCCGGTCGATTTCAGTCTTTATGCGACCATCCTGATGATCGCCTGGTCGATCGCGACTGTGCTTGTGCGCCTCAGGACCTGATGCGCAATCACCTCAAGGACCTGAGATGCGCACAAGGCTGGTCCCAGGCGGCCCTGGCGGAGAAGCTGGACGTCACACGTCAGACCGTCATCGCGCTGGAGCGGGGCAGATACGATCCGAGCCTGCCGCTGGCCTTTCGCATCTCCCGGGTGTTCGGATTGCCGATCGAGCGGATATTCGATCCGGAAGATGGATAGGTCTGTACCCATGACTGCCGAAACCGGGTAATACAGACGTTGGTTTCAACAAGCGTGAAGGCCGGGGCAGACCATGCGCATTCATCCTGAGCTGGCGGAGTTCCCCAGGCATGCGGTCGCCGCGCCGATCATCGGTTATGCGCGGAGCGAATTGCAGGGGCAGAACAACGGCTGGCATGCCCATGATGCCGCGCAGCTTTTTCATGTGGTGAACGGATCGATCGCGATTGATACGGACATGGGCACCTATTTCGTGCCGCCGGAACGTGCGGTGTGGCTGCCACCCCGGGTCAGCCATCAGACGCGCTACCTGACGGACACCGAGTTGCGCTACATCTACGTCCAGTTCGAACATGCCAGGAACCTGCCGCAGTCGCCGCAGGTCATGCAGGTCACGACGCTCCTGCGCGCGCTGATCCTGGAGTTCATGTCCTATGCGCGTGCCGAAACGGAAGAGGGGCCGGCTGCGCGGATCGCCGCCGTCATTCTCGACCAGCTCAAGATGCTGCCCGCAGCGGGGCTGCAGCTTCCCATGCCGCAGGAGGCGCGGCTCAGGCAATTGTGTGACGACGTGGTGCGCTGTCCGGCCGATGTGCCCTCGCTCAGCGAGGCCGCCGAGCGCTGCGCCACCTCCGTCAGGTCCTTCGAGCGGCGGATCAAGGCGGAAACCGGGCTCAGCTACCGGACCTGGTGCCGGCAGGTGAAGCTGTTCCGCGCACTGGAACTGCTGGCCTGCGGGCGCAGCGTCTCCGATGTTTCCCACAAGCTGGGTTACGAAGGCCCGAGCGCATTCGTCGCAACATTCAAGAAGTCCTTCGGGGTGACGCCCGGACGGTATTTCGGCGGCAGCAATCCGGATTGATCTGGCTCATGGCGGCGCTCGGTGTCCACGGCGATGGTTGGACGAAACAACACGCCGGAGACAAGAGCCATGTTCAAGAAAATCCTCGTACCCCTGGATACCGCCGAACCGGGCTTCGCGGAGGAGGCCCTGGCGAAAGCCTCACAACTCGCCAGGGACTATGGCGCCAAGATCCATCTTTTGGCGGTGTGTCCGGAAGTGCAGAGCTTCGTGGCGAGCCAATTGCCGGAGGGCTGGCAAAAACGGGAAGTTGAGGCAACGACGCTCATACTTGAGGAAATCACTGCAAAGCTGGAGGTCCCTTCCGGGGTGGTCGACAGTCAGGTTCGCATGGGCACCGTTTATCACGAGGTGATCGAGGAAGCCGAAAAATCCGGCTGCGATCTCATTCTCATGACGTCTCACAAGCCGGGGCTTTCGACCTATTTCATCGGCTCCAACGCGGCGCATATCGTGCGTCATGCACCTTGCTCGGTGATGGTCCTGCGCGGCGACTGACGTGTTTTATACATAGCGTAATTCCGGCGGCCACTCTCCTGAGCCTGTGATGCGGGGTCGTAGCACACGCCCCAAGAGGCATGAAAGGAGAGTGGCCGCCGGAATTACACTATGTATTAGCGCGCCAGTTCCTTCATCCCCTCGGTCAGACCCTCCAGGGTCATCGGGAACATCCGTCCTTCCATCAACTCGTTCAGCATCTGGATGGACTGGGTGTAGCCCCAGTGTTCCTCGCGCACGGGGTTGAGCCAGATCGCGTTCTTGTAGAGCCCGGTGAGACGTTGCATCCAGGCCGATCCCGGTTCCTCGTTCCAGTGTTCCACCGAACCGCCGGGATAGGCGATCTCATAGGGACTCATGGAAGCGTCGCCGACAAAGATGATCTTGTAGTCGGCGGGATACTTGTGCAGCACGTCCATGGTCGGCAAGCGCTCGGTATGGCGGCGGCGGTTTTCCTTCCAGACGAATTCATAGGGGCAGTTATGGAAGTAGAAATGCTCCATGACCTTGAATTCCGAGCGGGCGGCGGAAAACAGTTCCTCGCAGACACGGATGTGATCGTCCATCGAACCGCCGATATCGAAGAACAGCAGCACCTTGACCGCATTGTGCCGTTCCGGGCGCATCTTTATATCGAGCAATCCCTTGTGAGCGGTCGAGCGGATGGTGCTGTCGAGGTCGAGTTCGTCGGCCGCCCCGGTGCGGGCGAAGTTCCTGAGGCGCTTGAGGGCTACCTGGATATTGCGTGAGCCCAGAAGCTGCGTGTCGTCCAAATCCCTGAATTCCCGCTTGTCCCAGACCTTGACCGCGCGCCGGTGACGGCTCTCGTGCTGGCCGATGCGAATGCCTTCCGGATTGTAGCCATAAGCGCCGAAGGGGGAGGTTCCGGCCGTCCCGATCCATTTGTTGCCGCCCTGGTGGCGTTTTTCCTGTTCCTTCAGGCGCTCGCGCAGGGTCTCCATGAGTTTTTCGAAGCCGCCCAGAGCCTCGATCTGCGCCTTGTCCTCTTCGCTCAGATGCTTTTCGGCGAGCTTGCGCAGCCAGTCTTCGGGGATGTCGGTCGCAGGGACGTCGCTCAACAGCTCCAGGCCCTTGAATACATGCGCGAAGACCCGGTCGAATTTGTCGAGATTGCTCTCGTCCTTCACCAGGCAGAGGCGGGCAAGATAGTAGAAGTCCTCGACGCTCTTTTCCGCCAGATCCTTGTCCAGCGCTTCCATAAGCGTCAGATATTCGCGCATTGAGACCGGTATTCCGGCGGATTTCAGCTCGGTGAAGAAATTGATGAACATGACAGGAAAATAGCGGCGCGCCGGTGGACTGTCGAGGCGGGAATTTTACGCCTGCCCGGATAGGCGTCGCCTTCCTCTCCGTCCTTTCAAACCGTGGTCACTGGCAGGACAAGAGCTTCAAGACGTGTTTCTGCGCACAGCGGCCCGGAGCCCGCGGGCGTGCTGTCATCAGGCCTTCGGGTCCCGGCCGTGTCTGCTGCCCGCCCGATCGCCTTCTCCGGGGCTTGACGCGGTTTTTTCCGGTTTTTCAGTGGAGGAGATCAATTCGCCCATGAACTCGGAGATCGTCGGGCCTGTGGTGGCGACAAAGGGGGCGGGGCGGCAGACGGCTATCGCTGCAATGCCGATGCGGGCGGTCAGGAGGCCGTTGATGACGCCTTCGCCGAGCCGTGTCGACAGACGAGCCGCCAGACCGTGACCCAGAACCTGTGAAGCAAGACTGTCACCAGCCGCCATACCTCCGGTAACGGCCAGATGGCCCACCACATGTCTCGCAAGACGCAGAAACCCGAGTGTGCCGGGCCGTCCGCCGTAGAGTGTCGACAGGCGGCGGATGGTTCTGAGGTTTTCAAACAGGACCGCCAGCAGATCGATCAGTGCCCTGGGACTGACGGCGGTGACCAGCGAGACCCGCTTGGCACTGTTCATCACGATCCGGCGCGCTTCCAGATCCAGCGGTGCGAGCAGGTCGCGTTCGGCAAGTTTTACAAGATCCTCGCCGTCGATCACCTCACGCATGTGACCGGCGAGCAGCTTGCGGCCATGAGCTGTCTCGGGCCTGTCCAGATAGAGCGCAAGCAGCTCTTTCAGGCCGGAAGAGGCCGCCTTGCTATCATCCGTGTCGGCAGCCTGCTGCAACCGGTCGCGCAGATGATCGATGCGGGAGAGCCTCAAGAGGCCGGCGATTTCCCTTGCTGCCAATCCCAGCACGCCGAGCGCAGCCAGCCCAGCCAGGGCAAGGCCCAGCCAGCCCAGCCAGTCGGTGCGCGTGAAGAGGTCGCGGATGAGGCTGTCCACCGCCAGGCCGATGGCGAGCGATACCAGTCCGGACAGGCCGACAAGCAGCCATTTGCCGAACCGGAACCGGGTTTTCGGCGTGCTTGCAGTGCGCGGCAGCCGGGGCTCCTCGTCTTCAGCGGACATCTGCGTGATCAGGGCTTCGCCGGCGGAGGGTGTCCTCGTGTCGTCGTCGGTCATCCGCACCTTGGTATCGTCAAGGCGGAAGGCGGCCGGTTTGCGGCCGGAGGAGGGAGTGGTCCCGGTCATGCCAGACGGTCTCCGATCAGGAATTCAAGGGCGCGGTCGAGACGGATATGCGGCAATGACAATGTCAGCCCTTCGGCCGTGGTGTCCAGCTCCGGAGGACGGAACCGCAGGAACTGGAGATCTGACTGGGCTGACGGAAAGTCCGGGCGGAGGTCTTCAGAGACTGAATCAACCTGTCCAAAAACTGATTCAGGGTTTTGAGGCAAGTCCCCGGGAAACATCGCTATTTCCGTTTCGCCGTCATAGGTATCGCCATTGAGGCGCTCACCCGGCAACGGCGTTCCGAGGATCGCGGGAAGCGCTTCGCCCCGATGTTTGACGGTTGCCTCCCGGGTCGCGCGCACGGCGGCCAGGGCGATGACGTCCACCTCCGCCCCCTTGAAGCGGGCCGTCTCCTCCGCCCGGGCGACCAGCCGCCTGAGGATAGCCTCCAGCCGGTCATGATCGCTTCTGTGCAGATGGTCCGCCTTGGTGGCGGCGAACAGGATGCGGTCGATGCGCCGTGTCAGGATCGAGGACAGCCAGCTGCGTTTGCCGGGCCGGAACGCGCCGAGAACCTCGCCCAGGGCCGCCTGAAGGTCGGCGATCGCATGAGGTCCGGCATTCATGGCATGAAGCACATCCACGAGAACGATCTGCCGGTCGAGCCGTGCGAAATGATTGCGGAAGAAGGGCCGGACCACATGGGTCTTGTAGGCTTCGTAGCGCCGCTCCATCATCGCCCGCACCGTGCCGGAGCGGGCAGGGGCGGCATCCGCAGGGATGTCGAGAGGGGCGAATGTCAGCGCGGGAGAGCCATCCAGGTCACCGGGCATCAGAAACCGTCCGGGCGGCAGCATGGACAGGGCATGGGTATCCTCCCGGCAGGCGGCCAGGTAGGACTTGAACGCGGCAGCAAGCGTCTGTGCGGCCGTTTCGCTTTCCGCGGCATCGCGATCGATCACGGCCAGCGCTTCCAGGAACGGGGCGGCGATCTTCCTGCGGTTGGGCGCCCTGGCCCGCACGAGGGCTTCCGCGGAAAAGGCAGCGTAGTCCTTGTTCAAGAGCGGCAGGTCCAGCAGCCATTCGCCGGGATAGTCGATCAGGTCCACATGCAGACGGCCCGGTCCGAGTTTTCTGTAGAAATAGGATGCGCTCTCGAAGTCGATGGTCAGCCGCAGTTCGGAAACCTGGCGTGTCGAATCCGGCCAGATGCGGTCGCTGACGAGGGCCCGGACATGGGCCTCGTAGTCGAAACGCGGCACCGCATCGTCCGGTTGGGGCTGGAGGCCAGCGCCGGTTATGCGGTGGCCAGCCGCCGCGCTGAACACAGGCAAACGTCCACCGTGGACCAGGTTGTGGACCAGAGCCGTCAGAAATACCGTCTTGCCAGAGCGGGCAAGACCGGTCACGCCCAGGCGCACGCTCGGTACGGCAAGATCACCGACCGCATCGGTCAGGTTCGCGAGTGTCAGCCGGGTTTCTTCGGCAAATGTCGTCAATGGGTTCAAGAGCGCCTCCAGCGCGTTCATGTAAGCGCGGGAACGGGCAAGTGCAAATGCGGGCTATCGCGGACGCCGCGGTATTGGGAGGGGCAGGCAGGCGTTCAGTCGGCGGCGTCTTTCAGGTCGCGCGGTCTGGTGAAGCGTTCCAGATGGCCGGTTTTGGGATGAAGCTCTGCCCATTCGGCGATATCGAAGTCGATCACGGCCAGCGCCCCGGTCGGATATTTTTCCTGTAGGTCGGACATGGCCTGCGCATCGGCGGTCCCGGTCAGACTGAGTGCGGTGTCTTCTGTCGCCGGATTGTGACCGATCACCATCAGGTTCTGCGCCCTGCCGCCATGTTTTCGAATGAGGCCTGAATAGTCGTCCTCGCTTTGCTGGTAAAGGTTGGAGATCAGGTGGATCTGGGCCTCCTGCGGGAGGAAAGGCAGAAGCCCCGCGAGCGTTTCGCGCGTGCGTTGGGCCGTTGAACACAGGATCTGATTGGGCAGCAGGCCGGCGTCCTTCATGTAACGGGCTATCGTCACCGCTGCAGTCTTGCCACGGCTGTTCAGCGGGCGGTCGATGTCCGCGATACCGTCATCTCCCCAATCGGATTTGGCATGTCTGAGAAGAAGTAGCCGCATGTCATGTTTCCGGATTTTCTCTTGCCATCGCGGGGTGCCCGCAAATGGTCAGGGTCGTGTCGCTGTCAGTTCTGGCTGGCGAGGGCCCGGGTGAAGGCCGCCACCGCCGGACCGACTTCAATTTCCTGAGTCGGTAACGTGTAGGACAGCCATAGGGTATAATCGGCCTGGTCGCCGGAAAAGTACCACAAGGTTTCGCACAAGCTTGTGGGCGTCCAACTGCGGGTGCGGAAGGACGTGCCCGATGCGGCGGCGCCCGACAGCTTGATCGGCTCAAACCCGGCGGCCTTGTAGCTGCGTGAAAATGTAAGTGCCTCGCGGCGGCCGGTCGTTTCAAGATGATTGCGAAGCACGGCGGTTATGCCGTCACGGCCGGTGTAGATGCAGCCGGCCAGGCTGACGGCATCTCCCTGGATGACCTTGATGCGATTGAAGCTGCCGATCATGTCCGGGCAGCGCAGGCCTGTGAAATGGCGCAGGCCGCCGACGTCACTCTGCCAGCCCGCATCCTGCTCCGGCGGAACCTGCGCGCCGGCGGGTTCCGGCATCAGGCCATGCGGTAACAGGCTTGCAGCCACCAGCAGAAGCAGGATCTGGAGCCGTCTCGCCAAGGCATTCTCCTCTTCGCGTTCAGGTCCGCTCCCGGCGCGACATGAACGCGAGACGTTCAAAGAGATGGACGTCCTGCTCGTTCTTCAAGAGAGCGCCGTGCAGCGGAGGGATCAGTTTGGCACCGTCTTGTTGACGAAGGGTTTCCGGATCGACGTCTTCGTTGAGCAACAGCTTGATCCAGTCGATGAGTTCCGAAGTGGACGGCTTCTTCTTGAGACCGGGCACGTCCCTGACATCATAGAACATGCGCAGAGCCTCTGAAAGCAGGCGTTTCTTGATGTCCGGAAAGTGGACTTCCACGATCTCGGTCATGGTCTCCGCGTCCGGAAACTTGATGAAGTGGAAAAAGCACCGGCGCAGAAAGGCGTCGGGGAGGTCCTTTTCATTGTTGGACGTGATGATCACCACCGGCCGCTGTCTTGCACGGACAGTATCTCCCGTCTCGTAGACGTGGAATTCCATGCGGTCGAGTTCCAGAAGAAGGTCGTTCGGGAATTCGATATCCGCCTTGTCAATTTCGTCGATCAGAAGAACCGGCCTTTGCGGCGCGTCGAACGCTTCCCAGAGCTTCCCCTTGCGGATGTAGTTGTTGATGTCCTTGACACGTTCATCGCCCAACTGGCTGTCGCGCAGACGGGAGACCGCGTCATATTCATAAAGGCCCTGCTGGGCCTTGGTCGTGGATTTCACGTGCCACTCGATCAGGGACGCGTTCAGCGCCGAAGCAACCTGCTGCGCGAGCACGGTCTTGCCGGTCCCGGGTTCTCCCTTGATCAGCAGCGGCCGCTCCAGCGCAACGGCCGCATTCACGGCAATACGGAGGTCTTCCGTGGCGATGTAGTCTTCAGTTCCTTCGAAACGCATGAGGCCGTCCATCTTGAATTCGTTGCGCGAAAAGTGGCAGGCCCGGCTTCAGGACGCAAGTGCGTAAAGGGACCGAGTGCGCGGCCTGTGCATATGGACAGTCTTGCCCATCGGGGCGGGAATTTTTTGCCCTTTACGCTGATGCTTGCCGGGTGGTTGTTGTGTCCTCATCAACGGGCTTATCTTTCAAGTCATTGAATTAAATTGATAAAAAATCGAATTTTAAACTTGGCACGGCCCTTGCGGGTAAGGGGCCGAATAGGGGCGCAAGCTCTCGTCAATCGTGCCCAATCTATCAAGAGGACGTAACATGGGTATTTATGGGGCTATCAATACGGCGGTTTCCGGACTGACTGCGCAGGCAACGGCGCTGGAGAATATCTCCGGTAACGTCGCCAACTCGCAGACAACCGGCTACAAACGGCTCGATACGACTTTCTCCGATCTGGTCTCCGGCGGCGGCTATACCCAGGCCGCGCAGGTGTCCGGTACCACCACGTCCACTTCACGTGCCACCAACACGATCCAGGGCGACATTACGGATGTCGACGTGGATACCTACATGGCGATCAACGGCGAGGGCTATTTCGTCGTGACCCGGGCTTCGGATGTCATCGACGGCTCGACGTCATTTGCCGAAGAGACCTTCTATACACGCGCCGGCGATTTCGAGCGCGACCAGGAAGGTTATCTCATCAACGGCGCCGGATATTATCTGCAGGGTTTTCCTCTCGACCCTGAAACAGGCAATGCGATCGGCGATGCAGCCTCGGTGATCCGGGTGGAGAACCAGCCGCTGGCAGCTTCCGCAACCACGACGATTGACTACCAGGCCAACCTGCCGCGTATCCCGCAGCCGAACGATTATGCCGATACCGATGCATCGGCGCTGCTGAACGCGTCCGTCGGTACCGGCAATGTTGCTGATACCAACAATCAGGACTTCCTCGACAGCTCCATCTCCGGCGGGTCGATCAGCATTTATAACCAGAACGGTACGGCGATGAACGTCGAGGTGCGCTACGCCAAGACGGTGAACGAGGATACCGGCGTACCTGTCGAAGACACCTGGAACATGTATATCGCGACTGGTGAAGATACCGGGGACACCTGGTACAATGTCGGGGAAGTGACGTTCGACGACACCGGCGAGCTGAGCAGCATGGACGGTACATTGGGCATCGGTACCGCCGACTTCGCCAACGAGAACTTCACCATCGCCAGCCTGAACATCGGTGGAACGACCGTTTCCAATGTGGAGATATCCTTCGGTGGCGGCGCGCTGACCCAATATTCGGACGCGGACGGTTCGGCGAGTTCCGTCAGTCTCGATCAGGACGGTTATGCAGCCGGTGAACTGGTTGGGGTCGCTGTCGATCAATCCGGCCGGGTGATCGCGAGTTATTCCAACAACCAGCAGCGCCCGGTCTTCCAGATCCCACTTGCGACCTTCGAGGCCGAGCAGAACCTGCAGCGCGTGGACGGGGCCGCTTTCGCGGCAACCTCGTCTTCAGGTGATCCGGATCTGACGGGCGGCGGACAGATCCGTTCCAACAAACTGGAGCTTTCAAACGCGGATATCGCGGACGAATTCTCAAAGCTGATCATCACGCAGCAGGCCTATTCAGCCAACTCGAAGATCGTCACGTCAGCCGATGAGATGCTCGACAGCGCGTTGAACATGGTCAGGTAATTTGAGCTCGCCGGCGGGTTTCGACCCGCCGGTTCTTTCGGCCAAGCCGCAGCGTAACCCTGGGAGAAACCGCCATGGGACTGACAAGTGCCCTGAATACCGCGGTCTTCGGAATCAAATACAATCAGCGCCAGTTGGACGTTACGGCGGCCAATATCGCGAATGCCGACACGGCCGGATACTCGAAAAAGACCGTTTCGGCGAATGTGTATTTCGATACCCTGGGCAATGTTTCCGGTGTCACGGCGACGGAAGTGCGGCGGATCGTCGACGAACAGATCCAGACGGACTATTTCAACTCGATCGCCGATACCAGTTACGCCCGGCAAATTTCCGACTTTACCGATCGCCTGGACGATATTTTCGGGACACGGGACGACAGCAGCGGTCTTTCGGTATTGGCCGGTGAACTGACTTCCTCCTTGTCTCTTCTGGTCAACGATCCGGGAAACTTCGCAGCCCAAAGCGACGTGGTCGCGCTTGCCGATGCCTTCGCCCGTGAGCTCAACTCGTCCTACAGCCAGATAACGGACCTGCGTCAGGAAGCCGACGACAGTCTGGCGCGCCAGACGGAAACCGTGAACAGTCTTCTCGCCAGTATCGCGGATATCGACGTGGCGATCCGGGATGCGACCCAGGCCGAGATATCCAGCGCGGAAATGGAGGACGAGCGCGACCGGCTGGTCGAGCAGCTCTCCGGTTATCTGGACGTGAATGTCACCAAGGAAGAGAACAACACGCTGTTCATCCAGACCGCGGAAGGGCAGCAGCTCTATGCGGATACCCGTGCCTCGACGCTCACATACGACAGCTCGCATTACCTGCAGCCGGGACAGCCCGGAAATTCGGTTCTGGTGACAACTGCCGGTGGAACCACCTACGATCTCATTTCCGGATCCCGCTCGGGCTCGATGCTGGCAACCGCCGAACTGCGGGACGATATTCTGCTTGAGGCGCAAAAGCAGCTC
The DNA here is from genome assembly GCF_001624695.1 of Labrenzia sp. OB1. Classification (GTDB taxonomy): domain Bacteria; phylum Pseudomonadota; class Alphaproteobacteria; order Rhizobiales; family Stappiaceae; genus Roseibium. Next base: position 6,600 of record NZ_JSEP01000021.1, on the reverse strand, counting down.
GATACGATCGCCGCGGAAATCTCGCTGGCTTTTTCGAATGTCACCGAGTCCGGCACCGCTGCGACTGTCGGTCTTGACGAAGGCTTCGACCTGGATGTCTCGGCGCTTCAGCCTGGCAACACCATCTCTTTGGAATATACCGACGCAGCCGGGGATGCGCAGACGGTGACGCTGGTAGCCGTGGACGATCCGACGCTTCTGCCGCTGGACAATTCCGCAACCGCAAATCCCAACGACACCGTCTTCGGCATCGATATCTCCAGCGGCTTGCCGGCAACCTACATCACCAACATCACTGCCGCGCTGGGCGGCACCGGGCTTCTTGTCAGCAATGACGGTTCGGACAATCTGCGCATTCTGGGCGACAACACGGCGCCAACAAGCGTCGAAAGCCTGTCAGCCGAAGTCACGGTCACCGCCAATTCCGACCAGGGGCTCGGGCTGGCGATTTTCGTCGACAAACGGGACGGGTCGGAGCTGTTCACCGACGCTCTGGAAGACGGCGGCCAACGGGTCGGCTACGCCAGCGGGATCGGCGTGAATCCGGACCTGCTCGCCGACAGTTCCCTGCTTGTGAACTACCAGACGACCCCCGAATCGAATACCACCAACGATCCGGCACGGGCGCAGTTTCTGTCCGAAGCGCTCAGGAACGGCACGGCCTATTTCGATCCGGCAGCGGGTATCGGCAGCACTTCGACACCTTTCGAAGGCACTGTTCTGGACTTTGTGAACCACACCGTTGCGTTCCAGGGCAATCAGGCCCAGGACGCGGCGACATTCGCGAATTCGAAGGAAACGCTGACCATCAATCTGGCGGTCCGCTACGAGGAAAGCTACGCGGTCGATCTCGATGCGGAGCTTGCCTTCATGGTGCAGCTCGAAAATGCCTACGCGGCCAATGCGCGTGTCATGCAGACCATCAAGGATCTCTTCGACGAGCTCCTGACAATCGTGTAGTGCGGGAAGTGACTTATGACGATCGGTAACATCACAACCTCCAGAAACTATATCACGCGTCAGCTCAGCGAGATGAACGATCTGCTGGCCGAAAAGACCACGCAACTGGCGACGGGAAAGGTCGGGACCACTTTCGGCGATGTGGGAGACCGGCGGCTTCTGGACATTCAGCTGACACAGAAAGTCGGCATGATCGAGACCTTCCAGGAGACGATCACCGTTGCCAATCTGCATCTGGAGACGATGAACCTGTCACTCGAACGCCTGGAAGATATCCGGAGAGACTCGAAAACAGCCCTCGATTCCAACGATTTCGTCGTTCAGGACGATGGGCAGACCCAGACCCAGTCTCGGGCCGAGCTTCTGCTGAATGAAACGCTCAACATTCTCAACACCGAAATCGCGGGTTACTACGTTTTCGGCGGCACCGATGCCATAGAAAGCCCGGTTGCTTCCATGGACACTATCCTGGATGGCGCAGGTGGTCTCGACGGCTTGCGAACCTACATGAGCGAATTCGCGGAGGCCAATCTCGGTGCGACCAATACGGGGCGGACGACGATTTCGGCGCTGACGACGAATTACGACGGTTTTGGGGATCCTACCGATTCCACTTTTTCGATTGCGGAAGATGGCGCACATGACTTCGGATTCGATATCGCTTCCGTATCGTCGTCGCTTACCAACGTAACGATTACCGGCCCGGCCGCGGCGGATCCGGATAACGTCGATATCGCCTTTACAGGCCAGCCGGTGCTGGGAGAAACTATAACGATCGAGCTGAGCCTGCCGCCGGATCATGCGGAAACGATCTCGATAGAACTGACGGCGTCCCTGACGGACGAAGCGGAAGGGACTTTCGTCGTCGGTGCCGATCTTGAGGAGACCGCGCAAAACCTGCGCGATGCGGTCGCCGATGAAATCGAAAAACAGGCGATGACGACACTGCGCGCGGTTTCTGACGAATGGGCGTCGGACGAGTTCTTCAGCACCTTCGCGGGCGAAGAGCCGCAGCGCGTGGATGGCCCACCATACGACACCGCGACCGCTATGGTCGCCGGTGGATCGACCACGGTTGAATGGTACACAGGACGTAACACGGCAACCGACAATCCGCGCACGGACAAGAATGCCGTTGTCGATACGAGCCTGTCCGTGAATTACGGTGTGCGGGCCAACGAGGACCCGCTCAAGGAGCTGGTGCAGTCTTTGGCGACCTTCCTGGCCGCCGATTTTTCCGGCGCGACGTCGACGGACGAGGAATATTACAACGCCCTGTCGAAGGACATGCGCACAATCCTGCAGCCCGAGGGTGTCGATCAGTCCGGCATCGTGGACATTTCGACAGACATTGCGATTGCGCACCGCACGATGTCATTGACTGATGACCGGCACAGTCAGACCAAGAACAGCTACGAGGGCACCATCGCCGAGATCGAGGGTATCGACCAGGAACTGGTCGCCGCGCAGATCCTGACGTTGCAGAACAATATCGAAGTATCCTACCGGGCCTCCGCGATCATCTTCAATCTGTCGCTCTCCGATTACCTGTAGGCTCAGCGGTCTATTTCGTAACGCTCCTGAGCGTGGGCGCGTCATTCCTTGAAATCGAGCCGATCATGATTGTGCCCCGGATGATTTTCCGGGCGCAACGGGGTGGAGATGCAGGGCTTGCTCCCGTTGCCGCTTGTTTGGGATATCGTTTTGACGAGGGGCCTTCTGATATACCGGAGCAGGTTCCGGCAAATCTCGGCCCCGGGGCTCAGCGTTGCGCGTCTTGGTCGATGCCCCGCATCGCCCTGCGACACGCTCCTCGCGGAACGCGCTCATGTCATGGTCAAGTAGGTTCTTATTTATTGCGGCTGGTATAAGAAGGCAGGCCGCTCCAGCAAATCCGGCCGGCATTTGCGGCTCACATGCCTCTTTGATCACCTGATCCGGAAAACCCCGGCTTGCCCCGGGTGTCCTCGACACAAGGGCTTGAGGACGATTGTTGGTCTTGCCGGCAAACAAAAAGCCGATACGAATTTCGCACCGGCCTTCATATTCAACTGCGCTAGGGCATCTCCGCTCAGAGCAAGGGTTTTATTGTTTAATCAATAGCTTCGAGCTTAAGTCCTGTTAAATCTGAAGCCTATTCCGGCGACGACCGCAAGCCTTCCGCGATGGCCCTGTTGATCCCGATGATGGAGGTGAGTTTGCCCGCGTCATCGTCTGTCATGATTGTGATTGTCTGTTTGAAAATGAACACCCCCAGCGTGGCGATGTTGTTTTTGATGTCTTGAGGCAACTCGCTTTCCGAACTGGTCGCCGACGTTACAAGAATGGTCCAGAGCTTGCGGTTGTAAACGAGCGCATCGTCCTTCTCTGCAAGCGATGATTCTTGCCATTCATCCTTGATCAACTGGAGCCGTGCCGCGGCTTTCATCAGCAGATTCGCTTCCAGCTCCCTCGGTGACATCGCCACCTGGCTCGTTTTCTGGTAAGCCTGCGCTGCCTGCTTGTACATGACCGATCAGCGTCCCTTCATACTCGATAAGCTTTCGTGCTTCTTTCAGTGCTTTATAAAACGCGCCGGTTATTATCGCATTACTGATCCGGGTTACATAAGGGATCGTACTGGGCGCCGCTTTCACGATGTCGTTGACGAGGGTGAAGTAATTCTCCTGAATTCTCTCTACATCCGTTGACAGATACATCAGCTGAACGGCCAGATAGACGCGTTTCGCCGGGGTATCCGCAGTCGCGAGTGTGAGAATATCCTTTTCTCGCAGAATGGGCGCCTGACCTTCAATAAAAAGGCGAGTCCGCTGGTTGTCATTGGTGATAACACTATCACCAATAATAATTCGTTCCCCCGGCTTCAGCTCAACCTTGAGCGCCATTCCGTGACCTCCACGTCTGAGTATCGTCCGAATCGTTAACGAATTGGTTAACACCCGCTTGGTGCATATTAGAGATAAACACTGTAGGTGTTAACCGAACAGGCTCAGAACGCTCTGATCCGCCTGGTTCGCCAGCGACAGCGCAGTCGATGAAAGCTGCTGGCGGGTCTGCAACGCCAGCATGTTCGCGCCTTCTTCATTCATGTCGGCAATGGTCAGATTACCGGCACCGACCTCAAGCGTGTTGATCATGTGCTCGGTGAAGTCGGTCCGGATCTCGACCGTGGACAGGGCGGTTCCCATGGCCCTGGCCGCCGACCGGAGTTCGTCCAGAGCCGCGTTGATTGCCTGAAGGGTCCGGTCGATATCCGTATCGGTCTTGAACTCGGATGCAGCCGCCGTAAGGCCGACCGTGCCACTCGTGGCGGCGAGCGTCGTTCTGTTGAAGTCCGCATTGTCGCTGGAGATATCGAAGGACACTTCGCCGATCAGACTGATGCTGCCGCCGGAGAAGGTGGCATCCAGGCCTTTGACGTTGTTGAGGAAACTCACCAGATCGCCGACCGTGGTTTCATCATCGATCTCGATTGAGGCCGGTTCGAAATCATTGCCGTCTGTAATCGTGATCGTGTCACCGGCCTGGAAACCGCCGGAGGAGATCAGGGTTGCACCCGCGGTGAGCGGGGTGACGGAAAGCGTTGTTGAGCCTGTCGCCCCGGTGCCGCCGTTGGTTGCGGTACTGCCGGTGCCGGATGCATCCTTCGAAATAGATAATGTGTTGTCCAGGCCGGATGTAATCGTGATCTGGTCGGTTGTCTCGTCAAAGCTGGCGTGAACGCCGCTGAGATCGTCCAGAGCGTCGAGGTAATCCTGCACGGTGGTGATGGTCGCGCCGACCGTGAATGTGGTGGTGCCGGAACTGTCGACTATCGAGACAATATCCCCGTCTGCCCAGTCACTCAAGTCGCTGAGGTTTGACGAGGCCTGCAGCCCTGTGAGGTCAAGGGTGGCCGCCCCACCATTTATGTTGAAGGAAGACGTTCCGGTTCCGCCCGGATCGAGATCGTCCAGATTGAGCCCGTCATCGAGGCTGGTGTCGGTGAAATCAACCGGATTGACCGTCAGATTGGACGTCGAATCCTCATTGAAAATCACTTCCAGCTCATTGCCGGCGCCGGAAAGCAGGTTCTTGCCCTTGTATCCGGAGTCACCCGCCATGTCCTCGATCTGCTGAAGGAGATCGTTGTACTGGCTCGTGTATTGCTTGCGCTCATATTCACTGGAAGTCTGGAGCGCCTGATTGGCGATTGCCTTGGCTGACTCAACAAGCTTGGTGATCGATGTGATGCCACTGTCGGCGGCGCGGAGCGTTTGAACTCCCTGGCCCATATTGTCAAGCAGGTTGGCCAGATCGCTCGCCCGGTCATTCAACGACTGCGCCGTGAAGAACGAATTCGGGTTGTCGAGAGCGGTGTTCACCTTCAGGCCGGTCGCAAGACGTCCTTGCGTGGTCGACTGGAGGCTGGCTGTTTGTTTGAGCGACAGGAGATTGTCCCGGACCGCACTGGAAAGAACAATATCAGGCATCAGATTTCACCACGTTTCCTAATTCAGCACTTGCCAAGTTGGCCTTCCATTGGAGCAAGAAGACTCGGTACCAATGGCGTAAAACTAAAGGGAAAGTTAATCGGTGATGCACTCATTAACCTGTTGTAAATAAAAGTTACCAAAAGCTTTCTTTTAAGTGCCTGAAATTCAACCGAAAATTTTCAGGTGCCCGAAGAGCGGAAAAGCACAAAAAGCAAACGGCGGGCTTTGGGCCCGCCGTTTCCTGTTGTGTGTTCGTGTCTTCGCAGTCTGACTGATTCTAGCCAGCCTAGAAGAGGGACAGTACCGTCTGATCTGCCTGAGAGGCGAAGGACAGTGACGTTGAGGCAAGCTGCTGACGGGTCTGAAGTGCCAGCAGGTTCGCACCTTCCTCGTTGGTGTCCGCCAGGGTCAGGAGACCTGCACCTTCCTGCAAAGTGTTGATCATCGTCTTGGTGTAATCCTGACGAATCTCGACTGTTGAAAGGTTTGTACCGAACTCGGATGCCTGGGACCGGAGGGTCGAAAGCCCGTTGTTCAGCCTGTCGATGACCCGGTTGATGTCACCGTCCGTTGCAAACCCGGAGTCGCTCAGTGCGGAAATCGTCACACCATCGCTGTCCGCCGTATAGTTGTCCGCGGCAAAGTTGGTATTGTCGCTGGCCAGCGTAAGGTCAGTCTCGCTTTCCATCGCTATCCGGCCGGTCGCAGTATTGAATTCCGCCGATACGCCTCTGAAGTCATTGATGAAGTTCACCAGGTCGGTGACTGAGGATTCTTCATCGACCTCGAACGAGCCGAGTTCGTAGCCGTTACCATCGGTCAGTGTCAGCGTGTCGCCCGTATCGAAGGAACCACTGTCGATCAGCGTGTCCGATGTCGTGGTGAACGCTGCCGCGGTCACTGCGACCAGCTCAGCAGTGGTCGAGACGTCATTCTGCAGAGCGATGGAGTCGTTGGAATAGACGGTGACCTCGCCGGTGCCTTCATCGAATTCCGCACGAACGCCCGCAACGCCCTCGATGGTATCGAGAAGGTCCTGAACGGTGGTACCAGCCGTGACTGCCAGCGTGGAGCCGGAAATAACAGCAGTTGTGGAAGAACCGTCGTTCAGCGTCAGGGTGTTGGTTGTCGAAATTCCGGTCGCGGAAGAGAGCAGGGAGCTGGA
>NZ_JSEP01000020.1 GCF_001624695.1 Labrenzia sp. OB1 | reverse complement strand
ATCTGCGCCGCGCCGGTGATCATGTTCTTCACATAATCGGCGTGACCCGGGCAATCAACGTGCGCGTAGTGACGGTTTTCCGTCTCATACTCGACGTGAGCCGTGGAGATCGTGATGCCGCGGGCCTTTTCTTCAGGCGCGCCGTCGATCTCGTCATAAGCTTTTGCTGTCGCACCACCGGCCTCAGCCAGCGTCATCGTGATTGCAGCTGTCAGCGTCGTCTTGCCGTGGTCAACATGGCCAATCGTGCCAATGTTAACGTGCGGCTTCGTGCGCTCAAATTTTTCTTTCGCCATCGGCGTCGCTCTCTGTCCACTACTCGGGTCGGTCGATAAAAGGCTCGAGCGGGACGCGCTCCGGCGCCTTGGACAGATCCGCGAGCGACGAATTGCTTCCCGTAGAACTTCCGGAGCGTCCGCTCGCAGGCGATTGGACACTCCGCAACTTTAGGGTCGATCAGCTTTCCGCCTTCACGTGAGCCCACATGAAAACAGGCTGATCCGGTCAGGATTTCCGTTCGGAAGAACCTTCCGTTCCGGACACTCCGATCAACACCCATGATGGAGCGGGTGAAGGGAATCGAACCCTCGTCGTCAGCTTGGAAGGCTGCTGCTCTACCATTGAGCTACACCCGCACAACAAGGAATCAGTACGATGGTGGAGGAGGTTGGATTCGAACCAACGTAGGCATAGCCAACGGATTTACAGTCCGTCCCCTTTAGCCACTCGGGCACTCCTCCATCTCGTCCTGCTTCACGCCGAAGCAATCAGGATGGCTTGACCTGAGAACCCGCCCGGATGGGGCGAGCAATCCTGTGGCGCGTGTTATGCAGATGAGGACCTGCCCTGTCAACGCCGATTTTGCAAAGAAATGAACAAAATCAGGGAGACGCCCGAAACAGCCGCTTCGGGCGCTGGGGATTGCTCCGGCAACCAGCATTCAAACTGTGCCCCGATCCCGGCTGCCTGTCACCCACCATCGTTGTTTTATCGGGGCCCGGACGCGTTTTCACCTCCGGCTGTGGACAACCTGCCAGCTTCTTTTTTACCGGTTGAAGGTCATCCTGAAAACCTCCGGCCGCGGCCCTCGGGACATTGCGGCCTCTTCCCCTTGCCGCTTTTACCCGCTAGATCTGCGCCATGACGGAAAACAGCAAATCAGCGCGTCCGCGCTCCCGACCAGGTCACGGCGCGGGCGGTTCCAAAGCGGGTCATTACAAAAAGGGCGGCGGCAAACCGGCGCCGCGCCGTCCCGGCCTGCCGCCGGACGGCCCGGTCCTGCTTTACGGCCTGCACACGGTCGAGGCCGCTTTCGCGAATCCCGACCGCAAGCGGCTGAAACTCTACGCCACGGAAAACGCCCAGCGGCGTCTTGAGGAGCGCGGCATCACCATAGACGTGCCGGTCGAACCGATGATGCCCAAGGCGCTCGACCGGATGGTGACCAAGGATGCCGTCCACCAAGGCATGATTCTGGAAGCCGATCCCCTGCCCGCCTATGGCCCGGAACACCTGACGGACGCCCGTCTGGTGCTGGCGCTCGACCAGGTCACCGATCCGCATAACGTCGGCGCCATCCTGCGTTCCGCCGTCGCGCTGAGCGCCGACGCGGTCGTCACCACCGAACGCCATGCCCCGGAAGAAGGCTCAGTGCTGGCCAAATCCGCCTCGGGCGCCCTCGACATGATCAAACATGTGCGCGTGAAGAACATGGCGCGTTTCATCGCGGAAATGACCGAAGAGGGATTCGGCTGCATCGCTCTCGACAGCGACGGCACCGCCAGCCTGGAGGAAACGCCTTTCACCGACCGGACCGTGCTGGTGCTCGGCTCTGAAGGAAAAGGCGTGCGCCACGGTGTGCGCGAGGCCTGCGGCCTCACCGCCCGCCTCGACATGCCCGGCGAGATCCGCTCCCTCAACGTCTCCAACGCCGCCGCGCTGTCATTATATGTGGCGCGGATGAAGATGGGGCTTTAGGCACGGACCGGCCTGGTTCCGAGGGAAGACGGCGCCACTCGTTCTGTTGACACGCGCCAAACCCGCAGCCTTTACTCCGAATACTGCCCTCCGACCCAAGCTTCCCGTCCCTGGCCGCCGCTGCCTTAAGCCGGCGTCATCACACGCGGTCCGTCGCATATGACCGGAAACGCCAGTCCATAGCACTTTTGGAAGACTCAGACTTCCGGTCCCCCGGGTCTTGCACCAAAGGCTCTTACGCTAGGCATAGCATTCCGGCTTAGGACCGGGACGGCGGTGGCAAGTCCTCGCAAAGCGATGTTTGAGCGTGCCATGAGCAGCCCCGCTTCCGGCAATGCTCCTCGCAGGACCCACTTTCAATCAGCTCACAAGACTGAGGACCGGCAAATCATCCGTATTTCCTGCTGCGGCCCAAAGAGCCCGCAATTCCGGTAAGACATTGAAATTTTGTGGCCAGACCAGAAATTTTCGTTTTGGGGCATGGACAAGCCCGCCCAATCTGCTAGAAGCCATCCCCGGCGCCGGTATAGCTCAGCTGGTAGAGCACGTGATTTGTAATCTCGGGGTCGCGGGTTCGAATCCTGCTGCCGGCACCATTTTTCCTCAAATTTCAAATTGTAGCGCAACTTCGGTTGGAGAGCCGCGCAATTTCGAATGGCACGCAGTTATTCAGCACATTCGGTTTCTGATAACCTGAATTGTCGCGATGCTGCGATGAACCCCCAGGCCTGATTTTCAGCATGCCACCGTGTGTGGTTATTAAGACAGATCGAGGCTGTACGGCAAACGACCAACTCCGCTGAACTGACGAAAGCTGACGTCCGCCCGGAGAGGATCGAATGCCTGAATGGGGCTGGAAAGAAAACATGACAGGTCCACAGAACGAGCAGGCCCCGGTTCAGCCCGGCTCGACGCTTACCCCTTCCACGTTCATGCCCCGTGCCGTCTGCAGCGCCAGGTCCAGCAGCTTTTCGAAATGATCCGTTCGGGCACTTCCTCGCCGCCACACCAGGTAGATCAGGCGCTGCATGGCCATGCCTTCGACCCGTTTCAGGACAAGATCCGGCTCCTTGCCGAACTCCGAGGCGATATAGGCAGCCGGAAACAGGGCCAGTCCCATGCCGATGGAGGCCATCTGGCGGAGCGCATCGAGGCTCGTGCCTTCGTAATCCTGGCGAAAATCCGCACCTGCTGTGCGAGCAAGCGCCTGAACGTCGTCATGGAGGCGGTACCCCTGGCCGAGCGCGAGCAGCTTCTCGTCCTGCAACATCGAGACCGGCACGACTTCCAGACCGGCCAGTGGATGGCTCCTTGGCACGGCTAGAAGAACGGTCTCCCGGCACAGGACCTTTGCTGCCCATTGATCAGACGGCGTGATGTCGGGTGTGAGAATGCAGTCGAAGATGCCGGCCGCGAGCCCCTCTTCTAGAGAATTGGGCCTGTCCTCCCGAATATAGAGCTCAAGCCCCGGATATTCGCTTTTGAGCGCGGGCAGCAGTCGCGGCATGAAATACGGCCCGAATGTGGGCGACACCCCCAAGCGGATCAGTCCGCCGAGATTCGCCTGACCGGCCTGCGCCGCCGTCACGATTTCGTCCAGATCTTCCAGGGCCCGCCTTGCCAGCGGCAGCAGCCGTTCGCCCGCCGCAGTCAGGCGGATCGCGCCGCTCCCCCGCTCGAGCAAAGCCGATCCGAGCTGATCTTCCAACAGCTTGAACTGGGACGACAAGGTAGGTTGCGAGACGTTGCAGGAGGCAGCGGCCTGTCCGAAATGCAGCGATCCGGCGAGGGCAACGAAATACTCCAACTGGCGTGGAGATGGCCGGAAACGCATGTCGAAATCCCAATTGATAGTTTTTTTCTATCCACACAATATAAACAATGTATTTCTCCTATCAACACATGGCCCCCATATCCGGAGTGTCGGCAAGACGCCGATGTTAATGAGGAGACAACCATGCACAACCGTTTGAAATCCTTGCGCAGTCAGCACAGCACTCTCGACGGTCTGATCCGGAAGGAGGAAATGCGCCCCTACCCTGACATGCTGCACATCCGCTCACTGAAAAAATTCAAGCTGCGTCTGCGCGACGAGATCGAGCGGGTCGAGACGCATCTGCTCCCCCAAAGGCTGGCCTCCTGACGCCGGCAGAAGCGGCTTCCCCTTTCCTGAAACTTCGAGGAGCAAGTACCTTTCATGTTCTGGCCGTTCTTTTTCATTCCGCCTTCGGCGGTTCAGCCGCGACATCGCACGACAACCCGCTTGCGCGACCTGGATGCGCGCATGACAACGTTCCTGGCAGAGAAACAGGAGGCGAGCGACACCAGCCCTCAGGTACTCGACAACATCAAGACTGCGCGGTCGAAGGTTCAGCGCGAACTGGCAGGCGTAGCTGAACACCCCATCCAGTAGGGTCTTGTTTGGTGAGGTTAGTTATGACGGCCCACTGCGCCGGGCTGTCCAGATCTCATCGGCGCGCGCAAAACGATGCGCCCCAAGCTGAGAAGCTTCAGGAGCCTGCTGCGAAAGCCGGCCTGGCTTCTTCGTATTCAAAAGGAAAGACGGCAAATGCACCGCCTTTCCCGATTACGCCGCGGGTCATGTCGGGCCGCTCATTGTTGTATGTCCATAGCCAGCGCGTGGCGTGATCCTGTTGTAGCGTTCGATACAAGCGTTCTTTGAGCCACTCCTCATCCTTTGGAGGGGATCCGGCGTGATTTAAGCTACTCTCTTGGTCTGCTCGTCGGTTTCGATTTGGGTGAAATAGACCACTGCGGGCAGCTTCCCGCCATGGGTCGCATGAGGCCGCTTTGGTTGTAGCAACGTGATCCATTTCGCGATGCCGGCTTTAGCCTGCCATCCTGTCTCTCAAGCATGCAGGTAGACGCATTCGCACTTCAGGGAACGCCAGAGCCGGGCAAACTCGTAGGCGGTTACACAACCACGTCAAGAGGCGGCGGTGTCCGCCCCTCCAGAACGGCGCTCAGGTTATCGACCATGCGTTTGACTGTCGGCGCAAACATGTCGGCGGAGACCGCCGCCGTATGCGGCGTGTTGATCGCCGTCGCCAGGCCGATCAGCGGATTGCCTGCTTCGACAGGTTCCCGCGAGAAGACATCACTGGCGGCACCGCGCAGATGACCGCTTTTCAGAGCATCCGCCAGATCTGCCTCGATCACGACACCGCCTCGGGCCGTGTTGACCAGCAGTGAACCGGGTTTCATCAGCGCGAGCGTCTCGCGGTTGATCATTCCGCGCGTTTCTTCGGTAAGCGCGCAATTCAGCGTCACCACGTCGGCTTCCGCGAGCAGTTCCTGCAAGGGAACGTAGCGGACACCAAGTTCCGTTTCGGTTTCCGGGTCTTGCGGCGCGCGTCCCGTATACAGTATCCGGCAACCGAACCCCGCCAGAAGCCCTGCGAGAGCCTTGCCGACATAACCGAGCCCCACGATGCCGACGGTCTTGCCGGTCAGTTGCATGGATGTGGCCGCCAATGCCGCCTTGGGCCAGCGTCCTTCGGCAACGGCACTATGGCCGCGCACCAGATTCCGGTTGAGGGCCAGAATCAGCCCGAGCGTCGTTTCGGCGACCGCAATGGCGTTCGACCCTGTCGTGCGCAGGACCCGGACCCCGTTGATCCGGGCGGCGTCACAGTCGATGGCGTCATAGCCGACGCCCCATTTGTGTATGGCGCGAAGCCCGGGCGTCGCCATCATCTCCGCCGTCACCGCCACGTCCGAGACGATGGCGCAGTCAGCACCCTGCAGAATTCTGAGCTGAGACTGCGGGTCCCGGGAATCTGCCGCCGAAATCTGCCAGCCCTCGGGTAAAAACGCACGGATCCGGTCAAGCCGTTCCTCCGGTATGGGGTCCAGAACGACGAGCCTGGTCATATTCCCGGAAGCTCCCGGCCTCACGCCTTTGCCTCGTCGTCAGGTGCGCGATCCGGCCAGAACCGGACGCCCGGACGGGCGAGACCGCCACCGATCCCGATCGCGGTACCGTCGGCGCGCCAACAGGCAGCGCCGCGAAGACCGCCGTCCTCGAAGGCGATTGCGTTCATGCCGCCGCCGATGTGCGGCATGACCTTTATTTCGTGCCCCTTTTCGCTCAAGGCATCTTTCAGCGGCGCCAGTGGTTGTTCGATTTCCACCTCCTGGCCTTGAGTCCAGATACGCGGAGCCTCGACAGCTTGCTGCAGGCTCATGCCGTGGTCGATCAAATTGACGATCGACTGCATGGCGGACGGAAATATCCGCAGTCCGCCGGGAAGACCCAGCGCATAGCGCGGTGCGCCGTCCTTGCACACGATCATCGGCGCCATGGATGTGGGAACGCGCTTGCCCGGGGCAATCGAGAGCGCCTGTCCGGGATGCGGGTCGTAATTCATCATGTAGTTGTTGGGAATGATCCCCGTCCCGGGAACCATGATCCGCGCGCCGAACAACCCGTTGATCGTATGGGTGGCAGAAACGATGTTGCCGTCCTTGTCGGCGACGGTAACATGGGTCGTATCCCGGCTTTCATACCCCGCGGCCGGCGGAACGGCGACGCCGAGGCGTTCACGGCAGTCCCCTGCATAGGATTTGGAGGTCAGCCGGTTCACCGGAACGTCAACAAAATCGGGGTCGCCTGAAGCCGCGCGGCGGTCCGCGAAAGCCAGAGCAATGGTTCGCGCCAGAAGATCGAGGCTCTCGTCGGAGCCGAACCCCATGCCCGCCACGTCATACCCTTCGAGAATATTGAGCATCTGCGTGACGTGAACGCCCGAGGAGGCCGGAGGCGGCGGTCCCATGATCTCGTAGCCCCGATAGGATCCTGTGATCACACCGCGCTCGACCGGCCGGTAAGCCTTCAGATCCTCAAGCGTCACCCAGCCGGCATCGGGGCCGCCGGTTGCCATGCGCTCCACCAGCGCGGCCCCGAGAGAACCGCCATGAAGTGCCGCCGCGCCTTCACGGGCGATCAGACGCAGGCTTTCGGCATAATCATGCATGAAAATGCGCTCGCCGAAGAGCGGCGGGCGCCCTTCAGGCAGAAGAACTTCCGCGATTGCCGGGTCGGCGGCAAGGTCCTGTCTGAACTCGTTGACGGCGCCGGCAAGATAATGCGTTGCGAAGAAGCCGCGCGATGCCGCGCGAATGGCCGGTTCGACCAGATCGGCGAAGGGCAGTTTGCCATGCTTTTCATGGAGCAGGCACCAGGCAGCCAGATTGCCGGGCACAGCCACAGCCGACGCCCCGACCGTATTGCGGCGGTCCTTCGCCTCCATGTAATCCGGCGGTTCATCCGAAACCGGCTCGTAAATGGCCGGATGCATGCTTTTCGCCGCGCAGGCCAGCCCGTCCATCACCACATGGGTCCCGTCGGCAAGGCGAAGATGGGCCAGCCCACCCCCGGCGATACCCACCATCATCGGCTCCACGACCGTCAATGTCAGCAGGGCGGAGACAGCCGCATCCACAGCGTTTCCGCCGGCCGCCAGCATCTCCGCCCCCGCCGAACTTCCCAGGGGGTGATTGGTCACGACCATGCCGCCAGGCCCGAAGGCTGGTTGCTTTTCGCATTCGAAGGAAAAAGAGAGGGGCATTTGCGTTCCGTCCGGCATGCAGTTTCGCCGGAGCGTAGCCCGGCTGCCGCACGATGCCAAAAAGGTAATTTTTTCATGCGGGAAAAGAAAATTTATGACCGGCGTCGAGGCCACCGGGCTTTGCGGATGAAAATTATTTTTTGGCGCAGACAAATTTTTTCAATTGGACATTCACTGCCCGGATCGCGCGAAATTTAGCAGATAGCCGACGTTTGAAGCGGCACGAAAACCTTTCAGCAACAAAAACGGGGTGACCAAGAATGCCCGATAGTTCCGAATTGAATTTCAACCCAAACCGGCGTGCTGTTCTGACAGGGATCGGCGCCGGCATGACTGCCATGGCCCTTCCCGGCCGTGTCTGGGCTGCCGACGGCGAGACGTTACGCTATGGCCTGTCGACCTTTCCTCCCAGCCTGGCGCCCTGGAACAACACCGGCGCGTCTTCCAACAACGTCAAGCTTTGCCTTTACCGTGGCCTTATGGGCTACGATCCGGAGGCAAACCTGATTCCGGAAGTCGCCGAAAGCTACGAATGGCCGGATCCGAACACGGTCGTCTTCAAGCTGCGCGACAACGCGGTCTTCCACAATGGCGAACCGGTCACCGCTGAAGACGTGGTCCATACCTTTGAATCCATCATCGCAGAGGATTCATCCGCCTATCTGAAATCCTCCTTCCTCAACATCGACAAGGTCGAGGCGGTCGACGCCAAGACGGCCAGGTTTTCACTCAAGCAACCGTCCGCCATCTTCCTCAAGGAGCTCGCCAATTACTGCGCCGGCCTCGTCTGGAAAGGCAGCTCCGCGGACGACCCGGTCGGCTGCGGCCCCTTTACCAAGAGCTCGGAAGAGCGCGGCGTCTTCGTCGAAGTCACCAAATTCGCCGACTTCTACAGCAAGGGCGAGCCAATCTGCGACAAGATCCGCTTTACTGCCTATGCTGACCAGAATCTGCGCTATGCCGCGCTGGAAACCGGCGATGTCGATGTCATCGAATACCTGCCCTGGCCGCAGTTCGACGCGGTCGAGCAGTCCGAGACCCTCAACATCGGCGCAACGGTCAGCCCATTCATGCTCGTGCTCTTCAATGTCGCCAAGGACGGGCCCTTCAAGGTTCCAAAGGTGCGTCAGGCGGTTGGCTATGCCATCCAGCGGCAGGATGTCATCGACGCGGTCTTCGCCGGAAGAGGCACGCAGCTGACGGGTTTTCCAAACCCTCCAGGATCTCCCTACGACGTCTCCGATCCCACGATCGAATATTCCTTCGATCCTGAAAAGGCCAAGCGACTTCTTGCCGAAGCAGGTTATCCCAACGGCTTCTCCTGCCGCCTGCTGTCCACATCGACCTACGGCATGCACCAGGACACGGCCGCCATCGTCCAGGCCTATCTGCAGATGATCGGCATCAACGCGACGCTGGATCTCCCGGACTGGGCGACGCGCGTGAAGAAGGGCAAGGAAGGCGACTACGATATCGCCGTGCACGGTCTTTCAGGCTTTTACAACGACCCGAACGCTCTCTGGCCCCTCCTCCATTCCGGGCCGGCAAACTACACTAAGTCCTTCGGATTCGAGTCAGCTCGCATCGATGAACTGCTTGAAAAGGGCCGTGCCACAATGGACGAGGAAGAGCGCGGGGCCATCTACAAGGACCTGGCCCAGGCCTATTTCGAGGAAGTGCCGCAAGTCCCTATCAACTGGCGTGCACAGGCCCATGCAATGCAGAAATCCGTCAAGGGCTTCAAGGCATTCCCGGGCTGGCTGAACACGTCATCGGCTTTCTCCTTCGACGTCTCCGAGCCGTCCTGACCTGAGCCATGATACGTTTTGCCCTGAACAAGGGGCTGGCAGCCCTGTTGATGCTATGGATCGTGGGAACCATCGTTTTCGCAGTCCTTTTCGTCGTCCCCGGCGATCCGGCGGAGCTCCTGCTCACGTCGGACGGTGCGGTTGCCAGCCAGGAATCTGTCGAAAGTCTCAGACGCCAGATGGGGCTCGACAAGCCCTTGATCACGCAATATCTGGACTTTCTGGCAGGTGCGGCCCGTTTCGATTTCGGACAATCCCTGATCGATCACGTGCCGGTGGGCAAAACGATTGCCCTGCGTCTGCCCAGAACCATCGAACTGATCCTGGCCGGGTTGTTTCTGGGTCTGATCACCGGCATTCCCGCGGGCACCTGGGCGGGACTTCGCCCGGGCCGCTCGTTCGACCGGGTGGTCTCGGCCGCCAACGCGGTCCTCATCTCGGTGCCCGGCTTCGTGACGGGCACGCTCTTCATCTATCTGTTCGCCCAGGTGCTGCGCTGGCTCCCGGCAGGCGGCTATGTGAGCTTTGCCTCCGATCCGCTGCTTCACCTGAAACTGCTGACGCTGCCGGCGATTACCGTCGGCCTGCATCTCTTCTCGATCATCTTTCGCATGACCCGTGCGAGCGTTCTGGAAATGCGCACCCATGACTGGGTGCGAACGGCGGTCGCCAAGGGGCTTCGGCGCAAACTGGTCGTACGCCGCCACGTCGTGCGCAACGCCCTCGGCCCGATCGTGACGGTGGTCGGATTGCAGATGGGCATCCTGCTCGGGTCCACCGTTCTGATCGAGTTTATCTACAACTGGCCCGGCCTGTCGGGCTATCTGGTGACCGCCGTTCAGCAGAGGGATTATCCATCCGTCCGTGCGGTCATCCTCGTGGTTTCGGCTCTGTTCATCCTTATCAACTTCATGGTCGAGATGCTCTATTCCGTCCTTGATCCCAGGATCCGCCTGTGATGCCGTTTTCCCGTTTCTCTTTTCCCCGCCGCCTGATCGTGGCCAGTCTGCTGCTTCTGCTGCTGATCGGATCCATGTTCGCGGCCCCGCTGCTGACGTCCGCCGACCCGGTGCAGATCGCGGTCTCAAAACGCCTGGCGGGTCCCTCCTGGGCGCATCCCTTCGGGCAGGACGAGTTCGGCCGGGACCGGCTGGCCCGGGTGCTATACGGCGGACAGGTCTCCCTGACCGTCGCCTTCCTGGCGAGCTTCATCGCAATGGCCATCGGCACGTTCATCGGACTGATGGGAGCCTATTTCCGCGGCCTGTTCGAGTTCATCGCCATGCGCGTTTCCGACGTGGTGCTGTTCTTTCCGCCGATCCTTCTGGCGCTGCTCGTGGTGACTATCTTCGGTCCGGGCGTATCCACCATGGTCGCCGTTCTCGCTCTGCTCTATTTCCCGTCCTTCTCGCGCATCGCCTATTCCGAAACCCTCAGGGTTTCCGCACTGGATTTCGTCGAAGCCGCCCGGGCCCTTGGCACGAAGCCGCGCCGGATCGTGGTCTCAACGGTCCTGCCCAACATACTCGGTGCAATATCGGTGCAATTCTCGCTGACCGCGGCTGCGGCCATCACCGTGGAATCCGGCCTGTCGTTCCTCGGGCTCGGAGTTGTGCCGCCCGCTCCCTCCTGGGGCCAGATGATCCGTGGCGCTCGCGGCTTCATGGAGCAGGATCCTCTCGGCATCTTCGTGCCCTGCGCAGCGCTCTGCGTGACGATCTACGCCATCAATCTGTTCTGTGACCGGCTGCGGGACGTGCTGGACCCCAAGGGCATGGAAGACGGCAAGGATTCGGTTTCTCCCGCCGGCAGGCAGACTGCGGCTCCGGCGAAACTTGATACGGACAGCGCCGCCGAGCTGCGGGGACTGACGCTCAGCCTGAATCGCGGCAAGCGGGAAGCACCCGCCGAACTGGTGCGTGACATAACCCTGAAACTGCGGCGCAACCAGTGCACCGCCCTGGTTGGCGAAAGCGGATCGGGCAAGTCGCTGACCTCGCTCGCCCTGATGGGGCTTCTGCCCTCCTCCATCCGTCCTTCGGCAGGCCATATCGCGATTGAGCGCAAATCGGGCGCTGCGGTGGATCTCGTTTCGCTGGCGGCAAAAGAAGCCGAGAAAGTACGGGGCGATGACATCGCCATGATCTTCCAGGAACCGATGACCTCGCTCAATCCGGTTCTCAGGGTGGGAGTGCAGATGGTGGAAGCACTTCAGGCACACAGGAAGGTGACGCCGGAGGAAGCCCGTAATCGCTGCGTCGCCGCGCTGGACCGCGTCGGCATTCCCGAAGCGGAACAGCGCTTCGACAGCTATCCGCACGAACTGTCGGGCGGCATGCGCCAGCGCGTGATGATCGCCATGGCGCTCCTGTGTGAACCCAAGCTTCTGATCGCCGATGAGCCGACCACCGCACTCGACGTCACGATCCAGGCCGAAATCATCGACCTGCTGCGCGATCTGAGGGCGAACCAGGATTCCGGCCTCAGCATGCTCTTCATCAGTCACAACCTCGGGATCGTCGCCGATATCGCCGACCGCGTGGTGGTGATGTACTCCGGCGAGATCGTTGAAGAAGGTCCGGCAGGCGACATTCTGTCGGACCCTCACCACCCCTATACACGGGCGTTGCTGGAAAGCATGCCTTCGCTGCACGAGGAGATGCACTCTTCCCGTGGCGACAGGCTTGGGGCCATCGGCGGCACCCCGCCCCTGCCACAGGCAAGGCCGTCAGGCTGCGCTTTTCGCGACCGGTGCCCGGACGCAAAGGACGCTTGTGCGGCAACCCATCCCGGCCTTTACCCTTCCCAGGACGCGCTGCGTGCCGTCCGCTGCATATTCGCTCCCGAGGCCTCGAGTTTCCTGAAGGAGGCATGTGATGAGCCGTGCGTTGCTTGAAGTCACCGGACTGACGAAGTCTTATCCGGGCTCCGGAAGAGGGATTTTCCGAAAGAGCCGCGTTCCGGTGCTCCGGGGCATCGATCTGTGCATTGCCCCCGGAGAGGTTCTCGGCCTCGTCGGCGAGAGCGGATCCGGAAAATCCACTCTGGGAAAGACCGTCCTGAAGCTGATCGACGCCGACAAGGGCACGGTTCGTTTCGACGGCCGGGACCTTGCCGGCCTCAGCAAGGAGGAACTGCGCACTGCCCGCAAGGACATGCAGATCATTTTTCAGGACCCTTATGCCAGCCTGGATCCGCGCAAGCCGATCCGTGCCGTTTTGTCGGAAGCGCTCGACACGCACAATCTTCATACCGGAGAACGGCGCGAAGCCCGTTTGAAGGAATTGATGGACATGGTCGGCCTGTCTCCGGAATTTCTCGGACGGTTGCCGCACGAATTCTCTGGCGGTCAGCGCCAACGCGTCGGCATTGCCCGGGCGATTGCCGTCGAACCCCGTTTCATCGTCGCCGACGAGGCGGTTTCCGCGCTCGATGTGTCCATTCAGGCGCAAGTGCTGAACCTTCTTGCGGACCTGCGCGCGAAAACCGGAATATCGCTTCTCTTCATCAGTCACGATCTGTCCGTGGTGCGCTTCATCTCGGACAGGGTGATGGTGCTTTATCTCGGCAGGGTGATGGAAATCGGCCCGGCCGATGATGTTCATTTCAAACCGGCCCACCCTTATACGGCCGCTCTGGTTTCGGCCGAACCGGGCCTGAAGCCGAAACCCGGCCGCGTCCGTCTTACGGGCGAGATCCCCTCGCCTGCAAATCCCCCCTCAGGCTGCGTATTCCGCACCCGTTGCCCCTATGCAATGGATGCCTGCGCCGCCGAGGTTCCGAAACTGCGCCGTCTCGGGAAAACCCGGTTTTCGGCCTGTATCCGCGATGACATACCAACTGGAGCCCAGTGATCATGAATTGGTCTGAAACCAAGAAACTGAAAATCGCCGAACTGACCAGCGAGGAATCACGCCGGTTCCTGACCGACGAGGCCGTTGTCCTCGTGCCGCTGGGATCTCTGGAGGATCAGGGCACTCATGCCCCCATGGGCGACTATCTCGGTGCCGAATGTGTTGCCCTCGATATTGCCCGCGGCGCACGCGAATTCGGAATCGCGACCTTCGTCTCGCCCAGCATTCCATTCGGCGGCTCCGACTATTTCGGCTCCACCCATGGCGGCATAGCCATGTCGCAATCCACTCTGGTGGCGCTTCTGGACGATATCTTCAAGTGTCTCACCCGGCACGGTATCAAGAAGATCATGCTCATCAACGGCCATGGCGGCAACGTGACGGCGATAACCGAGGTCACCCACCGCTGGCGCCAGACGACCGGAGTATTCGTGCCGTCCATGTATCTGTGGCAGATCAGCTACGAGCTCCTGAAAGACATTCTGGGTCCGGAAGGCGCGGCGAAGTCCTCCGGCCACGGTGGCGATCCGCTGACATCAATCGGTCTGCACTATTATCCTGAGATCCTGCGGATGGATCTGCGTGAAAAACCCTCCACCAGTGGCATGGTGCGCGGCGTGAACGTGGGCGGCATCAACGCAATCAGCTACAAGGGTGCAAAGATCCAGGCTCCGGTCGAAGCCCTCGAGGCGGCCCCGCACGGCATCTGGGGAGGCGACCCTGTCTTTTCGAGCGCGGAAACAGGCCAGAAGCTCAGCGCCCGCCTTGTCGAAATCGGTGCGGGACTGATCCGGGATCACGTTTCCAAGGGATTTGAAGCTGCTTAGGGTCCGTCCCCTCAGGACGCAGGCCCTTTCTTGAAGGTCAGGAAGCGCGGGTGGGTTTCACACCACTCCCGCGCTGCCGTTTCGGCGATTTCAAAGATCTGCTGAACCTGGGTCTTGCGGGCGCGGTTCAGGTGTACGCAACAGATATCGAGCGGCGCGATTGTCTCGGTTGTCTCGATCAGTTCGAGCCTGCCGCTAATGATGTCCTCTTCCACCTGGGACAACGCAACCGCCGAAATACCGTAGCCTCGACGCACCATTTCGCTGATGGTCGCCAGCGAGTTTCCCACATGCCGCACATTCGGCCGCGCACGGTTCTCGTGCAACATGCGAGACAGAACCTGCATCAGCGGAGAACTGGGCGGATAGAGAATTATCGGCAACTGGCGCAGTGTCTTCGTTTGAAGCGGCTGCTTCAGGTCCCGCAAGAGATCCGGATGTCCAACCCAACCCACGTCATACTGCACGGTAAAGCTGTTGGGGACGCGAGACAGGTCTGCTTCGTCCGTCAGGAACGCCAGGTCCAGGACGCCGGCGCGCAGCAGACGCCTGAGGTCACGGTTGGAACCGGAATGAATGTCCAGCAGCACGTTGGGAGCTGCCCGTGCCACCATGTCCCTCATCAGGATGCCCCATGACGTCGTGACCATGCTGACCATTCCGACGGCCAGGTGACGCTGACGCCGCTCATCCAGACGTGAGCTCATGGCTTCATGCAGATTGGCGAACATCTCCGCGTATTCCGCCACCTGCTGGCCATGCTCGGTCAGCCGAAAATGCTGCGAGTCCCGTTCGATGAGCTGGACGTTCAGATCCTCTTCAAGTGCGTTGATACGGGCCGAAACCGCCGGTTGTGTAAGGGACAAACGTTCTGCGACACGGCGATAACTGTGAAGCTGGCATAACCAGTAAAAAGCTTCCATCTGTTTGAAGTTCATGGCCACCGGTCGCATTTTTCACGCAATCTAGGTTAGGCCACCACGAATGAAAAGGCCACGCCCCTTCCCTGCTGGCAGGAAAGGAGGGCATTGCCTTCACGATAGGCAAAATACCAACGGATATGCTCAGTAACCGCGCACTGCATCGGCAAGATCCTCGACCGTTCCCGTTTTTTCGAACGTATCCAGATTCGCCGCGATGATCCGGCTCCCCGTTCCCGCATCTATCCGGGACGCGATGTGCGGCGTAACGGTGATCGCCGGGTGTTTCCAGAACGGATGCTCGGGTGGCAACGGTTCGACGTTGAAAACGTCCAGCGTCGCCTGGGCGATCTGACCGCTGTCCAGTGCAGCCAGCAGATCTTCCTCGACCAGATGCGGGCCACGGGCCGCATTGATGATGCAGGCGCCTTTCGGAAGCTTCCCGAAGGTCTCGGCGTTCAGTACATTTTTCGTTTCATCCGTAAGCGGCAGCAGATTGACCAGAATTTCCGTACCTTCCAGAAAAGCGTCGAAATTTTCACTTCCCGAATAGCAGGTCACCCCCTCGATATCGCGCGGGCGTCGCGCCCAACCGACAGTCCGGAACCCCAAGCCGGCGAGAGTCTGCGCGGCAAAACTGCCGAGGTTTCCCAGCCCCATCACCCCGACACGGCGTTGCGGCGCCGGCGGCACTTCGACCGCATCCCACTCGGCTCGCGCCTGAGCGGCCGCCTGGTAGGGGCGGTTGCGATGGTGCCGCAGCACGTGCAACGCTACATATTCGCGCATGAACTGGGTCAGATCGGCGCCGACGGTCCGAATGATCGGCAGCTTCCGGGGCAATTCCGCATCGGCCAGAACATGATCAATTCCCGCGCCGATAGAGACGACTGCCTTCAGGTTCGGGAAGCGGGCGATATCGCCCGTGCGCGGACGCCAGACAACGGCATAACGCACCGACTCCGGATCGTCTTCCTCCGTCAATGGATTGATGCTCCAGTCGGGCAAAAGTTTCCGCATGCGCTCAACCCAGCTGGCAACGATTGGCTCGGATGGCGTATAGATCACGGCTTTCAAAACTCTATCCTTGTATTAATCTGATACCTGCACACGGCCCCTGATCAGCCTTCCAGCTTGGCAGCCACCATTGCGGTTGCCCCGGAAAGCGCGCCGAGATGGGTTCCTTCGGTGACTTTCTGTTCGTTCACGGCACCCTTGGCAGTCTTTTCCTCGCCGAGAGCAAGAACTTCGTCCAGATCTTCCGGAGCGATGAAGAGCACGCCACAGTCGTCCGCCAGCACCGCATAGCCCGGCAGAACCGCAGCGCCGCCGATGGAGACCGGCACGTTGAATCCGCCGCCGGAATTGTAAAGGCGGGTGGTCACCGGCGAAGCGCCGCGCGACCACATGGGGAATTCCTGTTCTTCGATCTCGAGCGTATCCGTGTGCGGACCATCGACGCAGCCGCCATCCAGTTTCATCATCGCGGCCATGCGGGTGACGCCGCCGCCCCAGCACGCGTATTTTCTATCGCCCAGCCGGTCGACCGCCAGAAAATAGCCGGGTCCGACCTGGCTCAGGCAATGATGAAGCAGTGTGGAATCCAGGCCCGGTATGGCCAGCGTGGCAACCGTCGCCGCCACAGTCTTGCCTCGCAGGACCGGTGAAATGCCCGGATCTGCGAACCCGAAATGGTAGAAATGGCCGATTGTTGCCGTTTCCAGCTTCGCAAGCCTGTCCAGCTTCTCCGTGGCAATCGGAGCGGGCATCGGGTTGATCTTGTAGGTCATCGTCGACATGTCATGTCTTTCAGTAGGAATTGGGCCCCAGCATCAGATCGGGCAGGAAGGTGACCAGTTCCGGAACGTAAGTCAGCAGAACCAGAACGCTTATGAGAGGAATCAGGAAGGGCAGCACCGCCAGCGCCACCGCCTCGAAGCGGACACGGCCGACCTCCGACACGATGTAGAGGCCGATCCCCATGGGCGGCGTGGCGATGCCGATCAAAAGGCCGAGCTGGATGATGATGCCGAAATGGACGCGGTCGATGCCATAGGCATCGATCACCGGCAACAGGGTCGGCACCAGGATCAGCTTGGCAGGAACGCCTTCCACGACGCAGCCCACCAGAATGATGAAGACCAGCAGAAGCGCCAGGAAGACCGACTTGCTCTCTGTCATGGCAAACAGGTGTTCCGCAATCTTCTGCGGTGCCCTGTCGATGGTCAGAAGCCAGCCCATCGCGATGGAAAAGGCGATGATGATCATGATCACGGCGGTCATCGTCGCGCTGTCGCTGAGCGCAGCGGCGAATTTCTTCCAGGTAAGCTCCCCGTACCAGAGCCCGAGGCCTGCGCAGTAAAGACAGGCAAGGACACCGGCCTCGGTGGCGGTGACGAAACCGAACATGATGGACCCGAGAATGATCGCAGGGGCAATCAGCGCCAGGAACCCGTGACGTGCCGAGCCTGTCACCTCACGCATCGTCGCGCGCGGCTGTGTCGGAAAGTCGGTAAACTGAGCCCGGATTCGCACATAGATCATCAGGGCAGCGCCCACGACGATGCCGGGCACCAGCCCCGCGAGGAACATCCGCTCGATGCTTTGCTGCGCCAGGAAGGCATAGAGCACCAGGCCGATAGACGGCGGGATCAGCGGTCCGATGACGGAAGACGCTACTGTGATCGCCGCAGCGAAATCGGCACGGTATCCTCTTTCGCGCATGGCCTTGATTTCGATCGCCCCAAGTCCCGCACAATCGGCAACCGCCGCGCCGGAAATTCCGGCGAAAATCATGGAACTCAGGATGTTCACCTGCGCCAGACCGGCACGCAGATGTCCAACAAGCGCGTTGGCAAAGGCGAAGATACGCTCCGTGACACCGCAGGCGTTCATCAGATTGCCGGCCAGAATAAAGAAAGGCACCGCCGTGAGCGAAGCCTTGTTCACGCCTTCCAGCATCTGCTGGGGAATGACCTGCAGAGCTGTCGAGAAATCGGAGGTCAGAAAGGTGATCAGTGCTGCCGTTCCGATGGAAATGGCGACCGGCACGCGCAAAAGGATCAGAAGGATGAAACTTCCGAACAGGATATAGGCCAAAGTTTCAGGCCTCCGGATGGTGGCTGTTGACGTTCTCCGGCAGACCAGCAGCCATCTTGGCTAGGTCCACAAGCGCGACGAGACAGATCAGGAAGGTAGAGATGAAAAGCGGAACGGAGAGCATCTGCCGGGCCAATTCGCCGCCATCGGGAAAAATAGCGCCGTCCACATAGCCGCGCGAGGTCGCGATCACCGTGGGCATCAGACCCAGCAGCGTGCCGCAGATGGCAAGCGCCGAAAGATCGGAGATCAGGCGCGTGGCGGCCATGCCGAACGGACCCATCCTCTGCGCGAAAAAATCCACCCGGATATCTCTCAGCCGCACATAGATGGCGAAGAAGCCGAAGAAGGAAAGCCAGACGAAGAACACCATTGTCCAGGGCCACATCCAGTAGGCTGACCAGCCGAAGGGACGGGCCAGGATCGTGACACCGGTAAGCGTCAGCATCCCCAGCATGCAGATATTGCAGATCCAGATGAACACGCCGCCAAGGCGCCACAGCATCAGGTCTAGCCGGAGAAGAGCGCCTTGCAGCGCCCCTCCCGGTTCATGGTTGTCGAGCGGATACACCAGCGGGCCTTATTCGCTGCGTGTCGCTTCAACCGTCTCGATAAAGCCTTCCGGCAGCTCGCCGTCCTCGTTCATCTGCTGATAGAATTCCTGCATCCTGGCGACGAAAGGACCGGTATCCAGCTCCGTATAGGTGGCTCCGGCATCCGTCATCCGTGTGATGCTTTCATCAGCGACGGACATCATGATCTCGCGCGACAGCTCTCCCGCCTCGTTATAGGCCTTCAAGAGCCCGGCCCTTGTTTCTTCCGACAGGGCTTCGTAGGCGTCGACGTTCATCATGAAGCCAATCGACTGCCAGTACTCGTCATGGCGGCTGATATAGGGTGCAACCTCGTTGAAACGCATGGATTCGACCAGTGCGATCGGGCTGTTCACCGCTTGCACGATATCCTTGTTGATCGACTGGTAGACCTCGGTCCAGGGCAGTGTGATCACTTCACCGCCAAGATGGCTCCAGGTTGCGATTGCCAGCTTGTTCGGATGCATGCGCAGTTTCAGGCCTGCCACATCCTCAAGTCCGTTGATGGGCTTGTTGGAGACGATGACACGAAACGGCCCCCTCAGCACCGCCGTCGGATTTCCAAGCGGTGCAACACCGGACTCGGCCGCCGCCTTTTCGAACCAGTCCTTCACCAGATCGCTGTCCATGAAGCGAACCCAGTGGTCGTAATCGTCGAACGTGAAGGCCGGCGAAGCCCAGACGAGTTCCGGTGCCCACTTCTTCATGTAGCCGAAGCCTTCGGCATAGATGTTCACGATACCGGCCTGAAGCTGTTCCAGAACGGCATCTTCCTTGCCGAGCTGCTCGTTGGGGAAGACCTGAATGGTCAGCTCACCGCCGGTATACTCCTCGGTCAAATCCGCGAATTTCTGAAAGACCTGTCCTTCCGGGCTGTCGACCGGCATCTTCGTGGCCATGCGCCAGGTTTCTGAAAGTGCGGATGTAGCGGACAGGGTCAGCGCGATGGCCGCAGCTGTGGCGATTTTTGAGAACATTTAGAGCCCCTCTGAAGGTTGGAAAAAACACGCGTTGGCCGCGTTTGTTTGTCCAAATTTGAGCTCGAGCCGGTGGCAGGGGTCAAATTAAAAATTTTTTTAAACCGGCAACTGTTTTTTATCGGCAATCGCAACAGGCATAGGCAGTTACAGTCAGACGCGTGGCATCGCCTGCGTCTCGTTTGCCGGAACGTGCATCGCAGAAAGTTGCCCCTGAACACAGTGCGCAAGTATCCGCGCACGAATACGCGCGCACCGCATTCAGGCTTCCCGAATGGCCCGGCAAGCAACCAGCTGCAGGTTCCAGCTACAAATGCTTATGGGATGATCTTGCGCGAGCGAAGTTCCTGGAAAACCGCCATGAACATTGCTTCCGTATCGACATATTCATGAAAACCATGGCGTCTTGCCTTGGATCCATCGGCGAAGAAATCATAGTTCCAGCTGAATACCGCATCTGCGAACCCCCAGGACGACACCTCCTGATAGGTATGTTCGGCGAGGCTGTGATCCGCGACAATCCCGTTCCACAGGCCTTCCTTGTCATCCATGACTGAAGCAAGGGACATTGGCAGCGGTGGCGCCACCTCCAGATCGAAAAACTCCGCTATCCTTGGCCACATTTCCGACCAGCGAAACAGGTCGCCATTGGTAATGTTGTAGACTTGATTGGCACAGGATTCGTTCGTGGCCGCCCAAATGGTTGCCCGCGCCAGCAAGCCGGCGTCGGTCATCTCGATCAGGCTGTCGTAGGCGCCAGGCTTGCCCGGAAAACGAAGCGGCAGATTGAGCCTTTTCGACATTGTCGCATAGACCGCAATGGCAATTGCCAGGTTCATCGGATTGCCAAGACCGAAACCGATGACCACGGAAGGACGCAGAGCCGACCAGGACCAACGCTTGCCAACTTGCCTGAGCTCCAGAAACTCCTGCTGGTCTATGTTGAATTCGGGAGGCATATGGTTCGCGTCGCTTTCACGCGCAGGTGTTTTGAACGGTCCCAGATGCGCGCCATACACCTTGTACCCCTGCATGAGACTTATATGCTCCAGCCCGGGCGCGACGGTCTCGATGACATCGACAACGTTTGTCAGCATTCCGAGATTGGGACCAACAAGTTCAGACCACGACGGCCGGTCCTGATAGGCCGCGTAGAAAATATGCGTCACCTCGGCAAGCGAGGACAGTTTTGACTCAGCGTCTTGCCGATCCAGGAGATCGACCGGGATGTAGGTGACGCGATCGGTCGACACGCCCCCTCGCCGCGAAAGCCCGACAATATCCCAATCGTCGAGTGTCAACAGATGGTCGATGAGGTTGCCGCCGATGACGCCGTTCGCGCCAACCACCAGGGCCACTTTTTTACGTCTTGTCATAGTCAGATCCTAGAAGTTCAAACTCGATGACTTCAGGATCATTCATATTTAAAACGAGCAGAAGTTGGATTGGTCTGATATCATTCATAAGAAAAATTTAGAGGATCGGCATGGATCTGTTCAAGGCAATGGCGACGTTTGTGCGGGTCGCCGAGGCGGGCAGCCTGTCGGCCGCGGGGCGCGATCTGGGGATCTCTCAGCCTGCGGTCAGTCAACAAGTGTCTGCGTTGGAGCGGCATCTGAATCTCCGCCTGCTCAACAGAACAACGCGCCAGCTGACGCTTACAGAAGCCGGTTTGGACTATTATCAAAAAGCCCAGTCAATCATTGACGCCGTGCATGAAGCGGCAGAATCGGCCGCGGGACTTACAACCACCCTGACCGGTCATTTGCGCGTCCACGCTCCGGTAGGTTTCGGCCAAAGTTATATCGCCGACATCGCAATTGCCTTCCAGCAACGACATCCCGATGTGGTCATTGAACTCATTCTTGATGACACGTTCGTCGATCTCACAGCCCAGTCCGTCGATGTTGCGATCCGGTTCGGCAATCTCTCGTCATTGAGCCTGATCGCGCGCCGTCTGGGGACTTTGCGGCGCATTCTGGTTGCCGCCCCGGACTACATAACCGCAAACGGGAGCCCAGAAACTCCCGAAGTACTTTCGCTTCACAGGCAGGTTCAGTTCAGCGGTGCCGCCGATGGCAGCTTGATGCCGCTGATCGGGCCCTCCGGGCCGGTTTTGGTGCCGGTAAAGCCGGTCTTCCTGGCGAACAATGCCTTTGCGCTGACCAGAGCCCTGAAGGCAGGTGTCGGTCTCGGGGGCGCGCAGTTGCCTCAAATCCGCGCAGAGCTGCGCGAGGGCACTTTGGTGCGGGTGATGAAAGACTTTGAATATGCGTCCCTGGATGTGCATGCCGTTTATCCTTCGCGGCGGTTTATTCCGGCAAAGGTCAGGGCTTTCGTTGATTTTCTGGAACAGTCCCTGAAGGACATCTGGTGATTGATTTCCAACGGCACTTTAGAAATCGCAGGAACATCATGCACCGGGGCCGTCCCTTCCGTGGACGGCAATCGCGCGAAAGGACTCCAGCGCTCCCTCAGGGGAGACGTCACTGCGCGTCCGGCAAAGTTCACCGCACGGCAGAAAAGGCGGAACGAGGGATTTCGAATTCCGTGGCGCGAGACAGGTCGCCGACACGGGTTTCAGGCCCCTATTCCACGTTGCCCATGTATTTCGCCTGATTGATCAGGTCCTGGCATTTGGCTTCGTTTCCGGCGCGGTGTTCTTTCGTCGCCTCGTCCAGCAGGACGCGCATCTTCTCC
Source organism: Labrenzia sp. OB1 (assembly GCF_001624695.1). GTDB lineage: Bacteria > Pseudomonadota > Alphaproteobacteria > Rhizobiales > Stappiaceae > Roseibium. The sequence goes on along the minus strand of NZ_JSEP01000020.1, from coordinate 80,182 downwards.
GCGACAGTCACGTCGATCCCGGACCGCTCAGTATTGTCTATGGCGTTCTCGACCTTGTCGATATCGGAGGCGCAATCGGCAAGGGCCGTCGCCGGCACTCCGAACGCCAGGACCATCGCGAGGACTGCAATCGGTATACGTTTCATCTGCATCCTGTTTCCCTTTCCACGTGCGAAATGAAACAGGCCTCGGGCGGCCCTCACATCATCCGGTGATGCAGGTCGATCATGATCCACAGGCTTCCGCCGACCATGATGACGATCAGGACGGCTGCAAAGCCGAGGAAAAACAGGTTTTCCGCAGGCGTCGATTTCAAGTCCAGATGCAGGAAGAAAACCAGATGCACCAGCACCTGCAGGATGGCGGCAACCGCAATGATCGCGTAGACGGCCGTGCCCGTCAGGAGACCTCCCCAGACGATCCCGAAAGGAATGGCCGTCAGAATGATCGCCAGGACAAAACCGGTAAGATAGGTCGAGACGCTGCGTTCGGCGGAGTGGTTCATTGTCTTGGCTCCTACATGACGCCGGGCAGATAAACGACCGAGAAGATCCCGATCCAGACGATGTCGAGAAAATGCCAGAAGAGGCCGAGCCGCAAAAGCCGCGAGCGCACAGGCGGCGTCAGGCCCTTCAACGGTATCTGAACAATCATCACCAGGATGCCGATCGTCCCGAAGGTGACATGCAGGCCGTGGGTGCCGACCAGCGTGAAGAAAGCGCTCAGGAAGCCGCTGACATCAGGCCCCGCCCCTTTGGCGATCATGCCGTGGAACTCCATCATCTCCATCGCCAGGAAGCCGACCCCGAGAAGAGCGGTCACCACGAGCCACATGATGACGCGACCGCTGAGCCCCTTCGCCATGGCAATGGTCGCCATGCCGAAAGTCAGGCTGGAGATCAGCAGAAGCGCGGTTTCCCCTGCCGTGTGACGCAGATCGAAGACGTCCTTCGATGTCGGGCCGGCAGCGGAGTTTTTCGACAGCACCACATAAGTGGCAAACAGGAGCGCGAAGATGATGGCATCGGTCATCAGATAGACCCAGAAGCCGAATTCCCGCGATTCCAGCGATTTTTTTTCTTCCTCTTCGAGGAGGTCGCTTGCCGTCCCCGTCACAGCAGTCTCCGACATCAAACTCTCCCCGGCAGAATTTCGCCCGAAGCCGGGCCGACCGGCAGAAAATCACGCATGTCATGCAGATCAGCCGGCGTGATCTGTTCCAGCCGGGCCTTTTCCATCCGTTCGACCTCGGCAGCCGGGAAGATGTAATCGCTATCGTCGTCGAAGGCGCGAATGCCGACACAGACGAGACTCAGCACCAGGCACAGGGCGGCAAGCCACCAGATGTACCAAACCATGGCGAAACCGAGCACGAAGGCAAGCCCTCCGAGGATCGGCCCAAGTCCCGAACTCTTCGGCATGACGATGTCCTCATAGCGGTCCGGCACCTGATAGGCGACGCCGCGGATCTTCATGTCGTGAAAGGCATCGATGTCCTCGACCTGCGGCAGGACCGCGAAGTTGTAGGGAGCCGGAGGCGACGAGGTCGCCCATTCCAGCGTGCGGCCGTTCCACGGATCCCCGGTGATGTCGCGCGCCGATCCCCAGTTCTTCGCCGAGACATAGAGCTGCACGGCGATGCAGACGATGCCGCACAGGACACAGATCGCGCCGAGCGCGGCGACGATCAGGTAAGGCTGCCAGGTCGGGTCGGCGTAATGCTCCATGCGTCGGCTCATGCCCATGAAGCCGAGCACATAGAGCGGCATGAAGGCAAGATAGAAGCCGATGAACCAGAACCAGAAGGAGCGCATGCCCCATTTGACATCCAGCTTGAAACCGAACGCCTTGGGGAACCAGTAGTTCATCCCGGCGAAATAGCCGAACAGGGCGCCGGGAATGAGCATGTTGTGGAAATGCGCCACCAGGAACGTCGAATTGTGCATCAGGTAATCGGCAGGCGGCAACGCCAGCAGCACCCCGGTCACGCCGCCGATCACGAAGGTCACCATAAAGCCGATGGTGAACACCATGGCGGGATGAAACTCGATGCGGCCCCGGTACAGCGTGAACAGCCAGTCGAAGATCTTTACCCCTGTCGGCACCGCGATGATCATCGTGGCGATGCCGAAGACCGCGTTCACATTGGACGACGATCCCATGGTGAAGAAGTGGTGCAGCCAGACGGTGAACGACAGCAGCGCGATACAGGCGGTCGCATAGACCAGCGACGCGTAGCCGAACAACCGCTTGCGCGAGAAGGTCGCCACCACTTCGGAAAAGATGCCGAAGGCCGGCAGGATCAGGATGTAGACCTCCGGATGGCCCCAGATCCATAAAAGGTTGGCGAAGAGCATCATGTTGCCGCCGTCGCCATTCGTGAAGAAGTGGAAGCCGAGAGTACGGTCTAGTGTGAGCTGGGCGGCGACCACCGTAAGGCCGGGAAAGGCGAATGCGATCAGGATCGAAACGCACAACGCCGTCCATGTGAACAGCGGCATGCGCATGAACTTCATGCCGGGACAGCGATTCTTGATGATGGTGACGATGAAATTGATACCCGCGAGCGTGCTGCCGAAGCCGCTGACGATCAGGGCCCAGAGCCAGTAATCGACACCGACGCCGGGGCTGTATTCGATCCCCGAATAGGGCGGATAGCCCGTCCAGCCGGCCTGCGAGAACTTGCCGATGACGAGCGAGACCAGCACCAGCCCGGCCCCCGCCGCCGTCAGCCACAGACTGACGGAGTTGAGAAACGGAAAGGCCACGTCCCGCGCACCGATCTGTTGCGGCACGACAATGTTGATGAGGCCCGTCAGGAACGGCATGGCCACGAAGAAAATCATGATCGTGCCGTGCGAGGAGAAGATCTGCTCGAAATGCTCCGGCGGCAGATAGCCCTCATTGTTGAGGGCGACCGCCTGCTGGGCGCGCATCATCAACGCATCGACAAAACCGCGCACCAGCATCACCAGCGACAGGACCACATACATGATGCCGATCTTTTTGTGATCGACACTGGTCAGCCAGTCCGTCCACAGCACCTTCCAGGCACGCAGATAGGTTATGAGCAGGAACACCGCGACGCCACCCAATACGGTGACGCCTGCTCCGCCCATGGCGACCCAGGAATAAAACGGCAGCGCTTCGATAGTCAGACGTCCAAGCATCAGGCAGCCCCCCGGCAGATCAGTTCGGCCGCTTCACTTTCGTACGGGCCCATAATCGGTGCGTATTTGCGCAGGATGATTTCGAACAGCTTGGCTTCGGTAGACGAATAATAGCTCACCGGATTGGCGACGCTCTGCTTGTGAAGCTCCAGATAAGCCTTGGCGTCAAGCACGTCGGGCGATGCGGTGACCTTTTCCTTCCACGCGGTAAAATCGTCTTCGTTCAAGGCGTGTGCCTTGAAATGCTGATCTGAAAAACCGTCGCCTGAATACATCGTGTTGCGTCCCATGAAGACACCCGGCCCGTCGGCCATGAGATTGAGCTCCGAACGCATGCCCGCCATGGCATAGATCTGCCCGCCGAGCGCCGGAATCATCAGCGAATTCATCACCGTATCGGAAGTGATTTCGATGGAAAGCGGCCGGTCGGCGGGAAAGGCAAGTTCGTTGACACTGGCAACACCCAGCTCCGGATAGACGAACAGCCACTTCCAGTCGAGCGCCACTGCCTGCACCCTGAAGGCAGGCTTGTCGGAGACGATAGGCTTGTAGGGATCGAATTCATGGGTTCGCGTCCAGACCAGCGTTCCGAGCACGACGACGATGGCGCCCGGCACCAGCCAGACAACCGCTTCGATGATCCAGGACCCGTCCCATTCCGGCGTATAGACCGCCCCGTTCTTTCTCTTTCTGTACCGCCAGGCGAAGAAAAGCGTCAGAACGATCGCGGGAATCGCGACAATCATCATTATGGCGAAGGCGGTGAACAGAAGATTCCGTTCCGCCAATGCGATTGGCCCCTTCGGAAAGAGGACCGGCGCATCGGACAGGCCACAGCCCTGTAGCAGGGCGCCGGCGGTCAGAAGCAGGACGGCCGCAAGCGGCCTTGAGGAACGCCGGGCCGACCGCCCGGAATTTGCTTCGATCATTTCCCCCCCCTGGATCAGGCTGCCTCGATGCGGATTTGCATGGAAGCAGAAAATGCGACCGGTTTAAACGTCTGAAGCACTGAACGGCGTTCTTGCGAACCCCGAAAGCTCCAGGACAGGCCAGGAGTGATCTCGCTTACTCGAAACGTGAAGAGACACGGCGGCGCTGTACAAAATAAAAATACAATCGGCATGAACTGCCGAAGGAATCGTTTCACTGACTGGCAAAACCCTAGATCAACCTGTGTCCATTTGGAACCGCATGAAAGCAGAAAAGTTGATCGATCTTAAAGCGATAGCGCGCCTTGTGTTCTTTTGCATCGATGCGTAACGCCTTGGCCCCGCTCTATGTGCCGTCTGGTGGTCCTGGTGTGAAAATCCGGGCTGGGGCGTGCTCGAAGGTCATCCGCCCGTTTTTCATCCCCCAGAGCGGACGGACGATTTCCGACACGACCTGCATCCCGCTGTCGGCCGGCAGAGCAACGAAAGTCGCCTCCTCCCCCAACTCAATGCTGCGTGCGTGGTTGATCAGGCGTCCCGGAGCCGAGGTGACCATGTCGAAGCAGGCCTCCAGTTCCGGTTCCGTGCCGAGCTGGTGAATATTGGCATAAAGGTTAGCCATGCGGGAAAGCGAACAGTCTCCATAAGGAGTGAAGGGATTGAGAACATTATTCGTCGCCACCGTGGAGCAGACGCCGTGTTGGTGAAAGACATGCGCCGGTGCGACACCGCGCGGTACAAGGTGATCGCCGTCCCTGCCCATCAGGAACAGGTCGGTGGAAGGCAGAACCGTCAGGGCAATGCCCGCGTCTTTCAGGAGAGCCACGACCTCCATGAGCTGAGGTCCGGGCATCGCCGACAGTTTGGTCACATGCCCGACGGCCACGCGTCCCTGCCAACCGTGCGCCACGGTTTGCCGGGCAATCTCGTCAAGATGACGCCACTTCGGGTCCAGATCGAAGTCCAGATGGAAATCGAGATCGACGTCGAACCGTCTGGCCATCTCGAACAGGGTGGCGATCTGGGCGTTCGGGTCGCTGTCGGTATAGGGGCAGCCGCCTAAAAGGTCCGCCCCGTTCGCCAGAGCTTCCTCAAGCAATTCCTCCGTGCCCGGGTTGTTGGTGAGCCCTTCCTGCGGAAAGACGCAGATCTGAAGATCCAGGGCCCAGGCAAAATCCCGCTTGAGCTGGGACACCGCCTCAAGGCCCATGAGCCCGATGCCCGGATCGATCTCCACATGAGTCCGGATCGCATTGGTTCCCTGCACGATGGCCTTTTCGAGGACTTTCCTGCCGCGGGCGCGGATATCCGTCTGCGTAAAGGATTTCTTGGCTTCACCGACCGAGGCGATCGCTCCTTCCAGGGTACCGGTTTCATTGTGGCATTTATCCAGTATGCACGCCTTGTCGAGATGAAGGTGGCTTTCCACGAAGCCGGGGATAAGCATCGCCCCGTTGCCTTCGAGAGTTGCCGCTCCGCTGCCAAGGTCCGATCCGATATCACTGATGCGTCCACCCTCGACGGCAATGTCAACGGTTTGCGCCCTGTTGCCGATGCGGACGTTGCGGATGACGAGTGCACTCACGCCTGTGCCTCCGAGGTAGCTGCGGCTTCCCCGCCCCCCAGATAGGCCGAGGTCAAACGGGGGTCGGAGGCAAGGTCGGCAGCCTTGCCTTCAAAGACGATGCGTCCCTGTTCCAGCACATAGGCATAGTCGGCAACCGCCAGCGCCTTGGTCGCCACCTGGTCGACGAGGAGGATCGTGATGCCGGCGTCCCGCAATTCACCGAGAATGGCATAGAGTTCGTCGATCATTGCCGGGGCAAGACCAAGCGAAGGCTCGTCCAGCAACAGCACTTTCGGCCGTGCCATGAGCCCGCGCGCGATGGCCATCATCTGCTGTTCCCCACCTGAAAGCAGTCCTGCACGGCTCGACAGCCGGTCCTTCAGGCGGGGAAACCGGTCCAGATGCGCGGTCATTTCGCTGCGCGACATATCGGAGCGCCGGTTGTAGGCTCCGAGCTCGATGTTTTCCAGGACGGTGAGTTCGGGAAAAACCTGGCGGCCTTCGGGAACAAGGACAAGCCCCCTGCCGACAAGCTCGTGCGGCTGCAGCGTCTGCACCTGTTCGTCGTTCAGGATGATCGTACCCGATACAGGCCGATGCAGGCCGGAAAGAGCGCACAGGAAGGTGGACTTGCCGGCACCGTTTGCCCCCAGCAGCGCCACCATCTCGCCTTGCCGCACCTTCAGGGAGACATCCTTCAGGACAGGCGCCGCGCCATAACCTGCGGTCAGGGCAAGCGTTGATACCACAGGAGTCTCCGCGGTTTTCAACGGCTGCTCGCGTTTGAACGACGCGGTGCCGCCGTCGCCGAGATAAGCGGCGATCACCGCCGCGTCTGCCCGGATTTCCTCAGGTCTGCCATAGGCGATCGGTTTGCCTGCATCGACGGCCTGAATGCGGTCGGAAATCCCCATCACAAGGCTCATGTCATGTTCCACCAGCACGACCGCGATACCCAAATCGGCGATCCGGCGCAACAGCCCGGCGAGCGCCTCCTTGTCGGCATGCATCAGCCCGGCGGCCGGTTCGTCCAGAAGCAGAAAAACCGGCTTCGTCGCAAGTGCCCTGGCGATTTCCACCAGACGCCTGTCCACGTGAGGCAGATCCCCGGCGCGCTTTTCCAGCGCCCCGCGATAGCCGCAAAAGCGCAGCAGCCCGGCAGCAAGAGCAAGATTCTCCTTTGAACGGATATCCGACCACGGGTTGCCCGGCGCGCCACGCGGCAGGCCCGATACCACGTTTTCCTCCACCGACAGATTCTCGAAGAGTTTCGTCGTCTGGTAGGTGCGCGCGATACCGTTTCTGGCGACCGCATGGGCCGGAGCCCCTGCAAGGTTGCGCTCGCCCAGCAGGATTTCCCCCTCGTTTGGGCGGTAAAACCCGCTGACCATGTTGAGAACAGTCGTCTTGCCTGCTCCGTTGGGGCCAATCAGGGACGTCACTTCCCCAGGCAGGATATCAAGATGGACCCCGTCGACCGCCCGCACACCGCCGAAGGAAATCCCGAGATTTCTGATCTTCAGGGGCCCGGGCGAACCAGCCACCTTCAAAAACGTTCCGATTTCATCGGCCGAAAGCGCAGATGTTTCCCGTGCCGCTCCGGGAAGAAACGCGGCGAGCGTCCCGACGAGGCCGCGCGGAGCAATCAGCAGCACGCCGACCAGCAGACCGCCGAAGACGAGCAGGCGGTATTCGGCAAGACCGGACAGAAATTCAGGCAAAAGAACCGTGACCAGCGCGCCCGCAAGCGGACCCAGCACCGTCCCGGCACCGCCGATCAGAATGGCGAACAGGAACAGGATCGACTGGGAGAAAGGAAAATTGCTCGGTGCGATGAACATCATCAGCGGCGTGAAAAGACCGCCGGCAAGGCCGGCCATTGCGGCGGCGATGGCGAACGCAGCCGCCTTGACGACGAAGGGCCGGTAACCGAGGGAAGATGCGGCAAGCTCCGCGTCCCTGATCCCTGTCATGGCCATGCCCCAGCCGCTGTCGGCAAGACGCCTGAACAAGTAGAGCGACAGACCGGCAAGCACGATGGCAAGGAGCACGAGTTCACGCTCGGAAAAAACAAATCCGGCCAGTTCAGGCATGGGAAATCCCATCAAGCCGTTCTGTCCGCCGGTCAGCGTGCGCAACTCGACAGCCCCGTGCTCGACAATAAAGGCGAAGGCAATCGTCACCATCGCCAGGAACGGCCCGGCCATCCGGACGGCGGGAATTGCAAGAAGGACGCCGACAGCACCGGCAATCAGGGCCGCTACAGGCAGGGCCAGCCAAAAGCTCATACCCCACAGGGTCAGGATGCCGACCCCGTAAGCCCCGATCGCGAAAAAGCCGACCTGTCCCAGCGAAACGAGACCGGTAAGCCCGTAAAGAACATTCAATCCGACACCCAGGATCGTGGTCAGCGCGACAAGACCGATCACGAATTGGATGTAGCCACCGCTCACGAGGGCCGCTCCGCACCCCGCGACCGTCAGGACAAGCAGAAATCCGTCCAGGTAAGCACGCTGGTTGGTAATTCGCATCATGGAACCTCAGACTTTCTGGACCGCGGGACGCCCGAAAAGCCCGTCCGGCTTCAAGGTCAACGCCAGGATGACGAGGCCGAAAACAACAACGTAGGTGGATGACGACCCGAGATAGGCGGTCACCAGGGCTTCCGTGACGCCGAAGATGAAACCCGCCAGCATGACGCCCGATGCGGAGGTCATGCCGCCGAGGATCGCGACCGCGAAGGCCTTCAGACCGAACAGGGTTCCCATGTCCGAATGGACGGAAAAAAGCGGTGCGATCAGCAATCCCGCGCAGCCTGCAAGCATGGCGGAAATAGCAAAAGAGCCGGATACCATCAGCGTCGTGTTGATGCCCATGAGGCGGGCCGCATGGGTGTTCTGGACCACGGCGAGCAGCGCCCTGCCCTGCAGGGTTTTGCGGAAAAGAAAATGCAGCGCCAGCGCAACGCCAACCGACGCCAGCGGGATCAGCAGTTGCTGCGGGTAGACGCCCGTTCCGGCGAATTGCCATGCCGACTGCACCAGTGGCGACGACAGCGAGCGGGGTTCGTTACCGAAGGAAAAAAGGACGGCATTGTCCAGAAAAATGCCTCCGGCGACAGTGGCCATCAGCCACGCTTCCGACTTGCGCTCCACGAAAGGCCGCACCAGAAGCATTTCCACCAGAATGCCGAAGAGACCGCAGCACAGGATCGCCAGCGGATAGGCAAGTAACCAGTTGATCTGCAGACGCTCGGTAAAGACGTAACCGAGAACGGCTCCGAGCATGACCACGCTGCCCTGGGCGAAGTTGACCGTGGACGAAACGGAATAGGTGATCTGGAAGCCGAGGGCGATCAGGCCATACATGCTTCCAAGGCCGATGCCGGTCACAAGTGCGGCAATCAAGAGGGTCATGGGCGTTTCCTGGGAATTGGTAAGGGGAACCGTGCCCCTGGAGAAAGGGCGCCTCCCGCAGATCTCTGCGGGAGGCGCCGGCATCACTTCTTGATTGGAACGATTTCACCTTCGACGAAATGCGCGAAGACGTAGTCCTCCGGCGCAATCGCGTCCTGATCCTCAGGTGAGAAAGGATCGGTATAGGTCTTGATCAATCCCTCGATGTTTTCGATGTCGTACATCGCCTGGCGGATCGCCGGTCCGTCCGTGGATCCGGCCTTGTCGATTGCCGCCGCGAGAAGCAGCATGGCGTCATATGCATTCGCGATCCCCGTCGCGGGTGTCACGTCGGCCATGGTCTCGATTTCCGGAAAGGCTTCCTGAAGCTTGGCGAACATCGCTTCCCCCTTCGGGTCCCCTTCGCTGAACAGGTAGGTCTGAATGAAGTGCAGTTTTTCACCACTCTTGCCTGCCAGTTCGGTGAAGCGGCCACCGGACGGTCCCCAATGCGAGGCCATGGGGACTTCCCAGCCCATCCGGTCGAGGGATTTGACCACCTGCGCGGTCGGCGCGACATTGGCCACCACGAAGAGGCCGTCGGCGCCGTTTTCCTTGAGCCTTGTCAGCTGCGGCACGACATCAACGTCGTTGGATTCGAATTTTTCGATACCGGCATGCTCCATGCCGCGCTTTTCCAGCGCCTTGAGAAGGCCCTTCTCGTTGGATTCACCCCAGGGATTGTTGATGAGGATCATGCCCGGCTTCTTGGAGCCGTAGTTCGAGATGAGATATTCGGTGATGGCTTCGTCGACATATTCATCGACGGCGGAAACGCGGAAAATATAGTTTTCCTCGGCACCGTTCTTGGTGATGCCGGTTCCGGCGGCCCAGGGGCCGACGAACGGCACCTTCGACTGGTTGGCGAAAGGAACGATCGCGAAGGACACCGGCGTATCGAGACCGCCGATCAGTGCGGCCACGCCTTCGCGCTGCACGAGTTCACGGGCGGCGACAAGTCCCTTGCCGGGATTGCTTTCGTCGTCGCGGCTGACAAGTTCGAGCGGCTTGCCCAGAACGCCACCCTTTTCATTGATTTCGTCGATGGCAATCGTGAGCCCCCGGGTGATCGCCTGACCGGACTTGGCCGACTGGCCGCTCAACGCGGCGACAAGACCGATCTTGATCGTGTCTTCTGCAAAGGCTGGAAGCCCCGTCAGGACCGCAAGGCCAACGACACCCGACATCAGAACGCGGCGTGTCACCTTCGGAAAAATGCGTGTGGATTTCATATGAGACTCCTCTGGTCTTCCGGACGACACGTCCGAACGAAGCTTCTCCCGCAAGTGCTGTGCCAGAAATTAAAAATTTATATTTTTCAATAATTTGACAGAAAAGGACCATAAATCACCCACCCAGACTCCAAGTCATCGCACAAATTGCATGCAATATTTGCATACAAAATTCGCATGCAAATTCTCCGGTGTCCCTTATGATCACCCTACTCCCCCTCCGCCAAGGACAAAGTCGATGCCCGAACAAGACGACACAGACACCCTTCCGGCCGAAGCCCGGATCGTCCGGAATTTTCTCGATGCCTCCATGAAGCCCGATCCGGATCTTGCCGCGACCTTCATGGCCGAGGACGTGGTCATCACCTTTACCGGCGGCCGAATATTCGACCATCCTTCGGGGCCGACGGGATTCAACGCCGGACGCTACAAGTGGGTGAAGAAAAAGATGGACCGGTTCGATGTCGCCACTGGCGCGGACGATGTGGTCGTTTACTCCGTGGGCACGCTCTACGGAGAATGGCCTGACGGGACTTCTTTCAAGGGCAACCGGTATGTGGACCGGTTCGAGGTGCGGGGCGGCAAGATCACCAAAATGGATGTCTGGAACGACAGCGCGGAACGGATCCTGACGCGCAAGGGCATCGACGCCTGACCCTATTTCAGTCGTTACCGCGCACGGCTCTTACATAGGGCTCAAGCGCATCGAGATAGAAGGTCTGGCCTTCTCCTTCCGCCTTGATAAGAGCGCGGTCGGCAACCGCTCCCAGATGATGGCGCATCAGTTCGCGCGCCCGCGTTGCATCGCCCCTGGAAAGAGCCTCGATGATCTCGCGATGCTCCTGAATGCCGCAATCCGTGGAATGGGGCCGCGAATAGAGCGCCAGCGTCAAACCGCAGCGATAGCCGACGTCTTCCACGTAGCGGATCAGAACAGGGCTTTCGGTCAATTGCGCCATCAGGATATGAAATTCCGTGGCAAGACGGATGGACACTGGCTCCGGGCCGTTCTCGGCAGCGATTTCCTTGTCCAGATGCGCCTTCAGCGCCTCCAGTTTTCTTTCGGAGAGGTTCGCGATCAGCCGGCTGACCACAAGGTCCTCGATCTGGGAGCGCAGGTCGAAGAGATCGCGGGCTTCCTCCAGGCTCGGGGTTGCGACCACAGCACCACGGTTCCGTCTGAGTTCCACGAGCCCTTCCGCCGCCAGCCGCTCCAGCGCCTGGCGCACGATTGTCCGGCTGGCGCCGAAACGCTCGCCCAGCGAGTCTTCCGGCAGTTTCATGCCGGGCATCAGGGCGCGTTCGAGAATAGCGGATCTCAACGCGGAACAGATTTGTTCGGAGCGGTTCATTCAAACAGGGCCAATCGATAAGGCGTCAGCTCAACAAACCAAATTCCTGTTGATTTGCCAAGCCCTTGCTGCATTGCGCGATTACAAGCTGACAGCGACTTGCGTCCGGCAGGCTTCTTCTCTCACGATTTCAGGCGATCCGGCCTCCTTTCGGGACGAATTCTCCCGAAAGACACTTCCCACGCCGATAAGAACCGGATCTTCCAGCCCCAACCCGTCAACACCGGCTGCAAGCTCGACCAGAGTGCCGAACCACTTGCGTTCGCGCTGCCGCGAGACAGCGGCAACCGCGACCACGGGCATGTCCGCTGACATGCCTTCTGAAATCAGTTTCGCGCTGATCTTTCCCGCCATACGCGCGCCCATGTAGAATACGGTCGTCGTTGCAGGGTCGGTCAGACCGTGCCAGTCGGCCGTGTCCGGCAGGTCGCCATGGCGGCCGTGGCCGGTGACGAACCGGACGGACTGGGCGTGATCCCTGTGCGTCAGGGATATCCCGAGACGCGCCGCCATGGCGGAGGCCGCCGTGATGCCCGGGACCACGCTGACGGCAATGCCTTCACCGGCCAGCCGGTCAAGCTCTTCACCGCCCCGCCCAAAGACCATCGGATCGCCGGATTTCAGCCGCACCACATGTTTGCCCTGGCGCGCAAGACGCACCATCATGGCGTTGATATCTTCCTGGCGGCAGCTTTCCCGTCCGCCGCGTTTGCCGACCAGAAGCCGCTTGGCTTCCCGGCGAGCCAGCTCAAGAACCGCATCGTCCACCAGATCGTCAAACAGGATCACATCGGCCGCCTGCAGTGCCCTGACCGCCTTCAGCGTCAGATATTCCGCATCGCCGGGCCCCGCCCCGACCAGCGTCACACGACCCACATCGCTCGCCCTTGCTTCGCCAAGAAGCGAGGCCTCCAGCTCTGCACTCTCCTCGGGCGCATCCTGACCCGAAAAGGCAAGGTCCGAGAAACGCTCCCAGAAGCGACGCCGTTCCGGGCCCGCGCTCAGCAAGGAAAGCGCCCTGCCCCGCACTCTGCCCGCAAGTCCGGCCCAGCTCTGCAAGGATTGCGGCAGCAACGTCTCGATGCGTCTTCTGATCGCCTGCCCCAGGATCGGCGCGACCCCGTTGGTCGAGATGCCGATCACCACCGGTGACCGGTTGACGATGGAGCCGAACTGGAAGTCGCAAAAAGGAGGATTGTCGATCACGTTGACCGGCACACCCGAGTGCCGCGCGGCATGAACGAACGCCTCGGCTTCGTCGTCACTCTGCGCGTCGGCGATCGCGAGCGCCGCTCCGCGAAAACTCGCTGGTGTCCACGGCCTTGCGTGATGCAGCAACCGGCCAGCCGGGCTGCCTGACACCAGCAGAGCGGAGAAAGAAGGCTCCAGGTCCACGGCATAGACATGAACCTCGGCACCCGCTGCGGCCAGAAGCTCGGCTTTCCAGGCAGCCGCTTCCGTCCCCCCCGCAAGCACGACCTTGCGGCCCTGGAGCGGGAAGAACAGGGGCAGACTGGCCAGCGCGCCGACATGCGCCGGACGGCGTCGGCTTTTAACCTCAACCGGCTTGCGCGATGTCGGTGTCATTGACGTTTTCCTTTGCGATGTCGTCGAGAAGCGTCTGGATTTCCGAGCGGCAGGAGCCGCAATTGGTTCCGGCCTGCAGAGTTTCGCCGATGGCCATGACGCTATCAGCGCCGCATCGGGCAGCTTCAGTGATCTGGTTGCAGCCAACCTGAAAGCAGGAACAGACAATCGCCCCGCAATCCGGCCGGTCCGCCGGCGCACGCCCGGCGAGGATCTGCGAGCGCAAGTCCTTGCGATCCGGCGCGGCGGCAAGCAGCCCGCAGGCCCACTGCCGCGAGACCTCGACCGGCCCTGCTGAAAAGAAGAATGCCGCTTGCAGGAGACCGTCATTCCAGTAGGCCTGCCGGCTCAGGCCCGCCGCCGCATCCTCGATGCAGATCCGGTCCTCGCCGAAGGATCCAAGCGAAGCCGAGACAGCCTGAAAATCCACCCTGTTCCGGCCCGCGAACTCCAGCCGGTATCCACCCTCAATCGGCGCGATCGCCCAGTAGTCAGACCTGATCTCCGCCGGGCGTTCTTTCAGAACCGCGAATCCGAACCAGATCATCGGCATTCTGGAGACGGCGACCGGTGTGAATTTCGATCCCGGCTGACCGGAATGCGGATCGGTTTCGGGCGCGACCACCGCGTCGATCCGGGCACGCGAGGCGAACTGGTCGGTCCAGTGCATCGGCACATAGACTTCGCCGCAACGTACCCGTGACGTGACCAGCGCCCGCACAAGGACAGAGCCTTGCGGGCTTTTCACCTCGACAAGATCCGCGGCGGCGATCCCGAGCCTGTCGGCGTCGTCGGGATGAATTTCAGCGAACGGTTCGGCGATGTGGGACATCAACCGGCCGGTCTTGGCGGTGCGGGTCATCGTGTGCCACTGGTCACGAATGCGGCCGGTGTTCAGGATAAACGGGTATGCCCGTTCCCGCTTGCGGGGCGCCTGAAACACGACCGGAACGAAACGACCCTTCCGTCCTTCGGTAAAGAAACCGCCATTGGCGAAAAACCGTGTATCCGCTGCAGAGGTCCCCGCTGACTGCGGCCACTGGAAAGGCAACAGGCTGTCGTAATGCGTATCGGAGACATCCTTGTAGGCACCGATGTCGAAATCCCGGCTACCGCCATTACGGTGATCGGACAGCGCTGCATGTTCGCGGAAAATACTGGCCGCGCTGTCATGGGAAAATGCCTCGCCGAACCCCATTTTCCGCGCCACTTCGCTCATCTGCCACCAGTCCGGGCGAGCTTCGCCCGGCAGATCCAGAAACGCCTTCTGCCGCGAAATCCGGCGCTCGGAATTGGTCACCGTGCCGTCCTTCTCCCCCCAGGCCGCAGCCGGCAGCAGGACATCGGCGAAAGGCACCGTATCGGCGTTCCGGGTCACTTCCGAGACCACCACGAACGGGCAGTCTCTCAGTGCATCGGCGACGCTGTCGGCATCGGGCAAGCTGTCCACCGGGCTGGTCGCCATGATCCACAACGCCTTGATTTTGCCCGCCCCGACCGCCTTGAAAAGATCGACGGCCTTGAGCCCAGGCTTTTCCGCGACCACCGGGCTTTGCCAGAAGTCCTTCACGAGCCGGCGATGATGGGGATTGTCCAATTCCATGTGGCCGGCAAGCATATTGGCGAGACCGCCGACTTCGCGGCCGCCCATGGCGTTCGGCTGACCGGTGACCGAAAACGGCCCCATTCCCGGTTTGCCAATCCGTCCCGTCGCCAGATGGGTGTTGATGATGGCGTTGACCTTGTCCGTTCCGGTCACCGACTGGTTGACGCCCTGGCTGTAGACGGTCACCGTCTTTTCCGTCCGCGCGACCATCTTGTAGAACAGGGCGATATCCCGCCGCTCCAGACCTGTTGCCTCGGCGATGGCGCCAATTTCGCAAGATCCGGCAAGCTCAAGTGTTTTATGAAAACCTTTCGTGAAGCTATTGATATAAAGTTTGTTAGTGGCATCCGACTCAGCGAGAAAACTCAGCAGACCGTTAAACAGGGCAACATCCGTGTCCGGCTTGAGCGCAAGATGCAGATCGGCGATGGCGCAGGTCGCCGTCCGGCGCGGATCGATGACCACGACCCGCAACGCAGGATTTGATGCCTTGGCGGCTTCGAGCCGCTGGAAGAGAACCGGATGGCACCAGGCCAGGTTGGAACCGACCAGAACCACCAGATCGGCCAGTTCCAGATCCTCGTAGGTTCCCGGCACCGTATCGGTGCCGAAGGCGCGCCTGTGTCCGGCAACGGACGAGGCCATGCAAAGCCGGGAGTTGGTATCGATATTGGCCGAGCCGATGAACCCTTTCATCAGCTTGTTGGCGATGTAATAGTCTTCGGTCAGGATCTGCCCCGACACGTAGAACGCGACGCTGTCGGGACCATGATCGCGGATCGCCTCGGTGAACTTTCCGGCGACAAGGTGCAGTGCCGTGTCCCAGTCGCTGCGCCTTCCGGCAACTTCCGGATAGAGCAGCCGGTCGTCGAGCGAGAGGGTTTCTCCCAGCGCCGAGCCCTTGGAACAAAGCCGGCCGAAATTGGCCGGGTGATGAGGATCACCTGCAACGCTAACTGTCCCGTCCTCGCGCCGGGTGGCGAGCACGCCACAGCCGACACCGCAATAGGGACAAGTGGTCCGGGTGGTCTTGTTGTTATCTGTCATGCCATCCCTCCCCGGTTCAGCCTTACCAGGCGCTACAGGCAAGATATTTGCCGGATATTTCTAGCTTCACCTGGTCCCCCTTCGGGTTCCCTGCCCGGGTCACCGACATGTCGAAATCGACGGCCGACATGATGCCGTCCCCGAAGTTCTCGTGGATCGGCGCCTTGACTGTCGGCCCGCAGACTCCATCGATCTCAGCAAGACGGTAGATGCACGGATCGGTCGGGACGGCCTGTTCCCAGATCCTGGATTCTCCCGCGTCGATCGTCTTGTGAGCAAATTCCCTGGGATTTACACAGGACATGGTCGTTCCTTTCCCGGTTGGCCGTCCGGTCAGACAGCTTCGTGCGAATGGGAAAGATCGATATAGATCCGGCTGTCCTCCAGCCGGACCGGGAAGGCCAGAGTCCGTCCTTCGTCAGCACCCTGCGCGGCCCCCGTTTCCAGGGAAATCACCCAGTTGTGCAGCGGGCAAGTCACACAGCCGTCATGCACGATCCCCTGACTGAGCGGCCCGTTGTTGTGCGGGCACTTGTCTTCCAGAGCGAAAACATCGTCCTTGGCGGTTCGGAACACCGCGACGGTCATCCCCCTGGCCTTCACACAGCGCGCGCCCTGCCGGGGAATGTCTTCCAGGGACCCGACCTGAATCCAGTTGCGAATTTCGGCGTTCATTCTGCAGCCTCCTGGGAAAGTACGGCCATCGGATTGAACTCATGCTTGTCCTTGCCGGAAACCCGCTCCGACCACGGGTCAATCTGGGCAAATTTCTGGGAGTGGACGAACCGGTCGAAATAGGCCGTGCGCTTGCCCGCATCGTCCATGATCTGGCGGCGGATCTCGTCGTAGCCGATGCGTTTGGCCCACTTGTAGATCCGTTCAAGGTAATGACCCTGTTCGCGGTACATCTGGGCAAGAGCCACGACGTGCTCCAGCGCCTCTTCCTCGGTCTTTACCTGGCCCAGCACTTCCGTGCCCTTGATGTCGAGACCGGCGGCACCGGCGAAGTGGATCTCGAAACCGCTGTCGACACAGATGATGCCGATATCCTTGCAGGTCGCTTCCGCGCAGTTGCGCGGACAGCCGGAGACCGCCAGTTTGAGTTTGGCCGGCGTCCAGGAGCCCCACATGAACTTTTCGATCTTGATACCGAGACCGGTGGAATCCTGGGTGCCGAAGCGGCACCAGTCTGTCCCGACACAGGTTTTGACCGTTCTGAGGCCCTTGGCATAAGCCTGACCGGAGACGAAACCGGCCTTGCCGAGATCCGCCCAGACAGCAGGGAGATCCTCTTTCTTGATCCCCAGCATGTCGATCCGCTGGCCACCCGTGCATTTGACCGCCGGTATGTTGAACTTGTCGACGACGTCGGCGATGGCCCTGAGTTCCTTGGAGGACGTCATGCCGCCCCACATGCGCGGAACAACGGAATAGGTGCCGTCCTTCTGGATGTTGGCGTGCACGCGTTCGTTGATGAAGCGGGACTGATAGTCATCCGCGTATTCGTCCGGCCAGTCGGAAACGAGATAATAATTGAGCGCCGGCCGGCACTTGGCGCAGCCACCCGACGAGGTCCATTCCAGTTCCTGCATGACGGCGGGAATGGTCTTCAGCTCATTGGATTTGATCAGCCGGCGGACGTCGTTATGGCCCAGATGCGTGCAGCCGCACATCGGCGTGACAGCCGCGGGATTATAAGCTTCGCCGAGCGTGACCTGCAGAAGCTGCTCGACAAGCCCCGTGCAGGTGCCGCAGGAGGCGGACGCCTTGGTGTGCGCCCTGACACCATCAAGGTTGGTCAGGCCCTTTTCCGCGATGGCGGAAACGATCTGTCCCTTGCATATGCCGTTGCAGCCGCAGATTTCCGCATCATCCGGCAAGGCTGCAACGGCCACCGTAGGGTCCAGGGGGGCGCCCCCCTGATACGCCTGTCCGAAGATAAGCGTCTCCCGCATTTCGGAGACATCCGTCTTTTTCTTGATCAGGTCGAAGAACCATGGACCGTCGGACGTTTCACCGTAAAGCACGGCACCGACGATCACGTTGTCCCTGAGAACAAGCCGCTTGTAGACACCCGCCGAGGCATCCCTGAGGACGATCTCCTCCCGGTCCTTTCCTTCAACGAAATCGCCCGCCGAATAGAGATCTACGCCGGTAACCTTGAGTTTGGTCGCAGTGGCGGACCCGGTATATTCCGCGCTCCCCTCAAGCAGGTTCTCCGCGATGACGCCCGCCATTTCGTAGAGCGGCGCGACCAGCCCGTAGCACATGCTCCGGTGCTCGACGCATTCGCCCAGCGCGAAGATGTCCTCGTCGCTGGTGCGCATGTCGTCGCCGACAAGAACGCCGCGATTGACGTTTAGGCCAACCGTCCTGGCAAGCTCCGCGGACGGCCGGATACCGACCGCCATTACAACGATGCTCGCATCGATCTGGGAACCGTCGTCCAGGCGGATGGCCTTTACCCTGCCCGCTTCATCACCGACGATCTCATGGCTGTTGGCCTTGGTTCGCACGTCGATGCCGCGCCGCTTGAACTCTTCCTCCAGCAGGAAGCCGGCAGCCGGATCGAGCTGGCGTTCCATAAGCGTCGGCATCAGGTGCAGGACGGTCACGTCCATGCCCTGCATCTTCAGGCCTGCCGCCGCTTCCAGTCCAAGCAGGCCACCGCCGATAACGACTGCGCGTCCGCCGCGCCTGGCGGCCTCCAGCATCCTTTCGACGTCATCGAGATCCCGGTAGGTCAGAACCCCGTCGAGATCCTTGCCCGGCAACGGGATGATGAAAGGATCGGACCCGGTGGCGATCACCAGCTTGTCGTAGGTGGCGGTCACGCCATTCTCGGAGATAACGGTTTTCGCCGTCCGGTCGATGTCGCGTACACGGGCCGATTTGTGCAGCGTTACACCGTGTTCGCCGTACCAGTCATCGCCGTGGGTGATGATGTCCTCATAGGTCTTTTCACCCGAGAGAACCGGAGACAGCATCAGGCGGTTGTAGTTGACCCGCGGCTCTGCATTGAAAATGGTGACCTCAAAGGCGTCCGGGTTCCTGTCGAACAGATATTCGAGCATCCGCCCGGGGGCCATGCCGTTGCCGACGATGACGAGTTTCTGTTTGCTCATTGTCTCGCTCCTCGACTTCATTCGGCAGCCTCGACCGCGGCCTTCTGCCGGGCCATGCGCGCAGCGCGTTTTTCCTGAATGGATTTGAGCTGGTCCTCGCTCGGATCGGCGCCGCCCTCATAGGCCTCCAGAAAATCCAGGAGCTCTTCGCGGTAGGCGTAGTAATCCGGGTGGGCGAGAAGTTCCCTGCGCGAGCGAGGACGCGGCAGGTCCACTTCCATGATGTTGCCAATCCGTGCGTTCGGGCCGTTGGACATCATCACCACGCGGTCGGCGAGCAGGATGGCTTCATCGACATCATGGGTGACGCAGACCGCTGTCACCCGGGTGCGTTTCCACACATCCATCAGGACGTCCTGCAATTCCCAGCGCGTCAGGCTGTCCAGCATGCCGAAAGGCTCGTCGAGCAGCAGCAGTTTCGGCGACAGGGCAAAGGCCCGGGCGATGCCGACACGCTGTTTCATGCCGTTAGACAGGTCGACGGCTGCCTTTTGCATGGCATCGGCAAGGCCTACCTTGGAAAGATAGTATTCGATGACATCCCGCTTTTCGGCCTTGTTCGCGTCCGGATAGACCTTGTCGACTCCGAGCTCCACGTTCTCATAGGCCGTCAGCCACGGCATCAGGCTGGGCGCCTGAAACACCACGGCCCGGTCGGGGCCCGCCTCTGTGACATGGGTGCCGTCCAGGACAATCGCCCCGTCGGTGATCGGATTGAGGCCGGCCACCATGGACAGAACCGTGGATTTGCCGCAGCCCGAGTGTCCGATCAGGGTGATGAACTCCCCCTTCTTCATTTTCAGATCAAACCCGTCGACGACCGTCAGCGGTCCCTTGGGCGTCGGGTAGACCTTCTTGAGACGGGAAAATTCCAGATACCGATCCTGTTTGGCCGTTTCGGCCGCACGTTCATAGGCGTCAGGCAATTTGTCGCCACCCTTCGGCCGCCGGGTGATCGGAACGATATTCGGCAGGACGATGTCTCGCTCCGTATCCGCACCGCGCAGCGCGCCGGCTTCCATCAGATACGCGGTCACATCGGCGCGAAGGCGGATAAAATCTTCGTCGTGATTGAGTTCTCCCCTGTCCCGGGGACGCTTGAACGGCACCTTGAATTCCGGACCGAGCGTTGCGCTCGTTCCAGGCTTCAGCGGAACAATTCTGTCGGCCAGCAGAATGGCCTCGTCAACATCGTTGGTGATGAGGACGATGGTCTTTTTCTCCTGCTCGCAGATCGCCGCGAACTCGTCCTGCAGCTTGGCGCGCGTCAGCGCGTCGAGCGCCGACAGCGGTTCATCGAGCAGCAGAAGCTCCGGCTGCATCGCCAATGCGCGGGCGACGGCCACTCTCTGGCGCATGCCGCCGGAAAGCTCAGCCGGCTTGCGGTCCCTGGCGTGCGCCAGACCGACCATCTCGATGTACTTGTCGCAGATGGCTTTGCGCTCGGTGGAACTTTTCTTCCTGAAGACGCTGTCGACGGCCAACGCCACATTGCCCGCGACCGACAGCCACGGCATGAGTGAATAGGACTGGAAAACCACGCCCCGGTCAGGACTCGGACCGTCGATTTCCCTTCCCTTGAAGATGATGCCGCCGGTGTCCGGTTCGATGAGGCCGGCAAGCAGGGAGATAAGTGTCGTCTTGCCGGTGCCGGAAAACCCGACAATGGCAATGAATTCCCCCTCCTCCACCTTCAGGTTGATGTCTTCCAGAACATCCGTCCGGTTGGCGCCCTCGCCATAGGATTTGGAGATGCCGGAGATTTCCAGAAACGCCATATCGGTCTCCTTACCGGTTCGCCGAGAAGGTGAAGGCGCGCTGCAGGGCGAACATCAGCCTGTCGAGCGCAAACCCGATAACGCCGATGGTCAGCACAGCGACCATGATCTTTGCGAGCGACTGCGAAGAGCCGTTCTGGAATTCGTCCCAGACGAATTTTCCCAGCCCAGGGTTCTGCGCCAGCATTTCCGCGGCGATCAGCACCATCCAGCCCACACCCAGAGACAGGCGCAGACCGGTGAAGATCAGCGGCAGGGAGGAAGGCAGCACGAGCTTGGTGATGGTCTTCCATGTCGGCAATTGCAGGACACGGCCGACATTCATCAGGTCCTTGTCGACGGAGGCGACGCCCAGCGCCGTGTTGATCAGGGTCGGCCACATGGAGCACAGCGTCACCGTAACGGCGGAAATCAGCAGGGATTTCGACAGCCAGTCGAAGGGATCCGCATAGGTCGCGGAAATGATCATCGTGACGATCGGCAGCCATGCGAGTGGCGAGACCGGCTTGAAAATCTGGATAAGCGGATTGATCGCCCCGTTGAACGACCGCGACAGACCGGATGCGATCCCGAGCGGAACGGCGATGATCGTCGCGATCAGGAAGCCGAGCCCCACGGTTTTCAGGGATGTGCCGATCTGGTCGATGTAGGTCGGTTTACCGGTATAGTCGCGCCACTTGACCTTGTCGGACTTGCCCTCGGCCACCAGCTTGGCGTTGCGCTGTTCCTGGCGTTCGAAAAAGGCATCCGCCTTGTCGCGCTCGCGCACATGATCGTCCCAGAGATTGACGGCCTGATCCCAGACCTGTGCCGGACCGGGAACGGCACCGAGAGACGTCTGCACCTGCGGCGCCAGAACGCCCCACAGGACCAGAAAGGCGGCGATACCCAGAAGCGGGATCACAAGCACCCGCTTGAGTTCACCCATCTGTTCCTTGCGGCTGTCGCCGGCGGCGATCTTCAGGAGCGGCACGGTCCACGACAGACCAAGCGCGTCCAGCCAGCCGGCAGCCTTGTTGATCCGCGTGAAAAGCTTTTCCCGGCGTGCGGCGCGGGCAAGATCCTGACCGCCTGCGGTGTCGGCATTGGCCATAATGAAGGTCCTCGTCTCAAATTTCTGATGCTCAATGGAAAAGCAAGGAGCGGCGGGCTGTAGCCCGCCACCCCTCTTCCCTCCCTTATCCGCCGACGACGTCGCTGCCGGTCACGACCTGTTTGCCCTTGAGGCCGATCGGCAGGCTGTCGATATAGGCATTCGGCTGTTTGCCGTCGTAGGCGATGCCGTCGATGATATCCCCGGCCGGAGTGGGCACCCGGTAGCCGTCGGTGTCCCAGGGAAAGTCTTCCCTTGCGACATGGCCGTCCTCGACCAGCATTTCGGCGGCCTGGAGATAGATATCCGGGCGGTAGACCGACTTCGCCACCTCGTCGTACCAGCTGTCGGGCTTGTATTCGCCGATCTGGCCCCAGCGGCGCATCTGGGTCAGATACCAGACCGCATCCGAGTAGTAGGGATAGGTCGCAAAGTAGCGATAGAAGACGTTGAAGTCGGGAACGTCGCGCTTGTCGCCCTTCTCGTATTCGAAGGTGCCGGTCATGGAGTTGGCGATAACTTCCGCGTCCGCACCCACATATTCGGACCGGGAGAGGATCTCGACAGCTTCCATACGGTTTGCGTTGTCGTTTTCATCAAGCCACTTGGCCGCGCGGATCAGCGCCTTGGTGACGGCGAGCGTGGTGTTCGGATATTCCTCCGTGAACTCCTGCGTCATTCCGAAGACCTTCTCCGGGTTGTTCTTCCAGATCTCGTAGTCGGTGATCACCGGAACGCCGATGCCCTTGAACACCGCCTGCTGGTTCCACGGTTCGCCGACACAGTAGCCGTGGATGGTGCCGGCCTCGAGCGTCGAGGGCATCTGTGGCGGCGGGGTGACCGACAAAAGCGCATCCGCCTGGATCTGGCCGGAAATATCCGTGTCTGAATAGAAGCCTGGATGAATGTTGCCGGAGGCGAGCCAGTAACGCAGCTCGTAGTTATGGGTGGAGACCGGGAACACCATGCCCATGTTGAACGGCTTGCCGTCGGCCTTGAACTTGTCGACAACCGGCTTCAGAGCCGTCGCCTTGATCGGATGCACCGGCTTTCCGTCGTCCTGCATCTCCAGATGCGGCTTCATCATCTCCCAGATTTCGTTGGAAACGGTGATACCGTTGCCGTTGAGATCCATGGAAAACGGCGTGACGATATGCGCCTTGGTTCCGAAACCGATGGTCGCCGCCAATGGCTGGCCGGCCAGCATGTGCGCCCCGTCCAGTTCGCCGGTGATCACCCGGTCGAGCAGAACCTTCCAGTTGGCTTGCGGCTCGAGGGTGACAAAAAGCCCCTCGTCCTCGAAATATCCAAGTTCATAGGCAACCGCGAGCGGCGCCATGTCGGTCAGCTTGATGAAACCGAAGGTCAGCTCATCCTTTTCGACATCCAGCATCTCGGCAAAGGCACCGGAAGCGGGCACCAGCACCGTGGCCGCCATCAGGGCCCCGAGAGCAACCCGGCGGGTGATCTTAGTTGTCGTTGACATCGTTTCGTCCTCTTCCCTCATCTGCCCTGCGCCGGCCCGACCGGGCCCAGCGCAAATAAAAAAACCGCCGTCTGACCAGCATGAATGGAAGGAAATCATGCAGATCAGAGCGGCGGCTTTGCCTGAGCACCCAGCACCGGGCGCGTTATAAGATGGGCCATCGTCGGCCACGTTTCATTCAAAGCATGAAGCATGCCAATTAAATGATTTTTGATCTTTCTGATGATTTACAATGAGTTACGCATTAGGCCCCTGCCAGCCGGCTTGCACTGCCTGCATGAATTAACAGCTGCACCAGCAGGCAGTTGATCTTTTTTTGTGCACCGCAGCGCATCTGACCGGAAGTGTCGCGCTTCAATCGCGGCTAGAATTCCCGGCCGTCGAACATGCGAATTGGCGTATCCCTGGGCACGTTTTCCAGCCCCAGGGCCGACAGATAGATGTCGGGAGAAAAAATTCCGGCCACCGCCGCGGAGGCCTCTTCCGATCGCTCCGCCTGGCCCCAGCGCACCATCTGCTCGTGGAACCACTTGCCGTGCGCCGGCATCGGCGCCATCTTCGCGCCCCCCGAAAATGTCAGAAAGTCAGGTACCTGCTTCATCGTGTTCCGGCCAAGGCGCATGCTGCCCTCAAGCGCCGGAAGGCAAACCTCCGCCGGACAACCGAGCATGTCTGCGCTCGAGAGCAGTCCGGCGAGCTTTTCCACGTTTTCCGTAGATGCGCACCAGTCGGCAGCCCCGGACAAGGCGCGCAGAAGGGCTGCCAACGTCAGGGGATTTGCCTCCGCCCATTTCCGGGTGACACCGAGGACCTTTTCCGGACTGTCGGGCCAGATGGCCTGCTTGTAGGTCACGATCCGCCCTGTCCCGGCGGCCACCGCCGCCGTGTTCCACGGCTCTCCGACACAATAGCCGTCAAGCTGGCCGGTCGCGAGCGCATCCGCCATGATCTGCGGCGCAAGTACGGTGATTTCCACATCGGTGTCGGGATCCAGACCAGCGGCAGCGATCCAGTAGCGCAACTCGTAGGCATGCCCGGAAAAAGGATGGACCACGCCGAAATGCAGCAGCGGTGCCGATTTTGCGCGCCGGCTCGCGATGACTGCCGCCAGCGCCTTGCCGGTCGAGCCAGGATCGCCCCCGGTATCGGCGCCCGCGGCCGCCATGTCTTCCCAAAGGCTGGTCGACACCGTTATGGCATTCCCCCCCAGACCGAGCAGCATGGGCGCCAGCATCGGCACGGCCAGACTGGTCAGGTTCAGGCTCGCGGCGATTGGCATCGGCGCCAGCATATGGGCGACATCGAAATGACCGACGGCGATCCGGTCCCGGATATTCGCCCAGGAGGTTTCCCGGACGAGCTTCAGCGCGATACCTTCCTGCTCCGCGAATCCCATTTCCGCCGCGGCCACAAGAACCGCGCTGTCCAGCAGAGGAATAAAACCGGCAATGACGGGTGTTAAACTCTTTTCCATAATCCTCCGGTCTCCCGATCGGCCGTTCCGTCCCGACGGTTTCTTTCGATGAGCATGGTTCAGTCCTCCAGCAATCCGCTGGCGATAACCAGGCTTCGGGCCACTTCTATGATCTTGCGGCTCTGGTTCATGGCCGACCGGCGCAGAAGGTCGTAGGCCTCCTGCTCCGAAAGACCTTTTGATTTCATCAGGATGCCCTTGGCCCTATCGATGGTTTTACGGTCGGCGAGTTCGCTGCGGGCTTCCTCAAGCTCTTCGTTCAGTTTGGAAAAGGCCCGGAACCGGCTGATGGCCATGTCGAGGATCGGTTTGACCCGCTCACGCTTCAGCCCGTCGACGACATAGGCGGAAACGCCGGCATCGACGGCCGCCTCGATCGAGTGGCTGTCCGACTTGTCTACGAACATCGCGATCGGCCGCCGAACCGCTCGGGACACCTGGAACATGTGCTCGAGCTGGTCCCGATTGGGGTTTTCCAGATCGATAACGATCACATCCGGATTGATTTCCGCGATTTGCCGTACCAGCCCGTCCATCTGGTGCACGAGAATAACCCTGTCGTGCCCGGCATCGCGCAATCCCTGCTCGATGATGGACGCCCGGATCTTGTTGTCGTCGATGACCAGAATGGAAAGTCCGCGGATCATGCCGCCATTATGCGCAGGGCTACTTTTTATGCAACTATCATGCTGCAGCGCAGCAGAAGTTTTTCGCCAAATTGTATTCCAACCCGAAATTTATGCCGGTTTCCTGCTTGCCTCCCCCCAATAACCGTTCACAGGGCATTGTGACCTGCCGCCCTTTCCACGGGGATGAAATCGCTTTCCGGCGCCGCAGGACCGGCTCATGGGCAAGACAGATGAAACGCCTGCGGCAATGGGCTACAAGCAACGCATGGAGCCCTTACGACAGCTTACCATCCGGCGCCGGACCACTGCGCTGCTGGCGGCATGTTTCGCGATCTTGTGCGCTTTGCCCGCCGTTGCCGCCAAGCTTCAGGTGATCGACAGCACCGAAGCCCCGTGGCCATCCATAGGCCGGGTGAATGTCGCCGGTTATCGCACAACCTCCATGTGTACCGGAACGCTGATAGCTCCCGACATCGTGCTGACGGCCGCGCACTGTTTCTATGACAGGCACTCTCTGAAACCCGTCCCCATTGACGACCTGCTTTTCATTGCCGGCGTCAGGAGAAGTGACCATGCGGCCAGGCTGGAAGCTGCCTGTTTCAGAACCGCGGAAGGGTTCACACCGTCGAAAGACGTCAAACTGGCCGATATCCGCAACGATGTCGGCATCATCATCCTGAAGGAGGCCAGCTCCCTGGACCCCATCCCGCCCCTGTCCCCGCAACAGGCTGCCCGGCTCACAAAAGACACCCGCTTTCGCTCTGTCGGATACAGGAAAAGCCGCCGCTATCTGCCGACCGTCGTACCGGCCTGCAGGATACTGGGCCAGGCGAAAGAGAGCTGGGTCACCGATTGTTCCTCCGAAAGCGGCGCCTCCGGCGGCCCCCTGCTCGTCGAAACACCTGACGGCCCGCGCGTGGCCGGCGTGATGTCTGCAAGGCTCGACGAGGACCGGTCTGCCATCGTACCGTTTTTCAACTGGCAGACCTTGCTGAAAAACGCTTCCTGCGAACAAACTCGCGAACCACAGGGCACCATACGGGCCCGGCCTGCTGACGCGGGCAACTGATCCGCAACGGCCTTTCGGCGAAAGTGTGATTTTTCGCTGCCCCTTGGCACATGGCCCCGCTATGGTGCTATCGGTCGGCAACACGAGTTCCCGGACGGCGATGATTTCGCCAGACACCAGATCGACAGATACAAAGATACATTGGACGATGAACCTATCCGCTCCACCGTTTCAACCAGACCCGATCCGGACGGTCCCGCTGAACAAGCTGGCCTTCGTCGCGAGTGACACGCAGGAAGCAAGCGCGGCACTTGAAAACCTGTCCAAGCGCTATGGAAATCATTCTGTCGAAGATGCGGATGCGATTGTCGCCCTGGGAGGCGACGGGCTGATGCTGCAGACGCTCCATGCCCATATGAGCAAAGGCAAACCGATCTACGGCATGAACCGCGGTTCGGTCGGCTTCCTTATGAACGAATATCGGGAAGATGATCTGACCGAGAGGCTTGCCAAAGCGGATATCACCACGATCCGCCCACTTGAAATGACGGCAATGGGAGAAGGCGGCGGCACACATAGAGCTGTGGCCATCAATGAAGTCTCCCTGTTGCGGGAAACATCGCAGGCAGCGAGGCTGAGAATTTCGGTCGACGGCCGTGTCAGACTGGAGGAACTGGTCTGTGACGGCTGCATCGTCGCCACGCCGGCCGGAAGCACCGCCTATAACCTGTCCGCTCACGGCCCTATTCTGCCGGTCACGGCCAATCTCCTGGCCCTGACGCCAATCAGTGCCTTCCGTCCGCGGCGCTGGCGCGGCGCTGTGCTGCCGAATCTGGCCAGGGTCGACATCGAAATCCTCGATCCGGCGAAACGGCCCGTCAGCGCCTCTGCCGACCACAGGGAATTTCGGGACGTCATCCATGTGGCGATTGAGGAATCGACCCGGCTTGAAGGGTTGATCATGTTCGATGCCGATCACGGCTGGGACGAGCGCATCCAGACGGAAATGTTCCGCTATTGAGACCGCCCGGACCTTTCGGGACCAAAGACATTGATAAAATGCACAGAGGCAAGACCCTGTTAAGTATGATTGACCATACTTGCGCTCACGGGAGCCGTTCACGCTCACTCCCTTGCATCACCGCAGACGAGGACGAAAACTGACATGGCCGACACTGCCAAGGATCAGAATTATGAAATCCTGTCACCGCCGAACAATTTGCGCAGCAAGGTGCGTGAACTGACACCGCGTGAGGCGAGGAAATTCGATCCGGTGAAGGCTGCCGAGGATGCGATGTACCGTCTTTCCCAGCATTTCGGCACCTGGATGGACAACGAAACCCTCGCCCTGACGGGCGCCTGGGAAGCCGTGCAAGCAGAAGGCATGTCCGAAGAGACGCTGGCGACGCTGTTTCAGGCGGCGCACAACATCAAGGGCCAGGCTCTGACCCTCGGCTTTCCGCTGGTCGGCGAAGCGGCTGCCAGCTTCTGCCATCTGATAGAGACCGTGCCCTCCCCCGCCGCCTTGCCGCTGGATCTGGCCGAACGCTATGTGAAAGCCATCCGGGCGATGGTCAAGGAAGGCGCAAAGGACGACGGCAACACGACAGGCGTCCAGTTGCTGGAAACCCTGAAGACCGTTACCGGCGAGTTTCTGGATCAGTTTCCCGAAGCCCCCGAGTAACCCGCTTCCTGTCTGCAATCTTTAAAAACTGAATTTCTTCCCGGACCCGCTCAGGCCGCCGCTGTCGCCAGCAGTCCGCCGTTCTTGAGCAGCAGGCGCGCTTCCAGCCGGGCGACGTCGATGGCAAACCGCCGGAGAAATGCGGTGACGTCCTCATCGGCTCCGAGCGCCCCGTCCTGCATTTCAGCAAGCAGGGTCTCCGTCAGCATTCTGGCTTCGTCGAGCGCTAGATCGTATGTGAAGTCGGCATCGGCTTGCCGGGCAATGTCGATGGCCAGCAGGAATGCCTGATGCGCCCTGAGCGGCAGACCGGCCTTGCGCAGCATTGCCTGCAGGGCCGAGCGCCGGACCGTTATCAGCAGACTGCACAGGCGCGGCAGCGGCACCTGGCCCAGATTGGCAAGAGCAGCGGCGAAGAACCGCAAGCGGCCACAGCATACCGCGCGCAGCAGCAGACGAGTGGTCAGTTTGCCTCCCAGGCGCAGATGTTCGACGAAATCGGACAGATCCTCAACGCTGGCTTCCAGCGCCAGACGCAGCACCACCTTGTCCTCGGCGTCACTCAGAAATGTTTCTCTTTGATGTTCGGGCACCCGCTCCAGAACGATCGGATGATCGTCCAGGTTCTCGGCAAGCCGCATGAGCAGTTCATAGCGGGTCGGCAGCGGCAGATCCCGTGTCTTCAAGAGTTCATCGCAAATGTCCGGCCGGTGTTCGAACCGCTGCGCCAGACGCAGCAGCGAGGATTGCAGCACCCGCGCGCTGGTATTGCGCAGCAGAATCCGGCAGGCAACTTCACTGCCGACCTCGCAAATCGCAGCACAGATGGGCGCCGGCAGCCCGGTCCGCTCCGCTATGGCGCATTGCACGGCATCGCTGCCTTCGGCAAACAGATCCACCAGCTCCGCGTCTGTCAGGATCGGAGAGGACTTGAGAATGGGAGCCGCGACTTCATCGACATCGCCCGCGAGGCACCGCACCACATGGGCCGGTGCATACGAACTGCTGGCGAGAACCTGCGCAATTGCCTTGCGCACGCCCCGGCTCGGGTCATCCAGAAGAATTGTCAAAGCCGCAACCATGCTGCTCCAGTCCCGGCTACCGGGCTCCGCTGCCAGACAGCGCTCCGCGAATTCCTGCGCGGCCTGGATATCCAGGGAGCACTCGTCGTTGTTATTGAGCTGTAGAATGTCGTGTACGGTCATGGCGGTAAAACAATCTTCCCAAGTGTCGGATGTTATCCTGACATCAAAGGCTTAACGATCGGTTCACCATAATTTTCACAAGGGTGCCGGATCCCGGAGATCAGGCAGGCGGCAGCAGATCCTTTTGTTCCTCTTCCGCCTTCAGGCGCAGGAACCGCGTGAGATCCAGCGGGCCTCCCTGGTTGGCCAATGCAAGTTCCTGGGCCGCCACCTGGTTGGAAGCACCGGTCATCCCGCTGAAGAGTGCCACTTCATCGACAGCCGCGAATGCGGACGCAAACCGGTTATTGACCTCCGCGTTGGTGGAGGCATCGTCATTGCGAAAGAGTGCTTCGAACGGATTGACGGTTTCAGTCGCCTGAAAAGCCGACAGCACGCGTGTCATGGCCGCATCCGCAGCGCCCCCATTGATGGACTCGCCAGCAGGACCCTGAGGCGATGAGCCAACGGGCGTTGCCGCAACCCGTTCTTCCTGAAGGAAAACCGCGCTCGCCGCCGGGCCCGCGGACCGGCCGGAACGGGTGTCGGGAAGGTCAAGACGCGCCCGCGCGAATTCCGGTGAGTTTCCGCCGGCAAGCGCTTGCGCTGCCTCGTTCGCGGCGGCCATTTGCACGGGTGTGGACGGCTTGGAGCGCATGGCGAAAGCAGCAGCCGGATCGCCCGCCAGATGATCGAAGGAACTCGGGTCGAGACCCGGTACGCCGCCGTCCGGTTTGGCGTTCGGCAAGGCAGCCACGCTCGTGAGCGCCCCGGAAGTCCGCAGGTTCTTCTTGCCGCTGACTTCCGCGATCATTGTCACCGCATCATGCTTTGAAACAATGACTTCATAGACCTCCTGCATCGATCGGGCGGTGCCGTTGCGATTGTAGAAGATCGGTTTGTTCGCTCTTGCCTGAGCGGAAAACACACTGTCAGCCCGCATGTCCGGCTTGGCGGCCGTTGTTTCAATCAACTTGCTGGCGCCGTGCGCTCCGAGAAAATGCGCCATATAGAGCTCGCCGTCTGTCGGCTCGCGTCCAATTCTGCGCTCAAGGTAACTGGCGTTTTTCTGTGTCAGCGCCCCCGCCATCATGGACGAGATTTCGGGATCCTTGCGCAGATCGAGAATTTCGCGCCGCATCTGTGGATCATTGACATAAAACTTGCCGTTTTTGCCCTGCGTGATCTGATCGGAGTATTTATCCAGTCCGTGCTTCGGACCGGCCTCTTTCATCGTTTCCAGCCATGTCGATTCAATGAACTGGAACAGCCCGGTCGCGCTTGAGGTTTTCGCCTTGGCCGCAGGATTGAACGAAGATTCCCGTGCAGCGGTTTTCACCAGGTAGTCGAATGACGTTCCTGTTGAACTACTCGCAGACTGAAACGCTAGCTCGATCCGAGACGCGATCGAGGTGGTGTCAGCGATAAGCATGACCCTGTCTCCTCGACGGAACTAAAATTACGACTTTGTTAACCTAACGCTCACTTCACGCCCAAAAGGTTAACAATACCTTAACAACACACAGATGATGGGAGCAGCAACTACAGGCGTTTCTTATTTAATTCTGCCTGCGGAATTCTACGTATGTAAACCGCCGGATTTGTGGACATCTAGAGACCATCCGGACTTTTTCTTGGGAAAAAGACATCCAAAAGAATCTGCCGCGAAACCGAAATACCGCTGGTTCCGGTGAGTCGGCAACCCAAAATGAAAAAGACGCCGTCAGTTGCGGCGTCTTTTCCAGATCTATCTGCGCAGTACTGCGGAATTCCGAAACCGGAAATCGCCGGCAGTTCTCGACTGCTATGATTTGGGCCGGCCCATCTGGAAGACCTCGGAAATGACGGCGTAGTCCATATATCCAAGGCGCGACAGCGGCTTGTAGCGGGTGACATCAACCCGGCCGTCGACGATGACACTGTCGTCGATGTGAACGCCGACCACCTGCCCCATGACCATGTAGCTGCCGGTTTCCGCACCGTCGAGGCCCTTAAGATGCATTGTCTGCAGATGCTTGCACTCAAGCGCAGTCACCGCTTTTGCCACCCGCGGGGCATTGACCATTCTGGAGGGCGCCATCTCAAGACCGGACAGGTCGAACTCCGATGTTTCATGAGGCACGGCGGCGGAGGACACGTTCATCTCGTCCTTCAGGTCCCAGCTCGCCATGTTGCAGACGAATTCACCGGTCGCATCCACATTCGCGACGCTGTCCTTGTAGCCAGTGGAGGAAAACAGCACGATCGGTGGCCGGTCGCTGACACAATTGAAAAAGCTATATGGCGCGAGATTGGACCGCCCTTCCTTGTCCAGCGTGGAAATCCAGCCGATCGGGCGCGGAGCGACAATCGCCTTGAACGGATTGTGAGGAAGGCCGTGATCGTTCTTTTCCGTTTCGTAAAACATAGGCTACTGAGACTCCGTCCAGTTGGTGATCAAATCCGAAAGTTCCGGGCGTGGACGCTCGAAAGGCGGCTGGGTCGGCGTGCCGATCTGAACGAACCCGGCGAACCTCTCACCATCGCGGGCGCCGAGATACCGGGCGGCCTCCTCGTCGAGGCAGTACCATTCGCTCAGCCATTGCGACACGAAACCCGACGCGGCTGCAGCCGTCACCAGGTTCATGCACACAGCCCCCGCCGAGAGTTGCTGCTCCCAAACAGGTATCTTCGGGTGTTCGGCGGCCGTGCTCAGGACACCGACCACAAGCGGCGCTCTGGTGAAACGGGTGAGTTCCTTTTCGAGCTGGTCCTTACCGAGCGGACCGTTCCTGCGCTTGCACAGCTCTGCGAGCCAGACACCGATACGCTCCCCCTGCTCCGGCCGGTACAGCACGAAGCGCCAGGGCGTCAGCTTGCCGTGATCGGGCACGCGCGCGGCGATGGTCAGGATGTCCTTGATCTGCCCGTCGTCAGGTCCCGGCCCGGTCATGGTGACCGAAGGATGGGAGCGCCGTTTTCTCAGGAACTCAAGGGTCTCGGGAGAACCGGTTTGAAAGCTCGCCATGAAGGTATCCTGTCCAGATAGTCGCGTTTGAAACCAACCCCCTATTAGATTGACCATATTTGTCAACTTCTACCGGCGACACGACGGGAGGTTTGGGGTCCTTGCACACGTTGCTTCGTTCAACTGCGGCAACAGACGTTTGGGGCGCCGGGATTGGCGGCACGCTTTCCATAAAGGCAGGAATATAGGTCATATTCCGCGGCGACTGGCCGTTATCCTCACGCGGTCTTGAATTTGCCCGATTTTCGGTCCCAATAAGGAAAAAGGGCTTTCGACTCAAAAGACGGGTTTTTCTGTCGGATAAAAATGATAATGAAGTGGGCATGTTGAACGCAGGATTTGTCTCGGGCTGGTTGGGTCTCTCACGTCACATGATCAGAAGTGTGTCGCTTCCGTTGGTGCTGTTTGCTTGCCTGCTGTCGGCCAGCGGTCTGACTGCACACGCGCAATCCCTGCCGACGCCTCTTCCGCCTGCGGCCAAGCCCGATCCGAACGCCCCCTCCACGTCCCGCGAGGAGCCGATCATCAATCTGCTCGACCGGGAGCCGGAACCGCTCTTTTCCGACACGTTGGTCCCCTATGCGCCCGCACGCTCCGCAACGACGGGCATCGCCGAGGGTCTGGACCAGGGTGCCCTCTATCTGATGGCGAAACTCACGCCGGACAGTACGCCTTTGAATGACGGCCTGATCTGGCGCATCTACTCAGAGACCACGAATACCGACGGCCGGCTTCAACTGGTTGCGACCTCCCAGGGCGGCGACGCGGAATTTCGTCTCGATCCAGGTACCTATCTCGTCCATACCGCCTACGGTTTCGCCCAGGCGACAAACCGGATCGTCATCGGCAAGGAAGTCCAGTCGAAGATGCTGACCCTCAATGCAGGCGGCATCAAGTTCGGCGCGGCCCTCAAGGATGGCGAAGATCTCGACGACCGGATCGTCTCCTTCGACGTTTTCGGCAGGGAATTTGACGAGCGCGGCGAGCGCGACCTGATCGCCAGCAATGTCAAACCGGGCTCCATCGTCCGGCTTTCCGCCGACACCTATCATGTCGTCAGCCGCTATGGCGACGTGAACGCAGTGATACGCGCCGATATTCAGGTGCTCCCGGGCAAGCTCACCGAAGCGACCATATTCCACAAGGCCGCGGACATTACCCTGAAGCTGGTCAACGAACGCGGCGGAGAAGCCATCGCCAACACCACCTGGTCCGTGCTGAGCCCCGGAGGCGACATCGTGGTGGAAGCCACTGGTGCCTTCCCGGACTTCGTGCTGGCGGAGGGAGAATACGAAGCGATCGCCCGCAACAACGGCCGCACATACCTGCACACCTTTGAAGTCTCTCCCGGAGAAGACCGCGAAGTGGAAGTGGTCACCAGCATGGCCGAACTGGCAGGTCAGCAGGACACAGTGTCGAGCAACTGACCTCCGCCGCGCAAATGCGCGCCGCCATGACATCTGTTCCGATTGCCTTACAGGCGCCGCCCGAGCACACGGTCTGCCTTTTTCGCCGGTTCCATTTCCATGACCTGTGTTTGCAGGAAATCCATGATTTCCTTCTGGTCCGCGAAGCCGGAAAGGGTTTCGAACGGTATGGGTTGCCCGGCGCGGGCGGTTATCACCGATCCGATGATGCGGCGGAACTCACGCACAAGCAGCGACAGGCGCAGGGTGAGCGAATATCTGCTCACCAGATGGAACAGCCAGGAGTTCTGGCCATCAAAATAAAGCGGCAGAACGGTGGCTCTGGAGGACCGGATCATCTTGGCCGTGAAGGTCTTCCACGGCAGCTCCTGCGCCCGGCCGAAGGGCTTGGCTGCGGTCGCGACCCCACCCCCTGGAAACACGATGATCGTCGTGCCTTCCTTTAGAAGGCGAAGAGCCTCCTTGCGGGTCTGCATATTGGTTTTCAAGGCTTCCTTGGTTTCCTCGAAATCCACGGGAAGAGAAAACGGCCGGACCTCCGGAACCTTGAGAAGTTCGTTGTTGATCAGAATCTTGAACGGTCGGTCCAGTTTCTCGGCCAGCGCCAGGATCGCCAGACCATCGCCTATTCCATAGGGATGGTTGGCGATAAGAACCAGCGGACCTTCCGGCAGGTTCTGCGGTGGCCAATCGCCGTCGGCGACGGACACATTCAGATTGATCAGCCCGAGAAGATCGTTCCAGATATATTCCGACGTGCCGACCATGGTGTCTTTCCAGACATCATAGACATCGACAAGCTGCCGGCGGCCCGAAAGACCTTCGATCGCCCGAATTGTCCAACGCTTGAGCGGAGGCTGTTCCGGATTGGCATAGCTGAATTCGGTGTGGCGCACGGCGGTCGTCTTGAACCTGATCTTGCTCTGGTAAATTTGGAACCCATTACCAGACACAGTGTATCATGAATATGACGGCCGAACATCGAAGATCGGCCTGCCTTCATCCGAAGTCGGAATGCCCTCGTCAAAGGGCATTCCGCGAGCTGCATGTTTTACCGCGAACCGTTAAAAGGACGCCTATCTCAGATCCGGCGGCAGAGCTTCCTCGGCAAAGGCCGCCAACGCTTCGTCGAGCCCCATGGAAGTCTGGTCCTTGGACCCCAGACGGCGGACATTCACCGTCCGCTCTTCCGCCTCGCGCATGCCGCAGACGACAATTGCGGGCACTTTGGCGAGCGAGTGTTCGCGAACCTTGTAGTTGATCTTCTCGTTGCGGAAATCGGTTTCCACCTTCAGGCCCCTGGCCTTCAGAAGATCTGCGACTTCCTGACCGTAGGCATCGGCCTCGGAGGTGATGGTCGCCACGACGACCTGCAACGGTGCGAACCATAGCGGGAAATGACCGGCATAGTTCTCGATCAGGATACCGAGAAACCGCTCCATGGAGCCGCAGATCGCCCGGTGGATCATCACCGGCGTCTTCTTCTCGCCGTCGCTGTCCACATAGAAAGCGCCGAAGCGCTCCGGCAGGTTGAAATCGACCTGGGTCGTTCCGCACTGCCATTCGCGGCCGATTGCGTCCCGAAGCGTATATTCGAATTTCGGTCCGTAGAAAGCGCCCTCGCCCGGCAGAATATCGGTTTTCACCCGGCCTTCCGACTGCGCCTCGATCTGCTTGAGAACCGCGCCCATCACCTCTTCGGCATGGTCCCACATCTCGTCGGTGCCGACACGCTTTTCCGGGCGGGTCGACAGTTTGACGACGATCTCGTCGAAACCGAAATCCTTGTAGACCGAGAGGATCAGGTCATTGATCTTGAGGCACTCGTCCGCCAGTTGCTCCTCGGTGCAGAACACATGCGCATCGTCCTGAGTGAAGCCGCGCACACGCATCAGCCCGTGCAACGCGCCTGAAGGCTCGTAGCGGTGGACAACGCCGAACTCGGCCAGACGCAGAGGCAGGTCACGGTAGCTCTTGAGGCCGTGCTTGAAGATCTGTACATGCCCCGGGCAGTTCATCGGCTTCAGCGCGAAGACACGTGTGTCCTCCGCCTCCGGGTCGGCGGACTGCACGGAGAACATGTTCTCCTTGTACCAGCCCCAGTGACCGGAAGTTTCCCAAAGCGAGGTGTGCAGGATCTGCGGCGCGTTCACTTCCTTGTAGGTATCCTTCAGGACACGCCGCTTGTAGGCGATGAGCGTCTGGAACATATCCCAGCCGTTCGGATGCCAGAAGACGACGCCGGGTCCCTCTTCCTGAAAGTGGAAGAGATCCATTTCCCGGCCGAGCTTGCGGTGGTCGCGCTTTTCAGCCTCCTCCAGCATATGAAGATAGGCCTTCAATTCCTTCTCGTTATGCCAGGCCGTCGCATAGATGCGCGTCAGCATCTCGTTGTCGGAATCGCCGCGCCAATAGGCGCCGGCAACTTTCATCAGCTTGAAGGCGTCGCCGATCTGCCGGGTGGAAACCATATGCGGGCCACGGCACAGGTCAAGCCACTGGCCCTGCTTGTAGATCTTGAGTTCCTGATCTTCGGGGATCGCGTCGACAAGTTCAACCTTGTAGGCCTCGCCCTTGGCGGCGAAGAAGCGCTTGGCTTCTTCGCGGGACCAGATTTCCTTGGTGAACTGCGCGCCACGCGCGATGATCTCGCGCATCTTCTTTTCGATAACCGGCAGCTCTTCAGGCGTGAAGGGCCAGTCGTCGCCGCTGTCTGGATGCACGCGCTTGAAATCGTAATAAAAGCCATTCTCGATCACCGGACCGATGGTGACCTGGGTACCCGGCCACAACTCCTGCACCGCTTCGGCCATCACATGGGCAGCATCGTGACGGATAAGTTCCAGCGCGCGCGGGTCGTCGCGGGTGACGATCTCGATCTTGTGGTTGGTACCGATGGGGTCGGTGAGATCTTTCAGCTCCCCGTCCAAGGTCATTGCTACAGCCTTCTTGGCGAGCGACTTGGAGATGCCTTCGG
Organism: Labrenzia sp. OB1; assembly: GCF_001624695.1. Taxonomy (GTDB): domain Bacteria; phylum Pseudomonadota; class Alphaproteobacteria; order Rhizobiales; family Stappiaceae; genus Roseibium. The sequence goes on along the minus strand of NZ_JSEP01000020.1, from coordinate 43,364 downwards.
CGACAGCAAGACCGGTAATGCCTGCTTCGTAATCGCGCACGGAATTGTCGGGGAAAGTCAGTTGGATCATCGTTTTTCTCCTGCTCACTCCTGCAGACAAGGCAGGTAAGCTGTTTTGGGTAATGGCAACGGGCCGGGAATACGGGATTCAGGATAATCCGGCAACCTTTTCCGAAGGTTTCCTTATGTTTTATATCCGCGGGCGTTCACCTGACTTCGAGCCGGCGGACAAACAAACGGATGAGCCGCTCCCGGACTATATCCTTTTCGGCAAGATCGCCCGGGGCACGCTCCCGGTTTCCATCCATGATTGGCGACGGCCCGTAACGGTGCCGATGCCGACGTTGTGCCTTCTCCGCAACCTGTCGACAGTCTTTGCCGAATACACCGAACTCACAGGCAATGTTTCGGTTTTCAAGCCTGTAACAGATTTTTTTCAGCGCCATCGCGCGGGGCTGATCAGGGAGCGTTCCTTCTTCCAGAACCTCTTGCTACGAGGCCGCTTTTGCCCGGTCTTTCCCCGCCTTGCTCAAGGCCGCATCGCGGATTTTCTTGGCAACGGCTTCCGTGCCGCCGCGCGTGTCGCGGATCATCGCAAGATCCTCTTCTCCCGTCCCGTCCATGGGCGAGATCGCCAGATCTGTATAGCTGCGCCGGTCCGGCGAGCACTTGACCTTCCTGTAGATCCTGTAGACCCGCCAGGTGGCGGAGGCATAGGCCCAGTGCTTTGCAACGATTTCCAGAAGATAGCGCGCATAGAACACCAGAGGGTTTTCGACCGGCAGCCCGCTGCGCCGGTCCGTGCGGACTTTCAGACGGAAATAGCCGCCCTCAAGCGGATGCACGCCTTCACATTGCACCATCAGCCGGAACCACATCATCAGGAACAGCTTGTTGCCCGGCCGGCCCTTCTTGTGAGCAGCGGCTCTGCGCAGAACCGTCTCGATATGGGCGTCGCAATAGTAACTCTTCCAGGCCTGCCGGTATGCCTCCTCCCAGTCGGCGTCGCTCATCCGGGGATGATGGGCCACCCGGTGATTGAGATCGTACTTGTTGAGATCCGGGTCCATCCAGATCCCTTTCGACAACAGCACCTTGTGGTCTTCCGATCCCGGAAGCGGCGTCAGGTAGAAGAATTCAAGCAGATCGAGCGGCAGTTCCTTCTTGATGATCTCGACATCCCGCAGCACCGATTCCTTCGTGTCGCCGGGAAAGCCGATGATGTAGCCGGCATAGGTGGTCACGCCATGCGCGCGCCATTCCTGCAGCATCTCCCGGTACTCGGTGATCTTGTTCTGGCGCTTTTTGGCGGCCAGCAGATTGTCCGGATTGATGTTCTCCAGACCGATAAAGGCGCGGTTCACCCCGGCCCGCGCCGCCTTCTCGATGAAATTCTCGATGCGGTGGCAGAGCGTATCCACCTGGATGATGAACTTGATGTCGAACCGCTCCTCCTCCCGAAGGGCGATCAGCCGGTCGAACAGCGGCTCCCAGTCTCGGTTGCGGGCGAAATTGTCATCGGTGATGAAGAACCGGTTGATGCCCTGGGCATAATTGTCCCGGATGATCTGTTCCAGATCGTCAGCCGAGCGAAACCGGCTCTTGCCCCCCTGAACATTGATGATGGTGCAGAAGGAACACTGAAACGGACAGCCCCGGCCGAGATCGAAACTGGAGTGGGACCCGGCTGTGAAGCGGATATGTTTAAGCGGCAGGATCGGCGTCGGCTCTCCCTGAAGCGACGGCAGATCCGCCATGAAATTGTAGAGCGGCTGCAGATCGTCGGCGAAGGCATCGCGGAAAACCTGATCCAGTCGTCGTTCTTCCGCCTCCCCGGCAAACAGGCTGACGCCCTCTTCCTGCAGGCGGAGCATTTCTTCCGGCATCTCCTCCAGCATGGAGATACAGCCGGAGACATGAAACCCGCCAACGGCGACCTGCAGACCTTCCTTCAGGAATTTGCGGGCGAGATCCTGAGCCCGTGGAAACTGGTTCGATTGAACCCCGACAAGAGCGATCAGGGCCTTGCCACCCCGCCTGCGGATTTCCTTCGCGATCTTTTGCGGCCGCACCCGCTTGTTGGTTTCGTCATAGGTTTCGAGATGAATCCGGACGTTTTTCCCCAACGCGTGGCGGTCCTTTGCGGCTTGCGCCAGGCCGTTCAGGCTTGCAAGCGTGTTGGAGGGAATGGCCGAGCGCAGCCACTGGATCGGATAGCCGTCATCATCATAATGCGTCGGCTTGATCATCACGAAATGGAAGTCGCAAGCGTCCATGTGCCGTTCCGCTCTCCCGTTGATGGAAAGAGCGTCGCACTCACCTTCCTTAACGTCAACTGATTTGCGGCAAAGACGGATACAAGCTTAACGGGCAGATCAGTCCAGCCGATGTTCCTCGGGAATGTGTCCACCGCTCCAGCGGCCGTATCGCCAGGGCATCCACCAATGCGCGTCTTCAGGCAAGGCCTCCGGCACGGGATCAAACCCCGAAGCCCCCCACGGATTGCATCGGAGAATCCGCGCCAGTCCGATCCAGCCCCCGGTCCAGAAGCCGAACCTGCGGATGGCCAGCTCGGTATAATCCGAGCAGGTCGGCGCGTAACGGCAGCCCCTCCCCATGAAAAGCGACAGGGAATGGCGGTAGATCCAGATCAGCCAGATCGCGCCCCGTCCCGCGATGGAGAGTGGCCTGTCAGGGACGGTAGCGGTTTTCGGGGAGGGACACATGCTTTAGCAAAGCGGGCCGCGTTGGCGTCAGGCCGCGGCGCCTCCTTCTTTCTGTTTCGCCTCGATCTGATCGAGCGCATCCACGACAGCTTCAAACGTCAGAAGGGTTGAAGCGTGGCGGGCCTTGTATTCTCTCACCGGCTCAAGAAATTTAAGGTCGGCGAACCGTCCGGCCGGCGGCTTTCCACCTTCCTTCAGCATCGCCCGCATGGTGTCGCGCACCTCGCGCAGTTCCTCTGCCCTCGCCCCGACGACATTTTGCGCCATGATGGAAGACGAGGCCTGACCGAGCGCGCAGGCCTTCACGTCATGCGCAAAATCCGTCACCACACCGTCCTTCAGGCAAAGATCGACGACAACAGTCGAACCGCAGAGCTTGGAATGCGCTTTCGCGCTCGCGTCCGGATGCTCCAGACGGCCGATCCGCGGAATATTTCCGGCAAATTCCAGTATCCTGGCGTTGTAGATATCGTCGAGCATACTCGCCTCTTCGTGAATGCCTGTGATACGCGACACATTGATGGCGCACATCTTTCATATATATAGATCAGACGCCACGGCAATTTCGCAAGGGGCTGAGTGGTCGCAGCCGGTGATTGCATGAGACGCAGACGCGCTTGCAACCGGCCCGCGCCGCCCGCAGACTGTGAGTTGGTCTTTGGACGGAGTATGATAGGGCTGGTTGCCTGAAAACCCGATCTTTAGGATTGGGCGTCATGATCCGTGCACCAACGAGCGCCGTATGACGAGTGACAAAAGTAATATTGCGAGGATTTCCATGGACGCCGTCCTCAAGCCGGTTGCCAAACCGTTTGAACGCAAGACCCCCGACGAATTGCAACGTCCGAGCCGGGAAGAGGCGGAGGCCGCCGTGCGCACGATCCTTGCCTGGACGGGCGACGATCCGGACCGCGAGGGCCTTGTCGATACGCCCAAGCGGGTCGTCAAGGCACTGAGCCAGCTCTACAGCGGGTATTTCGAGGATCCGGCGGAACACCTGTCCCGGACTTTCGAGGATGTCGGCGGCTACAAGGATATCGTGCTGGTGCGCGGTATTCCGTTTCATTCGCACTGCGAGCATCACATGCTGCCCTTCATCGGAGAGGCGCATATCGCCTATTACCCGGCGGATGGGGTCGTGGGACTGTCGAAGCTCGCCCGCGTTGTCGACATCTTCGCCAAGCGCCTCCAGACTCAGGAAAACTTGACGGCGCAGGTGGCATCGGTCATTGACGACGCGCTGGCGCCGCGCGGCCTGGCCGTGATGCTGGAAGCAGAGCATCAGTGCATGACCATGCGTGGCGTTCAGAAACCGGGGGTCTCCACGATCACCACCCAATTCACCGGCGTTTTCCAGGACGAACCGGCCGAACAGGCCAAATTCATGACCCTGGTGCGCGGCAAGGGCGTCTAAGTTACCCGCCCCTGCCGATCTATTCTTCTGGCAAGGGCTTTTCCCGAATGTGTCAAATTGAATTTGCCGAGCGCGGCGACAAGAAGGCGGTCGAGGACGGCACCCTTCTGATGCCGAAGTATGATGCAGACGGCCTGATCGCAGCAGTTGTCACCGATGTCGCGACGGGTGAAGTGCTGATGGTCGGCTACATGAATGCCGAGGCCCTGAAGCGCACCGTCGAAACCGGAGAGGCCTGGTACTGGAGCCGCTCCCGGCAGGAATTCTGGAAAAAAGGCGAGACCTCCGGACAAGTCCAGAGCGTCCATGAAATCCTGACCGATTGCGACCAGGATGCGCTGGTGCTCAAGGTTTCCGTCGCCGGGAACGGCGCCACATGTCATGTCGGCTACAGGTCGTGTTTCTATCGCAAGATCGTCAAACCGGAAACCGGCCCCCTGCGCCTGGAAAAGGTCGCCGTGGACAAGGTCTATGATCCGAAAGACGTCTACGGAAAAAGCTGATCGAAGCCCGTCAAAGGACTGAAAAAGGCAGGCAGAGACCGGTCTCGCAGACCGGCCTCTTCCTGACCTGCTGTCAGGCCATGGTGATGTAGCTGCGCATCTGTTCGGCTTCGAGCTCGACCTGCGCGATCTTGAATTTGACCACATCGCCGATGGAGATCACACCGGTAAGCTTGCCGTCCTTGACCACCGGCATATGCCGGAACCGGCCCTGGGTCATGCGTGCCATCACCTCGTTGACACTGTTTTCTTCCGTGCAGGTCATGACATCCTTCGTCATGACGTTGGAAACGGGAAGCTTGAGCGCCGAGTCGCCCTGCGTTCCCACGACACGCACGATATCGCGCTCGGACACAATGCCCTCGATCGCCTCTTTGCCGTCGAAAACAACGACGGCACCGATCTTGTACTTCGCCAGGGTTTCACAAACTTCGCTCAACAACACTTCACTGCGCACAGTGATCGTGTCATGGCCTTTTCCACTCAAGATTGCGGCAACGGTCATTTTTGCATCTCTCCCATGGCATCAACCGGCCCGTATCGAACGGGGGACGCATATCATTGCAAAAAAAACCGGTTACGCAAACCGTTGAGGCGACGAGCGGCTAATTTTGACGTTGCGGAACCGGGTCCAGCAGGGGAAAGAGCGCCAGGCCGGCGATGAATCCGCCGATGTGCGCCTGCCATGCGACGCTGGCCGGTTGCCCGGCAACCGGACCGCTCATGATGCCGAAGAAAAGGTTCAGCCCGAACCATACCGCAACGAACACCAGCACCTGCCGATTCTGAAAACACTCGGCCAGCGGCTGGGCAGGAACGTAATAGGCAGCCTGATCGGACCGGCGGAAAGCCCCGAGCGGACCGCCAAGTTCGAAAACAAACCGGATTGCCGCCGCCATCTGGCCGGATACCGCCGCCGAGGCACCGATCATCGGTGCGGTTTCGCCCCAGTTGGTCGCCAGATGCGCGGCGGCCCCACCGATCGAACACAGGGCAGAAAAGACAAGAAACCGCATCGCACCGAACCGGCGCGCGACTGCGCTGCCGAAGATCGCCATCCAGAGCAGATTGAAAATGATATGCATAGCGCCGCCATGTAGCAGGCTGTAGGAGACGCTGCTCCAGATGCTGGACGCCATATCGAGCGGGGTCAAACCCCAGAACGCGGCATATTTGGCCGGCCAGAAGGCAAACAGGTAGACGATCCAGTTGTCCCAGCTCTGCGGCAGGGCATAAGCGCGCAGCACATGGATTGCGATCATCGCTCCTCCGAGCCAGATGATGACGTCAGGAAGATTGAACACAGGCGGCGCGGACGGCGGGCGAGGTCCCGTTTCCTTTGCGGCCTGTTCACGCCGGGCGCGCTCCTCATCGAATTTGTAGACGTTCATGAACCCTGTGCCTTTGACTGTTTTGTCTTCCAGACCAACCTGCTTTCACATCCCCTCATATGACAGCAGAAAGGTTGACCGCTTCTGAAGCGCCGATGGACATTTTATCTCCGTCCGGCCGAATGCGCGATGCGCCTCGCCTGCAGACAGGAATGGGCATCAGACGCGTCATAATCAACCTTCCTCGGCACAAGAGAAAAAACGAAGCGCCGGCCACCAGATCGATGACCAGCGCTTCGCCCTGCCCCCCATGAAACGGTCGCGTCCCCACACGTCCGGCTCAGGTAAGTCGTTCACGGGTTTTCCGGCGTCTGTTTTTCCCGGAGAGCCTTATGCGGCCATTTCTTCCGGTTCGCAGCCTGAAAAACGGCGGCTTCCTCCCACCCGCAACTGATCGTGAACAGAACCTTAAGCTGTCAGTAACCGCAGCCCGAAACAAGCTTTACCGGATTTTAACCTTAATAAATCGGCCCGAACTCAGGAAAAACCTAAACCCGCCGACTTGGCATGCCGCCTGCTTAGCATCACTCAGAAACGAACAGGGAAGAACATTCGTCCCGTTTTGAAACAGGCAGTGTCTTGAGACGAAACACCGGACGAAAGATTGGCGAAGAGGCGAAACAAGATGAAACACGGCGTAACGCAAACTCTTTATTCCTATTGGGACAATCTGCGCGGCGCGCGCCCCGCCCCCAATCGCAGCGAAGTCGATCCGGGCGAAATTCGCGGCCTTCTGGGGGACACATTCATTCTTGAGGTAAACAGTCCGCAGGATGTCCGTTATCGCCTCGCCGGAACCCGCCTGTGCTCCGCACACTGCCGGGAGCTGAAGGGCCGCAATTTTCTGCGCGGCTGGAGCACCAAGGACCGGGAAGCCCTTGAAAGCCTGATCGCCGCCATCACCGAAGATGCCGCTGCGGCGGTCATCGGGGTAAACGGTCAGGCGGAACGCGGCCAGGTCCTGCAGATGGAAATGCTGCTGGTACCGCTCAACGTACCCGGCGAAGGACGCATCCGCATTCTGGGAAGCTGCACGCCGATGGAAAAGCCTTACTGGATCGGACTGCATCCGATCCTCAACCAGTCCATTAGCAGCTTGCGCCTGGTCTGGCCCGACGAACGGCCGTATTTCATGGAAGAACGGTCGACCATCAATCCGATACTTCCGCGCTTCACCGCGGAAGGTATGACCATGCCACCGCCGACGCTCCCCCGGGGAGCCGAAAAGAAAGTCGGACATCTGACTGTGTATTCCGGCGGCAAGTCGTAACGCCGGCGACAAACCACTGCCGCGCTGCTGGTTCGAACGATCCGAACCGGCAGTGCCGGAACTGAACGACAGGCATGCAAAGGTTGCGCTCCGAAAAATTTCAATTTTTATTCGTTATTGCAACCGTTCCTTCTGCCTTCCTTTCAATTTACTCCCAGAATGAAAAAATTATGCCCCCGCAGCCTGGACCTGAGCGGCACGGGGCCTAATCTCTTACACATCGTTAACCTCAACTGCCTACAGTACTTGATGGAAATACCGGGAATCCTTTCCCGGCCGGAGGCAGTGCGGATCCCGCACGGTATTGGATAAACAGGCATGGGCGCCGGAGTGGCAACAGAACCAGAGGGAAGCAGAACGCTTCAAGCCGCTGATCGCCGGCGGCATCAACGGGTTCAGGTCAACATTCTGGGCCGGTTCATGCTTGAGGACCGCCGCGAGTATCCCTGCCAGGTAATCGACATGTCTCCCGGCGGAATGGCGATGATCACGCCTGTAACAGGCCGCGTCGGCGAACGCGTGATTGCCTATCTCGACCATCTGAGCCGTGTGGAAGGGCGTATCTCCCGCCTGATCGATGGCGGCTTTGCCGTTGAACTGCGGAACACGGCGCGCAAGCGTGACAAGATCGCCAATGTCCTGACCTGGCTCGCCAACAGGGACGAGCTCAATCTTCCCGAAGACCGCCGTCACGATCGCTTCGTGCCGAAGAACCCGATGACCAGAATGATCCTGCCGGACGGTTCGGAGCACATGGTCCGGATTGTTGACGTTTCCCTGTCCGGAGCTGCAATCGCGACGGAAATCATGCCGCACATGGGCGACGCGATCACCCTTGGCAAGATGCGTGCGCGAGTCGTCCGGCCTATCGAAGGCGGCATCGCGGTGGAGTTTGCCGCGGTTCAGAACCGTAACATTCTGGAACAGCATATCTCGTCTTCCGGCGACAATTGATGACTGCCGCTCGATCTTGGCGTCTCACCCACCTTTAGGGTACGGACCCTGGAGACCGCCGCGTTAAATTGAATTCATGAAATCGCCCGAACGCAATTGCTCTGCAAACGCCGCCTCGGTGTCTTCCCGCAACCATGAATCCGCTTAAGCGCAATACACTTTGGATAGCGGGTTTGTTTGCCCCGCGCGCCCTCCTGTCCCTGTTGCAGCGTTCCGCCCGAACCGCCTCTTCACGCCTTGTGATGCGGTCCTCCTCGAAATTTTGCCGGGTTGGACCTTTTTTTTTCAGGCCAGCCCTAAAAATCTTTTGCGGCTTCAAGGCCGCGAAATGGACCTGCAATGCGTGGGGAACGGCAAGTTATGCGTCCTCGATCCCAGGTCAGTTTCCGCCCCGGAAACAGGACACCTCAAATATTTCAGGCACTTGTGGAGGATATGTCCAATTTTAGGAAAATTCGATGACAGTTTAAATAAAACAAGTATAGAATAAAAATAGAACTTACATAAAACAAAAGTAGAATTCTATTACTATTTTACTACCAAGATTTTCTTGAAGTAAAAAGCAAACATGCATCGTTACGTCAGCCTTGGGGAGGGCGTAATGATGAAACTACTTCGAAATATCTTGATAGTATCTGCAATGGCGATGCCGATGACCCTGCTGACAGGGACTGCCGCCAGTGCCGAACCCGGCCGTTTCATGGAAATGAACACAGTGGTCAAGGCACCCATCGGCCACAGGCAGTTCTGCCGCGACAACGCCTGGGCCTGCCCGACAGAGAGCTATGACCCGGTTGTCGTACGTCTGGACGAAGCCCGCTGGCAGGAACTCATCGCAATCAATGCAGAGGTCAACCGGCGCGTCCGGCCCATGACCGACGAGGATCTCTTCGGCGAACCGGAACGCTGGACCTATCCGGTCGAGGATTACGGCGACTGCGAGGAATACGTTCTGGAGAAACAGCGCGTGCTTGTCGAGGCGGGCTGGCCCAGAAGCGCACTTTTGATAACCGTCGCCAAGGACGTCAAGAATTCTGGGCATGCGGTGCTGACGGTCAGAACCGACCACGGCGACGTGATCCTAGACAATCAGATCGAGGCGGTGCTGCCCTGGTATTCGACACCTTACCGCTACATCAAACGCCAGTCGGCCAGTTCAACCGTAATCTGGACGGGAATATCCGACACGCGCGTCACAACGGTCAGCAGCGTGTCCAGATAGGGCTGCTGCGGCCACACCAGAATAGGGATTGGTTCGGCTCGCCGAACCGCTAGGACGATCCGGTCGCGTCCCCACCCTCCCCATCCCTACCACGACCGGATCCAGGAAGTCGGCCCGCCCCCCGCAGGCCGGCTTCCGCCTTTTCCGGCAATGGCTGGGTGTTCAGATCTCTTTCAATCCGGCCTTGAAGCGCCGCCAGTTGCGGACGTAGCCTTCGGCGGATTTCCGCAAACCGTCTTCCGCCTCTTCGCTCAGCGTCCGGATAACCTTTCCCGGCATGCCGACGACCAGAGAATTGTCGGGAATTTCCTTGCCTTCGCCGATAAGTGCGTTTGCGCCGACAATGCAGTTCCGACCGATCACCGCACCGTTCAAAATGGTGGCACCCATGCCGACAAGGGAATTGTCGCCGATCGTGCAGCCGTGAAGAATGGCCTTGTGGCCGATGGTACAGCCAGCGCCTATGGTCAGCGGGAATCCAAGATCAGTGTGAAAAACGCAGCCGTCCTGCACATTCGAGCGGGAACCGACCGTAATGGGTTCATTGTCACCGCGCAGAATGGCCCCGAACCAGACGCTTGCCTCTTCCTGCAGGCGAATATCCCCGATCAGCACGGCAGTCGGTGCAATCCAGTATTCATCGCTGTCGGGAAAGCTTGGCCTGCGGCCGTCAAGATCGAAAACCGGCATGAAACCTCACGAGTAGCCGACCAGGATCATGGCGACATTCATCACCATGATGCCCGAACACATGCTCCACATTCCAGCGATTGTGGAAGACGCGACGAGCCAGCCAAGAGGCCGGTTTTCGATACGCCGTCCTCGGATGGCGTTGCGCATGATGATGAACGGCCCGGCGAAGATGCACATGACGACCCCCGTCAGAAACGCCATGACCGTCTCACCCGCGAAATTGAAGCGCGGCGGCTCTCTGGTGATCAGTTGATGGAGACTGCCGAGCACGCCTGCGGCCACAAACCCGGCGCACGCGATGTATCCAACGAGAAGTAGGTTAAAAAACACACCCGTTAACCCCTTGTTAACCCTTCCATCTGGAAAGTGATTAAGAAATCCTAAAGGGTCAAGAGCAAAGACTGTGCCGGAAGGGCAAATGGGCGTAACCCGCAACAAACCGCCACTCAGGCCAATAACGGAACCATCCCTGAGCGGGACGTCTGTCCCAATTCAGGACAAGGTGTCCCAGAACCGTGCAGTTTTCGCATGCCGGAGCGGCCGGTGATACCGCTCTCGCTTCCCGCCCCGATCGGGGGCCGGACCCGCGGCTTTACATTTCTCGTACTGGCGATCTGCCTTGTCGGCGCGGCCCATATTGCCGACCGGGTGACGTTCTGGTCAAAGGTCTGGCTGGGCACCGAAACCGCGGCGTCCGGAGACGAGCCGGTTTTCCTGACTGTGGGGCCGGGACAGTTCCGCATTCCACCGAAGTATCTTGCCGGCGCACGCCGGCAATCGTCCGGAACGGACAACCGGTTCAGGAGTCTGCGTCTTGCCATGATCTGGCCCGGACTGGACAGTCCCGGCCTTCACAGTGGAAGGTTTCAACCCGCCGGGATGAGCAATCAGCCCGGAATCGGCAGCACGATACAGATCGAACTGGAACACAATCCCGGGAGGCGAAGCCTTCGCGCCCGGATGGACCCGTTTTATCGCCGCCTTGCCCGGGGTGGAGAATTGGCCGGCCCCAATGGATTGAAGATCCTCAACCTGTCATCGCACGGCGGATCCGGAACAGAGCTGATCGTCTACGATCCGTCGGTCCAGAACGGGTTCATCGCCCGTTGTCTGAGGCAGTCTTCACAGCCGGATAATACTGTCTGCAATCGCGCCGTTGTGCTGACCTCGGGACTTGAACTGCGATACCGGTTCGCGCGCAAGCTTCTGCCCGAGTGGCGGCAACTGGACACTGCAATCCTTCAGAAAATCGACACTTTCAGGACACGATAATCGGCACCAACGCGGATCGCGGGAGCGTCTGACCACAGGGACAACCATTTCATGAAAAAGGCGGCCCTTGCAGAGGACCGCCTGTATTCCTGTCCGGACTGACTTCAACCCGGCATCAACTCTCCAGATCGATTTCCAGAATAGCCATCTGGAAGTTCCAGCTGAGATCGTCGTCCTCGTCGTCCCGGAAGATCACACCGATAAATTCGTCGCCGATATAAACTTCCGCGGAGTCGTCCTTGATCGGACGGGCACGCACCTGCAGGCTGGCCAACTCGAATTTCGAACGAAGGTAAGCTTCGATCTTGCGGATTTCATCGGGTTTCAAGGCGATCTCCTAATAGTCTTCGTTATTCTGCATATGCGGCGCGGACCCTACAAGACCGGACGGAAATGCCAAAGCTTTTCCGCCGTCTATCCCCGTCTTCCTGATATTCAGTCCGGACGGCCCACGTCATCGCCCAGGAGCTGGTTCATGCTGCGGGCCGGTTCCGGGCACCCCGCCTTGCCGACAATTTTAGCCGGCACACCGGCAACCGTCGTGTTCGCGGGAACGTCCGCCAGAACCACCGATCCGGACGCGATCCTCGAGCAGTGACCGATCTCCAGATTGCCGAGAACCTTTGCACCGGCACCAAGCAGGACACCGTGACGGATCTTCGGATGACGGTCGCCGCCCGCCTTGCCGGTCCCGCCGAGCGTGACGCCCTGCAGGATGGAGACATCATCCTCGATAACGGCCGTCCCACCGACGACGATGCCGGTGCCATGGTCGATGAAAATACCGCGCCCGACCGGTACCGCCGGATGAATGTCGATCTGGAACACCTCGGAGGCGCGGCTTTGCAGGTAGAGGGCAAAATCCTGGCGGCCCTTCCGCCAGAGCCAATGTGCCAGACGGTGTGTCTGAAGGCCGTGGAAGCCTTTGAAATAGAGAACCGGCTCCAGGTAGCGGAAGCAGGCGGGATCGCGGTCGAAGACGGCGACGATATCGACGCGGAAGATCTCGGCGAGCTCTGGCTGGTCCGCCAGCGCCTCCAGAAAGGTTTGGCGGATCAGCGATGCCGAAACGATGTCCCTGCCGAGACGGTCTCCGAGCCGATGGACGACGGCTTCTTCCAGGCTCTCGTGATTGAGAACCGTTTCATAGACGAAAGACGACAGGGCCGGCTCAGCGGCAACCATTTCCTGTGCCTCTTCCCGCAGCTTCTGCCAAACGGGATCATGGGTCACAACCCGCTTCGGGTCGGACTTGCTGATGGGTGCCGACATGGCCTGTCTCCTTTTCAAGCCGTCACGTTCAAGCCCTAAAATAGGACTGTCGTCTGATTTTCCAAAATCAAACTTGCTGATATCAGATATGAACCCTTGTTATGAACGTTGAAATCTTAAAATTTCCAGCTTCTTCCAATTTCAGAGTGAACCGTCGAGGACGAATGATGCCGACTGCCAGCCAACAGACCGGAGCCCCGGCCAATCCGCTCCTGAGCGTCAACGGTCCGGTGGCCGAGTTGCTCCTCAACGCCGAAGACAGGAAAAATGCACTTCCTCTCGCCGCCTGGCAGCGTATCCCCGACCTCATGGAGACTGTCCGCAAGGATCCTGCCGTCCGTGTCTGCATCGTCAGGGGCGCCGGGGGCAAGAGTTTCTGCGCAGGGGCGGATATATCGGAATTCGAGGCCATTCGCGCAACATCGGATGCCGCACAGCGCTACGACGATATCAACGTGGCTGCCTTCCAATCCCTGAAGACCCTTCCGGTACCCGTGATTGCCGCCATCCACGGGCCTTGTCTCGGAGGCGGGTTGGGTCTTGCCCTTGCGTGCGACATCAGAATTGCGGCCCGGTCGTCCTTCTTCAGCATACCGGCGGCCAGACTGGGCCTTGCCTATCCGCCCGAAGCGCTCTCCGATCTGCTGGAAGCCGTCTCCGTTTCCAATGCCAAGCGCCTGCTGTTCACCGCAGATCGCGTTCCGGCGGATGAGGCCCTGACGATGGGTCTGATCAACGAAGTCGTGGAGGATGCCGGTATGGACAGCCGCATCGCGGCCATGTGTGAACGAATTGCCGCAAACGCGCCATTGTCGCTCAAGGCGGCCAAACACGCCCTGGACCACCTGGCGCGGCCGGCGAAGGCCGCCGACCTGAGCGTTGCCCAGACCAATGCCCGCATCTGCGTCAACAGTGAAGACTACCGGGAGGGGTGCAAGGCTTTCCTGGAAAAACGTACGCCGCAGTTCAACGGAATTTGAACGCCGCATAGCGGATTCAACTTCTCAAGTGTCTGTCACAAGCACCTGATAAAATTCATTTTGCCACTCAGGAAATCGCTGCGCCGGCTTTCAGATCGAGCAGAAACTCCTCAACGGCGGCGGCGAAGACGTCGTTCCTGTCCCCGGCAACCATATGTCCGGCGTCGCGGATATCCGTGAACCTTGCATGCGGGACCCGCTCACGAAACTCCCGGACATGGTCCAGGGAGACCAATTCCGAATTCTGTCCGCGAATGAGCAGGACAGGCAGGGTGAGATTGGAGGTGGCGGCCAGCACTTCTTCCTGCACCGATGCCGACACTTCGGCGTCCTGATGCTGCCGCGATTGCAGGAACGCCGGGTCCCAATGCCAGCGCAGCCTCCCGTCGTCATGAAGGCGCAGGTTCTTGGAGAGCCCGGAAAGGTCTTTCGGCCGCGCCCTGTTCGGCAGATAGCGTGCGATCGCGTCCGAGGCCTCCTCGACACTCGCGAAGCCCTCCTCGACCCGGTCTCCCATGAAACCGAGTATCTTGCTGACGCCGCCCATGTCGATCCGCGGTGTGATGTCCACCAAAACCAGCGCCGCCAGACCGCCCGTATTCACCCGGCCTTCGGCCAGCATGCCGGCAAAACCGCCGAGTGACGCCCCGACGACGACGGGCCTCGCCCCGTGACGGGCCTGGACCTGCCGCGTTACGGCGGTGAGGTCCTGCGCAAAATCGAAAAAGCCGTAGTTGCCGCTTTCAACCCAGTCACTCTCGCCGTGCCCACGCTGATCGAGAGCATAGACCGGATGACCGAGACCGGCGATCCGCCGGGACGCGGCGTCCCAGGAGTGCCGCGTCTGACCACCGCCATGCAGCATGACCACAGGCTGACCGCCCTCCCCGTAGCGGTCGGCAACCAGCCTGTTGTTCTCGGCGCCTTGAAATTCAATGCGTTCCGGGTCCATGACATCTCCCGTGTGACCGCTATCCATGAAGCTCCTCAAACGTCCACACTTTTCAGGAACGCCAGAACGCCCTGTTTGTAGACCTTGTCACCGACCGCCACCATGTGGTCGCGCCCCGGGATATCCAGAACGTCAGCATGTGGCATGAGATCCGCCAGTTTCTGAGGCGATCCGGCGATATCGTCCTTGGTTCCTACGGCAACGAGAACCGGCCGCTCGATTCGCGCAACATCAGCTTCGCTGATCTTCTGCCGGGAGGACCGCATGCAGGCTGCAAGCGCCCGCCGGTCCGAACCGGTCTGGTCGGAAAATGCCCTGAAGGCGCGGCCGGTGCGATCAGAGACGTCCTGCAGACGGTCGGCTTCAAGGGCAGCGGCAATCGGCTCGGGATCGCCGACACCGGAGACCATGCCGTACCCCAGACCGCCGAACACTGCACTGCGAACACGGCCGGGATGGTTGAGCGTCAGGAACGCGGAAATCCGCGCGCCCATCGAATATCCCATGACATCGGTCTGTTCTATCTCCAGATGGTCAAGCAGATGCCGCGCGTCTTCCGCCATGATCGGCGCACCATAGGCAGCGGGATCATAAAATTTCTGGCTCTCGCCATGGCCGCGATTGTCGATGGCGATCACCCGCCGGCCGGCCTTGACCAGAAGGTCGACCCAGCCGGGGTATTGCCAATTGACCTGTTTGTTGGATGCAAAACCGTGGATCAGCAGGATCGGGTCACCAGACCCCTCATCCAGATAGGCGATCCTGACCCCGTCATATTCGAACTGCGGCATGCAACTAATGACCTTTACGTAAACGGAAAACTCCAATCGTGCTAGAGTAAGCAGTAAAACCGTCTTTGCAAAGGCTCAACCCCAAATACAGCCCCCTCCCCTGACCGAGCGCGAATTTGCCTCGGTTGCCGCCCCAGTCGCAGCAAGCGTCAAATTGGATCAGCTCTCAGCGTCGTAACGTCCCCAAAGGTCCCTGAAACGTGTCCCGATTGAATGATCGCACTGAATTCAGGCTTCCTCGAGCGCTGTCTCGATGAATTTACGCACCTTGGGTGGCACGAAACTCTGCCGGGGATAGACCAGATAGGTCGTGAATTCATCCGTCTTGAGGTCCGGGAGGACAGGTCTCAGCCGAACATTCGACCAGCGGGTCGCCGATATGAATTCCGGTAGCGGTCCGATTCCCAGATCTGCCTCGATAAACGCCTTGCAGGTTTGCAGGTCGTCCACCTGAAGATGGTTTCCTATGGTCACCAGATGGGTCTGTCCTGCTCGATCGATCAGAGGAACTTCCCTCGGCCTTTGGGCAATCCCGATTAGGTTGTGCTTCCCGAGATCGGACAGCGAGACAGGTGCGCCATGTTGGGCAAGATAGGACTCGCTCGCCCACAACCCTACCCGCATGTTGAGGAACCGGCGGGCTATCAGGCTTGAATCGGCGAGGTCGCCGATGCGAACCGCAAGATCGATCTTTTCCGCGATAAGGTCTTGCACATTGTTGGACACATTCAGTTCGACCGAAACCTGCGAATAGCGGTCCAGGTAGCGTTTGATGATCGGCGCCAGAAGTGTTTGCGACAGCTCCGCGGTTGCGGTGATCCTGAGACGTCCGGTCGGCACATCGGAACCTTGCTCAAGGGCCTGTTCGGCTGCTGCCATCTCCTTGAGCGCCCTGACGCAGTGCGCATAATATCTGCGCCCTGCCTCGGTGACATTCAGCTTGCGCGTCGTCCTGTGCAAAAGCGTTACGCCCAACTGTTTTTCCAAGCGCGCCAGCTTCGCGCTGACCGTTGTGGTCGGCATGCCGAGACGCCGCGCCGCCCTGGAAAAGCTCTGCGCATCGACGACCTCAACAAAGACATCGATTCCATCAAGGGTCATGTCTGCCTCCAGCCTGCATCAATTATCCCGTATTATGCAAAGTAATTCCAAACTATACCGTATAGATGAATTATGCGAAAGCCTGTACCCCTCCTGGGAACGCTCAAGCGGAAACCGCGGCGGCGAAGAGATCACGAAGGAACTTGAAATGGTTACAGGATCGAAAAAACTGAATATCGGATTGTGGGCCGCCCAGATCCTGTTGCTGGCTGTCTATGGCGCGGTCGGCGCAATGAAAGCGACGCAACCGATCCCGGTACTGGATGAGATGCTCGGTGGCTGGCCAGGTCATGCCCCGGCGCTGGCGCGGTTCATCGGTGTCGCGGAAATTCTTGGAGCGATTGGCATGGTTGCCCCAATGCTTACTGGCATAAAGCCGCGCCTGACCCTGTGGGCCGCGTCCGGATTGACGCTGGTGCAGGCCCTGGCGATCCCCTTCCACATTTACCGCGGTGAGTTTGAAGCGCTTCCGGTAAACATCATCCTGATCGCGCTGTCGCTCTTTGTGTTGTGGGGCCGTGGCCGCAAGCTTCCGGTCTGAATACCTCAGGCACGTCCCATGACCGGCAGGTTGGCAGCCCGATTTTGGTCTAACGGCACCAGGGTTCCACGAAGCACGAAGCGGTGTTTCCGCAACAGCCGGCCGATGGCTTCAGGCTGACGATGTCCCCGAAGTTGATGACAACGGCAGTTTGTCAACATTTTGAGGAGCGGCCAAAAGACTCTGGCCGCTCCTCCGGGTTTCCTCACAGGTCTTGCCGGATCAGGTCAAGGCTCTGCACTGCATCGGACTCACCCCCACTTCATCTCGCCCTTGGCGACCTTCGAGCCGATATCGAGGGCGATTTCCATGCCCAGGCCCGGGAAGCGCTCCAGCATTGCGGCCTTGAGGGCAGCGCTGTCGCTGGCCTTACCGATTTCCTCTTCGAAAGCAAGAAGGTAGGACCTGGTGTATTCCACCGCTGCAAGGCCGGTTGCGGCATCGACTGTCATATGCCCGGGGATGAGGATCTCCGGGTTACGCGCTATGATCGCGTCCAGGGTCTTGACCCAGGCCGCGCGACTTTCAGCGGTCTGCGTGTCGGCCGTCCACACATGGACGCCCGAGAACACCATCACGCCGCCGAATACCGCATTGAGCGACGGCACGAACAGGTAGCGGCGATTTGCAAGGCCATCTTCTGCATCAACGATCTCGATGGTCTCACCATCGAGCGAAAGCGCCGGTTCATCATAGGCCTCCGGAAAGACGATATCATCGAGGCTTGCCGGACCGTTTCCCTTCAGTTGCGGCCCCCATGTGGCAAGCTTCTTTTCAACGTTGCCCCTGATCGCATCCAGCGTTGCGGAAGCTGCGATGACCCTTGCATCCGGGAAAGCTTCAGTGACCGGCTTCAGACTGAAATAGAAGTCCGGATCGGACTGGCTGATGTAAATGGTCGTCAGCTTCTTTCCGGTTGCCTTGATGGCATCGGCAAGCGCGCGGCCGTCCGGAAAGGTAAAGCCGCCATCGATGAGAACAGCTTCAGTCGGCCCGGAAATCAGGACCGGCGCACGGAAGAAGCCGTTCGGGCCAGCGGGGAAATGCTGCCAGCTGAGCTTGCTGCCGGCGGCATTTCCAATTTCGGCGCGCGCGAACACGGCGGTTGCTCCCAGAGCGATTGAGGTCTTTATGATCTGCCTTCTTGTCAGCATTTGAATACTTCCTTTGATGGTTGAAATGGTCAGGCGGCGATCTGTGCCGCAAGCTGATCGAAGTCGCCGAA
Organism: Labrenzia sp. OB1; assembly: GCF_001624695.1. Taxonomy (GTDB): domain Bacteria; phylum Pseudomonadota; class Alphaproteobacteria; order Rhizobiales; family Stappiaceae; genus Roseibium. Next base: position 25,057 of record NZ_JSEP01000020.1, on the reverse strand, counting down.
AAGCGCGTTGCTGTTCAGCAGACGGCGGTTGGCGGCTTCGCCAACCACAAGCGCCGGCACACCGTTGGCGCTAAACGCCACCATGTCGCTGCGCGCGGCAGATGTCTTTTTGCGATAGACGGCGTAAAGGCCCTCATCGGGCACACGCAGGCTGCGCGCTGCGGCGGGAAGGCCCGCTTCCTCCAGAATGGCAGCGACAGTCTCCAGGTCGCAGGTGTCGCGGCCGTGTTCATAGCGCGCAAGCTGCAGGGTCTTCAGAACGGCGAGTTCCTTGCCTGGCTCGCACAGGCCGACAGCAACAAGCGCCAGCGTCGCAGGCGCCGAGTCGAACATGCTGCCTTCTGTGTCCAGAACCCGCGTCTTGTAGGTCTGCGTGAAGGGAAGGCCGGTAAGCCGCGCGATACGCTGATCGTTCTGCCAGGCGAATTGCGCAAACCCCGCATCCATGGTGCGCGCGCCCTCTCCGGCGAAAAGCCCGGTGGGGCTGAGGGTCAGCGTCACGTTCTCAAGGGCTGCAAGACGTTCGATGGCCGGGCTTGCGCCATAACACCAGCCGCACAAGGGGTCGAAAAGATATGTGATCCGCATGCTCTGTCTCCATCAGTCAGTGTTTCATTGACAGATAGAGGCCGGTGATTGATAGATAAATGACACACAATCACACAGACTGTATATCAAAAGGATACAATAAGCGGACAGCCATGAAGCCGATCAACCTCAACCGTCTCGCCTATTTCACCGCAGTCGTCGACACCGGGTCCTTCACGCAGGCGGCCGAGCGGCTCGGCATTACCAAGACCGTCGTCAGCCAACAGGTGGCGCGGCTTGAGGAAGAGTTGAAAATCACGCTGCTGGTCCGCACGACGCGCCGGGTCATGCCGACAGAAGCAGGCAGGCGTCTGCATGCGCGCAGCGTGCTGATCCTGCGGGAACTGGACGAAGCGATCGACGAGGTCGGTGAGGCGAACACGGAACCTGTCGGCACCCTTCGCATAGCGGCCCCGAACGATTACGGGACAACCATGATCGCACCACTGGCAGCCGCATTCCGGAAGCAATATCCCGCTTGTGACGTCAAGCTCCTGATTTCCGACGACAAGCTCGATGTGATCGGAAATCAGGTCGATCTCTCCATCCGCGTAGGCTGGCTCTCCGATTCCAGCCTGAAGGCCAGGCGCATAGGCACCTTCCGGCAAATTCTGGTCGCCTCCCCCGGATTTGCCGCCGGGCTCGATATCCGTGAGCCCGAGGACCTCTCCGGCGTTCCGCTTGTCGCAAACATGGCGCTACGCGAACCACTGACCTGGAGCTTTACCAAACACGACCTCGACCGCAGACAGGTCACATTGACCGAGGCGATTTCCATCGATGCGACTCCAGCCGTCCTTCAGGCGTGCCTTTCAGATGGCGGTCTTGCCGTCTTGCCGGATTTTCTGATCACCGATCATCTGGACACAGGCAGCCTTGTCCGCGTATTGCCGGAATGGGATCTGCCGGCGGGCGGTATCCACGTGGTCTATCCCGCAGCGCGCTTCAGGCCTCAGAAGGTGACGCGTTTCGTCGACATGCTTGCGATGCGCCAGCGGAAGTATGCATGATCTCAGCCCCCTCGCCGGGCGTCAGGCCGACACCGCAAACTTCAGCAGGTATATTGCGCCGGATCGATGTCCGGCAAAGAATCGCGCCGCTATTGCCTCTAGGTCGGGTCACTTCGCTCTTTTTGAAGCAGATCCGCACATCAAGGGGGCCGTTTGGCTCTTGATTGGGGGATCGCGGCACAATGCCCCTACCCAACCGTTTTTCAAATGGATATGTTCCGCGAAACTTGATATCGGGAATTGCCCCTTGCAAGAGAAGGAATGTGACAATGGCGGATCACGTTGTCCCGCATTTTCAAAACTCCAGTGGACATGATTCAGTAGCGATCGGTGCCCGTGAATTCATGTGCATCGGTGCCAATCCTCCGTTTGATCATCCTCATGTCTTTCTGGATATGGGCAGCGAGAAGGAAATCGTCTGCCCGTATTGCTCCACGCTCTACAAATTCGACGCCACTTTGACGGCGCACGAATCCTCCCCGGTCGACTGCACCTGGACACCGGCCGCAGCCTGACCTGAAAGCGGCGCCATGACCCGGACCGATGATGCCCTACAGCCGATCATTATCGCCGGGGCCGGTATCGGTGGTCTCACTGCTGCACTTGCCCTGCGCCAGCAAGGCCACGAAATCGTCCTGATGGACAAGGCCGCCGCGCTTTCGGAAGTCGGTGCGGGACTGCAGCTTTCACCCAATGCGTGTTCGGTCCTGGACCGGCTCGGCGTTCTGGACGCCCTCGAGCCTCATGCCTGCGCCCCGGAATACCTGCGGATCCGGTCGGGACAATCCGGCCGGCAACTGGGCCGCGTGCGCTTCGGCGACTATCTCAAGCAGCGCCACGGTTATCCGTTCTGGGTGATCCACCGGGCCGACCTGCAGCGGGTTCTGCAGGAGCGGGTTGAGCAGACAGAGGGAATCACCATCCGTCTCGCCACCGAGGTGCTGGATCTGGAGCCGTCTCCTTACGACCACCTGTCCTGCATCTACCAAAGTGACGGAGTGACCGCCAACCTGTCCTGCAAGGCCCTCATAGGGGCGGACGGGGTCTGGTCCAGATCCCGGCGGATCATCCCGGGACATGAAAACGCGAAATTCAGCGGTCAGGTCGCCTACCGGGCAACAATCCCGATAGAGGCAGCCCCAACCGGCTGGAGAAAGGACTCCGGTCTTTGGATGCACCAGGATTCCCATCTGGTGCACTACCCGGTAAGAGGCGGCCGCGATCTGAATATCGTCGGACTGGCCAAGGAAGCATGGAAAGACGAGACATGGTCCGCCAGGGCGGACGCGAAAGCCGTGCTGCACGTGTTCCGGGACTGGCCTTCCGAAGTCCGCACCCTCCTGGGCAAGACGGAAAACTGGCTGAAATGGGCGTTGTGCAGCGTGGACGCGTCCGGACCCTGGTCCCATGGCCACGTGGCGCTGATGGGCGACGCGGCGCACGCCATGTTGCCCTATATGGCGCAGGGAGCCGCGATGGCCATCGAGGATGCCGCCGTCCTTGCCAGGCACCTGCCGAGGGACGTCGCGAATATCCCCGCCGCTTTGCGGGCCTTTGAGCGCGAACGCAAACCGAGGGTTACCCGCATCCAGGGCATAGCCTTTCGAAACGCGAAGGTTTTCCACTTTTCCGGCATCAAGGCCTTAGCCCGCGATACGGTTCTGGGCCTGTCCAGTCCCGAGACCCTGGCCGCACGGTTCGACGATGTCTACGGCTGGTCCGCCGGAAATTGAGATACCACCCTTTGGTCCTTACTCTATGGTCCGCACCCTAATGCTTGAGCTGAAGGGTAAGCTGGGATAAAGCCAACCCTATCGATTTTTCAGGGAGTTCCAAGATGACCGGTCAGAAGGCAGACAAAGTCGTAACCGCTGCATTCCTGGTCATCGGAGACGAAATACTCTCCGGCCGCACCAAGGACAGGAACATCGGTTTCACAGCCGACTATCTCACATCGATCGGCATCGATCTCAAGGAAGCCAGGATCGTGCCGGATGACCGGGAGGAGATTGCTGCTGCGGTCAACGCCCTGCGTGCCAGATATGACTATGTCTTTACCTCCGGCGGCATCGGCCCCACCCACGACGACATCACCGCAGAGTGCATCGCCGAAGCCTTCGGCGTCCCGCTGCTTCTCGATCCCCGGGCCGTGGCCATTCTCGAGGCGCATTACCCTCCCGGCCAGTTCACGCCCGCCCGTCAGCGTATGGCGCGTATCCCCGAGGGCGCGGACCTGATCGAGAACAAGGTCTCAAAGGCGCCGGGCTTCAAGATCGACAACGTTTACGTCATGGCCGGGGTGCCTGCCATCATGCAGGCCATGATGGACGCAATCGCCCCGACGCTGGCGACCGGGAAGAAAATGCTTTCACGAACCGTTCCCGCCGACATGCCGGAAAGCCGGATCGCGGAACGGCTCGCCACGATTCAGGACACACACCCGCAAACGCTCATCGGATCCTATCCCCAGGCGGATAACGGGAAATTCACCACACAGATCGTCATCCGGTCACGGGACGAGGCAATCCTGACGGCAGCCGCGGAAGACGTGGCAAGGGCCGTTGCCGAGCTGTCTGGATAATCTGAAGGAAAAAATATGGAAAACCCCGCTCAAAACAAAGCATTCCCGGTGTCGTGGGACATGTTCCACCGGGATTCGCGCGCCCTCGCCTGGCGGCTTTCGAGCGAAGGCGAATGGAAGGCGATTGTCTGCATCACCCGCGGCGGCCTGGTTCCCGCAGGTATCGTCGCGCGCGAACTCGGCATCCGGACCATCGAAACCGTCTGCATCGCCTCTTATCACGACTATGAAAATCAGGGCGCGTTGAAGGTCATCAAACCCGTCGATCCCAAGGTTGTCGATCTGGAGGGAGGAGAAGGCAGCGGTGTCCTCGTCATCGACGATCTGGTTGACACCGGCAAGACCCTGAAGGTTGTCCGCGAGATGCTGCCGAAGGCCCATTACGCGACCGTCTACGCAAAGCCGGTCGGTGTCCCGATGGTCGATACCTTCATCACGGAGGTTTCCCAGGACACCTGGATCTATTTCCCATGGGACATGGGATGGCAGTTCCAGCCGCCGCTTGCCAAGGACAGCGCCGGATAAGCGGTGGCACATATGTCACGCCTGCCGCCGTTGCGTGAGGGTGTCACGGCAAGGTGAAGGCCCTGCCACTTTTCCGCCGGAATATTCCTGCTAAGGCTACCTGCGACCGGTCAGATTCACATCTGGCCGGTCGTTTTACCTGAGCGCGACCCGTCCAGGTTTTCGGGAGGGACTTCAGGTCACGAACACACGTCAAAACGAACTTTAGTGCTCATTGCGCGTTTCCAGACCACCGGGATACGCCCCAGACGCCCATCATGAAGGTCATACGGAACCAGGAATGCTGAACCGACGCCTGTTTATTACCTCTGCCGCAGCCGCATTTGTCTCAGGCTGCGCGTCCACACGCCAACCTCTTCCCCAACCAGCCGGACCGACCTACAAGGGGCAGCGGATTTCTCCCGAATATCTGCAGATGTACCGGGCGATGCCCGAGGAACGCTTTCCCATTCCTGCCGTCGACCTCACCAAGATCGACCCGGCCTATTACCGCCGTCTGGTCGACTATCCCACGTCAGAACCGACGGGAACCATCATTGTCGATACAGCCAACCGGTATCTCTATCTCACGATGGAAAACGGACAGGCCATGCGCTATGGCGTCGGCATCGGCCGCGCAGGTTTCGAATGGGGCGGAAGGGCGCGCATTCAGTACAAGAGGGAATGGCCGACCTGGACACCGCCGGCGGAGATGATCGCCCGTGAGCCCGAACTGGAAGAATTCCGCAATGGCATGGCACCCGCGCTCGACAATCCGCTCGGAGCCCGCGCGCTCTACATTTTCGAAGGTGGCCGGGACACTCTCTATCGCCTGCACGGAACATCCGAATACTGGTCGATCGGAAAGGCGGTGTCATCGGGCTGTGTGCGACTGCTGCACCAGGACGTCATCGACCTCTACAACAGGGTCCCCAACGGCTCGCCGATCATCGTCAGGCAGGCCTGACCCGGCCGGCTTCATGCCTTGGGTCAGGTCGATATCTCCACCGGTTTCACCGCGTCGATACCGTCCAGCCGGACATCGCAGCCGATCGCGTAAACCTCCACCCCGGCTGCCTCTGCAACATCGAAGGCCGCCGCATAGGTCGGATCGATGTCCGCGGCGAGACTGATCCGGTCGCAATCGGGACGCTGAACAAGAAACACCATGGCCGCCCGGTGTCCTTCACCGACCATATCGGCAAGCTCGGCCAGATGTTTGGCACCACGGGCTGTTACGCTATCGGGAAACTCGGCAAGCCCCTGCTGCCGCATCAGGTGAACATTCTTCACCTCGACATAGATCTTCGACCCGCCCTCGCCTTCCAGAAGAATATCGATCCGTGAATTCTTGCCGTATTTCACTTCCCGCTTGAGAGAATGATATCCGGTCAGCGGAGCGATCCTGCCTGCCTCCAGGGCTTCCTCGACCAGCCTGTTCGGGTGAGCCGTGTTGATCCCCACCAGCGCACCGTCCGCTTCCATCACTTCCCAGGAATACTTCAGCTTCCGTTTCGGATTGTCCGACCGGGAGAGCCAGACGCGTGAGCCAGGCTCCTTCAAGCCGAGCATCGAGCCCGGATTGGCGCAATGGGCGGTGATTTCCGCGCCGTCATCATCCAAGGTCACATCGGCCAGGAACCGCTTGTAACGCTTGACGAGGCGACCGCTGACCAGGGGTTCCGGGAATTTCATCTTGAGCCTCTTGCAAGCGCGAATCGGGTGGGTTTCGCGAGCCTATTTCGACCAGAAATCCGGATCAAGAAGCACCAGCACCGTGAAGAGTTCAAGACGGCCCACCAGCATGGCGATGGACAGGAGCCATTTGGCGCCGTCCGGCAGCGGCGCGAAATGGCCGGCCGGTCCGATGACAGGCCCGAGCCCCGGTCCGACGTTGCCGACAGAAGTCGCAGCCGCTGAAATTGCGGTAACCAGGTCCAGATCGAAAAAGGACAGCGCCACGGTGATGACGCCCACAGACCCCATATAGACGACGAGAAACGCCAGAACTGAAAAGGACAGGTCCTGCGTCAGCCGGGTACCGGCGTATTCCTCCGACATGACCCGGTGCGGCCGCACCATCCGGCGCAGATGAGCGCGCACGGTTCCGAAGAACACCAGAAAGCGGAACATCTTGATGCCGCCCGTCGTCGAACCGGTACAGCCTCCGACGAACATCAGGAGGAAGGTCACGCCGACGACAGGAGGCCCCCATTCGGAAAAATCCCCCATCGCATAGCCGGTGCCCGTGACGACGGACACCACGTTGAACGTTGCCTTCAGCAAGGCGTCGTCGAACGGAAAGTGCATGTTGATGCCGAGATAGACGGTCATCGTCAGCGAAACCACTGCCAGAAAGCCGAGCAACGCCCGCACCTGCGGATCGCGCCACAGCAGAAGTGGCTGTCCGCGCAGAGCCTGGATGAGCAGAACGAACGGCAGGGATCCGATGATCATGAAGAAGATGGCCACCCAGCCGGAAGCCGGATTGGTGAAATATCCGAAGGAGGCGTCATGGGTCGAATACCCGCCCGTCGAAATCGTGGTCAGGGCGTGATTGAACGCATCGAACAGATCCATTCCGGTCGCCAGATAGGACACAATGCACAAAACTGTCAGGAATACATAGGCGAGCCCGAGCAGGCGGATCAGTTCCACGGACCGGCTGACGATTTTCTCCGAGCGGTCGGAATTCTCGCTCTGGAACAGCTGCATCCCGCCGATCCTGAGAAAAGGCAGCAGGACGATCGCCATGACGATGATCCCCACCCCGCCCATCCATTGCATGATGGAACGCCAGACAAGGAGTCCGGGCGGCAGGCTGTCCAACCCGGTCAGAACGGTGGATCCCGTCGTCGTGAATCCCGAAACCGCTTCGAAAACGGCGTCGGCATAGTCGATCCCGAGCCACAGGAACGGCAGCGCCCCGAAAGCCGGCAGCGTGGACCATGCAAGGGTCGTCAGAATGAAGGTCTGACGTGTATCCAGCCCTTCCAGAAGCGTGCCGCCGACGGCGAGCGACAGCAGCATGCCGACCATGCCTGTGAGCAGCGCAGAAAAAACGAAGGCCTGCCAGTCGGCATTTTTCTGCGCCACATCGACGATTGCCGGAATGAGCATGGCGGTTGCAAGACCGACATACAAAAAGCCGAGAACGTTCAATACTGGTCTGAGAGAAATCAACTATTGCTCTTCCCGAAAACCCCTGGCCGAATTCGATGGCCCCAAACGCCTCGCCGAATGCTCTTGCCCTCCGGTCCGTTCCATCCGGGCCACGAATTTACAGCTGGACGGATCCTTTCCGAAGGATGCAAAGCCCCCCGTCCTATCCTCTTTCCGATGATTTTCCAATGGGGCTGGTGCGACGTACACTCAAACAAGCATTCGCAGGTTCCCTTTATCGCGAATTTAGCCCTTCCGTCACATTAAACGCACAATTATCGCACGAAAATTTATTGTCAAAGGTACGGATACATGCGAAAAATACCCATGTAAAAGCCTCTCATGCCTTTTTTACTCATATTGATTCATTTTCGGGGAATTTGTTCAGAATTTCGTAGCGAATGGATTTTACCTTAGCGTGCCGACGTGCTGACAAACTCCTCATACGTGAATTTGGCAAGGAACTGGTGAGATAAAGAGGCTTGGTCCACATTCGCTTGTTTACCGGATTAGCGTTATCCTGGTGATCATGGTGCTCTGCAGTATCGGACTGGTTTCAGGCCTGAGCTATTTTGAGCTGTCCAAGACAACCGAAGAAAACGCCTCTTTCCGGATTGACCGGGCAGCCAGAGCAGCCGTGGCCATCCTGAGTGAAGGCACAAACCACGCCTTTCGTCCGCAATTCGGTGCCAGCCAAAACCCCGTTTCCCTTCATATCGCGACAGCGTCCGGCCAGAATCCGCTGGTCCCGGGAGAAAAGCTTGACGAGCTCGTCAAGACCATCGGCCAGGCGAACCAGGGCGCGGCAAACCTGTTTTCCTGGACGGAGCAGACGTCGTCGTTCGACCGGTTCGCGACGACCTTCGCAACCCCTGACGGAGCCCCCGCGAAGGTCTTTTCAATCCGCGAGGGACACCCGGCCTACGCCAGCCTTGCCGCAGGACAGCCTTTCACCGGAGAAGTTCCTGTACAGGAACGCCTGCGGCTTGCCTACCTGATGCCGATCCTGGCGGAAAACAACAAGCTCGCCGGTGCACTCGCGGTCGATGTCGGATGGGTGGACGATCTCAACTTCGCTGAAAACCGTCTCAAGACCCGGATAGCCTCGGCGGCTATCGTTATTCTGACGGGTGCCATCCTGATGGGTGGACTCTTTCTGCGTTTTGAGTTGCGCCCCTTGCGCCAGCTCGCCAGAACAGCGGACGAACTTGCGGCCGGAACGCAACCCCGAGAGATCCCCTTCACGGACCGTCTCGATGAAATCGGCGACCTTGCGCATGGCCTGACACGGGTTACCGATCTCCAGGACAAGCTGCAGAAGCTCGCCTATACCGACCCGGTCACGACAGCCGGCAATCGTGCGCGCTACTTCTCCGATCTCAACAATGCCCTGAAGCGGTCAAAGGACGGGAAGTTCCGCGCCTCCCTGATTCATCTCGACTTCAACGGATTTTCCAAGATCAACGATACATTCGGCCACCAGGTGGGCAACCGTGTCCTGCTTCAGGCCTATGCCCGCCTTGCCAACATCTTCGGACCGAGCGCTCAGATTGCCCGTATCTCCGCCGACGATTTCTGCATCCTGCTGCCGTTCGACGCCCAGGGTGCGATCGCCGAGGACTACGCGATCCAGGCAATAGAAATGCTGTCGGTTCCCTTCAATATGGAAGAAGGTGAAATTCGCGTGGAGCCGAGCATCGGCATAGCCTTGCTGCCCCAGGACGCACAGGACGCGGAAACCGCTCACCGCGTTGCCGGACTTGCTCTCAGAGCAGCCAAGGAAAGCACGGGCGCCAGGCATATCTTCTTCTCCACCCCGCTCAACGAGCGTGTGCAGACGGAGATGCTGGTGGAAACGCTTCTGCGGGCCGCCCTGAAGACCGAACAGCTGGAGCTTCACTATCAACCGCAGATCTGTCCCTCTGACGACCGGCTGATCGGCCTGGAGGCCCTGGCCCGCTGGCCGAACGACAAGCGGGGCTATATACCGCCGGGCGAATTCATACCGATCGCAGAAAAAACGGGACTTATTCTGGAGCTTGGACAATATGTCCTGGAACGGGCCTGCAGACAGGCCGCCGAATGGCGGCAGGCCGGGTTTGAGTTCGGCCAGGTTTCCGTGAATGTCTCCCCCCTGCAATTTCGCCAGCCCAGCTTTGCCGCAACAGTCCGGCACATGCTGAACACCTACCGGTTACCGGCACGGATGCTGTGTCTGGAACTGACCGAAAACGTTTTTGTCGATACCGGCGAGCAGATGGTTCTCGACATCCTTTCCGAACTCCAGAAAATCGGCGTGCAGCTTTCGCTGGACGATTTCGGCTCGGGATATTCCTCGCTGATCTATCTCCACAGGCTGCCGTTCCAGGAGTTGAAGATCGACCGCGCCTTCCTCGCCGATGCCGACAAGGATTTGCAGAAGGAGCATCTGTTCCACGCAATTGTCGGCCTTGGACGAAGCCTCGGCCTGCGCGTGATCGCGGAAGGTGCGGAAACGGCCGGCGAATATGCGCTCACGGCGGCGCATCTTTGCGACGGAATGCAGGGGTACTTCTGCTCCCCTGCCGTCGCCGCGAAGGACGTCCGGCAGCGCATCGAGGACTTCCAAAAATCCAGGACGGCACGATCTGCCCAAATGGAAAAGAAACGGGCCTGAGGAAACGGTCCAGACCTCCTTCAAGTTGCCGGGGTCGAACATGAAGCCGGACCTGTGCTCCCCCCACCTAATCGGGAAGCTTGCCTGTCATCAGGATCGGAGCGGCGTCCAGCTTGTGCGCATTCATCATCTCCGCGATCTGTTCGATCGCCCCGACCAGCCGCAAACGCTCTACCGCGTCCAGGTCAGCGAACTTCTTTTCGAATTCCTCATGCAGCAGACCCGGGAGATTGGAGGCCGTTTTCCTGCCTTGCTCGGTCAGTTTTGTGTGCACGATTCGCCTGTCGGAAACCGACCTGTAGCGTTCGACCAGCCCCTTTTCCTCAAGTTTGTCCAGTATGGTCACGACAGTCGCCGAGCTCAGATCAGCATTGTCGGAAAGTACTTTCGTCGTCACCTCACCCAGATCTCGAACACCTTGCAGGACAACGATTTGCGGGATGGTAAGCCCGGTTAGACGGGACACTTCCCGAGACCGCAGATCAATGGCCCGCACGATCCTGCGGATGGCCTTGATCACTTGCGACGAACCCACCGCCTGCATCGTAACACCTCTGTTAATTTGAACTCTAATGATTAGAGTTCTATATAGTGTCCGTGTTTTCAGGAAACAGAGAGACTTGTCAATATGTGCGGCATTTGCGGCGAAGTGGTTTTCAAGAACGATCAGGCCGACATTGTCCGGGTTCGCCGGATGGCTGACGCGATGGAGGCCCGCGGTCCCGACAGCATGGGCGTGACCCAGCGCGGCCGGATCGCCTTCGGCCACAGGCGTCTCAAAATCATCGACCTGAGTGACCGTGGCGCCCAGCCGATGACCGACACCGCTCTCGGTTTGTCACTCGTCTTCAACGGCTGCATCTACAACTATCAGGAACTGCGCACCGAACTGAGCGCCAAGGGCTATTCCTTTTTCTCCACAAGCGACACTGAGGTCATCCTGAAGGCCTGGAAGGAATGGGGCAAAGACTGTTTCTCGCGCTTCCACGGCATGTTCGCGGTCGCCATTCACGAACATGACAGCGGCCGCATCCACCTTGCCCGCGACCGGTTCGGCATCAAACCGCTTTATGTCAGCGAAGCCGGCGGCAGGCTCGCATTCGCGTCCTCCCTGCCCGCCCTGCTCGCCGGCGGCAATATCGACACCTCCATCGACCGCGTCGCCCTGCACCATTACATGAGCTGGCATGCGGTGGTCCCCGCGCCGCGCACGATCCTGAACGGGGTCCGCAAGCTGCCTGCCGCAACGGTCAGGACCATCGAAACCGACGGCCGCTCCGCCGACGTGACCTGGTGGGAGCCGACGTTTGAAAAGTCGGACGAAGATCTGGCCCGCAGCGCCGACGACTGGCGCGACATGGTTCTGGAAGGCCTCCGCAAGGCAGTTCGCCGGCGCATGGTCGCAGACGTGCCTGTCGGCGTTCTGCTCTCCGGCGGCGTGGATTCCTCCATGATCGTCGGCCTGCTTGCCGAGGAAGGACAGCAGGGCCTCTCGACATTCTCAATCGGCTTTGAGGAAGCACATGGCGAAAAAGGCGACGAGTTCCAGTATTCGGACCTGATCGCCGAACACTACGGCACCAATCACCAGCAAATCTTCATCCCCTCCTCCGAACTTCAGGAAAACCTTCCAGGTGCAATCCGCGCCATGTCGGAACCGATGGTCTCCTACGACAATATCGGCTTCTACCTGCTGTCGCGGGAGGTCTCCAAGCACATCAAGGTGGTTCAGTCCGGCCAGGGTGCGGACGAGGTCTTCGCCGGCTATCACTGGTATCCGAAACTGACCGGATCGAGCCAACCTGTTCAGGACTATGCTGCCGGCTTCTTCGACCGGGCGGAAGCGCAGATGGCGGAAGCCGTTTCCTCCGACTATCTCTGTGCCAGAGACGAAAGCCTCGCCTTTGTCGAAGCCCATTTTGCCCGTCCCGGCGCCGCCGACCCCGTCGACAAGGCTCTGCGCCTCGACACCAATGTCATGCTTGTCGACGATCCCGTGAAGCGGGTCGACAATCACTCGATGGCCTGGGGCCTGGAGGCACGCGTGCCGTTCCTGGACCATGAACTGGTGGAGCTCGCCGGACGGATCCCGGCTGAATTCAAGCTGGCCCAGCAAGGCAAGGGCGTCCTGAAGGACGCCGCCCGCAAGGTCGTCCCCAGTGCTGTGATCGACAGGCCCAAAGGCTATTTTCCGGTCCCTGCCCTCAAATATATCCAGGGGGATTACCTGGACATGGTGCGTGATACGCTATCCAGTCAGGCAGCAAGGGAACGAGGCCTCTTCAACAGCGTTTATCTGGAAAAGCTTTACGCCGACCCGACAAAATACATCACGCCGCTGCGCGGCTCCGAACTCTGGCAGGTCGCACTGCTGGAAATGTGGCTGCAGGCACAGGAGGTCTGATCCATGGCCGAGAACGAACCATCGCGGCCCAAGGGCGCGTTCGATCATCGTCTGAAGCGCATGCGCGAACACGGCCTCAAACCGGAATTCAGGCTTGAGGAAAGCGAACTCCAGAAAGACCGCTATATCAATTGCGGCTGGGGCCGGCTTGTCTTCGCCAACACCTATCAGGAAACCGATAAACTCGTTGAGGTCCTGCGCAACGAACGGCCCGACCGCCGCGACATTGCCTTTTACGTGCGCGATCCGCATGTGCTGGTGGGAAGCGCGCCGCATGAGCTTTTTCTCGACCCCTCCCATACATTCCGTCTGAACCTGGCGACCTACCGCGCGGCCCGCAGCCGCAGGATGGGCTTTACAGTGCGGCGCCTGTCGTCGCGCTCGGACGCGGAAGCCATCAACGAGCTCTATATCAGCCGGGGCATGGTTCCGGTGCCACCGGAGTTCTTCTGGTCCGACCTCGACCCCAGAACGATCACCGTACTCGTGGCCGAGGAGGACGACACGGGCGCGATTGTCGGCACCGCCATGGGCGTTGACCATAGCCAGGCAACCAGCGGCGCGGACCTGGGCAGTTCGCTCTGGTGCCTGTCCGTATCGCCCCAGGCACGGTTCCCCGGCGTCGGTGAAGCGCTGGTCCGGCGGCTGGCCGAGGTGTTCAAGGGCAAGGGTCTGCCGCACATGGACCTGTCCGTGTTGCACGACAACGAGCTGGCCATCGGCCTTTACGAAAAACTCGGATTTGAACGGGTGCCGTTTTTCACGATCAAGCGCAAGAACACCATAAACGAGGCCCTCTTTGCTGGCCCGGCACTGGATGACAAGCTCAATCCCTATGCCACGATCGTGATCAACGAAGCCCGGCGGCGCGGCATCCAGGCGGAGATCATCGACGCAATCGGCGGTTTTTACAGGCTGTCCTATGGCGGAAGATCCGTGGCATGCCGGGAGTCCCTGAGCGAGTTCACCAGCGCAGTTGCCATGTCCCTGTGCGACGACAAGGCCACGACGCGCCGCATCGTCAAACGTGCAGGCGTTGAAGTTCCCGGACAAATACTGGCGGGATCGGCGGACGAAAACGCTGTGTTTCTGGAAAGATACGGCTCCGTGGTGGTCAAACCTGCCCGCGGGGAACAGGGCAAGGGCATCGCCATCGGCCTGAGCACACCTGAAGAAGTCATGGCGGCGATCGACGTTGCCAGAACCTTTTCCAACGATGTTCTGATCGAGGAATTCGTCTCCGGCCAGGACCTTCGCCTGGTGGTCATCGACTACAAGGTGGTCGCGGCCGCGCTGCGAAAGCCGGCCGAAGTGACAGGTAACGGCCGGACAACCATTGCGGAACTGATCGAGATCCAGTCGCGAAGACGCGCTGCCGCCACGGGCGGCGAATCCAAAATAGTGGTCGACGAAGAAGTTGAGCGCTGTCTGAGCGCGAAAGGCTTCAAGCTCGGGGACATTCTGCCCGAAGGACACAGACTGGCCGTAAGACGCACCGCCAACCTGCACACTGGCGGCACCATTCACGACGTGACGGGAGAAACCCATCACACGCTTATAGATGCTGCCGTCACGGCTGCCCGCGCCATTGAAATTCCGGTGACAGGCATTGACTTGATGGTCCAGGACCCACGAAAACCGGATTATCGTTTCATTGAAGCCAATGAGCGGCCCGGGCTTGCCAATCACGAGCCTCAGCCCACCGCCGAACGCTTCGTTGATTTCCTGTTTCCCCTGTCGGTACCGCAACCGGTCAGGAACACAATGAACCGGACCGGGCCATGACATTGCTCAATATCGACATTCCCTACCTGACGGCAAAACTTCAGGATTTGCTGAAAATCCCAAGCCCGACCGGATACACGGACGAAATCGTAAGGCATGTTTCCAAGGAACTTGAGTCCCTCGGTGTTTTCTACGAGATAACCCGGCGCGGCGGTGTGCGCGCCAGAATACCGGGTAAGAAACGCAAACCGGCCAGGGCCTTCGTTTCGCATCTCGATACGCTCGGGGCGCAGGTCAAGTCGCTGAAAGACAACGGTCGTCTGGAGCTCGTTCCCATCGGTCACTGGTCCGCCCGCTTCGCAGAAGGCGCGCGAACGACGGTGTTTTCCGAAAACGGTGCCTATACCGGTACAATTCTGCCGCTGAAGGCGTCGGGCCATACGTTCAACAAGGGTGTTGATGACCTGCCTGTCGGCTGGGAATATGTCGAACTCCGTGTCGATGCCTACTCCAAGTCGGAAGCCGATCTGCTCAGGCTTGGTCTGGACGTCGGCGATTTCGTTGCCATCGATCCGCTGCCGGAGTTTCTGGAGAACGGATTTATCGTATCCAGGCACCTGGACAACAAGGCCGGCGTCGCGGTGATGCTGGCCGCCCTGAAGGCAATGGTGGAATCGGATATCGAGCCGACTGTCGATGTCTTCTGGCTGTTCACCATCGCGGAGGAAACCGGCCATGGCGCGCAATCGATCCTGACACCCGATATCGCCTCGCTGGTGGCCATCGACAACGGCACCACCGCACCAGGTCAGAACTCAGACGAATTCGGCGTCACCATCGCCATGGCCGATCAGACAGGACCCTTCGATTACCATCTGACACGGAAAATGGTTCAGCTGTGCCGCGACAATGACATCAAGTACCAGAAGGATGTCTTCCGTTTCTATCGCTCCGACGCGGCCACTGCGATCGAAGCCGGTGCGGACGTGCGCACCGCCCTGATCACTTTCGGCGTCGACGCCAGCCACGGGTACGAGCGCATTCACATGCATGCATTACGGTCTCTGGCTGAACTTGCCACCGTTTACGCGCTCAGTCCGGTCCAGATCCAGCGTGACGCCCGCGAGTTCTCCGACCTCAAGGGCTTCACCCGGCAGCCGACGGCCGATGCCGATCAGGAGCTCAACCCCGAAATCGAGGTTCCATTGCCCGAAACGGCAGCGGAATGATCGGATCGGCAGGACTTCCATATCGATTGGACGACCAGCACCCGATTGATTTTGGTGTGCCCTGCCCCGCGCCCCATCAACGCAAGGGCGGCAGGCTCACGGCGTCAAAGAACCCTCTGCCCGGCACGCCATGCCTGTTTCACGAAAGGTTGGCCGTTGTGCAGGCCGACATGCAGGAGATCGGCACGTTTGCCCGCGGCGATTTCACCCAGGTCTGAAAGACCCGCGACTTCGGCGGGCGTTTTGCTCACCATTCGTACCGCCTCCGGCAGATCGGTCCGGAATGTCTCGTCGGCCGCAATCAGAAACACGCCGTCGAGCAGTGAACGGGGCACATAGTCGGACGCCAGGATATCGACCAGCCCCTCGGCCATGAGATCACACACCGCCACGTTGCCGGACTGTGAGCCCCCTCTGAGAACATTCGGCGCGCCCCCGACCACATGCATCCCGTGCACTCTCGCCTTGCGGGCAGCTTCCCTCGTACAGGGAAATTCGGAAACGGCAATGCCCTCCGAAATCGCCTCGTCGATGTGGACATGCTCGGTATCGTCGTGGCTGAGCAACGGCAGCATGTTCTGATGGGCCAGCGCCACGACAGCCGGACGGATCCGGTTACCGATCTCGTCGGACAGGCTCAGAAGCTTCTTTGTCTCCCTTTCAACCGTCGCTCTGGAGTGACCGCTATCTGCCATCCGGCGCGCGATGTACCCTTCAATGTCCCGGCTCTGCCGACGGCCGGGAAGATGTTCCATCACCGAAATCATCCGCACGATGGGTCTGGCGATGTTTTCTTCCGTCAGCCGGGCTGTCTCCGGATCGGTGATCTCGCAGCGCAAGTGAACCAGATGTTCCGACCGCAGCATGCCGGCGGCCTGCGCCTGCTCAAGCGCATCGATCATCGGTGCCAGGATTTCCCGTCGCTCCGGGTTGTTCAGGGTTGCCCCGACACAAAGACTGTCGAAAACGGTGGTGACGCCGCCGCCGATGATCTGCGCATCGTGAGCCAATGCCGCCCGCAGCGGGTCCCACCGCACGTGGGAGCGCGGATAAACATGTTTTTCGAAATGATCGGTATGAATATCGACAAGACCGGGCAGAAGATAATCGCCGTCAAGATCCGTGCCAGCCTGAGGCGCGGCCCCGGTATCGACGGATACGATTTCACCTGCGGCTACCGACACATGACCACTGAGGATCTCGTCGCAGAGCACGAGGCGTGCATTTTTGAGAATTGTCAGCTCACTGCCTGTCGGAGCTTGCCTGTCTGCAAATGTCATGACCTCTCCTTCATGTCGGGCACCTGTTGTAGGTCACTCGAACGGACACCTTCTATCCTTGTTTCCGGCGCGAAATGTGACCTTTGGGAAACAAGATTGTGACAGGACACAAACCGAAGGCCCACGGCGGGAGTTTACACAAACCAAACCGCCGCGCAGCTCTCCGTATCTTGCTTCCTGCCGGAATAGTCCCGACGATGACGAAGCGGAAGAAGCTCTCGAGCTGCTCTGTCTGCATGCGATCCGCAACGAAAGTCCCGTAGCGTGAAAAAAGCGCGACTCGACAAAAACAACCGTACGATAGTGTTCCAATGCGTGAACAACTTACCTAAAGGTGCATCAAAAATTTTTTCAATTATAATAAGTGACTATATATTGGTGACTTAGCTGTAATTATCGCCGAAAAAGGCAATCATCCTCGCAAATCGTTGTATTCCAGCCACACTCGAAAGTTTAACGATTTTTAATTACGAAACGGCACTTGGGAAAGCGAACAACGTATAATATTGTGCGGCCATTGAAATTTTATGGGCATGGGTAGGAAATGCGAGTTTTTTTGGCGCTTTTTATGACCACTTGTTTGGTTGACATTTCTTCCGCTGCCGACCTCAGGCAGGTGGTTCAGGAAGCTGTTTCAACTAATCCGGATGTTTTGGAGTCTGCAGCGAACCGCCGTGCGCGCGATCAGGAATATCGTCGGTCACAGGGCGCTTTCTTGCCGTCCGTCGATCTGTCCGGCGAAGTAGGACCGGAACGTCTTGACCGGCCGAACTCCTTCACCGCCAACGAGAACGATGAATGGCGGACAGGATCCGAGCTTTCCTTGACCGTTCAGCAGTTGCTGTTCGACGGCTTTGCCTCGGTGAATGAAGTCTATCGCCAGAGCGCTCGCGTTGACGGAGCTGCCCTGAGAGTGATGGAGCGTTCGGAAGCAACCGCACTTGACGCGGTTGAAGCCTATATCGACGTCCTGCGTCATACAGCCATCCTCTCCAAGGCTCGCATGAACGTGAGCAAGCACCGCCGCATTTTCTCCGACGTCGACGAGCGATACCAAGGTGGTGAAACAGGCGCTGCAGATCTTGCCCAGGCCAGGGAACGGGTTGCAGCCGCCGAAGTTATCGTAACGGAAGTCCGAAAATCGCTTCTCGACACGGTCGCCAAATACGAACGCATTGTTGGCAACAAGCCGGCAAGGCTGGAGCCGGCGAAACCGGCGAGCATTCCTCCCGGACCGGTCAATCGCCTAGTCGATGTTGCCGCCCAGCAGCACCCGCAGGTGCGCGCGGCAATGGCAGATGCTGATGCCGCGAAATACCAGTACGACGCCACCAAGGGAAATTTCCTTCCTGAGATTTCCCTGAGAGGCCGGGCCAGCGTTGGGGACGATCTTGGCGGCATCGAAGGCCGGAACAACGAATATTCCGGCAAGCTGGTCTTTTCCTGGAACCTTTACAATGGAGGCCGCGACACGGCCTTGTCGCTGGAATTCAGCGAGCGCCTGGCCGAAGCACAAATCGCAGTCGACCGGGTTCGCCGCGAACTCAAGGAAGGCATCGAGCGTTCCTGGGCATCCGTGACCACGCTGACGGACAGGATCAAGGCGCTCCGCGAACAATTGGAAGCTAACCGTCAGGTCGTCGGAGGTTACCGTCAGGAATATGACATCGGTCAGCGGACGTTGCTCGATGTGCTGAATGCGGAAAACGCTCTGTTCAACAGTGAAATCGAACTGATCTCCGCACGAGCCATCTACACCTTCTCCACTTACCAGTTGCGTGCGACATCCGGCGACCTGCTAGCATTTTTGAGTGTAACCCCGCCTGCGGAAGCGATGGACGGCCAGCGCGACAATGCGTCTATTTTCCCGCAAAGTGCCAATTTCAATATAGAGCCGTTACGTAAGTTCTAATGAATTGCAGGCAGATTCGGCTTGCTGGGCAACCGGCAGGCGTTCCATTCAATTCGGAGCACCGCAAAAGGAAATCCGGCCGGGGTTAAAGGCACCAATTGCGCACCTATTCGTTCAGGCGTTGCCAGTGAAGGCCGATAAGTCCGTTCACCCGAGCCCGGCGAGACGATTTCCGCGGCGAAACAGCCCATGGGCGGCACCGATATGCTGCAGAAGAATACCAACGAAAAGAAGCCAGGATCGCAAACCCCGGCAACACCTTCGACTAGTCAGGACCCGCTTGCCTCGGCTCTGAAATACATTGCCCGCGTGCATGGTTATCACGTCACCGACTCGGTGATCTGGAATGGCTTGCCTCAGTCCAGCGATACGCTCGGCATCGGCATTCTCGGCCGAGCGGCCGCCAATTGCGGCCTGAAGGCGATGCCGGACCGCAAGGATATCGGCTCCATCCCGCTGGTGGCCCTTCCGTGTATCGTCGCAATGAAAAACTCTCAAATGCTCGTGCTGACGGGCCTCGACAAGGAAGCCGGCACAATCGAGTTGGTGGATCCCCTCGATCCCGCGACCAAGATTCATAGCTCCATGGCCGAGTTTGAAGACAGCTACAGCGAATACGCCATCTTCTTTCAACCGGCAGTCGACAGCTCCGGCAAGAGCGAGCGCGTTCTCGGATTTGACGGACACTGGTTCTGGAGCACGATCACTTCCTACTGGCGCGACTATGTCCACGTCGCTCTCGCCGCGCTTCTGATCAATCTGCTTGCCCTCGCCTCTCCGCTCTTCACCATGAATGTCTACGACCGGGTGGTGCCGAACAACGCCATCCCGACCCTTTGGGCCCTTGCAATCGGCGTTATCCTTTCCCTAGTCTTCGACGCCGTATTGAAGATCGCCCGCGGGCAAATCATCAACGTGGCAGGCAAACAGGCCGACAATGCGCTGGCCAGCAAGATCTTCGCGCACGCCCTGGCGATCGATTTCGAAAAGAGACCCGCAAGTTCGGGACAATTTGCCAATCACATCCGTGAGTTCGAGAATGTCAGGGAGTTCATCACCTCCTCGTCGCTTGTATCGCTGATCGACCTCCTGTTCATCGGCATCTTCGTCGCCGTCCTGTTCATGCTCGTCGGATCCGTTGCGGTTGTTCCTTTGGTGGCAATTCCGGTCGTCCTCGCCATCAGCCTGTTCGTTCAGGCTCCCCTGGCCGGAGCAATCGAAAAGTCCCACAAGGAAAGCGCCATACGGCATTCGATCCTTGTGGAAAGCATTGCCAATCTTGACACAATCCGGGCGCTGAATGCGGAAAGCCGCATGCAGACCAAATGGGAACGCTCTGTCGCCGCCAGCAGCGGTGCGATCATGAAAGGCCGGTTCTGGGCCCTGATCGCGCAATCGGGAACCGGCTTCGTCCAGGCCAGCGTTTCCATCGGCATTATTGTCTGGGGTGTTTATCTCATCTCCAGCGGAGACATCACCATGGGCGCGCTGATCGCAGCCATGATGCTCTCCGGCCGGGTGCTGGCGCCGCTCGCCAATGTCGCCAATACCCTTACCCGCCTGCGCCAGACGACACATTCCTACAAGATCCTGAACGAGATCATGATGACCGAAACCGAGCGCAAGCCCGGCAGGACCTACATCAACAAGCGCATCACATCGGGATCCGTGGAATTCAAGGGCGTAAACTTCCGCTATCCCGGCGGTGAAGACGACAGTCTGAAGAACATTTCCTTCAAGATTGCGCCAGGGGAAACCGTAGGCCTGATCGGCCGCGTCGGCGCTGGCAAAAGCACGATCGGCCGCTTGACCTCCGGCCTGTATTATCCTTCCGACGGTGCTGTTCTGATTGACGGAACGGACACCAGACAGTTCGACCCTGCCGACCTGCGCGCCAATGTCGGCTTTCTCTCCCAGGACAACGTGCTTTTCAGTGGAACGGTGCGGGAAAACATCAGCGCGGGCGATCTCTTTGCCGACGATGACGCTCTCATCGAGGTGGCGCGGATAGCCGGTGTCGAGGAATTCGTGGCGCAGAACCCGCTCGGGTATGACCTTCAGGTCGGTGAAGGCGGCCGGTTCTTGTCCGGCGGCCAGAAACAGTCCGTGGCCCTTGCAAGGATCCTGCTTCGCAAACCCCGGGTCCTGTTCCTGGACGAACCGTCGAGCCATCAGGACCTTGCCTCGGAGCGCCGCCTGATCGCCCGGCTGAAGGAACACAACAGCGCCGATACCACCGTCATCATAAGCACGCACCGCATGAGCCTTGTCGAACTGACCGACCGCCTGATCACTCTCGACTACGGCAAGCTGGCGCTGGACGGACCTCGCAAGGACGTCCTGAAAAAGCTTCAGGAGCTTGGCGCGATGAATGCCTCCTTGCAGGCCGGCAAGGGTACCGTGTTATGAACCCAGGCGACTGGAACTACGCCAACGATATTCGCGATGTCATCCAGACCAGGCCGCCGAGATACACGACCAACGTGATCCGTATCGGCCTTGCGCTGTTTGTCTTGGGGCTGCTCTGGGCATATCTGGCCGCACTGGAGGAAGTCACCAGAGGCGACGGCCGTGTGATCCCCTCGCGACAGATCCAGGTGGTCCAGGCGCCCGATGCTGGCATCGTGGAAAATATTTTCGTCCAGGAAGGCGATATCGTCGAAGAAGGCCAGTCGCTGATCGAAATTGACGACACTACATTTTCCTCGCAGCTCGGAGAAATCCGGCAGCGCCAGTGGGGTCTCATGGCGCGGATCGAGCGGCTTCAGGCTGAGGCGGATCAGAAGCCGTTGGTGTTTCCCGACATGCTGCAAAAAGAAGTTCCCGGTCTGATCGCCGAGGAAAGCAATGTTTATCGGGACAAAAAGACCAGCCTCGAAAACGAACTGAGCGTCCTCAGGAACCAGGCTTCGCAGCGCGAGCAGGAATATCAGGAACTTCTCGCCAAACAGGCCAAACTCGATTCAGTTATCGAGATCATGGCGCGCGAAGTTGAGATCAACCAGCGCCTCTACGAACGCAAGGTGCTGCCGGAGATCGAATTTCTCCGCCTATCACGCCAGTTGAAGGAGAGCGAAGGCGAACTGGCGATTACCAAGGCCTCAGTTATGCGCTCCCAGGCGGCCAAGGAGGAAGCCCGCGAGCGCTCCCGCAGTGCAATCTCGACTTTCGTTTCCGAGGCAAGACAGCAGCTGGCTGAGTCTCGCGGCGAACTTGCGGTTATTAACGAAAGCCTGAAAGGTGCCGCCGACCGGGTCCGCCGGACCGAACTGGTCTCGCCGGTCAAGGGCATCGTCAACAAGTTGAACATCACCACCATCGGCGCGGTGGTGCAACCGGGCGCCGATCTCGTCGAAATCGTCCCTCTGGAGGACACCCTCCTGATCGAAGCCCAGATCCGCCCCAAGGACGTCGCCTTCCTTCACCCCGGCCAGAAGGCGACAGTGAAGATAACCGCTTACGACTACTCTATTTATGGCGGACTTGAAGGCGAACTGGAACGCATCAGTGCGGACACCACCGAAGATGAAGAAGGTAATCGTTTCTTCCGTGTCACGGTCAGAACAGATAAAAACTACCTTGGTTCAGATACGGATCCTTTACCAATAATACCAGGAATGGTCGCGTCCATCGATATATTAACCGGAGAGAAAACGGTTCTGGACTACATCTTAAAGCCGATCAAGAAAGTTCGGGACCAGGCACTCAGGGAGCGCTGACGTCTCGACAAATAATGAGGCGATCGGCAGATGGAACACAGAGCGACCGCACCGGCAGTGCCGGCTGCGAACGGGAAAGCTGCGCGCAAATTCGGATGGGCACTGACTTGCGCCTTCGTCCTGCAGGCGGCATTCGTCACCGCCCAGGCGGAAGACGGCCCCTTGGCGTCGGGTGAAATGACCGGCATCTCCAACGTTCGCGACTTCCTCAAGATCTCCCTGCTGGAAACCGTTTCCGCCGACGCCCTGCCGGTGAAACTGCATTTTGTTCCGCTTCCCGCTGCAAAGGCGGTGGAACTGCGGACCATCCGCATCGCCCCCCTGGCCAAGCCGGTCATTCAGTCACCGCCCCTGGAAAAAGCCTCTCGTCAGATCATCGAGTTGCCCGCGGCGAACACTGCGGACGCGAAACCGACACTCCTCTTCGGTTCGCTCGGCAAACCGGTCGCGCTGTCTCCAGTGACGAAGCGCTGGACCCGGGCGCTCGACGAAATCCGCTCCGACGGGGAAGGTTCGGCAGCCGGCCGCAACAGTTTCCGCGCCTATACCGCCATTCTGGAGCAAGTGAAGGAACAGCGCCGCGGACTGCAGATCCCAAAGGTCAACTACATGGTGAACCGGGTTCTGGCCTACAGGGACGACGCACGTCTGTGGAAGACCGGCGAATACTGGGCCAGCCCGGTGGAAAGCCTGACCAGGCGCGCCGGTGACTGCGAGGACTACGCCATCCTGAAGTACGCGCTGCTGCGGGATCTGGGTGTCGAAGACAAGGACATGCGCATCGTCGTCCTGCGCGATACGGCTGCCCGACAGCATCACGCGGTGCTCTCCGTGCGCCACGAAGGGAACTGGCTGATCCTGGACAACCGGTTCTCCCGTGTCCGCTTCGAGCGCGACCTGCCGCATTATCAGGTTCTTTATTCGGTGAATGCCGCTGGACAGTGGTCTCATGTTCCCACCCCCGGTTCGCCGGTGCGCCTCGCTTCCCGTTTGAAGTCGGCGACAAGATAAACAGACGTCGCCGACCTTTATTCTCAAGCTCTTTCGCCTCAAGAGACGAAGCAATGCTTGATTTCCGTCTCCCCAAACGCGGGCGCTGCGTGCTATACGCAAGTCATGTCTGATCGAGAGCAGAGCGCCACGATTCGAAAACCATTGCAGATTTCCGCCGCCTTCGGCCTCGGCCTGGGCGGTATCCTTGTTGGCTCCGGCCTCGCCCTTGGCGGCTTCGCGCTCGCGGAAAAACAGCAAGCGCTGCTGGAAGCTCGGGAAATAGCGGTTTCCCAGGAGCGCGATCTGCTCGTCAGTGCTCTGAAAGACGTATGGCTCACCGGCCCGCGTCTGCGTCTGGAAGAACTCGCCGCACTGCCTCTCATTCCAGAATATCTGTCGATTGCCGAAACCCGGCCGAACAGTGCCGACGCCAGGGAGTTGGAAGACTACTTGCGCACGGTTCTGGATGCGGCAGGACGGGAAACCGGTCTGCAGCGCATTGCGCTGCTATCCGCCGACGGCAGTGAAGTGCTTGCTGCGGAAAATACCGCGGCCGCTCCCACGGACGCAAAAACCGTCGAGGTCGAAGCCGTCGTTTACGACTTCAATGATCCGCAATCGCCTGCGGGTCGGCTGACAGGTGCCCTCCCCGATGGCAGCCTGACCATCCTGCCGCCAGACGGTCCCACCGGGACCAACCTCACCGCAAGCACAGCCGGCAGTCCGGCCTGGGCTGGGCCTGAGGCAAATGCATTTGGCGGCGTTGCGGACCTGACCCGCCTTCTCGCCATCCTTGCCGGTATCGCCACAGCCCTTTGCGGACTTACCGGGGCGGCACTTCTCCGCAACCGGCAGGCAGCACGCTAAAAAAACAACTCCGACTGGCAGGTCTCCTTCTGTCGGGGTTGGCATAGTGAGGTCCGTTCTCACCGTCATCTTCAACTCCGTTCGATGCCATGTCATCTCAAGGCTCCGAACCCGCTCCGTCATGCCATGGCTTGACCCACTGCTGTCCGGTTTAAAAATCTAGACAGAGCGCATGACATTGATTCTACTCGGTTTCAGACGTTTGGCCGCGTTTGAGACACGAACAGAGGATCAATGTCATGCGCCATCACAATAGCGTTTTTCATCAAGTGCTGAAGCATGTTCCTTGGGGCGAGTTCAATCGCCTTGTGGATGAGCATAAAGCGGACCACCGCGTCCGCCGTTTGACGACGAAGACCCAGTTTCTGGCCCTTTTGTTCGGCCAGCTTGCAGGCGCGCAGAGCCTCAGGGAGATTGAGACCGGTCT